>JADCFQ010000023.1 GCA_020249435.1 Roseomonas sp. | reverse complement strand
GCACCCGCTTTTCAAGATCAACATAGCTGAACAGGGAACCAGCCACCGCGTCATTGCCACGCATCGCAACCTCGACCAAATGCAACGACAGTGAATCATAAATACGCAAATCAGGCTACGAATTTCAGCAGCCTGCTAGTGTCACTCAAAGCTGCCTCGCGTTAGTGCCAGGAAGATTACGCTCGCTACTTGCCATGCATTTCCTTCAATGTATCTGCGGGCGCTCGCCAATCGCCTCTTCGGCAATCCTCCCGACGGCGTCCCACTCAGCCCCCCTAAAGCGCGGTACAACTATGCTGTTGTCGGCGCGCTGACGGAGCCTTTGGGTCAAGGCTTTGTCGTTTTCCAAAAGGAGAACAACAATCACTTGTCTGCGTAGTTGATAGCGAGCTGTCGAATTCAAAAGTAACGCCTCATAAGCCTTATTGTTGCTTGTCCCAAAAAATAGCGCGACTGGAGGTCGTCCCGAGGCGCGAACCACCACATCTGCTGGCCACTCGTGTAGCTCTGGTGAAACAGTGGCATCGTACTCGATTTTGGCGCGGCCGGAGACAGCACGCTCCAACGAGGCCCTGGCCTCTTCGACCCAGAGCGCCTCGACCTTCTCGCGAGTGATTTGAAGTAATTCCTGAATTCGTATAAGTAGCGCAATAAAGCGCAAAGCTCCCGTTGCAATAGACGATTTATCCAACGGCCCGATGGTCAATTCGCCGCTCTGCTCGTCGTACGTAGCCCCAAAGTCTGTCAGGAGCGCCTGAAAGGTCTCTGCACGACTGCCTCCCCCTAACTCGGCACCTGCAGCCTCGATATAAGGTATTGTCGTGCCATCATCTTGCAAACGCCAGGTATTATCCGCGTCCGGGCCTACAATGTAGAACATGAGGGCCTCGCCGGTGACGCCCTTAAAGCTTGTAGTCACAGCTAACCCGGCCGGCACAGTTTCGACCACCAAACTCTCACAGAAGGCACGGCAGAGATCGTCCTTCATGACACCAACTCCAGAGGTGGGACCTTATCAAGGCGAAAAAAACGTTGGGCTACCGCAAAAGCCATCTCGTCATTCATGGTCGCGGGGTCGGCCTGATCCGCTCGCCGGGCACGATTCAGATGTCGAAGCCAAGGGCCACGAACAATTCCGGCAGGTACGCCGTGCAACACACCACAAGCGGCGTGGATATGCCAACCCTTGTGCGTTGGGTGCTTTTCAAGCTGCGCCACAACCTTCGTTCCCCCGCCATCAATCATACCAAGCATAGCCTGATATTGGCCAAGAGGCGCGGAGTAGTTAATGAGAAGTCGAAAGCTGCTGCTGTTCGCATCAAAAGTAACCAAACGCCAACGCCGATTACCAAGCTGATAAGCTTTAGCCCCCGACCTTGACAGCGGAAAAACAGAGCGTGGCATCTTACCCTGCGCCCATGAGCCGAGCGACAAGTTTTCTTTTTCGGAGAGGATAATGGTGCGAAGTCTCACAACATCACGATAACGGCGCCTCCGTAGCCGCGTCTAGCCCTTCGTGAGTGATGTCGTGCTCTGCCCCTCCAGGCCAGCATCACCCCCACCTACCGCCGCCCAAACATCCGCTCCAACCCCGCCGCATCCAGCTTCAACACCGTCGGCCTGCCATGGCTGCATGTCGCGGCGCGCGGGGTCGCTTCCATCTGGCGCAGCAGCGCGTCCATCTCGGCGGCATTAAGCCGCCGCCCGGCGCGAATGCTGCCATGGCAGGCAAGCCTGGCAATCGCCGCATCCAGCTTGCGTTCCAGGGCAATGCTTTCCGCATCCACCGCCAATTCCTCCGCCATGTCGCGCAGCAGCGGTGTGGGATCGGCAGCGCCGAGCAAGGCCGGCAGGCTCCGCACCAGCACCGCCCCCGCGCCAAAGCCTTCAATTTCCAGCCCCAGCCGCGCGAGTGCTTCCGCCGCCCCCAACAAGCGCGCCGCATCGGCTTGCGGCATATCCACCACCGCCGGCACCAGCAAAGGCTGCGCGCGCACGCCGCCATCACGCAGCTGCGCACTCAGCGCCTCATGCGTCAGGCGTTCATGCGCGGCGTGCTGATCCACCAGCACCAAGGCGCCATCCGCCGCTTCGGCGATGATGTAGGTGTCGAGTATCTGCGCCACGGCACGGCCCAGCGGATGTGCGGCATCCAAAGGCGTGGCTGAGGGCGGCGGCGGCAGGCCGGGCGGGCGAAAGCCCAAGGGCAGGCGCGGCTGCGGCAGCCCAGCCGGGCGCGGCATGGATTGGGGCAAAACAGGCAGGCCTTCGCTGAAGCCTGCAACGGGCGCCGCAACGGTAAGGGAGGGCACCGCCACCACCGTCCCGGCCCCAATCGCCAGCGCCTTGCGCAAGCTGGAAATCAGGGCACCGCGCACCGCTTCGCCATCGCGGAAGCGCAGCTCGGTCTTCATCGGATGCACATTCACATCCACGGATTCTGGCGGCACTTGCAGGAAAAGCGCCGCTGCCGGGTGGCGGCCTTGCGGGATCACATCGCGGTAAGCCACACGCAAGGCCACGCGCAGCAAAGGGTCGCGCACCGGGCGGCGGTTCACCACCAGATGCTGGCCAAGCGTGGTTGGGCGGTGGTGGGAAGGCAACGCCGCCAGCCCGCTGATATCAAGGGTTTCGGAAACCGCTTCCACCGGCACCGCCGCAGCGGCGAAATCCGGCCCCAGCACCTGCCTGATGCGGCCTTCCTGATCAGCCGCCGGCAGGGACAGCACGTCACGGCCATCGCTTTGCACGCGAAACGCCACTTCCGGCCAGGCCAGCGCCAGGCGGCGCACCGCTTCCACCGCATGTTCGGCTTCCGTGCGGGGATGGCGTAGGAATTTCCGCCTTGCCGGGGTGGCAAAAAACAAATCCCGCACCTCAACCCGCGTGCCGGGGGCGCCTGAGGCCGGGGCGACATCGCCCTTCACGCCTCCTTCCACAACGATCCGATGCGCGGTGCCACCCTGCGGGCAAGACGTAATGGCAAGCCGCGCCACCGCGCCGATGGAAGGCAAGGCCTCTCCCCGGAAGCCAAGCGTCGCGATGCGGAACAAGGTGGCTTCTTCCGGCAATTTGGAAGTGGCGTGGCGTTCCACAGCCAGCGCCAGATCATCCGGCCCCATGCCAATGCCATCATCTTCCACCAGAATGCGGTCCATCCCGCCGCCTTCCAGCGTGACGGCGATGCGCCTGGCCCCGGCATCCAAGGCGTTTTCGACAATTTCCTTGAGCGCGGCAGCCGGGCGTTCCACCACCTCACCGGCCGCGATGCGGTTCGCGGTGGTCTCTGGCAGCAGGCGAATGGCCGGGCGCGGGGGGGTGATGGGGGCGGCGGACATGATTGCTTATAGCATACCCCAGGATTCGCCGCGCCAGCCCTTCCCGCCACAGGGATCAGGCGCTAGTGATCCCCGCGAAACGGCAATGATTGGGGACAAGGCCCATGAAGAAAATCTACCCGGACGCCAAGGCGGCGCTTTCCGGCCTATTGCGCGATGGCATGGTGATCCATTCCGGCGGCTTCGGGCTTTCCGGCATTCCGACCCTGCTGATTGAAGCCATTCGCGAGTCTGGCGTGAAGGACCTCACGGTCGTCTCCAATAATGCCGGGGTGGATGATGCGGGCCTCGGCCTGCTGCTGAAGACCCGCCAGATCCGCAAAATGATCTCAAGCTATGTCGGCGAAAACGCTGAATTCGCCCGGCAATATCTGGCCGGTGAGCTGGAGATTGAATTCAACCCGCAAGGCACCTTGGCCGAGCGTATTCGTGCCGGTGGCGCAGGCATCCCCGCCTTTTTCACGAAAACCGGCGTTGGCACGGAAGTCGCCAAGGGCAAGGAAACGCGGGAATTTGATGGCGAGACCTATGTCATGGAACGTGGCATCGTGGCCGACCTCGCCATCATCCACGCCTATATGGGCGATCATGAAGGCAATCTTGTCTATCGAAAGACGGCGCGGAACTTCAACCCGATGATGGCAACCGCCGCGCGCGTCACCGTCGCGCAGGTGGAACATCTGGTCCGCCCTGGCGAGATTGATGCGGATCACATCCACACGCCGGGCATTTTCGTGAAACGCATGATCACCTGCCCGCCCGGCTACGAAAAGCGCATTGAACAGCGCACTGTCCGCAAGCACGCGCCCGCCGCTGCGGCCGGCGCCGAGTCCCAGGGGTAAGGAGAAGAACCATGGCCTGGAACCGCGATGAAATGGCCGCCCGTGCGGCGCGCGAATTGCAAGATGGCTTTTATGTGAACCTTGGCATTGGCATTCCGACTCTGGTCGCCAATCACGTCCCCGCCGGGTTCAATGTGCAACTGCAAAGCGAAAACGGCATGCTGGGCCTTGGCCCCTTCCCTTATGAGGGCGAAGAAGATGCCGATCTGATCAATGCCGGCAAGCAGACCATCACGCAATTGCCGACCAGTTCCTTCTTCGATTCTGCGCAATCCTTCGGCATGATCCGCGGCGGTCATATTGACCTTTCCATCCTGGGCGCCTTGCAGGTGGCGGAAAATGGCGACCTCGCCAATTGGATGATCCCGGGCAAGATGGTGAAGGGCATGGGCGGTGCCATGGACCTTGTTGCCGGGGTCAAGCGCGTGATTGTGCTGATGGAACATACCGCCGGCGGCAAGCCCAAGCTGCTCAAGCAATGCGCCCTGCCGCTGACGGGCAGCCGCGTCGTGGATATGGTAATCACCGATCTTGGCGTGTTTGAAATCGCCCGGCGTGGCCCGGCCGCCATGAAGCTGGTGGAACTCGCCCCCGGCGTGACCGAAGCTGAGATGCGCGAAAAGACCGAAGCGGATTACACGGTGGCACTCGCCAAATAAGGCTTTCACGCGCAATGCCCCTGCCCGCGCCCGGGTCGCGCTTGACCCGGCGGGGCCATGGGATCATTTTGCGCCGCAATCCTGAAACCCCGGCGCCGCCTGCGCCCTATGATTGAGGCCCGATGCCCAAAGAAGATATGATGGAGTTCAGCGGAGAGGTGGTGGAGCTTCTGCCCAACGCCATGTTCCGTGTGAAACTGGATAATGACCATATGGTCCTGGCGCATACCAGCGGGAAGATGCGCAAGAACCGCATTCGCGTGCTGGCCGGTGATCGCGTCAATGTTGAAATGACGCCCTATGATCTGACCAAGGGCCGCATCACCTTCCGCTTCAAGTAACGCAGCGCATATGGATATCGCGCGCTTGCCGCTGGTATTGGCGAGCGCCAGCCCCCGCCGCCTGGATTTGCTGGCGCGGCTTGGCATTACGCCCGCGCGCGTGATCGCGACCGATATTGATGAAACGCCGCTGAAGGCCGAACAACCGCGCGCCTTGGCCGCCCGGCTGTCGCTCGCCAAGGCGGAAGCGGCTCTGCCCTTGGCCGAAGGTGCCTTGATCCTGGCCGCCGATACGGTGGTGGGCGTCGGTCGGCGCATCCTGCCCAAGGGCGAGACGGAGGCTGATGCACGGCAATGCCTGGCGTTGCTGTCTGGCCGGCGGCATTGCGTGACCACGGGCGTGGTGCTGGCTTTGCCGGATGGGCGGCGGATCAAGCGGCTCGTTGAAACCAACGTCACCTTCCAGCGCCTGACCCAAGCGCAGGTGGAAGATTACATCGCTTCCGGCGAATGGCAGGGCAAGGCCGGCGCCTATGCCATTCAGGGCCGGGCCGAGGCTTTCACGCGCTTCATCTCGGGCAGCCATTCCAATGTGGTCGGCCTGCCCCTGTTCGAGGCCGCGCAAATGCTGCGAGGGATCGGGTGGCTGAAGCCCTGATCCTGGCGGAAGCCTCACCGGGCGAGATGCGGACCGCGCTATTGCTGGCTGGGCGGTTGACCGAAGCCTGGGTGGAACGCCCGGCGCGGCCTGATGGCGTGGGTGATCTGCATCGCGGGCGCGTCGTGGCGATATCCGCAGCCATGTCCGGCGCCTTCGTGGCGCTGGCCGGCAATGAAACCGGCTTCCTGCCCGAAAGCGCCGCGAGCACACCGCGCCAGCCGATCAAACAAGCCGTGCAGGAAGGCCAGCTTCTGGGCCTGCGCGTGACGCGCGCCGCACAGGCGGGCAAGGGGCCGAGGCTTTCCGCTTTGCTGAGCGATGCCGAAGCCGCGCTGATCGCTGCCGCGCCAACCGGCGCGCCGCGCCTGGTGGCGCGCGGGCCATGCGCCATTCAGCGCCTCGCAGCGCGCTATCCGCAGGCGGTGATTCGCCTCTCCGGCGCGGCGCTGGTGGCGCGGCTGCGCCCGGTGCTCGGGGATCGCGTGCAGACGCAGCATGGCGCGGTATTTGATGCGGTATTTGATGAAGCGATTGAAGGCGAATTCGCCGCACTTGCCGAAAACGCGGTCGCCTTACCCGGCGGCGGTGTGCTGCATATTCAAACCACGCGCGCCTTGACGGCGCTTGATGTGGATAGTGGCGGCGCGGGCGATGGCTTGGCGCGCTTCAATGAAATCGCTTTGCCGGAAATTGCGCGGCAGATCAGGCTGCGCAACCTTTCGGGTGCCATTCTGCTGGATGTGGCGGGGCTTTCGGCCAAACGCCGCCAGGTGCTGCTGGAACCGCTGCGTGCTGCCCTTGCGCCTGATCGGCTCACGCGGCTGGTTGGGCTGACCGGGCTTGGCCTCGTGGAAATGGTGCGTGATCGCATCCATCCGCCCCTGGCTGAGATGCTGCACACGCCCTTGGCGGAGGGCTTGGCCGCTTTGCGTCAGGCCGCGCGTGATGCAGCTGCGCGCCCCGCCGCACGGCTGATGCTGCAAGCGCAGCCAGAGGTAATCGCAGCCTTGCGCGATTTGCCCGGCGCCTTGGATGAATATACGGCGCTGACCGGACACAGCTTGGAATTGCAAAGCGTGCCATCCGGCCCAGCGCAGCTACGGGAGGTGCCGCGTGACTGACACCGAGAAAAAGCCGCGCCGCCCACGCTGCCCGATTTGTGGCCGCGCCCCCGCACCGGAACAGCGCCCCTTTTGTTCTGATCGCTGCCGGCAGGTGGATTTGGGCCGCTGGATGACTGAAGCCTATGCCATCCCAGCCGCCGTAACGCCCGAAGAAACCGAGGATTAGCCCTTCCCGCGTGGCTCTGACCGTCCTAGCCTTCTGCAAAAGGTTGAGGGGAAATCGCCATGGAAGAATTCGACTATGTGATTGTGGGCGCGGGCGCCGCTGGTTGCGTGCTCGCCAATCGGCTGACGGCTTCGGGCAAGCATAGCGTCGCCATTCTGGAAGCGGGCGGCAAGGACAATAACATCTTCATCAAAATCCCTGCCGGCTTCAACAAGACCGTCTATAATCCGAAGCTGAATTGGGGCTATGAAACCGCGCCCGGCCCTTACATTGACAATCGCAAAATCCCCTTCCCGCGCGGGAAGGTTTTGGGTGGATCCGGTTCCATCAACGGGCATCTTTATGTACGCGGCCAATCCGCCGATTACGATATGTGGGCGCAGCTTGGCTGCCGCGGTTGGGCCTGGGATGATGTGCTGCCCTATTTCAAGCGCGCGGAAACCCGCGGCAATGGCGGTGGCGATCCCTCGGTGCGCGGCAATAATGGCCCGCTTTCCATCGAAGATCAGCGCGACCCGCATGAATTGTCTGAAGCCTATATCGCCGCCAATGAAGCACTCGGCCTGCCGCGCACGCCGGATTACAATTCCGGCAATCAGGAAGGCACCTTCCTTTATCAGCAAATGATGCGCGGGGGCCGGCGCTGGAGCCCGGCGGATGCCTATCTCCGCCCTGCCCTGTCGCGGCCCAATCTGAAGCTGATCCAGCGCGCACTGGCGGAAGCGATTGTCTTTGACGGCAAGCGCGCCATCGGCATTCGCTATACACAGGAAGGCAGCGCGCCGATCACCATTCGTGCGCGGCGCGATGTGATCCTTTCCGGTGGTTCGATCAATACGCCGCAGCTTCTGCAAATCTCGGGCGTTGGTGATCCGGAATGGCTTGCCGGCATTGGCGTTGATGTTGTGCATGCGCTGCCGGGGGTCGGCAAGAATTTGCGCGACCATTACGCGGTGCGTGTTTCGGCTTTGGTGAAGGGCGCCGGCTCGCTTAATGAACGTTCGCGTGGCCTGCGTTTGGCGATGGAAGTGCTGCGCTATGCGTTCAGTCGCAAGGGGCTGTTGACGGCAAGCCCAAGCCATGCCGGCGGCTATTTCAAAACGCGTGAGGGCCTCGCCACCCCCGATATGCAGCTTTACTTCGCGCCGGCGAGTTACCCGACCGGGCGCTATGGTGTGACGGATCTGGATACCAAGCCAGGCATGACGCTTGGCTGTTCGCAGCTTCGCCCGGAAAGCAAGGGCTGGCTGAAGGCGCTTTCGGCGGACCCGCGCGCGAAACCAGAGATTCAGCCGAATTATTTGCAGGATCAGATGGACCGCGACGCGCTGCTGGCGGCGATGAAATACATGCGGCAATTGCTGCATACGCGCCCCTTGGCGGATTACGTGGTGGCCGAGAATTTTCCTGGCCCTGCCGTGCAAACCGATGAGCAATGGATGGCCCATGCGCGCGCGACGGGTTCCACCACCTATCACCCGATCGGGTCCTGCAAGATGGGTATTGATCCCATGGCGGTGGTTGATCCTGCGACCATGAAGGTGATCGGGCTTGAGGGGCTGCGCGTTGCCGATGCTTCCTGCATGCCGACCATGGTTTCCGGCAATACCTATGCCGCCACCAATATGATTGCTGAGAAAGCCGCTGATCTGATCGCGGCGTAATATTTGGGGAGAGAGCAGATGAGGTTTCGTGATCAAGGCGTCCTGATAACCGGTGCCGCGAGCGGCATTGGCCGCCAATTGGCCATTGCCTTCGCCGAGGAAGGTGCGCGGCTCGCGATTGCCGATATTGACAAGGCAGCGGTGGAAGCGACCGCGGCAGATATCCGCAAGCGCGATGGCGAAGCGCATCCCTTTGTGCTGGATGTGGTGAAGCCTGATGCGGTGCGCGATTTCATTGCCGGCGCTGAAGCCGTGCTGGGCCGGTTGGATGTGCTTGCGAATTGTGCCGGCGTGCGTGAAATCAGCCCGCTGCTCGATCTTTCCTTTGAGGATTGGCAGCGCACCATGAGCATCAATGTGACCGGCAGCTTCCTGCCCTCACAAGCCTTTGCGCGGCGGCTGATTGCGCTTGGCAAGACAGGGCGGATTGTGAATATTGCCTCCACCCTCGGCCTTGTCGCAACGCCGGAACGCGTTGCTTACGTGACATCGAAGCATGCGGTGGTGGGGCTGACCAAGGCGCTGGCGATGGAATTGGCCCCGCGCGGCATTCGGGTGAATGCCGTGGCCCCTGGCGTGATCCGCACACCGATGACGGAGCGTTATTTCCAGGATGCGGATGTTGCGCGGAAGATCCAGGAACTCCACGCCATGGGGCGGTCGGGTGAGACCCATGAAGTCGCCAATGCCATGATGTTCCTGGCGAGCGAGGAAAGCTCCTTCACCACCGGCGCGGTGTTGACGGTGGATGGCGGCTGGACGCTGGGCAAGAAAATGACGTGAGGCGGGAGGGCAGCGCTTACTTCACCAATAAGCGCCGCACCACAAAGCCACCCACACCGCAAAGCGCGATCACCAGCGCCATTGGTAGTGCCGTGCCGTTTTGCAGCGCGCCGAGTGCGACACCCGCCAGCGCACCCGCGCCGAATTGCAGCGTGCCCATCAGTGCCGATGCATTGCCTGCAATCGTGCCATGCGGTGCCATGGCGCGCGCGGCGGTCAGCGGCATGACAGCGCCGATCATGGAAACGTAGACGAACAACGCAACAATCAACGCGGCAAAACCACCAAAGCCGCTGCTGGTAACGCCAAGCAGCGCGAGCCCCGCTACTGCGCTGATGGAAAGCGCAATCGTCAGCATGCGCGCCGGCGCCACCCTATCCACCAGCCGCGCCGTGATTTGCCCAACCAGCATGATGCCGATGGCATTGGCACCGAAATAAAGCCCGTAATCCTCCGCCCGCACGCCATATAATTCCATGAAGACAAAGGGCGATCCCGCGATATAGGCAAACATCCCCCCGATCACGAGGCCACCTGCGAGCGCATGACCCATGAAATAGCCATCGCCCAGCAAGCGACGCCAGACGCCAAAGACCTGGCGCAAGCCATCGCGGCGGCGGCGTTCGGGGGCCAGGGTTTCCGGCAGGAAAAGCGCAATCACCAGCAGCAGAATCGCGCCGTAAGCCGCGAGACACACGAAGATACCGCGCCAGCCAATCACCCCAAGCAAAGCACCACCGATGATGGGCGCAATGATCGGCGCGACACCCATCACCAGCATCAGCCGCGCCATCAGGCGGATCGCGCCGCGTTCATCGGCAACATCGCGCACCACGGCCCGCGCAATCACCATGCCCGCGCAACCGCCAAGTGCTTGCATCAGCCGTGCTGCGATCAGGCTTTCGATATTGGGCGCCAAAGCGCAGATCAGCGATGCCGCTGTGTAGACGCCAAGCCCGATAAATAGCGGCAGGCGCCGCCCATACCGGTCCGCGATAGGCCCATAAAAAATCTGCCCCAGCGCCATGCCAAGGAAAAACACCGCAAGGCTTGCCTGCGCCGCCCCCGCCGTGGTGCCAAGCGCCTGGCCCAGCATCGGCAGCGCCGGCAGATACATGTCAATCGAAAACGGCCCAATGGCCGCCATCGCGCCCAGGATGAAGGGCAGGCGCTTTTGCGGAATGCTCAGACCCTCAGATTTTGGGCGCGGCGGCAAAAGCCTCTGCCGCCAGCTTGAGCGCGGCTTCCACCGCAACGCGCCCTTCGGGTGACAAAGGCGCTTGCGGCAGGATCGGATCACCCACCGCAAAGCCCTGGATTTGCAGGGCGCCCTTGATGCAGGCCGCGAGCGAATGCGCGGCGAACAGTTCATTCACCCGCCACAGTGCGCGTTGCAGCGCCATGGCCGCATCCCAATGCCCGGCGCGGCACAGCTCATAAAGCCGCACGCTTTCGCGCGGAATGGCGCAGGCCGGCCCCGCCATCCAACCCTTGCCGCCAATCAGCATTACCGCCGCTGGAATATGCGCCGATGCCGCAAACACCCCGATGCGCCCTTGCGTGCGATTGATGATGGACAGCAGGCGCCCGGTATTGGTGGACGCATCCTTGATCAGGCAAATGCGCGGATGATGGGAAAGCTTTTCAATCGCCGGCAGGGAAAGATCGGAACGCTGGAAATTCGGATTGGTGTAAAGCACCGTCGGCAATTCAGTGGCATCCGCAATGGCGGTGAAATAGGACACCACCGCCGCATCATTCAACGGAAAATAGGCTTCCAGAATGGCGAGGATACCATCTGCGCCAATCGCCGCGTAATCACGCGCCTGACGTTCCGCATCCGCAATCGTGGTCGCCGCCACACCAGCCACCACCGGCACCCGGCCCGCGGTTTGGGAGACGACAATTTCCACAATCCGCCGCCTTTGCGCTGCATCCAGATAGGCAAACTCACCCGTGCTGCCCAAGGGTGTCAGCCCATGCACGCCAGAGGCGATCAGATGATCCACCAGCCGGCGCAATTCACCTTCCAGCACCGTGCCATCCGGTGCCATGGGCGAGACCAGATAGGGGAAAACCCCATGAAATTCCTGCATGTTTGGCTATTTCCTACTGCGCCCGCGCCTCAGCGCGCAGCACATGCTTTTGGATCTTGCCCGTTGAGGTTTTCGGCAATTCCGCAAAGACAATATGGCGCGGCAGCTTGAAGGCCGCCAAATGCTGGCGCGCGAAATTGATCAGATCCTCAGGCGTTGCAGCCATGCCTGGCTTCAATTCCACAAAGGCGCAGGGTGTTTCACCCCATTTCTCATCAGGCTTCGCGACAACCGCCACCACGGCAACCGATGGGTGCTTATAGAGCGCATCTTCCACTTCGATGCTGCTGATATTCTCCCCGCCCGAGATGATGATATCCTTCGACCGATCCTTGAGCTGAATATACCCATCCGGATATTTCACCGCGAGGTCGCCGGTATGAAACCACCCGCCCGCAAAGGCAGATTGCGTGGCGGCGGCATCCTTCAAATAGCCCTTCATGACAACATTGCCGCGCATCATCACCTCGCCCATCGTCGCGCCATCGGCGGGGACGGGCGTCATGGTTTCGGGGTCCATCACATCAAGCCCTTCAAGCGCCAGATAGCGCACGCCCTGGCGCGCCATCAGCGCGGCCTGTTCTGCCGCGGGCTTGGCGCCCCATTCGCTGTGCCATTCATTCACCACCGCCGGGCCATAGACCTCGGTCAGGCCATAGACATGGCAGACCGCAAAACCCGCTTCCTTCATGGCGGCGAGAACGGCTTCCGGCGGCGGCGCACCAGCGACCACGAATTGTACCTGATATGTAAGTGGCCGTTTTTCGGCGGCTGGTGTCGCGAGCAAGGTCGCCATCACAATCGGCGCGCCACACATATGCGTCACCGCATGTTCGGCCATCAGGCGCCACATATCGGGGCCGCGCACGGCGCGCAGGCATACATGCAAACCGGCCTGCGCCGTCACCGTCCAGGGAAAACACCAGCCATTGCAATGAAACATCGGCAGCGTCCACAAATAGGATGGATGCTTGCCCATGCCGGCGGAAAGCACATTGCCGGTCGCCAAAAGACAGGCGCCGCGATGATGATAGACAACACCCTTGGGCTTGCCCGTGGTGCCTGAAGTGTAGTTCAGCGTAATCGCGTCCCATTCATCGCCTGGCATCACCCAAGCGAAATCGGCGCTGCCTTCAGCGATGAAGCTTTCATATTCCTGCCCACCCAGGCCCTCGCCATGCACCGCTTCCGGCGCCAGCGCATCCTGCACTTCAATGATGATCGGCTGCGCCGCGCATTCCGCCAAGGCAGCACGCAGCACCGGCATGAATTCGCGGTCCACCACCACTGCCTTGGCTTCCCCGTGATCGAGGATATAGGCCACGGTTGGCGCATCGAGCCGCGTATTGATGGTGTTCAGCACAGCACCCGCCATCGGCACGCCGTAATGGCATTCCAGCATTTCCGGAATATTCGGCAAAATCGCCGCGACGGTATCGCCACGCCCAATGCCGCGCTTGGTCAGCGCATGCGCCAATTGCACGGAACGGTTACGCAGGCTGGCGTAATCGCGCTTCACCGCGCCATGCACTACGGCGGGATATTCCGGATATACCTGCGCGGCGCGTTCCAGAAACAACAGCGGCGTCAGCGGTTGATGATTGGCCGCGTTCTGCTCAAGCCCGTTTTCGTACTTGTTCAAGGCCATCTTCCTCACCTGTCTTCCCATTGCGGATGACGCTTTTCCAGGAAGGCGCCAATGCCTTCCGCCGCATCCCGCGCCATCAGATTTTCCGTCATGACCGAAGCCGCTTCGCAATAAGCCTCCGCCAGCGGCAATTCGATTTGTCTGTTGAAGCCGCGCTTGCCCATGCGCACCGTAATCGCCGAATGGGCCGCAATGCGCGCGGCCAGATCCAGCGCAGTTTCCATCAAAGCCTCACGCGGTGCCAGGCGGTTCACCAGGCCAAGGCGCTGAGCCTCATCTGCCGGCACCATCTCACCCAAAAGCAGCATTTCCATCGCGGCCTTGCGCGGCACGGCGCGCGCCAGCGCGACCGCAGGTGTTGAGCAGAACAGCCCGATATCCACACCAGGCGTGCAAAACCGCGCATCTTCCGCCGCCACCGCCAAATCGCAGGTCGCGACCAATTGGCAGCCGGCCGCGGTCGCCACCCCTTGCACCGCCGCAATCACCGGCTGAGGCAGCGCCACAATCCCCTGCATCACCCGTGCGCAGGCCGCCATGGCATCGGCGTAAAAGCCGCGCCCGCCATCCGCATCAGCGCGATGCGCGGTGATTTCGCGCAAATCATGCCCGGCACAAAACACCGTACCCGCCCCCGCCAGCACCACAACGCGACAGGTGTTATCGGCAGCGATGTCGGCCAGCATTTCTTCGAGCGCCTGCAACAGCGCGCGAGAGAGGCTATTGCGCTGGGCGGGCCGGTTCAGCGTGATGACGCAAATCCCGCCGGGGCGGTCTTCCCGCAGCAGGATGGGGGCGTTTTGCAGGTCTGTCTTGGACATGGCGGAATATTCCTGCCCCACGCGGGGGATTACAAGGGCTTGGAAGCGGTATAGCCTGACCCCAGGATGAATGACCAAGAAGAAAATGCCGGCGCCGAGACTACCGCGGCGCTGGAAGCGCGGCTCGCCGCCGTCAAGGCCAAGCGCGGCTATTTGCTGCCGCATCACGGGCTGCTGGCACTCGCCTTCCCCCGCCTGCTGGAAGGCTATGACGCTGCCTATTCCGCCATGGCCTTGGATGATCGCGTTCTCACGCATCACGACCGCGAATTCGTCTGGCTTGCCGTGCTGGCCGCGACGGATGAGGCTTTGGCGACGCACCACATCGCCAAATTCCGCGCCGCCGGCGGCGATGACGCGCTGATCGGCGCGGCGTTCAGCGCCGCTGCCTTGGCCATCGGCGCCGAGGCCTTTGATTTCGCTGCCCATCGCTGGGGCGCGCAATTGGCGCCCTTTGATCCCCGCGCGGCTTATCTGGAAGCGGCAGCGCGCATTGCCCCCGCAGCACCTCGGCGCCTGGTGCATTTGGCGCAATGCGCCGTGCAGGTTTGTCGGGCGCGTTGGCGGCTGTTGGAATGGCAAATCGAAGCCGCCTATGCGGATCAGGTGCCGGAAGATGACATCGCCGAGGCCATGACGCTTGCGATGTTCCCCGGTTCCATTCCACGCTTTGTCGAAGCTTGCGGCGTTTGGCGGGAATTGATCGCCAAGGGTCGCGTTGCGGCATCAGACCGCTACCGCGCCTGGGCGGCACTGACCGGCCAGGGCGGCTTTGATGAGGTGCTCGCGAAAAACTCCAAGGATAAATGAGGAAACCAATGGCCTGGACAGCAAAATACATCATTCAGAACGGCAAGAAGATCGGTTTTGACGAGGCGCGCGTGCATCCCTTCTCGGTCGGTCATGCATATGGCGGCACGGTGTTTGAAGGCATCCGCGCCTATATGAATTACAGCACCGGCAAGCTTGCGGTGTTCCGGCTGGAAGAACATCTGGTGCGGCTGGATCAGGGCATGAAATTCATGCGCTTCGACAATCCGCCCTCGCGCGATGAAATGCGCCAGGCGGTGCTGGATGCGGTGCGTGCCAATGAACCGGATGATGATGCCTATATTCGTATCCAGGTGCATATCGAAAGCCTGGGGTCCATGGCCTCCACGGGCAGTATCGGTTGGGCTTGCGGCGCCATGCCGCGTGAACGCAATGCCAAGCGCAGCAGCGGGCTTTCCGTGCATGTTTCTTCCTGGACGCGCATCACAGATACCACCATGCCGCCGCGCATCAAGGCAACGGCGAATTACCATGCGGGGCGCATCGCCATGTTGCAGGCCAAGGCCGATGGTTATGACAATGCGCTGCTGATGACCCGCGCCGGCAAGATCAGCGAAGGCACCGGCGCCTGCCTGTTCATGGTGCGCGATGGCAAGCTGATTACCCCATCGCGTGAAAACGATATTCTGGAAAGTGTCACGCGCGATACCGTTATTCACCTCGCTGCCGAACACGGCCTGAGTGTCGAGCAAGGCATAATTGACCGCACGGAACTTTATATCGCCAATGAGTTGTTTTTCTGCGGCACCGGTCAGGAATTGCTGCCGATCACGAGTGTGGACAAGCTCTCGGTTGGTGATGGCAAGCCGGGCGCGATCACCATGCGCTTGCAGGAGGCTTATGAAAGCGTCGTGCGCGGCACCACCAATGCCCACGCGGAATGGCGCACGCCGGTTTAATCCCGACCTTCGTCAGGAATGGCAAGCCTTGTACCACACGCCTTGCAATGCACAGCGTCCACATCATGGCGTTGCAGCCCGCAGGCTGGGCAGGGGAAACGCACCTTGCGCGGGCGAAACATTGCCTGCGCCAGGCGCAAGAACAGCGTCACGCCGCAAATCATGATAACAACAGAAAGCAGCTTGCCGAATTTGCCTTCCAGCGTGATGTCGCCAAACCCGGTTGTGGTCAGCGCTGTCACGGTGAAATAAAGCGCATCCGCGTAATCCGCGATTTTCGGGTTGATGCTGCGCTGGGTTTCATAGACCAGCGCTGTCATGACAAAGACAAAGACAGCCAGATGCACGCCAGCGATCAGCGCTTCCTCATGCCGGCGGAAGAAGGGCATATCCTCCCGCAATTCCATCAGCGTGCGATAGGCGTGCAATAGCCGAAGTGTGCGGAGAACGCGCAGGAAGGCGAAACCTTCCCCGGCAAGAGGTGCGAGGAAAGACAACACCGCCACCAGGTCAATCAGGCTCCCAAAGCGCAAAGCCTGCCGCCCTGGTGCGCGATGCGCGGCAAGATGGGCGATGTATTCAGCCGCCAGCACCAGCCCGATCGCCACATCCACCATGCCGATCCAGGGATCGCGCGGCAGGAAGGATGTGCTGATCACGAAAAGCAGCGTCAGCAGATCGAAAAAGATGATCCCGTAGCGAAAGCGCCGCGCGGCATCGGAACGGCCGAAGTAAAGTTCCCGCAGCTTGAGCCGCCAGCCCTGAAACTGCACCACGCCTGTCATGGTGCAGGCGCGTCAGCGTGTCGGTGTGGGCGGCGTGGTGCTGTAATCGTAAAAGCCGCGCCCGGATTTCCGGCCATACCAGCCGGCTTCAACATATTTCGCGAGCAAGGGCGAAGGCCGATATTTTGAATCGCCCAAACCCTCATGCAGCACTTTCATCACCGAATAGAGCGTATCGAGGCCGACGAAATCCGCGAGCTCCAAAGGCCCCATCGGGTGATTGGCGCCAAGCTTCATGCCGGCATCAATCGCCGCCACATCGCCAACACCTTCCATGAGCGCCTGGATCGCCTCATTGATCATGGGGCAGAGGATACGGTTGACGACAAAGCCCGGCCAATCCTGCGCCATGACCGGCGCCTTGCCCATGCGCTTGGCCAGCGCTTCCACCGCCTGATAGGTCGCATCTTCCGTGGCCAGGCCACGAATAATCTCAACCAGCTTCATCATCGGCACGGGGTTGAAGAAATGCATGCCAATGAAGCGGCCGGGCCGATCCGTTGCCGCCGCCAGCCGCGTGATCGGAATGGATGATGTATTGGAAGCGAGCAAGGCATCCGGCTTCAGCACCGGGCAAAGGCCAGCGAAGATCTTTTTCTTGATCTCCTCATTCTCGGTTGCCGCTTCAATCACCAGGTCGCAATCGGCGAAGGCGCTGTTATCGGTCGCGGTCACAATGCGCGCCAGCGCCGCATCGCGATCCGCGCCGCTGATGCTGCCCTTGCTGACCTGCCGTTCCATGTTCTTCGCCATGGTCGCCAGCGCGCGGTCGAGTGCCTGCTGCTGCACATCCATCAGCACCACCGGAATGCCGGAAAGCGCGGCCACATGGGCAATGCCATTGCCCATCAGCCCCGCGCCAATCACGCCGAGTTTATTGATTGCCGCCATGATGGATGCTCCTGTTCCTGCAACACTCGGGGCACGCCCCGAGCAGGCAAATCACTTCTTGTCGAGTTCGGCTTCCAATTCCGGCATGGCCTTGAACAGATCGGCCACCAGCCCGTAATCGGCCACCTGGAAAATCGGCGCTTCTTCATCCTTGTTGATGGCGACGATAACCTTGCTGTCCTTCATGCCGGCCAGATGCTGGATGGCACCAGAGATACCAACGGCAATATAAAGCTCCGGCGCCACAATCTTGCCGGTCTGCCCGACCTGATGGTCATTCGGCGCATAGCCCGCATCCACCGCGGCGCGCGAAGCGCCAATGGCGGCGCCGAGCTTATCGGCGACCTTTTCGACAATCCCGAAATTCTCTGCCGAGCCCATGGCGCGCCCGCCCGAGACCACAATCCGCGCCGCCGTCAGTTCCGGGCGTTCGCTTTTGACAATCTCGGCGCCCAGGAAGCGCGAAACGCCAGGATCAGCGGCAGCCGCCACGGCTTCCACCGGCGCCGCACCACCTTCGGCGGGCACGGGGTCGAAGGACGCCGCGCGCACCGTGATCACCTTCTTCGCATCGGCGGATTTCACGGTGGCCAAAGCGTTACCGGCATAGATCGGGCGCACGAAGGTATCGGCATCCACCACATCCGAAATGTCAGACAGGATCTGCACATCAAGCAAGGCGGCCGCGCGCGGCATGACATTCTTGCCACCAGCGGAAGCCGGCGCAAGCAAATGCGAATAGCCGGGCGCCAAAGCCACCAGCAAGGCGGCCATGGGCTCAGCCAGGCCATGGGCATAGATGTCGGCCTCGGCGGTCAGCACCTTGGCAACCGAAGGCAGCTTGGCGGCGGCAGCAGCGGCGGGGCCAGTGGCACCACCCGCGACAAGCACATGCACATCGCCAAGCTTGGCAGCGGCGGCGACCGTGCTGCGGGTTGGCTGGGTCAGCGCGCCGTCCTGATGATCGGCAAGAACAAGCACCGCCATGGTCAAATCACCTTCGCTTCATTGCGCAGTTTTTCAACAAGTTCCTGCACGGAACCCACCTTCTTGCCGGCCTGGCGCTTGGGCGGTTCTTCCACTTTCAGCACGGTCAGGCGCGGCGCCGGATCAACGCCAAGGTCGGCGGGCTTCACGGTTTCAATCGGCTTCTTGCGCGCCTTCATGATGTTCGGCAGCGACGCATAGCGCGGTTCATTCAGCCGCAGATCAGTGGTGATGATCGCCGGCAGCTTCAGCGCCAATTTTTCCAAGCCACCATCCACTTCGCGCGCGATGTTCAGCGTGCCATCGGCAACTTCAACCTTGGACGCGAAGGTGCCTTGCGGCCAGCCCATCAGCGCCGCCAGCATCTGGCCGGTGGCGTTCATGTCGTCATCAATCGCCTGCTTGCCCAGGATCACCAGATCAGGCGCTTCCTTCGCGATGATCGCCTTCAGAATCTTGGCAACCGCGAGCGGTTCCAGCACGCCATCATGCTCAACCAGAATGCCGCGATCAGCACCCATCGCGAGCGCCGTGCGGATTTGTTCCTGCGCCACGGCGGGGCCGGCGGAAACCGCGATGATTTCGGTGGCGATGCCCTTTTCCTTCAACCGCACGGCTTCTTCCACCGCGATTTCGTCAAAGGGGTTCATGGACATTTTGACATTGGCGGTTTCAACGCCCGAGCCATCCGCCTTCACGCGGACCTTCACGTTGTAATCCACCACCCGCTTGACGGGGACCAGAAGCTTCATGATGCAACCATAGCCTTCAGGAAATGGGGGGCCGTTTGGCGCCGGAATGCCGGGTGCCAGGGTTCTTCTGACCCCCTCACCCAGCCATTCGGGTAATATAGCCCCGCGCCGGGCGCGGCAAGGCGGGGTCTGCCCTTCTGTTTCAGGCTTTCAGTAGCAAAAGCAGAATGACAAAAAGCCCGACCGCGATGAATTGGAAGATAATGCGCCAGCGCATCAGCCAATTGGAGGTGCGCGGATTGGCCTTGCCACCCGCCATGCCGAGAATACCGGCAAAGAGCACGCCAACCGTGGCCAGCATGGCAAGTGCAACCAGAATGGTGAGGATTGTGGTCATGCGATCAGGTTACACGCTTTCAGCGGCGGGAGACAGCCCCATCCCGCACGGACCACGCCAGCGCCGCGCCAATCAGCGCCGTGATCACACAAAGCGCGAAGCCCGCCGCATAACCGCCCGTCAGGTCCACCAGCAGGGAAAAGAAGGGGGGTGCGACCAGCATGGAAAGACCAAAGACAAACCCCGCCGCTGCCGTGGTGCCGCCCACCTGCCCCGCCGGCGCCAGCCGCGCCATCTCGGCCAAAAACACACCATTCCAGCCGATTGCAGTGGCGCCCATCAGCATGCCGGCCAGGATGATGACAAAGCCAGGCCAACCCGGCCCGGCCAGCAATAACGCCAAACCGGCCACCGCCGCGCCAATGCCAAGCCCGGTAAAGACCGGCGCCGCGCCGGTGCGGTCCGCCACCAGGCCCCAAAGCACCCGCCCCGCCACCCCGGCGGCCTGGGCAAAAGCCAGGCGCAGCCCGGCCTCGGTCAGCGATGCCCCCAGGCTTGCCACCTGAAACACCACGAAAAAGCTCGAAAAACAGAATTGGGAAACGCCATAAAGCGCGGACATGATGGTCATGCGGCGCAAAATCGGGAATTGGCGGAGCAAGCCAAGGCTCGCAGCCGCTGCCCCCCAAATCTGGGCCAAATCCCGGATTGCGGCCTTGGGATTACGCTCGGCGTCGAGCGCGACGCGCAGCGGTTGCAGGCAAAGCGCTGAAACTGCGAGGAAAACTACCACCGCCAGCACACCCTGGCGCCAGCCGGCCGCCACCGCAATCGGTGGCACCGCGGCGGCAATCAGCATGGCACCCGCCGGCACGCCGCATTGCTTCAGGCTGAAGATCAGGCCCCGCCGCCGCGCCGGGGTGCGGGCTGCGAGCAAATGGCTGCCTGCCGGCGTGACCGGCCCATGACCAAGCCCGGCAATCACCGCCGAGGCAAAAAGCGCGGCCGGATGCCCAAGCATGGCAAGCGAAATGCCGAAGGCTGAAATCAGCATCCCCACCTGCAAAACCCGGATCCCACCAAAGCGATGGATGAAAGCCCCCGCCAGCGGCCCCGACACCATGGCCCCCAAATAGACCAGTGCCGTATGTACCCCCGCCAGCGATGCCGCGATGCCAAGCTCTGCCGCAATAGCCGGCGCGAGCACCGGCACGGTCAGGAAAACGCCCATCCCCGCCAGATGCGTCCCCAATAGGGCGATCATGACGGTCCAGACGGAAGGGGAAGCCAGCATGCGCGCGGTGTAACGGCGCTGCCCCTTCCCCGCAATCGGCGTGCGGGAAAGACTTGACCCGCGCCCGGCAATGGGCTCCGAAGCGCCACATGAGCATCCCCCACGCATTGCGGCGTTTCATATTGTTGATGGGCTTCGTGCTGCTGACCGGCCATGCATGGGCGCAGGCGGAACCTGGCAATCCGGTAGCGGAACCGCCGCCATCCGTACCCGCTTCAGCCAGCAGCGCGCCGTCGCCGGAAGTGGAAGCGCTGCTTAAGATTTTGCAGGATGATACGCGCCGCGCCGAATTGATCCGCGCGCTGCGCGCTGCCGCACCTGAAGCGGAAGGCGCAGCCCCCGCTGCGCCTTCCAGCACGGAACCTGCCTTGCTCGCGCCCAATACGCTCGGCGCGCAATTGCTGCAGGGGGCATCGCAGCGCCTGGCCGGGGCATCGGATCAGTTGGTGGCCACTGTGCGCACCATTGCCGATCTGCCGGCGGTGCTCGCCTGGCTCACCTCCCTTGCGCGTGATCCCATTACGCAAAGCCGCGTATTGGATGCTTCCTGGAAGGTCATTCTGGTCCTTGGGCTCGGCTTGCTGGCCGAATGGGCGGCAGCGCGTTTTCTTGGCCGGTTTCGGGATCGGCTGGATGCCCATGCCCCCGCCGAACTCACCGGCTGGGCAAGATTGCAGCGCGTGCCATTGGTATTGGCAAGGCTTGGGCTTGATCTGGTGCCCATCGCCGCTTTTGCGGTGGTATCCTACGGTCTGATCACGGCGGTTCACCCGCTACCATCCACGCAGCTTGTGATGTTGACCGCGAATAATGCCTATATGGCGTCCCGCGCGGTCATGGCGGCGGCGCGCATGCTGTTCTCCCCGGCTTCGACGCATTTGCGCCTGCTGCCCGCCACCGATGAAACCGCTGCCTATGCGACGGTTTGGCTCAGGCGCATCGTGGTGGTCCTGATCTCAAGCTATGCGGTGGCCGAAGCCGGGCTGCAATTCGGCCTGCCCTGGTCGGCCTATGATTCCATTCTGCGCATTGCGCTGCTTTTGGTCACGCTGTTCCTGGTGATTATCATTCTGCAGAACCGACAGGCGGTTTCGGATGTATTGCGCGCACCGGAACTGGCAGAGGGTGAACAACCGGACCGCGCGCGCATTTTCTTTCGCATGCTGCGCGACCGCGCTGCGGATATCTGGCATTTGGTGGCCATCGCCTGGCTGATTGCGGCCTGGGGGGTCTGGGCGCTTGAAATCCAGCATGGCTTCTGGCGGCTGATCAGGGTTTCCTTCAGCACCATCCTCATTCTCTCGGTTGCCAAATTCGCGGATATGGCCATCCGCCGCGTCATCCAGCGCGCCTTTCGCATCACGCCCGATCTATCCGCGCGCTACCCGGGGCTGGAAGCGCGCGCCAATCGCTATCTGCCGGTCTTGAAGGGTAGCGCGAGCATGGCGATTGGCGGCATCGCGCTCCTGTTTTTGCTGGAAAGCTGGGGGCTGGAGGCCTTTGCCTGGTTCGGCCATGGCAAGCTTGGCAACCGGCTGGTGTCGTCCCTGGTGTCCATCGCGTTGACCATCACCATTGCGTTGGTGATCTGGGAGGGGATCAATGCTGCCATTCAACGGCACCTCGAAAAACTCTCACGCGATGCCAAGGCCGCGCAAAGTGCACGCGTGCGCACGCTATTGCCCATGCTGCGCACGGCCTTGTTGGCGGTGATCCTGATTTTTGTGGTTCTGTCCGTGCTGACTGAAATCGGCGTGAATGTCGCACCCCTGATTGCCGGTGCCGGGGTGGTTGGCATTGCGGTGGGTTTTGGCTCTCAGCGCCTGGTGCAGGATGTCATCACCGGGATTTTCCTGCTGTTTGAGGATGCCGTTGCGGTGGGTGATGTGGTGCAATTGGGTGGCTTGAGTGGCGTTGTGGAACATCTCTCCATCCGGTCCATCAAGCTCCGCGCCGTGGATGGCAGCTTGCACATTATTCCGTTTAGCGCGGTGACGAGTGTCACCAACCAGACACGTGACTTCGCCTTTGCCGTGATTGATGTGAATGTGGATTACCGCGAGGATACCGACGAGGTTTCGGAAACACTGCGGGAGATCGCCGGCGAGATGCGCCAGGATCCGCGCTGGCGCCCCGTGATCCGAGATGATTTGGATGTCATGGGCGTGGATCGGTTGGGTGATTCGGGCGTGGTGATCCGCGTGCGGCTGAAGACGGAACCATCACAGCGCTGGGCGGTCGCGCGTGAACTCAATCGCCGGATCAAGCGGCGCTTTGATGAGCTTGGGATCGAAATTCCCTACCCGCATCAGAAGCTGGTGCTGGAGGAAAAGCA
The DNA here is from genome assembly GCA_020249435.1 of Roseomonas sp. GTDB lineage: Bacteria > Pseudomonadota > Alphaproteobacteria > Acetobacterales > Acetobacteraceae > Neoroseomonas. The sequence goes on along the minus strand of JADCFQ010000023.1, from coordinate 149,893 downwards.
CCCCGCGCAAACGGCAAGCGTGGCGCCGGAGCCATCACCACCGGCAAGCTAACCGCCCTCCACCGCCACTTCCAAGCGGAGCGGCGGCACATCGCGCCCGATCCATTGTTCCGAGCGAATCAGCACGCGATCGGCAGCGCGGAACCAAAAGCGGTTGGTGAAAAACGCGGCGCCTTCGCAAATCTCGACGCGTTCAATCACCCCGCCAATGGCGGGCTCCTCGGCCTCAATCCGGCATTGCACCACCTGGCCGAAGCGCATCTGTTCCGGGCGCCCCTCGGCGCCGGACAGATCGAAGCCATGCGCCAAGCGAATCGGTGCCGGGCCAAGGGGGGCCGCGCGGCGCAGCGGGTCCTCACCAATCGGCGCGCTGGCCAGCAGCATGGTCGGAAGCCCGGCGGTGGCGACCACCCTTGCGCCCTCAGTCACAAAGACAAACCCTTGATCCATGCGCCAAAAGCGGCGCGGCCCTTCTTGGCGCACTGGGCGCGCGGGCCCAGCATCCTGGCCAAGCTCCGCCCAAAGCGCGCGGCCCGGCGGTGGCGCGGCCAGGGGCGCCAATTGCTCGGGCGGGACCATTTGACCCGCCGGCGGGGGGCTGCCGATCAGCCCCGCCCCGCCCAACACGCCGCAACCGCCCAGCATCAGGGCCAATGACAGTGTAGCTGCCTTCATACCGCAAGCTTCGCATATTCGCGCTTGGGTTGCGAGAACTCCTGCACCATTGACCTGCGTCAAGAAATGCCAGGGCGAAACCGGCTATCGAAGCCGCACAATCAGGAGGGATAAACCATGTCCACACTCACCGCCCGTGATCTGATGACCACTGAACTTGTCACCGTGCCGCCCGAAACCCCGGTGATCGCCGTGGCGCGGTTGCTCGCCGAACGTGGCATTTCCGCCGTGCCGGTCCTGGCCGCTGATGGCGCCTTGCTTGGCATGGTGACAGAGGCAGACCTGATCCGCCGCCTGGCCGGGGAGGAAGACAAGCCCGCCTCCTGGTTCACTGGCCTGTTTGGCGACCCAGGCCGAGGTGCCGAGCATTACGCCCGCACCCATGGCGCCAGGGCGCGCGATATCATGACGGAAAAGCTGGTCACGGTGGAACCGGACGCGACCGCCGCCCATGTGGCGCAAATCATGGAACAGCATGGCATTCGCCGCGTACTGGTGGTCACCGAAGGGCGGCTGCGTGGCCTGATCAGCCGGGCCGATCTGCTGCATGCCCTGTTGCTGCCCCCGGAAAAAGCCGAAGGCATCCCGGATGAGCGCATCCGCACCGCCGTTCTGGCCGCCATGCGCAAGGAACCCTGGGCCGATACCTATTACATCATGGTGGATGTGAAGGATGGCGCGGTGACCTTCCATGGCTTCTCCCGCTCGGACGCGATCAAGCGGGGCCTGCGGGTTCTGGCTGAGGGGGTGCCTGGCGTGACCTCGGTCACGGATGAGACCCAGCCGCTCCCGATGTATCTTTACGCCGCGAGCTAGGGGGCAGCGCTTTCTTGCCGGAATCTTGACCAAGTCGGTGCTTCCAGCCTAGGCCCCGCTTCACGCCTATGTTAAGGCGACGCCGCCGGGCGGGGAGGGGCGCGAGTCCCAAGCCATCAGGCAGCCAGCCGCATTGTTTTGGGGAGCGCGGGCCAAGCCCCGCCAAATGGAGAGTTACGCGATGAGCGATACCGCCGAGAAGGTCAAGAAGATCGTTGTCGAACACCTTGGCGTCGAAGAAGCGAAGGTGACCACCGAGGCATCTTTCATCGATGACCTGGGCGCGGATAGCCTTGACACGGTTGAACTGGTGATGGCGTTCGAAGAAGCCTTCGGCGTGGAAATCCCGGATGATGCCGCGGAAAAGATCACGACCGTGAAGGACGCGATCGACTATATCGAAAAGCACAAGGGCGCCTGAGCGCCTCTTCGCTGGTCCAACGGGGAATCGCGCGTGTTCCAAAAGGGTTTTGCGCCTCGTCGCGTTGTCGTGACGGGCATGGGCATTGCCTGCCCGCTGGGGGTTGGTGTGGAGCATGTGTGGAAGCGCATGCTCGCCGGCCATTCCGGTATTGGCGCCATTCAATCCTTTGATGCTTCGAACCTGACGGCGCGCATTGCGGGGCAAATCCCCGCTGGTGTGAAGGCCGATGGCGGGCTCGACATCAATGAATGGATCCCCGTCAAGGATCAGAAGAAGATGGATCGCTTCATCCAGTTCGCGATGGTCGCGGCGGATGAAGCGGTAGTCGATTCCGGCTGGGCGCCGCAGGATGAAGATCAGCGCTGCCGCACGGGCGTGATGATCGGGTCCGGCATTGGCGGGCTCGAAACCATTCAGGAAGCTGCTTCCCTGATCATTCAGGGCAAGATCAAGCGCATTTCGCCCTTCTTTATTCCCTCAGCGCTGATCAATCTGGCCTCCGGCCAGGTGTCCATCCGCTATGGCTTCAAGGGTCCGAATCATTCCGTGGTTACAGCCTGCGCCACCGGCGTGCATGCGCTGGGTGACGCCGCGCGGCTGATCGCCCTTGGTGATGCCGATGTGATGGTGGCCGGTGGTGCGGAAGCCGCAGTGGGTGAGCTTGGCATGGCCGGCTTCTGCGCCGCGCGCGCCCTTTCCACCAGCTTCAATGACAATCCAACCGCCGCATCCCGCCCCTGGGATGAAGCGCGTGATGGCTTTGTGATGGGCGAAGGTGCCGGCGTATTGGTGCTGGAAGAATTGGAACACGCCAAGGCGCGCGGTGCCAAGATTTACGGCGAGGTGATCGGCTATGGCATGAGCGGTGATGCCTATCACATCACCGCCCCCGCCGAGGGCCATGATGGCGCCTTCCGCGCCATGAAGGCAGCCCTTGCCAGCGCCGGCATCACGCCTGAGCAAATCCAATATGTGAATGCCCATGGCACTTCGACGCCGCTTGGGGATGATCTGGAATTGGAAGCGGTGGAACGGCTTTGGGGCGATGCCGCACGCGGGCTTGCCATGTCCTCCACCAAATCGGCTGTCGGGCATTTGCTTGGCGCTGCGGGCGCGGTGGAGGGGATATTCTCGATCCTTGCGATTCGTGACCAGGTTGCCCCCGCAACGCTCAATCTGGAAAAGCCATCCCGCGAAAGCGCCATTGATCGCGTGGCGAAGGAACCGCAGCGGCGCAAGATTGATATCGCGCTGTCCAATTCCTTCGGCTTTGGCGGCACCAATGCCAGCATCATTTTCCGTGGTGCTCCATAACCAAGCATGAGTGATAATACCCCCGCACCGCGCAAACGCCGCGGGCGGGTGGCGCTTATCCTCCTTGGCCTGATCCTGACTGTACTGATCGGCCTTGGCGCCACGGCGAAATGGGCGCGCGAGGTTTACGAAGCCCCCGGCCCACTGGCTGCTGAGCGTGCCTTGGTCATCCCTCGTGGAGGGACCGAAGCGATTGCGGGCGCGCTCAAGGAAGCCGGCATTATCGCTGATGCGCGGCATTTCCTGATTGCAAGCCAAGTTACCAAGGGTGCCGGGCCGTTGCGTGCGGCGGAATTCGCCTTTCCTGCGGGTGCGTCACTCAAGCAGGTGCTGGAAATCCTGCGCGAGGCGCGGCCTGTGCAGCGACGTGTCACCATCCCTGAAGGGCTATCCGCGCTGCAAATCCAGGCCCTGCTGGACAAGACCGAAGGTCTGATGGGCGAGGTTGAACCCATCGCCGAGGGCAGCATCCTGCCCGAGACCTATGCCTTTGAATATGGCGATAGCCGCGCTGGGCTGATCCGCCGCGCCCAGGCGGCGATGAATACGGCACTCGCTGAGGCCTGGCGCGACCGCGCGCCCAATCTACCACTCCGCAGCGCGCGGGAAGCGCTGATCCTCGCTTCCATCATTGAACGCGAAACCGGCAAGGCGGAGGAACGCGCGCTGGTTGCCTCGGTCTTCATCAATCGCCTCAGGCGCAATATGCCGCTGCAATCGGACCCGACAGTGGTTTACGCGGCCTTGGGCGGCGCGGCCTTGGATCGGCCCATCACGCGCGCTGATCTGGACCGCGACAGCCCCTTCAATACCTATCGCAATCGCGGCCTGCCGCCGGGACCGATTGCCAATCCGGGGCGCGATTCGCTCCGCGCCGCCACCAAGCCGGCGACGAGTAATTTTCTTTATTTTGTCGCGGATGGGTCCGGCGGCCATGCATTCGCCGAAACGCTGGAGGCGCATAACCGCAATGTCGCCCGCTGGCGCGAGATTGAACGCCAGCGCGGCGCCAGATAGGCGAAGAAAAACCCGCGGAAGATGCCCCCGCGGGTTACGATAGCCCAGTAGGAAAAGGCTTCAGGCGGCCTTGGCGGCCTGGGCGCGTTCCAGGCGGCGCTTCAGCACAATGGCATCTTCCGTCAGCTTGCGGTCCGGCGTGCCGAGAAGGAAGGCATCAAGCCCGCCATTATGCTCCACCGTGCGGATGCCATTGGTGGAAAGGCGCAGCTTCACCGGCGCGGCCAGGATTTCCGACCAGAAGGAGCTTTCCTGCAGATTGGGCAGGAAGCGGCGACGGGTCTTGTTATTGGCGTGGCTGACATTGTTACCCGTCAGAACACCCTTGCCAGTAATGACGCAGCGGCGAGACATGGCGCAAATCCAAACATAAAGGCGCGCAAGCCAAGCCTGCGCGCGGGTTCAACATGAAGCGGCGCTTGTGGCGGGAAGCGGCCGCGCCGTCAAGTATCAAGCAGGGGGTGGGGCGCGGAATTCGCCGCTTTCCACGGAAGCGAGCGCCTGGCGCAGCACCCCGGCCACGGCGCGGTCATCCAGGGTCCGGGTCAGCACCCCAAGCGCGCCCCCCAGCAGGGCGGATGCGATGGAAATCGGCTGGATTTGCTGCTCCATCATGTATTCGATCGCCTTGTCCACGACCGAACCGGCATGGCTCAAATCCTCGGGCGCGATGCCTTCCGGGTCCATCTGCATAGGTCACTCCTGAATGTAACAGCCAGATAGGGAGGCTCAGGGGCCAGGGGAAGGGGGGGCGGCATTGGGGCGCTGGCGGGGCATTTCCAGATCAGCCTCGGCCTGGGCGCGGGCGGCGGCCTCGGCAGCCGCCATGGCTTCCGATTGGCGGCGCCACATATCGGCATAAAGCCCGCCGGCGGCGATCAGGGCGCCATGGGTGCCGCGTTCGGCAATGGCACCTTCCTGCAGCACAATGATCTCATCCGCCTCCACCACGGTGGAAAGCCGATGCGCGATCACAAGCGTGGTGCGGTTGCGCGCTACGTCGCGCAGGGCCGCCTGAATTTCCTGTTCGGTGCGGGTATCAAGCGCGCTGGTCGCCTCATCCAAAATCAGCAGGCGGGGGTCCTTCAGGATGGTGCGCGCAATCGCAACCCGCTGCTTTTCCCCGCCCGAGAGCTTGAGGCCACGTTCACCAACCCGCGTCGCATAGCCATCCGGCAGGCGCGTGACAAAATCATGCACCTGCGCAAGGCGGGCGGCGTTTTCAATCTCCGCATCGGTGGCGCCTGGGCGGCCATAGCCGATATTGTAGCGGATGGTGTCATTGAACAGCACGGTATCCTGCGGCACGACGCCAATCGCGGCGCGCAGAGTTTGTTGTGTGATGCCGCGCACATCCTGCCCATCCACCAAAACGCGCCCACCCGTCACATCATAAAAGCGGAACAGCAGGCGAGAGATGGTGGATTTCCCGGCCCCGGTCGGCCCGACAATGGCGAGCATGCGCCCGGGTGGCACAATGAGGGAAATGCCTTTCAGAATCTCACGATCCGGCCGATAGCCAAAGCGCACATCTTCAAAACGGATTTCACCCTGTGTCAGCGCGAGCGGCACCGCGCCTGGCGCATCGCGCACCTCGGCGGGGACATCAAGCAGCGCGAACATCTGCTCCATATCCGTGAGCCCCTGCTTGATTTCGCGATAGGCGAAACCGAGGATATTCAAGGGCTGATAAAGCTGGATCAGATAGGTATTCACCATCACCAGATCGCCAATGCTCATGCTGCCATCGGCAATGCCGCGGCCTGCCAGCAGCATGGTGATGGTAAGCCCGACCGCCATGATGGTGGCCTGGCCGGCGTTCAGCATATTCAGCGTGGTTTCGCTGCGGACATAAGCGCTTTCATAGCGCGTCAGGCTTTCATCATAGCGCCGCGCTTCATGGCCTTCATTGCCGAAATACTTGACGGTTTCATAATTCAGCAGGCTATCCACCGCCTTGGTATTCGCTTCCTCATCCGTCTGGTTCATCTGCCGGCGAAAGCGTAGCCGCCAATTGGTGAAAATCAGCGTGAAGGCAACATAGGCGATGATGGTGCCGAGCATGGTCAGCGCAAAGGACGCCGCGAACATCCACCAGAGAATAACAGCAACGAACAGAATTTCGACAATGGTCGGGATGATGTTGAACAACAAGAAATTGAGCGAGGTGGCGATACCGCGCACGCCCCTTTCAATCACGCGCGAAAGCCCGCCGGTCGCGCGGTCCATGTGAAAGCGCATGGAAAGCGCGTGCAAATGGCGGAACACTTCCAAGGCAACACGGCGCCCGGCACGCGCCTGCACCTTGGAAAATACCGCATTGCGCAATTCCCCAAGGGCCGAGGCCATGACGCGGAGCAAGCCGTAGCCCACCAGCAGCGCAATCGGCACGGCAATCACCGCACCCGCGCCGGATTGCGGCGCCAGCGCATCCACCGCGCGCGCATAGGCAATCGGCACCAGCACATTCGCGGCCTTGGCGGCAGCAAGCAGCAATAGCGCGCCCACCACACGCAGCCGCAGCATGGGCTCGCCAACCGGCCAAAGATGCGGCGCGATGCGGCCAAGCGCCGAGAAGGGAATGCCAGCGCTGGGGCGGGGTGGGGAAGAAGCCAGGGTCATGAGTGCCTATGTCATGGGCCATAGCGCCCCTGCCCTGCAAGCCCCAGAGGCAGCCTCGCCTAGCCGTGACGCCCGGTGCTAGATGGCCCCATGGATCACTTCACCCGACATATCGCCGCCTGCAACAACATCGCCTCCCCCGCTGGCTTTCTTGGCTTTCACATGGCCGGCGTGCAGGTGGGCTTCGTCACACCCGAATTGGCCCGCGCGCTGACCTTTCGCCCGCGCGATTTCCATTTTGACCAGCATGGCGTCGCCATGGCGGGCCGCTTGAAGACCAGCGGGGCACGGAGCGATGCACTCGCCGCCGCGCTGCCCAGCCTGGCGGATGGCGGGTTTCTCCGCATCCGGCGCGAAGCCTTTGACGTGCGACAAACGAGTGACGGCACAGTGCTGGCCAGGCTCGATCGCGGCGCGCTGCCGGCCTTTGGCGTCATGTCCCAGGGCGTGCATATGAATGGCCTGGTGCGCCGCGCGGATGGGCTGCATGTCTGGGTCGGCATCAGGGCGCGGGACAAGGCGGTGGCGCCGGGGCAGCTGGATAATCTGGTCGCAGGCGGCATTCCGGCGGGGCTGACGCCGGCTGAAACCCTGGTGAAGGAGGCGGCCGAGGAAGCCTCCCTCCCCCCCGAATTGGCGGCGCGTGCGCGTCCGGTTGGGCGGGTTTCCTATATCCTGCTGAATAATGAGGGCCTCAGGCGCGATGTGCTGCATTGCTACGATCTGGAATTGCCCGAGGATGTGACGCCAAGGCCCAATGATGATGAGGTGGAGCGGTTTGAGCTTTGGCCGGCCAAGCGCCTGCTGGAGGCGGTCGCCGATTCGGATGACATCAAATTCAACGTGAACCTGACGCTGATCGATCTTTTCCTGCGTGAGGGGCTGCTTGCGGATCCGGATGGGTCGCTGCGCGCGGGCTTGGATCAGGGGCCGGCCTAACCCCGCATCTGGACAAGCCGCATTTCCCTTTTACACATGACACTCAGAAAAGGTTGAGGATTGAAAGTGTCATGGTTGACCTGACACGGGTTTGGGATGTGCTGGTCGCGGGCGGCGGCAATGCTGCGCTTTCCGCTGCCATTACCGCGCGCCGGGCCGGGGCGAGTGTATTGCTGGTGGAACACGCGCCGCGGACAATGCGCGGCGGCAATAGCCGCCATACGCGCAATCTGCGCGCGCTCCATCCCGCGCCAACCGAAGTGCTGACCGAATCCTATCTGGAGGAGGAATATTGGGACGATTTGCTGCGCGTGACCGGCGGCAAGACGGATGAGCATCTGGCGCGCATGTGCATCCGCGCATCGCAACATGCGCCGGATTTCCTGAAATCCTGCGGTGTGGTGTTCCAGCCATCGCTTTCCGGCACGCTTTCGCTCTCACGCACCAATGCATTTTTCCTGGGCGGCGGCAAGGCGCTGGTCAATGCGCTTTATCGCACCGCGGAACAGCTTGGCATCGGCATTTTGTACGATACCGAAGTGCAGCATATTGACGTGAAGGATGGCTTCGCGACCGAGGCCATTATCTCCCATCACGGCTTTCCGGAACGCGTGCGCTTCAAGGCGCTGATTGCTTCTGCGGGTGGCTTCCAGGCGAACCGTGATTGGTTGCGCAAATATTGGGGCGATGCCGCCGATAATTTCCAGATTCGCGGCACGCCTTATGCGCAGGGGCGGGTCTTGCGCGATCTGCTCGATCAAGGTGTGCATGAAGTGGGCGACCCCACGCAATTCCACGCCGTTGCGAATGATGCGCGCGCGCCGATGGAAGATGGCGGGCTTGCCATGCGCCTGGATTGCGTGCCGTTTTCCGTGGTGGTGAACCGCAATGTTGAGCGCTTTTATGACGAAGGTGAGGATGTCTGGCCCAAGCGCTACGCCATTTGGGGCCGGCTGATCGCGCAGCAACCAGGGCAGGTCGCTTTCGCCGTGACGGATAGCAAGGCGTTGCATAATTACCTGCCGAGCGTCTTCCCACCCTATAAGGCTGACAGCATCGCGGAACTGGCGGGCATGGCCGGGATTGATGCGGGCAAATTGGAAAAAGTGGTGGCGGATTACAACGCGGCGGTCCGCCCCGGCACCTTCCAGCCGATGAAGCCCGATGATTGCCGCACCGAAGGGCTGACGCCGCCCAAAAGCCATTGGGCGCGGCTGATTGATACGCCGCCCTATTACTGCCATCCGCTGAAGCCCGGCATCACCTTCACCTTTTTGGGCGTGAAGGTGAATGACCGCGCGCGCGTTCTGATGGCCGATGGCAAGCCTTCGGCGAATATGTTCGCCTCGGGCGAGATCATGGCCGGCAATATCCTGGGCCAGGGCTATCTGGCCGGCTTTGGCATGACAATCGGCACCGTGTTTGGCCGGCTGGCGGGTGAGGAGGCAGCACGCAATGTGCGCAATTGAACAAGGCAAGGCGCGCTGATGCTACAGGAAAACGAGACCACCGCCGAAGCCCGCCGCCACATGGCGGTGTGCAATTCCTGCCGCTATTGCGAAAGCTATTGCGCGGTATTTCCCGCCATGACGATGCGGCGCGAGTTTTCGACGGGTGACCTGACGCATCTGGCGAATCTCTGTCACGGCTGCAAAGGCTGCTACCACGCCTGCCAATATGCGCCGCCGCATGAATTCGGCATCAACCTGCCCGTGACCTTCGCGGAAATCCGCGCCCAATCCTATGCGCATTACGCCTGGCCGCGCGCCATGGGAACATTGTTTGAACGCAATGGCACGGTGGTGACCTTGGCGGCAGCGCTTGGCGTGACGCTGGTGCTGCTGCTGACCATGGCTTTGGTTGATCCTTCCATCCTGTATACCGCGCAGCGCGGCGAAGGCGCCTTCTTTCGGGTCATTCCCATGTGGCTGATGGTGACGCTGGCGGGGGGTACTTTCGGTTACGCCATTCTTGCCATGCTGATCGGCGGCATACGCTATTGGCGCGAAATGGGTGGCGGCGCGCCGGCACCGGGACCCATCGTTGATACGGCTGTGGATATCCTGACGCTCCGCAACCTTGGCGGTGGCGGGCATGGCTGCAATGATGTGGATGATAGTTTTTCAAGCCAAAAACGCTGGATGCATCAGGCGGCTTTCTATGGCTTCATGCTGTGCTTCGCCGCCACCACATCCGGCGCGTTTTACCATCACTTCCTCGGCCTGCGGTCGCCGCATCCCTTCTTCTCCCTGCCGGTGCAGCTTGGCACTTGGGGGGGCGTGTTGCTCTGTCTTGGGACTGCGGGCTTGATCCGGCTGAAGATCATCACGGACCCGGTGCCGGTGGCGCGGCGTCTGGTCGGCGGTGAATACGCCATGCTGTCGCTGCTGTTTCTGGTGAGTGCGACCGGGCTTTTGCTGCTGGTGGTGCGCCATACCGGGGCAATGGGTGTCATGCTCGCGCTGCATCTGGGTCTGGTTTTGGCGCTGTTTGTGGCATTGCCCTATAGCAAGATGGTGCATGGGGTGTATCGCGGCTTGGCGCTTTGGCGCCATGCGCGGGAGAAGCGCGGCAGCGTGATGGTTGCTGCCGAGTAAAGCATTTTCAAGCCAAGTGGTTTCATCTGGCGACTCGGAAAATGCGACCAAACAATTTTTCAAACCCTTGTCGCGCGCCTTGCGCGCGCCATTTCAGGGGCGATGAATGCCATGGCCCCTGCCCTGCCCGATATCGCCATCACCGAAATGCCTGCCTGGCTGATTGGTGAATTACGCTCAGACCATGCTGGTGAGACCGGCGCGGTGATGATCTATCGCGGCATCCTTGCCTTCTGCCGCGACCCCGCCATTCGCGACTTCGCCGAACGCCATGGCGCGACGGAACAGGGGCACCTTGATCTCTTGAACGCGCTACTGCCGCAGGACCAGCACAGCAAGCTTTTGCCAATCTGGCGTGTCGCCGGCTGGTTGACGGGCGCCATCCCCGCCATTTTCGGCCCGCGTGCCGTCTATGCCACGATTGACGCTGTCGAAAGCTTTGTGGATCACCACTACCAGCAGCAATTGGATAGGCTGGAAGCTGAGGCGCTTTTCCCGCCGCTACAGGCGCTGCTCCGCCATTGCCAGGAAGAAGAAATCCACCACCGGGATGAGGCGCGTGAAGCCGGCGAAGGCCGCGCCCATGGCCCGCTGATTGGCGCCTGGGCCTGGGTGGTGGGCGCGGGTTCCAAGGCAGCGGTAGCGGCGGCCAAGCGCATATAAAAATGCGCTATCGCCGGAGCAATTGCCGCTCTCGCCACCACACCAGAAGCCCGCCGGCCAGGATCACGCCGGTTCCCACCCAGGTCCAGAAATCGGGGAAGGTGTGAAACACAATCCATCCCACCAATGCCGCGACAACAATCTGCACGGTACTGAAGGGCGCCAGAAGCGATGCCGGTGCGCGGCGAAAGGCTGAAATCAGCAACAACTGGCCAAGCAGATTGCAAAGCCCCGCCGCAGCAAAGATCGGGATATCCGACGCATCCGGCATGCGCCACACCAGCGGCACGAAAAGCGCTGCCAGCAAAAGCTGAATCGCGGAAGTCCAGATCAGCGTCGTCATCGCGCCATCGCGCGGCATCATCCGCGTGATCACCAGCGCGAAGGCCCAAAGCACGGCCTCAGACAGCGGCCAAAGCGCTGCCGGGCCAAATACCCCCGTGCCAGGCCGCAGCACAATCAGCATGCCCAGAAAGCCGATCACCACCGCAAGCCAGCGCTGCCAATCCACTTTTTCCTTGAGCAGCCATACAGAAAAAAGCACCACCACGAAGGGCGAGATATAGGTCAGCGCAATACAATCCGCGAGATCAAGCAGGCTCAAGCCCTGCACGAAAAGCAGCGTGCAGACAAAGATGCAGACACCGCGCAGCGCCTGCATCCCAGGATGGGCAGTTTTCACCACGGCGCGGCCGCGCCAGGCGATGATCAGAAACAGCGGCAGCACCTGAAACACCGCGCGGCCAAAGGCGACTTCAAGCGTGTGGTATTTCTCCGTCAGCAGCTTGGAAGCCGCATCCACGCCGGTGAAGACCGAAAAACCAGCGAGCAAAAGCCCAACCGCCAAGGCGCTATTTTGGGCGGGGTGAGTCATGTGGCCCCAAAAAATGCGCGTGGCGCGGCACCATCTTCCGCCAGGATCAGCGCCGCAAGCCGCGCCATATGTGCCTCACCAATCACCGGCGCGGCAAAGCGTTGGCATTTCGCCAAGACCGCTGCTTCATCAAGTGCAAGCCCCGCATCACCCGCAATCGCGCCAACAGAAGCCTGATGCGTTTCACCATTGGCGAGCGTCACAACCAGCCGCGCACCGCGCTGTTCCGCCTTGGTCAGCGCTTCATCTTCCGCGAATGCCACCAAGGCTTCCAAGTGCCGCAGCGCAGGATCGGCAAGCGCGGCATCGGTATAGGCGGCCGGGCCAAGATCACCCTGGATCAGCGCCGCTGCCACCGCCCAGGACAGGCTGAATTGCGCCTGAATGGCGCGTACCGGCGCGCGATTGGCGGCATAGCGCAAAGCCTCGGCATAGGTCTCCAGGCGGAGCGCCGAGACATCACCCAAGCGGCCAGCAATCGCCGCGCGCAATGCCAAGGCCGCCGCTGCCGCGTAATGCGCATGGCGCACGCCCGCAAAGGGTTTGATATAGGCTTCAGAGATCAGCCATTCGCCTGACGGTGCGCGCGAGGCTGGCGCTTCATGCAGCAGCGCAATCCGCCGCGCCTCGGCCAAACCGTCCGCCGGCGCATCCATGCCCGCGCGCGCGGCAGCCGCGGCCATGGCGCCAAGCAGCACCGCATGGGCTGGGTAGCTGTTCCGCCCATCCATGCCAGCGGCAATCGGCGCGTAAAGCGCGAAGGGGATTTGGCAGGCGGTGAGGCGTACCGCACGCGCCACTTCCGCCGCATCACCCCCCGCCAGGCGCGCAGCAGCAGCAGCAGCGCCCATGGCATGCCAGGACCCATCCACATGCATGCCAGGGCGGATGCGCCAGATCTCTCCCGCCCGCGCGGCGATTTCATAGCCGAGCGCGAAAGCGTCATGCGCAGCGCGGAGCGAAACACGCCCCGCCGCCAAGGCCGCGATGCACAGCGGCGCAACTGCCAGCGCGGGCCGACCATGGGCGCGCGCCAGCCCCTCATTCGCTTCATCCCAGCACATGGCAGAAGCCAACACCGCCGCCGCACCCGCTTCCGAAATGCCCGTGGCGCAGCCGGGCAAATGCACTGACCCTGGCATGGTGATCGCCAAAGCCTCAGCAAAGTGACGCGGCGTCGCATGGCCAAGCCCGGCAATCATGCAGCCGAGACTATCCAACAACAGCAAGCGCGCGGATTGCGCCACCGCGCCGGAAGGGCCATCCCAGGCGAAGGCGATCACATCGTCAAAATCACCGGCATCTTTCATGCGCCGCTTGGGTCCTGCGGCACAAAACGCATGCGCCCCAAAGCCTGTAGCCCCAGCATCAGGGAAGCGACATGCGCCGCCTGCAAAAAGGCGCCGCTTGCGATCAGCGCGGGGATTTCAGCGAGCGGCAGCAGCTCCACCGCGATTTCCTCACCCGCATCCAGGCTCTGCACGCCATCAGCATAAGCGCCTTCTGCCAGCACGATATGAATGCGGTTGGTATGCGTCGCGGAATTAGGACTGAGGCTCGTGATATGGCGAAAGCCGCGCGCGGCAAAACCGGTTTCCTCGCGCAATTCGCGCAAGCCCGCTTCGATCGGCCCGGCATCCGCCGCATCCATCACGCCGCCCGGCAATTCCAGATGCACGCAGCCCGCACCATGACGATATTGGTGGTTCACCACCAGCCGATCATCATTGGTCACCGCCACCACATGCACCCAATCGGCGTATTCCAGCACGTAATAGGGATCGAGCACCGCGCCTTCCGGCGTGATGCACTGATCCGCACGCAGCCTGATCCAGCGATCGGCATGGATCAGGCGGGAAGCGGCCACGCGCCAGGCACCTGGCCGGCGCATGGTTATTCCGCGGCGATCTGCTGGGCGTAGCTTTCCAGCGGCGCGCAGGTGCAGACCAGATTGCGGTCGCCATAGACATTATCAACGCGCTTGACCGGCGGCCAATATTTCCGCGCCTTCACGAAGGGCAGCGGGAAGGCAGCGTCTTCACGGCTATAGGGATGCGACCAAGTCTCCGCCATCACCTCGGCCGCAGTATGCGGCGCGTTTTTCAGCGGGTTATCGGCCTTGTCCATGCGGCCTTGCTCCACCGCGCGAATTTCGGCGCGGATCGCGATCATCGCGTCAATGAAGCGATCAAGCTCGGCCTTTGGTTCGCTTTCCGTCGGCTCCACCATCAGCGTACCAGCCACCGGCCAGGACATGGTGGGCGCGTGAAAACCATAATCCTGCAAGCGCTTGGCGATATCTTCCACCAGCACGCCGCCGCCTTGCTGGAAGCCGCGGCAATCCAGAATGCATTCATGCGCGACCATGCCATTCGCACCCTTATAGAGCACCGGGAAATGCCCATCCAAGCGCTTGGCCATATAATTGGCGGAAAGGATTGCGACCTCGGTCGCGCGACGCAAGGCATCAGGCCCCATCATGCGGATATAGGCGTAGGAAATCGGCAGGATGGAAGCGGAACCGAAAGGCGCCGCACTGACGGGGCCAAAGCCCGTCGCCGGCCCGGCTTCCGAGAGCATCGGGTGATTGGGCAAATGCGGGGCCAGATGCGCGGCAACACCAATCGGTCCCACACCTGGCCCGCCGCCGCCATGCGGAATGCAGAAGGTCTTGTGCAGGTTCAAATGGCAGACATCAGCACCAATCGTGCCGGGGCTGGTAAGGCCCACCTGCGCATTCATATTGGCGCCATCCATATAAACCTGCCCGCCCTTGGCATGCACCAGCGCGCAGATTTCCTTGATCTCGGCTTCAAAAACGCCGTGTGTGCTGGGATAGGTCACCATCAGCGCGGCAAGCTTCGCGCCGTGTTGATCGAGCTTCGCTTTCAGATCATCAATATCCACATTGCCATCACGGTCGCAGCCGACAACCACCACCTGCATGCCCGCCATGACGGCAGATGCAGGGTTGGTGCCATGCGCGCTTGATGGGATCAGGCAAATGGTGCGCTCCGCATCGCCGCGAGAAAGATGCCAGGCACGAATGGCGAGCAAGCCGGCATATTCACCCTGGCTGCCGGCATTGGGCTGTAAGGACACGGCGGCAAAACCAGTGATACGCGCGAGCCAGGCTTCCAGCCTGCGGATCATGGTGATGTAGCCTGCCGCCTGATCCACCGGCGCGAAGGGATGGATATTGCCGAAACCGGGGAAGGTCACCGGAATCATCTCGGCCGTTGCGTTCAACTTCATGGTGCAGGACCCAAGCGGGATCATGCTGCGATTGAGCGCGACATCCTTGTCTTCCAGCGATTTCATATAGCGCAGCATGCCGTGTTCGGAATGATGGCCATTGAAAACGGAGGCTGTCAGGAAAGGCGACGTACGACGCAGCGCTTCCGGCAAATCGCCGGCAAGCCCCAGCGCATCAAGCGAAGGCGCCGCCTTGCCCGCCGCTTCCGCCAGCGCTGCTACCAGCCGCGTCAGATCGTCGCGCGAAATGGTTTCATCCATCGCGATGGAAACACTGCCCGCATCCACGCGCCGCAGGTTGAAGCCATGCTTCAAGGCAGCGGCCATCACCGCATCGGCACGCGCGCCAACTTCGAGCGTGATGGTATCGAAAAAACCCTGGTGGCGCAGCGTAAAGCCAAGCCGCGCCGCCGCATCACCCGCCAAGCGCGCCAGCAGCCGCACGCGCTTCGCGATACGCGTCAGCCCTTCCGGCCCATGCCACACCGCATACATGCCCGCCATCACGGCCAGCAGCACCTGCGCGGTGCAGATATTGGAAGTCGCCTTTTCGCGGCGGATATGCTGTTCGCGGGTTTGCAGCGCCAAGCGCATCGCGGGCGCACCAGCGGCATCCATGGAAACACCCACAAGGCGCCCCGGCATCAGGCGCTTATGCGCATCCGTCACCGCCATGAAGGCAGCATGCGGCCCGCCATAACCCATCGGCACGCCAAAACGCTGCGCGCTGCCCACCACAACATCCGCACCCATTTCCCCAGGCGGCTTCAACAAAGTCAGCGAAAGCGGATCAGCGGCAACAATGGCAAGCCCGCCCACCGCATGCACGGCAGCGATCTCGGCGGTCAGGTCACGCACTTCGCCTGTGGTACCCGGATATTGCAGCACCAACGCGAAGGGTTTTTCCGCCGCACAGGCTGCGGCAATGCCGGCCACTTCCGCCACCACCACGCGATAGCCAAGCGGCGCGGCGCGGGTTTCCACCACGGCGCGGGTTTGCGGATGCAAATCAGCCGCCAGCACAATCGCATTGCTCTTGGCGCGCGTTGCGGCATGCGCCAGCGCCATGGCTTCCGCCACCGCGGTTGCTTCATCCAATAGCGACGCATTCGCGACCGGCAGCCCCGTGAGGTCCGTCACCATGGTCTGGAAATTCACCAACGCTTCCAGCCGGCCTTGCGCAATCTCCGCCTGATAGGGCGTATAGGCCGTGTACCAGCCGGGGTTTTCCAAAATATTGCGCAGGATCACCGGCGGCGTCAGCGTGCCATGATAGCCAAGCCCGATCAGGGATTTGATATCGGCGCGGTTCTGCTCAGCCAAGGCGCGCAATTCGCCAATCGCCTCAGCCTCGCTCACGGCAGGCGGCAGGGCGGAAAGATCGGCTTCCAGAATGGCGGCAGGCACAGTGCGCGCGGCGAGCTCCGCGAGGCTTTTCGCGCCAACCACGCGCAGCATTTCGCTGATTTCCGCTTCCGAAGGGCCGATATGGCGCCGATCAAAAGCGTAATGCGCTTCAAGCGCACTCAGTTCAGCGGCGCTCATGCCAGGCTATCCACAAAAGCGTGATAGGCGCCTTCATCCAACAATGCGGCAATCTCGCCCGCATCGGCGGGTTCAATGCGGAAGAACCAGCCACCCGCGGTCGGCTCACGATTGACCAGGCCCGGATCATCGGACAGCGCCGCATTCACTTCAATGATCTTGCCCGCAATCGGCGCATAGACATCGGAAGCGGCCTTCACGCTTTCGACCACGGCGCAAGCCTCACCGGTTGCGACCACGCGGCCCACTTCCGGCAAATCCACAAACACTACATCACCCAGCGCATTCTGCGCGTGATCGGTAATGCCAATGGTCGCGCCATCGCCATCGGTGCGGACCCATTCATGATCTTTGGAAAAGCGCATTTCAGTCATGGTGGCAGGGCCTTTCAGCGGGCGTAACGATGGGGGTTGAAGGGCATGGGCGCGACACGGGCAGGCACTGCCTTGCCGCGCACCATGAGATCGAGCGAGGTACCATCCTCGGCAAAGGGGCGCGCGACATAGCCCATGGCAATCGGTGCGCCAACGGAAGGACCAAATCCGCCCGAGGTCACTTCACCAATTACCGCGCCATCCGCGCCGGCAATGGGCGTATGGCCGCGCGCTGGTTGGCGGCCTTCCGGGCGAATACCTACGCGCAGCCGCTTCGGCCCATTGGCCAATTCGTCGCGCACGCGCTCAGCGCCCGGGAAATTCCATTCCATGCGCCGGCGCTTGCCAATGCTCCACACCAGCCCGGCTTCAACGGCGCTGGTCGTCTCATCAATATCGCTGCCGTAAAGGCAAAGCCCTGCTTCAAGCCTGAGAGAATCCCGCGCGCCAAGCCCCGCCGGCATCACGCCGGGCAGTGCCAGCAAGCGGCGCGCAAACGCCTCCGCCTGATCGGCAGGGACCGAGATTTCAACGCCATCTTCGCCGGTATAACCACTGCGGGAGATGATGGCGTGCACGCCGCCGATATCGAAACTGCCGATGCCCATGAAGGAAAACGCGGCAAGGCCCGGCGCCAAGGTGGCCAATGCCGGCACCGCGCCCGGCCCTTGCAGCGCGAGCAAGGCGCGATCCTCATGCCGATGCAGCGTCACACCCTGCGGCAAATGCGCCGCGATATGGCCGAAATCATGTTCCTTGCGGCTGGCATTCACCACCAGGAAAATCCGGTCGCCCAGATTGGCGAACATGAAATCATCCAGAATGCCGCCGCTTGGCGATGTCAGCAGCCCATAGCGCTGCCGGCCTGGCTTCAGCCCCGCAACATCGGCAGGCGTCAGCGCTTCAAGCGCCGCTGCAGCGCCTTCGCCGCGCAATTCCGCTTGCCCCATATGGGAGACATCGAATAGCGCCGCGGCGCTCCGGCAATGCAAATGCTCTGCCATGATGCCGGCCGGGTATTGCACCGGCAGCGCATAGCCAGCGAAGCCCACCATGCGCCCGCCCAATTCGCGGTGCAGCGCGGCAAGCGGGGTTTCCGCCAAGGATTCGGATGGGGACTCGACCACGCTGCCTCCCGCCGCATCACGCGGCGAAATGGGTTCAACACGTGGTCCCCCTCTGTCTGATGACCTGAGAGATTCGGCGGGGGCGTTGCCCGCGCCTTACTCCGTCGGTGCCATGGCTTGCGCCACGGGCTTTCCAGAGGCCCCTTTCCCGCGCGGCCCTTTTGCCTGAGCGTTTCCGGGGACCGGTTGCGCCTTCGGCGGCAGGCAGGCCTGCTCTCTCCCGCGCGGTGTCAACGGGGTGGGAGGTCAATGACAGATCGGGCGGGGGCGCGCAATACAGAAAAACCGGCCCCGTAACGGCCTGGATTTAAGCCTTTGGTTAATCGGTTTGCCTCACTATATGGACCATGAGTTTCGCGCCCGGAGCAGGCATGGACGGTTACATCCCCGGTCAATCCCGCATCATGCACCACCCCCCGGTGGCGCGGTGTGAGATTTGCGCCGATGCCCTGCTGGAAGCCCATGGCGGCGTGGTTTATCGCGACTCGGCTTTGCGCGGCCCCTGCCTGAACGGCATCAGCCTTGGCATGTTGAGCGCCTTTCTGGGTGAGCCCGCCAGCATTGGCCGTCTGATGCGCCTGGATGAGGCGCTGACGCGCCGCATCTATCGCCGCCTGATCTGGGATGAACTCGGCGCGGACCGCCTGCCGCCAGGGCTTGATCTGGCCTTGATGGCCTTCGCGCTGGAAGCCGGGCCGCATGCCGCGATCCTGGCGTTGCAGGATGCTTTGGGCGTGGCGCGCAGCGGCGCCCTGGATGAACCAAGCCGCGCCGCCCTTCTGGGGCTTGAAGCAGGGCCAGTGATTACCCGCATCTTCGCCGCGCTATCGGCGCATTGCCTGGCGCTCGGCCAGCTACCGGGCCGCGCCTTGGATGAATTGCGCGCTGCCGCGCTTGGCATGGCGGGGTCAGGCTGATTTGTGTTGCCGGACTATCCGAGCTCACAGGACTTAAGGACTACCCGGCAAGCGAATAATGATCAGATGCTTGCTAAAGTGCCAGATCGGCCTCGCGAAGACCGTCGTCGAGCATTTGTGCCGCATCCGAACAGAGCGGTGGCATTGACGCCATAGCTTTCTTAACCGCATCCGATCCAAATGCTTGGAAAAACTGGGACTTTGCCGATTGGAATTCGGAGTTGCGATCCAATTTAGACAAGGAAAGTAAATGAATGAGCTTCGGAAGCCTTAATGGCGGAGCGAGCCGAGCAAAATCTACCGCCCGCGCAAAGTTGCCTGTAAAATAGGCGATCCGCGCGGCGCCAAGGTAATACCAATTTGGACAGAAGGGGTTGAGTTCGAAGGATCTATGCATCATGCGTTCGGCCGCGCCGAAGTGTCCGAGAACCTCAACCATATACTTACCCAATAACGCCATTGTATCAGCATGGTTCCAGCCGGCTTCGGCAGCTCGCTCAAATGCGTCACGCGCACCAACTAGGTCACCGCGACGAATCAGCATCGCGCCCAGCTCCTCCAGCGCAATAGGGTCTCCTGGGTCAAGGTCTACGGCGCGCCGAATCGCCTCTTGTTGTCTTGCCCGTAGGGCAGCTTGATTGTCTCCCCATCCATTTCCCACAGCGTTGCCGTATGTGAAGCCAAGCACAGTCCAAGCACGGGAAAGGGTTGGGTCAGCAGCTACTGCGGCTTCGAGAAGCTGGATCCCACGCAGTGTACCCTCGCGATCAAGTCTCGCTTCCTGTTCATACCCAAGAAGGTAAAGCTCGTAGGCACGGAGATTCGCCGGCGGCACCCGCCTCACTCGCACAAGTTCAGCTCGGGCGATTGCACCGCCCAAACCAGCCAATGCACCTGCAACACGGCCAACCACTTCCTGCTGAATAAGGAAAACCCCTTCCTTAACGCGACTATAGCGGCCTGCCCAAACATGCTCACCAGTCTCGCGTTCAATCAGTTGCGCTGTTACGTTCACCTGTTGGCCATCGGACTGAACGCTTCCTTCAAGCAGATAGTTGGCCCCGAGTGAGCGACCGATCTCGCGAATATCAGCTACTCGGTCGCGCCAAGCGAAAGAGGACGTCCTGGCGATAACACGCAGGTCTGGGTGTCTTGCAAGATCGGTAATCATGTCTTCGGCCAGCCCATCGCAGAGTCGCCCGAGACGCCGCCCGCCAGACAAATTCAAAAAAGGGAGAACCGCAAGCACAGGGCGTAGCGAATGCGACGGCACGTCACTTGGTGAGCGCTCGGTACACTTTGCAATGCCCTCTAACTCAAGCAAGTAACCACGCCGGGGTACCGTGCGAATCAAGTCACCCCGACTATCATCTAAAGCTTTTCTAAGTTCTGCTATACATTGGGTAAGGCTGCCATCCGTAACAAAGACTTCCGGCCAGACTGTATCAAGTAGATCCGCGCGCGACACCAGGCTGCCGACATTCCGAATAAGGTGGCGCAGCACATTCCATGTCTTCGGTCGAAGCCATATTTGTTGATCATCCGGCCCAATAAGACAACCACGCTGAATATCTGCCTTGAGGGAACCCAACTGAACCTCGGAAGGGAAAGGATCGGTCTTCAGGGCTGCTAACTCCTTCTGACTAGCAGTATGACATCTACTTACATGTTTTTGATACCTACTTACAAATTCTGCTTTACGGGGTAGGAGGTTATCGTTGCAGCGACGTCGACCCACCTTAAGGCAAATCATTCTGATCGACCGGAGTGTGGCCAACCAGCATAACATTGACTGTGCCCAAGGCTTGCCTCCGCTTGCTACGCCCCAGTCTGGACTGTGACGGCGAGATTGTCAGGCAGTTAATCCTCCAAAACCCGACCAGCCCGATGCCGGCGCAGCAACCAAAGCCCGATCAACACCGAAACCACAAACAGCACCGCCGCCAGCCCCATCTGCCAGGCGCCATCCACCCGAATACCCTTGCCGAGCAGCGCGAAAATCACCGTCTGCGGCACATAGCCAAGCGCCGAGGCCGCCAGGAAGGCCAAGGGCGGCACCGCCGCCATGCCGGCCAGCAGATTGACCGCCAAATTATTGCCAATCGGCAGCAGCCTGAGCGCCAGCGTGGCACCAAAGGGGCTGCCCACCAGCACATCCCGCATGGGCCGCAGCCTATGGCCGAAACGCCCAGCCAGCCGAGCCTCGGCCCAGGGGCGGCCAATCGCCCGCGCCCAGGCATAGGCCACACCGCAGCCCAGAATTTGTGCCGCGAGCGCAAGCGCCGTGCCTTCCACCGCGCCAAAGGCATAGCCGGCCAGAAAGGCGATCCCCTGGCGCGGCACGCCCGCCGCGGTCAGCGCTGCCCCGGCCAGCACAAAAACGGCATCGCCCAGCAGGCCCTGGCCCAATACGTAATGGTCCACCCATTCCGTGCCCGGTGCGGCGCCCAGGCTTCTCAGCAGCAGCCCCCCGGCCATCAGGCCAAGCGCCAGCACCAGCAGCCGGATCAGCGCCGCCCGCCGCCGGGCGGAAGGCGTGGCGGCAGTCATGCCTCGGGCTCGATCACCGGGCGCTTGCCGCGCCTTTGCAGCCAGGCAACGCCGACCAGGTCCAGGATACTCACCGCCAGCCGATCCAGCGTGCCGTAATTGGATTTGCCGCGCACGCGTGGGCGGTGATTGACCGGTTCACTGATGACAACGCCGCCCGCGCGCAAGGTCAGCGCCGGCAGGAAGCGGTGCATGTGATCGAAATGCGGCAGGCCGAGGAACAAAGCGCGGGAAAACACTTTCAGGCCGCAGCCCGTATCGGGCGTTGCATCGCGGAGCATCCAGGCGCGGAAGCGATTGGCGAAGCGGCTGCTGAAGCGCTTGATCGCTGAATCGCGGCGATTGGCGCGATGCCCGGCAATCAACACCGGCACACCATGCGCGGCCTCAGCCTGAGCACGCGCCAAAAGGCGCGGAATATCGGCGGGGTCGTTTTGGCCATCGCCATCCAGGGTCGCGATCCATTCGCCCCGCGCGGCCTTCACCCCAGTGATCACAGCCGCCGATTGCCCGCAGGAAGCGCGGTGGCGCAGCACCCGCAAGGGCGCGCCCGCTGCCCGCGCCGCTGCCAATTCCTGCGGGGTCGCATCGGTGGACCCATCATCCACATAGACAATCTCATGCACCACGCCGGCCAGGGCAGCGCGGATTTCGGCAATCAGGGGGGCGATATTGGGCGCCTCATTGCGCACCGGCACGACCACGGAAATGAGGGGCGCAGCCGGGAGAAGTGCATTGTCGGAAACCATGAGGATTTCGCGGTAGCAGGGCCGCCAAGTCACGGCAAGCAGGGGTGTATCGGCTGGAAATTCCCCCTATATGCGCGCCATGCCTTTCGACACACGCTCCCTGCCCGCCGATATCGCCGCCGCCGAGCAACAGGGCGCACGCCGCGCCATTGCCTTTTGGCTGCTGGGCGTCGCTGGCATGGTCTGGTTCATGGTGGGGCTTGGCGGCGCCACGCGGCTGACAGGTTCCGGCCTGTCCATCATGGAATGGGCGCCGATTGCGGGGACGCTGCCGCCGCTGTCACAAGCCGAATGGCAGCGGCTTTACGATCTTTACCGCAGCATTCCGCAATATCAGCTGGTCAATCAGGGCTTTGGGTTGGAAGGCTTCAAGGAGATTTTCTGGCTGGAATGGGGGCATCGGCTTTGGGGGCGGCTGATCGGCCTTGCCTATGTAGCCGGGCTTGCCTGGTTCTGGCTGCGCGGGCGGGTGCCGGCGGCGCTCAAACCACGCCTCTTGCTGCTGCTGGCCTTGGGCGGGCTGCAAGGGGCGGTCGGCTGGTTCATGGTGGCTTCAGGGTTTGAGGCGGATCGGACCGCGGTTTCGCCCTATCGGCTGGTGATCCATCTGGGGCTCGCTTTTGTCCTGTTTGGGCTTTTGTTCTGGACGGCGCTCAGCCTGTTGCGCCCGGTGCGGAACGGCCCGCTGGATGCGGGGGCCTTACGTGGCTTGGTGCATGCGACCGCCGGGCTTGCGGTGCTGGCGATGCTGGCGGGCGGCTTTGTCGCCGGGATTCGAGCGGGCTTCAGCTACAATACCTTTCCGCTGATGGATGGCCGGCTGGTGCCGGAGGGCTATTGGGATTTGGCACCCGCGCTCAACAACCTCACAGCCAATATCGCCGCCGTGCAGTTCAATCATCGGCTTTTGGCGAGTGCCGTGCTGGTGGTGGCCTTCGTCGCCGGCGCCTTGGCCTGGCGCCGCCTTGCACCCGGCTTTGCGCGCAATGCCGTGCTGGCGCTGGCCGGTTCGGTCGCGCTGCAATATGCGCTTGGCATCGCGACCCTTCTGGCCGTGGTGCCGGTCTGGCTTGGCACGCTGCATCAATCCATCGCGGTCCTGGTGTTGGCGACCGCGCTTGCCGCGATTCATGGCTTGCGCCGGCCCCGCGCAACCGCTTCTCTGAACGCCTGACCTTCGAGGTATAAGCTCATGAATGCGCTCGGCATCACTGATGAATTGTTCTTCACGCTGCTCGATCGCGCGGGCGCGGAACGCCAATTGCGCGACGCGACGCAGGGCTGTGAGGATGGTGAGCTGTTTCTGGAATACCGCGAAAGTGAGGCGATTTCGCTGGATGATGGCCGCATCCGTTCCGCCAGCTATGACGCGACGCGCGGCTTTGGCCTGCGCGCCGTGGCCGGCGAAGCGGCCGGCTTTGCCCATGCGGGGGAATTGTCGGATGCCGCGCTTTCGCGTGCTGCTGCCGCGGTAAAGGCGGTGCGCCAGGGTCATAGCGGGGTTTTGGATGTCGCGCCGCGGGCCACCAATGCGCGGCTTTACACCGATGCCAATCCGCTCACGCAAATGGATTTCGCCGCCAAGACCGCGCTGTTGCAGGAAATAGACGCCTATGCCCGCGCGCGAGACCCACGCGTGGTGCAGGTAATGGCCTCCATCACCGGGGAATGGCAGGCGGTGCAGATCCTGCGCCCGGATGGGCAGCGGCTGGCTGATTTGCGCCCGCTGGTGCGCTTCAATGTCTCGGTCGTGGTGGCGGAAGGTGATCGGCGGGAGACGGGCAGCTTCGGCACTGGCGGGCGCTTTGCCTATGAACGCGTGCTGGGCGGCGATGCCTGGAAGCGCGGCGTGGATGAGGCTTTGCGCCAGGCGCTGGTCAATCTTGGCAGCGTGCCCGCGCCCGCCGGAGAGATGGAAGTGGTGCTCGGCCCCGGCTGGCCCGGCATTTTGCTGCATGAAGCGATCGGCCATGGGCTGGAAGGCGATTACAATCGCAAAAAGACTTCTGCTTTTGCCGGGCTGCTTGGCCAGCGCATTGCGGCACCAGGTGTCACCGTGGTGGATGATGGCACGCTGCCGGATCGGCGCGGCAGCCTGACGGTGGATGATGAAGGCACGCCAAGCGGGCGCACCACGCTGATTGAAGATGGCGTCCTGGTTGGCTTCCTGCAGGATCGGCAGAATGCCCGGCTGATGGGTGTGTCGCCCACCGGCAATGGCCGGCGCCAGAGCTATGCGCATAGCCCCATGCCGCGCATGACCAATACCGTGATGCTGGGCGGGGCCCATACGCCGGAAGAGGTTTTGGGCAGTGTGAAGCGCGGGCTTTACGCGGTGAATTTCGGCGGCGGGCAGGTGGATATCACCTCCGGCAAATTCGTCTTCAGCGCTTCGGAAGCCTATTTGATCGAGAACGGCAAGATCGGCGCGCCGGTGAAGGGTGCGACATTGATCGGCAATGGCCCGGATGCGCTGACCAAGGTGAGTATGGTTGCCAATGACATGGCGCTCGATCCCGGCATTGGCACTTGCGGCAAGCAGGGCCAGGGCGTGCCGGTTGGCGTTGGCCAACCGACACTGAAATTGACCGGGCTGACGGTGGGCGGGACGGCCGTATAATTCCCGCCTTCAGCTCGCTTTCGCCGCCGTCCGCATCAATTCATAAGCGCCGCGCTCGCCCGAGCTTGGCACCAGCCGCGTGGTGAGGCCAAGCACAGTCTCCGCGCCGCCCAGATAGACATAGCCATCCGGCTGCAATTGATTGGCAATATTGGCCAGCACCTGAGTCTTGGTGGCGGAATCGAAATAGATCAGCACATTGCGGCAGAAGATGATGTCGAAGCGGCCCAGAATGGCCGGGCTTTCCAGCAGGTTGAAGCATTGCCAGCG
Organism: Roseomonas sp.; assembly: GCA_020249435.1. Taxonomy (GTDB): domain Bacteria; phylum Pseudomonadota; class Alphaproteobacteria; order Acetobacterales; family Acetobacteraceae; genus Neoroseomonas. The sequence goes on along the minus strand of JADCFQ010000023.1, from coordinate 124,545 downwards.
CACCATGCTGCGCAGCCCATCGGAAATGCGCCAACGCCCCGAATCCGGCTTGAAGTATTTCACGAGCAATTGCACCGGCAAGCCGCGCTGCACTTCGAATTGCGAAAACAAGCCTTCCTGCGCGCGCGCCAGCACATCGCGGGACAAATCCGTACCCACGATTTCCACGCGCCGCCCCCCCAGTACTGACCCCAATTCATTGATGATCATCGCAACCGAATAGGCTTCCTGCCCCGTGGAAGCAGCCGCCGACCAAATGCGCAAAGCCTGCCCCGCCGGGCGCGCTGCGGCGAGCTTAGGCAATACAAGGCGCAAATGCTCAAAGGGTCGGCCATCACGAAAGAAGGAGCTTTCATTGGTGGTCAGCGCTTCCACAACCTCGGTCGCGAGCGGCAGTGACGGCGCATTGCGCAACCGCCCGGCAAGCGCATCCAAGGACACCAGCCTTTCCCGCTTCAGGATCGGCGCAAGGCGCGTATCCAGCATATAGGCCTTATCCGTATTCAGCACGATACCAGAACGCGCCTTCACGAGACCGGTGAGGAATTGAAAGGATTCAGGGGTCATGTTTTTGCACCCGGCAATTTGAAGATTTCGAGAACCCGTGCCGCCAGAACTTCCGGCGGTGATTGCAGGCTGGCGATACCGGCGCGCGAAACCGCCCCCGGCATGCCCCAGACCACAGAACTTGCTTCATCCTGCGCGAAAACCGCGCCACCCTTGGCAACCAGGCTGCGGCAGCCTTCCAGCCCATCCTGACCCATGCCGGTCAGGATCACCGCCAATACGCGCCCGGAACAAATGCGCGACGCGGATTGCACCATGGGGTCCACCGCAGGCCGGCAGTAATTCACCGGCGGCCCGGTATCGAGCCGCGCAACAAGCGTATCGCCAGGACCGGCATCCACAGTCAGATGATGATCACCCGGCGCCAGATAAATGCGCCCGGGCTGCATCACTTCGCCATTCTTCGCCTCGGCACAGGGCATGACGCCAAGCTTGTCCAAATGATCGGCCAGCATGGTGGTGAAGCCGGCTGGCATATGCTGCACAATCGCAACGGGGATCGGCAGCGGGCGCAGATGCTTGAAGAAATTCGCCAAGGCTTGCGGCCCCCCCGTGGAACTGCCGACCGCAAGCAGCCGCGGCGGCAGCATGGGTTTGCCAATGGGGCGCGAAATAGGTCGCGCAATCACCGGTGCGGGTGGCGGTGGGCGGAGTCGCCTTTCCGGCGTGCGGCGCATGCGCGCCCAGCCCTGCACCTTGGCGATCAATTCATCGCGAAAGACAGGGTTTGCAGCGCCACCCAGCGACCCTTGCGGCTTTGGCACATAATCCACTGCCCCCGCACGCAAGGCCGCCATGGCCGCTGCCGCGCCGCGCTGCGTCAATGCGCTGGCGACAATAATCGCGGTGCCTGGTGCCTGCTTCAGGATCAGCGGAATCGCTGTCATGCCATCCATGACCGGCATTTCCAGATCGAGCAGCACGACTTGCGGCTTGGTCACGGCGAGCGCTGAAAGCGCGGCCTGGCCATCACCAGCGCGATGCACAATCCTGATGCCGGGATCGGTTTCCAGAATGCGCGCCATGATGCCGCGCTGCACGGCGCTGTCGTCGCACAGCATCACGCGCACTGGTTCCGTCGTGGTGGCAGGTGCCGGAAAACTCACGCCGCATCCGAAAGCAGGCCGGCCTGGACGAATTTATCGTGCAGGATGCCGGCATCAAAAGGCTTCATGATGTATTCCTGCGCGCCGGCCGCCAGCGCTTCCACAATGCGGTCAATGCCCGCTTCCGTGGTGCAGAGCACAACAATCGGCTGCGAAGGCCCGTGTTCCGCGCGACAATGCTTGAGGAATTCCAGCCCATCCATGACCGGCATGTTCCAATCCAGCAAGACGGCTTCCGGCATGGCAGTACGGCAGGACACCAGCGCCTCGGCGCCGTCCTTGGCTTCACGCACGGTGAAGCCAAAGCCTTCCACAATGCGCCGCGCGGCGCGCCTTACCACCGGGCTATCATCAACGATAAGGCAGGAGCGATTTTGCATGGTTTCAATCATCCGATATTGAGAAGACGTTCGACATCCAGCATGACAATCAGCCGGTCTTCTTCGCGATAGACACTGAGCGAAACGTCACGCCACAGTGTATCGAGTGTTGGTGGATTGGGGCAGACGCCAGCGGATGGCAGGGGAATAACCTCACCCACTTGGTCAACAATCAGGCTATATAATTCGCCCCCCTGTTCGACCACTACGCTCATGGCCTTGTCGGCATTGTCGGATTGCGGCAGGCCAAGGCGCTTGCGCAAATCAATCGCGGTCACGATGCGCCCGCGCAGATTGAGCCCACCCGCCACTTCCGCTGGCGCCAGCGGAATGGGCGTGATGGCCTGCGGCCCCAGCACATCGCGCACCAGCAGCACGGGGATGCTGCAGGTCTGCCCGGCGACGGTCAGGGTAAGAAAGACCTCATCTTCCCGCTCCGCCAGGGCAAGTGCTGCAATGGCAGGGCCAGAACGCTGGGTTTCGCTGATGCTTTGCATTATCCCCTCCTCAGGCGGCAATCGGTGAGCTCAGGCATTCGCGCAGCGAAGAAAGCAGCGCATCCCGGTCATATTTCGCGACGTAATCGGTAAAGCCCGCTTCCCGCCCGCGCGTGACATCGTCAGGCTCCGCACGGGATGAGAGGGCAACCAGCGGCAAGCGCATCCAGGCGCCAGATGCACGCACATTGCGAGCGAAGCTCAGCCCATCCATTTCCGGCATTTCAATATCGGAAATCAGCGCTTCGAATTCCACGCCGGCATCGCGCAGACGCAGCGCTTCGGCGGGGCTTTCCACCGCGGTCACATCAAAGCCGGCGGCAGAAAGTGCTGGCACCACCAGATGGCGGAAGAAGGGGCTGTCATCAATCAGCAGCAGGCGCGGCTTTTGCGCGGAAGAAGATGATTTCCGATCACCACGGAACCAATCGCCGCCGGCATGGGAAAGCCAATAGACCGTGTCAATCACATCCGTAACACGTTCGGAAATGACCGCGCTGCCAAGATAGCCCAGCCGATCCGACCCAGGCTGAATGACCAAGGGTTCTTCGACCACATCAAGGATTTCATCCACCATCAGCCCCATGCTGCGCTGGCCTTCGGTGAAGACCAGCACGGCCTGACGGCCCGATTCGGGCGCTTCCCAATGTCCGGCAATTGGCACCATCGGCATCAATTGACCGCGATACTGCACCACCGGCGTACCGCCCGACATTTCAATACGCTCAACCGGAATATCCTCAAGCCGCGCGACCAGGCCAAGCGGCACGGCCTTCGGCGTCTGATCCCCGGCGCGGAACAACAGCAGGGAAGTGCTGGAATCCGAACGGATGCCGCCGGTTGCAGTCACGGTCTGCTGATCCTCCGCACGGCCTTCGGCGGTAATGCCCGCGCCGCGCGCCACACCATTCGGATCCAGGATCATGATGACGCTGCCATCGCCCAGAATGGTATTGCCGCTGAACATGGTGATGTGGCGCAAGATCGGCGCTACCGGCTTCACCACGATTTCTTCCGTGTCAAACACGCGGTCCACCACAATGCCGAAGACATTGGCGCCCACCTGCATCACGACCACATAACCCTTGAGGCCACCGACCGGCGCCTCACGCAGCCGCAACAGTGAAGACAATGACACCAAGGGCAGCAAGCGATCACGCAGGCGGAGCACCGGCGCATCCTTGATCATTTCAATGCGCGTATTGCCTTCATGTTCATCACCCACACGCACCAGCTCCACCACGCCAATCTGCGGAATGGCGAAGCGTTCACCGCCTGCCTGCACGATAAGCGCGGAGACAATGGCGAGTGTCAGCGGGATCTTGATGGTAAAGGTCGTGCCGCGCCCTTCCTTGGAGCGCAGTTCGATGGTGCCGCCGATGCGTTCGATATTCGTCTTGACCACATCCATCCCAACGCCACGGCCGGAGACAGAGGTGATTTGCTGCGCCGTTGAAAAACCGGGGCGGAAGATGAAGCGCAGCACATCATGTTCGTTCATTTGCGCCAATTCGGCTTCGGTCGCGAGGCCCTGGGCCAGCACCTTGGCGCGAATCTTCTCAACCGGCAGGCCGCGACCATCATCGCCGATTTCAATGATGATATGCCCGCCCTGGTGATAGGCGTTCAGCAGAATGCGCCCGGTTTCAGGCTTGCCTGCCGCGCGACGATCAGCGGGCTTTTCCAAGCCATGATCCCCGCTATTGCGCACCATATGCGTCAGCGGATCCTTGATCAGTTCCAACACCTGGCGGTCCAATTCGGTATCCGCGCCGCGCATTTCCAGATCAATCTTCTTGCCCAATTCATTGGCCAGATCGCGCACCAGGCGCGGCAGCTTGGCCCAGGCATTGCCGATTGGCTGCATGCGCGTCTTCATGACACCTTCCTGCAATTCGGAGGTGATATGCGAAAGCCGCTGCAAGGGCACTGAAATCTGGCTATCGGATGAAACCCGCGCCAATTGCATGAGCTGATTGCGCGTCAGCACCAATTCACTGACGAGCGTCATCAGATCTTCCAACACTTCGACCGAAACGCGAATCGTCTGCTGCGCTGTAGCCGATTCGGCCTGCTGCGCTTCGGCCGGTGCTTCAGGGGCGCGCGGCGCAGGGGGCGCCGCGGCGGCGACGGGGGCAGCGATGGGCGTGGCTTCAACCGGCGCTTCGGCCTTCACTTCGGGGGCTTCCGGCCTTGGGGCCGGCACGACGGATTCGCCGCGCGCCGCGGCATCCAAAGCCGCAATCACCGCACTGTCATCGCCTTCCGGTTCCTGACCATGCTGTTCCAGTTCCAGCACGATATGCCGAATGGCATCCACCGCGGCGAAAATCAGGGTAATGCCTTGCGGCGTGACCTTCAGGCTGCCATCGCGGTAAAGCCCCAGAATGGTTTCCGCTGAATGCGCGACCTTTTCCAAGCGCGACAAGCCAAGAAAGCCGCAGGTTCCCTTGATGGTATGCACCTGCCGAAAAATCTCAGCGAGGGTTGGCGCATCATCCGGGGCGCGTTCAAGGCGCAGCAGCGCCTCATCTACGGCGCTCAGGCCTTCGTGGGTTTCAGTGAGAAAATCGGCAAGAAGATCGTCCATAACCATCCCCAGGGACTGTGGTATGGGATGATTATGGGCCAGCGCTTGCGAATAAAGCGTAAAGCCCGGGGACGATTCAGGCGGGCATTGTCATAATCAAGGCGGCGGCGGCCTGACCAGGCGGCAAAGCCAGGCTCAAGGTGATGCCAGCGGCGCCCGCGCTGATGCAAAGCCACATGGCCAGCGCATCGCGACTCGAAATCTCGGCCGGCAACGCAGCACCTGCCGCATGGCGCACCACAACAGGGCTCCAGGCGGCAGCGGCACCAATCGGCAGAATCATGATCTCACGCTGCAAATCGCCCGAAAGCCGCACCACGCCACCGCGCGGCAAGGCCTCACCCGCCACCAAAAGCCCGCTCAACAAAAGGGGCACCATGGTTTCAGACAGCGCGGTTTCTTCAGGCAAATCGCCGATTTCAAGATGCGCGCGCCCGCCGGCAATCTGGCCCTTCAGCAAGGAAAGCACAGCGCCCAAGGTGCGCGCTTCCCCGCTGCCCAGCACGGAACGCCACAGCAGCAGGCGCCGGCGCAGCATATCTGCCGCCTCACCCGCCAAATCCGCCGCTTCCGCCCCGGCATCATTCAGCATCTCCAGCGCATTGCCGATCGTGCCGGCAAGGCCGCCCAGATCATGGCAGAGCCTCAACCCGATCAATCGGGTCAGGCGCAGATGCAAATCAGCGCCTTCGGCGCTATCAGGTTCAGGGTTCACTTGCGACATGGGCTTGGACAGTATCCTCTTATGCCTAGCGAGTGATTAACAGCGTCAACGGATGGTGATGGCCTTGATAGAACCTGGGATGCGCGTGCGCCACCCGACCGAGGCAGATTGGGGCCTGGGTCAGGTCCAATCCGTGGCCGGAGATCGCGTCACCGTCAATTTCGAGCATGCCGGCAAGGTGTTGATCAATGCCCGGCTGATTGACCTGATTATTGAGGCCCCGCCCGCCAAATGACCGATCTGATCAATGCTGCCCTGCCGGTGCTGACCGATTGGCGCCTGCTGGCCGCCGCCCTTGCCACCGCCATTGCCGGCCTGATGCGCGGCTATGCCGGCTTTGGCACGGCGGTGATCCTGGCGCCGATCTATTCCGTGCTCTGGGGCCCAAAGGCCGGCGTGCCGGTGATGCTGCTGATGGAATTGATCGTTTCCATCCAATTGCTGCCGAGCGCGCTCAAGGATGCAGACCGGCGCGTCATCCTGCCGATTGGCGGCACGGCAGCGCTGATGACGCCCCTTGGCGCCTATATCCTGATCACGGCGGATGGAGAGGTTTTGCGCCGCGCCATTGGCGCCTTTGTGCTGGTCTTCGGCGGGCTGCTGATGTCGGGCTGGCGCTATAACGGGTCCCGGCCCTTACCGTTGAATATGGCGGTGGGGGCGGTTTCTGGCCTGCTCAAGGGCTCCACCGGCATGTCCGGGCCGCCGGTTATTCTGTACCTTTTGGCGGGGAAGGAAGCGGCCAAGACGCATCGGGCCAATCTGATCCTGTTCTTTTCGGTGATTTCGCTGATTTCGGTCTTCCCGCCGCTATTTCTCGGGCTGTTTGATCTGGCGGCCCTGGTCCGCGCCGCCGTGCTGCTGCCCATCCTGGTGATATGCGCGCGCATTGGTGCCAGGCTTTTCCATGTGGTGCCGCAAAGCTGGTATCGGCCCTTTGCCCTGATTGTGCTGATCGGGGCTGGGTCCATCGCGCTGCTCATTTGAACGAGGGGTCTTGCACCGGACCCCGCTTCGCCCCCAAATCGCCCTTCATGAACGCCCAGTCTCAGCAAGCCGCGCCCCTGATGGACCCCTTCGGGCGCCATGTGTCCTATTTGCGCGTTTCCGTGACGGATCGCTGCGATCTGCGCTGCGTCTATTGCATGGCGGAAGACATGACCTTCCTGCCCAAGGCGGAAATCCTGACGCTTGAGGAATTGGAACGCCTCTCCGCCGCCTTCATCGCCAGCGGCGTTGACAAGATCAGGCTGACGGGCGGCGAGCCCTTGGTGCGCAAGAATGTGATGTCGCTGATCCGGGGCTTGGGGCAACGCATCGGCCCGGGTGGCTTGCGTGAACTCACGCTGACCACCAATGGCACGCAGCTTGTGCGCTATGCGGATGAGCTTTTTGCCGCCGGCGTGCGGCGCATCAATGTGTCGCTTGATACGTTGGATGCGGATGCCTTCGCTGCCGTCACGCGCTGGGGCAAGATTGAACAGACGCTGGATGGCATTTTCGCCGCCAAGGCCGCCGGGCTTGCCATCAAGATCAATGCTGTCGCGCTGAAGGGCGTGAATGAGCATGAATATGACCGCATGATTGCCTGGTGCGGCGAACACGGCTTTGATCTTTGCCTGATCGAGACCATGCCGATGGGCGATATCACCGGCGATCGTACGGATCAGTATTTGCCGCTGTCGCTGGTACGCTCTCGCCTCAAGCAGAATTGGACGCTGGAAGACACCCATTACTCAACGGGTGGCCCGGCACGCTATATGCGCGTGACGGAAACCGGCCAGCGGATCGGCTTCATCACGCCGATGACGCATAATTTCTGCGAAAGCTGCAACCGCGTGCGGCTGACCTGCACCGGCACGCTCTATATGTGCTTGGGTCAGGATGATGCGGCGGAATTCCGCGCGCTTTTGCGAGACCCCAGCGTGGATGACGCCACCCTGTTGCAAGCGATCCATGACGCCATTGCCCGCAAGCCCAAGGGCCATGATTTCGTGATTGACCGCCGGCGCAATCGCCCCGCCGTCGCCCGGCACATGAGTGTGACCGGTGGTTGAAGCCCTGCAAGCCCTGATCGCCGCCCTCACCTTCCCCGGCTTTCCGGGCTGGACGGGCTTGATCCTGGCGCTGCTATTGGGACTTCTGGTGCTGGCCTTCCTTGGCATGCCCTTCGCCGTTTATGGCGTGAAATCGCGGCTGGAAGCGCTGGAACTGCAATTGGCGGAACTCCGCGCCGAATTGCGCCGCGCCGGGCCTGCCGCCGCCCCGCGCGCCCCGGTGGAGCAGGATTGGGAAGAACCCGCAGGCTTCACCCGGCGGGAAGTTGAAGCCGGGCCGCGCCTTAGCGCGCCGGTGCCGCCGCCGCCCGCCTATAGCGCGCCACCCTTGCGGGAACGCCGCGCCGAACCGAAGCTTGATTGGCGCACGCCGCGCGGCTGATCCACGCGCCCCCTTGCGGACCGGCCCCCTCCCCGGCTTGATGGGGGCCATACATGGCAGGAGTAGGCGGATGCGCGTCAGCGTGATCCAGATGAACCAGGGCAGCAACAAGGCCGCGAATCTCGTGCAGGCCGAAGCGCTGATCGAAGCCGCGGTAGCGTCTGACCGGCCCGGGCTGGTCAGCCTGCCCGAGACCTGGACCAATCTTGGCGGTGGGCGAGATGCCCGCATGGCCGCCGCCGAAGTACTACCCACACCAGGTGCTGAAGGCGGCCCGGCCTATGAGCTGCTGCGCGGCCTCGCGCGTCGGCATGGCATGACCGTGCATGGCGGTTCCATCATCGAAAATGGTGGTGAGAAGCTGTTCAATACCTCGCTGGTTTTTGGGCCTGATGGGGTTGAGATTGCGCGCTATCGCAAGATCCACCTGTTCGACATCACCGCGCCCGATGGCACCGGCTACCGGGAAAGCGCGCTTTATGGCGGCGGGCGTGATCTGGCGCTGTTTGACGCGGGCGGCATCCGTTTTGCCTGCACCATCTGCTACGATATTCGCTTTCCGGAATTGTATTTGGCGCTCAGGCAAATGGGTGCCGAGGCGATTCTGGTGCCCTCCAACTTTACGCTGCAAACCGGCAAGGATCATTGGGAAGCGCTGCTGCGGGCGCGCGCGATTGATACGCAATGCTGGATCATCGCCGCCGCTTCCTTCGGCCAATATGAGGAACGCGGCGCGCAACGCAGCGTCTATGGCCATTCCCTGATCGCCGATCCCTGGGGACATGTGGTGGCAAAGGCGAGCGACGGCAAAGGCCACGCGACCGCTCGCATAGACCAGGCGCTTACCGCACGCGTGCGGCGCGATATGCCGCTGTTGGAACATCGCGCGGCTGCTGCGGGTTGGCAGCGCCCATGAACGCCTTCGCGCCCCGCCGCGTTGCCATCCTGGCCGGGCAAAGTGCTGAGGCGCAAAAGGCCCGCGCCGCGCTTGTCACGCGTTACGGCAGCGCGGCGGAAGAAGAGGCCGAAGTGGTGGTTGCACTCGGCGGTGATGGCTTCATGCTGGAAACACTGCATCGCTTTCTGCGTCGCGGCTTGCCGGTTTATGGCATGAATCGCGGTAGTGTCGGCTTTTTGATGAATGATTATCGGGAAGATGATCTGCCCGCGCGGCTTGCCGCCGCGCAAACCGCCATTGTGCATCCTTTGCGCATGGTGGCGCTGCGCGACAATGCCCCATCGGTGGAAGCACTCGCCATCAACGAAGTCTCCCTGCTGCGTGAAAGCCGCCAGGCCGCCAAGATACGCATATTGGTGGATGGCAAGGCCAGGCTACCGGAATTGATTTGCGATGGCATCCTGGTGAGCACGCCCGCCGGCAGCACCGCCTATAATCTTTCCGCCCATGGTCCGATTGTGCCGCTAAGTGCGAATCTGCTGCCGCTGACGCCGATTTCCGCCTTTCGCCCGCGGCGCTGGCGCGGCGCGCTGCTGCCTTCAGATGCAACCGTGGTGTTCGATATTCTGGAGGCGGAAAAGCGCCCCGTCGCGGCCGTCGCGGATTACACCGAAGTGCGCGATGTGACGCGGGTTGAGGTGCGCGAAGCGCGCGATGTCTCACTGACGCTGATGTTCGACCCTGATCACGGGCTTTCCGAGCGCATCATTGCCGAGCAATTCACCGTGTGAGTGACGCGCCGCGCATTGCGCCCCGGCTATTGTTCTGGGGCACCGCGATTACACAGCTTGTCGGCTGGGGCTGCCTTTTCACCCCCTTCCAATTGATGGTCGCGCCGATGGAAGCGGAGCTTGGCTGGTCGCGCGTATTGATCTCGGGCGCATTCACTTGCGGCTTGTTGATCTCTGGCCTGGTCGCGGTGCCGGCGGGGCGCTGGCAGGATCGCCACGGGCCGCGCGGCATGATGACGGGCGGCGCGTTATTGGGTGCGGCCTTGCTGGTGTGTTGGAGTTTTGTCTCCCATCCCATCGCCTTTGTCGCCATCTGGGTTTTGCTGGGGGCGGCGCATGCCACTTGCCTGTGGGGGCCGGCCATGGCGGTGGTGGTGGCGGAAGCGCGCGATGTGACGCGCAGCATTACGGCGATTACGCTGATCACGGGTTTTACCGGCACCATTTTCATTCCGTTGGTGGAAATACTGATCGGGGCGTTCGGCTGGCGCGATGCGCTGCTGGTGCTGGCGGTGATCCAAACCGGCTCAGCGGCACTGACCGGCTTCATGCTGCGCAAGGCAGGGCCGCCGAAGCGCATGGCGGAAAGCCCGCCGCCAGTATCCTTGCTGCGTCGCTTGCGCGATCCAGTGTTTCTGGGCTTGGCCTTTTGCTTCGCCGCACACGCCTTCATCGGCACCGGGCTTGGCGCGCATCTGGTACTGCTGCTGCGCGAACGCGGCTGGCCGGAAGCGACCGTCTTGCTGCTGGCCGCCGCGCATGGGCCGGGGCAAGTCGCGGCGCGGCTGGTATTGTTCACGCTGGGCCGAGGTGTCGCCATGCGCCATGTTGGGCGCTTTGCCTTACTGTTGCTGCCGATTGGCATGGCGCTATTTGCACTCGCACCCAATAGCCTGGCGCTGACCATTGCCTTCATCATTGCCTGGGCGGTGGCGGATGGCTTGCTGACCATTCTGCGCGCCGCAGGTGTCGCCGAAATCATGGGCCGCGATGGCTTTGCCTCGACATCCGGTGCGCTTTCCGCCTTTGCGGTTTTGCCGCGCACCGCTGCCCCCTTGGCGCTGGCCTTGGTGTGGGATGCGGCGGGCGGCTATGGCCCGGTGCCTTGGTTGCTGCTGGGGATTGCGCTTTTCGCGGCGGCGAGTTTCTACGCGGCGTCACGCCCGCGCGGTGCTCATTCAGTTTGAGGTGCGATTGCCGCCCGCCCCGCCACCAACATAGCCGCCGCGCGTGCCGCTGCTTTCACAAGCGGCAAGGCCAATCAGCAAAAGCGCAGCGAGGATAAAGCGCAGCCTCATTGATCGTTCAAATGGCAGGCGCTGCGCTGGCCGGGCGCGATCTCTCGCAGCTTCGGCACTTCCACCTTGCAGCGTTCCATCGCGAGCGGACAGCGCGGATGGAAATGGCAGCCACTCGGCGGATTAAGCGGTGACGGGATTTCCCCCTTTACGACCGAAAAGGCGCGCTTGCGGTTTTCAATCCGCGGCACGGAATCCAGCAAGGACCGCGTATAGGGGTGATTGGGCCGGCGGAAGACGGTTTCCGTATCCGCTTCCTCCACCACGCGCCCGAGATACATGATCACCACGCGATCCGAGAGATGCTCCACCACGCCAAGATCATGGCTGATGAAAAGATAGGTCAGATCGAGTTCCTTCCTGAGGCGCATGAACAGGTTAAGGATTTGTGCCTGGATCGAAACATCCAGCGCCGCCACGGCTTCATCGCAGACAATGAAATCCGGCTTCACCGCAAGCGCGCGCGCAATCCCGATACGTTGCCGCTGCCCGCCTGAGAATTGATGCGGATAGCGCCGCTTGAAGCCCGGGTCCAAACCCGCGCGGCGCATTTGCTCATCCACATAATCATCAAAGGACGCACCAGCCAAAAGCCCATGCACGCGCGGTGCCTCGCCCACAATATCCAGAACGCGCATGCGCGGATTGAGCGAGGCATAGGGGTCCTGGAAAATCATCTGGGTGCGGAGCTTCATCTGCCGCGCTTCAGCACCCGTCAGCGCCTTGATGTCGCGGCCATCGCGCAGAATGGTGCCCTCCGTTGGCGGTAAAATGCCCGCCACCATGCGCCCCAGCGTGGATTTGCCGCAGCCGGATTCACCAACCAGGCCGACAACCTCACCCTTGCGGACCGTCAGGTCCACGCCATCCACGGCATGCACCACTTCTTCCCGCACCGGCGCGCCCAGGCGCTGCGCAATGCGGCCCGCGAAATCCAACTTCTTTTCGAACCGGCGCGTAATGCCGCGCAGTTCCAGCATGGGTGCGGCGTTCATGCGGCCTCAGAGGCTTCGAGATGGGGGTGAATGCAGCGCACCTCGCGCCCTGGCAGAAGCTCCGCCATCACAGGCTCTGCGAGGCAGGCTTCTGAGGCGCGCGGGCAACGCGCACGAAAGGCACAGCCCGGCGGGAGGTTGAGAAGTGAAGGCGTCATGCCGGGAATTTGCCTGAGCGCCTCACCGCGCTTGTTACGGCTTGGCACCGAACCGATCAGCCCATGGGTATAGGGATGCAGGGGCTTGTCCAGCACCTCCCCCACCGCGCCTTTCTCCACAATGCGGCCCGCATACATCACCGCAATATCATCCGCGAGGCCGGCGACCACCGAAAGATCATGCGTAATCCAGATCATGGACGTGCCGGTGGTGGCGCAAAGCTTCTGCACCTCGGCCAATATCTGCCCCTGGATGGTGACATCAAGCGCCGTGGTCGGTTCATCGGCAACAATCAATTGCGGTTCATGCAAAAGCGCAATCGCAATCGCCACACGCTGGCGCATGCCGCCGGAAAACTGGTGCGGATAGGCTTTCAGCCGTTCATCCGGGGATGGAATGCCGACCATGCCAAGTGTGTCACGCGCGCGCTGGCGGGCTTCCTCATGCGAGACCTTCTTATGCGCCAGCACGGTTTCGATCATCTGCGTATCAATGCGCAGCACCGGGTTCAGCGTCATCATCGGGTCCTGGAAGATCATGGCGATGCGGTTGCCCCGCAAATCGCGCATTTCTTCTTCGGACAGCTTCGCCAGATCGCGCCCCTGAAACAGGATGGACCCGCCCGCAATCCTGCCCGGCGGATCAACCAGGCCGATGATGGAAAAGCCCGTGACGGATTTGCCGGAACCGGATTCTCCGACCAGCCCCATCACCTTGCCGCGGCCGACAGAAAAGGAAACGCCATCCACTGCCTTCACCACGCCAGCGCGGGTGAAGAAATGCGTCTGCAAATCGCGAACTTCGAGTGTAGGTGCTGTCATCTGCCTATTTCTTCAGCCGCGGGTTCAGCACATCGCGCAATTGATCGCCCACCAGATTGATGGCGACAATCGTGATCAGCAGCGCAATGCCGGGATAGAAGGAAATCCAGTATTTGCCGGACAGCATATATTCATAGCCATTGGCGATCAGCAGGCCGAGCGATGGTTCCGTGATCGGCACGCCAAGCCCAAGGAAGGAAAGTGTGGCTTCCAGCGCAATGGCACGCGCCACCTGCATGGTGCCGACAACGATCAAGGGCGGCAGGCAATTCGGCAGCAAATGGCGGAACAGTACGCGATGCGTCGGCAAAGCCAGGCATTGCGCCGCTTCAATATATTCGCGCCGTCTTTCGACCAGCGCCGTGCCGCGCACCGTGCGCGCATAATAGGCCCATTCCACCAACACCAGCGCGATCACCACATTCATGATGCCCTTGCCGAGAAAAGCTAGAATCATGAGCGCCGCCAGAATGGTCGGGAAGGACAATTGCAAATCCACAAGGCGCATGATCACGCTATCGGTCCGCCCACCGGCATAAGCCGCGAGCAAACCAAGGGAAGCGCCAATCAGGCAGGCAATCAGCGCCGAACCCGCACCAACCGTCAGTGAAATCCGCAAGCCATAAATGATGCCGGAGAGCATATCGCGCCCCTGATCATCCGTGCCGAGCCAATAGGTGAAACCCGCACCGCCCACCGTGCCGGGCTCCATCCGCCCATCCATGATGTCAAGCTCGGCCAAGTCATAGGGGTTTTGCGGCGTGATCCAGGGCGCGAAAATCGCCAGCAGCGCGATGATGATGAAAACCACCAGCGCACCAAGGGCGACCTTGCTTTCGGCGAATTCGGACACAAAGCGCCGGAAGGGTGTTTCCACCTTATCCGCCGGCTTCGCGGAAATGACAGCCTCGCTCATGTGCCTTTGCTCTCCAGCCGGACGCGCGGGTCAAGCATTGAATAGGTCAGATCAACAATCAGATTGATGGCGATGAACATCAGCACGATCATCATGAGATAAGCGACAATCACTGGCCGATCGAGCACATTGATCGAATCAATAATCAGCTTGCCCATGCCGGGCCAGGCAAAGACGCTTTCCGTCACCACCGAAAAGGCGATGGTGCTGCCAAGCTCAAGCCCCACCACGGTCACGACCGGGATCAGGATATTCTTGAACACATGCACGAAGGTCACGCGCGCCGGCGAAAGCCCCTTGGCGCGGGCGAATTTCACATAATCCATCAGCATGGTCTCGCGCACACCCGCACGCGTCAGGCGAATGACCAGGCTGATCTTGAACAATGAAAGATTGATCGCCGGCATCGCCATATGCCGCAAGCCATCCCAGGTCAGGAAAGACCATTGCAGCCCGAATAGGCTGCCGGTTTCCCCTCGTCCGGTTGAAGGTAGCCAGCCGAGGTAAACCGCAAACACCATGATCAGCATCAGCCCCACCCAAAAGGTGGGCAGCGAAAAGCCAAGGATGGACCCAGCCATGATCACGCGGCTGAAGCGGCCTTCGGGACGAAGCCCCGCATAAAGCCCAAGCGGCAGGCCGATGATCAGCGCGATGATCGTCGCCCCAAACGCCAATTCCAGCGTCGCCGGCATGCGCTGCAAAATCAGCTTCAGCGCCGGTTCATTATAGACAAATGACCTTCCCAAATCGCCCTGCAGCGCCTTGGTCAGAAACACCGCATATTGCTGCCAGAGCGGCAGATCGAGCCCGAGCGCCTGCACGGCGCGTTCACGCTCAATCTGGTCCGCATCCGGGCTGATCAGGATTTCCACCGGATCGCCAATGGCATAGACGCCAATGAAGACAATCAGCGACATCGCCAGCACAACAAGCAGTGCCTGCAAGACGCGCCGGACGAGGTAGACGGTCATGAGCCCCTATCCGGTTCAGCGCGCCGCCGGGCGCACATCCTGCGCGCGCGTCAGCTCATCATTGCGGGCATCATGCGCCAAATGCCGGCGCATGCCCCAGATATTGGTCTGGATATGGAGCGGGATCACCGCCACATCCTCAGCCGCGATGCGCTGCGCTTCAATCACCAGCTGCACGCGCTTGGCTTCATCCAGCTCGACCAGGGATTGATCGAGCAGCGCATCCAACTGCGGGTTGGAATAGCGCCCGCGATTGGAAGACCCCCAGCCCTTCTCACGCGTCACCGTCGCCAGGATATTGCGCAAAGGATGCGATCCATCAGGGTTCGATCCCCAGCCAACGAGGTGCGCGGAGAAATCCGCCCGCCCCGCGCGGCCAATGAAGGTGGTCCAGGGCTGCGCTTCCACCGTGGTGCGCACGCCAATGCGCGTCCACATCTGGCCCACGGCCTGGATGATGCGTGCGTCATTCACATAGCGATCATTGGGACCATTCAACTGAATGCGAAACCCCTGCGGATAGCCCGCTTCCGCCAACAAGCGGCGCGCCGCATCCGGATCAAAGGCCGGCGGGGTCACACCCGGCACATGGGTATAGACACCCTCAGGCAGGAATTGCCCTGCCGGCACGGCGGCCCCTTCCATCACGCGGTCCACAATCGCCTTCCGGTCAATCGCGATGGAAAGCGCGCGGCGCACGCGCACATCCTGCAACGGATTCTTGCCGAGCGGCTTGCCGTCATTATCCGTGATGAAGGGCGAGTTCTCATTCGCCTGACGCAAATGATCGAGGCCCAGGAAGACCAACCGCAGCCCAACAACTTCCGAAAGCGCTATCCGATTATCCTGCCGGAGCTTCGCCAGATCCGATGTCGGCACCTGGTCAATGAACTCCACATCGCCCGCCAATAGCGCCGCCGTGCGCGCTGCGTCATTGGTGATCATGCGATAGATCACGCGCTGGAAGGGCGCGCGGTCGCCCCAGTAATTGTCGTTCCGTTCGAATTCAATCCGGTCGCCGCTGCGATGCGACACCACGCGATAGGGGCCAGTGCCAATCGCCGCACGGCCGGCATTGAAATCCTCGGTCGTCGCGTTCTGATGCGTCTCGCGGTCCAGGATGCGGACATTGGTCATGTCCAAGGGCATCAGAGGATGCGGCGCCGCGGTCCGGAAGCGGATGGTCAGCGGGTCCACAATCTCCATGGCTTGGATGGGCCGCGAATAGGCCGCGAAGGATGACGGGCTATTGGGCACATTGGGCAGGCGCTGCAGCGTGAAGGCCACATCCTCCGCCGTAAAGGGATTGCCATTATGGAAGCGCACATTGGGCCGCAGTTTGAATTCCCAGACATTGGGCTCAACCGCGCGCCAACTTAGTGCCAGGCCGGGAAGGTTATTCGACTTCGCATCCGTATTCACCAGCTTGTCGAAGATGGTGTCCGCCACCGCATTATTCGGCGAAAGCTGATGGTAATGCGGGTCCAGCGAGGTGACCGGCGCGGCCACCGCCATGGTGACGCTTTGCGCCAGCGCGCCCTGCGCCGAAAGGCCAATGAAAGCCGTGCCGGCAGCCAAAGCCAACTTGCGTAGTTTTCCCGTCATCCCAGACCCCCTGTTGTTCTTGAGCCAGACCTCACTTGCTTCTAGCAGCCAGCGCCCGGCACCGCTAGCATCCACCCAGAACCGTACCAGGAGATTGCCGGCATGCCCCCCTCCCCGTCCCTGCTCCCTGCCCTGTCGCTGACTGCGGCCTTGCTGGCCTCCGTTGGCACTTCAACCACCCTGGCGCAGAACCTGACCATCGGTATCGGCGGGTCACCCACCGCGCTTGATCCGCATTTCTATAATGCCTCCCCCAATATCAGCCTGACGCAACACATGTTTGACCGGCTGGTGGAACAGGATGCCGAGGCACGGCTGCAACCCATGCTGGCGCAAAGCTGGCGGGCGCTTTCCGACACCGTCTGGGAATTCAAGCTCCGCCCCGGCGTGAAATGGCATGATGGGAGGGATTTCACCGCTGATGACGTGGTCTTCACCATCGAACGCGTGCCCAATGTGCGCAATAGCCCCGGCACCTTCGCCGGTATGATCCGTGCCATCACCCGCGCCGAGATCATTGACCCGCTGACCATACGCTTCCACACCGCCGCCCCGCATCCGCTGCTGCCGACCGAATTGGCATCGGTGCAAATCATCTCCCGCCACGCTGGCACCGGCGCAGAGACCGAGGATTACAATGCCGGCCGCGCCGCCATCGGGACTGGCCCCTATCGGCTAGCGAGTTACCGCCATGGTGACCGCACTGAATTCACCCGCAATGAAAACTACTGGGCCGGGCCGCAGCCCTGGGCGCGCGTTTCCTATCGCTTCATCGCCAATGACGCGTCGCGCACCGCGGCCCTGCTCGCTGGCGATGTGGATGTGATTGACCAGGTGCCGTCATCCGACCTGGAACGCCTACGGCGCGATCAGCGGATCACGCTTTATGAAATCCAAGGGCTGCGCCTGATCTATCTGTGGTTTGATTATTCCCGCGCGGAAAACCCCATCCTGGTCAGCGACAATGAAGGCAAGCCCTTCACGCGCAACCCCTTCCATGATGTGCGCGTGCGCCGCGCACTTTCCATGGCGATAGACCGTAATGCTCTTACCGAACGCGTCATGGAAGGCACCGCCAAGCCGACCGGCCAATGGCTGCCGCCCGGTGCCTTTTCCTATAACCCCGATGTGCCGGTGCCGCGTTTTGACGCTGACGGCGCGCGGCGCCTTTTGGCCGAAGCCGGCTTCCCGCAAGGCTTCCGCCTGACCCTGGCAGCACCCAATGATCGCTTGCCGAATGACGCCCGAGTCGCGCAAGCCGTCGCGCAAATGTGGACCCGCGTTGGGCTGCGCACCGAAGTGCAAACCCTGCCCTGGACCACCTATGCCGCACGCAATTCACGCCAGGAATTCAACGCCCGCATGGGCGGCTGGGGCAGCGTGACTGGCGAAGCTTCCTACATGCTCGTCAATATCTTCGGCACCTTTGATCGCGAAAAACGCCGCGGTGCCGCCAATTCATCGCGCTATTCCAACCCGGCGCTTGATGCACTCACCGAACGCGCGGCCGCCACGCTGGATGATGCGGAGCGCGAGAAATTGTTGCGGGAGGCTGTGAAAATCGTGACCACGGATGAACAGGTGATGATACCGCTGTTTCAACTGGTCAATGTCTGGGCCGCGCGGCGCGGCTTTGCCTATACGCCGCGGATGGATGAACGGACCACGGCCATGGCAGTGAAGCCCGCCAACTAAAGGTCAGGGAGGGCCTTGCCCTCCCTGAAACCCACCCACCAAAGGCCTGGGGCCTTTGGAAACCATGATTTGAGCGCCTCAATTGCCTCAAGGGTGCTCAAACTCCCGCGCCACCGCAACGCGCCGCGCCCTCTCACGCACTGAGATATAAATCGCACACGCAATCAGGATCGCCACCCCAACAAAGGTCCAGCGATCGGGCATTTCGCCGAAGAACCACCAACCGGCCAAGGTCGCCATGATCATTTCCGTATAGGCGAGCGGGGCCAGCAATGATGCCTCGGCCATCGTATAGGCGCGCGCAATCAGGAAATGCCCAGCCACCGCAATCGCGGCCAACAGCAGCAACACGCCCCATGCCACGGCATCGGGCGGCTGCCACATAAAGGGCAGCGCCAGGCTCATCATCGCTGCCCCCATCAGGCTCGTATGGAAGGTTGTCATCAGCGGGTCTTCATCCCGCGCCAGCCGCCGCGTGATCAGCATGTAAAGCGCCATGCAGGTGCCGGAAGCAAAGGCCAACGCCATGCCCGGGTTGAAGTCCTGAAAGCCGGGCCGGATGATGATCAGCGTGCCGCAAAAACCAATCGCGACCGCAGCCCAGCGGCGCGGGCCCACATATTCCTTCAGCAATAGCGGCGAAAGTGCCGTAATCAGCAAGGGCTGCACGAAAAAGATGGCGAGGCTATCGGCAATCGGCATGAAGCTGATGGCGCCAAAGAAAAACCCTGTTGATCCCACCAGAAACGCGGCGCGCGCCGTATGGAAGCCAAGCCTTTCCGGCAGCAACCCGCGCGGCCCCACTGTCCGCCAGGCAAAGGGCAGGATGAAAACCGCACCAAAGAACATGCGCGCCCAGACGATTTGCAGAATGGGAATGCCGCCCTGGCCGAGAAACTTTGCGCAAACATCCAAAAGCGGCAGCACCGCCATGGCCACCACCATCAGCGCAATCCCTTGCCCGGTTCTGTTCTTCTCCAATGCCGCGCCACCCCCAAAAGACGCCGCTGCAAAAGACGATCCCGCCCCCCTTGGCAAGCGCCCCCATGCTTGAAGCCGCGCGCAATAGGTCTGATACTCAAGGCAAGGGTCCAGCAAGACCCACCGTAAAGGAGGTTCCATGTTCCGCCGGATTGCCCTGACCCTTATCGCCCTTTGCCTGCCCGGCCTTGCGCTCGCGCAGGGCTGGGTGCCGGAACGCCCGGTGCGCATCATCCTGCCATTCCCACCCGGTGGCTCGACCGATCTGGTGGCGCGCATTCTGGCTGATCGCGTGAGCCGCAGCGCGCCGCATCCTTGGGTGGTGGAAAATCGCTCCGGCGCCAATGGCAATATCGGCATGGAAGCGGCGGCGAAAAGCGCGCCCGATGGCTATACGCTTGGCGCCTGCACCATTGGCAATTGCGCGATCAATCCCGCCATCTACACGCGCATGCCCTATGATATTGAACGGGACCTGATCCCGGTTTTCTGGTCCGGCAGCGTCATGAATGCGGTCGCCGTGAACAATAGCGTGCCGGCGCAAACGCTTCAGGAATTCATCGCCTGGGTGAGGGCCAATCCGGGCAAGGTCAATTACGGTTCCTCTGGCTTTGGGTCTTCCAATCACCTGGTGCCGGAATTGCTGAATGGCCAGCTTGGCCTCACGCTGGTGCATGTGCCCTTCCGCGGCGGCGCGCCCGCCTTGCAGGCGCTGATGGCGGGACAGGTGCAGGTGATGATGGAAAACATCCCAACCAAGATTCAGGCCATTCGCGCCGGGCAAATCCGCGCACTCGCCGTCACGGGGCGGGAACGTGACCCGTCGCTCCCGGATGTGCCCACCTTTGCTGAGGCCGGCGTGCCCGGCATCGTGGCCGAGCCATGGTTTGGCTATATGGCGCCGCGCGGCACGCCGGATGCCGTGGTGGCCGGGCTCAATCGCCTGTTGAATGAGGCGATTGCCGATCCCGAAGTGCAGCGTAAGCTGCGTGACCTTGGCGCCCGCCCCGAAGGTGGCTCGCCCGAGCGCTTCGCCGCGCATGTGCGGTCCGAAATCATCCGCTGGCGCGAAGTTGTCGAAACCAACAAGATCGAGAAGCTGAACTGATGCCCTATCGTATCGTCCTTGGCCGTCCCTTGCATCCGGCGGGTGCGGCGGTGCTCGCTGCCCGCGCCGATGTCGAAACCGTCGAAATGTTCGACCCACCGGCGCCGGCTTTGCACGCGGCCTTGGCCAATGCGGATGGCCTGGTGGCCTGGCTGGAACGCGTGGACAAGGCAGCATTGGCGGCGGCGCCGCGCTTGCGCGCGGTGTCGCGCATCGGGGTTGGCTTTGACACGGTGGATATCCCCGCCTGCACGGAACGCGGCATTGCGGTCATGGTGGTGAATGGCACCAATGATCTTTCCGTCGCCGAACACGCCATGATGCTGATGCTGGGTGTGGCGCGCCGAGCCGTGGATTCGGATGCGCATATCAAGCAAGGCGGCTGGTGGCCCAAGGATGGGCCGCGCATGGTGGATCTGGCCGGCAAGACCGCTTTGGTGGTGGGTTATGGGCGGATCGGGTCACGCGTTGCGGCCTATGCGCGGGCCTTTCACATGAAGGTCATGGTGCATGACCCGCTCTATCATCCGGCGCGCATCGCATCCGACGGGCATATCCCGGCGCGGGATTTGCAGAAGGCGCTGACCGAGGCCGATGTGGTGACTTTGCATTGTCCCCTCACGCCCGAAACACAGCATTTGATGGATGAGGCCGCCTTCGCCGCGCTCAAGCCCGGCGCCATTCTGGTGAATACGGCGCGCGGCCCGATTGTGAAGCAGGCAGCGGTGGTGGCCGCGCTGCAATCCGGCCTCCTGATGGGCTTTGGGACAGATGTGCTGGAAGTGGAACCCGCGACACCGGGCAATCCCCTGTTCAGCATGCCCAATGTCATCATCAGCCCGCATTCGGCGGCGAGCACGGAAGAAGGCACGGCGCGCATGGCGGAAGCGGCGGCGCGCAATATCCTGGCCGCTTTGGATGGCGCGCCCGACCCGGCCATGATGGTGAACCCGGAAATCCTGCAACGGCGCTGAAGCCGCCATCAGGTTGCGCCGGGCGCTGCGCCGGGCGATAGCGGGGCCGAGATGACGCTGCACGCCTTCCTGACCCATTTGGCTGTCGCCCTTGGCCTGGCGCTGATCTCGGCTTTGGTGGTGCGGCTGATGATCGCCTACCCGATCCTGGATCACCCGAATGCCAGATCAAGCCATAGCCGGCCCACGCCGCGCGGTGGCGGGCTTGGTGTTGTGGTGGCTTTCACGCTGGGCATGGGGATTTTGTATTGGCAGGCGGAATATGCGCGCCTGCCGGGGCCGCAATTCCTGGGTGTGATTGGGGCGGCGTTGGCGATTGCTGGCGTATCGCTTTGGGATGATGCGCGGGATTTGCGGTTTGCGTTGAAGCTGGCGGCGCAGGCTTTGGCCGCGCTGGTGGCGATTGGCAGCGGGCTTGAATTGCAACGGATCGCGCTGCCAGGCTTGGGGATTGTGCAGCTTGGTGCGCTTGGGCCGCTGCTGACGCTGTTTTGGATTCTGGGCTGCACCAATGCGGTGAATTTCATGGATGGGCTGGACGGGCTGGTGGGCGGCACCGTCTTCCTGGCGCTGCTGATCCTTTGCGCCATTGCCGAAAACCAGGGCGGCTGGTTTGTCTATCTGGCGTCCCTGATGCTGGCAGCCGGCTTGCTTGGTTTTCTGCCGTTCAATTTGCATCCGGCGCGGATTTTCATGGGCGATGTCGGCAGCCAATTCCTGGGCTTCATGGTGGCGATCCTGGCCGTGGCTGCAGCGCGCTTTGATGCGGCCGAGGTCAGCTTCATGCTGGTGCCGCTGCTGTTATTCGGCCTGTTTTTCGACGCGGCCTTTACGCTCATGCGCCGCGCCGCCATGGGGCTGAATATTACTGCTGCGCATCGCACGCATTTGTATCAAATGGCGCAACGAAGCGGGATGGGCGTGCGGCAAGTCGCTGCCGTGCATTGGGGTTTTGTGCTGGTCAATGGCGCGCTCGCCTGGGCTTTCATGGGGCTTGCACCCGCCATCAAGCCCTTGGCTTTAGCCCCCGCGCTTGGCCTTCAAGTGATCTGGCTGGCTTATGTGCGCGCGCGGATGCGCCGCGCCGGGCTTTCCTGGCGCGAGTGATTTATCGCTGCGTCGGACGGGGCGGCGCGCGCAATTGTTGGGTTTGTGCGCTCGAACGTTTCGTATTGGGCCGTGCCGTATTGCTTGTGGCGCTGCCCTGTTCCACGCGCTGCACGGGGCGTGCCGCCGGGCGCGGCGGTGTTGGCGGTTGCCGAAAGGTAACCGGCGCCATGTTTTGCCGATTGGGCGCGGCCGCCGTTTGCTGCTGCGGCGCACGGCGTTGGGAAGACGCAACCTGCGCCGCCCGCGCATTGCCCTGCGCCACTGGCCGCGCTGCCGGCGCGCTGCGCCGAGGTGCCGGCGCCGCCGCGGCCATTACGGAAGAAGGCGGGCGCGGTGCCACCCCCATGCGCGAAAACCCCTGATCAAGCAGCGCGCCCATATGCCGATCACGCTCCACCCAGGAAGACCCGCCAAAAGTGGCGCCCACCAGCCGCACACCATCGCGCTGCGCTGAGGTCACGATATTGAAGCCAGAGGCATTGATGAAGCCGGTCTTGATGCCATCCGCGCCATCATAATCGCCCAGCATGCGGTTATGGTTGCGGATCTGCGCCCGGCCCCAGGCGAAATGGATGGTGCCGAAATAATGGTAGCGATTGGGAAAATCGGTGAATAACCGCCGGCCAAGTGTGGCCATATCCCGCGCCGTGGTCACCTGTTCCCAATCCGGAAGGCCAGAGGCATTGCGAAAGCGGGTTTGCGTCATGCCAAGGCTGCGCGCGCGCGTGGTCATCATTTGCGCGAAGCGTTCCTCGGAACCGGCAATGTGCTCACCAAGTGCGGCGGCCACATCATTGGCGCTTTTGGTGACCAGCGCGAGAATCGCCTGTTCCACCGTCAGGCCGCCCCCGGGAGGGATGCCAAGCTTGGAAGGCGGGCGGGAAGCGGCTTCCTCGCTCATCACCACGCGGCTGCCCAATTGGGTTTTGCCGTCGCGCAGCGCTTCAAACACCATATAAAGCGTCATCATTTTAGTGAGCGATGCCGGGAAACGCGGTTCATCCGCCCCGGCGTCAATCAGGATAGTCCCGGTGCGGGCTTCCATGACAATGGCGGAATAGCGCGCGCTGCCGATCTGCGCCTCGGCCCCGCGCCAGGGCAAAGCGACCAGCGCTGCCCCGAAAACCAGCCCAGCGAATCGAACGGCAAGGCCTCTCAAGCCTTGGCGGCGAGTCTCCATTCCGCAAAACCCCCTGATGGCCCAAGGCTGCGGCGCCCCGGACCTGTCTTCCCCTGGCTCCTTCATAGCCTCTCGGCGCCGGCCCGTCCAGCAAAAAAATACTAAAATCCTCATTTGATCAGAGGTTTAACAAATTCGCTTGAGTCGCCACCCGAAAAGCCAACCTACGCCGCCCTGAACCTCCCTGCAAAAATTTTTGTGCAGTGCAAAAAAATGCTTGCAATCGCCCCGGCGCCGCGCGTAGAAGATGCTCATGTTGCAGCGCAGCAAAACCTCTCGGCCTTCCCGGCCGGCACATAAGGCCCGGGAAGCTGCGCCCCGGACAGGCAAGGAAAGGATTGAGATCATGGCACAAAGCAAGAGCCAGGCAGTGAGCAAGGTCGCGGAAGAAGCTGCGGCGCAGGCTCAAAAGGTGATGACCGATGGCGCGGCACAGGCCCGCGTCGCAATGGAGAAGAACATGGAACAGATGACCAAGGGTGCCGAAAGCATCTTCAAGGCGGCGGAAGAAGCCGCTGATTTCGGCCGCGGCAATGTGGAGGCCTTCACGAAGGCCGCCCAAACCTGGGCCTCGGGCTCTCAGGACCTCGCCCGCCAGTATATGGCGCTGGCGCAGGGCCTGACCGACCACGCCCTGGAAGGTGCCAAGGCGCTGTCCGGCGTGAAGAGCGTGAATGAAGCCGCTGAGCTGCAGGCGAAGTTCGCCAAGGCCGCGCTGGAGAAGGTGGTTGCCGAAGGCACCAAGCTTCAGGAAGCTTCCGTGAAGCTCGCCGAAAGCGCCTTTGCGCCGGTGAATGCGCGCTTCACCGTGGCGATGGAAAAGCTGGCGAAGCCGCTGGCGGCCTAAATCGGAGCATTTTCAAGCCAAGTGGCTTCACTTGGCGGCTCGGAAAATGCGACCAAACGTGGCTTGAGGGTGTGTCCGGCGAACGCATGTGAGCGGGACACCCACTCAAACCGGGGCTCTGCCCCGTTCTGGCTTGGTTGCCCCCCACCCCCCCCTCCTCCCACTCCGGGGGGTAGCCGGCAAATGGCGTGATCCATATCAATGGGTCACGCTATTTTTTTGCCTTGAATGGTCCGGCATCTTCGCAGAAGAATTGCGCCTTGAATGTAACCAGGGCTTCACCTTGGGCCATTCGCTCCATATCCTATAGGCAGCGCAGCGTGGTAGTCTGCGCCCGGAAAGACCGAACCGACAGCATGAGCGATCAGGATAAGCGCCCGAATGACGGGCAAGGTGGTGGCGAAGGGCCGCAGACGGGCATCGTGGTCAAGGCGCGCCCGCGCACCAAGAAGCCCGCCATGTACAAGGTATTGATGCTGAACGACGATTACACGCCGATGGAATTCGTCGTTCACGTATTGGAGAGGTTTTTCCAGAAAAATCGCGAAGAGGCGACGCGCATCATGCTACATGTGCATCGCCGTGGTGTCGGGGTTTGCGGGGTTTTCACCTATGAAATCGCGGAAACCAAGGTGACGCAGGTGATGGATCTGGCCCGCCAGAACCAGCACCCGCTGCAATGCACCATCGAGAAGGATTGAGGATAAGGGGGTCGCAGAATCCCCGAGGGGCACCTAGATTAGTGTTTGAAATCGGCCATGGCGTCCTGCCTCGGCAGGCGCTCTGGCCCAGATGGAGCGTCGTTGATCATGTTGTCCCGTAACCTAGAACAGACGCTGCATCGCGCCCTGGCCCTGGCTGGTGAGCGCCGACATGAATACGCAACGCTGGAACATCTGCTGCTGGCGCTGGGTGATGATGCCGATGCAACCGGCGTATTGCGCGCCTGCGGTGTGGATGTTGAAAAGCTCAAGCGCGACCTGACCGAGTTTCTGGACAAGGATTTGGCCGGCCTGGTGACGGAACGCGGTGGCGACCCCAAGCCGACAGCAGGGTTTCAGCGCGTGGTGCAGCGCGCGGCCATTCATGTGCAATCTTCCGGCCGCGATGAAGTGACCGGCGCCAATGTGCTCGTGGCGCTGTTTTCCGAACGCGAATCGCATGCGGTTTATTTCCTGCAATTGCAGGACATGACACGCCTGGATGCGGTGAATTTCATCAGCCATGGCATTGCCAAGGCGCCCGGGCGTTCGCAGCCCCGCGCTGCGAAGGGTGATGGAACGGGCAATGAAGATCAGGGCCAGGAGCGTGAGGAAAAGGGCCGCGGTGCGCCGCGTGGGCAGGATGCGCTGGCGAATTACTGCGTCAACCTGAACAAGAAGGCCGAACAGGGCAAGATTGACCCGCTGATTGGCCGAGATCAGGAAATTGAGCGCACCATCCAAATCCTGTGCCGCCGCACCAAGAATAATCCGCTTTATGTCGGTGATCCGGGCGTAGGCAAAACCGCGATTGCGGAAGGCTTGGCGAAGCGCATTGTCGAAGGTGATGTGCCGGAAGTGCTGGCGAAATCCACCATCTATGCGCTGGATATGGGCAGCCTTTTGGCCGGCACGCGCTATCGCGGCGATTTCGAGGAACGGCTGAAGGCCGTGGTTTCCGAATTGGAAGCGCAGCCTGGTTCCGTGCTGTTCATTGATGAAATCCATACCGTGATCGGCGCGGGGGCGACCTCAGGCGGCGCGATGGATGCATCGAACCTGCTGAAGCCCGCCTTGGCGCAGGGCACGATTCGCTGCATCGGGTCCACAACCTATAAGGAATATCGCACACATTTTGAGAAGGACCGCGCGCTGGTGCGGCGCTTCCAGAAGATTGATGTGAATGAACCTTCGCTGGAAGATGCGGTGAAGATCCTGCAAGGTCTCAAGACCAATTACGAAAAGCACCACAAGGTTCGCTATACTCCGGAAGCAATACGCGCGGCGGTGGAGCTTTCCGCGAAATACATCCATGACCGCAAGCTGCCCGACAAGGCGATTGACGTGATTGATGAGGTCGGCGCATCGCGCATGCTGCTGCCGGAAAACAAGCGCCGCAAGACCGTGACGCTGAAGGATGTGGAAGACATTGTCGCCAAGATTGCGCGCATCCCGCCGAAATCGGTTTCGACCGATGATCGGGAGACGCTGAAGAATCTGGAACGCGATTTGAAGGCGATGGTGTTTGGCCAGGACAAGGCGATTGAAGCACTCGCCAGCGCCATCAAGCTGTCACGCGCGGGCCTGCGCGATCCGGAAAAGCCGATTGGGAATTATCTGTTCTCTGGCCCGACGGGTGTGGGCAAGACGGAAGTTGCCAAGCAATTGGCCAAGACGCTTGGCATTGAACTGGTTCGTTTCGACATGTCCGAATATATGGAACGCCACAGCGTCTCGCGCCTGATTGGTGCGCCGCCTGGCTATGTCGGCTTTGATCAGGGCGGGCTTTTGACCGATGCGATTGATCAGCACCCGCATGCGGTATTGCTGCTCGATGAAATCGAAAAGGCGCATCAGGATTTGTACAATATCCTGTTGCAGGTGATGGATCACGGCAAGCTGACGGACCACAACGGCAAGAATGTGGATTTCCGCAATGTGATCCTGATCATGACCACCAATGCCGGCGCATCCGATATGGCGAAGCCCGCCATTGGCTTTGAACGTCCCGCCCGCGTGGGTGAGGATGAGGAAGCGATCAAGCGGATGTTCACGCCCGAATTCCGCAACCGCCTGGATGCGGTGGTGGGTTTTGCGGGTCTGACGCCGGAGATCGTGGCGCAGGTCGTCGAAAAATTCGTCATGCAATTGGAAGCGCAGCTTGCTGACCGGAATGTGACGATTGAACTTTCCTCGGCGGCGAAGGAATGGCTCTCAGAACGCGGCTATGATCCCTTGTATGGGGCGCGGCCCTTGGCGCGTGTCATTCAGGAATATGTGAAAAAGCCGCTGGCGGAGGAATTGCTATTCGGCAAGCTCGCCAAGGGTGGATCGGTGAAGGTGGGCTTGCGTGATGGCGCGCTGACCTTCGATTGCCAGGAAGCCGCGCCGCCCGCACTGCCCAAGCCCGAAGAGGATCGGGATGCGGAGCGCGAGCCGGAGAATGCGGAGTAGCGCCTGATCCGCGGAGGTCGAATGACCGGAGCGGTGAATCAGTCGCTCAAAGACGTATATGGGGTGATCCGTTGAAGCGGGACACGTCTTGTATGGAACAACGCTTTGGCCGCTTGGTGAAGGCCACCAGCGGTCAAGGCTTGTATACCATCACGGACGATGTGCGCGCCTGGGTTGCGCTCCAGGGAATCTCAAACGGGCTGCTGACGCTTTGGTGCCGCCATACCTCGGCATCCTTGCTGGTGCAGGCGAATGCTGACCCCGAAGTGCTGGCGGATCTTGAAGCCTTTTTCCTGCGCCTGGTGCCGGAAGGGCGCGGGCTTTACCGGCATGAGGATGAGGCGCTGGATAATATGCCAGCGCATATCCGCGCGGCGCTGACGCAAACCAGCATCAGCATCCCCGTGCAGAATGCAGCCCCGATGCTAGGCGAATTTCAGGAGATTTATCTTTTTGAACATCGTCGAGGTGCGCCGGAGCGCAGCCTCGATCTGCATCTAATGGGCGAAGCGTAATCACTCCGCCGCTTGCGCGGAAGCCTGCCCCTGCACGGTAAAGAAGCTCGCGGATTTGGGCTGTTGCGGCAATTCCACGCGGGTTTCCGTAATGCGCGCAAAGCGCGCCGGCTTGCCGCGAATAACCTCACCCTCATGCGTGCTCGGCATCGGGTTGCGCGCCAAGGGCACGGCATCGGCGGCGGTATAGACGCAAATGTAAAGGCCCCGAGGCTTGGTGCCGGCATTGGGGGCTGATCCATGCGCGAGCTTGGTGTGCATCAGGCAGACCGACCCCGCAGGGCCGTAGCAGGGAATGCTTTGCGCCAGCAGCGCCTTTTCATCCGCATCGGATACCGCGCCGGTGAAACGGTCCCCATCAAACAGCGAATACATCGGGCCCTTGTGGGAACCCGGTACAATGGTCAGCGCGCCATTGGTTTCATCCACATCATCCAGGAACAGCAACGCCGTGATGATGTCGTCATTGGTATGCGGCGTATAGGCGAAGTCCTGATGATACAGCACCTCGGTCTTCGCGCCCATCAGTTTCAGATTGATCTTGCAATGATGGAATTTCACATCGGGGCCGATCAGCTCGGCCACCATTTCCGTCATGTCGCTGTCACGCATCGCTTCCAGATAGGCGGGCGAGATATCGGACGGATTATTGATCCGCCGCAGCGCCGGGTTTTCGGCGGAATGTTCCTTGCCCATGTCAAAACGCGGGCGGCCATCCACGCAGGGCGGGCCGAAGGGTTTTGTATGCGCGCGGCTTTGCTCGACCCAACCCGCGATCTCGGCGCGTAGCCGCGCCAGCAGATCGGGCGTCACGGCATTCGGCACCACCAGGCAGCCATCGCGCCAGAAGGCATCCTTCTGTTCCTGCGTCAAAACACCCATGCTGCGTCTCCTCATCATCAAAACCTGGGGCGAATAAAGCGCAAAATGACGGCGCCGTCATCCCGCACCCCCGCTTGACCCCAGGCGGCTGGGTGGAAAACACTGGGCTACAATCAAAACCATCAGGGAAATGCCATGACAGGAAAGCTCACCCGCCGCGCCGCCGGGGCGCTCGCAGTTGCAAGCCTTGCGGCGCCGCGCACCACCCGCGCTCAGCAGGGCCGCCCGATCCGGCTCGTGGTGGGCTTTGCCGCAGGCGGGCCCACCGATGTGATCGCGCGCGTTCTGGGGCAGGAAATGCAGGGGCTGCTCGGCCAGCCTGTGGTCGTCGAAAACCGCGCCGGCGCCAATTCCCTGATCGCGACCGAAGCTGTCATGCGCGACCCGCCAGATGGGCAAAGCCTGCTGGTGACCACCCTCGCGCATAGTGTGAATGCCATTCTGCTGCCCAATGCGCGCTATCGCCCGCTTGAGGATTTCGCGCCGGTTTCCCTGCTTGCGACCTTGCCGCTGATCGCCGTCACCGCCACCAATTCACCCTATGCCAGCATCGGCGCAGTGGTAGCGGCGGCCAAGGCGCGGCCTGGTTCGGTGACTTATGGCTCTGCCGGCAATGGCGGCTCCGCGCATCTTTCAGCCGCGCTGCTGGCCGTCATGACGCAGACAGAAATGACGCATGTGCCCTTCCGCGGCAATGCACCCGCGCTGGCCGAGGTGATGTCGGGCCGGCTTTCCTTCATGTTCTACCCTATGGTTGGGATCGCAGAGCATATCCAGCGCGGCCAATTGCGCGGCCTGGCCGTCAGTACCGCGGAACGCCATCCGGATTTCCCCGATGTGCCCACCATGGCGGAAGCGGGCTTTGGCGGGTTTGAACGCTATATCCAAGGTGTCGGCCTTGTCGCACCGGCTGAAACGCCAGCCCCGGTGGTTGAGCGCCTCAATAACGCCGTCCGCACCGCGCTTGCGAAGCCGGAGTTGAATGCGCGGCTCCGTTCGCTTGGCGCCGTGGTGGTGGGGTCAACGCCTGAGGAGTTTCGCAGCTTTCTGTTGGCGGATCTGGAACGCTGGCGGAGCCTGATTTCGGCAGCGCGGATTACGGCCGAGGCGGGGTGATGGCCAAACGCGCAGGCTCCAGGCTGGCATAGACATCGCCGCTATTGGCGCTGGCGGGCAGGGCCGCGATCCATGCTTGCATAGCCGCTGCATCGCAGGGGGCGGGCAGGGCGAAGCTCAGGCTCTCGCCCAGGCTTGCCTGGAAATGCCGATAGCCAAGGCCAGCGAGCAGCCCCAGGCATGCAGCCGCCACATCGCGTTGGATGGTGGTGAATTCGAAGGACAGCGCCCGCGGCGGGTGGGAGAGCGCCTTCAACGCCTCGGCCTCATAGCCTTCGATATCCAACTTGATGAAATGCGGCATGCCATGGGCGGCGATCAGCGCATCCAGCGTGGTCACCGGCAGGGTTTCCGCCTGGTCCCATTCCTGCCCCTCCCACCCCGGTGCGCCGGCGGCGGCGGCGATGAAGGCCGTGCTGGCGGTGGCAACCGTTGGGTTGGCGGTATTGAGCCGAAGCTCTGCCTTGCCTGCCTGCGCGCCCACCAATTGCGATACCAAGGTCACGCCAGGATCCCGCCGCAGCAATAGGCGCAGCACCCGGGCGAGGGACGCTTGCGGTTCCACCGCCACCACGCGCGCGCCAAGCCGGCGGAAGCTCAGCATGCGGTCGCCCACATGCGCGCCGACATCAAAGGCCAGATCGCCGGGGCCAAGAAAGCGGCGATAAAAGCCATCCAAAGCCTCGGCACGGCCAGGCGCGTGATAGGTCCGCAGGCTTCGGCTGATGGCTGCCCGATTCACGAGAAAATCAGCGCCGCGCCGGCGGCGTATTCGGGCGGGACCATGATGCCTTCTGGCGCTTCCCGTGTTGGGATGCCGGCCAGGATGCGCCGGGCAGAGGCCGCGCCATCGGCAGTGCGCACCACCATCCCGGCCATGAAGGGGGATGCCGGCGGCACCACGCCGGGCAAAACAGCACCAAGCGCTTCCGGTGTCAGCACGCGCACGCGTGTTTCAAGCGCTGGCGCCTTTGGCCCGGCAGCGCGCGCCGCCCCGGGCAGGCGGAGCAGAAAGCCGCCCGCAGGGTCCGGTTCCACCGGCAGGCCGGCAAGGCGCGAAAGCCGCGCGGCGGTCTCGGCCGGGTTGTCGGCGCATAGAATGGCCGCTTCCAGGGTTTCGGCGCGATTGGCGTGATCCATCCAGCGATCCTGCCAGACCAATTCAGGCGTGAGGTGCCGTATCAATTGCACCCGGCCCTCCGGCGGGTCCGGGAAAGGGAGCCGCGCAAAACGCGCAATCGGCCCGCCTGCTTCCACGGGTCGTTCCAGATAGGCAACGCCTGGGATATCAAGCCCGGCGGCGCGGAGCCGGTTCAGGTTCGCATCCTCATCCAGCATGGCGAGTGCCAGGATATGCATCCCCGCATAGCGCGCCAGAAAGGCATTCAGGTTATTGTCAAACAGCGCCGGGTCCAGAATGGCAATCAATTCGATATAGCCATGCTTGAGGAAGGCGCAGCGATTGCCGGAGCCGTATTTTTCGACTGGCAGGTCAGGCCGCCGCCGCCCGCTTTGCTGCGCAATCGGCGACAGCGTGAAGCCGAGCCTTTCATAGGCCGCACACATCGGCGCCAGATCGCGCGCCGCGACGCCAAGATGATCAAGGGCAAGGGCGGTATTCATGCGGGATTCTCATAACGATCAAGCAACCAGGCAGCGGGCTCAGCCGCCGCTTCATCGTACCAGCGCGCGACCAGCGGATGCGCGCGGACTGCCGCCATATAGCGCTGTGTGGTGGCAGACAGTTCCGGCTGCCAGGTGATGAAGCGCGCCACAACCGGCGCATACATGGCATCCACCGCGCCGAAATCTGCGCCCATCAGAAACGGGCCGCCATGCGCTGCAATGGCTTCCGCCCAAATCGCTTCCACCCGTGCGATATCGGCAAGCGATTCCGGCGTGCGGCCACGTCCCGGAAAGCTGCGGCCCAAATTCATCGGCATGGCGATGCGCAGATTGCGAAACCCGGCATGCATCTCGGCCGCGATGGACCGCGCATGGGCGCGTGCCGCGCGATCAGCCGGCCAAAGCTTCGGCGTGATTTCGGCGCAGTATTCGCAAATCGCCAGGCTTTCCCAAATCCGCGCGCCGCGATGTTCCAGATAGGGCACCAGACCGGCGGGAGTTGCGGATTTGAGGGCCGAGGTGCCACCCCCGCCGGCGAGGGGGATCAGCACTTCCTCCACATCAAGGCCGGCCAGATGCACGGCAAGCCAGCCGCGCATGGACCAGGAAGAATAACGCTTGGTGCCGATGACAAGGCGGCCTTCGGGCATGGGGGGATCCTCCTGCAACAACGCGCGGGATTATGCCCTGTCTTGTCGTGCTTCGGCTACCTATTCATTCGGTCGCAAATTATTGCGCCGCGCCACAGCGCCCCAACGATCCAACTCCGCCGCCACAAAACCGCGAAAGACATCGGGCGACATGGGGCTGGGCAGCGCGCCTTCATCCGCCAGGCGCGCCAGCACCTCAGGATTGGCCAAGGCCGCATTCGTTGCTTCCGCAAGCTTCGCCACCACTTCAGGCGGCGTGCGTCCGGGCGCCACAATGCCGTACCATTGCATTGCCTCAAAATCCGGAATGGTTTCGCTGATCGCCGGGATATCCGGGGTTTGCGCCAGCCTTGCCTTGGCCGTGGTGCCGAGTGCGGCCACACGCCCCGCGCGCAGCACGGGCAGCGCGGCGGGTGTGCCCGTCATGCCGGATTGGATATTGCCGGCGACCAGGTCAATCACCATCGGCCCCGATCCGCGATAGGGCACATGCACCATCTTGAGCCCCGCCGCTTCCAGGAAGGCGATCATGCCGATATGCACATTGGAACCAGCGCCCGCGCTGCCATAGGTGATGGTATCGGGTGCGGCCCTGACACGGGCGATGAAGCCGGCAAGCCCGCCTTCCGCCAAATTATGTTGCGCCAACAGCACCATGGGCACTTTTGCGATCATGCCGATATGGGCGAAATCCTTCATCACATCGGCGCGCATGCGATAGACGTGGGGGTTCACCGCCAGCGTGCTGATCATGCCAATGCCAATGGTGTGGCCATCGGGCTGGGCGGCGGCAATCGCCTCGGTGGCGATCACGCCAGCGGCACCGCCGCGATTTTCCACAACGACCGGTTGGCCAAGTGTGGCCTGCATGGTCTGCGCCATGACGCGGGCGAGGATATCCGTGGCCCCCCCAGGGGCAGCGGGCGCGATGAAGGTAATGGGCCGGCGTGGCCAACTGCCCTGCGCCAAAGCTGGGCTGGCAAGCAGGGCGGGGGTCAGGAGCAGGCTGCGGCGGGTTGGTTTCATGGGGTTTTCCTTTTCGGACCAGCCTGACGCCTCAGCCCGCCCCTTGGCAAGAAAAAGCCGCATCCCATTGCCGCAAAAACCATGAAATCATGGTAAGATTTTCATTCCATTCAGCGGTTTTGCCGGATATAGTCTGGTTATGGACGATATAGACCGGAATATCCTGCTGGAACTCCAGGGCAATGGCGCGGCGGGGCTGGCGGAACTCGCGAAAGTCGCGGGGCTTTCTGTCTCTGCCACGGCGGAGCGCGTCAAGCGGCTGGAAGAACGCGGCACCATTCGTGGCTGGCGGGCGGATCTGGAACCTGCGGCGGTGGGCTGCCCGCAACTCGCCTGGGTATTCGTCATGCTGCAATCCGGCGCGGAAGCGGGTTTCATTGCCGCCATGGCAGAAGATGAGGCTGTGCTGGAATGCCACGCGATATCCGGGCGCTGGTCCTATCAGGTGAAGCTCCGCCTGCCGGATTTGGCGGCGGTGGATAGCTTTACCAATGCGCGGCTGCGCGCCTTGCCGGGTGTGATGCGTACGGAAACCCTGGTGGCGCTGGCAACGCATAAGGAAACCAGCGCGCTTCCGATCGCCCCGGCGGATGAGGAAGAATAGCGCCCTGGTTGCGCAAATGCGGGGACGGCGCCAATGAGCCGCCGGCCGCTGGAAATCACGCCCGAATTGATGCTGCGCGCCTATGGCGCCGGGCTTTTCCCCATGGCGGAGGGACGGGGCAGCACCAAGCTCCATTGGCTTGACCCGGCGCTGCGCGGCATCCTGCCACTCGATCATGGGTTTCATCTGCCTCGGCGGCTCAGGCGCACGGTGCTGTCGGGCCGCTTTGCCATTACGGCGGATGAGGATTTCCCCGGCGTGATCGCGGGTTGCGCCGCCCCCGCGCCGGGGCGCGCCGATACCTGGATCAATGCCGAAATCGAAACGCTGTTCACCGCGCTGCATCGCATGGGCGCTGCCCATTCCATTGAGGTCCGGCAGGATGGCGCGCTGGTCGGCGGGCTTTACGGCGTGCGGATCGGTGGCGCGTTTTTTGGGGAGAGCATGTTCTCTCGCGTAACGGATGCGTCAAAAGTGGCTTTGGTGGCGCTGGTGGCGCGGTTGCGGCTGGGCGGCTTTACGCTGCTCGATACGCAATTCCTGACCGCGCATTTGGCGCGCTTTGGTGCGGTGGAACTCCCCAAGGCCGAGTATAAGCGCCTGCTGGAAACGGCCATTGGCGTGCCGGCGCGCTGGTGGGCGAGCCCCGATCCCGCGCTGCTGGAAGCGGAAATCCGCGCCATGTGACGGGTATCAAGCCCAGATCACCCTTTCATTTGACCTTTCGCCAAGCCGTGCCAAGCTTCCCGGAAGCCCGCCCTGGAGGGGTGACGAAAAGAGGGGAGAGAAACATGCGTCGTCGTGATTTTCTGGCGAGTACCGCCGCCATCGCAGCCGCACCCGCAGCACCCGCCCTGGCGCAAACCGCGCGCGCGCGGACGCTGCGCTTTGTACCGCAAGCCAATCTGACATCGCTCGATCCCATCTGGACCACGGCGGCGGTCACGGAAAACCATGGCTGGCACATCTATGACACGCTTTATGGCATGACGGATGATCTGCGCGTTGCGCCGCAAATGGCGGAAGGGCACACGGTTTCCGATAATGGCCTCACTTGGAATATCCGGCTGCGTGAAGGCTTGCGCTTTCATGATGGCGAACCGGTGCGCGCGCAGGATTGCGCGGCGAGCCTGGCGCGTTGGTCCAAGCGCGATACATTCGGACAATCATTGGGCGCGGTGGTGGATGAATGGGGGGCGGCGGATGATCGGACCATTCGCATCAAGCTGAAATCGCGCTTTCCATTGCTGACGGAAGCGCTCGGCAAGCCCGCCGCCGTGGTGCCTTTCATGATGCCTGAACGCATGGCCAAGACCGATCCCTTTCAGCAGATCACCGAACATGTCGGTTCCGGCCCCTATCGCTTTTTGGCGAGTGAATATGTCTCCGGCAGCCGCGCGGCCTATGCCAAGTTTGATCGTTACGTGCCGCGGCAGGAAGCGGCATCGCGCACCGCCGGTGGCAAGGTCGCGCATATGGATCGCGTTGAATGGACCATCATGCCCGATAGCGCGACGGCAGCCGCGGCCTTGCAGGCGGGCGAGATTGATTGGTGGGAACAGATCAATGCCGATCTTGCGCCGCTGTTGCGACGTGCGCGGGGCGTTGAGGTGAAGGTGCTGAATACGCTTGGCTATATTGGCGTCTCCCGCTTCAATGTTTTGCATCCGCCTTTCGACAAACCGGCCATTCGCCGCGCCTTGCTGCTGGCTATCCAGCAGGAAGATTTCATGCGCGGCGTCACCGGGAATGACCCTTCGGCCTTCCGTGATTGTCATTCCATGTGGCCTTGTGGCACGCCTTATGAGAGCACTACCGGCAATGCGGCGCTGAAAGGCCCGCGCAATCTGGATGCCGCGCGCGCGGCCATTCGCGCGGCGGGTTACAATGGTGAGAAGGTTGTCATCATCAACCCGAGCGATTTCCCCACAATCGGTCCCTTCGGCCATGTCATGGCCGATTTGCTGCGCCGGCTTGGGATGAATGTTGACCTGGTGGAAACCGATTGGGGTACGGTGGTGCAGCGCCGCGCCAGCCGCGAACCGCCGGAACGCGGCGGTTGGAGTATTTTCCATACCTGGTGGCCCAGCGTTTCCATCATCAACCCGGCGGTCAGCGCCATTCTGCGCGGCATGGGCTCGCGCGGCTGGTTTGGCTGGTATGAAAATGCCCGCGTGGAAGAAGCGGCGGCGCAATGGCTGCTGGCCGAGACCGAAGCCGAGCAAAAGCGCCTGGCCGATGTGATCCAGCAGGAGAGTTTTGAGAATGTGCCCGTGCTGCCGCTTGGGCAATTCTTCATCGCCAGCGCCTATCGCACCGGGCTTTCCGGCTTTGTGCAGGGCACCGGCGCCTATCCTTGGAATATTCGGCGGGGTTGACGGCAATGCCCAGGCTTTCAAGAGACCAGATGCGCGGCAAGGCGCAAACTGTGCAGGGCCTTGTGGATCCGGCCGTGCTTGGGTCCACACTCATGCATGAACATTTGATTTGGGATTTGCGATCCCCATCACTGCGGCAAGGGGATCAGGGGGAAGAACCGGGGCTCGCCAATCATTGGGGCATGACGACTTCCGTTGCCGGTTCGCCCGCCAATCTGCATCAGCCAAGCGTTGACATCGCGATTGAAGCGGTGGCGGAAGCGGTTGCGCATGGTTGCCAGACGATTGTGGAACTGACGATTGGTGGCATCAGCCCCAATCCAAATGGTCTGAAGCAAGTCAGCGATGCCACAGGCTGCCATATCGTCATGGGTTGCGGGCATTATGTGGAAGAATATCAACCACCCGAAAATCATCACCGCAGCATTGATGATTTCGCTACCGAGATGGTTTCCCAGGTGCAGGAAGGGCTTTGGGGCACCGAAGTGCGCGCGGGTCTGCTGGGGGAGATTGGCTGCCAGAACCCTTGGACACCGCTTGAACGCCGCGTGTTGGAAGCCGCGCTGATTGCGCAAAAGGAAACCGGCGCCGCGCTGACCATCCATCCCGGACGGCGTCAGGATCAACCGCAGGAGGTGATGGATTTCATCAAGGCGCGCGGCGGTGATCCATC
Source organism: Roseomonas sp. (assembly GCA_020249435.1). Lineage (GTDB taxonomy): Bacteria > Pseudomonadota > Alphaproteobacteria > Acetobacterales > Acetobacteraceae > Neoroseomonas. The sequence continues at coordinate 87,265 of JADCFQ010000023.1, read as the reverse complement.
ACGCACCATCATGGATCATATTGATCGCACCGTGTTTGATGAGGATGCGCTGTTTCGCCTTGCCGATACTGGCGTGGTGCTGGAATGGGATTTGTTCGGCCAGGAAAGCTGCCTCTATCCGCTCAACCCCGATGTGGACATGCCCAATGATGCCGGGCGGCTGCGCGCCATGCGCAAAATTCTGGATCGCGGCCATAAGGGGCAGATCGTGATTGCACATGATATCTGCCACCGGTCGCACATGACGCGCTGGGGTGGCTGGGGTTATGCGCATATCCATCGCATCATCATCCCACTAATGCGCCGACGCGGCTTTTCGGAAGCCGAAATCAAGGAGATTTTGGTGGATACGCCAAGGCGCCTGCTGACCTTCATCTGAAGGTAGCGGCAGGCTGATCTATCTTTGGATCAGCCCGCTCATGGGGCTTGACGCATCCGCGCTGTAATTGCGCGGCATGCGCCCAGCCAGAAAGGCATGGCGCCCGGCTTCCACCGCAGCCTTCATGGCACGCGCCATACGCACCGGATGTTTCGCATGGGCAATCGCGGAATTGAGCAGCACGGCATCGCAGCCAAGCTCCATCGCCAAGGCGGCATCGGATGCCGTGCCGATGCCAGCATCCACCAGCACCGGCACCTTGGCCTCGCGCTTGATGGCGCTGATCATGTAGGGGTTCACGACGCCCATGCCGGACCCAATCGGCGCGCCCAAGGGCATGATCGCAACGCAGCCCATGTCTTCCAACCGCTTCGCCGCCAACGGATCATCCGCGCAATAGACCATGACCTGAAAACCATCGGCGATCAGCGCCTCGGCCGCCTCAAAGGTCGCCGGCATATCAGGGTAGAGGAAGGGGGCGGGGCCCAACACTTCCAGTTTCACCAGGTTCCACCCGCCGGCCTCACGCGCCAGGCGCAGCGTGCGCACGGCATCCTTGGCGGTATGGCAGCCGGCGGTATTGGGCAGATAGGTGTAGCGCTTGGGGGAGACATAATCCTGCAGCATCGGCGCATTCGGGTCCGACAGATTGACCCGGCGCACCGCGACCGTGACGATCTCAGCGCCCGAGGCTTCAATCGCGGCGGCGGTTTCCTCCAAATCCTTGTAGCGGCCCGTGCCCACGATCAGGCGTGATTGGAAGCGCTGGCCGGCGACCTGCCAGCTATCATCATCCGTGCCGGACATGCTCAGCCGCCCCCGATGAAGTGAACGATTTCAAGCTTGTCGCCTTCATGTAGGGCCACGGCGGCATAGGTGGAACGCGGCACGATTTCCTCATTACGTTCAACGGCCACCTTGCGGGTATCAAGGCCAATGGCGGCCAAAAGCGCGGCCACAGTGGCGCCTTGGGGCATTTGGCGGGGTTCCCCGTTCACGGAAATGGCGATGGCAGACATGGGGCTAATGTGGCGGGGCGGCAGCCGAAGGGCAAGCGCCAGGCCCGCTTGCCGGGCTTGGACCCCCCGTGCTAGCGCAGACTTCAAGAGTTGTTCGCAAGGGAAGCGTCGTGACCCCGCCTTTGATCGCCGTGCTGAACGGCCCCAATCTGAACATGCTGGGCGTGCGAGAGCCGGAGAAATACGGCACCGCCACGCTGGATGATGTGGAAGCGCTCTGCGCCGAAGTGGCGGATGGGCTTGGCCTCGCCATTGATTTTCGCCAGACCAATAGCGAAGGCGAATTGGTGACCTGGGTGCAGGAATGCCGAGGCCGCGCTGCTGGCATCATCATGAACCCGGCGGGCTATACCACGACCTCCATCGCGACCATGGACGCGCTTTTGGCCGTTGGTGTGCCGGTGATTGAAGTGCATATCACGAATATCCATCGCCGGGAGGAATTCCGGCATCACAGCTTCATCTCCAAGGCCGCGACCGGCGTGATTTGCGGGCTTGGCGTTGAAGGCTATGCGCTGGCGATCCGCGCCATGGCGGGGCTGATCGCTCAGGATGAGGAAGCATGACCAAGGACCTGCAATTCGACCCGGCGACGATCCGGGAATTGGCGCAAATCCTGCGCGAGAGCGACCTGACCGAAATTGAGCTGGTTGACAATGACATGCGGGTCAAGCTGGTTCGGCAAGTGACGGTGGCGCCGTTGGCGATGCCAATTGCTGCCCATGCCGCGCCGGCGCCAGTCGCCGCTGCCAGCCCAGCCCCCGCTGCCCCAGCGGCAGAGGTTGACGCGGATCATCCGGGCGCAGTCACTAGCCCCATGGTGGGGGTTGCCTATCTTTCGCCCGAACCTACCTCCGCCCCCTTCGTGACCATTGGCAGCAAGGTGGCGCAAGGCCAGACGCTGATGCTGATTGAGGCGATGAAGACCTATAATCAGATCAAGGCGCCGCGCGCCGGCACGGTGACGCGCATTCTGGTGGAAAGCGGCACGCCGGTGGAATTCGGCGAACCGCTGATGATTGTTGAGTAATGGCGCGCTCGGCTGGGGGTGCACATCATGTTCGGTAAGGTGCTGATCGCCAATCGGGGTGAGATTGCGCTGCGCGTCCACCGCGCCTGCCAGGAAATGGGCATTCGGACCGTGGCAGTGCATTCCACCGCGGATGCGACCGCGATGCATGTGCGCTTTGCCGATGAAAGCGTGTGCATTGGCCCGCCAGCCGCGCGTGATTCCTATTTGAACATGGCGGCGGTGATTTCGGCCGCCATGGTGACTGGCGCGGATGCCATTCATCCTGGCTATGGGTTTCTTTCCGAAAATGCGCGCTTTGCCGAAATGGTGGAAGCGCATGGGCTGAAATTCATCGGCCCCGCGCCCGAGCATATCCGCATGATGGGCGACAAGATTGCGGCTAAGGATGCGATGCGGAGCCTTGGCGTGCCGCTGGTGCCAGGTTCCATGGGCGCGCTCGAGACCCTGGAACAGGCGCGCGACGTGGCCGAGGCCGTGAAATACCCTGTGCTGATCAAGGCTGCCGCCGGTGGCGGTGGGCGCGGCATGAAGGTAGCCCGCAGCGCCGATGAGCTTGAGGAAGCCTGGAGTGTCGCGCGCACAGAGGCCAAGGCCGCCTTTGGTGATGACAGCGTCTATCTGGAAAAATACCTTGATCGGCCGCGGCATATTGAATTGCAGGTATTGGCTGATACGCATGGCAATGTGGTGCATTTCGGAGAGCGTGATTGTTCCCTGCAGCGGCGCCATCAGAAGCTGGTGGAAGAAGCCGGCAGCCCCGTGCTGGATGCGGCGGCGCGCGATGCGCTTGGGGCGACCGTGACCGCGGGGCTATCAAAGCTTGGCTATCGCAATGCCGGCACTTTGGAATTTCTGTGGCAGGATGGGCAATTCGCCTTCATTGAAATGAATACGCGGCTTCAGGTGGAACACCCTGTCACTGAGATGGTCTGCGGCATTGATTTGGTGAAGGAACAAATCCGCATCGCTGCCGGTGAGGCTTTGGGTTATGGCCAGAAGGATATCCTGTTTTACGGCCATGCGATTGAATGCCGTATCACGGCGGAAGACCCCGAAAGTTTCGCGCCGAATCCCGGCAAGGTGACGACCTATCACGCGCCGGGCGGGCTTGGGGTGCGCGTGGATAGCGCGCTTTATTCAGGTTATGTTGTGCCGCCGCATTATGACAGCCTAGTCGCCAAGCTGATTGTGCATGCTCCGACGCGTGCCGAGGCGATTGGCCGCATGCGGCGCGCGCTTGGTGAAATGGTCGTGGCCGGCATCAAGACGACCTTGCCGCTGCATCAGGCCGTGATGGAAGCGCCCGAATTCCAGGATGGGGATTATACGATCCATTGGCTGGAGCGGTTTGTCTCAGACCGGAACACCGACGCGGCGGGGTGAGGGTTTGGCCGGCGCTTAGACGGCTGACGCGCGCACCGTTTCGCTTTTTTCTTGCAATCGCTGCGCTCTCCGCTATAATACCTAGTGTTATAGATGCTGTTCGAGGTCAGGTGCGCGTCTTCAGGACCAAGCCCTTTACCCGCTTCGCGCTGCGAGAGGGCATCAGCGATGCCGCTTTGTGTGAAGCGGTGGCGCGGGCGGAAAGGGGCCTGGTGGATGCTGATCTGGGGCGGGGCGTGATCAAGCAAAGCTGGCGCGGCCTGGGCAGGGCAAGTCCGGCGGGTTTCGCAGCATTATCTTGTTCCGGCGCGGGGCGCGGGCGTTTTTCGTTTTCGGCTTCGCCAAGAATGCGCGGGACAATATTGCTGCGGCGGAATTGCAGGCCTTTCGCCGACTGGCTGATGAGGTGCTTGGCTATGATGATGCCTCCCTGGCTTTGGCGATGGCGAATGGAACGATGACGGAGGTGATGTGCAATGCCTAAGCGGTACCGGAGCGACGCGCTGGCGGCGGTGCATGAAGTGGCGCAAGGGCTGGCTGAGGCAGGGGCGATGGGCAAGCGCAGCTTGCGCGATTTTGACGCGCTTTGCCTGACGCCGGTGGAGCCGCTTTCGCCCGCGGAAATCCGCGCGCTGCGCTTGCGGGAAAATGCATCCCAGGCGGTATTTGCGCTGCATTTGAATGTGACAACCGGGCTGGTGAGCCAATGGGAACGCGGCGAAAAACAGCCGAGCGGGGCTTCGTTGAAATTACTGACCTTGGTGGCGCGGAAGGGGTTGCAGGGGGTGGCTTGAGGGAAGAGTGTAATAATTAGCTTCGCAGTTACCAAGGGCACTTGTCGTCAAGAAAATTTTTTGTAGCAGCGATGTCGTGCCAAGGGTCTGTTGAAGCAACTAAACACACGATCTAAGAGCGATATTCATCCTCTCTGAAAGGCCAGCAATTGGCGGAGTGAAAGTTCGCCCATAGCCGAGGTAACCAGGGAGCTCAATTTCGATTGCAAAACCCTCAGCTAGCCCGCGACGGTACTCTGCTGACGAAATGGCAAAGGCTATTCGATGCGTTCCATCATCATCTACTCGCGCCTCGATCAAACCACTAACGCCCGGGTGAGTTCGAACCGCGCGATTTCCGATGACTAGGCTCGATGAAAAAATGCTCTGCCGTAGCTCCACACTAAGCCTTTGCCCGGCATTAGGCCCACCCACACCTAGGTTTTTAGGATTCGGATAAGTCCACGCCCCTCGTAGAACGATGATATCGGGGGAAGACCTTCGGCAATGAAGAGCAATTCGCACTTCGGTCAGCGCATCCATTTCGATACGGGTCACGACGACAGCACCCGCCCCTGCTGGCTCAATACGCCACGGCTCCGCTATGGGCTGATCTCTCCAATTGACGATTTTCAAGCGTCTCATCTCGGTGAGTGTAGGAAATGCCATTCCACCCGGTTCTTGAGCAGAAGCCAGAAATAGAACCTCTGGATCAACGGACAGCTCTTTAAGATAAAGGGCAATGATGCCCACCGTCGTCTGTGTCTGTGATAGATCCGTCGCATTGAAAGTTGGTGTAAGCGCATCCTTTAAAGCGCGCTCTGTGTAAAATTGATGAAAGCCTATTTCTCCCGTAGCAGCTGAACGGTTATGTCCACCCAAGAACGCGTAAGCACAAGCAGAAACACAATGGCCACCCTGTGTCGTCTGAGTTTGTGTTTCCGAGGGATTTTTATCAACTCCAGTCATCGGCACGGTGCGTCCGACCGCTGTGTTAAATCGGCGCTCACGAAATAGTAAGCCGAGCTCGAGACCGCCCCTTAAATTCCCTCCGGGACTATCGAGGAAAATCGTGACGGAAATGCCGTCATAGGATGGATTTTCTTGTATCCATCTTCGGAAATCTGAAGGCGTTGTCTCTGTGATCACACCTTCAGCAGCGATCCATTCAGCACCGGCGTGATTGCCGCCTGACCAACCAGTGAAGAAACGCATGGCTGTTTGATGAGTTCCATCGCGGGTCTGGGTCTGTGTTTGAGCCATGACGCTCGAAAAGAACCCAACGAAGACGGCAAAAAAGAACCAAAACCTGATCAATGGTGTTCCCCGTTTGTGGCGCCGTGGTAACAACCCCTATAGTGCGGTTCATCTTGCTCGGTCCACAAGTTTCGCTGCTTAGAGGTCCGCTGGTCCAAATTATCGGACTGGGGCGCTTAGTGCATCTTGTGGTCTCACTGCGCGGCTTTAAACATCCAGCGAGTTTGGGTCCCCCCCACCCCCGGTTTCCAAAGGCCTCGGGCCTTTGGTGGGTGGGTTTCAGGGAGGGCAAAGCCCTCCCTGATCCCGCGTTTCCCCAGAAACCCCTTGCCTTCCCGCCCCCTCCCCTCCTAAACTCGCCCCATGCGTGAGGTTTCGCGTCGCTTCGGCCTGGATCATGGGGTTTCCGCCCCCGTCCCCGCCTGCGCGCTACTTGGGCTTCGACTTATCCGCCCCTGGGCGTGAAAGCCTGCCGCCTGCGGCGGGCATCGTTCAGGGGAAGCCTTTGTCTGACCACGCAACCCATTGATTGCCCGAGGAAATCCTCATCATGGCCATAAACCACCCGTCTTTCGGCAAGCTCGCCGATAACCGCATTATCATGTTCGACACCACGCTCCGCGATGGTGAACAATCCCCTGGTTTTTCCATGAACCTTCAGGAAAAGCTCCGCATGGCGGAAGCGCTGGCGGAGTTGGGGATTGATGTGATGGAAGCGGGCTTCCCCATTGCCTCGCCCGGGGATTTTGAAAGTGTGCTGTCCATTGCGCAGCGTTTTGCCAAGGATGGGCCGGTGGTTTGCGGCCTGTCGCGCACGGCGCCGGCTGATATTCTGCGGGCGGCTGAGGCGGTGAAGCCGGCGGCGCGCAAGCGCATCCATACCTTTGTCTCGACCAGTCCTTTGCATATGCGGGTGAAGCTGCGGCTTGAACCGGAACAGGTGCTGGAATTGGTGACCAGCAGTGTGGGTCTCGCGCGGCAACATACGGATGATGTGGAATGGTCGGCGGAAGATGGCACGCGGACGGATGCGGATTTTCTGTGCCGTTGCGTGGAAGCCGCCATCAAGGCGGGTGCGACCACCATCAATATCCCTGACACGGTCGGTTATGCGCTGCCCGAGGATATGACGCGCATTTTCACCATGGTGCGCGAACGCGTGCCGGGTGCGGATCAGGTGGTGCTGTCGGCGCATAATCATAATGATCTGGGGTTGGCGGTTGCGAATACGCTGGCCGCCATTCGTGCCGGGGTGCGTCAGATTGAAGCCACCATCAATGGCATTGGCGAACGCGCGGGCAATGCCTCGATCGAAGAAGTGGTGATGGCGCTGCGGACGCGGGCGGATGCGATCCCGGTTGCCAATGGGATTGTCACGCAGAATATCCTGAAGACCAGCCGGTTGCTGGCCACGATTACGGGGTTTGATGTGCAGCCCAATAAGGCGATTGTGGGCCGCAATGCCTTCGCGCATGAAAGCGGCATCCATCAGGATGGCGTGCTGAAGGACAAATCCACCTATGAAATCATGACGCCGGAATCTGTCGGCTGGTCCACATCTTCGCTGGTGATGGGCAAGCATTCCGGGCGTGCTGCCTTCCGCGACAAGCTGAAGGCCATGGGGTATGAGATTGGTGACAATCAGCTGAACGACGCCTTCCGCCGCTTCAAGGACCTCGCGGACCGCAAGAAGGTGGTTTACGACGAAGATATTGTGGCGCTGGTGGATGATGAGGTGGTGCGCCAGAATGATCGCCTGAAGCTGGTGGCGCTGACCGTCGCGACGGGGATGAATACCCGCCCGACAGCCTCCATCGCGCTCGAAGTGGATGGCGAAAGGCGCGAAGGTGTGGCGGCGGGGGATGGCGCGGTGGATGCCACCTTCAATGCGCTGCGCCAAGCCTTCCCGCATGAGGTGAACCTGAAGCTCTATGCCGTGCAATCCGTCACCGGCGGCACGGATGCCCAGGCGCGGGTGACGGTGCGGCTGGAAGAAGCCGGCAAGCTCGTGGATGGCCAGGGGGCGGATACGGACACCATTGTCGCCTCGGCCCGGGCCTATGTGCATGCGCTGAACAAGCTTTTGGTGAAGCGGGAGCGTACCGAACCGCCGGCGGTACTGCGGGCCTGAAGCGCCGGGGGCGGCTCCCGGGGATTACGGCTTGAGGATCAGGGCCAGGGGGGGTAAATCCCTGGCTCTTCTGGCTGGCCGGGAAGCCATTTCCGCCACCTCGGCGCCCTGGCGTCGGGGCCTAATCTGTTTGCAAAGGGTTTCAGCATGTTCGGACGCCTATTCGGCTTCCTTTCCGCCGATATGGCCATTGACCTCGGCACTGCGAATACGCTGGTCTATGTGAAGGGCCGGGGCATCGTTTTGAATGAGCCGAGCGTGGTCGCCATTTCCGATCAGCGGGGCCGCAAGCAGGTGCTGGCGGTGGGCGAAGAAGCGAAACTCATGCTGGGGCGCACGCCTGGGAATATCTCGGCCATTCGGCCCTTGCGCGATGGTGTGATCGCGGATTTCGAAGTGGCGGAAGAAATGATCAAGCATTTCATCCGGAAGGTGCATAACCGGCGGGGCTTTGCCTCCCCCATGATCATTGTGTGTGTGCCTTCGGGGTCCACGGCAGTGGAACGGCGCGCCATTCAGGAAAGCGCGGAAAGTGCCGGCGCGCGCAAGGTGCTGCTGATTGAAGAACCCATGGCGGCGGCGATTGGGGCCGGCCTGCCGGTGACGGAGCCCTCGGGGTCCATGGTGGTGGATATTGGCGGCGGTACCACGGAAGTGGCCGTGATCAGCCTGGGCGGCATTGTCTATGCGCGGAGTGTGCGTGTGGGCGGCGACAAGCTGGATGAGGCGATCATTTCCTATATCCGCCGGCAATTCAATTTGCTGATCGGTGAAAGCACCGCGGAACGCATAAAACTTGAAATCGGCGCCGCCGCCCCGCCCGAGGATGGCGAGGATGGCCCAACCGCCGAAGTGAAAGGCCGCGATCTGATGAATGGCGTCCCGCGGGAGGTTATCATCAGCCAGCGCCAGGTGGCGGAAGCGCTCGCCGAACCCGTGGCCCAGATTGTGGATGCGGTGAAGACCGCTTTGGAAAACACGCCGCCCGAGCTTGCCGCCGATATCGTGGATAAGGGCATTGTGTTGACCGGCGGCGGGGCCTTGCTTGGCCGGCTGGATCAGGTGCTGCGCGATGCCACGGGTCTTCCTGTTGTCGCGGCAGAAGATGCGCTTTCCTGTGTGGCGCTCGGCACCGGGCGCGCGCTTGAGGATATCAAGCGGCTGCGACATGTGCTGACATCCATGTATTGAAAGGGTCAAAGGGTAGCCCCGCGTGATCAGGCTGAGCATCCCTCTACGGCAGGTATTGGCGCGGCTTTCGCTGCCGATCATGATTGCCGTGGCCTTTGGGGTAATGCTGCTCGGCAAGGCGGATACGCTGCTGGTGGAACGGCTACGCAATACGCTTTCTGACGCGCTGGCGCCGATTTATGGCGCGGTATCCCAGCCGGTGAATGCGGTTGAGGAAGCGATTGACGAAATCCGCAGCCTGGCCGCGTTGCGGAGCGACAATGCAAAGCTGCGTGAGGAGAATGAACGCCTGCGCCGCTGGCATGCCGCAGCCTTGGGGCTTGAGGCTGAAAATGCGCTGCTGCGCCGCCAGCTTGGCTTCATGCCGGAAAGCGCGCCCAATTTTCACGCGGCGCGCGTGGTGGCGGATGGCGGCGGCACCTATGCCCGCGCCGTGCTGCTTTCCATCCCGCCGCAGCATGGCATCCGCAAGGGTCAGGTTGCCTTGGATGAGCGCGGCTTTGTCGGGCGTGTGACGGAAGTGGGCTCGCGCTCCGCCCGCGTGCTGCTGGCAACCGACATGAATAGCCGCGTGCCAGTAACACTTGAAGCCAGCCGCGCGCGTGCGGTGATGGCCGGCACCAATGGCGCGCGCACGCGGCTTGCGCATTGGCCGGAAGGTGTCATTCCGCAGGAAGGCGAACGCGTGGTCACCAGCGCCCAGGCCAATGCCTTTCCGGCCGGCCTGCCGGTTGGTGTGGTGCGGCGCAACCAGCAGGGCTCGCTGGAAGTGGAGTTGTTTGCGCGGCTCGATAATCTGGAAATGGTGCGGCTGTTTGATTTCGGTCTTTCGGGCATTTTGCCGCCGGAAGCCGTGGCGCGCCCGGAACCGCGCCCGGCGCGGCGTTGAAGCCTGGCCATGAGCCTTGCATCAAAACTCCGCGCGCCGCCGCCTGGGCGCCCGGAACCACCGCAGGATTTGCCGCGCCGGCTTGAAGCGCTGCTGCGTTTGGCCTTTCCGCTGGTCTCTACCGCGCTGGTGCTGATCCTGTCAGCGACGCCCACCGGCCTGCCCGCGCTCGCCTTCGCACTGTCCATGCCGGCGATTGCCTTCTGGACCGTGTTTCGCCCGGCCGGCATGGCGCCGCCCATTGTCTTTGTGCTCGGGCTTTTGCTGGATTTGCTGACCATGGCGCCGCTTGGCGTGCATATCATTGCGCTGCTCGCGCTGCATGGGGCGGCGATGCGGCTGCGTTTTTGGCTGGCGCGGCAAGGGTTTGTGCTGGTGTGGCTGTGTTTTTGTGTAGGTGCGCTGGGCGCCACGCTGCTCGCCTGGGGCTTCACGGCTTTGCTGCTGCTGACCTTGCCGCCATGGCAGCCGATTTTCCATACATTACTGCTGGCGGCAGGGCTTTATCCGCCCATCGCCATTCTGCTGTCCCGCGCGCATGAGGCGATGCGCCGGGCGGAGAATGCGTCATGAAGCTCTGGCCCGGGCGGCGCCCCGCCGGCTTTGGCGCCAATACCAATATCAAACGGGAAGAAGAACGCCGGCGCAGCATCTTCACGCGGCGCGCGGCGCTGCTTGGGGTGGTGCAGTTGGGGGCGCTCGGCTTTCTGGGGCAACGGCTTTATCGCTTGCAAATTGAAGAAGGCCGGCGCTACGCGACCTTGGCCGAAGAAAACCGTGTCAGCGCCAGGCTTTTCGCGCCGCCACGCGGGCGTATTCTGGATCGGCGTGGTGAAGTGGTGGCCGGCAATCGGCTGAATTGGCGTGCCTTGTTGGTCGCGGAACAAACCGCCGATGTCACCGCCACCATCGAAACCTTCTCCCGCATCGTGCCCTTGCAGGATCATGAAAAGGCGCGGATCGAACGCGATATCCGCCGCAATCGGCGCTTTGTGCCCGTCATCCTGCGCGAATTCCTGAGCTGGGAAGAAATGGCGGCGATTGAGGTCAATGCGCCTGATCTGCCCGGCGTTTCGGTGGATATGGGCACCACGCGCATCTATCCGGAAACGGAACACCTCGCGCATGTGCTTGGCTATGTCGGCACGCCAACCGAACAGGAAGCGGGCGATGAGGGCATCGTGAACCTGCCCGGCATGCGCGTGGGCCGCGCGGGGTTGGAGCGTTTCCATGACCGCGTGCTGCGTGGCCGCGCCGGTGCTGTCCAGGTGGAGGTAAACGCCGTTGGCCGTGTGATCCGCGAATTGGGTCGGCGAGAGGGTATTCCCGGCCAGGATGTGCAGATTTCGGTGGATACCGGGCTGCAAAAGGCCATTCGCGACAAGATCGAAGAAGGCACCACGGCAGTTTTGCTGGATGCGCGCAATGGCGAATTGCTCGCCATGGCAACCAAGCCATCCTTTGATCCGAACATCTTCAATTCCGGTGTCAGCGCCGCGCAATGGCGGCAATGGACAGCATCGCGTTCCACGCCGCTGATCAACAAGGCGACCAATGGGCTTTACGCGCCGGGGTCCACCTTCAAGATGGTGGTGGCGCTGGCGGCGCTGGAAGCCAAGGTGTGCCGGCCCGGTGATGCCGTGCATTGCCCCGGCCATTTCGATTTCGGCGATACGCGCTTTCATTGCCACAAGCAAAGCGGGCATGGTGGCATGAATATGCGCACCGCCATTGCGCAGAGCTGTGATGTCTATTTCTATGAAATGGCACGGCGCACGGGGATGGATAAGATCGCCGCCATGTCCAATCGCTTCGGGCTTGGCGTTGATCTGGACATTGAATTGCCCGGCACACGGCGCGGGCTGGTGCCAACGCGCGCCTGGCGCCAGGCGCAGGGCCATGCGTGGAATATCGGCGATACCATTGTGCATGGCATTGGCCAGGGGTTTTATCAGCTGACCCCGCTTTCCCTTGCGGTGATGACCGCGCGGCTTGCGACAGGGCGCGCGGTGCAACCACATTTGACCCGCGCCATTGCCGGCCAGCCAGTGCGCGGCGGCAAGCCCGAGGATTGGCCATCACTCGGCATTCCTGAGGCTGATTTGCGCGTGGTGCGCGAAGCCATGTGGTCCGTGGTGAATGGTGGCGGCACGGCAGGCGTCGCGCGGCTGCCTGGCCAATATGGTGTCATGGCGGGCAAGACCGGCACCACGCAGGTCAGGCGCGTCTCCCGCGAACAGCGCGAAAGGGGCTTCAATGTCGCGACGCTGCCGCGCGAATGGCGCCCGCATGCGCTCTTTGTCGCCTATGCGCCCTATGACAATCCGGTCTTTGCACTTTCAGTAATTGTCGAACATGGTACCAGTGGATCGGGCGCCGCCGCCCCCTTGGCGCGCGATATTCTGGTGGAGGCGTTCCAGCGCCTGCCGGTCAATCCCACACCGCGCGACCCGCGCGTGGCGGAGCTTGGCCGATGATCTTCGAACGCCGCCTGCTCACGGAAAGCCGAGGCGCTGGCCTGGTTTCCAAGCTCTGGCGCGTGCCCTGGCTTTTCGTGCTGCTGCTGGGGGGCATTGCCGCCATTGGCTATGTCGCGCTGTGGACGGCGGGCAGCGGCAATCCGGATGCCTATGCGCAGAAACACGCGCTGCGCTTTGGGTTTTGTCTGGTGATCATGCTGAGCATCGCCTTTATTGATATCAGGATCATCCTGCGCTTCGCTTGGGTGGGCTATGCCGTGGCGCTGGCGCTGCTGGTGCTGGTGCTGTTTCACGGCAATATCGGCAAGGGCGCGCAGCGCTGGCTGGATATCGGGCCGGTGCAATTGCAGCCATCGGAACTCATGAAAATCATGCTGGCGCTTGGCTTGGCGGCCTGGTTTCATCGCGCTTCCTGGGAACGCATGGGCAATCCGCTTTTCCTGATCCCGCCGGCGCTGATGGTGCTGATACCCGTCGGCTTGATTTTGAAGCAGCCCAATCTTGGCACCGCCCTGATCACCGGCATGATCGGCGCTGCCGTGTTTTGGGCCGCCGGCATGCGCTGGTGGAAATTCGCGCTGATTGCGGGCGCGGCGGCTATCGCGGCCCCCATCGCCTATGATCATTTGCGTGATTATCAGCGCGCGCGCATCACCACTTTTCTTGACCCGGAAAGCGATCCGCTTGGCGCGGGCTACAATATCATCCAATCCAAGATCGCGCTTGGGTCGGGCGGCATGTCCGGCAAGGGCTTTCTGCAAGGCACGCAGGGGCATTTGAACTTCCTGCCGGAAAAGCAGACGGATTTCATCTTCACCCTGATCGCCGAGGAATTCGGCTTCATCGGCGCCATGGCGACGCTGTTCATGCTGCTGTCGGTGATTGTGTTTTGCTACATCGTCGCCTTCCGATCCCGCCATCAATTTGGCCGGCTGCTCGCGATTGGGCTAGGCACCAATTTCTTCCTGTATGTGTTTGTGAATGTCGCCATGGTCACCGGCGCCATTCCGGTCGGCGGCGTGCCGCTGCCGCTGATCAGCCATGGTGGTTCGGCCATGCTGACGGTGATGATCGGCTTCGGGCTTTTGCTGTCAGCCTATGTGCACCGAGACGCCGAATTGGGGCCCATGCGTGAATAGCGCGCGGCTGCTGCTGGCCTGGGTGCTGGCTGGGCTCGCCACCGGCATCGTGCTGCATTTCACCGGCAATACTGCCTATGCCACGATAGCCTGGGCGGCGGCTTCTGTCCCGGTTGCGCTGCATGTCGCCTTTGGTGTGCTGCGCTCATTGCTGGGCGGGCGACTTGGCGTGGATGTGATTGCGCTTTTCTCCATCCTCGGCGCGCTGGCACTGGATGAGGCTGCTGCCGCTGCGGTGATTGCGCTGATGGTGGCCGGTGGCGAGGCCTTGGAATCCTGGGCCGAGGGCCGCGCACAAGGGGCGCTGACCGATCTTCTGGCGCGCGCCCCGCGCGGTGCGGCGCGCATCCACAATGGCGAAATCAGCGACATCACCCTGGATGCCATCGCGCCGGATGATCTGCTGCTGGTCCGCCCTGGCGAGACCGTGCCCGCCGATGGCACGCTGGAAGATGCCGGCGCCACGCTTGATGAAAGCATGCTGACCGGCGAGCCCCTGCCCGTTTCCCTGGCCCAAGGGGCAAGGCTGCGCAGCGGCGCGGTGAATGCCGGCGGCGCCTTTCGCATGCGCGCCACCGCGGGCGCTGCGGCCAGCACCTATGCCGCCATCATCCGCCTCACGCAGGCTGCGGCGCAATCACGTGCGCCACTGGTGCGGCTCGCGGATCGTTGGGCGATTGCCTTCATCATCCTGACCTGTTGTGTCGCTGGCGCGGCCTGGTTGATCTCGGGCGATCCGCGCCGCGCGCTGGCGGTGCTGGTGGTGGCAACCCCCTGCCCGCTGATCCTGGCCGCCCCCATCGCGCTGGTCGCCGGCATTGGTCGCGCAGCGCGGCGCGGCATTGTGGTGAAGGGTGGCGCCGCACTCGAACGGCTCGCGCGTATTCGCACGGTGATTTTCGACAAGACTGGCACACTCACGCCAGGTCGGCCCAGACTTGCGGGGATCGAGGCTGATCCCGCCCTTGGCCGCGATGCGGCGCTGCGCCTCGCGGCTTCACTCGCGCAGGCTTCCACCCATCCGGTTTCTGTCGCACTGGTCGCTGCCGCCCGCGCGCGCGGCTTTGACCTGCCCGTGCCCGAAAGCGTCGCGGAAACCCCAGGCGGTGGCCTCTCTGGCCTCGTGGAAGGCAAGGCGCTGACGCTTGGCAGTGAGGGTTTTTTGATCGGCCAGGGCATGGGCCCCGAAAACGGACTTTTCGCCGCCGCCCTGGTGAGTGCCGCCGGTTCGGTTGGCTGGCTGGCGGTGGAAGGGCGCGCGGCAGCGGCCTTCATCATGGCCGATGGGCTGCGCGAAGAAGCGCCGCGCGCCGTCCGCGCACTGCGCCAGCTTGGTGTAGCGCGGATTCTGATGGTGACCGGGGATCGCGCCGCCGCCGCCACACCCATCGCCGCTGCGCTTCGCCTGG
The DNA here is from genome assembly GCA_020249435.1 of Roseomonas sp. Lineage (GTDB taxonomy): Bacteria > Pseudomonadota > Alphaproteobacteria > Acetobacterales > Acetobacteraceae > Neoroseomonas. Next base: position 72,182 of record JADCFQ010000023.1, on the reverse strand, counting down.
ATGCCATGCTGGCGGACCGCGACCCGGAAGGAAAGCTGATCGCACTCAGGGCCGAGGCTGCCAATGGTCCGGTTGCGATGGTGGGCGATGGCGTGAATGACGCGCCGGTGCTCGCCGCCGCTGATGTCGGCATTGCCATGGGCGCGCATGGCACCGCGGCGGCGGCCGAGGCAGGCGATGTTGTGCTGCTCGCGGATCGGCTGGACCGCGCGGCGGAGGCGATTGCGATTGCGCGCCGCGCGCGGCGCATTGCGCTGCAAGCGATTTTGCTCGGCATGGGGTTATCACTGCTGGCCATGGTGGCGGCGGCTTTTGGGTGGCTGAGCCCGCTTGCCGGTGCGCTGCTCCAGGAAGCGATTGATGTCGCGGCGATCCTGTATGCGCTGCGCGCGCTTTTGCCTGGTGATGGCGCCGTGGTGCGGCTTTCGGGCGAAGCCGGGCTTTCTGCGCGTGTTGCCGAACATGCGGGGCTGCGCGATCTGGCTGAGGCCCTGCGCGGCGCGGGTGAAACGCTCCACGAAGGCCCAGCGCAGCTTATGGAATTACGCAGCCTGGAACGCCGCCTGCGGGAAGAATTGCTGCCGCATCAGGCCGCCGAGGAAAGCGCGCTTTACCCCGAAGCCGCTGCGCGTTTGGGTGGGCAGGACCCGCTTGGCGTCTTGCTGCGCATGCATACCGAAATCGAAGGTCTGGCTGAGCGGTTTTCGAGCCTTTTGCCACTCGCCGAAACACCCGGCGGCTTTGCCGAGGTAGCGCCAGCGCTGCGGCGCACGCTCTTTGCCTTGGAAGCCTTGCTCGCCCTGCATCTGACGGCGGAGGAGGAAGCCTTGGCCGGCCTGACCGGGCCTGAGGAATTGGCCGCGCATTCCCCTCGCTAAACCGATCCTTTCTGCGCTAAAGCCTAATATGAGATGACCACGCAGCCCCCCGAATCCGAAGCGCCTAGCCGCGACGGGCTATGGCCCATGCCGCCCGGCCCGCCGCATGAGGAACGCCATTTCACGCAAAATGAGGTGGTGCGCGATCTGGTGATCGGCACCGCCGATGGCCTGACGGTGCCCTTTGCGCTGGCAGCCGGGCTTTCAGGCGCCGTCGCGGCCACTCCCTTGATCGTGACAGCGGGCTTGGCCGAGATTGCCGCGGGCTGCATTGCCATGGGGCTTGGCGGCTATCTGGCCGCGCGCACCGATGTTGAACATTTCGCCGCCGAACGAAAGCGCGAAGAAGAGGAAACCGAAATCTACCCGGATCGCGAACGCTGGGAAGTGGCGGCGATCCTGCATCGCTATGGTGTGCGCGGTGATGCGCTCCGCATGGCGGTGGACAGCATCTGCGCCGATAAGCGCCGCTGGGTTGATTTCATGATGCGCTTTGAATTGGATTTGAAGGAACCGCAGCCGGATCGCGCGGCGCGTTCCGCAGTCACGATTGGCGGCGCTTATGTGGTGGGCGGGTTATTGCCGCTGTCGCCCTATATGCTGCTGGACAGCACGCATCAGGCCTTGGTGATTTCCGCCTGCATCACCGGCGTGGCGCTGGCGGGATTCGGCTGGCTGAAGGCGAAGGCAACCGGCCTGCCGGCCATGCGCGGCGCGGTGCAGACGTTGGTGATTGGCGGGCTGGCCGCGAGTGTTGCCTATATGGTGGCGAAGTTGGTGGGGGGGTAATCCCCCCTCACAAAGCCCGATTGGCCCGCGCCACCACCGCTTCAAACAGCACCTGACAACCGGCCTCGGCTTCCTCCGGCATGATGCTTTCGGCCTCATTATGCGAAAGCCCATCCTTGCAGGGCGTGAAGATCATCGCCGTTGGCACGGAACGCGCGACATAAACCGCATCATGCCCAGCGCCTGAGATGATTTCGCGCGATGGCAAGCCAAGGCGCTTGGCAGCCTGACGCACCAGATCAACGCAGGAAGGATCGAAGGGCTGCGCGGGGATGCGGAACAGCTCGGTCAATTCCAGCTTGCAGCCATTGGCCTCCACCAGCTTGCGCGCTTCTTCCGGAAAGCTTTCCGCAAGGCCCTGGATTTGCGCATCCGACGGGTGGCGGAATTCCACGCTGAAGCGCACTTCGCCCGGCACGACGTTACGGCTGGCGGGCAGCACTTGCAGGAAACCGACCGTGCCGCGGCCATCTTCACCACGCGCGCGCATAAGTTGGTCCACGCGTTCAATCACGCGTGCGGCGGCCACCAGCGCATCGCGCCGCGCGGAAGGCGGCGTGGTGCCGGCGTGGCTATCCTGCCCGATGATCACCGCATCATACCAAACCTGCGCCTGCGCGCCGGTCACGACGCCAATCTGCTTGCCTTCGCGTTCCAGGATCGGGCCCTGTTCGATATGCAATTCGAAATAGGCATCCGCTGGAAAGGGCGCAGCCTTATGCGGGCCCTTATAGCCGATGGCTTCAAGCGCTTCGCCGACACTCACGCCGTCCACATCGCGCAGCCCATAGGCCTTGTCCTGCGTATAGATGCCGGCCCAAACGCCGCTGCCCATCAGTGAATGGCCGAAACGGCTACCTTCCTCATCGGTCCAATTCACCAATTCAATCGGTGCTTCGGTCACGATATTGAGGTCATTCAGGCTCCGCATCACCTCAAGCCCGGCAATCACACCAAGCGCGCCGTCGAATTTGCCGCCGGTGGGTTGGCTATCAAGGTGGCTGCCGAGCAGCACGGGCAGGCGCTTGGGATCACGGCCTTCGCGGCGGGCGAACATATTGCCGATGGAATCAACGCGCACAGTCAGGCCCAAAGCCTCGCACCAGCCGCGAAAACGGTCCCGCCCGGCCTTGTCCACATCCGTCAGCGTCAGGCGCTTCACGCCGCCCTTGGGGGTGGCGCCGATCTCCGCCATCGCCATCAGAGAATCCCACAGGCGCTTGCCATCAATGCGCTGATTCGTGCCGCTCATGTTCCGCTTATCCTTGGCTTGATGTCGCCCTGCCTTTGGCGCGCGAAACGCCCCCTGTCCAGAGGGCGTCAGCCCACCGCGAAACCGGCAGCGCGAAAGCGCGCCTGGCCTTCGGGACCAATCAGCGCGGCCAGCAAGGCGCGTGCGCCTTCAGCATCCGCCGCGCGGGTCGCAATAGCACCGACATAAGGCGTGACAAGCTGCGCCGTATCCGGCAGCGGCCCGACCAGCAGCGCCCCCGGCACGGCGATGATTTCGCTGATTTGCGATAGCGCCAGCGCCGCGCGGCCTTCCGCGACTGCCCCCACCGCCGCACCCCCGCCAGGGAAGACCAGCACGCGGCCACGCATTGCCTCCGCCAGGCCCAGCCTTTCGATCAGCCGCGCCGCATGGGTGCCGGCGGTGGCGCCCGTGGCGGGATCGGAATGGGCAATCACCGGCGCCGCGAGGATGGCCGCCCGCAACCCCGCTTCCGTGCTGATATCGGGCCGCGCCGCGCCGTCACGCACCGCGACGCCGATCAACATGCGGCCCAATTCGCGCGCGCTGGCGGCTTCAACCAGGCGGGCGTCCGCGAGGGCCGAGATTTGCGCCGCGCTATTCAGCACCAGATCGGCGGCTTCCCCGTCCCGCAGCCGACGCGCCACCACGCCGGCATTGGCGGTTTGCAGCGCCACTGCCCGACCGGTACGCGCCGTGAAGGCCGCCGCAATATCCTGGGCAGAGGCTGCAACCGCGCCGGTGCCCAGCACCCGCAAGGGCGCGGCCTGGGCCAGCGCGGGCATGGGCAGGGCAAGGGCTGCCAATAAGGCGCGGCGTTGCATCTTCAGGCCCCCCATGTGCATCTTACGCGCCTGTTCTAACCCATGCCTGCCCCCGGGAGAAACTCCATGGCTCATGCGCTTGAAAGCTCCAGCCCTGCCATTTTGCGCAATTCCGAATTGGATGCGGAAGCCGTGCGCGCCGCGCGGGTTGATCTCGCTGCCTGTTTTCGCATGGCGGCGCGGCTTGGCCTGCATGAGGGGATTTGCAACCACTTCTCCTTCGTGGTGCCGGGGCGCGATGATCTGTTCCTGGTGAACCCCTATGGCTGGGCGTTTTCGGAAATCACCGCATCGCGCCTGCTGGTCTGCGATTTCAAGGGCAATGTGGTGGCCGGCGATGGCGTGCCGGAAGCGACCGCCTTCTACATCCATGCGCGCATGCATATGAATAAGCCGCGCGCCAAGGCAGCCTTTCACACCCATATGCCGAACGCCACCGCCCTTGCCATGCTGGAAGGCCCGCCATTGGTTTGGGCCGGGCAAAGCGCGCTGAAATTCTATGGCCGCACCCTGGTAGATGAGGATTACAATGGCCTCGCTTTGGATGAGAGCGAGGGTGACCGCATCGCCGCTTCCATCGGTGATGCCGATATTGTCTTCATGAAGAACCACGGCGTCATGGTGGTGGGGGCGAGCATCGCCGAAGCCTGGGATGATCTTTACTATCTGGAACGTGCGGCGGAAGCGCAGCGCCTGGCGATGGGCACGGGGCGCAAGCTGAAGCCCGTGCCGGACGAGATCGCCTCGCGCACCTATGCGCAGATGCGCGAGGGGGATCGCGAAAGTGCCAGGCTGCATCTGGAAAGCATCAAGCGTATCCTGACGCGTGAAGAGCCGGATTTCATGCATTGAATTCTGCCGCCTCCCAGCGCGGCATTTTATTGCTGGTGATCACGACCGTCGGCTGGGGCATGAATTGGCCGGCGATGAAGGTGCTGCTGGCTGAATTGCCGCCGCTGACCACGCGCGCGATTGGCGGCGGGCTTGGCTTTCTGGTGTTGCTGGCTGTCACGCTTCTGCAAAAGCAAAGCCTTGCCGTGCCGCGCGCAATTTGGGGCAGGCTCACGCTGATTTCGCTGCTGAATGTCACAGCCTGGATGGGGATGGCGAGTTTTTCGCTGCTGTGGCTGGCGGCATCGGAAGCGACGATCATTTGCTACACGATGCCGGTATGGGCCGCGGTTTTTGCTTGGCTGATACTGGGCGAAAAGCCGAGCCTGGCGCGTGTATTGGCGCTGGTGCTGGCGCTATCGGGCCTGGTTTATCTGGTGCTGGGCAAGGGGCTTGATCTTGGCATCGCAAAACTTCCTGGCGTCGCCTTGGGCTTGGGCTCGGCGGTGCTGTTCGCGCTCGGTACCGTGCTGACCAAGCGCATGCCGCTTGGCCTGCCGCCATCAAGTTCCGTTGCCTGGCAGGTGGGCATTGGCGTGGCGCCGCTATTCATCGCTGCGATGATTTTCGACCCGCTCGATTTCAGCCATGTTTCGGCTTTGGGCATTGGGCTGCTGATTTATGGCGGCGTTTTCGCGCTTGGGCTTTGCTATCTTTCCTGGTTCGCCGCACTGAAAATGCTGCCGGCATCACTTGCTTCACTTGGCACGGTCATCACGCCCGTGGTCGGCGTGGTGGGTGCCGCGCTGTTCCTGGGCGAGCCCTTTGGCTTGCGTGAAATTCTGGCGCTGACCTTGGTTTTGTCGGGCGTGGTGCTGGCGGTCAGGGGCTGAACGCGTCAGTTGCGCGGCACGTTCAGCTTGCTCAGGATCGGGCGCCATTGCGTATCGGATTGGCGCAGGAAATCGCTGAAATCCTCGGGCGACCCGCCAGCCAGGAATTGGCCTTCGGTGATCAGCCTTTCGCGAATGCGCTGATCCTTCAATGCCTCATTGGCGGCGGCATTCACGCGCTGCACCATATCCGCCGGCGTGCGCGCCGGGGCGAGCAGCCCAAACCAGCTCAACACGTCAAGGCCAGGGGCGAATTCCGCGATGGAAGGCACATCCGGCGTTGAGTCGATCCGCCGTGCGCTGGTCCAGGCAATCAACCTGCCGCGGCCATCACGATGCACGGGCTGCGCCGTGCCGCCTGATACCACCAGCACATCAAGATCACCCGCCATGAAGGCCGCAAGCTGGGCGGAATCTCCGCGATAGGTGACATCCTGCATGGTAATGCCCAGCCGTTCCATCACCATCAGCATGGCGACATTCGTGAGTGTGGTTGGGCCATTGGTGCCGTAGGTCATTTGCCCTGGCCGCGCCTTGGCCGCTGCAACCCAAGCCGGCACATCCACCGCACCGCCGCGCATTTGCGTAATGATGCCGAAGGGAAAGGTGGTTGCCAGCATCACGGGCAAGAAATCTTCCAGTCTATAGGGAAGATTGGGCACGATCACGGGATTGATGGTGAGCGTGGTACCCGCCGCCATCAACAGCGTATGCCCATCAGGCCGCGCACGCGCAACGAATTCAGCGCCGATGATGGTATTGGCGCCGGCGCGATTTTCCACCTGCACGGGCTGACCCAATAAGGCTGTCATGCGTTCGGCAAGCAAGCGGCTCACGATATCCGTGCTGCCACCAGGCGCGAAGGGCACGATGATGGTAATGGGGCGCGGCGCAGCGCCGCTCTGCGCCAAAGCGGGTGCCGTCAGGCCAAGCGAGGCCAGACCAGCAAGCAAGGGGCGACGTGCGATGTGATCAGCCATAAGCCATTTACTCCCGACAGCGGTGGCTTTGAACGCCACCAATATATTTCGCGAAAAGTCTAAGCAGGCACGGCCATATTGTCGAGCAAGCGCACCGACCCGAGCCTGGCTGCCGCCAAAAGCCGCATCGGTGCGGTGGTTTTTTGCGCCAAGGGCTCCAGCGTTTCTGCCGCCACAAGCGCGAGGTAATCCGGCGCGAAACCTGCGGCGATCAGGCGCGATTTGTCGTCCGCCAGAAGCTGCGTGACGGGTAGCCCCGCCGAGATCGCGCGCGCCACATCCTGCATGGTCTGATAGAGCAGCGGCGCCGTGGCGCGTTCAGCGGCGCTCAAGAAACGATTGCGCGATGACATGGCAAGCCCATCAGCTTCGCGCATGGTAGGGACCGCTTCGATATGGATGGGGATGTCCAGATCGCGCGCCATGCGGCGGACCACCTGCAATTGCTGCCAATCCTTCTCGCCAAAGGCGGCGATATCGGCGCTGGTTTGCAGGAACAGCTTGGCGCAAACGGTCGCGACACCGCGGAAATGGCCAGGCCGCGCATCGCCTTCAAAACCTTGGGAGGGGCCGGCAACCTCGATCACGCTGGCGCTGCCGGGCGGGTACATGGCTTCCACCGGCGGCAACCAGACCAAATCGCAGCCGGCATCGCGGAGTTTTGTAAGGTCTCCATCCTCATCACGCGGATAGCGCGCCAGATCGTCGCTCGCGTTGAATTGCAGCGGATTGACGAAGATGGAAGCCGCCACTGCATCCGCCCCGGCGGCACGCGCCGCACCCAATAGTGCAAGATGGCCCTGATGCAGAGCGCCCATGGTCGGCACCAGGCCGAGGCGCCGGCCATTGGCCCGCAGTGCGGCGCAGGCGGCCCGAAGCGACATGAGGTCTCGGCAGATCAACATCACCAATATCTGGCGCTTTGCGCATTGCGGGACAAGCGGCAAACCGTCATGGTCCGGCGCATGAATGCTACCCCACCACCCGTTATCCGCTTGCTCCCTGGCCGAGACCGCCGCGTCAAAGCCGGCCATCCTTGGGCCTTTTCCAATGAAATCGCGATGAACCCGGCGGCCAAGGCGTTGCCGCCGGGCAGTGTGGTGCGGCTGGAAGGCGATGATGGCGTCAAGCATGGCGTCTGGCATTTCAACCCGCATTCGCTGATTGCCGCGCGCAAGCTGGATCGCAACCCTGATGCCGCTTGCGATCTGGCATGGTACAAGAGGCGCCTACAGGAAGCGCTGACGCTGCGCGACAAGCTGTTTGATCGCCCGCATTACCGCCTGATCCATGCCGAAGCGGATGGCCTGCCCGGTTTGGTGATTGACCGCTACGGCAATGCGGTAACGATCCAGGCCAATAGTGCGGGGATGGAAACCGCGACACCCTTGATCCTGGAGGCGCTTAAAACGCTGATCGCGCCTAGCATGGTCATTGCGCGCAATGACAGCGCCGTGCGCGCGCTGGAAGGCCTGCCGGAAGAAACCAAGCTGCTGCAAGGCGAAGCCGGCATGATCACGGTGGAAGAAAGCGGCCTGAGTTTCGCCGTTGATCCGCTCGGCGGGCAGAAAACCGGCTGGTTCTTTGACCAGCGCGAACATCGCGCCCGTGTCGCGCGGCTTGCCAAGGGCGCGACCGTTCTTGATGCCTTCTGCCATACGGGCGGCTTTGGTATCTCGGCTGCCGTCGCGGGGGCAGCGCATGTAACGTTGCTGGACCGGAGCGAGGCCGCGCTGGCTTTGGCGCTGGAAGCGGCACAGCGCAATGGGGTTGCAGATCGGGTCGAAACCCAAAAGGCCGAAGCGCTGGAGGCCCTGGAACGCATGGTCGGCGCAGGCAAGCGTTTCGGCGTCGTGATCACGGACCCGCCCGCCTTCGCCAAGGCGCGCAAGGACCAACCGGCAGCTTTGCGCGCCTATGGCAAATTGGCGCGGCTCGGCGCGAGTCTTGTTGAAAAGGCAGGGTTTTTCTTCATCGCGTCCTGCAGCCATCATGTCGCTCCGGGAGAATTCGCCGATGCCGTCGCCTGGGGCGTGCAGCGTGCCGGGCGGGAAGCGCGCATCCTGCATATGGGCAGCGCTGGGCCGGATCATCCGCTGCATCCGATGCTGCCCGAAAGCGCCTACCTCAAGGGCATATTGATGCAGTTCAGATGAAGCACTCTGCCGGGCTTACACGCGCCTATCGCGCTTCCTGCTATTTTGCGGGCGAGCATGCCGCGCGCATCGGGCAACGCGCACCGGCTTTGGATGCGCTGCTGCAATGCTGGCGCGTGCCGGAAGGCGTATTCATCGCCGCAAGTAATCCTTTCAGCCGACGCATGGCGGCAGGCTGGAATGCGCGGCGCCATCCAGCGTTGCGCGAACGCCTGCGTGCCTTGCCCCATGTGGAAGGCAAGGGCGGCGCCAAGTCTTGGTGGGAAGTGCATTGCTTCATCGGCATCTGTGCTGCGCGCGGCAAGCGCCTTGCGCGGTTGTTCCGACAATACGCGATGGTCGCGCTGCGGCGCGGGGCGAAGGCGCGGCTGATATGGGTTTTTTGACGTCAGCCGCTGCGTTTTTGCTGGCAGTCTTCATCCTGCGCGCGGCCTTGGGCGCGATGTTCCAGGCACCCGGCGCGGCTGGCCCCGCTTTGGTGGATGCCTTCGCCTTGGATTGGGCAGGCTTTGGCACGCTGGTTGGTTTGTTCTGGTTGCCGGGGCTTTTCCTCGCCTATCCCTTGGGCCTGGTCGCGCGACGCTTGGGCGACAGGCGCGGCGTTCTGCTAGGGCTTGTGCTGCTGATCCTGGGTGCAGTGGTCTCCGCCAGTGCTGAGGAGGTTGCGCGGCTGATTGCGGGGCGGCTGCTGATGGGCCTCGGCACGCTGCTGGTGATTTTGTTGCTCACGAAAATGGTGCAGGACCGCTTCCTGGGCCGAGATCTTTTCCCCGCCATGGCGGTTTATGTGCTCGGCTGGCCGCTGGGGATTGCCGCAACGCAAGCGGCGCTCCCCGGCTTTGTGCCTGATCATGGCTGGCAACTTCCCTATCAGGTCGCGGCTTTTGCGGCGGGCATCGCCTTCATCGCGGTCGCCCTCGCCCGCGGGCCGGAACCGCGCGCGCTGCCGGCAAGCACCAGCACCAGCAGCGCACTGACGCGGGCGGAGTTTCGCCGCATGTGCCTGGCCGGCGCCTGCTGGGCGCTGGTGAATGGCGCCTATATGGTGCTGGTGAGCTTCGCGCCGCCGATGCTGATGGCGCGCGGGCTTGGCCTGGCGGAGGCGAGCTTCGCGGTTTCGTTGATTTCGTGGTCCAATCTGTTGGCGGTGCCGGCGGGTGCCTGGCTCGCGCGTCGTGCCGGTGTTGCCGGCCCAATGACCATCAGCGCGAGCCTGCTTGCCATGCTGGCCGCGCTTGCCTTGCCGCTGGCAGATGTGGCCTGGGCGCCGCTTTTCGGCCTGCTGCATGGCTTCTGCTACGCGCTGCCCATCACCGTGTTTTCCGCACTGGCCGCCGAGGCTGTGGCGCCGGAACGCCGCGCGCGGGGCTTGGGGGTTTATTTCGTCTGGTTCTATGCCGGCTGCACAGGATGCCCGGCCTTTGCCGGTTGGCTGCGCGATGTCACCGGTAGCGCGACGGCGCCGGTATTTTTTGCGGTCGTGGCGCTTGGTGCGGCGCTGGCGCTTTATGGTTGGTTCAGGCGGGATTTGGCGCGGCGTTGACCCGCCACATTCAGGGCATGTGAAGCCCGCCATTCACCTCAATCACTTGCCCGGTAATGAACCCGGCCATCTCTGATGATGCCAGGAAAAGATAGGCACCAACGCATTCCTCAACGGTGCCGATCCGCCGCATGGGTGTAAGCTTGATCGAAGCCTCAAGCTGATGGCTTGGCGTTGTCTTCGCCTTGTCTGCTTTGCCGATCACGCCTGGGGCTATGGCGTTCACGCGAATGCCGTAGCGCGCAACCTCCTTCGCCAATCCGCGGCTGAAGGTGGATACGAATGCCTTTGAAGCGGCATAGAGCGTGGATTTGCTGCCGCCACCGGTACGCGCTGCGATGGATGTGGTGGAAATGATCGCGCCGCCGCCCTGCGCCTGCATGATTGGCACCGCAGCGCGCGAACAAGCGAAGACCGAACGCGCATTCAGATTGACGATATCGTCATAAAGCGCGTCATCAATCTCGTGCAGCGGATGGCGCTTCACCACACCACCAGCATTGTTCACCAGCACATCAAGCGCGCCAAGGCGTTGCTCTGCCTCAGCCACCAGGCGCCGACATGCATCAAGCGAACGCACATCGGCCCTGAGCGCAATGGCCTCCCCGCCCGCGGCGCGGATTTCCTCAAGCACTTGCTGCGCCTGGGCTTCACTGGAATTGTAATGAACCGCAACGCGCGCGCCTTGCGCGGCGAAGCCCTTGGCCACGGCAGCCCCAATGCCGGTGGACGCACCGGTGATGAGAACCGCCTTGCCGGCAAGGTCGGTGATTCGCATGGGCAGAATCCTTAAAGATGCGACCAGCCGGCGGGCGGATTGCCCAACCAGCGATCAGCTTCGCCTGGCCACCATGGCCGGCCATCAAGCCCTATTCCCCAACCGGCACCAACGCCCTGCACTTCCAGCCCGTCTTCAGCGCGCGCGCGGTAACAGACATGGTGGTGCCCATGGATGACAAGGCGCGCGCCCATCCGTCGCGCCAGCGCATCGAGCGCTGCAACGCCCTGCGGATGGCTTGATGGCGCCTCATGCGTCACCAGCACATCGGCGCGTAGCGCCGATAGCGCATCGACATCCTCAGGCCAAATCGCCATGGCGGCGAGTGCATCGGCCATGGAACGGCGCTGCGCCTCGGTCCAGTCAGGGCCAAGGCTGGTCATGTCGGCCGGCAGTTCATTGCGCGAGCGTAGCTGCGGCGGCCCCGGCGGTTCCCAGACACGGCGCCGAAAAGTGCCGCCCAGCCCCGCAATGCGCAGCCCACCGATATCGGCGACGCGCGCATTAAGCTCACCCGGGCGAGTGCGCGGATTGCGGCCCGCATCCACTAGGTTGGTCCACATCTCGGGCCCGCCATCATAATCATGGTTGCCCCAGATCCAATGCACCTTGATCCCGGCATCGAGCAGCGGTGCAGCCGCAACATCCAGCGGCTGATCGCATTCCATATCGCCAAGAAGTACCGCCACACGTGGCCGCCGCGCGGCCTTGGCAAGGCCCTGCGTAATATGCCGCCACTGACGATGGATATCGCCGATGAAGACGATGTCCTGTTCCCATGCCGGGCCCTGCATCACGGCCTCAAATCACCCCTTCTTCGGCCAGCGCCGCGACCTGCGCGGAAGAATAACCGAGCAGCTCACCCAGGATGCGGGCATTATCTTCACCATAGCCAGGCGCGCCGCGATTGATGATGCCACCGCTATAGGGCGGCGTGGCGGAAAGCTTTGTTGGAATTTCGGTCACTGGCCAACGGCCGATCTTGGTGCCCGTGACTTCCGTGAGCCAGGAGAGTGCCGGAAGCTGCGGGTCATTGTCGCATCGGTCTTCCGCCGTCTGGCAGACGCCCGCCGGCACGCCCGCCGCCTGCAGCGCCGCCATGCAGACATAGGCATCCTGATCCTGCGTCCATTCCGTTATCGCAATATCCAGCGCGTCCTGGTGCAGCAGGCGGCTTTCCAGCGTCGCGAAGCGCGGGTCCGCCAGCCAGGCCGTGCGACCCGCCACGCGAACAAGTGCCTGCCATTGGGCTTCGTCGAAGGCGGCGATGGCAATCCAGCGATCCTGCCCGGCGCAGCGATAGGCGCCATGCGGCGCGGCCGGCTTATAGGGGGAACGGTTGCCGATGCGGCTCCAGCTCCGCCCATTCGCGGACCAATCAAGGATCGGCACCGGCTTCAGGAAAATGCCTGATTCGCATTGCGAACTATCAATCCACTGCCCCTTGCCGGTGCGGTCGCGGTGATAAAGCGCGCCGATGATCGCTGTCGCGAAGCTATAGGCACCGATCCAGTCAAGGAAGGAATAACCCCAGCCCGCGGGCATGGCCGGTTCGGGCAGGCCGGACATCTCCGAAGTGCCGGCAAAGGCCGCAGCGACAGGGCCAATGGTGCGGAAGCGCCCATAGGTACCAATGCCGCCCATGCCCGATTGCTGCACATAGATGATGTCAGGCCGCAATGAGCATAGCACATCATAGCCAAGGCCAAGCCGCTGCAGCACACCCGGCGAGAAGCCCTCCGCCACCACGTCAGACATGCCGATCAGGCGGCGCGCAATCTCCATGCCCTTGGGATGGCGGATATTGAGCGAGATGCCGCTTTTGCCTGAGTTCTTGTTGTTGAACTGCCCGCCCATATCGGAATCAGTCACACCCTTGAGCGGCGCCGTCGCAGCATCGCGCGCTGCACGCCCGCCAACGGGCGACATGGCCGCAAGGCGCGTATCGGGATTGTCCTTCCACTCGACCTTGATCACATCAGCGCCCAGCGCCGCGGCGAAGCGGGTGCCGCCCGCCGAGGCAAGGAACCAGGAAAAATCGAAGATCCGTACGCCCTGCAACGGAAACGGCTTTTCATGCGGGGAAAGCCGCGGCGGCGCATCACTGCGCGGCCTTGCCGGCTGCGTCAGCGGCTTCCTCGGCGCCAGCGCACCAAGCACGGCTTCCGTATCCTCACCCAAGAGCGGGGCGCGGCGACCGGATTTCCACACTGTTTCGGAGGAGAGCCATCGGCTGACCGGATAATGGAAGGCGCGCCCATGTTCTGGATGTTCCACCTCAGCAAAGGTACCGCGCGTCTGCCAATGCGCATCAAGCACGTTTTCGTGCGGCTTGCGCAGCGGCGACCACAGCAGCCCAGCCGCCTGCGCTTCCCGCCAGGGCATGGTTTCGTAGCGGAAGGATCGGATGAAGCGCTGCACAATCTCAAGCACATGGGACTTTGCCTCGTCATCCGCGCCCGAGCCCGGAACATTGCGCGCCTTGGTATCGGCATTGCCGCCCGGCGCCTGCAGGTCCGCCGCCATGCCATAGCCGGTCAGAAAGGGCACAAGGCTTGTCTGATCGCGCACAGAGACGCCGGCGGCGATGTACCAGCGCCCATCCTTGGTATGGCCAATGCTTGGCACATGTGTGGGTTTTTCGATCGCGTGCCGGCAGGTCTGGCGGAATAGCGGCGCGCGCCGCATCACCCAGGACATGACATCAAGCTCGGTATTCTTCGACACCGCTTCGTGAATCGCCACACACAGATCCTGGCCTTCACCCGTATGCAGGCGATGGATCAGCGCGGCCAGGATGCCCACAACCATCTGGTCGCCCGCGATATGGTAGGCGTGCCAAAGCTGCGGCGCGATCGGCGGCAGGTCGTAATGCTTGGACGGATCCGGATCATAGCCGCAATTCATCATGATCCCGCCCAGCGCCAGATGGATCAGGTCTGATGCCTTGTGATCCTTCCAGGGCCCTTCATCGCCAAAGGGCGACATGCGCGCGGCGATCAGGCCGGGAAACTCCGCCGCGATGTCACGCGCGGCAACGCCCAGCGCAGATGCCGCCCTGCCCTCGCTCGCATCAAGGTAGATATCGGCGGAGGCGAGAAGCTGTCGGAATTTCTGCTGGCCGTCCGGCGTGTCAAGGTCAAGCACGACGGAACGCTTGCCGCGATTATAGCCCCAGAAATGCAGCGACCGCTCGGGGCCGGGATCATCATCCAGGAAGGGGCCAATGGCACGGGTGGAAGAACCCTGCGGGGGTTCCACCTTGATGACCTCGGCACCCAGGCCGGCGAGTGCCATGCCGACATATTCGGCTGTCTCATCGGCCAATTCGATAACACGCAAACCTTCAAGCATGCCTGGCAGATGCCCGGCCTTGTCGCGCGTGAGTGGCAGGGTGCTCGGCGCAGTCGTCATGCTGAAATATCCTTGCGGCGGGTCGTGCGCGGCGGGGCGGTAGAACCCCGGACCACGAGTTCAAGCGGGAGTTCTTCGGGTAAGGCGAAGTCATGCCCGCTGATGCGGGCGAGAAGGTAATCGGCAGCCATGGCGCCGATTGTATGTTTGGGTGAACGCACCGTTGTCAGCGGTGGCCGCATATGCGTCACGATCTCAAGATCGCCGACGCCTATAATCGAAAGCTGCGCCGGCACGCGGATACCCTGCGCCTGCGCTTCCAGCAGCAGGCCAAGCGCCACGATGTCGTTATTGGCAATCAAGGCTGTAGGCAACTCGCCCTTTCGCTGAAGCACGCGAAAGGCCTCGCGTACCTTGGCGATGCGATACTCCGTCTGGACAATACGATCCGCGGGCAAGGGAATGCGGTGGCGGCGCATCGCCGCGCGCAGGCCCGCGATGCGCGCCCGCACGCGATCATTGTGCTGGGTAAGCCCGGCCACAACCCCGATGTCGCGATGCCCCAGCCCGACAAGATGATCCACCAGCAACCGAGCAGCAGTCGCGTTGTCATAGCCGATAGTTGGGTGCGCGCTGGCCCGTGCCGGCGCCCAGGTCTGTATGAAGGGAATGCCAGAGCTATTCAGCAGTACTTCGAGTTCCTTGCTGTGGGTCACACCAACCAGCACCAGCCCATCCACGCCACGTTCGATCATGGTGCGGACGCTGCGAAATTCCGCCGCCTCATCATAATTGAAGGTGGCCAGCAGCATGGTGTAGCCCTGCGGTTCCAGCCGCTGCTGGAAGCCTTCAATCATGTCAGAAAAAATCGTGTTCGAAAGATTGGGCACCACCGCGCCCAGCACGCGCGATCGGCGCGACGCAAGCGCCCTTGCCGCGCCATGCGCAACATAACCCAGCTTCGATGTCGCCTTCAGCACCTTGTCGCGCAGATCCTGCGTGACCAATGAGGCATTGTTGAGCACGCGTGACACGGTGGCAGCAGAAACGCCGGCTTCCTGCGCCACTTCTTCCAGCCGCACCTTTGGGGCGCTGGCTTTTCTGCGCCTTTTGCTCCCTGGCTGCGGCGTGCTTGCCTTTGTCTTCATCTGCGCAGCAAAGGTCCTACGCGGTTGCAGCGCGAAGGTGACAGGCGACACCATGGCCTGACGCGTCCAACACCAGCGCCGGTTCCTCCTGCCGGCAGCGCGCGACCGCGATCGGGCAGCGCGTATGGAAGCGGCACCCTGGGGGCGGGTTGATCGGGCTTGGCACGTCACCCGTCAGAACGGTACGCGCCCGCCTCGCCCGGGGGTGAGAGACCGGCACGGCGGCCAGCAGCGCTTCCGTGTAGGGATGCCGTGGCGTTTCGAACAAGGCAGCGCGCGCGGCAATTTCGACGATCTTGCCAAGGTACATCACCGCGACGCGGTGGCTGATATGCTCCACAACCCCAAGATCATGCGCGACGAAAAGATAGCTCAAGCCAAATTCCTGCTGCAGGTCCATCATCAGATTGATGACCTGTGCCTGCACCGAGACATCAAGTGCTGAGACCGGCTCATCCCCGATAATCACGCTGGGGCCGAGCGCCAAGGCCCGCGCAATGCCGAGCCTTTGCCGCTGCCCGCCGGAAAATTCATGCGGATAATTGGCGCGCTGGTCCGGACGCAGCCCCACGCGGGCAAAGAGCATGGCGACGCGATCACGCTGTTCAGCGCGCGAGCCGATACCGAAATTGATCAGCGGTTCCTGCACGATTTCACCCGCCGTCATGCGCGGGTTCAATGACGAATAGGGATCCTGGAAAATGACCTGCATCCGCTTGCGCCGTTCGAGCAGGGCAGCGCTGCCAAGGCCGGTGATCTCCTCACCTTCCAATGAAACATGGCCGGAGGTTGGTTCAACCAGGCGCAAAACTGCCTTGCCAACCGTGGACTTGCCGCAGCCGCTCTCCCCTACCAGGCCGAGCGTTTCCCCCTGCCCTATACTGAAGGAAACGCCATCCACGGCGCGAAGTTGCTTGCGCCCGCGTCCGAAAAAACCGCCGCCCACGCTATAGTGCTTGACAAGGTCGCGGACCTGCAGAACTGGAGGCTCCGCATTCATGCCACAGCTCCTTGACCGACTTCCCAGCAGGCGACGTTGTGGCTACCTGCAAAATTGCGGAGAGGCGGCGCTTCAACATGGCAGCGCGATGTCGCGATGCTGCAGCGGGGCGCGAAAGGACAACCGGGGGGCCGTGCCTTCAGCGCCGGCACCACACCAGGAATTTCGGCCAGCCGCCCACCATGGGCACCCCCCAAATGCGGCATCGCGCCCATCAGGCCGCGCGTATAGGGGTGGGTGGGCGCGTCGAAGATTTCCTCGGCAGTTCCTTCCTCAACCTTGCTGCCCGCATACATCACCAGCACGCGGTCGGCCATTTCCGCAACCACGCCAAGGTCATGGGTGATCAGCAGAACGGCTGTACCAGTCTCCCGCTGCAAATCACGGATCAGATCAAGGATCTGCGCCTGGATGGTGACATCAAGCGCCGTGGTGGGTTCATCGGCCAATAGCACGCGTGGGCGGCAGGCCAGCGCCATGGCGATCATGACGCGCTGACGCATGCCGCCGGATAATTGATGCGGATATTCATGCAGGCGGCGTTCCGGTTCGGGAATGCGCACCTGGCGCAGCATTTCAAGTGCGCGGTCCATACAGGCTTGCCAGGGCAGGCCTTCATGCACCATCACCGTCTCGGCAATCTGGCGACCGATGTTCAGCACTGGATTGAGGCTCGTCATCGGTTCCTGAAAAATCATCGAGACAGCGCGGCCCCGGACTTCGCGGATTTCGGGTTCCGACACCTGCACAAGGTCCCGGCCTTCGAGCAGCACGCGCCCGGCACCGACCCGCCCATAGGGCCGCGGCAGCAGGCGCAAAACGGACAGCGCCGTCAGGCTTTTGCCGCAACCGGATTCGCCCACAATGCAGAGAGTCTCACCGCGATTCACCTCAAAAGAAAGGTCATTGACCGCGACCGCCGGCGGCCCATCGCCGGTCGCGAATTCCGTGCGCAGCCCCTCGACCCGCAGGACAGGCTCGGCGGCCATCAGATCCTCCGCGCCAGGCGGGGGTCGAGCATGTCGCGTAGCCCGTCGCCAAGAATGTTGATGGAAAGCACCATGACCGCAAGGAAGACGCTCGGGAAAAGAATATTCCAGAAGGCGATCTGCACATAAAGCCGGCCTTCCGCGATGATATTGCCCCAGGACGGAATCTCCGGCGGGGTTCCGACGCCGAGGAAGCTGAGGTAACTTTCGACCAGTACGGCAGAAGCGGCGATATACGTCGCCTGCACGATCAGCGGCGCGAAGGTATTGGGCAGTATATGGCGCAGCATCAGCCGCGGAAACCGCGTGCCCACGGCACTCGCTGCCTGGATATAGACTTGTTCGCGCACCGAGAGGACCACCGAGCGCACGAGGCGCGCCACGCGCGGCACTTCAGGGATGGTGATGGCCAGGATAACGACCCAGATACTGGCCCGCGTGAGTGACATGAGCGCGATGGCGAGAAGAATGCCCGGAATCGCCATCAACCCATCCATGATGCGCATCAGGATGGCATCAGCCGTGCGGAAATAACCAGCGACCACGCCGATCAGAAGACCGACCAGCGTGGCCGCAACCGCGACCGCCGCGCCAATCACCAAGGAAACGCGCCCGCCATAGAGCGTACGGGTGAAGATATCACGGCCAAAGGCGTCTGTGCCGAACCAATAGGTCTCATTCGGTGGCAGCAGCCGGTCCACCACATTCATCTCAAACGGGTCATATGGCGTGAGCCAGGGCGCGAACAGCGCAGAGAGTATCAGGACAATCAGGAGGGCGCTGCCCAGCACGGGCAGCGGGCGCCGGGCCGCGCGGCGCAGCAGCCCTGTCGCGCTGCGCGACCTTGGGATGATGGCGGCTGCGGCAGTGATGTCGGTGGCAGCCATCAGTAGCGTATCCTCGGGTCAAGCAAGGAATAGGTCAGGTCAATCAGAAGATTCACGAGTACGTAAACACCGGCGACAACCAGGATCACGCCCTGGATCACCGGATAATCCCGCTGCATCACGGCATCGATGGTGAGGCGGCCGATCCCGGGCACGGCAAAGACGCTTTCCGTGACGACGACACCGCCGATCAGCAGCGCAATCCCGGTACCGATGGTGGTGACGATCGGCACCGAGGCGTTCTTGAGCGAGTGCAGGATCAGCACCCGCGGCTCACCAAGGCCCTTGGCGCGGGCGGTACGGATGAAATCCTCATTGAGGGTTTCAAGCATGGTGGCGCGCGTGATGCGGGCAATCAGCGCGGTATAGACCAGGCCAAGCGCCACGGTCGGCAGCACGAGGTGGCGAAGAAAGGCGACGGGGTCTTCGGAGAAACTGACGAAGCCCTGCACCGGCAGCAGTTCCAGCGTCAGGGAAAAGCCGATCACCAGCCCGTAGCCGATCAAAAAAACCGGCACGGAGAAGGCCAGGACCGACAGCGCCATGATGGCCTGGTCAATCCAGGTGCCGGCGCGCCAGGCGGCCAGGACACCGATGGGTACCGCCAGCACGACAGCGAAGATGATGGTCGTCACCGAGAGCGCCAGGGTTGGCTCCACCCTTTCCATGATCAGGCCAAGCACGGGCCGTTCCAGGTAGATGGAATTGCCGAAATCGCCGGTCGCGAGCTGCCCGATCCACCGTACGAATTGCGTCAGCAAAGGCCGATCCAGGCCGAGATGCTCCCGTATCTTCGCGATGTCTTCACTGGTAGCGTCATCCCCGGCGATGATCGCCGCCGGGTCCCCGGGGCTTAATCTGAGCAGAAGGAACACAATGACCGCGACCACGCCCATCACGGGCAGGGTCGCGAGGATGCGCTTGGTGACGTAGTACCACATGAAAGGCTTCCGTCAGGTCATCGTTTCTCGATGTTCCAGTAGACCGGGATGCCGGCTTCCAGAACGCCGTGAATATTCGCCCGGACGGCCACTGGCTGGCTGTACTGGCCATATGGAACATACGGGATCACTTCCCAGGCGCGGCGGTTGATTCGCTCCAGGATCGGTTTGCGGGCCGCCGGATCCGCTTCCCGCGACCATTCGGCGACCATCTGGACCAGTTCCTGGTCGCAGGCCCAGCCGGGATTGGCACGTTCACAACGCGTATTGAACCAGGTGTTGGATGGTGGCAGCGCCGTGGTGGGGCCGCCATGCGTGGTCACGAACAGGTGGTAGCCGCCCTGATAGGGATCATTGCGATTGGCGCGGCGTGACAGCAGCGTGCTCCAATCCATCGCCTGCACATCCACATTGACACCCGCGCGGCGCAGCGCCTGGATCAGCACCATGGTCGCAGCATTGTACTGCGCACGGTCGGTGGGCTGCAGCACGACGATGGGTTCGCCATTATAGCCGGCTTCGCGCAATAGCTGACGCGCCCGTTCGACATTGGGCTCACGGAAGGGTTCGCTGCCTACCTCAGTGCCGTTCCCGGAACCACACATGAAGAAGGAACCGCAGAAAGGCCTGTAAAGCTGCGGATTACCCACCACCACGCGCATATAATCTTCCTGGCGCACAAGATGCGCGAGTGCCTGGCGTGCGCGGGGGTCGTTGAACGGCGGATAGATATGGTTCGGACGGATCACCCCCGACGTACCGATGGCATCAATATTGACGAGGCGAATGTTGCGGTTGCGCGCAAGGACGTTGATGAAGTCGAGAGGCGGCGCCTCAAAATAATCAATCTCACCCGCGTTCAGCGCGGCAAGCGCCGTATTGTGATCCGGCATGTAGAGCCATTCGACACGCTCGACCAGGGCACGCTTGCCACCGGCAAGGTAATCCGCCGGTTCGGCGCGCGGCACATAATCCGGGTTGCGGCGATAGACAACGCGGTTACCGGGGCGCCATTCTTCACGCACAAAGATGAAGGGGCCCGAACCGATCGTTTCAGTCACCTGCGTGGTGGCGGGCGTCTGCGCAATGCGTTCCGGCATGATGAAGGGCGGGTTGGAAGGCTTCGCTAGCGCATCCAGCACCAGGCCCCAGCGTTCCTTGAGGCGGATTTCGAAGGCTCGGTCGTCCAGCGCGGTGACCCTTTCGGTCACGGCGGCCATTTGCTGGCCCATGACATCGCGGCTCATCCAGCGCTGTAATGATACGACAACATCCTGCGACCGGACGGGGCTGCCGTCATGGAAGCGCAGGCCATCGCGCAGCCGGATGCGATAGACCAGACCACCTTCAAGAATTTCGTGCCCCTCAGCCATCTGCGGCAGGGGCTCGAAGCGCGAATTCATCGCGTAAAGCGTGTCATAGATCAGATAGGCATGGCGCCCAGAGATAAAGGAAGTGGTCCAGACCGGATCGAGGATTTGCAGGTTGGCATGCACAACCACGCGCAAGGTATTGGCGCGCGTCGCAGCCGGCGGCTGCGTCTGCGCCTGGGCCGACGCGACCAGCGGTCCCATCATCGCCAGCGCCAGGGCTGCTACCCTCAAGATACGCATCATCTTGTTTTTCTCCCATGGAAAGCCTCGGTCCCGGCCGAGGTTTTATTCAGACGCCGACGCGGAATTTTGGTAGCGTCAGCTGGTCATCCACCTCTTCGAAAACCGCTGTCACGGATGCGCCGATCTTCGGTCCATCAGCAGGGGCATCAACGATGCTGGTCATCAACATCGGTCCCTCCTCAAGCCCTACGAGGGCGACCAGATAGGGAATATCGGCGCGGAAACCGTCCCAATAGGCGCGGTGGAAACGCACCCAGGAGAGCACCGTGCCGCGGCCGGAGACCGCCACCCAGGATTGCTTTTCCGATAGGCATTTCGGGCAGACCGGCGATCCAGGAAAATGAATGTCCGAGCAATCGTCACAGCGTTGCATGGAAAGGCGGCCTTCGCGGGCATTGTCCCAAAAACCGCGGCTGACGGTATCAATCCGCGGACGGGGCTTGGCGGGTATTGCTGGCTGCATGGAATCCTCCCTCAGCCCGGTGTGTAGATGATGGAACGTGAGCACGGCGTGGCGCCGCAATACTGCACGACCTCCGCGTCCTGTACCTGGCGCGCGCCGCATTCGCCGCGGATTTGGCGCACCGCTTCGATGTTGAGCGCCCAGCCCTGCATGTAGGAGTTTGATAAGTGTCCGCCATCGGTATTGGTGGGCAAGCGGCCACCAAGTTTCAGCGCACCACCTTCCACGAAGGAACCCGCTTCGCCTTGTTTGCAGAAGCCAAGGCCCTCAAGGCTGAACAACACCGTTGGGCTGAAATTGTCGTAGCACATCAGCGCATCAACATCGGAAGGCCCAACACCCGCCATGCCATAGGCCTGGGCGGCAACATCCTGCATTTCATCGTACCAAAAATTGAGGTCGAAATTGGAGATGGAGGCCGTGGTGAAGGCTTCCCGCGCGCCGATACCGGAAATCATCACGGGGCGCTTCTTGAGATCACGCGCGCGATCCTTCGTGGTCATGATGATGCAGACGGCGCCATCATTGATCAGGCAGTAATCGAGCAGGCGGAGCGGTTCGGTGATGAAACGGGCGGATTCGTGGTCATCAATGGTGATGGGCTGCTTCATCACTGCCGAAGGGTTGAGGCAGGCGTGATGGCGGAAAGCCACCGAGACCTCGGCCAATTGGCGCGTTGTTGTGCCATAAAGCGCGCGATGCCGCTGGAACATCAGCGCATGTGCTGCACCGGGGGAGGTGAAACCCCAAGGGTCCCAAATGCCGGGGCTTTCATCGCCACCGTAATTCACGCGGCGGGATCGGCCGATATTTGCGTAGATCAGGGCCGCATAATCACAAAGCCCTGCATCAAGTGCCGCTGCCGCTTCAATGATTGCCATGCCAGACATTCTGCCATGCGGCGGCAGTTGGATTGTCCAGCGTGGATTGAGGCCAAGAATCTCACCCATGCGCGCGTAATACGGCACGCGACAGGTGAGCAGGCCGTCAATTTTGTTCTTGTCCAGGCCACAATCTTCGATCGCGCTGCGGAAGGCGCGGGCGCCGAGACCGTAATCATCTATGTCAGGGAAGTTGCCATAGGCAGTGTTGCCAACACCGACAATGGCGATACGGTCCTTGAGGCGATGCAGCGCGTTCACGAGCCGCAGTTCCGCGTGCATGCACCAGGCCGCAAAGCCCCGCGCAGGGTAAGGGGCTGTGCGCCCATTCCTGTTTCCTCCTTCAATAGCGATGTGCTTTGCGCATTATCGCTTAAGCTTGCGCCTAAAAGAAAGCGCTTTCAGGAAGCTTCGCTGACAAATGGCGCGGTTGTCAACACTCATGACAAATGCCGTAAAACTGGCGGATAACGGGGTGGGGTTCGACAGCATTGCCGCCGGCTGCATCACAGGAACGCGGCACAACCTTGCCTACAGATGGGCCAAGTAATCCGAAAGCCGGCCTGCCATTCAGCCTCGACGCATTTGGCGTCGGATCGGCGGGGTATTGCCAGTCAGGCTGCTTGATGACCAAACGCTTGCGTAACGCTGCAGACAAATGTAGCCTTTCGTCCAAGGCTTTCTGTAACAAAAAAAGCGGGCGAAAAACGCGGAGGGTTTTTTTGTGGGTGGCACGGGTACCATCGCCACCGCCGCGCCGGCGCATACACCGGCACATGGTGCCGCGATGGATAGTGAGGTGTTTCCGGTGGTTTGGCGGGCGGCTTAGGGTTAGGGAAGCGATAGGGCGTTACCGATCAATGCGCAGCGCCTCACGGAAATCGGCCGTGGCGCCGGCGTGGTCACCCAAGGCGGAACGCGCATCTGCGCGGTTATTGAAAGCATCGGCGTTTTTTGGATCAAGGCGGATGGCCTCATTGTAGTCGGCGATGGCACCTGTGAAATCCTTGAGCGCAGCGCGTGAGAAGCCGCGATTATTGAAAGCTTGCGCGTATTGCGGATTGAGCCGGATTGCTTCGGTATAGTCAGCGATGGCGCCGGCGCGGTCGCCCAATCCGGCCCGCGCCAATCCACGATTGTTGAAGGTGTTCGCGTCTTGCGAATTAAGCCGGATGGCTTCGCTGTAGTCCGCGATGGCACCTGCGCTGTCGCCCTGCCAGGAACGGGCGGCACCGCGATTATTATAGGCCAGTGCGAATTGCGGATTTAGTCGGATCGCTTCAGTGTAATCAGCGATAGAGCTGACCCGGTCACCCTGGGCGTCGCGAACCCTGGCGCGGTTGTAGAAGGCGTTGAAGAACTGCGGGTTTAGCCTGATCGCCTCAGTATAATCGGCGATAGCGCCGGCACGGACACCCTGACCCGCACGCGCGAGGCCGCGATTATTGAAGGTATTCGCGTTTCGCGGATTAAGGCGAATGGCTTCGTTATAGTCAACAATCGCGCCTTCGCGGTCACCCTGCCCGGCACGCGCGGAGCCGCGATTGTTGAAGGGATGGGCGTACTCCGGATTGATCCTTATGGCTTCGGTATAGTCAGTAATGGCACCCACGCGATCACCCTGCCCGGCACGCGCGGCGCCACGATTGTTGAAAGCCTGGGCGTATTGCGGATTGATCCTTATGGCTTCGTTATAGTCAGTAATGGCACCCACGCGATCACCCTGCGCGGCACGCGCGGCACCGCGATTGTTGAAAGCCTGGGCGTATTGCGGATTGATCCTTATGGCTTCGGTATAGTCAGCGATGGCGCTGCGACGGTCACCCTGCGCCGCACGAGCAACACCGCGGCTATTGTAGGTGGCCGCTAAATTCTCTTGTGTCTCCCGACTCGCGTCGATCAGCCAGGTACATGCAACGATCTGCGGTTCCCGAGAAATGCTCGCATCCTGCCTTGCGCACCAGCGCCAGGCTTCGTCACGCGACGACTGCGCCCCCGCTATGCCGGGCAGCAGCGCCAAGGCAATGATCCAAGATTTTATCAGAGTGTCGCGCATCCTCCGACAAAGCATGCCGAAAGCCGATGCGGAATGGAAGCGAAATGCGCCCGGGGAAAGGCGGCTCAAGCCACCAACGCCACCACCAAAAACCCAAGCCCCGCAAAACTCGCCGCCGCGCCCATCGCGGGGCGCAGCCAGCGCGCGCGCGCCGCTTCCCGCGCCAGCGCCATGGCGCCCAGCATCAGCGCGCCCTGGATCACGGCAAGCCCGGCCAGATAGGCGATGATCGGTGTTGCCTCGGCGCCGATCACGGCCTCGGCAAAGGCATGGCCGTGGAACAGCCCGGCCAGGGCGAAGCCCGCCAGCAGCGCCGGGGCGGGAACGCGCTTCGTCACCAGCAGCGCCAGCCCCGCCAACAGCACCGATGCCGCGACCAAAGCCTCGGTCATGCCAAGGCCAAAACCGGCCATATGCAGCGCCAGGCCCGCCATACCGGCCACCAGGAAGCCCGCCACCGCGCGCAAGGCCTGACTGCGCGGCAGCGCTGCCGCCAGCACGCCGGCAGCCAGCAGAAAGGCCAAATGATCGAGCCCAATCACCGGATGGCCGATGCCCGAGGCAAAACCCTGCCAGAGTGACTCCGGCATGGCGCCGCCCATTGGGTGATGCGCCGCCGCCGGCAGGGGCAGCAGGGCCACAAGGCTCAGGACAGAAATTTGGCGACGCATCGTGACCTCTCGGCGTTAATCCCTCCGCATGCTTGCCGCTTCGGGGCCGCGATGCAAGCGGCGCGCGGTTGGACCGGCGGGGCGGAGCCTCTATATCCCCCCCGTGATCACATCCCGACAGATTCCCCTCCTGCTCGGCCTGCTGCTGCTGGCTGGCCCTGCCTTTGGCGCCTGCGCCGATTCTCCCGCGCCTGGCGTGGTCTGGCGGCGGTGCCTGCTGGATAATGCGGATTTCTCGGGCCGGGACCTGACGGGGGCGACGCTCCGCGATACCTCCTTCGCCCGGGCACGCTTTGTGGACGCCAAGCTGAATGGCGTTGATGCTTCGGATGCGCGGTTCAGCTTTGCCGATATGACGCGCGCTGATCTGACTGGTGCGACGCTGCGCAGCACCGATCTGACCCGCGCCGTGCTGGCCGGCGCCAATCTCAAGGGCGTTGATTTGCGCCGCGCCACGCTATTCCGCGCCGATTTGCGCGGCGCCGATCTGACCGGGGCGGAGCTGACCGGCGCCAATCTTTCCGGCGCCGATCTCAGCGGCGCGCGCTGGTTGGATGGCGAGAAGATTTGCGGCACCAACTCCATCGGTTCCTGCCAGTGACTGAGGCGGATTACCTCGCGCGGCTCAATGCCGAACAGCGCGCGGCGGTGGAGGCGCTGGATGGGCCGCTTTTGGTGCTGGCAGGTGCGGGCACTGGCAAGACGCGCGTGCTGACCACGCGGTTTGCGCATCTGCTGAGGAGCCGCAAGGCTTTCCCTTCCCAGGTGCTGGCCGTGACCTTCACCAATAAGGCCGCGCGGGAAATGCGCGAACGCGTTGGTGCGATGATGGGTGAGGCTGTGGAAGGGCTATGGCTTGGCACCTTCCATGCGCTCACCGCGCGCATGCTCCGCCGCAATGCGGAACTTGTCGGGCTGAATTCGAATTTCACCATCCTGGATACGGATGATCAGCTTCGCCTGCTGAAGCAGGTGATGGAAGCCGAACATATTGACCTGAAGCGCTGGCCCGCACCTGGCATGATGGCGATCATTCAGCGTTGGAAGGATCGCGGCCTGACGCCGGATGCCATCACGCCAGCTGAGGATACGGATTACACCGGAGGCCGCGCGCGCAGCATTTATGAGGCTTATCAGGCGCGATTGAAGGCACTCAATGCCGCGGATTTCGGCGATTTGCTGCTGCATGTGGTGACCATCCTGCGCGGGCATCCGGAAGTCCTGGCGGATTATCAGCGGCGCTTTCGCTATATTCTGGTGGATGAATATCAGGACACCAATTTGGTGCAGTATTACTGGCTGCGCTTGTTGGCCCAGGCGCATCGCAATATCTGCTGCGTTGGGGATGATGACCAATCCATCTATTCCTGGCGCGGGGCGGAGATTGAAAACATCCTGCGGTTCGAGAAGGATTTTCCCGGTGCGCAGGTGGTGCGGCTGGAATCGAATTACCGGTCAACGCGGCCCATTCTTGCCGCCGCATCCGGACTGATTGCGCATAATACCGGGCGGCTCGGCAAAACCTTGCGTCCCGGGCGCCATGATGCGGATGGGGAGAAGGTCAGCCTTGTCTCAGTCTGGGACAGCGAAGAAGAAGCCCGCATGGTGGGGGACCGCATTGAAGCCGCGCGGCGTTCGGGTGAGAGCCTGGGCGAGATTGCCATTCTGATCCGCGCCGGTTTTCAGACTCGCGCTTTTGAGGAACGGTTGATCACGCTTGGCCTGCCCTATCGCGTGGTGGGTGGCGCGCGGTTTTATGAGCGTCAGGAAATCCGTGATGCCATGGCCTATTTCCGCGTGGTGGCGCAGCCCGCGGATGATCTGGCCTTTGAACGGATTGTGAATCTGCCAAAGCGCGGGCTTGGCGATACCGCGATGCGGGAAATGCATGCGCTGGCGCGCGCCGAAGCCGTGCCGCTTGCGATCGCCGCTGGGCTTGCCTTGGAAAAGGGCGTGATCAAGCAGGCCAAGGCGCGCGCTGCCTTGGGTGAATTGCTGGAAGCCTTCGCCCGCTGGCGCGCCATGTTGCCCAATGAAGGCCATGTGGTGATGGCGGCCACGCTCCTGGAAGAAAGCGGCTATACCGATATGTGGAAGCAGGATCGCAGCCCGGAAGCGCCGGGGCGGCTTGATAACCTCAAGGAATTGCTGCGCGCCATGGCGGATTACGAAACCCTGGCCGGGTTCCTGGAACATGTCTCGCTCGTGATGGAAAATGACGAAGCGGCGGAAGGCCAGCGCGTTTCGATCATGACACTGCATGGCGCCAAGGGCTTGGAATTTGACCGGGTGTTTCTGCCGGGCTGGGAAGAAGGCGTCTTTCCATCGCAGCGCAGCCTGGACGAAGGTGGTGAGCGCGCCTTGGAAGAAGAACGGCGCCTCGCTTACGTCGGTATCACACGCGCGCGGCGCTTTGCGGTCATCAGCCACGCCGCCAATCGGCGGATTTACGGCAATTGGCAGGCTTGCATCCCATCGCGTTTCCTCGATGAATTGCCGGCATCTGAGATCAAGCTGGAAGGCAATGCCGCGCGAGAGATGCGGGGTGCGAGTGTCTTCCCGGCCTCGGGCGGGCTCTATGGCCAGCGCCCGCGCGTGATTGAGGCTGGCGCTTGGGAAGTGAAGGAACGGCCCGCGAGTGCGGCGCGGTATGCGCCGGGTGATCGCGTGTTTCACCAGAAATTCGGCTATGGCGAGGTGACGGGCGTGGATGATGATCGGCTGGATATCCGTTTCGACAAGGCCGGTGACAAGCGCCTGATTGATCGTTTTGTGGAGAAAGCCTGATGCGCCCTGCCGGCCCTGATGGCGCGGGCGCGCTTTCCCGCCGCCGCGCTGAACCGCTGGAAGCGCTCAGCATTGATGGGCTGCATGAGGAAGCGCTGCCCTTTTTCGAAGCCGCGCTGCAACAGGTTTGCAGCACGGTCGCCTATTTCCGCGATGAGCCGAGCGATACCTGGCGCGTGGAAGGTGTGCGCGAAGCAGGCGCGGGGCAGGAAGCTTTGGAAAGCGCCTTGGCCTTGGCCGCGTTGGTGGCGGGCATCGCCCCGCCCGTAGTGCAGATTGCGCCGGTGGAAGCGGATGGTTGGCTTGCGCGCACGGTGCAGGCTTTTCCGGAACAACGCATCGGCCAGCGATTCCTGATACGCCCGACGCATGTTGCGGATCGGCGCTGTTTTGATCGGCTGGTGTTGAAGCTGGATGCGGGCCTTGCTTTCGGTTCGGGCGAACATGCCTCCACGCAAGGTTGCTTGATGGCGTTTGAAGGAATCGCGCATCGCTGCCCTCAGCGCGTCATGGATCTGGGCAGTGGTTCGGGCATTCTCGCCATGGCGGCAGCGAAGCTGTTGCATGTGCCGGTGACGGCGACGGATATTGAACCCTGGTCGGTGCGTATTTGTGCAGAGAATGCGCGGCTGAATGGATTGTCGGCGCAGATGCGCGCGCTATTGGCGGATGGCTGGCGGGATCGGCGTTTGCAGGGCAAGCGCTATGATCTGATTTTCGCGAATATCCTGGCGCGCCCGCTTTGCGCCATGGCGCGAGAATTGGCGGCGCATCTTGCACCGCAGGGAACGGCCATTTTGGCCGGGCTTCTCGGCACGCAGGCGCGCATGGTGCTGGCGGCGCATCGCCGTCAGGGCCTGGTGCTTGAACGCAGAATAGAAGTTGGGCCTTGGACTACGTTAGTTCTTAGAAAGCGCAGCTTAGAACCCTCGGTTGAAGGGCCAATCCTCGGTCGCTGAGATGAAACGAAACGCTTTGGCATTGGCTTCATAAGCGCGTTTTGCGATCATGACGTCTACAAAAGCCGTCTCCAGGGCTTCCTGCCCTTGAATGGCGGCGATGCCGGAACCGATGCCCTCTCGTGGTGGGGGCGGGACATAAACAGGCCGTTCTGGCGCTGCGGTAGTATTGGCCAGGCGTATTGCCGCCATTTCCAGACGCTCCACGGCTCGCTGCATGCCGCTCAGCGTCGCATTCATCGCGGCATTGATGCCGCCGGGGATGGTTTTCGTCATGAGGCTAATCTAGCCGAGATTCGTAAATAAACTTCTGAAGATTCGACACCTCTGGTGGAAATTTACGCCCACCCCTCAGTTTTTTTGGTTCACTCCGCCGCCGCGCGCCGATCCAGATGCTGGCGCAGCCTTGGCATGACTTCCTGCGCGAGCCGCGCCATGCTCTCAGCCTCCCAAGCGGCATTGGGGCCGGACCAATCAAGGCCGGCCATCAACACATGGCCATAGGGGCCGGCTTCTTCGCGCAGCGCAATCAGCTTATCGAGAACCGTGCGCGGGCTGCCGGCGATCACGCAAGCGTCAATCATATCCTCGGCCGTGGCCGAGTTATGGTCCATGTCGTCACGCGGCGTCATGGTGGCGGCAAGGCCGGCGCGTTTCGCCAGACTCCCCAGATAGTCGAAGTAATAACGCGTGGCGCCTTCCGGCGCGGTGGCGCGGGCGCGGGCTTCGGCATCGGTTGCGGCAATCACGAAATTCCGCGCCATGCGCCAGCGCGCCCCATCCGGCGCCTGCCCCGCTTCGCGCTGGCCGGCGGCGAAGCTTTGCCAATGGCCAGCGAGAATCCGGTGCGCCACGAAATTGGCGCTGATCACGCCCCAGCCGCGCTTGGCCGCCAGCGCCACACCCTGCGAATCCTTGGACCGCGCCGAGACATGAATGGAAGGCCCGCCCGGCTGGAAGGGTTTCGGCATAAAACCCACACCATATTCCGGCAGCACATTGCGCGAAATCTTCACCGGCCAGTTCTCGCCACCCACATCATAAGGTGGCTCAGCCGCCCAGATGCGCTGGATGGTTTCAATCGATTCCACCATGCGCTTGCCGCGTTCCTTGGGCTCGATATCGCCAAACAGCTCAAAATCTGAAGAAAGGCCCCCCGCGCCAATCCCCATCATGAAGCGCCCCTGCGCCATATGGTCGAATTGCGCGACCTCTGCCGCCACAATGGCCGGGTGGTGGTTTGGCAGATTGATCACGCCGGTCCCGAAAGTCAGGCTCGTGCGATGCACCAGCCCCGCCATGAACATCAAGGGCGAGGCTATGGGTTCTGAGGTGGCGGAGAAATGTTCCCCCACCCAGACCTCCTGAAAGCCCAGGCGGTCCGCGAGCAGGGATTTTTCCGTATCCTCTGCCAGGGTTTCATGCATGGGCCGCCCCGGTGGATGGAGCGGCATCATGAACAAGCCAAGATGCATGCAGCGCTTCCTCAAGTCGTTTTGGGCGATGTGCCTCGCCGTTCCTGATCGCAGCCTAAAACAAGGCAGCGCAAAAGGTGAAGGGGGTGGGCCTTGCCAGGGGGCGCTTCTGCCGTGATGCTCCCCCCGTGACCCCTTCCGCCAGACTTGCCGCGGCGATTGAGCTGCTGAGTGCGCTCGAAGCCCAATGCTTTGCCCCCGATGCCCGTCGCCGCCCCGCCGATGCGGTGGCGAGTGATTTCTTCCGCGCCAGGCGCTTTATTGGCGGGGGGGATCGGCGCACGGTCAGCGAATGGGTCTGGGGTGTGGTGCGGCAAAGGCTACGGCTGGATTGGAACCTGGCGCGGCTGCAGGCTGAACCCTCGCCGCGCCTATTGCTCATGGCCTATCTGGTGCTGGTGGCTCGCTGGACAGAGGCCGATATCGGCAGGGGCTTTTCCGGCGAAGGCTATGGCGCTGCGCCCCTGAATGCTGCCGAAGCGCGTGCGGTGCGGATCATGGCCGGGCGGGAATTGCTGCACTCGGATATGCCGGAAGGGGTGCGCTTCAACCTGCCCGATTGGCTGTTGCCCGATTTCAAGGCGCGTTTCGGGGCGGATCTGGCCGCAGAAGCCGCCGCCATGGAACAACCGGCTGGGCTTGATCTGCGCGCCAATCTGCTGCGCGGTTCGCGCGAGGAAGCCGCTGCCGCCCTGGCCGCCGAGGGCATTGCCACGGAACCCACCCAATTTTCCCCCTGGGGGCTGCGGGTGCCATCGCGCCGGCCGGTCACGGGCACGGCGGCCTTCAAATCCGGCCTGATCGAAGTGCAGGATGAAGGCAGCCAATTGATTGCCCTTTTGGCTGATGCCCGCCCGGGTATGCGGGTGGCTGATTACTGTGCCGGCGCCGGAGGCAAGACGCTGGCGATGGCGGCCACCATGGGTAATAGGGGCAAGATCACCGCCTGCGATACCTCGGCCCCCCGGCTGGAAGGGGCGGCTTTGCGCTTCCGGCGTGCCGGGGTGGATAATGCCGAGAGGCATTTGCTGGAGTCCGGGGACCGCTGGGCCAAGCGCCGCGCCGGCAGCTTTGATCGCGTTTTGGTGGATGCGCCCTGCACCGGCACCGGCACCTGGCGGCGCAACCCGGATGCGCGGCTGCGCACCCGCCCCGCCGATTTGGCCGAGCTTATTGCAGTGCAAAATAACATTCTCGACAGGGCAAGAGAATTGGTGCGTCCGGGCGGCAGATTGGTCTACGCTACCTGTTCCGTATTGCCGGCAGAGAATGAGGAGCAGATGGAAAGCTTCCTGGCAAACAACCCGGATTTCGCGCCAGTGGCGCTGGAAGCGCTATGGCCCGCGCTATGCCCTGATGTCGCGCAGCCCTGCGCCGGGCCATGGTTGCGCCTTTCCCCGGGCGCGCAAGGTACGGATGGATTCTTCTGTGCTGTACTGGAAAGAAAGCCATGATCGCGATCCGCCGCGCCCGTGCCAGCGATGCCGCCGCGATTGGCGCGCTGCATGTCGCGGTATGGCGCAGCGCCTATGCCGGCATTCTGCCCGATGCCTATCTGGCCGGGCTTTCCGCGACCCGCCTGGCCGCTGGCTATCAGCGTGACATGTTCGATCGGCGCGGCGGCTATGCCGTGTTTGTCGCGGTCGCATCCGGTGATGACGCGCCGGAAGGCAGCGCCCCGGATGAGGCGACGATCATCGGCTTTGCCTCTGGCGGGCGGTCCCGCCGTGGGGGGCTGGCGGATGGGGAGATCAATACGCTCTATTTGAATGAGGATTACCGGGACCGCGGCACGGGGCGGCGCCTGATGCGCGCGGCGGCGGCGCATTTGCGGGTGGTGGGGTGCCGTTCGGCCATGGTTTGGGTGCTGCGCGACAACCCAACCCAATGGTTCTACCGCCATCTGGGCGGGCGGGTGGTGGCGCGCGGCCAGACCCGTGTCGGCGGCCAGCACGTGGAGCAGGTGGCGATGCTATGGGAGCCGATTGACACGTTGCTGGCTGCGACCGCGGCGGCGCCTGAAGCGTAACTTGCCCCAAGGCGCGGCTTGTGGTGCAAGCCCGCATGGCCGCTCATCCGCAAGACTCCGCCCCCCGGCACGATCATGTGCTGATCCTCGATTTCGGTAGCCAGGTGACGCAGCTGATTGCGCGCCGCGTGCGAGAATCCGGCGTGTATTGCGAGGTTTGGCCCTTTCACCACGCGCCCGAGGCACGCATCCGCGCCTTTGCGCCGCGCGGCATTATCCTATCCGGCGGGCCGGCCAGCGTGAATGAGGGCGAAAGCCCGCGCGCGCCGGATGCCGTATTCACCCTTGGCGTGCCGATACTGGGGATTTGTTACGGACAGCAAACTTTGGCGGCGCAATTAGGCGGCCTGGTGGAGCCTTCCGATCACCGCGAATTCGGCCGCGCCTTTGTGGACGTAACTGGCGAATGCGCCATCACGCGCGGGGTTTGGGCCAAGGGGGCGCGTGAACAGGTTTGGATGAGCCATGGTGATCGCATCACCGCGCTACCGCCTGGGTTTCGGAGTGTCGCAAGCAGTGAGGGCGCGCCCTTCGCCGTGATCGCCGATGATGCGCGGCAGTTTTACGGCACCATGTTCCACCCGGAAGTGGTGCATACCCCGCATGGCGCGGCGTTGCTCAAGAATTTCACCCATGGGGTTTGCGGCTGCGCCGGTGATTGGACCATGGCCGGCTTCCGCCAGGAAGCGGTGGCGCGCATTCGTGCCCAGGTGGGCAAAGGGCGCGTTGTCTGTGGGCTTTCCGGCGGCGTTGATAGCTCGGTCGCCGCGGTGCTGATTCATGAGGCGATTGGCGATCAATTGACCTGCATTTATGTGGATCATGGCCTGATGCGCGCCAATGAGAGCGAACAGGTGGTCAGCACCTTTCGGGATCGTTTCAACATCAAGCTGATCCATCGCGATGCATCGCATTTGTTTCTGGGCCAGCTTTCCGGCGTGACGGACCCGGAGGTGAAGCGCAAGACCATTGGGCGGCTGTTCATTGAAGTTTTCGAGGATGAACAGAACAAGCTGGGCGGTGCGGATTTCCTCGCGCAGGGTACGCTGTATCCGGATGTGATCGAGAGTGTCTCCGCCACTGGTGGGCCATCGGTCACGATCAAATCGCACCATAATGTTGGCGGCCTGCCCGCGCATATGCGCATGCAGCTGGTGGAGCCCTTGCGCGACCTGTTCAAGGATGAGGTGCGCGCGCTGGGGCGGGAGCTTGGCATCCCGGAAGAAATTGTGGGCCGCCATCCCTTCCCGGGGCCGGGCCTGGCCATTCGCATCCCCGGTGAGGTGACGCGCGAAAAGGCCGATCTGCTGCGCCGCGTGGATAGCGTGTTCCTGGAAGAAATTCGCAATGCCGGTTTGTATGATGCGATCTGGCAGGCTTTTGCCGTGCTGCTGCCGGTGCGCACCGTGGGCGTGATGGGCGATGGGCGGAGTTACGACCAAGCCTGCGCGCTACGTGCCGTGACCAGCACGGATGGCATGACGGCGGATGTCTATCCGTTTGATATGGGTTTTCTTAATCGTGTTGCGGCGCGGATTGTGAATGAGGTGCGCGGGATCAATCGCGTGACTTATGACATCACGTCGAAGCCGCCGGGGACGATTGAGTGGGAGTGAAAATATTATGAAATGCTGTCGTGGAGATGCAAATCCTGACGCCGGAACAAAGATAAGGCTTTTCGCGGACTCTGCCGGTTATTGTCAAAATCCTAACTGTCTTCAGCATTTGTTCGTAGAGACGTCTAACGGCAAGACAATTCATTTCGGCGAAATGGCCCACATTATAGCCGCGAGCAAAAATGGCCCACGATCAAGTCTGGAATTGACGAATAAAGAGCGAGGGTCATACGAAAACCTAATTCTTCTCTGCGCCAACTGCCATACCATGATCGATAAGGCACCACGGGAGTTTACGGACGACACAATACGACAGTGGAAGCATACAAGGGCCGAACGACTCGCCAATTTGTTTGGTATTTGTACTTATATTTCTCGCGAAGAAGTTCGTAATGCAATTGAGCCACTCTTGTGTGGTAATAGAGTGATATTTGAGCAATATGGGCCGAGTTCCGAAGCGCGCTTCGATCTCGAGAGTGAAACCCTGTCGGTCTGGTATCGTAAAATTCTTGGTATCATTATACCTAATAACAAGCACATTATCGCCATCCTAAAACAAAATAGAAAGCTGATGGTGGGTCATGAACCAAGAACTCTGGAGGAGTTTCGACAGCATAATGATGATCTGATCGCCCGGCATGTGGCTAACAAGGACGGAGGCATGAAATTCCCAGAAGCAATGGACCGGATGATGGTGGGAGATGTCTAAGGATCACTCATTTTGGCTCATCGGAAGCCTGCAACAGCATGAAAAGGTGGCTAGAGTTGTGCGCCTTGCACGTGACGTTATCCAGATTGATCGAAAGGAAGCCCCACCCGCCATCGTTGGCGTGATCTCAACCAAACGGGTTGAGATCACCGATTATACGCAGTTACTTTCCACCGAACCTCGAACACAGTTCATCCTAAGTATTCCGAACGTGGCACTGTGGACGGGACGAGCGATAAACGATTTGGAGTTTAAGGGCGTCGCGTGGGGCAAGATGTACGATCTTTATCGCGCTTTGAACAACGAGGCTAACGTTTCATTTTACCGAAATCCCAGTCTGACCTTCATTGAACGCCTGTTTAATCAGCACAATAATATTGTTAGAGTTGAGAGGTTGTTCGATCACGTTTTTCGACTACACCGCAAAACTGGCGATAGTATTGTCGTGGCATTAACAGACGCTTACGAGGTCACCGCCGACGCCGTGCGCACCGCTTATGATACGCTTGCACCATTTGACGTGCTCCTTAAGAATACACCCTACGGCCGTGTTTCTCAGCTCGGTAGGGAAGTCGCCGACCAACTTGGTGTAGAAATCTGCGATCAGTCGTCGATCTTTGGGCGTTTGGCTTCGTGACAGTCACACTAATCCTTGAGGCTGTAGCTCACGACATCTACCAATTGCAATCTGCATCCAAGATTAACGCCTACGTTTTTGGTTCGGCCATAAATTCGAAGTCAGCTTGGTCAGACGTGGATATCCTACTTGTCTGCGGATCCATAGCCGATGGGCAGGCTGCCCGCCAAATACTCGAGCCCATTTGCCTCGAATTCCCGATTGACATTACAATCATGACCGTGGACGAGGAGGCTGAGTTTGATTTCGTCCGCTCGGAAAAATGCAAGTGGTTTGCAGGATTTACCCAGAGTGATAGTTAGCCCGCACACTACGCGCCGTGACCAGCACGGATGGCATGACCGCGGATGTCTATCCGTTTGATATGGGCTTCCTCAACCGCGTTGCGGCGCGGATTGTGAATGAGGTGCGCGGGATCAATCGCGCGACCTATGACATTACGTCGAAGCCGCCGGGGACGATTGAGTGGGAGTGACAGGTTGCGGATAGGGCTTTGATCCTGCGCGCCTACCGCATCCGCCCTGCCCCTTCCGCCAGCAACCAGGCCAGCCCATCTTCCGCAAAAACCGCAACCGGCGCACGGCAATGCTTGCCTCGCCGCGGAGCCCTTCCAGGACGAAGCGGATCCCGTCCTCGGCGGATTGGCGTTTGTACGTAGCGCGGCGAATATCACGGACCAGTTTTTCGGCTGGCACCTGCGTGAGAAAAGCGGAGGATTTCCGGCTCATCTTCACTTTCCTTGGGGTTACGATGACCCAGAAACCCTCCGTTACTCAAATCGTCAGCTTGGTCTCATAGGTGCTGACGGGGGACAAGCTTGATATCTCGTTGTGGCAGCACGCCGGGAAGCTCTTCCATAATCCACCGCGCTGCAGGCCCAGGCACAGAATCTACCCTGTAGATTGCGAAAAGATCCGTCCGCATGAGCTCAGGCGGACGGCTCACAAGCTTGAGTTCCGCAAAACGGCCTGCCGCCAAATCCTCGGCCACCAAATGCAGGGGTACTGTGCCCCAGCCTATGCCACGAAGCATCATGTCGCGCCGAACCGAAAGATCGGACACACGCCATACCTCGCGCGCTATGGCGTTGGGATAGGTTGAACGCGCGCGGCTGATGGGGACGAGCTGAAGGTGTTCATTGAGATCCTCTTGCGTGAGCGGACGGCCAAGGGCTAGCAGCGGGTGATCTGGATGCGCGACCGCGACGATTTCGATGGAACCAACGGGGATGGTGACAAGATCAGCTGCAGGGACCAGCCGGAGGCTAGGCGTGCCGACGAGCCCAATTTGGCAGGCGCGCTCATGAACCAGAAAAGCGGCGCCGCCAATTTCTTCCACAAAAAGCTCCACACCAACACTCGGGAAGGCTGCGTGGAAACGCTCAAGAAGCTGAACGAATGGCGGCAGCGGCGCCAAGACAGTTATAGCAAAGCGGAGTTCGCTCTCAATTCCGCCGGCAAGACCACGAGCGCGGGTCTTGAGCTGATCTATGCGGGCGATCGCCAGGCGGGCATCAGCCAGCACCGTCAGGCCGGCTTCGGTCAGGCGCGGCTTACGCTCGCTGCGGTCAAACAGCACCAGCCGCAATTCCCCTTCAAGCGTCGCAACCGCATGGCTGATCGCAGATTGGGTCCGGTTGAGCCGGCGCGCAGCCGCAGTAAAGCTACCGGTTTCAGCAATTGCTGCCAGTACACGGAGCTGGTCCAGCGTCAGAGCATCGAGCATCCATCAATCTCATAGATGGAATTCAACTAAACTATCGCAGTTTTTTTGATTGTTGAAAACCTAGAAGGTGATTGCCGTCAGGCAGCCCCAGAAGGATCAAAGATGCAGCGTATCAGCCTCGGCAAGAACGGCCCTCTTGTTTCAACCCTCGGCCTCGGCTGCATGGGCATGAGTGATTTCTATGGCCCCGCAGACCGCGCGGAGAGCGTCGCGACCATCCATGCGGCCCTCGATGCCGGGATCACCATGTTGGATACGGGTGATTTCTATGGCGTGGGCCATAACGAGATGCTGATCGCTGAGGCGCTCAAGGGCAAACGGCGTGATGACGTCTTCATAACCGTGAAGTTCGGCGCGATGCGTGATCCGGCAGGCGGGTTCATCGGCGTTGATTTGCGGCCGCAGGCGGTCAAGAATTTCCTCGCCTACACGCTGCAACGGCTCGGCATTGATCATGTCGATCTCTACATGCCCGCTCGGCTCACACCGGAGATACCGCTCGAGGACACGATCGGCGCGATGGCCGAAATGGTCAAGGCCGGGCATATCAAGCATATCGGGCTTTCAGAGGCTGGTGCCGCATCGCTCCGCCACGCGCATGCTATTCATCCCGTGGCGGCGCTTCAGATTGAATACTCGTTGATTTCGCGCGGCATAGAGCGGGACATCCTTCCGACCGCCAAGGAACTGGGGATCGCGGTAACGGCCTATGGCGTTCTTTCACGCGGCTTGATTTCCGGTCACTGGAGCCAGACACGACAGGCCGAGACGCGTGATTTCAGAGCAATCCTGCCGCGCTTCCAGGGTGAGAACCTGACGGCGAACCTCCAGCTTGTGGAAGCGCTGAGAATAGTTGCCGCGGAGAAGGGCGCGACACCGGCACAGATCGCCATTGCATGGGTCAAGGCCAAAGGTGCTGCGCTTGGCGCAACCATCGTGCCGCTGATCGGCGCCCGCAACCGGACACGGCTTTCTGAAGCCTTGGGCGCCGTCAACATCATCCTTGACCCCGATGACCAGGCCCGCATTGATCGCGCCATTCCACGAGATGCTGCGCAGGGTAGCCGGTATCCAGAATACCAGATGGCGATGCTGGACAGTGAGCGGCCGTGACGCCGCGCCGCCACCATTCAAGACAACGTCATAACTTCTCCAGAGAACACTATCATGATCCGCCTTAACTTGAATCGCCCAGGGACAGCATCAGAAAGCGAACACAGAAAATAGCTGCCTGTGCGCAGCCGAGGACTCATTCGAAGACGCGCCCTCGCTGGCCCGGTACAGGCTAATCCGCAAAGACAGTATAGAACAACCTTCAGCGCCCTGGACATGGCCACAACATGCCGCCATACCATTATCCCTGATGAATCGGAGAAAGTTTTCGAATGGTGGAAGCCGGTCTTGCCCAGTTTCAACCACTACTTCCGGCTGAGCAGGAGATGATCGCCACGCTTCGCAGCGGTGATTTCGATAGGCTGGGCCATGAAGCGGCGGGGTCCTTGCCAGAGGTTGAGGATGAAACACGGGCTGTTCGCGCTGAGTTCTTGCGATTCCTGCTGCTTGGGGGCGAAGAAGGCGCGCGCCCACATGAGAAAGGCGTCCGCGTCCAGGGCGCCTGGGTCACTGGTGTACTTGACCTAGAAGGATGCCGCATTCCGCGTGACATCGGCCTGAAGAAATGTCGCTTCGATGCGGCGCCGATCCTGCGTTCCTCGATTATCGATAGCCTTGTTCTTGATGGCTCCATCCTACCAGGTCTTGACGCTGACCGGATCGAGGCACGCGGAAGCATTTCCCTGCGCGGCGCTGTGCTTGGCGGCGGCCTATTGGTTGAAGGCGGGCGCATCGGCGGCAATCTGGATTGCACCGGCGTTACCATCAACAAGGCAGAGGAACTTGCGATCCACGCGGAAGACCTTGTCGCCAGTAGCGTGCTACTCCGCGGCGCGGTCATCAAAGGCAGTATCCGCCTGTCTGGCGCCCGGCTTTCCGCGGATGTGGATGGCTTCAATCTGCGGGTGGTCTGCGCGGCCAAGCCCGCGATTGATGCGGGCGCGATCGAAACGCGTGGCAGTGTGGTGCTGCGCTCGGCGCGCGTTGAAGGAACGCTCCGCCTGGTGAGTTCCAGGATCAGCAGCGATCTGATTCTACAAGATGCCATCCTGAGCAATCCTGGGGAGTTTGCCCTGCAACTCAACAATGCGGGCATTGTCGGCGTATTGATGCTGAATGGTCGCGCCAAGGTGTCCGGTGTCCTTGACCTTACCGGCGCCACAATCGGTACAATTCACGACGCGATCACAGCCTGGCCCGAAGAGGGCGATCTGCTGCTCAATCGTTGTCTATATGAGGCCATCGCCGAAGGTCCCGTTGATGCCAGCACAAGGCTGGGCTGGCTTGCACTGCAAGCGCCACATCGTTGGGGAGAGGATTTTTGGCCGCAGCCCTATGAGCATTTGGCGCGGGTATTCCGCGACCTTGGCCATGATGAAGATGCGCGTCGCGTGCTCATCGCCAAGGAACGCCTCCAGCGCAGCGCGCGGCGCAAGCGAGCGCCCAACCGAATGTGGCGCTTCCTGCTTGGCGCCTCTGACGGGGTATTGGCCGTAACCTTGCTCTACGGGCGCCAGCCCTTGCTTGCTTTCGCGTGGCTGTTGTTTTTCTGGCTGCTGGGCGCCGGGGTGTTTCATCACGCAGAGCAGATCAATGCGATCATGCCCAATAGTCCTGTCGTCCTGCGTTCATTGGAATGGACCTTGTGCGGATTGGAACGCAGCGAGACCCGTTTTTTGATAACAACCAGGCAGGAGATGCACGGGCTGGCGGCGCCGGGACAGGCGCAACTCGACTGCTTCAGGCAACAGTTCGAAGCCATCGGCTACCCAACATTCAATCCCTGGATGTTCTCCCTGGAGACGCTTTTTCCGATTCTCGAAATCGGTCAAAAGACCTTCTGGCGCCTGAATTCCTCTGAGCCGGGCGGCATGTTTGTAATGGGCTTCTTCTATTTCCAGTCGCTGATCGGTTGGGCTCTCAGCCTGCTTGCTGTCGCAGCGTTTTCCGGGCTGGTCAAATCACGCTAGAAGAGATTGCGTTATACATTCGCAACATAAGTCAACTCGAACCCTTGGGCAATGGAACGTCCCGACATTGTGCTCTACGCCGCATCATTTCAACGGCAGCAACCAGGGCACCATCACCACGCTTACCACCATAACCACCAGCGCGAAGGGCACGCCGACCTTCACGAAATCGCTGAAACTGTAATTGCCTGGCGAGACGACAAGC
Source organism: Roseomonas sp. (assembly GCA_020249435.1). GTDB lineage: Bacteria > Pseudomonadota > Alphaproteobacteria > Acetobacterales > Acetobacteraceae > Neoroseomonas. The sequence goes on along the minus strand of JADCFQ010000023.1, from coordinate 32,027 downwards.
GTATTCGTCGGCGATGATACCGGTGTCATATAGGCGGCTGATGCAGCCAGCGCCACGATCATGGCAAAGGGATAGGGCGACAGGCCGAGTTCGACCGCAACCGCAATGGCGACAGGCGCCATCAGCACAGCAGTCGCCGTATTCGAAATGAACAGACCGAGCATGGCCGTTGTCATGAACAGTAGCGCGAGCACCACATAGGACGAGTATTGGCCAGCCAAGGCGACCAGCGCATCGGCGGCAATTTGGACGCCGCCGGTGCGCTGCAGCGCGATCGAGAAGGGCAGCATGCCAACAATCAGCACAAGGGTTTTCCAGCTGATTGACCGATAGGCGCTCGTCATATCCACGCAGCGGAAGAGACCCATCAGCAGGCAGCCGATCAGCGCCGCTTGCACATTCGGCACAATGCCGGAGATCATAAGCCCAACTGTCACCGCAAGGCTGAACACTGCTTGAAGGGCCCGACCTGACGCCGGTAGCGCATCGTCGAATTCTGCGGGCAGGTTTAGCAGCACAAGATCCGCATCGTCGCGCCGCAATTGCTGGAGGTCCGACCAGAAGCCGAATAGCAGTAGCGTGTCGCCAACCGCGAGCTTCTGTTCGAGCAGGCCTGGCCCTGCAGGCTTCCGGCCGCGACGCAGCCCAATGGCGGTCACACCGAAATCCGAGCGAAGGCGCGCTTGCAGGATGGTTTGGCCAATCAACGGAGATTCCGCCGGCACCAGCGCTTCGACCATGCCAATCTGCTGCGTGCGAGAAGTGAAATAGCGGCTGCCTTCAGCGAGCGGCAATTCCTCCAGGCGATTGAGTGCGAAAAGGGCGGCAGCATCCTCGTTCGTGCTTTGCATGTCGGCCAGCAGAATATCGCCAGCTGCCAGAACCTCCTGGCCACGTGGGCGCACCAGTTGCACCACGCCGAAGCGCCCCGCGCGTTCGATGGCAAGAATATTGAGCCCCCTGTCGCGCAGCTTGAGATCCTGCAGCGGACGTCCGGCGAGTGGCGAGTCTTCCCCAACACGCAGCCGATACTCGCGATCTGGCAGGTCATAAAGTGCGATCCAGTCCTGCAACCGCGCGCGTTGCGCAACCGGCGTCGCGCCGCCCGCCGTTGCGCCTTCGTTCCGAAGCAGACGCCTTGCGAGCAACATATAGGCGATGCCGAGCACAAGGATCGGCAGCCCGAAGGGTGTAATGCCGAAGAAGCCAAAACCTTCAAAACCTCGCCGTGCGAGTTCAGCATTCACCATCAGGTTCGGCGCGGTTGCGATCAGCGTGAGCTTGCCGCTCAAGAGTGCCGCGACCGAGAGCGGCATCATCAGCGCGCGCGGTGAGGCGCCGGTACCCTGGCAAAGCCGCAGCACGATCGGGATGAAGATCGCCACCACTGCCGTACCGCTCATGAAAGCGCCGAGACAGGCGGCTGCCAGCATCAACATCACCAGCGCACGCGCCTCACTGCCGCCTGTTGTTTCGCCGATCCAATCCCCGATACGGCGCGCCACACCGGTGCGGACCAGACCTTCCCCGATCACGAAAAGTGCGGCGATCAATACGATGCTTGGATCAGCGAAGCCGGCAAGCGCCTCGCTCATGGTCAGCACGCCGGTGAAGGGCAGCAGCACGATCATCAGCAAGCCGACCACATCCATGCGAGGACGGTTGGCCACGAACATCACGATCGCGGCCGCGAGCAGAAGCAGGACGAGAAGAAGATCAGTATTCATGGGCAGAAACCTTGGCGGCAGGCATCGCGCCCGCGTTTGTCTTGTCAGCCGTGCAATAGCGTCACGCAGCCGAACTTACCTAACGCTCGTAGCATGACCGGCGCGCTGACCAACAGAGGGAAGAAGCTGGCGGGGCCGGCTTTGCCTTGCGGGCCTGCAATTTGCGTAGGCGAGTGAGGCGGTCTCGGTGGACTACGCCAGCCGGAGCACAGCCGCAACTGGGGCGGTGGTCAGGCGAGAGGACAGCTCTGGCGTCCTGCGCCTTGCCGAAGCTTGTATTGCTAGCGTCTTGGTAAGGTAGTGTTACAATAAATGGCAGCCATGGCGCCCTGGTCAAGGCGACACGGGTGCCGGCAACTCGCGACAAGAAATCTGTTCTTCATCAGAGGTTTAACAGGCCCCTCGTTGATCTTCATTTACTGTAGATGCAACAAGTCTTGGTTCATCGAATGATCCAAGTAATCCAGTGATCCGGCGCGCTTGATACGGGTTGTTTTGGCAAGTCGGCCAAGGCAAACCCAAGGCGGGCTGGGATACTTCGCACATCTCTGGAACCCGGCGCCTGTGGTCACGAAACTTTTCCGGACTGATAGTCCTTTGAAGAGTGTCATTTTGCGCCGGTGCAACCCTGGCATTTCTCCAGGTCGCCTCCGGCTTTAGAAACTTGGTGATTGGCGCACCGCAAGCTTCATCAGCTTGGCTCGCAGCAAAGGGAGAAATGGCGTGACCTTCGGAGAAGCTGACGATTTCATCTCGACAGGCACCTTGCCCACACCGGCGCAGGTCAAGGGTCTTTTGGACGCGGCCTATAATCAATTCGCTTCCCATAATGAAGGCGCGGTATCGCGCGTATATCCGGCACTTGCCCGCGTTGATCCGGCATTATTCGGAATCTGCCTGGCAGGCGTGAGCGGCAATACCTATAGCATCGGTGCTGCCGAGCATCCCTTTACCATCATGTCCGTCTCCAAACCCTTTGTCTTTGCGCTGGTCTGTCAGGAGATCGGGCCGGATGCGGTGCGGCAGAAAATTGGCGTCAACGCGACCGGGCATGCCTTCAATTCGGCAGCGGGCATTGAACACATGCCAGGTGGGCGCACCAACCCGATGGTAAACGCTGGCGCCATCGCAACCACAAGCCTTGTGCCGGGTGCGGATGCGCAAGCGCGCTGGCGTTATATCCATGATGGCCTGTCGCGCTTCGCCGGGCGAAAGCTCTCGATGAATGAGGAGGTGCTGGCCTCAGCGCGGGAGACCAACCATCGTAACCGCGGTCTTGCGCATGTATTGCAGTCACTCGGACAGATCTACATTGATCCTCTCGAAGCGGTGGACCTTTACACCTTGCAATGTTCGCTTGACGTCACAGCGCGCGACTTGGCGGTGATGGGTGCGACACTTGCCGATGGCGGCGTCAATCCGCTGACGAAGGAACGCGTTGTGGACGCCGCAACATGCCATTACGCGCTGGCCGTCATGGCGACCTCGGGCCTTTATGAGACCTCGGGCGATTGGCTTTACGAAATCGGGCTGCCAGGCAAAAGCGGCATCGGCGGCGGCATCGTTACCGTTTCTCCTGGCAAGGGGGCGCTTGGCACATTCGCACCGCCCTTGGACGAAGCGGGCAATAGCGTGCGGGGGCAGTTGGTCGCACGCTTTCTATCCCAACGCCTGGGCCTCGACCTTTTCATCTCTGCCCCTGCCGGCTGAAGCGCGACACAGGACAGGAACCGAAACATGAGCAACACCAACGCTGATGCCGCCGGAGCCCCAGCCGAGGCTCGTGAATCCTGGGTGCCGATGATCGCCATCGCCCTGGGGCAGGCGATCATGTCCTTCAATGTGGCATCGCTGCCGGTCTCGCTCGCGGGGATGGTTGCAAGTTTCGGTGTGCCGCCGACCACGATTGCGACGGGCATTGTGATGTATTCGCTTGCGGTTGCGGGCTTCGTGATGCTCGGCGCAAAGCTGGTACAGCGTTTTGGCTCAACGTAGGTATTCCGCATCGTCGTTGGTTTGTTTGCCGTGGCGCAAGTGCTGATGGTGATCAGCCCCGTTGTCACCGTCATGCTGGTCGCGCAATTGCTGGCCGGATTGGCTGCGGCTGTCATCGTACCCGCGCTTGTGGCGCTGATCGCGCATCACTATAGCGGGGCGCAGCAGGCTACTGCCGTTGGCGCGCTCGGCTCAGCGCGTGCGGCGGCTGGTGTGACGGCCTTTGTGATCGGCGGCATGCTCGGCACCTTTATCGGCTGGCGCCCGGTTTTCGGCATCTTGATCGTGGTCTCGGCCTTGGTTTTCTTTCTGAGCTTCAAGCTCAAGCCCCAGGCGGCCAGGCCGGAGATGAAAATTGATCTTGTCGGTGTCGCGCTGGCAGCCATTGCCATCATCCTGATCAGCTTCGGCTTCAACAACCTCAATCGCTGGGGGCTGAGTGTCGCCACTGCGAATGCGCCCTTCGATCTGCTTGGCATGTCGCCGGCGCCGGCGATGATCGTTATCGGCATCACCTTGCTTTTTGTGTTTGTTGTCTGGTGCCGCCGCGTGCAGGCCCGGGGCGGTACGCCGCTGCTTGATTTGCGGGTTATCGCGTCATCCGAGGAACGCGCGGCGGTCTATGCGCTTTTTGTCGTGGTGGGGCTGGAGGCGATGCTGAATTTCAGCGTGCCGCTCTATATCCAGATCGTGCAGGGTCGCACACCGATTGAAACGGCCATCGCCATGATGCCCTTCAACCTGACAGTGTTCTTCACTGCCATGCTGGTGGTGCGGCTTTATCCGAAGCTGACACCGCGGCGGATCGCACAATTCGGCTTTGGTCTTTGTGTCCTCGGCCTTCTTTGGCTTGCCTTTGTTGTTCGCAATGACTGGTCAGCCATTCCGGTGATGTTTGGGTTGATTACCTTCGGCATTGGCCAGGGGGCGCTGGTTACGCTGCTGTTCAACGTGCTTGTCACTGCAGCGCCCAGAGAACTTGCGAGTGATGTAGGTTCGCTGCGGGGGACAACGCAGAATCTGGCGGCCGGCGTCGGCACGGCGATTGCGGGCGCGCTGCTGGTAGGGTTGCTGAGCACGGGGGGGCTGTATCGCGTCGCCGCCAACCCGCAATTACCGCCCGAGGTGCTGAGCCAGGTGAATTTGGATGCCATCAACTTCGTCAGCAATGACCGGTTGGAGAGCATCATGGCGCGCACCACCGCGACCCCCGCCCAGGTCGAGGAAGCGGTTCGGGTGAATACTGAGGCGCGGTTGAATGCGCTGAAGATCGGCCTGCTCATCATGGCTGGCGTTGCGCTTCTGGCGCTGATCCCAGCGAGTGGTCTTCCCAATGATCGTCCGGCTCAGCCTGGCGCTCGCACAACCCGTAACAGGCCCCGGCATGAGTGAGCGAAGTACGATTCGCGCCGGGCGTCACCATTTTTTGTGGAAATCTCTCTCAAGACCGCGATGCCCAAAATCGCCTCGGCCAACTGCTCATTCAGCTTGGCGTCCTATTCCTCGGGCGTGCGAAGCTGCTTCGCCTCCGCCACTTCCAGGCCACCAAACTTCGCGTTGCATTTGTAGAACATCGTCCCGCTTACACCGTGACGGCGTCAAACAGCCGGTGTTGCAGCGCACGCTTTCTGTTCGTTCAAAATCCCGATCATCTGCTCATCGCTGAACCGGCTGCGCTTCATTCTTCTGTCCCCTTGAGAAACAGACGCTACTGAAAATTGGTGACAATACATGGGGCATGTCAGTTGCATGCTCTTATAGATGCTGTAACCGACGAGTGGGACTAGAACTGCGCGCGGCGAGTATAATGAACCAGTTTTCTGGCCGGTACCCACGCCGCAGTCGAACCAGCGCAACGCTCCCTGATCATTCCGGCACAATCCCTGCGCGCCGCATCAGATCGGCATTCAGCGCAAGGTCCTTTTTGATACGCTCAACAAAGGCCGCGGGCCCAAGCGGCAGGGGCAACAGGCCGAAATCTTCAATTGGCTTCTGCGCCGCTGGCCTCACGACCGCGCGGCGCACAGAATCATCGAGCGCCGCCGCCAGCGGTGCCGATAACCCGGGTGGCGCAGCGAGGCACCACCACGCGCTGACCAGCAAATCCTTGAGGCCAAGCTCTGCTGTGGTCGGCACATTTGGCACTGCCGCCAAGCGTTCCTCATGCGGCGCGGCAAGCGCCTTGAGCCGCCCATCCAATACATGCCCGCGCGCCGGGGCGAAGGTAGTGAACATCATGTCAACGCGGCCCGCCAGTATCTCGGTCAATGCCGGCGCCGGACCACCAAAGGGAACATGCAGCATCTCTGTCCCCGTGCGCGCATTCATGTCCAGCATCAGCAGATGGGCCGTACTGCCAACCCCCCAGGTGCCATAGCTGATGGACCCCGGCGCTTTCTTCGCTGCGTCAATCATTTGGCCGAAGCTTTGCCACTTTGGGTTCGCAACCAGCAAATAGGCAGAGGCAAAAAGCAGGCTGAGATGCGTGAAATCTGTCAGCGGATCATAGCCAAGATTGCGATAAGCAAAGGGCGCCTGAGAAAAGGCGCTATTGCTGCCAACCAAAAGCGTCAGCCCGTCAGGCCGCGCACGTGCAACATGCCGGGCACCTACCGTGGTTGTGGCACCTGGCCGGTGTTCCATGACGAAGTTACCGCCAAAGCTTTCAGTAAACCCATCCATCACGACACGTGCAACAACATCGGTGCCGCCGCCTGGCGTGAAGGGTATGACAACCGAAACCGTCCGCCCATGAGGCCAGCCATCCGGGCCGCGCCCCTGAGCGCGCGCGACGGATGGAAGCGCCAATGAGCCGACGAGCCCCAATACATGCCGACGTCCAAGCATCGCCATCAACTCCGCAAGAAGGCGCAATTGCCTTCAGCGATCGGGCGGAAGGCCTGATCGGCCGGCGTTTGCGCAATTGGTGTCAGATAATCCCAGGGACCGCGGCTCTCACCCGGCGACTTGGCTTGCAGCAGAATGGTTGGGTGCAGCTTGCGCCCATCGGCGCGCACCATGCCCGGCCCGAAGGCGTCATCATCCGTGGGAAGGCGCTTCATCGCCTCAATCGTTGCAAGGCCGGAGGATTTGGCTTGCGCCGCACCGATGGCGGCGGCCGCCTTCAAATAATGTAGCACCACAGAATAGCACTGGAAGGTAACGCTATTGGGGAAGTGGTTATTCACCATTTTTGGCCTGAGCCGCGCCGTCAATGCACGGGTACGGTCATTCAAATCCCAATAGGTACTCTCAGTAAACGTAAGGCCCTGCGCTGCCGACAAACCGATCGTATGAACATCAACGACAAAGGCGATCATTGCCGCCACCCTGATCTGCCGACGACCAAGGCCGAATTCCTGACCCTGCTTGACGCAATTGATCATATCCGTACCCGCGTTGCAGAGCGCAATCACATCCGGCCGTGCCGCGGCGGCGGTAACAAGGAAGGAAGAGAAATCTGTTGTCTGCGGAAAAGGATAGACCGAAGACCCAACCATTTGCCCACCTTGGGCTTCAACAACGCGCGTGACTTCGCGTTGTACGCTGTGGCCGAAAGCATAGTCGGCAGTGATGCAATACCAGCGTTTCGCGCCCGCCTTTGCGAGCGCGCCGCCGGTTGATTGCGCATTGGCCCAGGTATCGGTGGTCCAGTGTACGGCATTCGGGCTGCAATGCGGGCCGGTGAAATCCACTGATGCAGCGCCAGAATTGATATGCGCCTTGTTCTTCTCTCGGGCCAGGCCATTCAGCGCGAAGGCGATGCCGCTATTGTTCACATCGGTGATGGCATCAACACCTTCACGGTCGAACCATTGGCGCGCGATATTCAACCCAACATCGGCCTTGTTCTGGTGATCCGCCTGTAGGATTTCCACGTTGAAGCCGGCGGCCGCACCAAAATCCTGCGCGGCTTGCCGGGCGGCAGAAACGCAATTCGGCCCGCTTATATCGCGGTATGGGCCAGACATATCGGAAAGAACGCCGATCCTGATCGTGGGCTGCGTCTGTGCGCCAACTGGGCCGATAAGTGGCGCAGCCGCAGCGGAGCCAAGCAAAAGGCGGCGCGAAAGATCAAGCATGGTTGTTCCTCCCCTGAGATGGCGCTGCGTGTTGAGCGCCTTTTGTGGCAGCGTCAGAGGATGCGCTTCAGAGAATGCCATCCCTTTCGCCTTATTTGAAGCGGACCATACAATGGGCGTAGACGCAACCTGAAAATGAACAAGCGGATCCTCGGTGAGCGTCGCCATCAACGCCTTTCGGCCACACCAGCAGAGGGCATTCAAAAGCCGAAAAATACGCCTGTCCATCGCGGCACAATCAGGTCAATCCGATGCGCTGTTGCTTCGCTCTACCAAACAGGCTTAGCATTCTGAAACACCCTTGAGACCATGGCCGGATGAGACAGGGTTGCTTACTGCCCACGCCTCATTTGGCCTGATTGGATAGAGATAGTGTCATGAGCACAAGAACTTCTGCCATCTCGCGGGCGGAACAATGCTTCGATGACGGCATTTTCTTTGAGGCCCTGCAGCGCCTGGTCACGGTTCGCACCGAAAGCCAGATGCCCGATAGCTTGCCTGCCTTGCAGCATTATTGTGATGCGACGCTGCCGCAATTGGTTGACGGCATGGGCTTTAATACACGCGTTATTGAAAATCCGCGTGCCGGACGCGGCCCAATCTTTATTGGCGTGAGGATGGAAGATTCATCCCTACCTACTGTACTTGTCTATGGCCATGGCGATGTTGTGCGCGGGCTACCTGATAAATGGAGCAAAGGCCTTGAACCATGGCGTATCACGATCCAGGGCGATAAATGGTATGGTCGCGGAACAGTCGACAATAAGGGCCAACACCTGATTGCAATTGAAGCGCTGCGGGCTGTGCTGGCGGAACGGGACGGCAGACTTGGCTTTAATGTCAAACTCCTGATCGAAACAGGTGAGGAGCAAGGCTCGCCCGGCCTGAGGGAGATTCTACAATCCCATCGGGATTTTCTTGCAGCGGATGTCTTCATTGGATTGGATGGGCCACGGCAGACAACCTTCATGCCTGAATTGAAACTGGGTGCACGTGGCGGCATTGCCTTTGATCTGGTTGTTCATTTGCGTGACCATGCGCATCACTCCGGACATTGGGGCGGAGTCCTCAAAGACCCTGCCTTCCGGCTGGCGCATGCACTGGCATCCATTGTTTCGCCCAGCGGCCGCATCCTGGTGAAAGACTGGCTACCAAACGCCATGCCGAATTCCGTCCGGCGTGCGATTGGCGATATTTTCTTTGAGGAAATTCCGGGTCTGCCAGAACCTGATGCGGGCTGGGGTGAGCCAGGATTGACAAAGGGCGAGAAAATCTTCGGTTGGACGAGCGTGATTGTCCTTGCCCAACAGACTGGCCATCCGGATGCACCGACAAATGCCGTACAGGGGGAGGCGAAAGCCAGGCTACAGGTTCGCCACACAGTAGATATTCCGGGCTCGCGCATCGTGCCCGCATTGCGGGAGCATCTGGATGCGACAGGTTTCACTGATGTCACGATCATTCCCGTATTGGATAGGGATATGTTCGGTGCAGCCAGAACTGATCCGGATAATTCCTGGGTGAGCTTCACGGCTTGCTCCTTGAAGAATACCACTGGGCGGGATCCGAATATCATTCCAAACTCTTCCGGTTCGAACCCCTCAGACATGTTCATTGAGGAGTTGAATATCCCAGTCATCTGGATCCCGAATTCATATGCCGGATGTAATCAACACGGCCCCGATGAGCATGCCTTGGCCCCACTATTGCGGGAGGGCCTGCAAATGATGGCGGGCCTTTGGTGGGATATCGGCGCCGGTGCTGCGCCCGCGATGTCCCTGGCCAAAAAATGATCGAAGGTCATCCAGAACATATCGAAATATAAGGAAGCGACAATGTCCCAGTTACTGCCAAAGGTACCGTCAAATGCCGTAAGCGGCGCAGAGATGATGGATAACCTTCGGCATATCGCGCACTGGGTCAAGCTTTCAGGTACTGATGAGGAACGTGAAGCCCTGAACTTCATCGAAAAGAGAATGCGTGATTATGGATATACAACGAAAATCCTGTTGCATGACGCCTATATCAGCCTTCCGGGTGCAGCTTCCGTGCGGGTGGCTGGAAAGCCAATAAAGGCAATCACGCAATCCTTTTCCTGCCCCTCTCCGCCCGGCGGCATTTCGGGCATACCCGTTTATATTGGCCATGGCACCGAGGAGGATTTCGCCGACAAGGACCTGCGCGGACGCATCCTGCTTATGGAGGGCATGGCCACCCCGGCTGCCGCAAGGCGCGCTCGACTGGCGGGCGCCATCGCTGAATTGCACATCAGCCACCATGAACACATTCATGAAATGTGCATTTCACCGATCTGGGGCAGTCCGGGTGAAGCTTCGCTGGCGGAATTGCCGACTACCGTTGTTTGTTCAATTTCCCACGCTGAAGGAAGCGCACTTCGCAAAGCACTGCAGGCGGGTCGCCAGACACTGATCACCATGGAAGCCGAAGTTGATACCGGATGGCGCAAGACGCCCATTCTGGTCGCCGAACTGCCAGGACCCGCGGAGGAGGATAACCCCTTCGTTCTTTTTTCCGGGCATCATGATACCTGGTATCATGGTGTCATGGATAATGGGTCTGCAAATGCCGGCATGATGGAGGTGGCCCGGCTTTGCGCAAAGAACCACAGTGCCTGGCAGCGAGGCCTGCGTATTTGCTTCTGGTCTGGGCATTCACATGGGCGCTATTCCGGATCAGCGTGGTATGCCGACGCGCATTGGCAGGAACTTGATCAGTTTTGTGTCGCCCATGTGAACGTGGACAGTCTTGGCGGCATGGGCGCCACCGTGCTTGCCAATGCCGCGGCCATGGCCGAACTGCATGATCTGGCGCATGAGGCGATTAGCATCCACACCAATGAAACCTATAAGGGCAAGCGCAAAAATCGCAGCAGTGACGATAGCTTCGTTGGTATCGGCATCCCATCAATGTTCGGGACGCTGAGCGAACAACCCCATAAACATCAGGCGGCACGCAACGCCCTTGGCTGGTGGTGGCATACGGCAGACGACCTTATTGATAAAGTTGATGAGACAAATTTGGTGCGTGACACCCGCGTCATGCTGCATGTCGTCTGGCGGTTGCTGACAAATCCCATCCTACCGCTCAATCACCTGGCCATGCTGGAGTCATTGCAGTCCGAGATTGACGTTCTGGCGACGAGACTTGACGACACCATTCCCATCTCTCGATTGCAAACGTCACTCCTTGAAGCCATCGACCTCGCTGAGCGACTGGGTAAACTCGGCGCCCCAAAGGGCACGCAAGCGGCGAGGAAATGCAACGCAGCTTTGATGAGGGTTTCCCGCGCCCTGGTGCCGGCGGATTATACAGATGGCGATCGGTTCCTGCATCCCCACGCTCTTCCAATGCCGGCCTGGGCAACACTTGAACCCATCAGACGGCTGGCTGAAACCACTGCGGGTACCGATGCAGCGAAATTCGCTGCGGTGGATGCTCTACGTGCCCAGAACCGCATCACCTTTGCAATAACACAAGCAAAGGAGGCACTGAATGAGGCTATTTTTGCTTTGGCCTAGCACTAGTCAATCGGCCACCCGCGCCTTTCGTGCCGCCGTGAAGCGATTTTCTGGCACCTTGAGCCCAAGATTTTCCCTGAGCGTTGTGCCTTCATAGTCAGTTCGAAAAATGCCGCGCCGCTGCAGTTCCGGAATGACAAGATTGGAAAATTCCTCAAAAGGCTTTGGATAGTAATTGCAGATGACGTTGAAGCCATCTGCCGCATCCTTCTCTAGCCATTCCTGCAACTCATCAGCGATATATTCTGGTGTGCCCACCAATACCCGATGCCCCTGCGCGGCTGACACCGACCGCGCCACTTGGCGGAGCGTCATGTTATACTTCCGAGCCATATCCATGATCAGCTTCTGACGCGACTTTGCGGCATTCGTCTCTGGCAGGTCTGGCATAGGACCATCGAGGGGAAAGGAGAAAATATCAATACCGCGGGTGAAGCGAGCAAGCGCGGCAAGGGCAACATCATCAGGCAATAATGCCTGCAGCCGATCATATTTTTCCTGAGCTTCTTCCATGGTTCTGCCAATGACCGGCGTGATACCCGGCATGATCTTGATGTCATCGGGGGTACGACCATATTTCGCGGTGCGTCCCTTCACGTCGGCAAAGAATTCACGCGCCTCTGCCAATTCGGTCTGGGCAGTGAAGACCACATCCGCCGTGCGTGCGGCCAATTCCCGGCCTGGCTCAGAAGACCCCGCCTGCGCCACAATAGGTCTACCCTGCGGTGTACGTGAGACATTAAGCGGACCACGCACATGAAAATGCTTTCCATGATGATCAAGGAAATGCATGCGATCATAGTCAAACCACACACCGCGTTCCTTATCCTTCAGGAATGCATCCGCTTCCCACGAATCCCATAAGCCGGAAACCACTTCGTAAAATTCAATGGCGCGTTCATAACGCGCCGCGTGATCAACATGCGTATCCAGATTGAAGTTCCCTGCCTCGTCCTCAATCTGGGAAGTCACCAAATTCCAACCGCAACGCCCGTTGCTGATATGGTCAATGGTCGCGAAGCGCCGCGCAATATTATATGGTTCGTTGAAGGTTGTTGTTGCGGTTGCCACCAAGCCGATGTGGCTGGTACCCATGGCCAGCGCCGCCAGGCATGCTGTTGGTTCGAGCTTTACGATACGTGACAGGCTGGTGCGCGTCATATCGCCCGCCTTAAGGGCATCGCTACCCCCTACCGCGACCGTATCCTGAAAAAAAATGCAATCATACTTTGCAGCCTCCGCCATTTGTGTCAGGCGCATATACCAACCAAAATCCATATCGCAGGAGGTATCCGCATCGGGATGCCGCCAGCCGGCCAGATGATTGCCAGGGACGCTCAAAAAAGCCCCAAACTTGAGTTGCTTTTTGCCCAAGGACTTAACCCTCCTGCTTCATCGTATTTGTCGAATGCCGGTCGCCATGGTGTATTGGTCACCACGCGGCGTCACCGTAAGATTTCGTGTCATGCCCCAGGCTGATCTGACGAAAAATACCGGAATGATGGCGGCTTCCGCCATGACGCGGCGCACGGCTTGTTGCGTGAGTTCCTCACGCTTCGCGTCATCCATCATGGACTCGATCTGGCTGATCAGCCGATCGAGTTCGGCGTCAGAATATCGCCCCCTATTGGATGCCCCGTGCCCCAGTTCGGCATTATATGTCCGAAGAATGGTGCTCATTCCTTCAGGTGCCGCGCCTGTCGTTGTGAAAAACATTGAAGCAGAGACGGAAAATTCTGGTTCTCCATTCACGCCACGATTGGCGCGGCGGAAAAATACTGCTGTCGGTAGCGCTTCGACTTCTGTCCTTATGCCAATGGCGGTGAACATCTGTCCAATGGCTTGGCAACTCCGCGCATCACCAGCGAAGCGATCTCCGGTACAGTGAAGCGTGAGGCCAAAACCTTGCGGAAAACCCGCTTCTGCGAGCAAACTACGGGCACGTGCCGGATCATAGGCAGGTATCGCCAGATCGGCGACATGGCCAATAAACCCCTGGGGCGCGATCTGCCCGGCGGCTTCCGCACCACCTTCCATCGCTCGATCCGCCAAAGCTGAACGGTTCAACGCGTGGGACAGAGCCAATCTGACCCGCCGATCCCTAAAGGGATTGCGATCCAATGCCTGACCATCGGTGGCTGTGACGAAGGGTGACCTTTCGCGCCAGCTATCAACATAAAGGTAGAAATTAAAACCTGACGTGGCGGTCAAAAGGCGCGATCGCTGATCGGTGCGCACGCGGCCATAAAGCGCCGGCGGCACGGCATCAATCACGTCAACATCGCCAGCAAGCAGAGCGGAAACACGCGCGCTGTCATTGGGAATAAAGCGAAAGACAACACGTTGCCATGGCTCAGGTGCCGCCCAATGCTGAGCAGCCTTTTCAAGAATGACATCCTGCGCCCGATTAAAGCGAACCCAACGATAGGGTCCGGTACCAATAGCTGCGCGACCACCGTTGAAGTCGTCTTCGGTTGCATCCGCACCAACCGCCGCAGCGGATACAATCATGATTGAAGCGAGATTATTCGGCAGCAGGGGCGCAGGGCCACGTGTTTTGATGCGGATGGTTCGGCCATCAATTTCTTGAACGTCTAGCACGCTACGAAGCTGAGCACTGTACGTCCGCAATCCCTTGGCGGCTGCAGCGCGCCGCAGCGAAAACGCGATGTCAGCGGCAGTGACAGGAGTCCCGTCATGGAACTTGACGCCTTGCCTGAGGCGAAACTCCCAGGTTTCATCATCGATAGCACGCCATGCTTCCGCGAGACCCGGGATGGGCCAAAGATTTTGATCCTGAAAAACCAGTGATTCATAAACATGCATCTGGATATTTCGGTTGGGACTGTAAGATTGATGCGGATCAGATCCATCAGATGCAGCCTTCATACCGATGCGTAAATTCTGAGCCGTAACATCAGTACTGATCAACGCTAAGATTAGTGCAATCAAAGCGGACAAACGCATTGGAAGATCGCTCATGGCATGATCCCCGCGCCGACCGCCACCTGGGAAAGTGCAGCGCGTCGCGCTGCAGCGGCGGGATGTTCAGGCCAAGCCAAACCAAGATTCTCACGAAGAGTTTTTCCTCTATAGGCTCTTCGATAAAGACCCCGTCGCTGCATTTCAGGAATGACCAGATCAACCACCTCATCAAGCCCGCCGGGAAGCCATGTCGGCAATAGGTTGAAGCCATCAGCGGCGTCGCCTTGGAACCATTCTTCCATCGCATCCACAATGTCATTAGGCGTGCCGATAACCAGCCGATGCCCATTGCCACCAGCAATCGACAGATAAAGCTGCCTGATGGAAAGATTGCCGCGTCGCGCCATTTCAAGAAAAATCTGTCCCCGGCTATGGTCACGCCTATTCGGCAATTCAGGAACGGGACCATCAAGATCATAGGGCGAAAGGTCACCGAGATAATTCGCAAGCGCCCCAAGGCCAACAATTGGTTGCACCAATTCTTGCAATACCCCGTATTTATCATGCGCTTCCTGCCGGGTAAGCCCTGGTACCGCCATGATGCCCGGCATGATTTTCAGCTCATCCATATTTCGTCCATAACGTGCCATGCGCCGCTTGACGTCCTGATAGTAGCTACGCGCATCTTCAAGAGTTTGGGCTGCTGCATAGACAACATCGGCAGTCGCAGCTGCCAATTCCCTCCCCTGGTCTGAAGCGCCTGCCTGGACGATGATTGGTCGGCCTTGGGGCGTTCGCTGAACATTGAGCGGTCCCTTGACCCTGAAGTGTTCACCTTCATGATCCAGAATGTGCAATTTGGCGGGATCATAGTTGAGACCGCTCGCCTGGTTTCTTACGAAAGCGTCATCCTCCCATGAATCCCAAAGACCGCGCACGACTTCGACGAATTCAGCGGCGCGGTCATAACGCCCTGTCTTGGGGGGCGCACCCACCAAGCCAAAATTTTGAGCTTCCATATCGGTTGCGCTGGTGACGACGTTCCAGCCAGCACGTCCACCACTGATATGATCAAGCGAAGCGAACTTCCGAGCTACGTGATAAGGCTCATTATAGGTGGTGGAGGCTGTCGCAACCAAACCGACATGGTTTGTCACCATCGCCAGGGCAGAGAGTAAGGTCAGCGGTTCAAATTGCACATTCTTGCAGACATGAGAAAGTGTACCGCTTGGCACATCATTGAAGCGAATACCTACACCATCGGCGAGAAATGCCATGTCAAGCAGTCCGCGTTCCGCAGCCTTAACGACGCTCACAGCATGCTGCAATTCCATGTTTCCGCCCGGGGAAGCATGCGGGTGTCGCCAAGCCGCCAAATGGTAACCCATGCCAATCATCGAGACGCCGAGATGAATCTGACGCGCTTTGGGCATGACTACCTCCTTGGATCGGCTTTAGGGCAGGCTAGAAAGCAAGGCAGGATAAATGGAACTCAGTATGAGCCTAAGGTCAATACATTTGGCAATAACCTGAAAGTTGGCATCTGCAACAACGGCTTCAGTGTCACAGTTGGCGAGGCAAGACCCTTGGACGGATTTGCCCATCGTCAGGGTCACGCAGGGTTTGCATCTTTCACCATGCAGTTCCGATGTAATCGAGCCTAAACGCGACACGTGAAGGCCAGCAGCAGGCCCTCGCAGATGCCGGCAACCTCCTCAAGAGGCTGGACCTCGCCGTCCAGGCTAGCAGGGCGGGTGCGCATGGTCCTGCGAGCCAAGAATGAGGAAACGTTAGCGTATTAGGTCTGGTGTCCCGCCCTGACTATGGCTCGTGGCATCGCCCCCCAAACCGTGCCGCCGAAAAAGCCGGGCCCGGTTGATGCAAACCCAGCACCGCATCCGCTGTCATGCGCCCGGCAACCGGACCGAGCGTATAGCCATTTGAAGTCACGGCAGCGAAAAAGCCCGGCATGCCCGGCACCTCTCCCAGGATCGGCGCGCGATCAATATGCACATTCATGCCGGTCCAACTGCGGAGCACATGCAGGCCCTCCACCGCCGGCACAACATGCCCGGCGATCCAGAGATTTCCCTGAATATTCTTGCGCAGATTGCGCGTGGCGCCGGTGGTGGGGTCATGCGCGCCGGGCCAGCCGCCGCCGATCAGCAAATGCCCATGCGGGCCCTGCTTCAGCGAAAGATGCCGCCTGGCATGGGCCACCAGATGCGGGATGATCGGCGCCATCGCCTCGGTCGCGATCACCTGCTGCACCAGACCACCCACAGGCAGTTTCACCCCTGCGAGCCCGGCGATATGGCCAGACCAGGGGCCGGCAGCCACCACCACGCGCCCGGCACGGATTGGCCCCTGCGCAGTGTTGATCAGATAACCGCTGCCGTCACGTGCAATCGCTTGCACATCAAGCCCGCTTTCCAGCCGCGCGCCGGCATGCTTGGCCAATTGCAGTAAGGCGGCCGTGCCGCGCAAAGGATCAATCTGGCCCTCAGCAGGGCAGAAGGCCGCGCCGGCAAAGCGATGTGCCAAATACGGCGCCAGATCGCGCAATTCATTCGCGCCAATTACATGATTTTCAATACCCGCGCTGCGTTCCACCGCAACCTTGCCGCGCAGCCAGGCCAATTCCTCGGGCGTTTCGGCCAGCATCAAACCACCTTCGGTACGAATGCCGCAGGCTTCACCGGCATCACGCGCAATCTCTCGCCAAAGCGCGATGGAACGGGGGCCGAGCGGTAGCGTCGCAACAGCAGGCCCGGCCGTGCCAAGTGCTTCCGCCTTGTCGCCGAAATCATAGGACAGCAATTGCACATGCAAACTGCCGGCGTTCGCGGTGCTGGCGGCAAGGCCGGGCTCGCCACGGTCTGCCACCAGCACATCCACACCTTCGCGCGCGAGATAAAGCGCGGTGGAAAGCCCGACCACGCCACCACCAATCACCAGCACATCACATTGGCGCGCGATTTGCGGCGCAGCAGCAGCGCCGGTTTTCCAGGTGATGGGCGCGGGCGCGGCAATCACCGGCGTTTCTCCCCATTCGGGCACTTCAAGCCTGAGCAGCGCTGCGGGGATGGGCTTGATCGGTGCGCGCGGCGCGGCGAAATCCGCTTCCTGTGCCGCAACGCCTGCCATGCGCGCCAAGGTCGCACCGCACATGCGCCCCTGGCAGCGCCCCATACCGGCGCGCGTTTCCTTCTTGATGGCAGGCAGCGAAGCCGCGCCACCCTTTATGGCAGCACGGATTTCGCCGGCGCGCACTTCCTCACACCGGCAGAGGATGGTTTCATCCGTGATCCGCGCCGGATCAAAAGCGGGTGCGGCATAGATGCGCCATAAGGCACGCTGGAATGTTTCCGCCTGCGTCAGCGCATCGCGTGTCGCGGCATCATAGCCTGCTCCAAAGCCAAGATCACGCGCGGCGGCCAGCCCCGCCAAGCGCCCACGCGCCAAGGCGATGCGCGCGCCACCAATGGCCGCGCCATCGCCGATTGCGAACACCTCATTGATGCTGCTGCGCCCAACGGCATCGGTGATGCTCTCCAACCGTCCCAACCCAGCGCCGGGACCTTCCGTGACAAAGCGCTGCGTGCAACCCAAGGCGCGCGCCAGCCCAGTTTCCGATTGAAAGCCAAGATTGAGTGCCGCAACGCCGGCCGCGATGCGCCTTTCGCCTTGCGGTGTGCTGATGCGCAGCGCCTCAAAGCGCGTGCTGCCTTCGCAGGCAATGATCTCACTGCCCCAATAAAGCGGCACACCAGCGCGTTTCAAAATCGCGAGGTAACGCAAGCCATCCCAAGCCAGATCAGGTGCCGCACGCGCCAGGCGCAGCAGATCGCGCCAGGCACCAAGGCCAGGCGCGGGGGCCGCTTCCACCACCGCGGCCACACGCACACCGCCCGCCAGCAATTCGCACGCAAGTTGCAAATTGAGTGGCCCGCTGCCGGCAATCACTGCGCTCTCGGCCGGGCTGACGCGCTGTGCGCGCGCCAGGGTTTGCAAGGCGCCTGTGGTCATGACACCCGGCAGGGTCCAGCCCGGCACCGGCACCGGGCGTTCATGCGCACCGGGCGCCAGTATCAGGCGGCGCGGGCGGAAGGTGATGGCAGAGCCTTCAACCAAAGCGGCGATTTCATCCGGCGCGAAACCGCCCCAGACCGTGGCACCGTAATGAAAGCGAATGCCAGCCTGCTGCGCACGCGCAAACAGCGCGCTGCCCTGGCGAAATTGCGCATCCGGCGCGGCATGAGCATGGCTGGCGGCGAGTGGTTTCAGATATTGCCCGCCGGGGGATTCGCGTTCATCCAAAACGATCACTGCCGCCCCGGATTCGGCAGCGGCGATGGCAGCGGAAAGCCCGGCAGGTCCGGCACCGACCACTAGAATATCGCAGTTCTGTTCAGCAATCTCGACAGGCGCATTGCCAAGCGGTGCAGGTTCCATCGGGAAGGCGCTTTCCACCGCCATGCCATCGGCCACCTTCACCATGCAGGCGCGCTGGCCGGCCTTGCCATTGACCGTCACCACGCAATCAAAGCAGGCACCCATGCCGCACCAAAGCCCGCGCTCTGTGCCCTTCGCAGTTTCACGCAACGCCAGAATCCCGGCAGCAGAAAGCGCGGCGGCGATGCTCTCACCCGGCAGGGCTTCCAACGACCTGCCGTTGAAGCTGATCCTGATCGGGGCCGTCGCCTGGGTAATATAGGGGTGTTGCAGCCGCATGCTCTTGCCGTTTGCGCGAAAACCGGCTCCCATCATCGCATGCGGCGCGGCCGCGTCCACCCCCGGGAGCTTCCCCCATGGCCCGAGAGCCCTTTCGCGGCACCTATACGGTGCTGGTCACGCCCTTTACCGCCGATGGTACCGCGGTGGATCACAAGGCTTTGGAACGCCTGGTGGAATACCAGATCACCGAGGGTGTGAAGGGCCTGATCCCACTCGGTTCCACGGGCGAGTTCCTTTCGGTGTCACGCGAAGAACGCCAAGGCATTGTCGAGACCGTGATCCGCGCCGCGCGTGGCCGCGTGCCGGTGCTGATCGGCACAGGTGCTGAGGATACGCGTGAAGTCGTAGCGCTTTCACGCGAAGCCGAAGCGCAAGGCGCCGATGGTGTCATGATCATCCCGCCCTTTTATTCTGTGCCGACAGAAGATGAGCTGTTTCACCATTACAAGACAGTTGCGGATGCGATCGGCATCCCGATCATGGTCTATAACAATCCCGCGACATCCAATGTGGATATGCTGCCCACGACCCTCGCGCGGATTTCGACCATTCCGAATTGCCGTTATGTAAAGGAAAGCACGCTGGAAGTCACACGGGTGCGCGATATTGTGGCACTATGTGGTGACAGGATGGAGGTTTTCGCTGGCGTGCTTGGTTATGAAAGCGCCTGGCTTGGCGCCATTGGCTGGGTCGCGGTGTGCAGCAATCTGGCACCTCGGCTTTCTTCCGAAATGTTCGATGCGGCCGCGTTTGAGGCAGATCGGCCCAAGGCGCTCGCGCTTTATCGCAAGCTGGCGCCGCTGCTGCCTTGGGTGGGTGGCCCGCGCTATGTTTCCGGCACCAAGGCAGGCTTCAAGCTGATGGGCATGGATATGGGCCCACCACGCCCGCCGCGCCTGCCCTTGCCCGCGCAGGATGTGCCGGCTTTGGCCCAAGTGTTGCAGGACATTGGGCTGATCGGCGCCGAAGCGCGCGCCGCGGAATGAGTTTTTCAAAGGGAGAAGAATGATGCTGCGATATGGAATGCTCGCCGCCATGGCGGTGCTGGTGGCAACCCCGGCGATGGCGCAAACGCCGGCTTGTACGCCGGCGGTGGCGGATAGTGAATTGGTGAAGTCGCGCACGTTGGTGATGTCCACCAACCCCACCCTGCCACCGCTGCAATTCGTGGATGCGCAGGGGCAATTGCGCGGCATGCGGATTGAACTCGGCAATGAAATCGCGCGCCGGCTTTGCCTGACGCCCGAATATATCCGCATTGAATTCAGCGCCATGATCCCTGGGTTGGCAGCGCGGCGCTGGGATTTGATCAATACGGGCATCTTCTACACGGAAGAACGCGCACGCATGATGCAAATGGTGCGCTACGAAAACCAGGCGATTTCCTTCAGCGCGCCGCGCGGCAATCCGCAGAATATCCGCACCACGGATGATCTGGCCGGCAAGACGGTGGGGGTGGAGCTTGGCGGCTTTGAAGAACGTCGTACACGGGAACTGAGCCAATCCTTGCAGGCCAAGGGCTTGCAGCCGATGAATATCCGCACCTTCGACAATTTCGCCATCGCCTATCAGGCGTTGCGTGCGGGGCAGGTGCAGGCCGTGACCAGCATTGATGGTGTCGCCGCGGAATATGATCAGCGTGGTGAGTTTCCGCGCGTGCTGAATGGGCTTTTCCCAACCCCGGTTGCGGTTGCGACACGGTCGCGCGTGCTGGCCGATGCGGTTATTGGTGCCCTGAAAGCCATGAAGGCCGATGGCAGCCTGAAGACGCTGTTCGATCGCTATGGCGCGGCCATGTATGCTGACAAGCTGGATGTGGTCGGCCCGCAATAAGCGCCTGATCGAAGCGCGTGCAAATCTGGTCCTGGTCGGGATTCTTTGACTACCTTGTGAATCCCTTTTTGCTGGAAGGCGCCATCACCACGCTGTGGCTGACGGCGGCTTCCCTTTCGGCGGGTCTGCTGCTTGGCATTGGGCTGGCCGTGATGCGGCTTTCCGGCAACCCGATATTATCCGGCGCTGCTGGGTTTTACTGTTGGATATTTCGCGGCACGCCGCTGCTGGTGCAATTGCTGATCATCTATACCGGCCTGCCGCTATTTGGCTTGCGCTTTTCGGTTGTGCAGGCCGCACTGCTTGGCCTTGCCCTGAATGAAGCCGCCTATTTGAGTGAGACGGTGCGCGCCGGCATCCTGGCGGTGGCGCGCGGCCAGCGGGAAGCAGCATTGGCACTCGGCCTTCGGCGCTTGCAGGTTTTTCGTCTGGTGGTCTGGCCGCAGGCGCTGCGTATCATCATCCCACCGCTTGGCAATTCCGTGAATGGCTTGCTGAAAACCACCTCGGTTGCGAGCGTTATCAGCATGGAGGAATTGCTGCGCCGCACGCAAATCCTGATCCAGGAACGCTTTCTGGTGCTGGAATTATTCATGGTGGCGGCGCTGTATTATCTGGCGATGACGACCGCCTGGGATTTTGTGCAAAGGCGACTCGAAAAACGCTATGGTCGTGGCTACGGGACGGAGGCAGCCGATCGGCGCTGAAGGCCCTCGCTTGCAAAATTGGATGACTCTGACAGGAGATTGACCAATGCGTATGGGACGTCGTGCATTCGCTGCCAGCGCCTTGGCGCTGCCTGGATTGCTCAAGGCAGGTAGCGCTACGGCGCAAGCCGCTGCCTGGCCCAATCGGCCGATACGCCTGGTGGTGCCCTACCCGCCCGGCGGCGCGAGTGATATCGCAGGCCGGCTGCAGGCCGAGGTTTTGCAGAAAGCTTTGGGCAGCCCTGTTGTCGTGGATAATCGGGGCGGCGCAGGTGGCACGGTGGGCACTGCCCATGTCGCGCAAGCCGCCCCCGATGGCTATACCATCATGATGGCGAGCCCGTCTTCCCATTTGGGTGCGCCCTTGCTGTTCCGCACTCCAGGCTATGAAGGCGTGGATGATTTCAGCCATATCGCAACATTCTCGATTGGTACTGCGATTGTATGCGTTCATCCGGCCCTACCGATACGCAATATCCAGGAATTGATCGCCTATGCGAAGGCCAATCCGGGCAGGTTGAATTATGGTTCCGCCGGGGCGGGCGGCGCCAATCATATGCTTGGCGTTTTGTTCATGCTGCGTACCGGAACGGAATTGACCCATGTGCCTTATCGCGGTGCGGCGCCGGCTTTGGCTGATCTGATCGCGGGCAATATCCAGCTGGTGTTTGATAGTTTTTCAGGCATCATTCCGGCGGTGCGGGCAGGCCAGGTGCGCGCGCTTGGCGTCACCAATCCAACCCGCTGGCCCTTGGCGCCTGAAATGCCAACCGTGCAGGAACAGGGTGTACCGGATTTTGATCTGCCATCCTTCGCTGCCGTTATGGGGCCGGCAGGTATTCCTGCCGAGATCGTGCAGCGCATGAATGCCGCAATCAATGAGGGTCTGAGAGATGCAACCCTGGTGCAGCGCCTATCGGCCAATGGCAATATTCCCTTCCCGTCCACACCGCAGGAATTCCAGAGCTTGATGCGCGCGCAACGCGACAAATGGCGGGAATTGGTGCGGATTTCGGGCGTGCAGCCGGAATAACGCGATGGCTTCAACGATTGGGCAGTATGTTTTGGGGAGCAATCCATGAGCGGAGTATCAGAACAAATCATCGCCGCCGCCGAGGCGCGCCGCAGTGACAGCATCGCCTTCCTGCAAAGGCTGATTGCCCTGCAACGCGAAGGGGAAGCGGCAGTGCAGCAATGCTTCGCTGATCATTTGCGCGAAGCGGGCTGCCTTGTGGAGTCGCTTTCCTATGTGCCATCCGATGTGGCGATGCGCCATGAATTCGCCGAAGGTGAGGCCATGGCGCGTGAGGAACGTGCGAGCATCATTGCGCGCCTGGCCGGCAGCGGTGGCGGCCCCAGCCTGATTTTCTTTGGCCACCCGGATGGTGAACCGCTCAAGAATACCGAAACCTGGCGGCATGATCCCTTTGCGGGTTCAATCACGGATGGCCGCGTCTATGGCTGGGGGGTTGCTGATGATCTGGCCGGCATCGCCATTATGGCTGAAGCCATCAAAGTTATTCGCGCGGCAGGCTTGCAGCCCAACGGTGACATTATCGCGACCAGCACGCCATCCAAGCGCCATGCCCGCGGGGTCGCGGCGGCGATGCAGCATGGCTATGTCGCTGATGCCGCCATTTATGTGCACCCGGCGGAAAGCGGCGTTGGCATGCAGGAAATCAAGGCGATTTGCAGCGGGCAACTTTATTTTCGCGTGACGGTGACGGGCCGTGGCCCGGATACCAAGGAACCCGGCCATACGGCTTTTGCGCATTTGGCCGTAAATGCCTTGGATAAGGCGATGCTGGTGAAGGGCGCGCTAGATGCGCTTGATCAGGCACGCGGGGCGCGGGTGCATCACGCCGGGATTGAAAGCGTTGTTGGCCGCGCCACGAATATCATGGTGTCCTATATTTCCTGCGGTGATGCCGCGCGCTTCAGCCGGATCCCGATAAGCTGCGTGCTGGGCGGCGCGGTTTCCTTCCCGCCAGGTGAGACCATCGAAAAAGTGCAGCAGGAAATCACCGATTGCATCATGGCTTCTGCGCAACAGGATGCTTGGCTCAAGCAATATGCGCCGAAGCTTGAATGGCTCTCTGGCGTGACAGGCGCGGAACTGCCGGCAGACTCACCATTATTTGGCGCCGTAAGTGCCGCGGTTTCACGCGTGACCGGCCTCTCGCCCTTTGTGAATGCGATGCATACCTCATCCGATATTCGCGTGCCCATGGTGCAGCGGAATATCCCAACCGTTGGCTTTGGGCCGCTTTGTGGTGATCTGACCCAGAATGGCGGGCATGATGAATGGGTGGATGTTGAAGATTACCTCCGCGCCATCAAGGTTGCGGCGGATGGTGCGCTGAGGTGGTGTGGAGCGGGCTGATAATCCTGTCTGCGGGTGGATTACCTTGATAGCGAAATCGTTGGTATGCAGACACTATGCTTGGATATCGACCTTGAAAAGATGGGCAGGGTTGTGACCAATCATGCGATGAATTTCCAACTCGCTGAACCCCTCGCTCTCAACAAGCATGAGGTATTCACGGAACGCCTCAACCGGCGGCGGCAGCAGGTAAACGCCGGCATCGGATGACAGGATCGCCCTTGCGCCCGCAGCACGGATGCGCGGCGTGAAATCCTGAATGACATTATTGTCGGCGATCCTATGCTTTTCCTCATCCACATGAGTCAAACCAACCTGCGTTGCATGCGTCAGCACAAAGAAGGAAAACTCCGCATAGGCACCAAGCGCTGTGATGGCGGCGATTTCCTCAGGCGCATAACCCGCACAATGCGTGCGGATACGCGCAGCACCGCGGCGCCTGGCTTCCTCCACCAGCGCCACCGCTTCCCGGCCGGAAACATGGCCGCAATCGAAAACAACATCCTTGGCGGCGCAGAGTTCCATGATGGCCGGCACGGGGTCTGGCACAACACCATTTTCAGGTACCGAAAAAGTGGTCTCAAGAAAAGTCGGGCTGCGGCCTTCCTGCATGGCAACATGGCGCGTGTGATGCGTTGGCAGGCTGATGAAGCGCGCACCAGTACTTGGACCATAGCCATAGCCATAGCCAATCGCCGCGCGCGCCGCTTCCAGCGAGACGCCACCGGCGGTTGGTTGCATGATCAGGCCACCAAAGGCCTCAACGCCCAAATGCCCAAGTTCATCATTCACTAGCGCGGCCAAGCCTGATGTATTCTGGAAATTGCACATGATGCCAATGCCACGCATGCCTGCCGCCGCAGCTTGGCGCACCGCTTCGAAGGCATTGACTGAACGCCCTGAAAGATGCGGCGCGCAATGGATATGGCAATCAATCGCACCTTTCAGCAGATGCATCCCAGGCATGATGAAGGGCATGATAAGCCTCCTTCCTATTCAACCCATGAACGGGTGCCGGACACACCGTGTTCCGGCATTGACGGTCAATGCCGCAGGATGCGCGATGTGAATTCCTTCAGGCGTGGACTCCGTGGGTGATCAAACACTTCCGCCGGCGGTCCGGTTTCAATGATTGATCCCTGATCGAGGAACACAACGCGGCTTGCGACCTCTCGGATGAAGGCCATCTCATGGCTCACAATCAACATGGTCATGCCGTCACGTTGCAGCGCGCGAATACTGTCCAACACCTCCCCCACCAATTCGGGGTCCAGGGCGGCCGTCACTTCATCCAGCAGCAGAATATCGGGCTTCAGCGCCAAGGCGCGCGCGATGGCCACGCGTTGTTGCTGGCCGCCGGAAAGCTCATCCGGATAGGCATTCACCTTCTCAGCGAGGCCAACACGCGCGAGTAGGGCGCGTGCCTCGGCTTCCACCTCATGCTTCGCGCGCCTTTTCACAAGTGTCGGCGCAATTGCGACATTGCGCAGCGCCGTCATGTTCTGGAACAGATTATATTGCTGAAAGACAATGGCGAAGCGGTCCCTCGCCCCGCGCAGGCTGGCACGGCTGCTGTAATCCACGATGCTGCCATCCAGCGTCACCGTCCCGGCGCGCGGCTTCAGCAGCCCTACCAGCGTGCGCAGGATAGTGGATTTGCCCGAACCGGATGGGCCGATCAGGCCAATGACTTCGCCGCGTTCGACATCCAAGGAGACATCGCGCAGCACATCGGCCTTGCCGCCATAAGAAACCGTCAACCCTTTGATGGAAAGGAATGCCAAATCTTCGCGTCCCGGCCTTGTCAGAGCCGCATAGTCGAAGCTTTCTCCGCAGGTCGTCAAGCCAATACCGCAGTTGCGCGCGGCCCACGCTCACCTATTATCGCGCGCATGTCGCTCCGCATTCCCCAAATCGCGTGCCCCGCACCTGTCACCATCACGGTGGAAGGGCAGCCGGTTGCCGCGCATCCTGGGGAAAGCCTGGCTGCCGCACTGATCGCAGCCGGCCTATGGCGTTTTGGCGAAGGCGAGGACCCTGCCCGCCCGCGCACCGCCTTTTGCATGATGGGCGTCTGCCAACAATGCCTACTGCGCCTTGATGGCCGTTTAGTGCAGGCCTGCCTCACGCCCGTTGCGGCGGGGCAGGAAGTGACGTGCGCATGATCCATGATATTGCCGTTTTGGGCGGTGGCCCGGCGGGCATGGCGGCAGCGACCGAAGCCGCGCACGGCGGAGCGCGCGTTGTATTATTGGAAGAATCGCCCGCGCCAGGCGGGCAGGTCTATCGCGCGGCACCACCCGGTTTTCATGCCAAGCCCGATCCTGACCGGCGTGCGGGCGATGCGCTGCGCGCCGCGCTCACGAAAACTGGTGCCGAACTTCGCACCGGCTGTCGCGTTTGGGGCCTGGGCGGCGGGCCGCTGGTGCCGGAAGGCCAAGCCCATGCGCCCTTCAGCCTTTCGGCGCTCGGCGCGGATGGTGTGCCCTTCACGCTTCAGGCGCGCGCGCTGATTTTATGCTGCGGCACGCATGAAAGGATTATCCCTTTTCCAGGCTGGACTTTGCCCGGCGTGATCGGCCTGGCCGCCGCAACCATTTTGCTGAAGGCGCAAGGCATCTTGCCGGGGCGGCGAGTCGTCGTCGCAGGTGCCGGGCCACTGCTTTACGCGGTCGCCGCGAAGATTTTGGCGGGGGGCGGTTCGGTTGCGGCGGTGGTTGACGCGGCCACGCAAGGCGAATGGCTCCGCGCGCTGCCCGCCCTTGCCGCGCGGCCTGATCTGCTGACGCAGGGTATCGCTTGGCGCGCCAAGCTTCTCGCATCGCGCGTGCCTGTATTGGCAGGCGCACAGGTGACGGCGGCCGAGGGTGATAAGGTTCTCACCCATGTGCGCGTGGGCGATCGTATTTTTGCAGCCGATGCGCTTTGCGTCGGTCATGGTCTGGTGCCGGCCACGGAAGCCAGCCGCACCTATCGCGCCCGGCATGCGCATCGGCCGGAAGATGGCGGTTGGGTACCGGTCTTGGATGCCGCGCAACGCACCAGCGTGCCTTTCCTTTACGCTGCCGGAGATGGTACCGGCGTGCGCGGTGCCGCCGCCGCGCCGGCAGCCGGCCGCCTTGCCGCGCGCACGGCCTTGCAGGACCTTGGTTTCAACACGGCAAACGCACCGGAGGAAGACGCGGCACTGGCACGCGCTCGGCGCACCGGCGCCGCCATGGCGCGCATGATGGCGCTGCGCCCTGCCATGATCCAAGCGATCCCTGCCGAGACGATCATCTGCCGTTGCGAAGGTGTGACCCGCGCAGCCATTGAAGACGCCGCGGCGGCGGGGGCTGGCACGATCAATCAACTGAAGCATTTCACGCGCTGCGGCATGGGGCCTTGCCAGGGGCGCATGTGCGGTGAGGCCGCGGGCGCGCTGCTTTCCTCGGCGCGCGGCGTCAGCGTGGCCGATGTCGGCTTCACCACGGGCCGCATTCCGCTCCGCCCAGTGCCGATGGAAGCGATCCTTGGTGATTTCGATTACGCCGATATTCCCGTGCCGGCGCCGGCGCCAATATGATGTCGCGCTTTGACGTTGCCGTCATAGGCGCTGGTGTCATGGGTTGCGCGACGGCGCTGTTCCTCGCCCGTGGCGGTATGCGCGTTGTGTTGCTTGATCGTGGCGAGATTTGTCGCGAGGCTTCGGGCGTCAATGCCGGCACGCTGACGATGCAAATGACGCGCGCGGCGCTGATCCCCTATGCGCTCCGCGCGCATGAGATGTGGATGGCCATGCCCAAATGGTGCGCCGGTGGCGATGTGCTGGCGACCTCCTGCCCTGGTCTTTCGGTTGCCTTCACGGATGCGGAAGCCGCCATGTTGGAAGAACGCGCGCGCATTCGCCGCGCAGCCGGCGCACCGATTGAATTGATTGATGGAAGCGCCGCGCAGGCGATTGAACCTGGCCTGGCGGATGGCGTTAAGCTCGCGGGGCATTGCCCGATTGATGGCTTTGCCTCGGCCTATCTGACCGGGCGCGCCTTTCGCGCTGCCTTGCAGGAAGCGGGCGTTACGCTGATGGAAGCAACGCCGGTGCGCGGCATTAATGGACGCTTTGTGCTGGATACGGAAGCAGGCCCGGTTGCCGCGCAGCGCGTGGTGCTGGCGGGTGGTGTTTGGTTGCAGGATATGGCGGCCTGGCTTGGCGTGACGCTACCGATCAAGGTGCTGATCAATCAGCTGGTGGTGACTGAACGCATGCCACCCGTGATGCGCACGGTGCTTGGCGTTGCCTCTGGTCTTTTGAGTCTCAAGCAATATGCCAATGGCACGGTGCTGATCGGTGGCGGCTGGCAAGGCATTGGCGATCGCACGCGCGGTGGCGTCGCGGTACGGCCAGAAAATTTCCTCGGCAATGTGCGGCTCGCGGCGCATACCGTGCCGGCTTTGCGGCAGGCGCGGGTTGTTCGTTCTTGGCTGGGGCTGGAAGCGGAAACAGCGGATGCGCTACCCGCCATCGGCCCCATCCCCGGCATTGATGATGCCTGGATCATCGGCAGCGTGCATTCGGGCTATACCAGCGGCCCCTATATGGGCCGCATCCTGGCACAAGCGATATTGGGCGAGGCGCCAGAACTGCCGCTATTTCCGATAGATCGGCTTCTCCACCAAGGGAGCAATTCCGCATGAATGATACGCGCTTTCACGGCATCTATCCTTCAACCGTCTTGCCGATGCGCGCGGATTTTGCGCCGGATTGGGATGCCTATGCTGCCCATACCGCGCATTGCGTGATGCGCCCTGGCATTCGCGGCGTTTTGATCAATGGTCACGCGGGCGAGAATTACGTCATCACCCGCGCCGAAAAACGCCGTGCGGTAGAAGTGACCCGCGCCACTATTGACGCAACACGCCTGATCGTTGCTGGCGTGAATGCCGAAAGCTCGCTGGAAGCGGCAGAAGAAGCGCGGGAAGCGCGGGCAGCGGGCGCTGATGCCATCATGGTTTTTCTGCCCAATGCCTTCGCCTTGGCGCATACCACCGCCATGGCCGTGCTGCATCACCGCGCCATCGCTGAAGCCGTTCCGGGCATGCCGTTATTCCTGTTCCAAGCGCATCACGCTGCCGGGCGCATGGGTTTCACACCGGAAACCATGGCGGAATTACTGAAGATTGAAACCGTTATCGGCATCAAGGAAGGCGGCTGGGAAGTGGATGGCTATGATGCGCTGCGCCGCCAGGTGAAGCGGCTGCGCCCGGATGTTGCTGTCTGCGCCAGCGGCGATGAGCATCTGCTGGCCTGCATGGTGCATGGCAGTGATGGCAGCCTTGTATCACTCGCCGATATCATGCCCGATGAAATCGTCGCCTTGGATGCGGCGGTGCGGGCGAATGATCTGCCGGCAGCACGCGCGCTGCATGAAAAACTGGAACCCCTGGCCGAGGCGATTTACGGCGCCCCGCCCGGGGGCCGCGCCACCGCGCGCTTGAAATGGTGCCTGCGAGAGATGGGCATCATCGCTGATGCGACCATCCGCCCCCCGCAACCGCCTGTGGATGCGGCAGATGCGGCGGCGCTGACCACTGCACTCAAGGCGTCGGGATTGTAAGCGAAGGCCGTGTCGTCAGGCGACGTTCAGCGGCCCGCGCCAAGGACGCCAAAGCCCAAGACACGCAGAAATACAAAATCAGCGCCGTGCCATAGGTGATCATGGCGCTGAAGCCACGTTGGGTCAGCATTTTCGCGGCAAAGGTGATTTCAATGAAGCCGATTTGTGACACCAGCGAGGTTTCCTTAACCATACTGAGCACATGCACAATCGAAGGCGGCAGAATAACCCGCCAGGATTGCGGCAGCACCACACGCCTGAGTGCGGTCAGCGCCGGCAGGTTCATGGTCAGCGCCGCTTCCCATTGCTGCGGGCGCACGCTGTCATACCCGGCGCGCACATTCTCGGCCGCCAGCGCACTCATGCGGATGGCAACGGCGGTGATGGCTACTGCCCATAAGGGCGCTTCCAACCGCAACACCTGACCCAGAAAAAACACCAGCAGCAGCAGAACAAGAAACGGAATACGCCGAAAGATTTCCACCCACAGAATCGCCAGGCTGCGGATTGGCGCAAAGGGCATCACTTGTGGCAGACGCAGCGTCGCCAGCAGAAAGCCCAGCGCATAGCCAAGCGCACAGCCAAAGATCGAAGCGATCAGCGTATTCAGCACCGCCTGGCCCAGGAACAGCATATTCCACCAGGTGAAAAAGCGCGGCGCCTCATTGGCCAGGATTTGCCAGGCGGACATCGCTCAGAAAACCCTCGCCTTCACGCGGAATAACCATCGCCCAAGCAACCAAAGCAGCACGGACGCGATGATTGTCAGCAGAATATAAATCCCTGCGGTGATCGAGAATATCTCCACGGACCGAAAAGAAATCGCATTGGCATTCAGCGCTCGACCCGTGAGTTCCTCCACCCCGAAAATCGCCGCCATGGAGGTGCCCAAGGTCATGATGATGTAGTGATTGGAAAGCGAGGGGTAGAGTGTGCGCACGACATGCGGCGCAATCACATACCAGACGGTCTGCGCACGGGAAAACCCAAGCGTTTCTGCCGCATCCAATTCCGCCTGCGGGACCGAGGCAAAGCCCGCGCGTTCAATCTCGGTCAAATAGGCGCCCGCATTCAGGGTCATGCCGATCAGCACGGCGGTGATGGGTGAAAGGATGATGCCGAATTCCGGTAGCGCGAAGAACAGAAAGAATATCTGCACAAGCTGTGGCGTATAGGTGAAGAAGCGCACGTAACCAATCACCGGCACGCGCACCCAACGCGGCCCCTGCGTCAGCATGGCCGCCCCAACCAGGCCAATCAGCAGCCCGCCCGCAAAGGCCAGCGCCGCGATCCAGAGCGCCATGCCGGCACCCAGCAGAAAATCGGGCAGGTAGTGCAGAACCTGCCCGTATTGCAGGGACATGTCAGAACATCGGGTTGAAGGGGATGCGCGTTGTCATCGGCACGCCGAACCACTTTTCCCAGGTTTGATTGACGAAGTTGGAACGGTGCATTTCGAACAGCACGACATTCAGCACATCACGGAGCGCGGTATTGCCCTTTTGCACGCCAATGCCAACCCAGAAGCTTGCCAGCACATCGTCCAGGATTTTCCAAGGCACGCCTTGGAAGTTACGCATCGGGATAACGATCGATTCCGCAACATCCACCATGGCATCCGCGCGGCCCTGCGCCAGGGCTCGGAAGCAATCCGGGTAATTGTCCAGCAGCGTCACCTGCGCCTGCGCCGCATTCGCCTGCAGCCAGGGCACGCCAACCGTGCCGCGCACCTGAACCATCCGCACCTGACGATTATTCAAATCCGCCGGTTTTGCGATGGGCACCGCGGTGCCAGAGGATTTTGTCAACACCACCATGGATTGCGTATGCAGCGGCTGGGTATAGTCAATCACCAAAGCGCGTTCGACGGTGCGGGTGATGGCGCCCAGCACAATGTCAATGCGGTCCGACTGCAGGAAGGGAATACGATCCGGGCTGCCGACCTGGACGATTTCAAGTTCCACATTCATCCGCCGCGCGATTTCGCGGGCGATATCGGCATCAAACCCGTCAATCTGGTTGCGTTCATTGAAGGTGCCGAAGGGCGGCAGGGTGGGGTTGATGCCCGCACGCAGCCGCTTCGAAGAAAGCACCTGGTCCAGCGGCCGGGCCTGAGCCGACACGGAAGCCCCGGCGGCCATGGCGGCGGCCAGCGCGAAAAGGGAACGGCGATCTGTCTTTGTCATTTACGTCTCCTGCTTAACCCGAGGTTGGCTAAGCCTAAGCGCTTTGCAGGAGCATCCGCAAGATGGACCCATCGAAAACAATTCAACCCTGCGATACCTATAAATGATTGGAAAGGCGCATAAATGAAGGCGTCCTAGCAGGCTGCTGAAATTCGTAGCCTGATTTGCGTATTTATGATTCACTGTCGTTGCATTTGGTCGAGGTTGCGATGCGTGGCAATGACGCGGTGGCTGGTTCCCTGTTCAGCTATGTTGATCTTGAAAAGCGTGTGCTTTCTGACCATCCGCTGCGGGTTATTCGCGGCCTGGTAAATGGTGC
>JADCFQ010000022.1 GCA_020249435.1 Roseomonas sp. | reverse complement strand
CCACTGAGCTGCCCTGTCGTACCATTGAGCGTGATGTTCGGGCCAGCGGTAATATTGCCCGACGTGGTGCTAACGTTGCCCGTCCCTGTGCTGATGTTGCCCGTCGCCGTCACGTTACCGGTCGACGACACAGTACCGCCGCTCACGGTTCCCGTCGCTGCGACAGAGGACCCACTGACCTGCCCTGTCGTACCATTGAGCGTGATGTTCGGGCCAGCGGTAATATTGCCCGCCCCTGTGTCGATGTTGCCACTCCCCGTGGTAATGTTGCCATTCGTCGTGCTCATGTTGCCCACAGCCGTCACGTTACCGGTCGACGACACAGTAGTGCCTTGGACGGTGCCCGTCGTCTGGATCGTACCAGCCCCGGCATCCAGCGAGCCGACCGTCGTGGCACCACCCACACCAAGGGTTCCGGGGACAAACATGTCAGTGCTGCCGGTGATCGTGACGAGTGAGGGGGCAGGAACCCCGCCATTATCTATCAACACCGCATCCTGCGCCTTGGCTGAACCCATTGGCATCGCTACGGCGCCCATCAGGGCCAAGCCTGATACACCGGCCAATAACGTCGCGCGGCAGGAAGTGCTCTTCTGATCAGACAACATGCAAAGCTCCCGTTACAATGAATTAGCCTTGCTCTTTCGGGTAGGCGCCAGTCCAGACAGGTTAAGACTTTCCTAATAGCCAGATATCCACAGTTCAGCCCGGCTTTGCAACCCTTTAGTTACATCCTTGCACCCCATGGCGCGGCTGCAATCGCCCCGGATTCGCGCTTGCGCGTGGCGGGCGGGGCGGGGCGTGCCGGCTGGCGCGCTGGATCTCTCAAAATTTACGTTTATAATTCAAATGTTTACCCCAAAACCATGCGATAGGGTCAATTTTTTGGACAAGCGACAAAGAACGACAAATTACACTTCAATGGCAAGCCGGATGGTCACGCCTGGCGGCCTGGAAGCTGCGATAAGTTGTTACCAAAAATCAAATTTCGCTGAGGATGCCGAATCGGCATCGCTATGGCGCCCATCAGGGCCAAGCCCAATACCTCGGCCAATAGAGCGGAACGCGTTCAGATGGAAAATCTGAACGCGTGACGATGCTCGAAAGAAAAGAGGTAGAGCATGTTGCGTGAACCCGACGCAGCTTGTGCAATTGGCGCCTCCATCCGAAGCCGCGCGGCAGGCCGCACCCGGACAGCAAGCCGCTCCTGCACAGCCAGCCGCGCCTGGACAGCCGCGTCCGCCTACGCCTACGCCTCGTTGATCGCTTCTTTCAAGGCGCCTCACGCCAAACATCCCCTGATGTTCACTCTCCGCTCAGTGCCGCCCCCGCTGCCAAGGGCGCGAGCGGCGCTGCCAGTGACACTCCAGCACCGAGCAGCAGCAGAAAGGGCGCGGCGGAAAGCCCGGCGCTGGCGGCTTCAATCGCTGCCGCGCCGAAAATCACCGCCGGAATCGCGAGTGGCAACACGAGCAATGGCAGCAGCACGCCGCCGCGCCGCGCGCCAAGCGTCAGCGCCGCGCCCAAGGTGCCGAGCAGCGACAAAAGCGCGGTGGCCAAGGCAAGGGCCATCATCGCCACCCCCCAGGCTTCCACCGGCAGATTGAGCATCGCCGCTGCGATGGGGGTCGCCGCAATCAACGGAACGCCCGTGGTCAGCCAATGGCCAAGCGCCTTGGCCGCCGCCAGCACCCCGCGCGGCAGGCCAGAAAGCAGCAATTGATCGAGCGAGCCATCCTCAGCCTCTGCCCCGAACAGCCGATCCAGCGGCAAAAGTGCGGCGAGCAAAGCGGCGGCCAGTAAGGCGCCCGGCGCCAAGCGGGAAAGCGTCTCAGGCGCCGGGCCGACTCCGAAGGGGAAAAGCGCCGCCACCAGCACAAAGAACAAGACTGCCGCCAAGGTATCGGAAGGGTGGCGCAGCGCGAGCTTCCATTCGCGCCCAAGCACCGCGAGAAACCCGCCGAAGACGCTGGCATTCATAGCTTCAGCTCCCGCGCATCGGGCAGGGGCAAGGGCAGATGGGTCGCGGCAAGAATGGCGCCGCCGGCGGCGCGGTGGCGCGCCATCAAATCACCAAGCCGCGCGACGGAAGCCGCATCCAGGCCCAGGCTTGGTTCATCCAGCAACCAAAGCCGCGCCGGCGCCAAGGCAAGCCGCGCCAAGGCTAGGCGCCGCCTTTGCCCCGTGGACAGCACCCGCCCCGGCAGGGACGCCAACGCGCCAAGGCCAAGCGCTTCCAGGGCGGGCGTCACCTCGCCCCCCCAAAGTGCCGCGTAAAAGGCTAGGTTTTCGGCCACTGTCAGCGCCGGCTTCAGCGCATCCTGGCTGGAAATGTAGCGCAGCCTGAGCGCATGGCCGGCAGCATCGGCGCGGGCCGGCGCGCCTTCCAGCAGCACCTCACCAGCCGCCGCCGGCAGCAGACCGGCAATGACGCGGAGCAGGCTGGATTTCCCCGCGCCATTGGCGCCGGTCAGCAGCAGCGCGCCACCGGCGGGCACGGTGAAACTTAGCCCAGCGAAGATCGCCCGGTCGCCCCGGATGCAGGCAAGATCCCGCACATCCAAAATGGGTTGCCCCGCCGCCAAATCCGCCCCCCGCTAATGGACCGCATACAATCTCCATGCTTTAAAGCCAGCATTGGCGCGGCCGCGCAAGGCCAGCGCGCTTGAGGAAGGGTAACCAACCATGCGGATGATCGGGCAAGACAGCCTGAAGACCCGTCGCACGCTCAGCGTGGACGGCAAGACCTATCACTATTTCAGCCTGCCCGAGGCAGCAAAGAGCATCGGCGATATCACCCGCCTGCCCTATAGCCTCAAGGTGCTGTTGGAGAATGTGCTGCGCTTCGAAGATGGCCGTTCTTACACCGTGGATGACGCCAAGAAGATCGCCGAATGGGTGAAGGATGGCCGTTCCGACAAGGAAGTGCCCTTCCGCCCCGCGCGCATTCTTTTGCAGGATTTCACTGGCGTGCCCGCCGTGGTGGATTTGGCCGCGATGCGCGATGCGCTGCTTGGCCTGGGTGGCGATCCGCGCAAGGTAAACCCGCTGGTGCCTGTGGATTTGGTGATTGACCATTCCGTGATGGTGGATGTCTCGGGCACCGGCAATGCGCTGAAGCAGAATGTGGATATCGAATTTGAACGCAATGGTGAGCGTTACGAATTCCTCCGCTGGGGTCAGGAAGCCTTCAATAATTTCCGCGTCGTGCCGCCGGGCACGGGCATTTGCCACCAGGTGAACCTGGAATATTTGGCGCAGGTGGTTTGGACCGCGACGGATACCGGCGATGTCTTTGCCTTCCCCGATTCCTGCTATGGCACGGATAGCCACACGACCATGGTGAATGGCCTTGGCGTGCTGGGCTGGGGTGTCGGTGGCATTGAAGCGGAAGCCGCCATGCTCGGCCAGCCGATTGCCATGCTGATCCCCGATGTGATTGGCTTCAAGCTGACCGGTTCCGTGAAGGAAGGCGTGACGGCGACCGATCTGGTGCTGACGGTCACGCAAATGCTCCGCAAGAAGGGCGTGGTCGGCAAGTTCGTTGAATTCTTCGGCCCTGGTTTGGCGCACCTGCCGCTCGCGGATCGTGCGACCATTGGCAATATGGCGCCCGAATATGGCGCGACTTGCGGCTTCTTCCCGGTGGATGACACGACGCTCGAATATCTGCGCCTTTCTGGCCGTGATGAGCATCGCATCAACCTGACGCGCGAGTATTTGAAGGCGCAGGGCATGTTCCGCGAAGCGGGCGCGCCTGATCCGGTCTTCACCGATACGCTGGAACTGGACCTGAGCACCGTTGAACCTTCCATGGCGGGGCCGAAGCGGCCGCAGGATCGGGTCGCACTCAGCAATGCTGCGCCAGCCTTCCTCAAGGATTTGGCGGCGGGCACCATGGGTGTGCCGGGCGATCAGGCGGATTTGCGCGTGCCGGTGGAAGGGGCGAATTATGACCTCGGCCATGGCGATGTTGTGATTGCGGCCATCACTTCCTGCACCAATACATCGAACCCTTATGTGCTGGTGGCAGCCGGCCTGGTTGCGAAGAAGGCGGTGGAAAAGGGCCTGACGGCGAAGCCTTGGGTGAAGACCTCGCTCGCGCCTGGGTCTCAGGTGGTGACGGAATATCTGAACAAGGCCGGGCTGACGCCGCATCTGGATGCGCTTGGCTTCCAGACGGTGGGCTATGGCTGCACCACCTGCATCGGCAATTCCGGCCCGCTGCCGGATGCCATTGTGGATGCGATTGAAAACAACAAGCTGGTCGGCGTTTCGGTGCTGTCGGGCAATCGCAATTTCGAAGGCCGTGTGCATGCCAATGTGCGCGCGAATTACCTTGCCTCGCCGCCGCTGGTGGTGGCCTATGCGCTGGCTGGCACGATCCGCAAGGATTTGACGAAAGAACCGATTGGCACGGGCCGTGATGGCCAGCCGGTCTACCTCAAGGATATCTGGCCGACGCAGAAGGAAGTGAACGATACCGTTCACGCCGCTGTGACGCGTGAGATGTTCCAGGAGCGTTATGGCGATGTCTTCAAGGGTCCGACGCAATGGCAGGCCATTCGCGTTGAAGCCGGCAGCGATACCTATCGCTGGAATTCGGGCAGCACCTATGTGCAGAACCCTCCTTACTTTGAAGGCATGACGGCGGACCCGAAGCCGGTGGGTGATGTGAAGGGGGCGC
The DNA here is from genome assembly GCA_020249435.1 of Roseomonas sp. Taxonomy (GTDB): domain Bacteria; phylum Pseudomonadota; class Alphaproteobacteria; order Acetobacterales; family Acetobacteraceae; genus Neoroseomonas. Next base: position 124,647 of record JADCFQ010000022.1, on the reverse strand, counting down.
GCATCCTGGCGCAGCTCGCGGATTCTATCACCACCGACCATATCTCGCCGGCGGGGAATATCCGGAAGGCGTCGCCGGCGGGTGAATATCTGCTGGAACACCAGGTGCGTCAGGCGGATTTCAACAGCTATGGCGCGCGGCGCGGCAACCATCAGGTGATGATGCGCGGCACCTTCGCCAATCCGCGCATCCGCAATGAAATGGTGCCCGGCGTGGAAGGTGGCATTTCCAAGCATTACCCTTCGGGTGATGTGGCGCCGATCTACACCACGGCGATGCGCTACAAGAATGAAGGCGTGCCGCTGGTGGTGATTGGCGGCAAGGAATATGGCACGGGATCTTCACGCGATTGGGCGGCGAAGGGTACCTATCTGCTTGGCATCAAGGCCGTGATTGCCGAAAGTTTTGAGCGTATCCATCGTTCAAACCTGGTCGGCATGGGCGTGCTGCCCTTGGTGTTTAAGGAAGGCGAAAGCCGCCAGAGCCTTGGCCTCACGGGCGATGAGAAGATTGACATCCTGGGCGTGGAAAAGCTTTCGCCGCGCATGATGATGGATGTTGTCATCACCCGCGCCGATGGGTCCACCGTGAAGACCGAGGTGCTGTGCCGTGTGGATACCGCCGATGAGGTGGAATACTACAAGAATGGCGGCATCCTGCATTACGTGCTGCGCGGGATGGCAAAGGCGGCGTGATTTAGGGCTGTAAGCGAAAGAAGCGCGGTGCCGAAAGGGCCGCGCTTTTTTTGTGCCTAGTCGGCCAACCATTCGGCCATCGCCGCATTCACCGCTTCCGGCACTTCCATGCTCGGCAAATGGCCCGAACCGGCGAAGCGGACCAAGCGCGCGCCCGGAATGGCAGCGGCCATTTCCTCAGCGAGGTGGGGCGGTGTCAGCAAATCATCCTCGCCTACCGCCACCAGCGTTCTCGCGCGGATAGCGGGCAAATCGGGCCGGGAGTCGACGCGCCCCATGATCGCGGTTTGCTGGCGGAGGAAAGCGTCACGCCCAACCCGTTCCGCCATGGCCATCACCTCTGCCGCGAGGGGGCCATTCAGGCGGGAAGGATGCACCAGCATGGGCAGCAGGCGTGGCGTCACGCCGCGAAAACGCCCGGTCTGGGCAAGGGTGAGCAATCCGCGCCGATGTTCGGTCTGTTCCGGCGTATCCGCGCGGGCCGAATTGTCGAATAGCGCCAAGCGCGTGACTTGGCCCGGCGCGCGGCGGATCACTTCCAGCGCCACATGACCCCCCATGGAAAGCCCTGCAACGGCCAATGGCCCATCGAGCCCGGCAAGGGCGGCTTCCGCCATGGCAGCGATGCTGTCATACCCGGTCAGGCAAGCGACCACGACCCGGCGGGAGGCGCTGAAGGCTTCGATCTGGTCGCGCCAGAGCCGGGCATCGCAGAGCATGCCGGGGAGCAATAAAAGCGTTTCGTCCTGAGCCATGGACGGAAACTATCCCCGCAGCGGCGCAACCGTCCAGGCAAGCCCCACCCAAGGCAACGGAAATCCTTGATTCCGGCGCGGTATGGGCGCATAGGGGGCGCGCTCGCGGTAAGGCGGGCCGGATCCGCCGGCCCCGGCATGCGCGCCCCGCCGGGGCTCGGCCTTTCCCGCACCCACCGCCAAGCGCTGATAGCGCGGGCCTAGAAAGCGATTGAAGTTGAACGAAAATACTGAAGTGACCGCCACCGAGGCTGTCCCAAGCGAACCGCAAACCCTTCCCCCGGCGCCCGCAATGTCTGAAGCCGCGCCAGCCGAAGAAGCCCCGCTGGCCGAAGCGCCGGCCGCGGAAGCCGCCCCGGAAGTGGCGGAATCCGCGCCCGAGGTGCTGCCCATCCCGGAAGAAGACCGCGCCACTTTCGATTCCATTGGCTTGTCTGAGGAAATCGTGAAGGCGGTGACGGAATCGGGCTATCGCCACCCAACGCCCATTCAGGAACAGGCCATCCCGCATGTGCTGATGGGCCGCGATGTGCTGGGTTGCGCGCAAACCGGCACGGGCAAGACCGCATCCTTCGTGCTGCCCATGCTCGATATCCTGACTGGTTCACGCGCCAAGGCACGCATGCCGCGCAGCCTGATCCTGGAACCAACCCGCGAGCTTGCGTTGCAGGTTGCCGAGAATTTCGAGAAATACGGCAAATATCTGAAGCTGAACCACGCGCTGCTGATCGGCGGTGAGAGCATGAATGACCAGCGCGATGTGCTGGAAAAGGGCGTGGATGTGCTGATCGCGACCCCCGGCCGCCTGCTTGATCTTTTTGATCGTGGCCGTGTGCTGCTCGCCGATTGCAAGGTGCTGGTGATTGATGAAGCGGACCGGATGCTCGATATGGGCTTCATTCCGGATGTGGAGCGCATTGTTTCCATGCTGCCGCCGCTCCGCCAAACCCTGTTCTTCAGCGCGACAATGGCGCCGGAAATCCGGCGCCTCGCGGATGCTTTCCTGTCCAACCCGAAGGAAATCACGGTAGCCCGCCCGGCTTCGGTCGCGACCACGATCACGACGGGCCTTGCTTACGTGCAGCCTTTTGACAAGCGCGAGGCGTTGCGCCGGCTGATCCGGCGCGAACAGGTGACCAATGCGCTGATTTTTTGCAATCGCAAGATCGAAGTGGATATCCTGTACAAATCGCTGAAGAAGCATGGCTTCAGCGTGGGCGCCTTGCATGGCGATATGGATCAAAGCCAGCGCTTCGCCACCCTTAATGCCTTCAAGGCGGATGAATTGCAGCTGCTGGTCTGTTCCGATGTCGCCGCACGCGGGCTTGACATTGGCGGGCTTTCGCATGTGTTCAATTTCGATGTGCCCTTTCATTCGGAAGATTACGTGCATCGCATTGGCCGCACCGGTCGCGCGGGGCGAGAAGGCCATGCCTATACGATCGCAACCGCCGATGATGCGAAGAATGTCGCCGCCATCGAAAAACTGACCGGCAAACCGATCCCGCTTCTGGATATCGAAGGGCTGGAGCCGGTGACGGAAGCGGAGATTCAGGAAGCGCTGACCTCCACCAGGCGGGGCCGTGGCCGCGCTGGCCCAGCGCGTCGGCCGGATCGCCGCGATGGCGGGCGGGGGCGGCCGGAACGTGGCCGCCGTGATGCGCCGGACCGCGCGCCGCGCCCGGAAGCGCCGGAAGAAATTTCGGCTGAGGCCCCCGCCCGGCGGGAGCGCCCAGAACGCCGCCCGCGCCCCGAAGCGCAGGAAGGCCGCGACGCAAATAGGCGTGATCGCGCGCCGCGGCGCGACCGTGATGCGCAGCCAAGCGAATTCGCGCTGCGTGAAGCCGCCATGCGTGACCTGCCGCCGCGTGAACGTGAGGCACCGCGCCAGGATCGCGATTATCGCAACCGTGACCGGCGCGATGACCTTGGCCCGCCCGTGCAGGGGTTCGGTGATTTGGTGCCGGCCTTCATGCTGATCCCGATCCCGCGCCCGCGTCGTCCCGCCGCGCCGGCTGCGGTGGAGGCAGCGCCCGAGGTTGACGCCGCCTGACTCGCCCGCAAACGTCATTTTATCCTGCAAAGCAAAGCCAGAGTTGAGGATAGCCACATGAATGTCGTGACCCCACCGAAGAAGACCGCCATCGCGCCCTTCACCTGGGAAGACCCCTTGCTGCTTGAAGAAGCGCTGACGGAAGAAGAACGCATGATCCGCGACAGCGCGCGGCAATTCTGCCAGGAACGGCTGATGCCCCGCGTTTTGGAAGCCAATCGGCATGAGCGCTTTGATCGCGACATCATGAATGAATTCGGCGAAATGGGTTTTCTGGGTGCGACGCTGGATGGCTATGGCTGCGCCGGCGTTTCCTATGTGTCCTATGGGCTGATGGCGCGCGAAGTGGAACGCGTCGATTCCGGCTATCGCAGTGCGTTTAGCGTGCAATCCTCATTGGTCATGTTCCCGATCCATGCCTATGGCTCGGAAGAACAGAAGCAAAAATACCTGCCGAAGCTGCGCACCGGCGAATGGGTGGGCTGCTTTGGCCTGACCGAACCCGATGCGGGGTCTGATCCCAATTCCATGCGCACGCGCGCCAGGAAGGTGGATGGCGGTTATATCGTGAGCGGTTCAAAAACCTGGATCACCAATTCACCCATCGCCGATCTGGCCGTTGTCTGGGCCAAGGATGATGAGGGCATTCTGCGTGGCTTTGTGCTGGAACGCGGCATGAAGGGCCTGACTTTCCCGAAAATTGAAGGCAAGTTCAGCCTGCGCGCTTCCGTCACCGGCATGATCATGATGGATGAGGTGTTCGTGCCGGAAGAAAACCGCCTGCCGGGTGTGCGGTCTTTGGCGGGTCCTTTCTCCTGCCTCAATCGCGCGCGGTATGGCATTGCCTGGGGCGCGCTGGGGGCAGCGGAATTCTGCTGGCATGCGGCGCGGGATTACACGCTGAACCGCATCATGTTCGGCAAGCCGCTGGCGGCGACGCAGCTCGTGCAGAAGAAGCTGGCCGATATGCAAACCGAAATCACGCTTGGCCTGCATGCGGTGCTGCGCGTGGGGCGCCTGTTTGACGAACACAAGGCCGCGCCCGAGATGATCAGCCTGGTCAAGCGCAATAATTGCGGCAAGGCTTTGGATATTGCCCGCGTTGCGCGCGACATGCATGGCGGCAATGGCATTGTGGATGAGTATCACGTCATTCGCCACGTCATGAACCTGGAGACGGTCAATACCTATGAAGGCACGCATGATGTGCATGCGTTGATCCTGGGCCGGGCGCAGACCGGGTTGAACGCCTTCGGCTGATCTCGCCGACGCGCCAGCCGTGGAAATCCTGATTGAGCGTATGGGCGCGGGCGGCGATGGTATCGCCCCCGGCCCGATCTATGTGCCGCAGGCGCTTCCTGGCGAGAGGCTGAATGTCACCATCACCGGCAAGCGCGGTGATGGGGCGCTGGCCGCCATTCAGGACATCATCACCCCAAGCGCGGATCGCATCGCGCCTGCCTGCGCGCATTTCACGGCAGGCTGTGGCGGTTGCGCGTTGCAACATTGGGCGCCGGCGCCGCAAGCGGCCTGGAAGCGCGACAAGCTGCGCGTGGCCCTGGGGCGGGGTGGCTTTGCCGAGGCGCCGATTGCCGAGACCATCACGACACAAGCTGGCGCGCGCAGGCGCGCTGATTTTGCCATCCGGCGCGGGACGGATGGGCTCCGGCTTGGGTTTCACGTCGCCGGCAGTGCAGCCATTCTGGATATCGCCGCCTGCCCGGTGCTGCATCCGCGCCTGGTGGCGCTGCTCGGGCCGCTGCGGGATTTGCTGCCGCGCCTGCCGGCGTTGAAGCGCGATGGGTCGGCGGTGCTGAACCTGCTTGATACCGGGCCGGATTTGCTGCTGCGCACCGATGGCACTTTGGACGCGGCGGGGCGGGCGCTGCTGGCGGGGTTTGCGGCGGCGCAGGGTCTGGCGCGAATCGCCTGGGCGCGCGGCAATGGCCCGGCAGAGGTCGCGGCCCAGCTTGGGCCGGTGGCCATCACGCTGAGCGGTGTGGCGGTCACACCCGCACCCGGCGCCTTCCTGCAAGCCAGCGCGGCAGGGGAGCGGGCGATCATCGCTGCCATGCTGGCCGGTCTGCCCACCAAGCTCGCTGGGCGGGGGCGGATTGCTGATCTGCATGCGGGCTATGGCACGCTCAGCCTGGCCTTGGCGCGGCGGGGGCGGGTCACGGCCTTCGAATCGGATGGGGCGGCGGTGGCGGCGCTCGCCAATGCTGCGGCCAAGGCAGGGCTGCCCCTGGTCGCGACGCGGCGGGATTTGGTGCGCCAGCCACTCACGGTGGCGGAATTGGCGCCCTTCGCCGCGGTGGTGCTGGACCCCCCCTTCGCCGGGGCCGAGGAACAGGCGGCATTGCTGGCGCGTTCTGCCGTGCCGGCGGTGATTTATGTGTCCTGCAACCCGCAGGCCTTGGCGCGGGATATGCGCTTTTTTGCCGATCAGGGCTGGCGGGTGGATGCCGCCACGCCGATTGATCAATTCCTCTGGTCCGGTCAGTTGGAGGCAGTTGTCGTGCTCAGTCGGCCGAACAAGGTGAAGCGCTGATTCTATTCAGCCTTGATGCCAAGGCTGCGCACTTCGGGTTCCCAGAAGGCAATCTCATCCCGCACATAGGCCGCGAATCGCTCGGGCGTGTAGCCGCGCATGGCGGGGGTGCCCATTTCCTCAAAGCGCTGATTGATCGCCTGATCGGACAGCGCCTGTTCGGTGGCGGCGGCGAGCCGCGCGACAATGGCCGCCGGCGTGCCGCGCGGGGCGAAAAATCCATACCAGGAATGGGATTTATAGCCGGCGATCCCTGCCTCGGCCGCCGTTGGCACATTGGGCAGCAGGGAAGACCGCTGATCGGTCGCGACAAACAGCACCCGCGCCGTGCCGGCATCCTGAAACCCTTTCAGGAGGGAGGGGATATCGCAGCAGAATTGAATTTCGCCTGCCGTGAGCGCGGTAAAAACCTGCCCGCCGCCACGATAGGGCACATGCACCGCATCCGTCCCCGTGCGCACGCAGAAACTGGCCGAGGCGATATGCCCCGAAGTGCCAATGCCCGAGGAGCCATATTGATAGCGCCCCGGCGCGGCCTTCAGGGTTGCGATGAACTCGGCTGCCGTGGTGGGCGCGAAATTGCGCGTGGTGACGGCCAGCGCGATGGGCACAAAGACGGTCGGCGCCACCGCCACCAGATCGGTCCGCGCATCAAAGGGCACCGGCGCCGGCAAGCCGCGGGCGAGGGCGATGGGCGAAAGGGTTGAGAGCACAAAAACCTCGCCATTCGGCGGCTGCTTCGCGACGTAATCCGTGCCGACCACACCACCCGCGCCGGGGCGGTTTTCCAGCACCACGGGCTGGCCCAGGATTTCCGCCATTTTCGGGGCCAAAAGCCGCGTGGTGATATCCGTCCCGCCCCCGGTGCCGAAGGGAATCACAATACGGATGGGCCGGGTTGGCCAGGGCGCCTGGGCATAGGCGGGGCAGGCAAGCGGGCCGAGCGCCAGCGGGGCGGCGATCAGGCTGCGGCGGGTCAGTTTGGCCAAGGGGGGCTCCTTCCTCAAGACAACATACTGTTTTTGCGCTATTTCTTAGGTTCCGTGCCGATTGTGAGCCAGCCCTGCCCGGAAGGGAAGGGCATGGGGGCGAAACGGGAACAAAACCGCGCTGCCCCAATTGCCACCGGTTTTGCAAGCCCAGAATCACGCACCGCATCTAGTGGTATTGCGACTGTGGCAAGACTACATCTTGTAGTCAGACTGTAACTTGGGGCATGATCCGGCCTCGGGGGAGTTCTCAGGGGGTTATCCGTGTTCGACGCAGTTCAACTTGAAGGCCATGGCCAGGTTCGCATTGATCGGTCGCGCGATGCGCTGCTGACCGATTTCGGCAAGGCGACGCTTGATGATCGCTATTTGCTGCCGGGCGAATCCTATCAGGATTTGTTCGCGCGTGTCGCATCCGCTTATGGCGATGATGCGGCGCATGCGCAGCGGATTTATGACTATATCTCGCGGCTCTGGTTCATGCCGGCGACACCTGTGCTGTCCAATGGCGGCACGACTCGCGGCTTGCCGATTTCCTGCTTCCTGAACGAAGCCTCTGACAGCCTTGATGGCATTGTCGGGCTTTGGAATGAGAATGTGTGGCTCGCGGCCAAGGGCGGTGGCATCGGTTCCTATTGGGGGAATCTGCGCGGCATCGGCGAAAAGGTCGGCCGCAATGGCAAGACCTCGGGCGTTATTCCCTTCATTCGCGTGATGGATAGCCTGACGCTGGCGATTTCGCAGGGCTCACTCCGTCGCGGTTCGGCGGCGTGCTATCTGCCCGTCAATCACCCGGAAATCGAAGAGTTTCTAGAAATGCGCCGCCCGACCGGTGGTGATCCGAATCGCAAGGCGCTCAATCTGCATCACGGCGTGCTGATCCCCGATGCCTTCATGCGCGCCGTGGAAGCGGATGAGGAATGGGCGCTGGTCTCGCCCAAGGATGGCGCGCTGATGAAGAAGGTCTCCGCGCGGGGGCTTTGGATTCGCATCCTGACCGCGCGCATCGAAACCGGTGAGCCCTACATCATCTATTCCGACCACGTGAATAATGCGCGGCCCGAGCATCAGAAGCTGGCGGGGCTTGAGGTCAAGACCTCGAACCTATGTTCTGAAATCACGCTGCCGACCGGGATTGACCAGCATGGCGAACAGCGCACGGCGGTGTGCTGCCTGTCTTCGCTCAATCTCGAGACCTGGTTTGAATGGAAGGATGAGGCGCAATTCATCCCCGATGTGATGCGCTTCCTGGATAATGTGCTGCAATCCTTCATTGATACGGCACCCGATTCCATGGCGCGGGCACGCTATAGCGCGATGCGTGAACGCTCGGTCGGGCTTGGGGTGATGGGCTACCATTCCTTTCTGCAGGCGCTGAATGTGCCGTTTGAAAGCGTGGTGGCGAAGGTGTGGAATATGCGGATGTTCAAGCATATTCGCGCCCAGGCTGATGCGGCTTCGCGCCAATTGGCGGAAGAACGCGGCCCCTGCCCGGATGCCGCCGAATACGGTTTCATGGAGCGATTCTCCAACAAGATCGCGATTGCACCGACCGCTTCCATCAGCATCATTTGCGGTGGCGCGAGCCCGGGGATCGAACCGATCGCGGCCAATGTCTATAACCACAAGACGCTGTCCGGGTCCTTCATTGTGCGCAACCCGTTCCTGAAGAAGGTGCTGGCGAAGCATGGCCGGGATGATGACGATACCTGGACCACCATCACGGTGAACAAAGGCAGCGTGCAGCATCTGGATTTCCTGACCGATCAGGAAAAAGCCACCTTCAAGACGGCCTTTGAACTGGATCAGCGCTGGGTCATTGAACATGCGGCGGATCGCACACCCTATATCTGCCAGTCGCAATCGGTGAACATCTTCCTGCCGGCCAATGTGCATAAGCGGGATTTGCACCAGATCCACATGACGGCGTGGAAGAAGGGTGTGAAGTCGCTCTATTATTGCCGGAGCCTTTCGATCCAGCGTGCGGATGCCATCAGTGAAAAAGTGGCGCCGCAGGCTGCGCTTGGTGTGGCGGCGCCGGCCAATGATCAGGCGCAATTGCCGCTTGTGGCGGCGGTGCCGGCGACTAGCAATAATTACGAAGAATGTTTGGCCTGCCAGTAAAGCTGGGTTAGACTTTCCCCCAACCCGCCCCCAGTTTCGGGGGCGGCAAGCCCGAAATGGGCGCGGGAGGAAGTCTGGAATGTTCAAGCGTCGCAGCCTGCTGGCCGCCGGGATCGCCAGCACCATCATCACCAAAGCCAAGGCGCAGGGGACCACTTGGCCGGATCGTCCGGTACGGATGATCATTGGCTATCCTGCCGGCGGGCCCACGGATTTTCCGGGGCGGCTATTGCAGGAACCGCTGCAACGGCTTTGGGGTCAGCCCATCGTCATTGAGAATCGCCCGGGTGCGAGCCAGGTGATCGCCTCTGAAATGGTCGCGCGCTCAGCCCCGGATGGCTATACGATTTTCCTGGCAGCCAGCACGCATGCCAGCAATGCAGCGGTCTATGCGCGGCTGCCCTATGACACGATCAATGATTTCACGCCGATTGTGAATATCTATGCCTCACCCACCGTGTTGTTCACGGGGGTGGGCCAGCCCTTCCGGACGGCGCAGGATTTGGTGGCGGCGGCGCGGCGTGATCCGGGGATGGCCTTCGCTTCTTCCGGCAATGGGTCTTCCGGGCATTTCGCGCTTGAGATGTTCCGCAAGAAAATGAACCTTGATCTGACCCATGTTGCCTATCGTGGCGCGGCGCCGGCCTTGCAGGATGTGGTGGCGGGGCGCGTGCCGGGGACTTTCAGCACGCTGTCCGGTGCGATTGGCTTGGCGCGGGATGGCAAGCTCCGCCCGCTTGCGATTGGCGGACCGCAGCGCGTGCCGGTGCTGCCCGATGTGCCCACCTTGGATGAACTCGGCATGGGCATTCCGGATACCAGCCCCTGGTATGGCTTCATCGCGCCCCGCGGTATTTCGCGTGACATTGTGGATCGCATCGCACGCGATGTGCAGGGCCTGCTGCGTGATCCTACCATCCGCCAAAGGCTGCTCGATCAGGGCGGCGTGATCCTGGGCGAAGGGCCTGAGGTTTTCGCAGCCCGCATTGTCCGTGAATTGGCGGAAAATGTTGTGGTCGCGCGGGAGGCGAATATCCGCGTGGAGTAGCCCCACCACAATATCTTGCGTTGAGCGATTGCCCGACCCACCAATTGTGGTAAAAGCGTCGCTCAGCTCAAACAATGGGATTCGATCTAATGGCCGATGGCATGATGCGGGATGAATTGCCGGTGAAATTCGATCTTTTGACCTCGAACCCTGTCTATAAGCCCTTCCGCTACCCTTGGGCCTATGAAGCCTGGTTGCAGCAGCAGCGCATCCATTGGCTGCCGGAAGAAGTGCCGCTCGCGGATGATGTGAAGGATTGGCAGAAAAATCTGACGCAATCCGAACGCAATCTGCTGACGCAGATTTTCCGCTTCTTCACTCAGGCGGATGTGGAAGTGAATAATTGCTACATGAAGCACTATTCCCAGGTTTTTAAGCCGACGGAAGTGCTGATGATGCTCTCGGCCTTCTCGAACATCGAAACGGTGCATATCGCGGCCTATAGCCATTTGCTTGATACCATCGGCATGCCTGAAATCGAATATACGGCCTTCCTCAAATACAAGGAGATGAAGGACAAATACGATTACATGCAGGGCTTCAGCGTTGCGAATAAGACGGAAATCGCGAAGACTCTGGCGGCTTTTGGCGCCTTTACCGAAGGCTTGCAGCTTTTTGCTTCCTTCGCGATTCTCATGAATTTCCCGCGCTTCAATAAGATGAAGGGCATGGGCCAGATCGTGAGCTGGTCTGTGCGCGATGAAACGCTGCATTGCCTTTCGGTGATCCGGCTATTCCGCACCTTCGTGCAGGAAAACCCGGAAATCTGGACCGAGGAATTCCGCCGCGATCTTTATTTGATCTGCGCCACCATTGTGGATCATGAAGACGCTTTCATTGATCTGGCGTTTGAATTGGGTGGGGTGCAGGGGCTCGATGCTTCGCTCACCAAGCAATATATCCGCTTCATCGCGGATCGGCGCTTGCAGCAATTGGGGCTGGAGCCGCTTTATAAGATCGAGAAGAACCCGCTGCCCTGGCTGGATGAAATGCTGAATGCGGTGGAGCACGCGAATTTCTTCGAAAACCGCGCCACCGAATATTCCAAGGCGAGCACAGCCGGTTCCTGGGAAGAAGCCTTCGCGGATAGTGCGTTTTCTTCCCCGCAGCCGGAAGGTGAGATCGAAATCGCGCGGCATTGACGCCCTGTGTTCACGCTTGGTGAATTGGAAGCGGCAGCGCGGCTGGTGCATGCTGCTTTCGCGCCAACACCGCAATATGCTTGGCCCTTACTCGCGGAACGTGTTGGGGCTGAGGTTTGGGTGAAGCATGAAAACCACACGCCGACTGGCGCCTTCAAGGTGCGCGGCGGTCTGGTTTTCATGGAAAGGCTGAAGCGCGAGAACCCAGATGTGCCGGGCGTGGTGAGTGCAACGCGCGGCAATCATGGGCAATCCTTGGCCTATGCAGGCGCGCGGCATGGGATACCGGTGACCATTCTGGTGCCCCGCGGCAATAGCGCGGAAAAGAACAATGCCATGCGCGCGCAGGGTGCGCGGTTGATTGAACATGGCGCGGATTTTGACGAAGCGCGGGAAGAAGCCGCGCGGCTGGCCAAGGCAGAGGGCTTGCTGTTTGCGCCATCTTTCGCGCGCGATCTGGTGATGGGTGTGGCCACTTATGCGCTGGAATTATTGCGCGCGGCGCCGCCACTCGCGGCACTTTATGTGCCAATCGGCCTTGGGTCCGGCATTTGCGGCTGCATCCTGGCGCGTGATCTGCTCGGCCTTTCTACCGAAATCATTGGTGTGCAAAGTACCGAAGCGCCGGCCTATGCGCTTTCCTTCGCAGCGGGCCATGTGGTGACGACGCCAACCGCCACTACGCGCGCCGATGGCATGGCAACGCGCATCCCCGATGCCGGCGCGCTGGAGATCATCCGCAAGGGTGCCGCGCGTATTGTGACGGTGACGGATGATGAAGTGGCCGCGGCCATGCGCGCCTATTGGCAGGATACGCATAACCTGGCGGAGGGCGCGGGCGCCGCACCGCTCGCCGCGCTGATGCAAGAACGTGATGCCATGCGCGGCAGGCGTGTGGGGGTTGTGCTCTGCGGCGGCAATATTGATTTGGCGCTGTTCCGCGATTGGGTGATGGCCCGCGCCTGAGAGGCGGAGGCGAATGCCGGAGCCGTGAATCAGGCGCGCAAATAAGCATCTGATCGGCGGAGGCGAATGCCGGAGCCGTGAATCAGCCGCGCAAATAAGCATCTGATCGGCGGAGGCGAATGCCGGAGCCGTGAATCAGTCGCGCGAAGGCGCGCCCGATAGGGGCACTCCATCTTTTCACATCCGCGCCATGGTGCAATGTAGCAGCATGACACCCGGAGGATGCTGATATGGCGCGTTTCGATCTGGCCCTGAAGGGCGGAGAATGTGTGATGCCTTGGGGCGTGGTGCGCGCCGATATCGGCATCCGCGCCGGGCGCATCGCTGCCATTGGCGATCTGACCCAGGCGGAAGCCGCGCAAACCGTGGATTGCAAGGGCCTCCATCTGCTGCCCGGCCTGATTGACCCGCATGTGCATTTGCGCGACCCCGGCGACCCCAAGGTGGAGACCATGGAAACCGGCACCCGCGCTGCGGTGCTGGGCGGCCTTGCGGCGGTTTTCGACATGCCGAATACCACGCCTTCCATCACCAATACCGAAAGGCTGAACGCCAAGCGGGATTTCGTGAACGGCCACGCCTGGTGCGATATCGGGATTTATGTCGGCGGCACCAAGACGAATATCGCCGAACTGGCAGCGCTTGAACTTGAGCCCAATGTCTGCGCCATCAAGATTTTCGCGGGGTCTTCCACCGGGGATTTGCTGGTGGAAGATGATGCCAGCCTGGAAGCGGTGATGCGTTCTGGCCGCCGCGCCATTTGCTATCATTCGGAAGATGAATATCGCCTGCAAGCACGCAAGCCCATGTTCACACCAGGCATGCCGCATATCAACCATCAGGAATGGCGCGATGTGGAAACGGCGCTGCTCGGTACCAGGCGCTTGATGGCGCTGGCGCGCAAGACCGGGCGGCGCGCGCATATCCTGCATGTCTCAACCGCCGAGGAATTGGCCTATCTGGCGGATTACCGTGATGTCGCAAGCTGCGAAGTGCTGCTGAACCATTTGACGCAAACCGATGAAGCCTATGGGCGGCTTGGCGGTTATGCGGTGATGAACCCACCCATTCGTGGCGCGCGGCATTTGGAAGCGGCCTGGAAGGCGGTGGCCGATGGCACGGTGGATTGCGTGGGATCGGACCACGCGCCGCATTCCCGCGCAGCAAAGGAACGCCCCTGGCCGGATACCGCGGCGGGGCTCACGGGCATTCAAACCATTGTGCCCTTGATGCTGGATCATGTCAGCGCCGGGCGGCTTTCCCTGCCGCGTCTGGCGGATTTGATGTGCGCCGGCCCCGCGCGGATTTATGGCGCCAAGACCAAGGGGCGGCTTGCGGTTGGCCTGGATGGCGATGTGACCGTTGTTGATATGAAAAAAACGCGCACCATCGAAGATAGCTGGATTGTCTCGCCCTGCGGCTGGACACCCTTTGCCGGGCATCGCTGCAGCGGCTGGCCGGTGATGACGGTGGTGCGCGGGCATATCGCCATGCGCGATGATGAAGTGCAGGGCGCGCCGCAGGGCCGACCTGTGGAATTCATTGACACCAGGCACGCTTGATGCCGGACGCCGCCGCGCAACAGGCGGTGGAAGCGGCGATCACCTCTCGCCGTTCCATCCGCGCGTTTTTGCCGAAGCCCGTGCCGCAGGCGGATGTTGAACATCTGCTGGATGTGGCCGCGCGCGCCCCTTCGGGCAGCAATATCCAGCCCTGGAAGGTGCATGCGCTGACCGGCGCGCCACTACAGCGCTTGTGTGATGCGCTGATGGCGGAACACGCCAGCGGCATCACCCCGGAATCCGAATACCAATACTACCCGCGCAAGTTTTTTGAGCCCTATCATGGCCGCCGTCGCAAGGTGGGTTGGGATCTTTATGCGCTGCTCGGCATTGCGAAGGGCGAGAACGAACGCATGCGCGCACAACATGGCCGCAACCTGATTTTCTTTGGCGCGCCGGTTGGGTTGATCTTCACCATCCATCGCGATCTGGAACAGGGTTCCTGGCTGGATTACGGCATGTTCCTGGAAAATGTGATGGTGGCAGCGCGCGGCATGGGCTTGGATACCTGCCCGCAAGCGGCCTTCATGCCCTATCACCGCACCATCCAAACCATGCTGGAAATCCCGCCCGAGGAAATGCTCGTCTGCGGCATGGCGCTTGGCTATGCGGACCCGGATGCAGTGGAAAACAGCCTGGTGACAGAACGCGCCCCGGCGCAGGATTTCGCGCGTTTCGCGGGCTGGGGTGAATAAAGAAGGACACGCCATGAAACCCTGCCTGCCGCCGCTTGCCACCACGCCGCGCCCTTCCTGGCGCGCGCCCGCGCTGTCCTGCGACTGCCATTTCCATATACTCGGGCCTTATGATCGCTTCCCGCTTGATGCGGGGCGGCATTATGACCCGCAGGCAGCGACCATTGCCGATTACCAGCGCATGGCCACGGCACTTGGCATTGAACGCATGGTGATTGTGCAGCCGAGTGTCTATGGCACGCAGAATGAAGTCTCGCTTGATGCCGCGGAGCAATTCGGCCTGGATCGCGCGCGCGTTGTCGTGGTGATTGATGATGGTTTTGATGATGCCGCGCTCAAGAAACTGCATGCCCGCGGCACGCGCGGCGTGCGCTTCAATGCTGTCAGCGGCAATGGCACACCGCTTGAGCAGTTGGAAGCTTTGGCGCGCCGCATCGCACCGCTTGGCTGGCATTTGCAGCTTTATGCCGAAGGCCATCAATTGCCGGAATTGGCGCCGCGTCTGGCGACGCTACCGGTGCCGGTCGTGGTGGATCACATGGGCGGTGTGAAAGCCAGCGAAGGGCTGAACGGTGCAGGCTTCAAGGCGCTGCTGAGGATGCTGGAAAGCCCGCAATGCTGGGTGAAGATTTCGGGCTATCGTATCTCAGGCGGGCCGCCCTTTGCCGATGTTGCGCCCTTTGCGCGGGCACTTTTGGATGCGGCGCCGGATCGCGCGGTTTGGGGCACGGATTGGCCGCATCCAAGCTCGCAGCAATGGATGCCGGAAGATGGCCATTTGCTCGATCTGCTTGGCCAATGGGCGCCGAGTGATGCAGAACGCCGCCGCGTCTTAGTGGAAAATCCCGCGCGGCTTTATGGGTTTTGAAGGGGCATTACACCCCCTCGAACTATACTCAACCCTTCCGCGTCGCCTCATACCGCGCCTTGGTCTCGGCATTGGGCGGATAGAGCCCAGGCAACGGCACGCCCTTGCCGACTTCTTCCATGATCCAGGCTTCCAGCCGTTCCTGTTCCACCGCGGCATCCACCACGGCATCCAGCAGCGCTTGCGGGATCACCACAGCGCCATCGGCATCCGCCACAATGATATCGCCGGGCACCACGGTCACGCCGCCGCAGCCAATGGTTTCCTGCCAGCCGACGAAGTTAAGCGCCGCCACCGAAGCCGGCGCGACATAACCCTGGCAATAGACAGGCAAGCCCGTGCCGATCACGCCCGCGCCATCGCGCACCACGCCATCCGTCACCAGGCCGGCCACACCCTTCTTCGCCATGCGCGCACACAGGATGTCACCAAAAATCCCAGCGGCCTTGCTGCCCATCGCGTCAGCCACGGCAACGCAACCTTCCGGCATGTCTTCAATTGCTGCACGCGTGGAACGTGGTGAGGACCAACTATCCACCGTCGCCAAATCTTCGCGCGTCGGCGTGAAGCGGAGCGTGAAGGCCGGCCCCACGATGCGGCGGCGGTCGCCCTGCACAATCGGGTTCGATCCCGCGATGTAGCAAAACCGAACGCCCTTCTTGAGCAGCACTGTCGTCAGCGTCGCGGTGGTCACCGCTTCAAGCGCGGTCTTTTGGGCGGGGGTCAGGGCCATGGTTGAATCCTTTCAAGCTCTCGCGCCCCAATACAGCCTTAGCGCCATCGGGCAAGATGCAGCGCTCTAGCTACGCGACCAGCCAATCCGCCCCATCCCGCCACAGCCCGCGCAATCCGGCTTCCAGGCGCCATGTTCCGCGCCACAAGCATCGCACCGCCAGCGCGGCGCGCCAGCGGCATTGGCCGCTTCACGCAGCCAGGCAGCCTCGGCCGCGCGGCCCTCGGCACTATCGCCATGCTCGGCGCGTTCCAATTCCGCCAAAAGCAGAAAGGCGCGCCGATCCGCTGCACCGCTATGCACCAAGCCATCCAATTCACTGCGCGCCCGGCCCGTGAGCCCCGCCGCCAGCGCGACCCGCGCCATCAAAAGCCGCGCCTCGGGATGGGTAGGGTTGCGATGCGTCAGATCTTCCACTGCCTTCACGCGCGCCAAAGGCGCCGGCACAGCCTCAATCCAGGCCGCGCCCAAATCCGGATGCGGCGCGGCATTCCAGGCCGCTTCCAAGACACTGCGCGCGCGGCGCTGGCTGCCTGCCGCCATCAACCGCGCGGCTTGCGCCAAAGCCGCCGGCGCGAATTTCGCATCCGCCGCGACCGCTTGCTTTTCCAATTCCGCTGCCTTGGAGGCATCGGGTTCCGCTGCTGCGGCTGCCAGCGCAAAGGCAGCGCGCGGGCCATCCGGTGGGCAAAGCGCCAGCGCTTCCCGCCAATCCCGCGTGCGTTCCGCGAGCAGCCGGCGTTCTTCGCGAAGCCAGGCGGCACCTGGTTGCGCTGCCTCGGCCTCCCGCGCCAGGCGCTGAGCTTCGGGCCAATCCTCACGCTGCATGGCTTGCCGCAGCAGCCCACGCAGCCCGAGGAAACGCGCCCCAGAATCTTCCGACAATTTCTTGAAAATAGCCCCGGCAGCGTCTTCCTTGCCGGCGAGTTTTTCTGCCTCGGCTGCCAGCAACAAGGTTTGCGGCGTATCGCCCAAAAGTGTTCGCGCGCGGCGGGTTTCTTCCAGGGCGCGCGGGGCGGTGCCGGCACCAAGCGCGATCAGCGCGCGGGTGATGGCCAGATCACCATCCGCCCGGCGTCGCGCGGCGCGGCGTAGCCCCATCCTGCCCGGCACACCGCGGGACCACGCCCATAGCCGCAACGCCCCATGCAGCAGAATAAAACCCAGCGCCAGAAGCGCAGCTGCCACCGGCACGGGCAGGCCGATCCAGAAATCACCGGCGCGGATTTCAACCGTGCCGCCCAGCCTGAGCAGCCAAAGCGTAATCGCGGCGACACCAATCAGCGCCGCCAATAGCAAAAGCGCCCTGCGCATGGCGCGTCAGCCCCCGGCCAGGGTGATAATGGCCGCGCGTGCCGCGAGCAGCGCCTGCGCTTCCGCTTCCCAGGGGCCAAGCGCCGCTCGGGCTGCCGGTGGCAGGGGCGAAAGCCTACCCAAGGCGCCGGGCAGATCGCCTGCTTCCAGGGCGCGGCGTGCCGCTTCCAAGGCGGCGGCGGCCTCATCACCCCAAATGATGGTCTCACCGCGCCTGATGGTGATCAGCCCCGCCAGCCGGGCAGAGGCGCTTTCCAGAATGGATTGCCCTTCCCGTGCTGGTTCACTCGCGGCGCGCGCCGCGCGGGCGGCATCTTCAAAAGTGAGGCGAAGCGCGGCTTCGGTCGGCGGGCTGGCCGTGGCAAAGCGGCTCAGCGCCGGCGGTGGGTTGGGGAAGGGCGCAAGCGTCGGACCCAACGCCTGCCCTGCATCCAGCCGCGCACGCAGCGCGGCGATAGCCTGCACGCGATTGGTGCGCGCCTCAAGCCCCGCAATGCGTGCTTGCGCCGCTTCCAGCGCCTGTAGCCGGGCGCCAAGCGCGGATTCGGCGCCAGCGAGCCTGCCTTCCAGGGCCGTACCGGCTGCGGCGATGCGCTCGGCTTCCAGCTTTTCGGCGGCTTCCAGGCGCGTGAGCAGGCTGCGTGCCAGGTCTTCGGTCCGGCGCAAAGCCTCGGCATCGGCGGCTTGCAGCCGGGCGGCGATGGCGTCCTGCCGCTCGGTCAGGCGATCCAGCCGTGTGGCCAGGGTTTCCGCCAAGGCGCGTGGGGCAAGGCCGGAGACATCCAGGCTTGGCGCTGGCCTGCCTTCCAGCCCGGCAAGGCGGGCTTCCAGTGCTTCCAGGCGCTGCGCCATCGGCGCCAGATCCGATGCGGCGGCAGTGCGGGGCCTTGCTTCCAGAACAGTGATCCGGGATTCCAAAGGCGCGGCATTGAAGCCGGGGCGGGCTTCCAGCGCCGCAAGCCGGGCTTCCAGCGGACCGAGATTGGGCAGGGGCGGGGCGCTTGGGCGCGGTGTGATCAGCAGCCAGCCAAGCGCAAATACCAGCACCGCGCCGCCGGCAAAAAGCGGCAGCAACAGAGGATCGAGGCGGCGCTTGGGCGCGGGGGAGGTCTCAGTCATGGGCGCTTACTTAGCACATCCGGGTCGCCAAGGCATGCCAACAAGGCAGCGTGATCCGGCCGGCTTGCGGTGCGGATTTCCTGCCAGGGCAGGGCGGCAAGGTGCGCGGCAATGCGCGGGCTGAGCGCGATGGCGATGATCTTCTGGGCCGCCTTTTCCAACCCGGCATCGCGCAGCAGGCGCATCGCCTCCTGCGCAGAGCGTGGGGAGGTGAAAAGCGCGGCATGAATGCGCCCTTCTTGCATGGCTTGGCGCACTTGTTCCGGCAATGCGGCGCTGGGCCGCGCGGCATAAACTACGCGGCGGAGCACGCGAAATCCCTTGGTACGCAAGGCAGAAGCGAGATCAAGCGCATAGCCTTCGCCAACGGCCAGGCAAAGCGTGCCCGCTTCGGGCTTGAGCGTTGCGCCAATCAGCGCTGCCAGTGCCTGCGCATCCCCTGCCGCCGCACGCACATCAAGAAAACCGCGCGCGCGGGCCTCAGCGGCTGAGGCTTCGCCGACCGCCATCACGGGCAGCGCAGCGGGCGGCAAGGCGCGGGCGGCGGCACGGCTGGTGATGATGATCGCCTGGCAATTTGCCGGCGGCTTGAAGGGCAGTGCGGTCAGCGTAAGCGCTGGCGCCAGCACCGCTTCCCACCCAAGTGCGGCAACAGCGCGCGCGGATTCCGCCGCGCCGGGTTCCGGGCGGGTGATCAGAATGGCGCGCGATGCGCGGGCGGCCTGACGCGGCATGATGCAAGGCTAGACTTGATAGGGCGCGTTTGGCGAGGATGCCCTCTGCTACTCATCCCTCTGCGGCCGCGCGAGCAATCGCGCCACCGCTTCCTGCACTGTCACCTTCCCGCGCACGAGATCCGCCACCGCAGCGCAAATCGGCAGGTCAACGCCAAGCTGTGCCGCGCGTTCAACCAAGGCCGGCGCAGTCGCCACCCCTTCCGTCACACCCTGCCGCGCGGCGAGAATATCGGCCAAGCTCTCCCCGCGCCCGAGCGCCATGCCAAGCGACGTATTGCGGCTGCCCGCCCCTGTTGCCGTCAGCAGCAAATCACCAAGCCCCGAAAGCCCCGCCACCGTATCGGCGCGCCCACCTAATGCACTGGCGAGGCGCGCAATCTCCGCAAGCCCGCGCGTGATCAGCGCGGCGCGCGCATTCTCGCCAAGCCCGGCACCCATCACGGCGCCGGCGGCAATCGCGATCACATTCTTGGCTGCCCCACCGATCTCGGCACCCACCGGGTCATCGCCGCCGTAAAGCCGGAACCCCGCCGACCCAAGCCGCGCCACGCCAAGCGCGCGCAGGCCTGCATCATGGCTCGCCACCACAGCGGCAGCGGGCAGGCCGCGAGCGATTTCATGGGCGAAATTCGGGCCACTCAACACGCCAGCAATGGCATCGGGGTGCGTTGCGCTGAGGATTTCAAGCGGCAGCATCAGGCTGCCTGCCTCCACTCCCTTGGCGCAGATCAGCACGGGGGCGGGCAGCGTCGGCAGGCTTTGCAGCACGGGGCGCAGCGCTTGCGCCGGCACCACAAGCAGGATCAGTGCCGCACCATCCAGCGCCTGCCCTGCATCGGCAGTAACGGTGATGCCCTTCGGCAAGCTGACGCCAGGCAGCAGCCGTTCATTCGCGCGGCTTTGTTGGATCAAGGCGGCGCGCGACGGATCGCGTGCCCAAAGCATGACGCTTTGCCCCGCACGATGCGCCTGAATGGCAAGCGCCGTGCCCCAGGCGCCAGCGCCGATAATGGCGATGTGATCCTTCATGGCGCGAGCCAGGTCACGGCACTGCCCGCGCCCGCTTCATCAGCGCCAAGGCCAGCGAGCAAGGCGGGCAAAATCTCGGCGGCGTCTTCGGCAAAGCCCTGCGGTGGATTGGCAATCACCAAACCGCTGCCATTGAGCCGTTGTGGATCGGTCGGCTCCCGCAGCCACAATTCAGCCGCCAGCAATGGCGCCACGCCCGCTTCCATCAGCGCATGATGAAAGCTCCGCACCGGCGCGCGATGCTTGATGGGATACCAGGCGGCGATGATGGCAGCACGAAAACGATGCCGCAGCATGGCCATGGCTTCCGTGATGCGACCATAATCGCCTTCCTGTTCGAAGGGCGGATCAATCAGCACCAGGCCGCGCTTTTCAGGAAAAGGCGTCAGCGCGCGCAAGGCTTCCCAGGCATCCCGCTTATGCACGGCAATCTGCGTGTCGCGCTTGAAATGCGCCTTCAGCCGCGCGTGATCTTCCGGGTGTAGCTCCACCGCCATCAGCCGATCCTGCGGGCGGAGCGCGGCGCGGATCAGCGCCGGTGATCCTGGATAGAAGGCCGGAAAGCCTGACTGTTTCAAAGCTTCAAGAAATGGCGCCAGCGCTGGGTTGGTGCTTTCCAGAAGCCGCAAGGCGCCACGCGCCGCTTCACCGGTGCGGGCGGCTTCCGATGCGGCCAGATCATAAATGCCGCAGCCGGCATGTGTATCGAGTACAGCAAAAGGCGTCGGCTTGCGTTTGAGTGCCGCGAGCAGCGACAGCAGTAACGCATGCTTCAGGCAATCCGCATGATTGCCGGCATGAAAGGCGTGGCGATAATTCATGCCTCACCCAAAAGCATCGCGCGCAAACCGCGCCAGATTGTCATGGCCCATGCGCGCATAGCTGAGGGGATGCGCCTTGGCAGGATCCTGTTCAGCTTCCACCACCAGCCAACCTTTGTAGCCAGCAGACGCCAAGGGCTTCAGCACCGCTTGGTAATCCACGCTGCCATCGCCGGGCACGGTAAAGACGCCCTCAAGCACCGCCGCCAGAAAGGGAAGATCACGCGCGATCACGTCTTGCAGCACTGCCGCGCGAATATCCTTGCAATGCACATGGACAATCCGCGCCGCATGCTGGCGCGCCGCCAGCGCGGGATCACCGCCTGCAAACGTAAGGTGTCCGGTATCGAGCAAAAGCCCGACCTCAGGCCCGGTGAGTGCCATCAGTCGATCAATTTCCGCCTGGGTTTCAATCACCGTGCCCATATGGTGGTGATAGGCAAGCCAAAGCCCGCGCGCCTTCAGGCGCTTTGCAAATTCCGTGATGCGCGGCGTGAAAATCGCCCAATCCGCATCGGACATGACAGGACGTTGTGACAAAGGAACAGTCTTTGCGCCATGAATGGCGCGGGCGACTTCCGCATGCACCATCACCTTGCAGCCCATCGCCACCAAAAGGCTGATATGCGCTTCCGCCGCTGCCATTTCGGCATCCACATCGCGTTCCAGCAGCCGAGAACCATACCAGCCGGACACAAGGTCAAGCCCATGCCGCGCCAGGATCGGGCTGAGCACCGCAGCATCGCGCGGAAACTTATTGCCAAGCTCAAACCCCGCAAAGCCGGCCTGCTTGCCTTCAGCGAGGCAGGTCTCGAGCGGCGTGGCCGCGCCCAATTCCGGCATGTCATCATTGGTCCAGGTGAGTGGATTGATGCCAAGGCGCATACGCATGATCAGCCCCCTTCCGCCTGTTTGCGGCGCTTCACGTCATAATCGCTGCGTGCGGCTTTTTGCGCGGGGGAATTTGGCGCGGCGCTGACCGGCACTTCCCACCAGGCGCCACCTTCGGCCGTGCCGGTCTCAGGGTCTGTTTCAATCACGATTACCTGCGTGCGCTTGGCGGCGAAGGCAACGGGCAGGGCGGCTTCCAATGTCGCGATATCACTGACCTTGCGTGCCTCGGCGCCCAAGGCCGCCGCATGGGCTGCGAAATCAATGCGCGGTGCGGCATCGGTCAGCAGATTATTGAAGGCCACGCCGCCCGTGCCGCGTTGCAGGCGATGAATGCAGCCAAAGCCACGATTATCAAGCACGATGATTGTAAGCTTGGCGCCAAGCGCGATGGAGCTCGCGATTTCGCTATTCATCATCAGATAGCTGCCATCGCCGACCATCACCACGACCTCGCGTTCTGGCGCCGCAAGCTTGGCACCAAGCCCGCCCGCGATTTCATAGCCCATGCAGGAATAGCCATATTCCAAATGGTAGCCAGTGCCATCTGTCGCGCGCCATAGCTTGTGCAGCTCACCGGGCAGTCCGCCGGCCGCGCAGACAACCATGCCATGGCGCGGCATGGCGCGATTGACCGCGCCGACAACCTGCGCATCTGAAGGCAGGGCAGTATTTTTGCCTTTGGGCGCGGCGGTGACGCGGTCCACCACGCGCTGCCATTGCTGGATGGCGTTGCGCGCCTTCGCTTGCCAGGCTTGCGGCGCGGCCCAGGCGCCGAGTGCGGTTGAAAGCGCGGCAAGCCCATGCGCGGCATCGGCCACCAGCGGCAGCGCACCATGCTTATGCGCATCAAAGCCCGCGACATTCAGGCCAATCAAGCGCGCCTTCGAAAACAGCGCACGAGAGCCGGTGGAGAAATCCTGCAATCTCGTGCCAATCGCCAGCACAACATCAGCCTTTGCGGCCAGCGCATTGGCCGCCGCTGTGCCAGTCACACCAATAGCGCCCAGATTGCCCGGCGCATCCCAAGCGAGGCTGCCCTTGCCGGCCTGGGTTTCGGCATAGGGAATGCCGTGGCGCGCAACAAACTTCTCAAGCGCCGCTTCCGCGCGCGCATATTTCACGCCGCCACCGATGATGATGATCGGGCGCTTCGCCTGCCCAAGCAGCGCGGCGGCAGCGGCGAGTTCCCGCGCATCGGGTTCCGCAGCACGTGGGCGCCACAGGCGCTTGCGGAAGAAAGCAGCCGGCCATGCCATGGCTTCCGTCTGCACATCCTGCGGGAAGGCCAGCGTGACGGGGCCACATTCGGCGGGATCGGTCAGCACCCGCATGGCAGCGGGCAAAGCGGTCAGCAATTGCTCGGCCCGCGTGATGCGATCGAAATAGCGCGATACGGGGCGGAAGCAATCATTTGCGGAAAGCGTCGCATCGCTGAAATTTTCGATCTGCTGCAAAACCGGATCAGGGCGCCGGCTGGCAAAGACATCGCCGGGCAACAACAAAAGCGGCAGGCGATTCGCATGCGCAACCGCGGCTGCCGTCACCATGTTTGTCGCCCCCGGCCCGATGGAGCTGGTGCAGGCCATCATGCGCCGCCGCGCATGGGTCTTGGCATAGGCAATTGCGGCCAGCGCCATGGCCTGTTCATTATGCGCACGAAAAACCGGCAGCTTGCCGCGCTGCGCTTCCAAAGCCGGCCCCAGCCCAGCGACATTGCCATGGCCGAAAATCGCCCAGACACCGCCGAACAGCGGCAGCGCCCGGCCATCAATCTCGGTTTCCTGCGCTGCCAGGAAGCGGACCACGGCCTCGGCCGCGGTCAGAGTGAGGCTCGCCATGGAATCTCCTCGCCTGGGGGTATTGTCCCGCCTTTCTTGCGTGTTACGGTCATTCAAACCACCGTGCAAGAACCACCCAGGAAACGCCAGGCCAAGCATGCTGATTTTCGCCCAATTCGGCGCCGGACGTATCGGCGCCATTCATGCCGGCAATCTTGCCGTATCCGGTCGCGCCAGGCTGAAGCATGTGGTGGATATCAATGCCGAAGCGGCGGCCGCGCTTGCCGGGCGCCATGGCGCGCGTGTCAGTGATACTGCGAGCGCCTTGACCGATCCGGAAGTCGGCGCGGTGATCATCGCATCTTCCACCGATACCCATGCTGATCTGGTGATCGCCGCCGCACAGCATGGCAAGGCGATATTCTGCGAAAAGCCGATTGATCTTGCGCTGCCGCGGGTGGATGCCTGCCTTGCCGAAGTGGCCAAGTCCAGCGTGCCCATGCTGGTTGGTTTCAATCGGCGTTTTGATCCATCCTTCGCGGAATTGCATCGCCGCATCGCTGCCGGCGCAATTGGCGCGGTGGAACAGGTGATCATTACCAGCCGCGATCCTGCGCCGCCGCCGATTTCCTATGTGAAGGTCTCGGGCGGATTGTTCCGTGACATGACCATTCATGATTTCGATATGGCGCGCTGGATGCTGGGCGAAGAACCGCATGAGGTCTTCGCCTATGGCGCCAATCTGGTGGATCAGGCGATTGGCGCTGCCGGCGATATTGATAGCGCGATGGTGCTGCTGCGCACCCCAAGCGGGCGCATGGCGCATATCAATAATTGCCGCCGCGCCAGCTACGGTTATGATCAACGCGTCGAGGTTTTTGGCAGTGCCGGGCGCCTGCTGGCCGGCAATCGCACGCCTACCACAGTGGAATTGGCCGATGGTCAGGCGGTCGCTGCCGACAAGCCGCTGCATTTCTTTCTGGAACGCTATGCCGATGCCTATCGTATCGAATTGGCGGCCTTCATTGATGCCGTCCTGCACAAATCCCCGATGCCTGTTGGCGCGGAAGATGGCCGCCGCGCCTTGGTTTTGGCAGAGGCCGCCAATGCTTCACTCAGCAGCGGCAAGCCCGTGAGGCTGTGATGGGCGCTTTGCCGAAAATCTCACTGGTGGGGCGGCATATCCTGATCACCGGCGGTACGCAGGGCATTGGCGAAGGTTGCGCCCTGGCCGCCGCAGAAGCCGGCGCTGGTGCCATTACCATCACGGGTCGGCATGAGGCGCGCGGCAAGGCGGTGGTGGCAAAGCTCTGCGCCCTTGGCGTGCGCGCTCAGTTTTGTGCGGCTGATCTGGCAGATGCCGAAAGCGTCGCGCGCGTTATCCCTGATGCGGGAGCGAAGCTTGGCCTGGTGGATGGGCTGATCAATGCGGCGGGCCTCACGGATCGCGGCAGCATTCTGGATACATCAGTCGCACTTTGGGATCGGCTTTTTGCGGTGAATGCGCGCGCCCCTTTTCAATTGACGCAGGCAATGGCGCAAGGCCTGGCCGAAGCCAAGCGCCCCGGCGCCATTGTGAATATCATCACCATGTCGAGCCATGGCGGCCAGCCTTTTCTGACTGCCTATGCGGCTTCCAAGGGCGCGCTTGCGACACTTACCAAGAATACCGCCCTTGGCCTCAGGCCCATGCGCATTCGGGTGAATGGCATCAATCTTGGCTGGGCGGATACGCCCGGCGAACATGTGATTCAGCAGCGTGATGGCAATCCGCCCGATTGGCTGCCCAAGGCCGAAGCCGCGCAACCTTTCGGGCGATTGATCAGGCCCGCCGATGTGGCGGGGCTTGCGATTTATCTGCTGTCCGACGCGGCAGAGATGATGACCGGCGCCTTGGTGGATTTCGATCAGAATATCGTGGGGGCCTATACATGAACCCCGCTGAATTGCAGCGCCGCCTGGCGCTTTTGGCGCCCATGGCGCGGGATGCCGCCGCCCTTGCTGTGCGGCTGCGCGATGAAGGCAAGGGCGCCGCGCGCTTGAAGGGCGCGCAGGATTTCCTGACCGAAGCCGATGGCGCGACCGAGGATTTCATTCGCGGCGAACTCGCGCGGCTTTTTCCGGGTGAGGCGATATTGGGTGAGGAAGGCGGCGGTGAGGTTCCGGCTTCCGGCCCGCTTTGGATCATTGATCCGATTGATGGCACATCCAATTTCACGCGTGGTGGGGATCGCTGGTGTGTCTCAATCGGTCTTGCGTTGGATGGCCGCGCGATACTCGGCGCCATCGCGCGCCACGCGCCGCAGGAATTGATCCTCGGCGCGCAGGGCTGTGGCGCTACGCTGAATGGCGTGCCGATACGGGCAGCGGCCACGCAGGATTTTGGCCGTGCAACGATTGAAATCGGCTGGTCGCTCCGTCGGCCTGTGGGCGACTACATCGCACTTGCCGGGCGTGTCATGGCAAGCGGTGCCGGCATGCGCTGCGGCGGTTCTGGTACGCTCGGGCTCGTGGAAACCGCGATCGGGCGGCTTGATGGCTATATGGAATTGCACATCAATGCCTGGGATGCCTGTGGCGCACTCGCCATCGCGCGCGAAGCCGGCTGCTGGACAAATGCCTTCGACAGCGGCGATTGGCTGGGCAGCGGCAATCCCATCTGCTTTGCTGCGCCTGCTTTGGGGGCAGGTTTGATGCGTTTAATGACACCATGACCGGGAACAGGGAGAGGAAAAAATGAAAAAGGGAATGGTCGGCGCGGCTTTTGGCCTTGCGATGACGGCTTTGCTGCCGATGGCGGCAAAGGCGCAGGGCAATCTTTCTGTCTATTGTTCGGTGCAGGAAGAATGGTGCCGCCCAATGATGGCCGCCTTTGAACGCGCCACCGGCATCAGCGTTGCCATGACGCGCAGAAGCTCTGGCGAGACTCTCACGCAGATCCGTGCCGAGGCGCAAAATCCGCGCGGCGATGTCTGGTGGGGCGGCACGGGCGATCCGCATATGCAGGCCGCGCAGGAAAATCTGACGGTTGAATACCGCTCACCGATGCTCGAGCAATTGCAGCCCTGGGCGGTACGGCAGGCGGAACAGACCAACTTCCGCACCGTTGGCATTTATGCGGGTGCTTTGGGGTATTCCTTCAATGCGCCCGAATTGCAGCGCCGCCGCATTGCAACACCGCGTTGCTGGGCGGATTTGGCGAAGCCAGAATTCCGTGGCGAGGTGCAGGTGGCGGACCCGAATACCTCCGGCACTGCCTATACCATGTTGGCGACACTCGTGCAGATCATGGGCGAAGACCCTGCCTTCCAATTCCTTCGTGCGCTGCATCGCAATGTCAATCAATATACGCGTTCTGGCGCGGCGCCGGCGCGTGCGGCAGCGACGGGCGAGACGCTGGTCGGCATCACCTTTCTGCATGATGCGGTGGCGCAAAAAGTGACGGGTGCACCCGTGGAATTGGTCGGCCCCTGTGAGGGTACGGGCTATGAAATCGGGTCCATGTCCATCATTCGCGGCGCACGCAATATGGCCAATGCGCGGCGGTTCTTTGATTGGGCGTTGACCGCGGAAGCCCAGGCGCTGGCGGCGGATGCGAAAGCGTATCAATTGCCCTCCAACCGCAATGCGCCGATCCCGCCGCAGGCGCCGCGCTTCGAAAACGTGCCGCTGATTGATTATGATTTCGCGCGCTGGGGCAGTGCCGAGGAACGCACGCGCCTGATTGACCGTTGGCAGCGCGAAGTGCGTGCCGGGGCGCGCTGAAGCAGCAGGCGCTTCACGGGGCTTGCCTTGGGCGCGTTGAAACTGGCTCGTCTGGCGCTGCTTTGTGCGGCGCTGGGACTGCTATTGCCTTGGCATGGTCTGGAAGACGGCTTCAAGGAATTCCGCGCCTGGCCGCACGGCAATGCAGCGCCCTTGCCGATGCTGCTCGGCACCGGTGCGCGCTGGTGGCTTTGGCCGCTGCCTTGCCTTGTGTTGTTGGGTGCTGCCGCTGCACTCGGCAAGCGCGCCCATGCCGCGCTGTTGCTGCTGGCCGGCGGTGGCATCACCTTCTGGATTTTCCTGATGGGGGAAGCCATCGGCTTGCGCGGGCTGGAATGGCAATGGCTCAGCCCCTGGCTTGCTGAGGCACCGCCGCAGCCCTCTCTTGGTTGGGGCGCCTTGTTGTTGCTTGTTGGCGCGACAGGGTTTCTTGCTGCTGGTTTTGCGGCACTTGGCGGTTTTCGCGGTGATGCCTTCATTGCCTTTCTTGTGACCGGCAGCGGCTTTCTGCTGTTGCTGTTCGTCTTTGCGCCGCTCACCACCATTCTTCTCGCCGCGGTTTATGAGGGCAAGGACTTCGCGCCCCATGCCTTGGTTGCGCGGCTTTCTGCGCAGGAAGCCTGGAGCCTTGCCTGCCTTTCCACCCATCAGGGTTGCGGTGTGGTGTGGAATACGCTGCTGCTGGCAACGCTGACGGCGGCGATCTCCACCGCCATTGGCCTGTTCTTCGCGCTGCTTGCAGTGCGCGGCGGCATGCGCGCGACGCCGCTGTTTCGCGCCATGACCTTGCTGCCGCTGATCACGCCGCCCTTCGTTGTCGCCATGGCGCTGATTGTGCTCTTTGGCAGGACGGGGATTGTGACGACGCTGCTGTGGGAATGGTTCGCCATTCCGCGCAGCCGCTGGATTTATGGCCTGCCCGGCGTGCTTTTGGCGCAGGTTCTGGCGCAGGCGCCGATTGCCTTCCTGCTTTTGGATGGTGCGCTGCGCGCGATTTCGCCGAGCCTGGAAGAAGCTTCTGCCACCATGGGGGCAAGACGCTTCACCGTATTTCGTACCGTAACCTGGCCCTTGTTGCGTCCTGCCTTGGCGGCGGCGTTTCTGCTCGGTTTTGTTGAATCCCTCGCTGATTTCGGCAATCCGCTGGTCCTGGGGGGCGATTTTGATGTGCTGTCCACGCGCATCTTTTTCGCCATTGCCGGCGCGCGGCATGATCCGGGGCGCGCGGCAGCGCTTGCCTTGCTGTTGTTGTTCCTCACTTTTGGCGCCTTTGCACTGCAGGCGCTTTGGCTTGGCAAGCGGCGCTATACCACCGTCACCGGCAAGGGCGATTCCGGCCTGCCGGCGCCCTTGCCCAAGGGCCTGAAATTCACCGCCGCCGCGATTGTCTGGCCCTGGATGATCTTCACCGCCGTTGTCTATGGCATCATTCTGGTGGGCGGCTTTGTGCATGATATTGGCCGTGGCGACATGAGCTTCACCTGGCGGCATTTGACCACCGCCTTTGAGGTGGAATGGCAGGATGGCATGGCGCTGCGCGGTTCCGCCTGGGATAGCCTGCTCACCACGCTGGAAGTCGCGGCCATTTCGGCGCCGCTCACGGCCGGGCTTGGCATCTTGCTTGCGTGGCTGATTGCGCGGCAGGAATTTCGTGGCCGGCGCCTGCTGGAATTCATGACCATGCTGTCCTTCGCCATTCCGGGCACGGTGGTGGGCGTTTCCTACATCATGGCCTTCAACGTACCGCCGGTGGAACTGACCGGCACGGCGCTGATCCTCATTCTCTGTTTTGTGTTTCGCAATCTGCCAGTCGGTGTGCGTGGTGGTATTGCTGCCCTGGCGCAGATTGACCGATCCCTTGACGAAGCCAGCGCCACCATGGGGGCGAGTGCGCTGCAAACGCTCCGCCGCGTTATCCTGCCCCTGATGCGCCCGGCGATCATCACCGCACTCGCCTTCAGTTTTGTCCATGCCATGACAGCGGTTTCCGCCGTGATCTTCCTGGTCTCCGCACGGCATAACCTTGCCACTGTCTATATAGTGGGCCGTGTGGAGGCGGGTGAAATGGCACTCGCCATCGCCTATTCCACCGCGCTGATCCTGATCATGCTGGCCGTAGTGATCGGTATCGAAAAACTCGTGGGACGCGCCGAGATTGCGCGCCGCGCCGGTGGCGCGCCGCCACCCACGCCGACCAGGGCAGGAGCCTGACATGAGCGCGAATGCCATTGTTTTCGATAAGGTGACAAAAAGCTTCGGCACCGTCCGCGCGGTGGATGAGGTGAGCCTTAGCATCCCGCGTGGTGCCCTGGTGACGCTGCTTGGGCCATCGGGTTGCGGCAAGACTACAACGTTACGCTTGATTGCTGGCCTGGAATTGCCCAATGCCGGCAGCATCATGATTGAAGGGCGCGATGTCACGCGCCTGGCCGCGGCGGAACGGCGCATCGCCATGGTGTTCCAATCCTATGCGCTGTTTCCGCATATGAATGTGCTGGAAAACGTGGCGTACGGCCTGGTGGTGCAAGGTGCGCGCAAGGCATCGGCTGAGGCGGATGCGCTCGCCATGTTGAAAACCCTGGGGCTGGAAGGCTTGGGGCAGCGCCTGCCGGCGGAGCTTTCTGGCGGCCAGCAGCAAAGGGTCGCGGTGGCGCGCGCCTTGGTGCTGCGCCCGCAAGTGCTGCTGTTTGATGAACCCTTATCCAATCTGGATGCGAGGCTGCGCCGGCAAGTGCGCGAAGATATCCGCGATTTGCAGAAACGCCTTGGCCTGACGGTAGTTTATGTCACGCATGACCAACAGGAAGCGCTTGCGGTTTCCGATCTTGTTTGCGTCATGCGCGCGGGCAGGATCGCGCAAATGGGCACGCCGCGGGAGCTTTATGACGAACCCGCCGATGCCTTCATCGCCGATTTCATGGGGGAAGCGAATGTGCTGCAAGGCGAAGTGCTTGGCCCTGGGCATATCGCGCTGGCGGGTGTCGCGCTTGAAACCAGGCTCCGCCCCCATCCGCCTGGCGCGGCCTTGCTCGCGATCCGGCCGGAAGCGGTCTCCCTGCATGCGGAAGGGGAGGGGCTGCCTGGCCAGATCAAGCGCGCGGCATTCTTGGGCCAGACGCATGAATATGAAGTGGCGACACCAGCCGGGCAGGTATTTGTCGTCGCGCCGGCGGGGACGCTCGTATTCGCGCCGGGGGATGAGGTGCGGTGCCGTGTGGAACGGGCCATCGCGCTGAGCATGGTCACGGGATAGCCAATGCGGCGCCGTCGAGGGAGCTACGGGGGGGGGGCGACTATGGAGCCAGCGGCACCCCAAAATGCGCCCGGTCGGCCCCAAGGCCCGGTTCGGGCCGGGCTTATCGTGGCGGTGATCGTGGTGGTGAAGGCGGCGGCATACCATCCTGGCGGTGGAAAAGGCTCTTGGGTGCGTGGTAATTCTGCCACAGTGAATGGCAGATATGAGACGCCAAGGCTTCATAAGCTATTCGAGACTAGCGCAGAAGCCGAAACATCATCAAAGATATTCTTGCAGTCAAGGCTGGATTCGGATTTCGAAATCACGGCCTCGGAACCGAGATGAGGAAAGACAATGAGCTTGAAAAAGACCCTTCTGGCCGCTGCGGCGGTGGTGTCGCTTCCGGTGTTGGCGCAGGCCCAGCCGGTGAGCGGTCTTTATCTTGGCGCAGGCTTTGGTGGGAACACGCTGATTGAAACCGATGCCACGTCAAAGGGCTTTAATGGCAAGGACACGATTGATTTCTCCTGGGGTTATGTTGGCGTCCTTAGCCTTGGTTGGGGTTTTGGGAATGGCTTTCGTGTTGAGCTTGAGGGCAGCTACCGTTCAAATGATGTTTCCGACTACAAACTTGGGGGAAATGTCAAAGGGCCAGGTGCGACAGGAACGGTTACGAGTTATGGTGCGATGGCCAACGTTCTCTATGACATAAATCTTGGAGGAATGCTTGGTGGGTTGACGCCTTATGTCGGTGTTGGCGCCGGCTATATTTGGCATGATTATGACAATGTCGGCGTTCCGGGGGCTGGCAACAGGGGAACCTTTAGCGGAACGGAAGGCGCGTTTGGTGGGCAGGCAATTCTTGGTCTATCTTTGCCCATTAGCGCAGTCCCTGGTTTGTCTTTGACAGCGGAGTATCGCTGGATGGCGACCTCCAGCCCCGAAATAGATACCACCCTGAGAACTACAGGTGGCGGCTCGACCACGTCAGAGAAACTAAAGGTTGAGGTTGATAACTTCAACCACTCGCTGCTCGTCGGCTTGCGTTACACCTTCAACGCCGCGCCGGCCATGCCGGTCGCTGCCGCGCCAGTGGCCGCTGCCCGCACCTTCCTGGTCTTCTTTGACTGGAGCAAGGCTGACCTGACGGATCGCGCCCGCCAGATCATCGGCGAAGCCGCGTCTTCCCGTGGCGCCGGTGTGACTCGTATCGAAGTCAATGGCTTCACGGACCGTTCCGGCCCGGCCGACTACAACATGCAGCTTTCGATCCGCCGCGCCAATGCGGTGGCGGCTGAGCTGGTGCGCCGTGGCGTGCCGCGCAACGAAATCGTCACGCGCGGCTTCGGCGAGGAAAACAACCTGGTGCCGACGGCGGATGGTGTGCGTGAACCGCAGAACCGCCGCGTGGAAATCATCCTGAAGTAATTCGGGAAAGTCCCGCTCGGGAAAGATCAGGGGCGCCGCAAGGCGCCCCTTTTTTGTCCGTCGCTTTCCTGTCTCTTGGTGATGTTACAATGATCTGAGGCGGGTCACCCCGAGAAAGTGGCAAATTTACCACGGTGGGTGACGGTTACATCACGCGGGGCTCGCTCCAGCCAGTCTATCCTATGCTGGCAGACGAAACGTGCTAAAGAGCATTTATCGAGCTCTGACGGATTCGTTGCTCTGGGGTGAATCCGCGAAATTTAGATGAGGAAAGACGATGACCTTTAGAAAAACCCTCCTGGCCGCTGCGGCGGTGGCCGCCCTTCCTGTGCTGGCACAAGCCCAGACGGTGCGTGGGCTCTACCTCGGCGCTGGCATTGGCGGCAACATGCTGCAGGATTCAACGCTGAATGGTTCGGTGAACAATGCCGCTGGCACCAAGATCGAAAATGAATTTCAGCTTGGCTATGTTGGCGTATTGAGCCTCGGTTGGGGCTTTGGCAACGGCCTCCGGGCCGAGATTGAAGGCAATTATCGCTCCAACGAAGTGAGCGACACCAGGGTTGGCGGTGCTTCTGTGCAGGGCCTTGCCAGCGGTAAGGGCACAGCGGTCAGCTATGGCGTGATGGCCAACGCCCTTTATGACTTTAATCTTGGTGGTGCCCTTGGCGGGCTTACCCCCTATATCGGTGTGGGTGCTGGCTACATTTGGCACGACTATCAGGATGTTGGGGCGCGTCGCTCAACTGGTGAGCAGGCTGTGTATAATGGCGATACTGGCGCCTTTGGGTACCAGGCTATTCTCGGTTTCGCAGTCCCCATCAGCAGCGTACCTGGCCTCGCGGTCACGGCCGAGTATCGCTTCATGGGCACGCTCGGTCATGATATCAATGGCACGGGCAACATCACCACCGGGGCTGGGCCGTCCCAGACCCGCCTGAATGCTGATGTGGATAACTTCAACCACTCTCTGCTCGTCGGCCTTCGCTACGCCTTCAACGCCGCCCCGGCCATGCCGGTGGCTGCTGCGCCGGTCGCTGCGGCCCGTACCTTCCTGGTCTTCTTTGACTGGAGCAAGGCTGACCTGACGGATCGTGCGCGTCAGATCATCGGTGAAGCGGCCTCTGCCCGCGGCGCTGGTGTGACCCGCATCGAAGTCAATGGCTTCACGGACCGTTCCGGCCCGGCGGATTACAACATGCAGCTTTCGATCCGCCGCGCCAATGCCGTGGCCGCTGAGCTGGTGCGCCGTGGCGTGCCGCGCAATGAAATCGTGACCCGCGGCTTCGGCGAGGAAAACAACCTGGTGCCGACGGCGGATGGTGTGCGTGAACCGCAGAACCGCCGCGTGGAAATCATCCTGAAGTAATTCGGGACGATCCCTTCCGGGCAAAGAAAAGGGCGCCGCAAGGCGCCCCTTTTTTATGTGCGATGTAATAACAAACTTCAGCCCGAAAGCCTGATCCCGGTCAGTTCGACCAGCGCCCGCCAACGGGCGAGCTCTGCCTTCTGAAACTCGCCGAACGGTCCCGCTGCCATGGGGGCGGCGACAAAACCCTGACCTTGCAGCCTTTCCCGCATGGCGGGCTCGGCCAGGATGCGGAGCAAGCTGTCCGAAAGCCTTGTCACGATCTCGGGCGCAGTACGCGCCGGCGCCCAAAGGCCAAACCAGGCATCCACGGCCAGATCGGGCGCATTAAGCTCCGCAAATGTCGGCACATCCGGCGCTTCGGGCAGGCGCGCCGGGGCGCCAATGCCAAGCGCGCGCAGCCGGCCCTCGCGCACCAGGGACACCACCTGCGGCCATGTGGAGACAAAGAAATCCACCGTGCCGGCAATGGTATCCGTGGTCGCCTGGGCGCCACCGCGATAGGGCACATGGGTGGCATCCAGCCGTTCCCGCCTGGCGAAGGTCTCGGCAATCACATGGCTCGCGGAACCGGCGCCGGAAGACGCGTAGGTGACCTTGCCGCCATTGCGGCCCTTTGCGGCCAATTCGGCGAGGGTCTTGGCGCCGCTGACCGGCACCACCAGCGCGTGATGCACCGTGGCAAGCTTGGCGACGGGCGCGAAATCGGCGACCGGGTCAAAGGGGAGCGAAGGCAGCATGGCCGCATTCGCCGCATGGGTCTGATTATTGCCAAGCGCCAGCGTATAGCCATCCGCCGCTGCTTGCGCCACCGCCTGCGTCCCCACCACTGCCGCGCCACCGGGCCGATTATCCACCACAAAGGCGCTGCCGGGGATCGCTTCCTGCAGTGCGGCGGCCAGGGTGCGCGCCAGCACATCGGTGGAGCCTCCCGGCGGATAGGCCAGCACAATGCGCACCGGGCGCGACGGCCAGGCTTGCGCGCGCGCCAAGGCCGGCATGGCCAGCATGGGGGCAGCGAGCAATAGACGACGTTGGATCATGTTGCTTCCTCCTGCTCCGCCTCAGCCTTCGCGCTGCGCCCGCGCGCGCTTGGCTGCCGGGCGTTCCAGGCAGCGGGCAAGCCAGGCCTTCACCTTCGGGAAGGCCGCGAAATCATAGCCATTCATGAAGGCGCCATAGAGCACCGATGCCAGATTCACATCCGCAATGGTGAAGCCATTGCCGACCAGATAATCGCGCCCTGACAATTCCGCTTCCAGCACGGCAAGCCGCTGATCGGTCGCTTCCTTGCCGAGCGCTGCCTCGGCCGCGATGCGATCTGCGGGCGGGCGGAGGAAAGCATTATAGGCCCAGCGCATCACATGCGGCTCAATTTCGGTCGCGGCCCAAAGCGTCCATTGCAGCACGCGTGATGCGTCATTGCCTGATGGCATCAAAGGCGCGCCGACCTTGCCCGCGATATGCAGATTGATCGCAAGGCTTTCGAACAGCACCAGATCGCCATCTTCCAAGGCGGGGATCTTGTTGTTCGGGTTGATGGCCAGCGGGCGTTCCAGCTTGAAGCCGGGCGCGAAGCCAAGCGGAATGACTTCATAAGCAAGCCCTGCTTCCTCTGCCGCCCAGATGCAGCGAAAGGCGCGGGAACGGGCGATGCCGTGGATTTTCAGCATGAGGTTTTTCCTGTCCTGATCTGGTTTTTTCACATGCCGCCGATGTAATTCGGCCCGCCGCTGCCTTCCGGCGTGCACCAATCAATATTCTGCGTGGGATCCTTGATGTCGCAGGTTTTGCAATGCACGCAATTCTGCGCATTGATCACCAAACGCGGCTGGCCCTCTTCCACACCGACCGCCTCATAAACCCCGGCGGGGCAATAGCGGCTTTCGGGGCTGCCAAAGATTTCCCAATTCACGCCCTTCCAAAGCCCAGGATCGCGCAATTGCAGATGCGCGGGCTGGTCTTCCTCATGATTGGTATTCGCGAGGAACACGGAAGACAGCCGATCAAAGGAATAAACGCCATCGGGTTTTGGGTAGGTGATCTTCGGTGCCTCAGTACCCCTTTTCAGCACCGCGTGATCTTCGTGATGCGACAGCGTCCAGGGGGACTTGCCGCGCGTTACATAGGTTTCAATCGCGGCATTGATCATGCCGCCCCAGAAGCCGAATTTCGCAAAGCCGGGGCGGATATTCCGCACGGCTTCCAATTCCGGCCAAATCCAGGAATGACGGAGCATTTCCGGATAGGCGTTCAGCACCGGCGCGCGATTTTCCGTGGCGCAAGCCGCCGCCAAAGCCTCGGCCGCGATCATGCCGGATTTCATCGCCGTATGCGTGCCCTTGATCTTGGGCACATTCAGGAAACCCGCCGAATCACCAATAATTGCGCCCCCCGGAAACACCAGCTTCGGAATCGCCTGGAAGCCACCCTCATTCAGCGCGCGCGCGCCATAGGCAATGCGCTTGCCACCTTCCAACATGGCGCGCACCGCCGGGTGCTGCTTGAAGCGCTGAAATTCCTCAAACGGCGAAAGCCAGGGATTTTGATAATCCAGCCCAACAACAAAGCCGATGCTGACCAGATTATCGCCGAGCATATAAAGCCAAGACCCGCCATAGGTATCGGTATTCAACGGCCAGCCAACGCTATGCCAAATCAGGCCCGGCTGATGCTTTTCCTTCGGGATTTCCCATAATTCCTTAATGCCCAAACCAAAGGTCTGCGGTGCCACGCCATCGCGCAGATTGAAGGTCTCAAAAAGCTTTTTCGTGAGTGACCCGCGGCAGCCCTCGGCAAACAGCGTGTAACTGGCGCGGAGTTCCATCCCCGGCTGGTAATTCGGCCCCTTTTCGCCATCCTTGGTTATGCCCATCACGCCGGCCACCACGCCGCGCACCTGGCCATCTTCAATGATCGTCTCGGAAGCGGCGAAGCCTGGATAGATTTCAACGCCAAGCGCCTCAGCCTTCGCGCCCAGCCAACGGCAGACATTGCCCAAGGAGACAATGTAATTGCCGTGATTATTCATGGCCGGCGGTGTGGGCAGTTTGAAGGCCTTGGTTTCCGTCAGGAACATGAAACGGTCATCACCGGCAGGTGTCGCCAAGGCCGGCGGATCATCACGCCAATCGGGGATCAGCTCATCCAAGGCGCGCGGTTCCAGCACAGCGCCCGAGAGGATATGCGCGCCGATCTCACTACCCTTTTCAATCAGGCACACCGCCATGTCGGGGGCCAATTGTTTCAGGCGGATGGCGGCGGCAAGGCCGGAAGGCCCACCGCCCACGATCAGCACATCAAATTCCATCGCTTCGCGTTCTTCGGACATACCGCTACGCCTTTCCTCTTCACGAATTTCTCCATGTAGCGAAGGCGCGGGTTGCGCGGAACCCCGCTCCGGCCCGATATGTGGGGCATGGAGCAGGAGAAATCCGCCCTGGCCGCCGCCCTGGCGTTGCAATGCGACTGGGGCGCGGATGAGGCGCTGATGGAAAGCCCCGCGGATCGCCTGGCGCTGCGGGAAGCGCCCGCGCGCGCGCCGGAAGCCGCCCGCCCTGTGCCAGAACCAGCCCCGCGCCCGATCCGCACCGCACCCATTGCCCTGGCCCCCACGCCGCCCGCCAATACCCGCGCCGAAGCCCTGGCCGCAGCCGCGCCCGATCTGGCAGCGCTGAAGGCCGCCATTGCTGCCTTTGATGCCTCACCGCTCAAGGAAACCGCGACCAATCTGGTCTTTGGTGAGGGCATCACCGATGCCGGCCTGATGCTGATTGGCGAGGCTCCAGGCGCTGATGAAGACCGCGCCGGGCGGCCCTTTGTCGGTGCCTCGGGCCAATTGCTGGACCGGATGTTTGCCTCGGTCGGGCTGTCGCGAGAGAGCAATTTCTACATCACCAATATCCTGCCCTGGAGGCCACCGGGGAATCGCACCCCAACCGATGCGGAGGTGGCGCTGTTCCTGCCCTTTCTCCGCCGCCAGGTGGCGTTGATCCGCCCGAAGCGGCTGGTGCTGGTGGGGGGCGTTGCGGCCAAGGGGTTGATCGGCGGCAAGGAAGGCATCACGCGGCTGCGTGGCCGCTGGCATGAGGTGGAAATCGCGGGGCTTGGCCGCATCCCGGCCTTGCCGACGCTCCACCCTGCCTATTTGCTGCGCAGCCCCGCTTCCAAGCGCGACGCCTGGGCGGATTTGCTGCTGCTGCGGCGCATGCTGGATCAGGACTCGGCATAGTCTTCCATGGCGGAATTCCTCGCCAATTGCCTGCATGGGCTGGAAGCGCTTGGCCCGGGCGGGCTTTGGGCGGTGATGGGGGCACTTTTTCTGGCCGGGCTCGCCGGCGGGGCGACGCATTGCGCCGCCATGTGCGGGCCTTTTGTGCTGGCCCAAGCCGCCGCCATGGCGGATCGCACGGCCATTGGCGGCAGGGTGCAGCGGCTCTCAGGTGCGGCTTTGGCGCCTTATCATCTCGGCCGAGCCCTTGGTTACGGGGGGCTCGGCGCGCTGGCTGGCGGGGTGGTGGGCGCGGTCAGCCTGGGCACTGGGTGGCGGGTGTTGCTGGCGGGGATGCTCGCGCTCGCGGCGCTGCTGATGTTGGCGCAAGCCTCGGCCCGGATTGCGGCCTTGCTGCCGCGCCTCGCCGCGCCGCGACTGCCGAACTTCCTGGAAGCACGGCTTGGCCCGCTGCTGGCAGCGCCTACAGGTCTGCGGGGAGTGGCGCTCGGCTTGCTACTCTCGGCGTTGCCTTGCGGCCTGCTTTACGGCGCCTTGGCCGGGGCAGCAGCGACGGGCAGCGCCTTGGGCGGCGCGCTGGCGATGGTGAGCTTCGTCGCCGGCACGATCCCCGCGCTGATCGGCGTGGCCTTGCTCGGGCGGTTTTTTGGCAAGAGTCACGGGCGGGCCATGCGCAGCGTGGCGGCGGGGTTATTTCTGCTGAATGGCGTGGTGCTGGCGGTGATGGCGGTGCGGATGCTGGGGTAGAGCATATCCCGTTCAGATGGAAAATCTGAACGGGTGAAGATGCTCGAAAAACCAAAATATAGAGCGCGTTGCGTGAACCTATGTGAACGCAACACGCTCTATGCCCTATTCAATCGGCGCCGGCGGTTCAGCGGCCGCGCGCGGCAGGGGTGGCGGCGGCGCCCAGGGCCGATCTCCGCGCCAGGCACGATCAGACATCACCTGCGCGCCCTCAGGCGCAAGCCAGATCGCATGCGCCCCATCGCGCCAGACGGAGAAACGATCAATCAGAATGCTCTGCCGGCAGCGCTGCCGGATCGGCTCGGCAGAGATGATCACCGCCACTGCGCCGCATTGCGCCATGATATTGCCGCGCCGGACGAAAAAGGCGCTTGCACCCGCGTCAAACCGGCAGCCATCGGCGGTGCAACTCAGTTTGCCATCCGGGCTTGCGCCTTCAGCCGACAACGCCTTGGCCGCATCCTGCCCATAAAGCCTGAGCCAGGCATCGCGCGTCAGGTTGGACGCACCCTGTTGGCGTTGGATGAATAGCGTATCGGTCGCGAAAAACCCAACCAGCCGCGCATCCTGCGATATCAGGATATGGGGCGGCTGCACCAAAGCGGCGCTGAAAAGGCCGAGCATCATCGGCAGCACGCCCAAGGCGCGCCACCAGCGCCGCCACAGGCACAGCCAGCAAAGCCCAAAGGCAAAAACCGCCAAGCCCCAGCCGGGGATCGGCATGGCGGATTCGGTCGCCCCCGGCCAGGCGGCGACGAGGCGCGCCACCCACAAAATACCCTCCACCCCGAAGCCCATCACCCAAAGCGCCGGCGCTTCCAGGCCAAGCGGCATCAGCACAGCCGCCAACATCCCCGCCGGCATGACAATGAAGGAGGTCAGCGGCACCGCCACCGCATTGGCCGCCACGCCATACCATTGCAGCCGCCCGAAATGCGCGAGGCCGAAGGGCGCTGTCGCCGCACCCGCGAGGACTGAGGTCATCATCAGCCCAACCACGCCAAAGCCAAGGCGCCAGGCCCAACCCTTTTGGCCGCGAAGCCCGGCAAGGTGCGGCTGCAAGGCTTCCCACCCCGCAATCAGGGCAAGCACCGCCGCGAAGGACATTTGAAAGGATGGGCCGAGCAGCGACGCCGGATCAAAGATCATCACTGCCGCCGCCGCCCAAGCCAGGCCGCGCAGCGAAATCGCCTTCCGCCCCGCCAGAATGGCGAGCGTCACCAGACACGCCATGGCAAAGCTGCGCTGCATGGGCACCTGCGCGCCGGTTAGCAGCATATAAAAGCCACCGGCCAATAAGGCGCCGCATCCCGCCAGCAATTTGCCCGGCACCCTGAGCGCCAAGGGGCGATAGAGCGCCGCCAGCAGGCGCGTTACCCAGAAGGAAACGCTCATCACAATCGCGATATGCAGGCCGGATACGGACAGCAGATGCGCAAGGCCCGAATCCCGCATGGCATTCAAATCAGCGGTGGTGATGGCGCTTTGGCTCCCCGTCAGCAGCGCTGCCGAAATCGCCCCGGCCGAGCCGGGCAAGGCCGCCATCACCCGTGCTTCGAGTTCGGTGCGAAGGCCAGCGAAGGGCGGGGCTTCGCCAGCGCCTGGCGTGACCTCTGCCGAGCCAATGGCAAAACCCACGCCGCCCTGGCCGCTGAAAAACGCTGCGCGTTGGAAATCCCAGGCGCCCGGATAGGCCGGCGCTGCCGGGGCGCGGATCAGGGCGCGCACACTCAGCAAATCGCCGGGCGCTGGCCGCGCAGGGTCATCATTGCGGAGCCGAATGCGGAGGCTGCGTTCAAGTTTTGGCGCCTCTGGCCCGAATTGCGCCTGCCCGAGCGTCACCCTGAGCCCCTGCGGCAAGGCCTGCACATTTTGCACAATGCCCTGGATCACGAGCGCGCGCGGCGGAGGCGAGATCGGCGGCGGCGCCCGTTGCGCATGCCAAAGCGTGATGGCGAAGCCAAAGCTGCCTGCCGCTACCAGCGCGCAAAGCCAGCCGCAAAAGGCCCAGCGGCGTGCCACCAGCAGCGCGGTGATGACAAGGGCGGGCGCCAACCAGATCAGCCGTGCATCCGGTTCGCTCCGCAGGCTGAAATAGAACAGGATGCCCGCCCCCATGGCCACAGGCAGCCAAAGCGCCTGATGTTGGCGTTCGGCGGCGGAAGCCTCGGCGGCCCGGTCCATCCAAGCGCGCCAAATGCCCCTTGGCGGCGCCAGGCTTGGGATTTGGGTCGCGGAGGAAGCGTGAAGGAGCACAACCATAAGTATATAGAGGGCTTATCGAACTCCCAAACGGGAAATTCATCGCCTGCGCCGCACCGTCGCCTGATTTCCCCGGCGCGGCATGTGGTTTAAAGGCAGCGCATCAGGAGAATGATGACCACGCCATGACGGTTCGCACGCGCTTTGCCCCTTCCCCCACCGGCTATCTGCATATCGGCGGGGCCCGCACTGCCTTGTTCAATTGGCTCTTTGCGCGCCACCATGGCGGGGAATACCTGCTGCGTATTGAAGATACGGATCGCGAACGCTCCACCGGGGAAGCGGTGGATCAGATCCTGGACAGCCTGGAATGGCTCGGCCTTTCGCCGGATGAACCGCCGGTGTTACAGGCGGCGCGGGAAGCGCGGCACCGTGAAATTGCCGAAGCTTTGCTGGCGATGGGCAAGGCCTATCGCTGCTGGGCGACGCCGGAAGAATTGGCCGAAATGCGCGAACGCGCCGCCGCCGAGGGCCGCCCGCCGCGTTATGACCGCCGCTGGCGGGAGCGTGAGCCTGGGCCGGAACAGGCCGGCAAGCCCTTCGCCATCCGCATCAAGGCGCCTTTGGAAGGGGAGACCGTTGTCGCGGATTTGGTGCAGGGTGAGGTGCGCGTCGCCAATAGTGAATTGGACGACATGATCATTCTGCGGAGCGACGGCACGCCGACCTATCTGCATGCGGTGGTGGTGGA
This sequence comes from Roseomonas sp., assembly GCA_020249435.1. Taxonomy (GTDB): domain Bacteria; phylum Pseudomonadota; class Alphaproteobacteria; order Acetobacterales; family Acetobacteraceae; genus Neoroseomonas. The sequence continues at coordinate 83,046 of JADCFQ010000022.1, read as the reverse complement.
TGATCACGATATGCGCATCACCCATGTGATCCGCGGCGATGACCATCTGACCAATACTTTCCGCCAATGCATGGTTTATGATGCCATGGGCTGGACGCGCCCGCATTTCGCCCATGTGCCGCTGATCCATGGTGCTGATGGCGCCAAGCTTTCCAAGCGCCATGGCGCGGTTTCCGTGCTCGATTTTCGTGAGCAAGGCTTCTTGCCCGAAGCTGTCTGCAATTATCTGCTGCGGCTTGGCTGGGGCCATGGCGATGAGGAATTCATCCCGCGTGATCGCGCGGTGACGCTGTTTGACATCAAGGATGTCGGGCGCGCGGCGGCGCGGATGGATTATGCCAAGCTCACGCATTTGAACGGACAATATCTGCGCATGGCCGATGATGATGCGCTGACGCGGGAGGTGCTGGAACGGCTTGCGAAACGCACTGTCCTGTTCGGGCCGGAGGGTGCGAAGCGCGTGCGGATGCTGATGCCCTTCCTGAAGGAACGGGCGAAGACAGTGGAAGAATTGACCGGCGCGGCGGCTTTCGCGGTGCAGGATGGCGCACCGATGATGGAAGCCAAGGCCGAGGCATTGCTGACGCCAGAAGCCAAGGCGCGCTTGACCGATCTTGCCGCGTTTTTGCAGACAGCACCTTGGGAAAAGCAGGATCTTGACCAGTGGCTGCGCGACTATGCTGAGGTGAAGGGCATCAAGCTTGGCCAGGTGGCGCAGCCCTTGCGCGCGGCACTCAGCGGCAGCACCACCAGCCCGCCGATTGATGCCGTGCTCTGGGCGCTTGGGCGGGAGGAAGCGACACTGCGCATCCTTGCCGCGGCTGGTTAGGGGCTGCCGACAGGCCCGCGAGTGATGGCGGTGAGCTCCGCATTGTAGCTGCGATAAACAGCCTCAATCCCCGTCACACCTGCCGCGGTCAGCCGTGCGGCGTGCTTGGCGTGATAGGCTGCTGCGGCGGCGCGATTACGGAACAGATAGATCCCGCCCGAACGCCCGGCCGCCTTATCCTCGGTCCAGATTTTCCAGAGCAGATCAGGCTCGGCGGCAATGTCTTCCGCCAAAGCGCGTAGCGCCCGAGCCTGCGCTTCCCCGCCAGCTTTCCTGGCGGGGAAGTCGAAGATCACCAGAGTTGGCGTTTCAGGCGCTGGCGACAAGTTTCTGCGTCTGCTCACCAAGCCCGGCAATGCCAAGCTTCATGGTCTGGCCGGCCTTCAGGAAGATCGGCGTCGGCTTCTTGCCAAGCCCCACACCCGGCGGCGTGCCGGTGAAGATCACATCCCCCGGATTGAGCGTGATGCATTGGCTGACATAGGACACAATCTGCTTCACGCCGAAGATCATGGTCTTGGTGGAGCCATTCTGTTCGCGCACGCCATCCACATCGCAATACATGGCGAGGTTTTGCGGATCCGGCACTTCATCCTTCGTCACCAGCCAGGGACCGAGCGGGCCGAAAGTATCAAACCCCTTGCCCTTATCCCAAGCGCCTCCGCGTTCCGCCTGCCATTCACGTTCAGACACATCATTGCCAACGGCATAACCCGCGACATGATCCAGCGCCTGATCTTCCGAGACATATTTGGCGCGCGTGCCGATGATGATGCAAAGCTCCACCTCATAATCGGTTTTCACCGACCCGCGCGGGATCACCACATCATCATTCGGCCCTTGCAGCGCATTGAGCGATTTCAGGAAGACAATCGGCTCCTTCGGGATCGGCGCGCCGGTTTCAGCCGCGTGATCGGCATAGTTCAGCCCGATACAAATCAAATTCTTCATGCCCGTGACGGGCGAGCCAAGGCGCGGATTGCCGGCGACCTTGGGCAGGCTATTCACATCCACCGCGGCAATCTTCGCGAGCGCGGCGGGGGAGAGCACATCACCCGTGATATCCGGCACAATGCCGGAAAGATCACGAATGGCGCCGGCAGCGTCCAGAATGCCCGGCTTTTCCTGGCCCGCAGGGCCGTAACGCAGCAGCTTCATCTAAGCCTCTCCTTCAATTGGAACGGCGGGCGCGCACATGCCCGAAAAACGCCAAGCCGATGCCACCAAAGGCCAGCGCCTGGATGCTGTTGACCGGCAAGGTCACCGCGCCCGCGGCAAGCAGCAGCGCGATCAGCATGGCAATGGAGCCCAGCACCATATAGGCGGGCATCGCCATATCCTCATTCATGCCGGCAAGCACCACGGCACCCATGGCACCCATCATCGGCACGGCAAATTCACTGGCCATTTCATCCTCCTTCAGGAAAGCGGGATTGGCTTCCTACAATGTCCAGCCGCCGTCAATGACAATGGCCTGGCCGGTAACGAAAGCGGCCTCATCGGATGCCAGATAAAGCACCAAAGCGGCCATTTCCTCAGCGGTGGCGAGCCGCCCCATGGCCTGGCGCGCGACAAAGGCAGCGCGGGCGGCCTCCACCGAACCAGCGGCGGCGGCATTGGCGGCGATTCGGTCGTGCAGCGATGGTGTATCCACCGTGCCGGGGCAGAGGCAATTGCAGCGAATGCCCTGGGCGACATATTCGGTCGCGATGGATTTCGTGAGGCCGACAACAGCCGCCTTGGTGGTGCCATACAAAAAGCGATTGGGCGCACCTTTGATGGAGGAACAGGCGGAAGACATGTTCACAATGCTGCCATGGCGGCGTTCCAGCATGCCGGGGATGAAGGCCTGCGCCACCTTCCACATGGCGCGCACATTCAGCGCAAAGCCGAAATCCCAATCCTGATCGCTGCAGGTCAGGATGGTGTTCTGGTGCACAAAACCCGCGCAATTGAACAGGATATCAACGGACCCGGCAGCCTTGGCGGCGGCGCTGATGGCGGCATCATCCAGCACATCCAAAACCGCCGTGGTGATGCCCGGCGCCGTAAGGTTCGCCAGCAGCGCCGCATCACGATCCGTTGCCACCACCCGCGCGCCTTCGCCGGCCATGGCAAGGGCGGTGGCGCGGCCAATGCCCTGGCCCGCCGCGGTGACGAAACAAAGCTTCCCCGCCAATCTGCCTGCCATGATGTGTTTCCTTCCCTGGGTCGCGCCGATGTCGCGCGTTTCAATCCTGCGCCATGACTTTCACATAGCTGCCTGGCGCATCCTCGATCGCGTTTTTCGGTGGGCGGAATGGCACTTGCGCAGGATCCTGCCCGGTGACCCAGCGCTGCCAATCCGGCCACCAGGAACCCGCCAATTCAGTCGAGCCCGCCAACCAGGCTTCCGGGTCCGCCGGCAGTTCCGTATTCACCCAATGGCTGTATTTGCCCGCATCCGGCGGATTGACCACACCCGCAATATGCCCTGACGCCGCCAGCACAAAGCGGATATCGCCCGCATAGGTCTGGGTTGCGCGATAGGTGGAAGCCCAGGGCGCGATGTGATCTTCCCGCGTCGAAAGAATATATGTCGGCAGCTTGATCTTACGGAGATCAAGCTTGACGCCGAGCAATTCAATCCCGCCCGGCTTGATCAGATCATTCTGCTGATACATGCGGCGCAGATAGAAGGAATGCATCCGCGCCGGCATGCGGGTTGAATCATCATTCCAGTAGAGCAAATCAAACGGGAAGGGGTCCTGACCCAGCAGGTAATTATTCACGACGAATGACCAGATCAGGTCATTGGCGCGCAGCATATTGAAGGTGGTCGCCATCTCACGGCCTTCCAGAAAGCCGCGCTTTTGCATCTTGGCTTCAAGCGCCTTCAATTGTTCCTCATCAATGAAAACACCCAATTCACCCGCCTCGGCGAAATCCACCATGGTGGTGAAGAAGGTGGCCGATTTGATCCGCGTATCCTTCTTGACTGCCATATGCGCGAGTGTCGCTGACAGCAGCGTCCCCCCTAGGCAATAGCCAATCGCATTGACGGATTTCTCGCCGGTTGCCTTTTCAATCGCATCCAGCGCGGCATAGGGGCCTTCCAGCATGTAATCCTCAAACCCTTTTTCGGCGAGGCGCGCATCCGGATTGACCCAGGAAACCACAAACACCGTATGCCCCTGATCCACCGCCCAGCGGATGAAGGAGTTTTTGGGGCGCAGATCAAGGATGTAATATTTGTTGATCCAGGGCGGCAGGATCAGCAGTGGCCGCTTCAGCACTTTGTCGGTGGTTGGCGCATACTGGATCAGCTGCATCAAATCATTCTGATAGACAATCTTCCCCGGCGTGACCGCGATATTCTCGCCGACCTTGAATTTGCTTTCATCCGTCATGCGGATGCGGAGATTGCCTTGCCCGCGTTCAAGATCGGTCAGCAGGTTGGACAGGCCCTTCAGCAGATTCTCGCCACCTGTTTCCGCCGTGCGGCGCAGCACTTCCGGATTGGTCAGCGCGAAATTCGTGGGGCTCATCGCATCCACGAATTGGCGCGTGTAAAAATCCACCTTCTGGGCGGTTTTCTCATCCATGCCTTCCGCATCATGCACCAGGCCCTGCATGTAGCGGGCGGAAAGCAAATAGCTCTGCCGGATGAAGTCAAACACTTCATTGTCGCGCCAGGCTTCATCCTTGAAGCGCTTATCCTTTTGGTCTTCGGCAATCACGGCGGGCGCGGGTTCACCCATCATGCGCCGCGCGGTATTCTGCCAAAGCGTCAAGTAATCCTGCCAAAAGCCGATCTGCGCCTGCATCAGCTTGGCCGGATTGGTCATGAGCCGCGTGGTCATATCCAAAAAGGCATTGCCGATATGCATCGGGTCGGCCTCTCCGGGTTGATCGGCCTGGCGCTTCAGGAAATCGGCCACAATGCGCTGGCTGCGTTCTGCCACATCGGACATTGTGCGGCTGACCAGCGCCGGATCGGGCAGGCGGAAAGAGGTGTTGTCGCCTTCGGCCATGGCAGACTTCCTAGCAAGTTTCTTCCAGACGCTTCGCGCCGCGCCCGTTTCAGGCTAACCCCTTTTCGCAGGCAGGGGCGCATGAGCGAGCATCGCGAGACATCTGGAACCAAATTGCAACCTAGGTGGCGAAGCAGGGCCAATCAAGCACGGTTTTGCGTGCTGCTGGCCTTGATGCTGCCCGGCTGCCAGACGGAACCCGGCCAGGCGGTGGCGAAATTCTGGGATCGCGCCTGGGGACCAGAGAATGAAGGCCGGCCCGCACCGCCCAATGCCGATGCGCCCTTCCCCAATCTAGGCACCGTGCCGCCTCGGCCAGAAACGCCGGATATGGCATCGCGAGAGGCCCTGGCCAACCGCCTGGTCCAGCAGCGGGAAGCCAGCCGAGAGCCGCTTGGCGCCCTGCCCGGTGCCGCGCCGCGCTTGGGGCCACCGCCCCCGGCCTTGGCGCCAGCCTTGGCCGGCATGGCCATGCCTGCGCCGAGCATTGCCGCCCCTGTGATGCCCGCCGCCCCGGCGGGCCCCGCAGCAACACCCAGCCAGCTTGCCCCCGCCCCCGCGGCCTTGCCCGAACCCTCCGGCATTCCTGCGCCGCCGATGATCGCCCCAGCCGGCATCCCGGCCGCCCCGATGCTGACGCCCTCCGCCCCGCCGCCGCCGCCCGTTTTGCGTGATGCGCCTCGCCGCCCGTGACGCGCTGGTCTATAAGCGCAGCCCGAAAACATTGAGACTGAGATCATGACCGAGGATTTCCACCGTATCCGGCGCCTGCCGCCCTATGTCTTTGCCGAGGTGAATGCCGCCAAGGCCAAGGCGCGCGCGTCGGCAGAGGATATTGTTGACCTTGGCATGGGCAATCCCGATACGCCGACACCGCCGCATATTGTGGCGAAGCTGATTGAAGCGGTGCAGGACCCGCGCACGCATCGCTATTCCATGTCCAAGGGCATTCCAGGGCTGCGCAAGGCATTGGCTGGTTATTATGACCGGCGCTTTGGCGTGAAGCTGGATCCGGAAACCGAAGTGGTGGCGACGCTCGGTTCCAAGGAAGGGCTTGCAAATTTGGCGCAGGCCATCTCAAGCCCGGGCGATACCATCCTGGTGCCTAATCCTTCCTATCCCATCCATCAATTCGGCTTCATCATTGCGGGCGCTTCGGTGCGCAGCATCCCCTATACGCCCGATGATGCGATGCTGGCCGCAATTGACCGCGCCGTGCGCCATTCCGTCCCCAAACCAAATGCGGTGATTGTCAATTTCCCATCCAACCCGACAGCGCTGACCGCGCCGATTGAATTCTACCGCGAATTGGTCGCCCTTTGCCGTCGGCATGAATTGTTCATCCTATCCGATCTTGCCTATGCCGAACTGTATTTCGGCGATACGCCACCGCCTTCCGTCTTGGAAGTGGAAGGGGCGAAGGACATTACGGTGGAATTCACCTCCATGTCGAAAACCTACAATATGCCTGGCTGGCGCATGGGTTTTGCTGCCGGCAATCCGCGCCTGATCGCGGCTTTGGCGCGCGTGAAATCCTATCTGGATTATGGTGCTTTTACGCCGATCCAGGTGGCGGCGACCGCTGCGCTGAATGGCCCGCAGGATTGCATTGAGGAAATGCGTGTTCTGTATAAGGAACGCCGCGAGGTGCTGGTGAAGGGCCTGCATGCCGCGGGCTGGGATGTGCCGGCGCCGGAGGCTTCCATGTTCCTCTGGGCGCCGATTCCCGAGCGTTTTCGCCATTTGGGCTCGGTCGGGTTTTCAAAGCTGCTGCTGGAAAAGGCGAAGGTCGCGGTGGCACCCGGCCTTGGCTTTGGTGAACATGGTGATGAACATGTCCGCATTGCGCTGGTGGAAAATAACCACCGCATCCGTCAGGCTTTGCGTGGCATCAAGACTTTCCTCGGCGGCGACAATGCCGCGCCGCAGGATGCTGCTTCTGATATGGTGAATGCATGACCCGCCCCCTTGCGATTGCGGTTGCCGGCCTTGGAACGGTTGGCGCCGGCGTGGTGAAATTGCTGCGCGCCAATGCCGATATCATTGCCGCACGCGCTGGCCGCCCCATTGCCATCACCGCCGTTTCCGCGCGTGAACGCAACCGGGATCGCGGCATCAGCCTTTCGGGGCTCCGCTGGTATGAAGACCCCGTCGCACTCGCCGCCGATCCGCAAGTGGATGTGGTGGTGGAATGCATCGGCGGTTCGGAAGGCCCGGCGCGCGCCTTGGTGCAAGCCGCGATTGCCGCCGGCAAGCATGTGGTGACCGCGAATAAGGCGCTGCTCGCCGTGCATGGCGCGGCCCTGGCACAGGCATCCGAAGCGCGCGGAGTGGCGCTGGCATTCGAAGCGGCAGTGGCCGGCGGCATTCCCGCAATTAAGGCTTTGCGCGAAGGCTTGGCCGCCAACCGCATCCAGCGCGTGGCCGGCATTCTGAACGGCACCTGCAATTACATCCTGACCGTGATGCGCGAACAAAAGCGCGAATTCGCTGAAGTGTTGGCCGAGGCACAAAAGCTTGGCTATGCGGAAGCCGATCCATCCTTCGATATTGATGGCATTGATGCGGCGCATAAGTTGGCGATCCTGGCCGCACTCGCCTTTGGCCGGCCGGTGGATTTCGCCGCGGTACATGTGGAAGGCATTCGTGACGTCTCGGCACTTGATATCGCACTCGCCGAGGAACTTGGGTATCGCATCAAGCTGCTTGGCATTGCGCGGCGCGAAGATGGCGGCATTGCAACCCGCGTGCATCCCTGCATGGTGCCGATCTCGGCCCCCATTGCGCGGGTGGATGGCGTGTTCAATGCCGTGGTGGCGGAAGGTGATTTCGTCGGTCGCGTGATGATGGAAGGCCGCGGCGCCGGGGAAGGGCCAACCGCCTCAGCCGTGGTCGCTGATGTGATTGACATCGCGCGCGGTCGCTTCACGCCGGTTTGGGGCGCGGAAGCGGCTGCCTTGAAGCCCGAGCCTTCCTTCCCGATGGATCGCCATACCGGCGCCTATTATCTGCGCCTGATGGTGGTGGACCGCCCTGGCGTGATTGCCGACGTTACGGGCGTTTTGCGCGACCATGCGATCAGCCTGGAATCCATGCTGCAACGTGGCCGCGCACCTGGTGAGGCCGTGCCCGTGGTGCTGACCACGCATGAAACCAGCGAGGCTTCGGTGCGCGCGGCATTGAAGCGCATCGCGGAGCTGAATACCGTGATGGAAAAGCCAGCGCTGATCAGGATTGAGGCGCTGTAAGGGTTACGTTACCGAGGCTGCAAATTCGCGAATTGCAGACGGAGTTCGATTTCTTCTGCAATCGTGCCATCCCTTGACCTTACGAGTATCAGTGGCCGCATGCGGCGCCAGAAATGCTTCGAGTCTTCCTTTACAAAAGGGTGATCCGCGCCAGTGGTGCAGATCAAACTACGTTCCAAGGCCAGAGCATAAGATAGTTGGTGCGGCAAATGTCCTTCACGCGCTGCTGCGGGTACGCTGATTTCCCTATAGTCACTCAGGAATTGACACATGTTTGATGCATAGTCTGTCATTATTTGTATAAATCTTCGATTATCAAAGATATCCATCGGCACATTGACGGCGTTACAGATGTCCCTTCGGACATACGAACAAGCGGTTTTGCTTTCAGAAGTAACCCAATAGAGACCCGTGAGGCACGCATTCGGTTCACCTAAAGTCGAATTCGGGAATCCCTGGTTAAAACATGACGGCAGATGCCCGTACGTCTCCTGCGCGCGCGGGAACCCGGGCGGAATTCCTATCATGCCCATTGGAATCGGGCGACCGGCTTCGACATAAAGCCTTTGCGCAGCGACCTCTGCGAAAGCCGTCGAAAGCACGAAGACTCGACTAGCCTCGTCGCCCTTGCCAAAGCCACCGATGCATCCGGGCGTTAATGCAGCTAGCATCATGGCAAACAAAGCCCGCCCAAGCCTTATCGGCTTTCGTGGCGCCGTATAACTGCTGTGACGATCAGGTGGCTTCAAGCTGCTCTCCTTAATCACCTTATCGCATCATCCTCGGCCAAACCGGTCGCCAATCAGCGCGCAATATCAAATCCAGGCCAAGCCCCACCCCTACAAGCACCCCGCCGCCCGTGCCCTGGCGCGCACCAGCGCCAGCACGGTGCGCGAAATCGGCGCGGCTTCACCGACCCAATCGGCCAATTCCACCACGGCGCCGAGCAGCGCCTCAATCTCCATCGGCCGACCGCGTTCCAGATCTTGCAGCATGGAGGTTTTATGCGCGCCAACCTCCGCCGCGCCGGCGATGCGCTTATCCACATCAATCGCAAAGCGCACGCCAAGTGCTTCCGCCACGCGCTGGCCTTCCAGCATCATCGCGCGCGCGACGCTGCGCTGACCCTCATCGGCGGTCAGCACATCAAGGGTTGCGGTGGTGAGCGCCGAGATCGGGTTGAAGGCCATATTGCCCCAAAGCTTCACCCAGAGCTCATCACGGATTTTCGGACGCACTGGCGCCTTGAAGCCGGCGGCGATCAGCGCCTCAGACAGTGCCTGCGCGCGCGGGCTGCGGCTGCCATCAGGCTCGCCCAGGCTGAAACGATCACCATAGCTATGGTCAATCACGCCGGGCGCTGTCACCTCGGCTGCCGGATAGACAATGCAGCCAATGGCGCGGGATGGCGGCAGCAGCGCGGAAACCTGGCCATCCGGGTCCACGCTTTGCACAATGCGCCCTTCATAAGCGCCGCCAATTCCGTGGAAATACCACCAGGGAATGCCATTCACCGCACTAACAATCGCGGTATCGGGGCCAAGCAAGGGCTGCATTTGCTTCGCCGCTGAGGGCAGCGAATGCGCCTTCAACGTCACCAGCACATAATCCTGCGGCCCGGCTTCCTCGGCGCTTGAGACACAGCGTGGATGGACGATTTGTTCCGCGCCTTCGCTGATCAGCTTTACGCCGTTTTCGCGCATGGCATCCAGATGCGGGCCGCGCGCGATGAAGGTGACATCCACATCACCCTTGGCGGCAAGCTTGGCGCCCATCAGCCCACCAATGGCACCGGCACCGAAGATGCAGATTTTCATGCGCGTCACGCCGAAAGCCCAAGCTTTTCCGCAAGCCCAATGCGCATCAGCTTGCCCGTCGCACCCTTCGGGATTTCCGGCAGAAACACAACCTTGCGCGGCACCTTGAAATCCGCGAGCTGCTGCGCAGCAAAATCACGCAATTCACGTTCGGTGCAGGCCGCCCCTTCGCGCAGCACCACGGCGGCGGCCACTTCCTCACCAAGCTTCGCATGCGGCATCGCGAAAGTCAGCGCCTGCGCAACTGCCGGATGGGCGGACAGCACGCCATCCACTTCAAGGGGGCTTACCTTTTCACCGCCGCGATTGATCAATTCCTTCAGGCGGCCCGTGAGCGTCAGATAACCTTCCGTATCAAAGGCGCCCTGATCGCCGGTGCGGAACCAGCCATTGGTGAAAGCCTTGGCATTGGCGTCCGGATTGGCTTCATAGCCCGCGGTAACATTGGGGCCGCGGATCACAACCTCACCAATCTCGCCCTGCGGCAGGATTTTGCCGTCATCATCCATGATCGCAACTTCCGGCCCTGCAGCACGCCCGACCGAGCCTGGCTTGCGCGGCCCGGCGAGCGGGTTGGATGCCATCTGATGCGATGCTTCCGTCATGCCGTAGCTTTCCACCAACGGGCAGCCAAACACCGCTTCCAATTGTTCCATCACCGGACCGGGGAGCGATGCCGAGGATGAACGGATGAAGCGGAGCTTCGCGCGTTCAATGATTTCCGCATTGCGGTCCGCACGCGTCAGGATGGTTTGGTGCATGGTGGGCACGGCGGTGTACCAGCTTGGCCGTTCCTCATCCAACAGGCGGAAGAAACGCAAGGCATCAAAGCCCGACGTGCAAATCACCGCGCCGCCCGCGCCGAGGGAAGAAAGCACCGCCGCAATCAGCCCGTGAATATGAAATAGCGGCATGATGTTCAAACACGCATCAGCGGGCGAAAGTGCCAGTGTGGCGCCGATATGCCGGGCCGAGGCGCAGATATTCGCCTGAGACAAGGGCACAATCTTGGGCCGCGCCGTGGTGCCGGAGGTATGCAGCACGAGCGCGATATCGCCAGCCTCAGCTGCGCCGGGCTGCGCGGCCTTCGCGGGCGCGCCACCTTCCAGCGTGAAGCTGCCGGCGAGGTCACCGGGCACCAATTCCAGCACGGCGACGCCAAGCTTCGCCGCCACATCGCGCGCTTCGGTGGAGACACCCTTTTGCACGACCAGCGCCTTGGCCTTCAGATCGGTCAGATAGAAGTTGAATTCATCCGCGCGATAGGCCGGGTTGAGCGGCGCGGTGGTGGCACCCGCACCTATCGCGATAAAGGCTGCCGCCATTTCCGGGCCATTGGGCAGTACAATCGCCACACGATCATTGCGGCCGATGCCTATGCCATTCAGCCGCGCAATGGTGGCGGCGGCCAGGTCACGCAGCCCCGCATAGGAAAGCGCCGGGCGGCCCGGCGCGCGGATGGCCGGCGCGGCAGGCGCGCCGCTGGTCAGAAGGGCATTCAGGGTTGCGTTCACGCGTCTCTCCTCGGCGTTTCCCGAGGCGGTATTATGAACGAAAACGGCGCCTAGTCAGCCCCCAGCGAGCGACAGGCGATGCCGCCCCGCAAGCTGCACGTAATTCTTCGCGGTGCGGTCAAAACCGGCGCGCTGTTCTTCTGTGAGTACGCGCACAAGCTTGGCAGGATTGCCCATCCAAAGCTCCATGGCGCTGATGCGCTTGCCGGGTGGCAGCACGGAACCGGCAGCGATCACGCCGCCTTCTTCAATCACCGCGCCATCCAGCACGGTGGCCCCCATGCCGACAAAGGCGCGGTCCATCAGCGTGCAGGCATGCACAATGGCGGCATGGCCCACGGTGACATCATCGCCGATGATGGTGGGTTCGCGCCCTGCATTCACATGCACAATCGTGCCATCCTGGATATTCACGCGCTTGCCGATGGTGATGAAGTTGGAATCACCGCGCAGCACGCAGTGATACCAGATGTTTGATTGCTCCCCGATCGTGACATTGCCGATCACGGCGGCGGTCGGCGCGATAAACACGCTTTCGTGTAGTTTCGGCCAGACGCCTTCAAACACATAAAGCGGGCCGCGATTGGTCGCTTGTTGCATATCCATGGCCGCCCTCTACGCCGCCTTCGGCAAATCAGCTGAAACCGGCACGCCCAGCATCAGCCCAAGGTTTTGCACCGCCGCCCCGGACGCGCCCTTGCCGAGATTGTCATACCGCGCCACCAGCACGGCCTGGCCGCGCTTTTCATTGCCATAGACACGGATTTCAAGCCCGTTGGTCCCGTTCAGCGCCTGGGGTTCCAGCTTGCCATTCGCTTCCGCCGTCACCACACGCACCACATTACTGCCGGCATAGCGCTTGATCAACAACGCCTCCAGATCGGCGGGCTTCACATTGCCCTTCAGCAGATCAAGATGCAGCGGAATCGAATCGATCATGCCTTGCGCATAATCCGCGACTGAAGGCACGAAGATCGGCCGGCGTGTCAGCCCGGCATATTTCTGCAATTCCGCAACATGCTTGTGTTCCAGCGCCAGCCCGTAAAGCTCAAAATCCGGCGCGGTGCGGGCTTCATAGGCCGCAATCATGGATTTGCCGCCGCCGGAATAGCCCGACACCGCATTCACCGTCACCGGAAAATCCGCCGCCATCACACCGGCATCAATCAGCGGGCGCAGCATCAGAATGGCGCCGGTCGGGTAGCAGCCAGGATTGGAAACGCATTTCGCCGCCGCAATCGCGCCCGGCTGCTCGGGCGAAAGTTCCGCGAGCCCATAGACCCAATTCGGATCAACCCGATGCGCGGTGGATGCATCCAAAAGCTTCGGCGCCTGTGCGCCCAGTGAAGCGGCCAGCGCGGCGCTTTCCTTCGCCGCATCATCCGGCAGGCACAGGATCACCAGGTCAACACTGTCCATCATCTCACGGCGCGCATTGGCGTCCTTGCGGTGCTCAGCCGCGATGGAGCGCAATTCAACATGCGGATTGGCGGCAATACGGTCGCGGATTTGCAGGCCCGTGGTGCCGGCTTCGCCATCAATGAAAATCTTCGCAGTCTTGGCCATGGTACTTCTCCCGTGGATGCCGCATTGCGGCGCGAAAAACCCTGAAATGCAAGAGGGGCGGACCCTTGCGGACCCGCCCCCTGATGAAAATCCCAGTATGGGACCGGCGCGCGACGCCGGTCCGCTGGCGTCAGCGCTTGGAGAACTGGAAGGAACGTCGTGCCTTCGGGCGCCCGTACTTCTTGCGTTCCACCACGCGCGGGTCGCGCGTCAGGAAGCCCGCCTTTTTCAGGATGGAGCGCAGATCCGGCTCATAATTGCACAGCGCACGGCTGATGCCATGGCGCACCGCACCGGCCTGGCCGGACAAGCCGCCACCGACAACCGAGCAGATGACATCAAATTGCTGATAGCGATCCGCCACCAGGAAGGGCTGGGTGATCAGCATGCGCAGCACCGGGCGCGCGAAATACTTCGCTGCCGGATTGTCGTTGATGGTGATCTGGCCCTTGCCCGGCTTGATCCAAACGCGGGCAACCGCGTCCTTGCGCCGGCCAGTGGCATAGGAACGGCCCTGCGCATCGCGCTTCGGTTCCCGCTTGATCGCCGCTTCCGCCGCTGCCGCGGGGGTGCCGGCCACAATTTCCTTGAGGTCCGCGAGGGTCTTGTTTTCGCCGCTCATAGCCTCAGCCCGCCTTCTTCACTGCGAGGGAATTCTTACGGTTCAGCGCCGCCACATCCAGGGCAGCAGGCTGCTGGCCGGCATGCGGGTGTTCGGCCCCGGCATAGACATGCAGGTTGCGCATTTGCGCGCGGCCAAGCGGGCCACGGGTGATCATGCGCTCAACCGCCTTTTCGATCACACGCTCCGGGAAGCGGCCTTCCATCCGTTCACGGATAGTGCGGCCCTTGATGCCGCCCGGATAGCCGGTGTGCCAGTAGAACACGCTCTGTTCCGCCTTGGCGCCGGTGACACGCACCTTCTTCGCATTGATGATGACAACATGGTCACCGCAATCCACATGGGAGGTGAATTGCGGCTTGTGCTTGCCGCGAAGGCGATTGGCGACCAGGGTTGCAAGGCGGCCGAGCACGAGCCCATCCGCATCAATCAACACCCAGTTCTTCTTCACCTCCGCCGGCTTCAGCGAGCGGGTTTGCGTGGCAATCATGGTGGTTCCGAATAAACCTATGGAAAGGAAGCGGGCTTATCCGGGCAGGGGCGCCAAAAGTCAAGCGCAAAGCGCGATTTTGTCTTGTGGTATCAGGTTACCGCATCCGCAGATGGCCCTACCCTTGCGCGGCCTGGGGTGCTTAATCTGCCAGCCACCGGCAACCCTTTCGGAAGACCCGCCCGCATGAGCGACAAACCCCATGGCCTTGGCCGCAATACCTCCAATTACGGGGATCGCGATTTCGCGCTCTATCTCCGGCGGTCCTTCGCCAAATCCATGGGCTATTCGCAGCGCATGCTGGACAAGCCCGTGGTCGGCATTGCCGATACCGCGAGCGATTACAACAATTGCCACCGCACCGTGCCGGAGCTGATCGAAGCCGTGCGCCGCGGCGTGCTGTCCGAAGGCGCGCTGCCCTTGGGTTTCCCGACGGTCAGCCTGTGTGAGCCATCGCTCAGCCCCTGTTCCATGCATTATCGCAACCTGATGGCGCTGGATACGGAAGCGATGCTCTCCGCCCAGCCGATGGATGCGGCGGTGCTGGTGGGCGGCTGCGACAAGACCGTGCCGGCGCAGCTGATGGCGGCGATTTCTGCCGATATTCCTGCCGTGATGCTCGTCACCGGCCCCATGCTGGCGCAGGCTTTCGAGGGCGAGAGGCTTTCCGCCTGCACCGATTGTCGGCGCTATTGGGCGCGCTACCGCGCCGGGGAAGTGAGCGCGGAGCGGATCGGCGAATTGGAAGGCAAGCTTGCCACCACGGCAGGCACCTGTGGCGTGATGGGCACGGCTTCCACCATGGCCTGCATCGCAGCGACCCTTGGCTTCATGCCGCTTGCCGGGGCGAGTGCCCCCGCCGTGCATGCGGACCGTTTGCGCATTGCCGAAGAAGCCGGCGCGCAGGCCGTGCGGCTGATCAAACACCCGATCCGCCCAAGCCAGATGATGACGCAGGGCAATCTGGACAATGCGGTGCGCGTGCTGCTCGCTCTTGGTGGTTCCACCAATGCGGTGGTGCATCTGGCCGCCATTGCCGGCCGCGCAGGGCTTTCGCTGGACCTCAAGCGGCTTGATGCGCTGTCTGAGGAAACGCCGGTGCTGGTGGACCTGAAGCCAACCGGCGAGGGCTATATGGAAGATTTCCACGCCGCCGGCGGCATGCGCGCGCTGCTCTGGGAATTGCGCGATTTGCTTGATCTGACAACGATTGATCTTGATGGCGTCAGCCTGGCGGATCGGATTGGCGATGGCAGCCATTTCGTGGATCGGCGCATCATTCGCGCGCGCGCTGAGCCTGTCTCCCCGGTAGGTGGCTTGGTCGCCCTATTCGGTTCCCTGGCGCCCGAGGGTGCGATCTTGAAGCGCAGCGCCGCAACGCCCGCGCTATTCGAAACCGAAGCCCGCTGCATGGTGTTTGACGGGCTGGAGGATTTGGCGAACCGCATTGACGACCCCGCGCTTGATGTGACGGCCCAGGATATTCTGGTGCTGAAATATGCTGGGCCGCGTTCACCCTCCGGCATGCCGGAAGCGGGCTATTTGCCGATCCCGAAAAAACTCGCCCGCGCCGGCGTGAAGGACATGGTGCGCATGAGCGATTGCCGCATGTCCGGCACGGCTTTCGGTACGATTGTGCTGCATATCGCGCCGGAAGCGGCAGTTGGCGGGCCGCTGGCGTTGGTGCAAACCGGTGATCGCATCCGGCTTTCGGTGAAGGATCGCAAGCTTGATCTGCTGGTGGCGGAAGATGAAATGGCCCGCCGCCGCGCTGCCTGGCAGCCCGCCCCGGCGCCCAAGCGCGGCTGGGACAAGCTGGTGTATGATCAGGTGACGCAGGCGCCACTCGGTGCTGATCTGGCCTTCCTGCGCGCAGCACCTTGATTGCGCTGATTGGCGCTTCGGGGCGGAGCGGCGCGGCACTCGCCTGCGCGCTACTGGCTGAAGCCACGCCCTTCACGCCTGTGGTGCGCGATGCGGCGAAATGGTCAGCGCTTGGCTTGCCCCTTGCGCCGCGCATTGCTGATCTGGCCGATCCCGCTTCGCTAAGGACTGCGCTGGAAGATGCCTCGCTTGTCATCAGCACTGCCCATGCGCGCCATGCGCCGGCCATCCTGGCTGCTGCGCCGCAGGATGCGCGTTTTGTGCTGATGGGCTCGACCCGGCGTTATTCGCGCTGGGCGGATGCCCATGGCGATGGCGTGCGCGCGGGTGAGGCTGCCTTCCTCGCCAGCGGGCGCGCCGGCGTCATGCTGCACCCGACCATGGTCTATGGTGCAGAGGGTGAGGATAATGTGCAGCGCCTGGCAGCACTTTTGCGCCGCTTACCTTTTGCGCCCCTGCCGGGGGGCGGGCAGTCCCTGGTGCAGCCAATCCATCAAAGCGATGTGACACGCGCCTTGCTCGCCGCCGCGCGCCATCCCTGGACGGGGCCAGAGGCGATGGTGATCGCGGGGCCGGAACCCATGCCCTATCGGGATTTCCTGGCTGCCGTGGTGCGCGCCGCAGGGCTTGGTGCGCGCCCGGTGCTGCCGCTACCGCTTGGCCTGCTGCGCGGCTTGGCGTGGTTCACCCGCATTATCCCCGGCCTGCCTTCGATTGGCGCCGATGAAATTCGCCGCTTGACGGAAGACAAGGCTTTCGACATTGCGCCGATGCGGGGTATTCTTGGCGTCATGCCGATCCCGCTGGAACAGGGGCTGGCGCTGACCTTCGCCTCTGCTCCGAAGAAATAAGGAAGGCTTCCCATGCCCATCATCAACCGCATCGCCGAATTCCACCCGGAAATGACCGCCTGGCGGCGGGATTTTCATGAACACCCCGAATTGGGGCTGGAGGAGGTGCGCACTTCCGGCATCATCGCCGAAAAGTTGCGTAACTTCGGCTGTGATGAGGTGATCACCGGCATTGCCAAGACGGGCGTTGTCGGCGTGATCCGTGGCCGCGTGGATAATGGCCGCGCCATTGGGCTGCGCGCCGATATTGATGCGCTGCCGATCGTGGAAGAAACCGGCCTGCCTTATGCGTCCAAGATCCCCGGCAAGATGCATGCCTGCGGCCATGATGGGCATACCACCATGCTGCTGGGCGCCGCGAAATACCTGGCCGAGACGCGCAATTTCGATGGCACCGTCTATGTCATTTTCCAGCCGGCGGAAGAAAACCTGGCGGGCGGCGAATTGATGGTGAAGGAAGGGCTATTTACACGCTTTCCGATGGAACGTGTTTTCGGCATGCACAACTGGCCGGGCGCGCCGGAAGGGACGTTCCTTTGGCGCGAAGGCCCTGTGATGGCGGCGGTCGCCAATCTTGAAGTCAATATCACTGGAAAAGGTGCCCATGGCGCCATGCCGCATAATGGCACGGACCCGATTGTGGTGGCTGCCGCCATTGTGCAGGCCCTGCAATCCATCGTCGCGCGCAATGTGGAACCGGTGGAAGCGGGCGTGATTACCATCGGCCATATCACCGGCGGGCATACCTTCAACGTGATCCCGGAGACTGTGCGCATGCTCGGCACGGCGCGCTGGTTCGCGCCAGAAATTGGTGATCTGCTCGAACGCCGCTTCAAGGAAACCGTGACAGGCATTGCCACGGCCATGGGGGCGACTGCCACCGCCGAATTCGCCCGCGCCTATCCGGCGACGATCAATGAAGTGGAAAGCGTGCATCTGGCCGCCAAGGCCGCGCGCGCGGTGCAAGGTGAAGCCCGCGTGCTTCCCATGCAAAAACCCACCATGGGCGGTGAGGATTTCGCCTTCATGCTGAATGCCAAGCCAGGCGCCTATCTGATGCTGGGCGGCGGGCGTGGGCCGGATGACGCGCAGGTGCATCATCCGCGCTATGATTTCAACGACAATATCCTGCCCGTCGGCGCTTCCTATTGGGCGACGCTGGCCGAGCAATTACTGCCGCGCGGTTGAAATCACGCGAGCGCGCTTTCCGTCACATCTTCCGCGACCAGCCCGGCAAAACCAGGTGTGCGCTTGATGGCACCGGCGGAGAGCATGCCGCGTTCCAATTGCGCCAAGGCTTCCGGCGGGAAGCGCGGCGTTTCAGTCCAGAGCTTCACTGATTTGTAGCGGGCAATGGCGCGCGCCATCAGCGCGTGATCGCCGCCTTCGAAGAAATCGGCGATGCAGGCAACAATTTCCTGCGGCGACGCGGCGCTGAACCAAGTGAGCGTGCGCGCCAGCCCGCGCACCATGGCTTCCATCGCCGCGCGCTTGGCGGCGATCACATCAGTGCGCGCGTAAAGGGCCGTATAGGAGGTGGGGCCGCGGCTTGCTTGCGCATACCAGACATGGCCGGTGCCCGCGGCCTCCATCTGGCTGACCAGCGGTTCGAAAAGCTGCGCAACATCCAAACTGCCTGCTGCAACCGCAGCGGCATTGGCGGGCATGGGCCGATCCGTGATGCGCTTGATGGCGTTCGGATCAATCCCCGCCGCGCGGATATCGTCTTGTAGTGTCCACCAAGGCGTCGGCACTTCGCTGACGCTGCCAAGCGTCATGCCCGCCAGATCGCGCAGCTTGAAGCCGGGATTGGGCGCACGCCCGACCAGAAAGAATGGATCACCCATCACCACTGCGCCAAACAACCGCAAAGGGCAGGCGGGATCGGCATCATGCGCGAGCAAAAGCCGCATCGGCCCACCCCAGGCGAGGTCTGCCGTGCGATCCAATACCGAATCCTTTGCAAGCGATGGCACCGCGCCGGGCAGCAGCGTGACCTCCACGCCCTCTGCCGCGTAATCGCCGCGCGCCAGCGCCGCATAGAAAGGCGCGTAAAACAGCGCGCGGAAGGGTTCCTGAACCTTCAGATGATGCTTTGCCATAAGCCTTCAGCCGCGACCTTCGAAGGGCATCTTGGTTGCCTTGATGGTGAGCGTGAAGATATTCGCCTCCAAAGGCAGATTGGCCATATGCAAAATGGCATTGCCGACATGCGTGACATCCATGGTGGGCTCCACCGCCGTGCTGCCATCGGCCTGCTTCACGCCGCGCGTCATGCGCTGCGTCATGGGCGTTGCGGCATTGCCGATATCAATCTGCCCCGCGCAAATATCGTATTTGCGGCCATCGAGCATGAGGGATTTTGTCAGCCCCGTAATGGAATGCTTGGTGGCGGTATAGGGCGCGCTATCCGGGCGCGGCGTATGCGCGCTGATCGAACCATTATTGATGATGCGCCCGCCCTGCGGCTTTTGGTCCTTCATGATGCGAAAGGCGGCCTGGGCACAGAGAAAACAGCCGGTCAGGTTCACGCCGACAACCCGCGTCCAATCCGCATAGGTCAGATCTTCAAAGGGCATGCCAGGCACATTGGTGCCGGCATTGTTGAACAGCATATCAAGCCGGCCATAGCGTTGCTTGACGGTGGCAAAAAGCGCATCCACTGCCGCAGGGTCTGACACATCGGAAGGCACGCAAAGCGCGCGCGATCCTGCCGCACCCGCCAGGGTGACGGTTTCCTGCAAGGCATCGGCGCGGCGCCCCGCCAGCACCACCTGCCAACCACCGCCCAGCAGCGCCAATGCCGCCGCGCGGCCCACGCCGCTGCCAGCCCCGGTGACGACGGCGATCTTGCCTTCTGTGCTCATGTCCAATCTCTCTCCCATCAGGTTTCGTGAAGCTTGCAGCGCCGCGCGCCGGCTGGCAATGCGCCCCTGTCAATAGGTGGCGCGCCCGCCGGAAATGTCGAAAACCGCGCCGGTGGAAAAGGAACAGGCCTCGGACGCCAGCCAGCAGACCAATTCGGCGATTTCTTCCACCTGCACAAAGCGATCCATCGGAATTTTGGAGCGCATCCAGGCGATTTGCTCAGCGGTCATTTGCTTGAAGATATCGGTTTCGGCCGCTGCCGGTGTGACGCAATTGGCAAGCACCCCACTGCCGGCCAATTCCTTGCCGAGCGATTTGGTGAGCCCGATCAAACCTGCCTTGGAAGCGCTGTAATGCGACGCATTCGGATTGCCTTCCTTGCCGGCGATGGAGGCGATATTCACCACACGCCCATAACCCGCCGCACGCATATGCGGCACCAGGGCGCGGGCGACGATGAAGGGGGCGATCAAATTCACCTCAATCACGCGGCGCCATTCCGCCACGGGCAATTCCCAGACCGGCGCATTGCCGCCGGTGATGCCGGCATTATTGACCAGAATATCCACCCGCCCATGGGCGGCGAGTGTCGCTTGCGTCGCGGCTTCCACCGCCGCCGCATCGGTCAGGTCCAGGATATGGGTGCTGACCTTGGCCTGCCCCAAGCGCGCGGCGGCGGCCTTGGCAGCGGCTTCATCCATATCCCAAATGGCGATGGCAGCCCCGCGTGAAGCGGCCAATGCGGCCACCGCCAGGCCAATGCCACGCGCTGCCCCGGTAATCACCGCAACCCGCCCTGCCAGATCAGTCTTTGCCATGTCACTTCCTCCGCTCTCTCGAGTTTTGACGGGAAAATCACCCCTGGAAAGCCCCAAGGCTTCCCGCGCGCCGAAATGCCTGCCTATAGTCATGCCAGCCGGTGCACGAAGCCGGTAAAAACGGGAGAAACGTCATGAATCGTAGGCAATTGCTTGGGCTAAGCTTGGCCGCTGCGGGCCTGGCCGCGCCGGCCGTGGCACGGGCGCAGCAGGCCATCACCCTGAATGGCGCGGTGCAGTTCAATGATGAACATGTCTTCACCCGCGCCCTGGTGCGCTTTGAAGAGCTTGTGAAGCGCTATTACACGGCTGGCCCGGTGAATTTCGTGCTGCACAAGAACAGCAGCCTGGGGCTGGAAAAGCAGTATTTCGAATATATGTCGGCGGGCCGTGGTGCGGTGGATTACGGCATTGTCTCGCCCGCGCATATGTCCACCTTCAGCCGCGCCGCCCCCTTTGTGGATGCGCCCTTCCTGTTCCGTGACCTGAAGCATTGGAACCAGGTGCTGGACCAGAACCTTTTCGCGCCTGTCGCGGATGAGGTGGAACGCCGCGCCCGCGTGATGCTGATCGGCTATGCTGGCGGTGGTGTGCGCAATATCTTCGCCAATCGTCGCATCACCAATATGGCAGAGCTGCGCGGGCTGAAAGTACGCGTGCAGGGCGCGCCGATCTGGTCACGCACCTTCCAGGCGGCCGGCATGGCGCCGACCGTGATTGCCTATAATGAAGTCTATAACGGCATCCAGAACAACGTCATTGAAGCCGGTGAGAATGAAGCCGCGGGTGTTGAGGCGATGCGTTTCTTTGAAGTGGCGCCGAACCTGATCATGACAGAACACGCCATCACCATTCGCCCGGTCTGTTTTTCGAGCCAAACGCTTTCCCGCCTGCCGCCCGCCTTGCAGGAAGCGGTGAAGCGCGCTGGGCGTGAAGCCGGCGCCTTTGGGCGCGAAGCCGAAAGCAGCGAGGATGGGCAGAAGCTCGCCGCGCTTGAAAGCGCGGGCCGCTTGCGGCGGATTGCCTTCAATGATCGTGATGCGTTGAAGCGCGCGGTTGATCCGGTGATGGAAGCCTATGCCAAGGAAGTCGGCGCTGAGAGCATCTTTACCCGCATCAATGCGCTGACGTCGTAATCGGTTTCGCCTTCCAGTGGTGTGATGCTGCTGGAAGGCGATTTCCAAAAACAAGAAGTTTCAAAAGCCGGGCAGGGATAAGGGGGCATCATGCGCGAATCGGGCTTGCGCCATGCCGTGCAAAGAATGGCTGATTTCTATGGCCGGTTTCTGTCGGCACTGCTCGCGTTATGTGTCTTGATTCTGGTCTTTCCGGTTGCCTTGCAGGTATTTGCGCGCTTCACCGATTTCCTGCCGCATTACATCTGGACCGAGGAAATGGCGCGCTTCCTGTTGGTATGGACCATCATGATCGGTGCCATGGTGGGCTTGAAGGAAGGCATTCACTTCAATGTGGATTTATGGCCTGACCTGAAGGGAAGGGCGCGCGCCGCACTTGATCTGGTGACCGGAGTTTTCGTGCTGGCCTTCTCAGCCGCCTTCTTTTGGTATGGCATTGAATTTGTGGATTTCGCCTGGTTTCGCATCAGCGAATTGGCGGAATTGCCGCTTTGGCTGATCCATCTTGCCTGGCCCATCCTTGGGTTTTCCTGGCTGCTGTTTGGTGGCCTCAAATTCTACGATGATCTGAAAACACTCTTCGGGGGCGAAGCGCCATGATGGGGGGCAATGTTCTGGCGCCGGGGGAAGCGGCCTGGATTCTGTTTGGCGGGTTCTTCGCACTTCTTGCGCTGCGTGTACCGGTGGCGGTGGCACTTGGCATGGCCTGCCTGCCGGTGATGCTGATTGAACCGCGCCTAGGTGCGATGACGCTGATGCAGGAAACCTTCAACGCCTATAATTCCTTCATCCTGCTGGCGGTGCCCTTCTTTCTGCTGACCGCCAATCTGATGAATGTGGGTGGCATTACCGATAGGCTGGTGCGGCTATCGCGCGCCTTGGTTGGGCATTTTCCGGGCGGGCTTGCGCAGATCAATGTCGTGCTTTCGATTTTCTTTGCCGGCATCAGCGGCAGCAGCACGGCGGATGCCGCATCGCAATCCAAGATTTTCATCGAAGCGCAGCGGCGCGAAGGTTATGATGACAGTTTCTCGGTCGCCATCACGGCGGTTTCTGCCGTGCTCGCGGTCATTATTCCGCCATCCATTCTGATGATTGTCTGGGGCGGTGTGCTGACGGTTTCGATTGGTGCGCTTTTCCTCGCAGGCGTCATTCCGGGTCTGCTGATTGGCCTGGTGCAAATGGCGACCGTGCATGCCTATGCGAAAAGGCGCGGCTATCCCACCTATCCGCGCGCCAACCTGCGCGAATTGGGTTTTGCCACCTGGATTTCGTTGCCCGCGCTGATGACGCCCTTCATCATCATCGGCGGCAAGATTTTCGGCTGGTTCACCGCGACTGAAAGTGCCTGCATCGCCGTGCTTTATGCCGGGGTGCTTTCGCTGGTTGTCTATCGGGAAATGGATTTGAAAGGGCTTTACGGCGCGCTGGGTGAAACCGGCAGGCTCGCGGCAGTGGCGCTGTTTTGTGTTGGCACCGCTTCGGCCTTTGGCTGGTTGCTCGCCTATTACAAAATCCCGGAAGCCATTCTGACCGGCGTTTCCGCCTGGGGCATGGGCAAGATCGCGACAGGGTTCTTCGTCGCCGGCGTCTTTCTGGTGGTGGGCTGCTTCCTGGATGCCATCCCCGCCATCATCATTGTCGGCGCCATTCTGCAACCGCTGGCGATGGAGGTTGGCATTCATCCCGTGCATTTCGCCATGATCGGGATTGTGAGCCTGGCTTTTGGGCTGGTGACGCCGCCTTATGGCTTATGCCTGATGATCGCCTGCCATGTGGCGGGCTTGAAGATGGGTGCTGTGATCAAGGATACCATCATCATGCTGCTGCCCATGCTGGCGGTGCTGGGCCTGGTGATCATGTGGCCGGATGTATCGCTGATCCTGCCGAAGCTTATTTCGCCTGAGTTCCTGCAATAGGCAGCGATCATCACCCTGTAATGCGCGCTGCAAAGCCGCCGAGGAATACGGCAATGCCAAGATCAAGCGCGACAATCCCCGCCGCACCGAGTGCGCTCAGCCGCAGCGCATGGCGCGCGACAAACCATTCCATCCAGAGCGCAAAAAACAGCGCCAATAACCCACCGAGGTCGAGCAAACCGCCCTTCCCCAGAAGCAATCCGGGCAGGCTCAGCACCGCGAGTGCCAGATACTGCACCACCGCAGACCAATTCCAGGCAGCGATAAAGCGCGGCCATGACTCGGCGACGCCAAGCGCCTTGGCCAGATAAAGCGACGCCAAGGCAAACCCTGCCCAGGAAGCTGCAAACAGCAAGAAATCCACGAAAAGCGTCAGCACCACATCATCGGGCGTGCTGGTCTGATCCTTGAAGAACAGAAAGATCGGCAGGCAGATCGCCGCCGCGCGAAAGGAATAGGCCGCGACAGGCAGCGTATTTTCAAAGGCGGCCAGCCCTGCCGCCCGCCCACGCGCCAGCATGAAGGCGCCGGCCAGCGCGCGGGCGACACCGCCTTGCGGCGCGCTGCTCAGCCGACCAGCTCCTCAAGCACCATGCGATAGAGCCCCGCAAGGTCACGGAGTTCGTCAATCGGCGCGCATTCGTCCACCTTATGCATGGTCGCACCCACCGCGCCCAATTCGGCCACGGGGCAATAGCGCGTGATGAAGCGCGCATCGGAAGTGCCGCCACCGGTATCAAGCTTGGCCTGAGCGCCCGTTGCGCGTTCAATGGCGCGTTGCAGCCCGGCAACAAAAGGCCCTGGTTCCGTCAGGAAGCTTTCGCCGGAAACCGTGACTTTCAGATCATGGTTCGGCGCTTCTTCTTCCAGCACGGCACGGATGCGCTGCGTCAGCCCGCTGCTGCGATGCAAATCATTGAAGCGGATATTCAAGAACGCCTTGGCGGCAGCGGGTATGACATTGGACGCGCTATTGCCGACATCAAAGCCGGTCACTTGCAGCGTGGATGGCTGGAACCAATCACTGCCATTATCCAAGGGCTCGGCCGTCAGGCGATTAAGCGCGCGCATCAGCCGATGGATCGGGTTATCGGCCCGTTCCGGATAGGCGGAATGGCCTTGGACGCCATGCACCGTCACATGCGCTGTCATGGAACCGCGCCGACCGATCTTCAGCGTATCGCCCAACTTCACCTTGGAGGTCGGCTCCCCCACCAGCGCCATATCCGGGATCTGATTATTGTCCGCCATCCATTCCAGCACCTTGGCGGTGCCATTGATGGAAGGCCCTTCCTCATCACCTGTAATCAGCAGGCTGATGCTGCCTTGATGATCCGGCCGCAGCGCAAGAAAATCCGTGAGGCCCGCAATGAAGGCCGCGATGCTGCCCTTCATGTCGCAGGCGCCGCGGCCATAGATCATGCCATCGGCGACCTCCGCGCCGAAAGGATCATGCTTCCAGCCGGCGCGGTCCCCAACCGGCACCACATCCGTATGCCCCGCGTAACAGAAATGCGGCCCATGCCGCCCGCGCCGGGCGAAAAGATTATCCACCTCGGCGAATTTCAGCCGCGTGCAGGTGAAGCCGAGCGGTATCAACGCCGCTTCCAGCACGCCAAGCGCGCCACCTTCTTCCGGAGTGACGGAAGGGCAGCGGATCAGCGCCTGGAGAAGGGGGACCGGATCAGTCACGCAGCAATTCGTTGATCGCGGTCTTCGCCCGGGTTTGCGCATCCACACGCTTCACAATCACCGCGCAATAAAGCGAAGGCCCAGGCGAGCCATCCGGCAACGGCTTGCCCGGCAAGGAACCCGGCACCACGACGGAATAGGAAGGCACGCGGCCCATGAAAATCTCGCCCGTGCTGCGGTCCACGATCTTGGTGGTGGCGCTGATGAAAACACCCATGGAAAGCACGCATCCGCGTTCCACAATGACACCTTCCACCACTTCGGACCGCGCACCGATGAAGCAATCATCTTCGATCACAACAGGGCTTGCTTGCAGCGGTTCCAAGACGCCGCCAATACCAACACCGCCCGAAAGATGCACATTCTTGCCAATTTGTGCGCAGGAACCAACGGTGGCCCAGGTATCCACCATGGTGTTTTCCTCAACGCGGGCGCCGAGGTTCACGAAGGACGGCATCAGCACCACATTGCGCGCGATATAAGCCGAACGGCGCACCACCGCGCCCGGCACCACGCGGAAGCCCGCTTCGCGGAAGCGGTTTTCACCCCAGCCTTCGAATTTCAGCGGCACCTTGTCATAGGCACCGGTCGAAATATCCATCGGCGCCGAATCGGCCAGCCGGAAGGACATCAGCACCGCCTGCTTCAACCATTGATTGACCTTCCAGCCGCCATTCCCATCGGGCTCGGCGACACGCGCCTGGCCGGAATCGAGCATCTCCAGCGCTTCTTCAACCGATGCGCGATCGGCGCCCGTGGTGGCAGGGGAAAGCTGGTCGCGGCGGGCCCAGAGCGCTTCGATGCGGGCTTGAAGGGCGGTTATGTTCATGGGGCGGGTTCCTCCGGCAAAGCGACCTTTCCTTGCGGCGGGGCGGGGGCGCTGTCAACGCTTCCTGGTAACCAAAGATTAGGCAGCCATGGTGAATATGCTGCCATGCCTTCCATTCGCGAAACCCGAAGGGCTGCCCGCCCCTCATGTGCCGAAGCCATCCGGGCCTCAGCATGAGCGGTACGGTCGAAAACCTGCTGCGCCTGGCGCGTGAGAGTGACGCCGCGACACGGGCGATGCTGGCGCGCAACGCGACCACGCCGCATGAGGTGCTGGCCTTTCTCTCCAAGGATGAAGAACCGCGCGTCAGGGCGAGTGTGATTGCAAATACCCGCGCCCCCTTTTCCGTGCTGCAAACCCTGACCGAGGATGAAAACGCCGCCGTCAGGGAAGCCCTGGCAAAGCGGGTCGCTGATATCATGCCCACCCTCACCTCATCGAGCAATGATCGTCTGACGCAGGTATTGCACCCGATCCTCCTGAAGCTTGCCGAGGATACTGTTGCGCAAATCCGCTTCATCATTGCTGATGCTGCCAAGAATCTCTCCACCGTGCCACGCGATGCCATATTGCGCCTCGCCATGGATACGGAAATTCGCGTGGCTGAGCCGGTCATTCGCCTCTCGCCCCTTCTTACCGAAGAAGATTTGCTGCTGCTGATTTCCTCGCCGCCCACAACGGCTACCTTGCAAGCCGTGGCGCGCCGTACCGGTATTGGGGAGGCTGTGACCGATGCGCTGATCGCCCAGGGTGATCGCGCTGCCATCGGACTGATGCTTGAAAACACCAGCGCCAAGATTCGCGCTGTCAGCATGGAAGATGTGCTGAACCGCGCGCGTTTCAATCCGGAATGGTTCCCAAGCCTGATGGCGCGGCCTGCGCTGACGCCGGATACAGCCATTCGGCTTGCCGGCGTTGTCGCCGATACGCTGCTGCGCCCCCTGATGCAGCGCCAGGATGTGGATCAGGCCTTGCTGTTTCGCCTTCGACAATGTGTGGCAGATCGGCTGGGCTTGCCGCAGCCAAATCTGCCGGTCGGCATGGGCAATCGGCAGATTGACCCTGTCAGCAAAGGCTTTCCGGCGAAATCCATGGTCTGGCGCACGGATAATAGCGGGCCAAGATTCTAGCTGCCGCCCTTCACGGCCGGATCAGCGTGCCCGCCCCACCATCGGTGAACAGCTCCCGCAGCACAGCATGCGGCACGCGGCCATCCAGGATCACCGCACCCTTCACGCCCTTTTCGACCGCATAGATGCAGGTTTCCACCTTCGGGATCATGCCGCCGGAAATCCAACCATCGGCGATGCCTTGCTTGACTTCGGCGACCGTCATTTCGGGAATGAAATTGCCATCCGGGCCAAGCACGCCGCGCACATCGGTCAGCATCAGAAGCCGCTCAGCGGAAAGCGCGCCGGCAATCGCACCCGCCACCGTATCGGCATTGATGTTATAGGTTTGGCCATCCGCGCCCACGCCAACGGGCGCCACAACGGGCACGATATCCGCGCCAATCATCAATTCCAGCACGCGCGGATTGATCGATTCCGGCTCCCCCACAAAGCCAAGATCAAGCACTTTTTCGATATTGCTGTCCGGGTCGCGATAGGTGCGCGTGAGCTTGCGTGCCCGCACCAGCCCGCCATCCTTGCCGGAAATCCCAACCGCCATGACACCAGCGCGCGTGATCGCTTCCGCCACCTGTTTATTCACTGGCCCGGCCAGGACCATTTCCACCACATCCAGCATGGCGGCATCGGTCACGCGCAGCCCCTGCACGAAGGTGGATTTCACATCCAGCCGCTTCAACATGGCATTGATTTGCGGCCCGCCGCCATGCACCACCACAGGGTTCACGCCCACCTGTTCCAGCAGCGCGATATCGCGACCAAAGCGCAGCGCGGTTTCCTCTTCCCCCATGGCGTGGCCGCCATATTTCACCACGACGATCTGATCATCGTAGCGCTTCAGGAAGGGCAGGGCCCCTGCCAGGATTTCCATCTGGTCCTGGGCGGTATCAGTCATGAAAGGCGTTCCTGTAATGTCGATTGGCGTGTAGGGGGCGGTGGCGGGAAGGGTCAAGATGCTGGCGGGTGGCTCGCCTTTTTCTCCCAGCCGCGAGCGGTTTGCTGCCAATAGGTCAGGCTATGCCCGGCTTCCTTGGCGGCCACCCAGCGCGCCCGCGCTGCCGCAACCGCCGCTTCATCACCGCCATCGAAAAGATCGAGCACGCGATCATATTCGGCAAGCCGCGCAGAGGCTGCGCCATCCACCAGCACCAAAAAGCGCGCGCCATTGGCGGGCGGGATATCCTGATCGGCGATCAGCAGGGGCTGCGCTGCGTCATGCTCCCCGCCCGCCAGGCCATGCGGCAGCCAGGGCGGATCGGCGGGCAGCCAAAGCGCCGCATCCAAGGCGCGCGCGCGTTCCGCATCGGCGCACAGGATGAAGCCGCGTCCGCCCGCATCCAGCACGCGGCCCAGCAATTTCGGCAGTGCTTCCTGCAATTTGCTGCGCGTCAGGTGATAAAAGCCGATCTCGGTCATGTGTCGCGTTCAAAGCGCAAGGCAACCAAACGATCCAGCAGGCGCACACCAAAACCGCTTGGCCCTCTCGGCCCGAGTGGTGCTGCTTCTTCGCGCGCTTCAACCCCCGCAATGTCCAGATGCGCCCAGGCGCCGCTGTCCGCGAATTCTCGCAGGAAGGCCGCCGCGTGGCAGGCATCTGACAGGAAACGCCCACCCCAAGCGCCGCTGCCCGCCGGCGCGCAATGGCGCAGATCGGCGATGTCGCTTTTCAGAACCTCCCTGTGCTCATCATCAATCGGCATGGGCCAGAGGCGTTCGGTCACGTCTTCCCCTGCCGCCATCAGCGCGGCGGTGAGTGCCTCATCATTGCCAAAAACCCCGGCGCGGTGATGGCCAAGGGCGGTGATGATGCTGCCTGTCAGTGTCGCCAGATCAATCATGGCACGCGGACGGAAACGCTGAGCAGCATAGGAAAGCGCATCGGCCAGAACCAGGCGGCCTTCTGCATCCGTATCCAATACCTCAATCGTCTTGCCGCTATGGGTGCGCAGAATATCACCGGGCCGATAGGAAGCCGCGCCGATGGCGTTTTCCGCCAGTGCCAAAACGGCAACCGCCGGGGCGGGAGATTGCCGCAGCGCCAAGGTCAGCATCGCACCTGCCGCTGCGGCAGCGCCCGCCATGTCGCCGCGCATTTCTTCCATGCCGGCAGCGGGCTTGATGGAAATGCCGCCGGTGTCAAAGCAAATCCCCTTGCCGACAAAGGCAATCGGCGCAGCCTTCAGCTTGCCCTGCCAACGCAGCACAACAAGGCGTGGTCCATGTTCCGCCCCGCCGCCCACGGCGCATAGCGCGCCCATGCCAAGGGCGGTGAGGCGCTTGCCTTCCAGCACTTCAACCTTCAGGCCGACATCGCGCAAGCCGAGCAGCCTTTCGGCGAAGCTTGCGGGATTCAGCCGATTGCCCGGTTCCGCCACCAGATCGCGCGCAAAACGCACCCCGCGCAGCATGGCTTCCGCGCGCGCCCATGCCGCTTCCACCTTGGCAGGCTTCGCCACTGCCAACGTCACCTTCGCCGGCGGCGCATCCTTATCCTTGCTGGCATCGCGCAGCGCATTGAAGCGCCAGGCATTCAGCAGCGCCCCGGCAGCAAAGCCCGCGGCCTGTTCGGGTGTGGCGTTCTCGGCCAACAGCACCGCCTGCGCGCGGCCTGCTGCCGCGGCCATGCCGGCGCCACCGCCCGCTTCCCAATCACTGATCGCGCGCCCGGCACCAATGCCGGCCAGGATGGTGAAGCCATGCAGGCCCGGCACGGCAAGCACCTCGCTGGCCTTCCCCGTGAAGCGCGCTGCCTTGGCGGCTGCCGCGAGTGCCGCATCCGCTGGCGCCTCGCCCGCCGTCACCGGCAGGATCAGCGCGCTATCGGCACCGCGCGCCCGGTGGCGCTTTTGCGCCTGCGCGCTGCCTTGCAGGGAGAGCTTCGTCATCAGCGCGCAAGCTTTGGGGCTTCAGCCTTCGTAATGATCTGCCACCATGCGATCCAGCATGCGCACGCCATACGCGGTCGCTCCCTTCGGCACGGTTGGCGCATCCTTGGAAGACCAGGCCGTGCCCGCGATATCCAAATGCGCCCAGGGCTTGCCATTGACAAAGCGCTGGATGAATTGCGCGGCGGTGATGGACCCGCCCGGCCGGCCACCAACATTCTTCATATCGGCAATGTCGGATTTGATCTGCTTGTCATAGGCATCACCCAGCGGCATGCGCCAAGCTTTTTCACCCACTGCACTGCCCGCTTCCTTCACATGGGTCGCGAGCGTGTCATCATTGCTGAAAAGCCCCGCGCGTTCATGGCCAAGCGCGATGATGATGGCACCCGTGAGTGTCGCCAGATCCACCATGAAGCGCGGATCGTATTTTTCCTGGCAATACCACATGACATCGGCCAGCACCAAACGTCCTTCCGCATCCGTATTGATCACCTCGACCGTTTGGCCGGAATAGGATTTCACCACATCACCCGGACGCTGCGCGGTGGCGGATGGCATGTTCTCCACCAGGCCCACCATGCCGATCACATCCGCCTTGGCCTTGCGCCCCGCGAGTGCCGCCATCAGGCCGATCACTGTGCCCGCGCCGGCCATATCCCATTTCATGTCTTCCATCCCGCCCGCCGGCTTGATGGAAATGCCGCCCGTATCAAAGGTGACACCCTTGCCGATGAAAGCGAGTGGCTTTTGCTTCTTGCCCTTGGGCGCGCCCATCCATTTCATCGTCACCATGCGCGGTTCCTGCGCACTGCCCTGCGCCACGCCCAAAAGCGCGCCAAAGCCAAGGCGCTTCATCTCACGCGGGCCCATGATCTCAACCTCGACGCCCAGTTTTTCGAGCGCCTTGCAGCGTTCCGCCATTTCAGCGGGCGTCAGCACATTGGGTGGTTCGGATACCAGATCGCGCGTCAGGAAAACACCATCCGCAATGGCCTGCATCGGCGCGAAGGCAGCCTTGGCCTTGGTGGGCTCCGCAGCCGCAACCGCGATGCGTTCCAGCTTCGGCTTGTCTTCTTCCTTTTCCGTGGTGCGGTAGCGATCAAAACGATAGCTCCGCAGCCGCGCACCCATGGCAGCGCTTGCGGCGAGTGCAGGCGTCAGCCCATCCGCCGCAATCACCGCGTCCCGTTCCTGCTGCACGGCAACCAGCGCCGTGCCGCCGGCATTCTCGGCCCCCTGCGCATCCAGCGCATCGGCCTTGCCAAGCCCGATGGCGACAATTTTCGCAAGTCCCCCGCCCGGCGCCCAAAGCGTGCAGGATTGGCCCTTGGCGCCCTTGAACTTCGCCGCTTCCAAGCCGCGCGACACCGCGCCGCCCGTTGCTTCCTCGGCAGCCTTGGCTAGGCCCGAAAGCGCCGCCCCTTCAGCCAGCAGCAGAACCAAAGCGCCGCCGCGCGGCAGGCTGGGCTTGACGAAGGTGATATCGGGCATGGCGAGGCTCCTTGGGGGCAAAACAATGTCGCCGCACCTTAACAGAGGCATCGCCACCAAAACAGGGCTTGCGGCGCGGCGCCCATGCGGCCAAAGCAGGGGCATGAAAGATGAAGCTTTGCTGGCGCTTGCCAGCGACCTCGTGGGCAAGGCGGCTGCGGCCATTATGGCGATCAAGGCCGCAGGCTTTGCCGTGGAACGGAAATCCGACCATTCCCCGGTGACCGAGGCGGATCGCATCGCCGAAGCGCTGATTGTGGAAGGGCTGCGCGCCGCGACCCCGGATATTCCCGTGATTGCGGAGGAAGAAGTCGCCGCCGGCACCGCGCCGCGCCATGCCGAGCGTTTCTGGCTGGTGGACCCCCTGGATGGCACGCGGGAATTCGCCGCCGGGCGGGATAATTTCGCGGTGAATATCGGCCTGGTGGAAGCGGGCCGCGCGGTTTTGGGCGCAGTGGCGCTGCCGGCATCCGGGGAAATCTTTTGGGGCCGTGTCGGCCTTGGCGCCTGGAAGCGCGATGCTGGCGGCACGCGGGCCATTCGCGCCCGCACCCCGCCTGCGGAGGGCGTCACCGTGATGGGCAGCCATCACTATGCCGATGACCCGCGCATGGGCCGCTTTCTGGAAGGGCGCCATGTTGCGCGTGTGGTGAATATCGGCTCGGCGGAGAAATTCTGTCGCCTCGCGGAAGGCACCGCCGATCTCTATCCGCGCTTTGGCCGCACCATGGAATGGGATACCGCCGCCCCGCAGGCGGTGGTGGAAGCGGCTGGCGGGCGCGTGCTGGTGTTGGAAACCCGCGCGCCCTTGCTCTACGCCAAGCCTGGCTTTGAAAATCCGGGCTTCGTCTGTGAGGGCCTGCCGGGATGACACGCCGGCTGGGCGCGGATCAGGTCACGGAAGCGGCGCGCTTGCTGCGTACGGGTGAACTCGTCGCCTTCCCGACCGAGACGGTCTATGGGCTTGGCGCCGATGCGCGCAATGGCCGCGCCGTGGCGGCAGTGTTTGAAGCCAAGGGCCGCCCGCATTTCAACCCGCTGATCTGCCATTTCCCTGATGCTGAAAGTGCTTTCGCTGAGGTGATCGCCGATGACCGCGCGCGCGCCTTGGCCGCAGCCTTCTGGCCTGGGCCGCTGACGCTGGTGCTGCCGCGCCGAACAGAATGCCGGATTGATCTGCTGGCCGGGGCGGGGCTGGATACGCTGGCCGTCCGCGTGCCGGCGCATCCGCTCGCTTTGGCATTGCTGCGCGCGGCGGCGATCCCGGTGGCGGGGCCTTCAGCCAATCGCTCCGGCGCGGTCAGCCCAACCACGGCTGAGCATGTGCTGGAAGGGCTATCGGGCCGCATCGCCGCCGTGCTGGATGGCGGGGCTTGTGATGTGGGTGTGGAAAGCACCGTGCTTGATCTGGCGATGGGTGGGGCCGCCTTGCTCCGCCCCGGTGGCGTGCCGGTGGAAGCGATTGAAGCGGTGATCGGCAAGGTGTCCCGCCCCTTGCCTATCAGCGCCGCCGAGAAAACCCGCACGCTCCGCAGCCCGGGCATGATGCTGTCCCATTACGCGCCCACTCTGCCGGTGCGGCTTGGCGCGGTGGAGGCGGCGGCGGATGAGGCGCTTTTGGCCTTTGGCCCGCCCTTGCCGGGTGCGGGGCTGGTTTGGCAGCTTTCCGAAACGGGTGATTTGCGCGAAGCCGCCGCACGGCTTTTCGCGGGGCTCCGCCATTTGGATGCCGAGGGCGGGCGCCTGGGCCTGATCCGGATTGCCGCCATGCCCATCCCGGAAAGCGGGCTGGGGGCGGCCATCAATGACCGGCTGGCGCGGGCGGCGGCGCCCCGCACTTGAGCCTTTGTGCAACATTTTTGGCCTAAACCACTTATCCACCACAAAAAACATTTGACTGTGATTTTGGAACTTTTCTAGAACATCCACTCAGTTGCCGGTTTGTTCGCCCCGATTCGCGGGCGGCACCCGGCCCGGGAGGATCAGATGCTCACGCGTAAGCAGCACGAATTGCTGATGTTTATTGATAAGCACCTGCGGGAGACCGGCTTTTCCCCTTCCTTTGAGGAAATGAAGGAAGCGCTCAATCTGCGGTCCAAATCGGGCATTCATCGCCTGATCACCGCCTTGGAAGATCGCGGTTTTCTGCGCCGCCGCGCCCATCGCGCCCGCGCGCTTGAGGTGATGCGCCTGCCCGAAGCCATGACCCCCAAGGTGAAGGAGGCGGCGCCGAAGCCCGAAGCGCCGAATTTCGCGCCCAATGTCATTCGCGGCAATTTTGCCAATAATCTGCCCGGCAGCGCCGCACGTGTGGCGGCTGAGGCCGCCGCGGTCCATCTGCCGCTCTATGGCCGCATCGCCGCCGGCCTGCCCATTGAAGCACTGCGCGATAATGGCGCGAGTGTGGAAGTGCCCCTGGCACTACTCGGCAATGGCGAGCATTACGCGCTGGAAGTCGCCGGCGATTCCATGGAGGAAGCGGGGATCATGGATGGCGATACCGTTATCATCCGCCGCACCGACACGGCCGAGAATGGCACCATCGTCGTCGCCCTGGTGGATGAGAATGAGGTGACGCTGAAGCGGCTCCGCCGGCGCGGCAATTCCATTGCGCTGGAACCGGCCAATGCGCGGCACGAAACCCGCATCTTCGGCCCGGATCGCGTGCGCGTGCAGGGCAAGCTGGTGGGCTTGCTGCGGCGGTATTGAAAAGGCGCGGGGGATGCCCGCGCCGCCAAGCCTTCAATCCACTTTCACCACCAGCTTGCCGAAATTCTCGCCCTTCAGCAGGCCAATGAAAGCCTTGGGTGCATTCGCCAGGCCCTGTACCATATCTTCGCGCCAGCGGAGCTTGCCGTCGCGGATCCAGCCCAGCATTTCGGCGCGGAATTGCGGATAGCGCGGCCAGCCAGTGTCGCTCACAATAAAGCCCTGGATGCGTAGGCGCTTGCGCACAATGGGGCCCAGATTGGGCCCGGGCGGTGCGCCGGCGGCATCCGCGCCTGGCGCTTCGTTATACTGCGCGATCATGCCGCACATCACCATGCGGCCGAAATCCTTGAAGCGCGGGAAGACCGCCGCCTGCACGGCGCCGCCCACATTCTCCCAATAGACATCAATGCCTTCCGGCACCGCCGCATCCAATTGCGCGTTGAGATCGCCGCGATGATCAAGGCAGGCGTCAAAGCCCAATTCCTTCACGACAAAATCGCATTTCTTCGCCCCACCTGCGATGCCGATCACCTTGCAGCCCTTGATCTTGGCAATCTGTCCGGCCACCTGCCCAACCGCGCCGGAGGCTGCGCTGATCACCACCGTCTCCCCCGCTTTCGGCTGACCGATATCGGCAAGCCCCGTCCAGGCCGTCAGCCCCGGCATGCCGAGCACACCAAGGCTTGAGGAAAGCGGCGGATCGGCTTCCGGCACTTTGAACAGGCGCTCAGGCCCCACCACGGAAAAGCGCTGCCAGCCAAAGCCGCCGAGCACGGTCTCGCCCGCCTTGAAATCCGGATGGCGGGACGCGACCACGACGCCGGCGGTCTGGCCTTCCATCACGGCGCCGAGTGCCACGGGCTTGGCGTAGCTTTTCACATCCGCCATGCGCCCGCGCATATAGGGATCGAGCGAGAGGTACTGCGCGCGCACCAGCACCTGACCTTCGCTGGGTTCGGGGGCTGCGGTTTCGACAATGTCGAAATCCTCGGGCACCGGGGCGCCAACGGGGCGGCGCTTCAACAGGATTTGCAGGTTTTTCTCGGCCATGGGGGTCTCCTTCAATGCCTGTTCTTGCACGGCTAGCGGGGAAGCGAAAATAGGGCGCTGACAAGCGCGGCCTTCTGACGCAGTCTCCGCCGCCTGAAGTTGGAGAATAGACATGCCCTTGCCTGAAACCGAGACCCTGCAACTCGAAAGCCCGGAACCGCATATCCAGATCGTACGCCTCAATCGGCCAGAGGTTTCCAACGCCTTCAACACGCAAATGGGGCGGGATTTGCACACGGTCTGGTCGGCGCTGATCGCTGAGCCCGGCGATATCCGCTGCGTCATCCTGACCGCGACCGGTGGGCGCGCCTTTTGTGCGGGCGGTGACCTCAAGGAACGCAAGGGCATGACGGATGCCGCCTGGCGCCATCAGCATGAGATTTTTGAGCGCGCCTTTTGGACCATGCTGGATTGCCAAATCCCGATCATCGCCGCGGTGAATGGCCATGCCTATGCGGGCGGGCTGGAATTGGTGCTCGCGTCAGACTTCGCCTATGGCGTCACCGGTACGCGCTTTGCG
The DNA here is from genome assembly GCA_020249435.1 of Roseomonas sp. Taxonomy (GTDB): domain Bacteria; phylum Pseudomonadota; class Alphaproteobacteria; order Acetobacterales; family Acetobacteraceae; genus Neoroseomonas. Next base: position 47,159 of record JADCFQ010000022.1, on the reverse strand, counting down.
CTGACGGAAGTGACGATTGGCATCATGCCAGGCGCCGGCGGCACGCAAACCCTGCCGCGCATTGTCGGCGAACGCCGCGCCAAGGAAATCATCCTGACCGGCAAGCCCTTCACCGCGGAACAGGCGCTGGAATGGGGCATTCTGAACCGCGTCTGCGCGCCGGAGGAGGTCTTGCCCGCTGCGCTTGAGACCGCGCGCGTGATCGCCGGCAATGCGCCGCTTTCCATCCGGCAAGCCAAGCGTTCCATGCATTTCGGTTTGCAGATGGATTTGCGCAGCGCGCTGCGTTTTGAAGTGGAATGCTACAATCAATTGGTCGGCACGGAAGACCGGCAGGAAGGCATTCTGTCCTTCAATGAAAAGCGGAAGCCGGTATTCAAGGGGCGCTAAAATACAGAAGGCCCGCGCCAGTATCCCGGCGCGGGCCTTTCACGGGCGAAGATCACTCACCCAGCGTCGTTGAAATCCAGGTCTTGAGCGCACCCTTAGGCAGCGCGCCCACCTTGGTGTCCAAAGGCTTGCCGTCCTTGAACAGGATCATGGTTGGGATACCGCGCACCGCATATTCATTTGGCGTCATCGGGTTCTCATCAATATTCACCTTGGCGATGGTGAGCTTGCCGGCATATTCCGCCGCAATCTCATCCAGGATCGGCCCCACCATGCGGCAGGGGCCGCACCATTCGGCCCAGAAATCCACCAGCACCGCGCCGCTCGAATCGAGCACATCGGTCTTGAAGCTCTCATCCGATACGGCCTTGGTCAGATCACCCATGAGGGTCTCCATCGAATCGCGGGCAGCGGAATGCGCTGCCCTTCCTTGCCTTAGAAATCGTGTCTCACCGCGCCCCGGTCAAGACGGGGGGTGCTCAGCGGGCTTGGCGGCCTGCCCCATGCCCAGCATGGCCTTCGCCTTCTCCCGCATGCTCTGAAAGGTCACATAAAGCATCGGGATCATGAAAATACCGATGGTTGAGGCCGCGATCATCCCCCAAAATACTGGTGTGCCCACCGCGCGGCGGCTGATCTGGGATGCGCCTTCCGCCACCACCAGCGGATAGAGCCCCAGGATGAAGGCGAAGGATGTCATCATCACCGCCCGGAAGCGCAGCTTGGCACCGAGCACCGCCGCCTCCTGGATGGATTTGCCATGCAATTCGCGCTGTTCCTTGGCGAATTCAATGATCAGAATGCCGTTCTTCGCCGCCAGCGCAATCAGCACCACAATCCCGACCTGCGCGTAAAGATCAAGCGAAAGCCCGGCAGCACCGATGGAGGCAATCGCGCCCAAGATGCCCACCGCAACCGAAAGCAACACCGGCACCGGAATGGTCCAGCTTTCATAAAGGGCAACCAGGAACAGGAAGGCAAAAAGTATCGCAAGGGCCAGAATCATGCCCGTCTGCCCGGATGCCGCCTTTTCCTGATAGGCCGTGCCGGTCCATTCGAAGGAATAGCCCTGCGGCAGCGTTTTGGCGCTGAGCCTTTCCATCGCCGCCAGCCCATCACCGCTGCTCCGCCCCGGCGCGGGTTCGCCATTCACCGAAAGGCTCCGCACATTATTGTAGCGCACAATGCTTTGTGGGCCGAAATCCACGCGAATATCGGCGAAGGCGCGGATCGGGATCATATCGCCATTGCCATTGCGCACATGCACGCGGAAGATGTCTTCCACGGATGCACGGTCCGCTTCCTCGGCCTGCAAACTTACTTTCCAGCTTCGCCCAAACAGGTTGAAGTCATTGATGTAATAGCTGCTCATGGTCGCTTGCAGCGCGGCGAAGATATCGCTGATCGAAATGCCAAGCACCTGCGCGCGATCCCGATCCAGATCAAGAAAGATCGAAGGCGCAGCTGCCGAGAAGGTGGAGAAAACGCGCGTCAGGTCAGGGTCCTGATTGGCGGCAAACACCAAGCCGCGCATGACCGCGGCCATTTCAGCCACGGGTCGGCCTTCCAGATTTTGCAGCTGATATTGGAAGCCGCCACCGGTCCCAAGGCCCACAATCGGCGGCAGGTTGAAGGGCAATACCAGGGCAGGGATATGCGCCGTACCGCGCGCCACCGCGGCGATCAGCGCATCCACCTTCGTCTCGGGCGCGGTGCGTTCCTCAAAAGGCTTCAGCGTCACAATGAAGAAGGCGCTATTGGATTGCGCCAGGCCATTCAGCATGGAAAAGCCCGATACAGTCTGCACTGCCTGCACACCCGGAAGCGCCTGAATGACGGCTTCTACCTGCTGAGACAATTCCCGCGTGCGATTGAGCGATGCGCCATCGGGCAATTGCATTTCAGCCAGGAAGGCGCCCTGGTCTTCCTGCGGCAGGAAGCCCGTTGGCGTGCGGCTGGCAATGCCGAAAATCCCAAAGGCAATGACCCCCAGCAGCACCAGGCTGAAGGCCGAAAGCCGCACAAGCCGTGCGACAATCGCGCCATAACCATCCCGCACCGCATCAATAAAGGCGGAGACCCGACCCATGATGCCCTTCTTCGGCCCGTGATGTGGTTTCAGCAAAATGGCGCAAAGGGCGGGTGACAGCGTCAGCGCATTGATCGCGGAGAACAACATGCCGACACTGACGGTGACCGCGAATTGCCGGAACAATTCGCCCGAAATACCGGGGATGAAGGCCAGCGGCACAAAAACCGAAAGCAGCACCATGGTAATCGCCACAATCGGCGCTGTGATCCCATCCATGGCAAGCTTGGTCGCTTCCGGTACCGAAAGCTCTGGGTGGTGTTCCATGGTGGCTTCGACATTTTCCACCACCACAATGGCATCATCCACCACAATCCCAATCGCGAGCACCATGGCGAGCAGGGAGACCGTATTGGCCGAATAGCCCATGGCATTCAGCACCGCGAAGGTGCTGATCAGGCTGACCGGCACCGCGATCAGCGGAATGATGGTGGCGCGGATGGACCCCAGGAACAGGAAGACCACAATCACCACCAGCACAAAGGCTTCCAGCAGCGTCTTGATCACCTCATGGATCGTGAGCTTCACGAATAATGTGGTGTCGTAAGTGACCTCATAGCCAAGCCCAGCAGGGAAGCGCGTGGCGAGCTGGCGCATGGTGGCGCCGACAGCTTCCGCGACACCAACTGCATTGGCCCCGGGTGAGAGGAATATCTGCACCAGCAGCGCGGCCCCGCCATTGAGCCGCGTATCCACATCCTGGTTCCAGGCACCAAGTTCCAGCCGCGCCACATCACGCACACGGAGCACGCTGCCATCCTGATTGGCGCGGATGATGATGGCGCCAAATTCATCCGTAGTGACCATCCGGCCCGTCGTGGTGATATTGAGCTGATAGGATGTGTCCTGGCTCATGGGCTGGGCGCCGATGCGCCCAAGCGGTGCCACCTGATTCTGCTTCTGGATTGCGCCGATCACATCCGCCGGCGTCAGGCCAAGCGCGGTCAGGCGGTCCGTCTGGAACCAGATGCGCATGGAATAATCGCGCGTGCCGAACATCTGCGCATCACCCACGCCGGGCACGCGGCGCAGCGCATCCAATATGTTGATCGTCACATAATTGCTGATGAAGAGCGTATCGAGCGACCCATCGGTGGAGCGGATGGTGATCACCTGCAGCATCGCCGATGATTTCTTGCGCACCGTCAGACCAAGGCGTTGGACTTCCTGCGGCAATTGCGCCAGCGCCAATTGCGCACGGTTATTCACATTGGTGGTGTTCTGATCCGGGTCCGTACCCACGCGGAAGGAGACGTTGAGCGAATAGGAACCATCATTGCCGCTGGTGGATTGCATGTAGATCATGCCATCCACACCATTGATCTGGCTTTCCAAGGGCTGCGCGACGGTCGCTTCCACCACTTCGGAAGACGCGCCGGGGAAATTCGCGGTCACCTGCACCTGGGGCGGCACGATATCGGGGAATTGCGCCACCGGAATGCGCAGCAGCGAAATCAGGCCGGCAATGGTTGTCAGGATCGCGACAACAATCGCGAAGCGCGGGCGGTCAACGAATAGTTTTGAAATCATGGCGCGTCAGCCCCGCCTGGGTGCGGTGCCGGGCATGGCGCCACTTGGCGAGTTTGGCGTTGGCTGCGGGGCAACCGTCGCACCCGGGCGCGCACGTTGTGAGCCTTCCGTGATCACCAATTGGCCAATCTCAAGCCCTTCGGTCACCACCAATTGGCCGCCAAGCCCGCGCGCTGTTTTTACGCGCTTGACCTCCACCTTATTCTCGGCGCCCACGACCAGCACGAAGCTGCCGGCCTGGTCTATCTGCAAGGCGGATTGCGGAATGACGATGACCTGTTCCGGGTCGCCCGCTTCAACCACCACGGTCACCGCCTGGCCATCCACCAGCAGCTTTTGCGGATTGGCGATCATGGCCTGCACCAGCACGGAATCCGTGGCGCGGTTGGTGGTGACATCAATGAAGTCAAAGCGGCCTGTGCTGTCCAACATGCTGCCATCAGGCAGGCGCACGCGCACCTTGATACGCTCCGCGCCATCGGTGCCGCCTTCGCGGCGGACTTGCAGCAATTGCCGCTGCGTGACGGGGAAGCTGATGCGGATCGGGTCATCACGCACAATGGTGACCAGCGTGCCGCTGCCGGGGCTGACCACATTGCCGGGGCTGAGCGGCGAACGCCCCGCGCGGCCATCAAAGGGGGCGCGGATTTCGGTATAGTCGTAATTGATCTGCGCCTGCTGCAATTGCGCTTCGGCGGCGGCGACCTTGGCTTTGGATTCAGCCTCGGCAGTGATGCGATCATCCAGGGTTGCTTGCGGAATGGCGTTGGTCTTCACCAATTCCCGCCCGCGCGTCACCTGGGTAGTGGCATTGGCCAGATCGGCGCGCGCGCTATCAAGCTGCGCGCGGCGGAGTGCCACTTCGGCAGCGAAGGGCGGCTGTTCCAGGGTGAACAGCAATTGCCCGGCCTTTACCGCATCGCCTTCATTGAAATGCCGCGTCTGCAAAAAGCCCGTGACGCGCGCGACAATATCCACCCGATCAATCGCTTCCACGCGGCCAATGAAATCGGCGCCCTTGCTGATCGCCTGGCGTTCCACGCGCGTGACGAAAACCGCAGCCGGCGGGGCCGCGGCCTGCTGGCGGGCGGGGGCGGTTTCCTCCTTACAGCCGGGCAGGAACGGGAGCGCCAGGGCCAAAACCACCGGAAGCGCCAGGCGCGCCGCGCCTTTCTGGTCACGCAAAGCCATGGTGGTCATTCTCCCTCAACCATTCAGCGTCAAAACTTACGCAAAGCCTAACACGGCTTCTATTGGCCTGGGTAGCTTCGCGCCCGGCGGCGTTTCCCGGCATGGCAATCCGCGCTACAGCAGGCTTGATGACGCGCGAAGCCCATCCCCGATGCTCAAGCGGCTGATCCGCCATCCTCCCGCCCAGGCGCTGCTGGCCTGGCTGATCGGGCTGTATTTGCGGCTGATCTGGGCGACCACGCGCTGGCAGCTTGAAGGGGCCGAATACGCCAAGGTGAGCCGTGGTCAGCCATTGATCCTCGCCTTCTGGCATGAATGCCTGCCACTCGCGGCACAGGGCTGGCGGCTGATGGGTGGGCATATCCCGGCCGTTTCGGGGCTGCGGGCGCAGGCGCTGATTTCGCGGCACCGGGATGGGCGGTTGATCGCCCGTGCGGTCGCACCTTTCGATGTTGAAGTGGTGCATGCCTCCTCCTCAAAAGGTGGGGCGGCGGGGCTGCGCCAGCTTTTGCGGGTACTGGAAGGCGGCGGGGTTGCGGTGATTACGCCCGATGGTCCGCGCGGCCCGGCGCGACAAGCCGCGCCCGGCATCGCCCAGCTTGCCGCTTTGGCGGGGCTGCCGGTGCTGGCTTGTGGGGCAGCGTCTTCACGCATGCGCCGAGCGCGTTCCTGGGACCGGATGCGTTTTCCGCTGCCCTTTGCCCGCGCCGTGGTGGTGATCGAGGCACCCATCACCGTGCCGCGTGATGACCCGGCCAGCGCCTTGCCGGCCATCACCGCCGCGCTCAACCGCGCGACAGAACGCGCCGATCAGGCGGTGACGCAATGACGCCGCCCAGCCTTTCGGCGCGCATCCTGGCCGGCGCCTGGGCGCTGCTTGCCAGCCTGCTCGCGCCGCTTTTGCCGCTTTACCTCCGCCGCCGTATCGCCAAGGGCAAGGAAATCGCCGAACGTCTGCCCGAACGCCAGGGCCATGCTGCCGCGCGCCCCCCGGGCCGGTTGGTCTGGTGCCATGCGGCCAGCAATGGGGAGACATTGTCCCTGCTGCCGCTGCTGGAAGCCTTGGCGCAGCGGGATCCGGCGCTGTCCTTTCTGGTCACCACTGGCACGGTCACTTCCGCGCGCTTGCTGGAACAGCGGCTTTCGCTCGCTTTGGCGCCGCGCACGCAGCATCGCTTCCTGCCTTTGGATGTGCCGCACTGGGTGGCGCGGTTTCTGGCGGGCTGGCGGCCTGATCTGGCCGTGATCGTGGAATCCGAACTCTGGCCCAATATGCTGGCGGCAGCCGGCCGGCAGGGCGTACCGCTGGCGCTGATCAATGCGCGCATGTCGGCGCGCTCCGCCAAAGCCTGGGGCTGGGCGCCGGGTTTTGCGCGGGGCTTGCTCGGGCGTTTCGGGCTGATCCTGGCGCAGACCGAGGCCGATGCCGCCCGCTTTTCGGCCCTGGCGGGGCGGGAGGTGCCCTGCTGGGGGAACCTGAAATACGCCGCACCACCCTTGCCCGCTGATCCCGCCGAATTGGCAAGGCTCAGCGCTGCCTGGGCGAGGCGGCCCGTTTGGCTCGCCGCCAGTACTCATCCGGGGGAGGATGAAATCATCCTGGCCGCGCATCGGCTGCTGGCGCCGGCGCATCCGGGCTTGCTCACGGTGATTGTGCCGCGCCATCCGCCGCGCGGGCCGGATATTGCGGATTTGGCAGGGGATTTGCCGGTGGCGCGGCGCGGCGCGGGGCAGGAAGCCGGGGCGGAGGTGGCGGTTTATGTCGCCGATACGCTCGGCGAATTGGGGCTATTCTATCGTCTGGCACGGGTTGCGCTGATTGGCGGGTCCTTGGTGCCGCATGGCGGGCAGAACCCGCTCGAAGCCGCGCGGCTGGGCTGCCCCATCCTGATCGGGCCGCATCACTTCAATTTCAGCGAAATCATCGCGCGGCTGAGCGCTGCCCATGGCTTGATTGAAACCCCGGATGGGCCGGGGGCGGCGGAAGCGCTCGCCACCCATGTCGCGCGCTTCTTGGCCGATCCTGCCACCGGGCAGGCCATGGCGGGGGCGGCGGCGGCGCTCGCCCAGGGGCAGGCTGACCTGCCGGGGCGCATCGCGACAAGCCTGTTGCCCTTGATCCGCCCGGCGCGGTAGCATCCCCTTTCCGGGAAGGACCGAACCCAAGAGGATTTGCTCAGGCCCCTACCGCAAAGACGGCGAAGCCGCGCGGAACAGGAAGCCCCAGGAGAAGTGACCCCAGCCGCGCGCGCCATTTCAGCGATGCCGGCATTGCGGAAGGTTTGAACGGTTTCAACTGATGCGAGCGCCTGAATTCTGGACCGGTAAGCCTGGTGTGGCGGCAGCCCTGCTTTCGCCCATTGCGGCGCTTTATGCCGCAACGACAGCGCGGCGCATGACGCGCCATGGGCAGAAGCTTGCCTTGCCGGTGATCTGCTGCGGCAATGCGACTGCGGGCGGCGCCGGCAAAACCACCGTGGCACTTGATCTGGGCGAAAGGCTTCGCGCGCGCGGCCTCGCGCCGCATTTCCTGCTGCGTGGCTATGGCGGCAAGTTGAAGGGGCCCGCACGCGTGGACCCCGCCGCTCATGACAGCCGCGCCGTGGGGGATGAGGCGCTGCTGCTGGCCGCCCTTGCACCGACCTGGGTTTCGGCAGACCGCGCGGCGGGTGGCGCGGCGGCGGAAGGGGCGGGCGCGCAGGCGATCATCATGGATGATGGGCTGCAGAACCCGACCCTCGAAAAATCGCTCTCGCTGCTGATCATTGATGGGTCATACGGGTTTGGTAATGGCCGGGTGATCCCATCCGGGCCGCTGCGCGAACCGGTCGCCGCTGCCGCCGCGCGCTGCCAGGCCGCCGTGCTGATCGGGGAGGATGAGACCGGCGCACTGGCGCATTTGCCGCCCGGATTGCCGGTGCTGCGCGCCCGGCTGGTGCCTGGGCCGGAAGCGGCGGCGCTGTCCGGCAAGCCCGTTGTCGCGTTTTGCGGCATCGCCAATCCGCGCAAATTCTTCACAACCTTGCAGGAAGCCGGCGCTGTTTTGGCCGCGCGCCACCCATTCGCGGATCACTACCCCTTCGATGACCAGGAAATCCGCGAGATCCTGACCGAGGCGGAAAAGCTCCGCGCCATCCCGGTGACAACGCGCAAGGATATTGTGCGTATCCCGCCCGCTTTGCGCGCGGGCATTCAGGTGGTGAGCATCGCGCTGGCCTGGGACGACCCGGCGGAGATCGAGGCATTGCTGGACAGGACTATCCCAGAAAAAACTTGACAAACCGTCCAGACGGTATAGTTAAGGGGTATGGATGGAACCACCCCCGACGCGCCAACGCGCATCCTGGACGCCGCTGAAAACCTGATCATCGCCCGCGGCGTCGCGGCGATGACGCTCGAAGCCGTGGCGCGCGAAGCCGGGGTTTCCAAGGGCGGTTTGCTCTATCACTTCGCCTCCAAGGAGGCGCTGTTGGAAGCGCTGCTCGGCCGGCTTGCTGGCTTCATCGCCCAGGAATTCGCGGCCTGCGTCGCCACCCAGCCGGAAGGGCCGGGGCGGGTGGCGCGGTCCATGCTGGAATGGGGGTTTGGCGAGGGCGAGATGGCCTGCAATGAACGCCATCAACGCGCCGGTGCCGTGTTTCTGGCGGCCTTCCATCATGACCCCGCGCTTTTGGCGCCGATGCGCGCCGTGATTGCTCAGATGCGCGCTGCCGTTGCCGCTGATGGCCTGCCGCCCGGCCATGGCGCGGCCATCATGGCGGCGGGCGATGGGCTGTTCATGGCGCGGCTGTTTAGCCTCTACACGGCAAGTTCTGAAGAATTGGCACAAATGCGCGCGGCGCTTTCTGGGCTTTTGGGGGTGCGGCCATGACACGGCGCGGCAAGATCATCGCAGGGCTTTTGTTGCTGGCGATTGGTGGCGCCGGTTTTTGGCAATTGCGCGCAAGCCCGCCGCCGCCCGCACCTGCGGCACCCACCGCCACCGGCCCGATTGGTGTTGGCGCCTTGGGGCGCGTTGAACCTGCCTCACGCATTCGCCGCCTTAATCAGCCAGGCGGCATGGCAGTGACGCGGCTTGATCGCCTGTTGGTCGCTGAAGGCGCTGAGGTGACGCAGGGCCAATTGCTCGCGGAATTTGCCGATGCCGCCATGAAGGATGCCGCCGCCGCCCAAGCCGAGGCTGCCTTGGCCGAGGCCGAGGCGCAGCTTGCCCGGCTGCGCGCCGCCGGGCGGCCCTCTGAGATCGAGGCACAACGCGCCCGCGTGGCAGCAATCGCCGCGCAGGAAGAAATCGCCTTGCGAGATGCGGAGCGGGCAGAGCGCCTGGTGCCGACCGGTGCCGGCGCTGTTGCCACCGCCGATCGCAGCCGCGCCATTGCCACGCGCCTTGCTGCCGAAAAGCGCGAAGCCATGGCAGCCCTGGATACGCTGCTGTCTTCCCGGCCGGAGGATATTGCCCTGGCCGAGGCGCGTGTCGCCGGCGCACACGCGGCGGCGGCGAAGGCGCTTGCGGATGCCGAATTGACCCGCGTGCGCGCGCCGATTGCGGGCACGGTGCTCAGGATATTTGTGCGCCCCGGTGATCAGGTGGGCGCGGATGGCGTTTTGGAAATCGCTGATTTGTCCAAGCTTGAAATCGTGGCCGATGTCTATGAGACCGATTTGCCGCGCGTACGTCTTGGCGCGCCGGCTGAGATCGTCGTGCCAGGCGAAGCGCAGCGTTTCGCCGGGCGCGTGAGCGATATCGGCTGGACCGTCCGCCGCCAGACCCAGGCCAGCAATGACCCTGTGGCGGCGGTGGATGCGCGCACCGTCGAAGTGCGCCTGAGCTTGGATGAGGCCGGCGCGGCCGCCTTGCGTCGGCGGTCCAATATGCAGGTCCAGGTGGCGATCCGGCCATGAATGCACTGACGGAGAATCACCCCGCGCCGCCAGTGGCTTCCGCGCCGGCACCGCGCAGCAAGGGGCGCGTTTCGCTGCTTGAATGGTTCTGGCTGCCCGCGCGGCTGGCGACGCGCCAACTTTTCTTTGAACGCGCGCGGCTCTTTTCCGCCATTGCGGGCGTGATGTTCGCGGCCGTTCTGGTCTTCATGCAGCTTGGCTTTCGCGCTGCCTTATTTGACAGCGCGACCCGGCTTTACGCCGCCATGGAAGCGGAATTATTCCTGATGAATCCGCTGACCATGGCGAGCTTCCGGCCAGAGACCATGCCGCGCATCCGTGCCCATCAGGCGCTTGCGCTCCCGGAAGTGGCTCAGGCCGTGCCGGTCTATCTGACACAGCTTTCCTGGCGCAATCCGGAAACCGGCGCCAAACGCGCCATTCAGTTGATCGGCTTTGATGTTGAAGCGGGTGCGATGCGCTTTCCGGGCCTGGACAAGATATCGGACGCACTGCGGCAAGTGGATGCGGTTGGGTTTGATGTGCGTTCGCGCCCGGAATTTGGTGATGTGGCGAAGAAACTCGCCGAAGGCGGTCCGTTTGAGGTACAGATCGGCAATCGCATGATGCGCCTTGTGGGCCTTGTGGAAATCGGCCCATCCTTCGGCGCCGATGGCAATCTGGTGATGAGTGAGGTGAATTTTCGCCGCTTGGTGCGCGACCGCAATCAAGCCAATGTGGATCTGATTGCCATTCGCCTGGTGCCGGGTGCCGATATTCAGACCGCCAAGGAAAGGCTCAAGGCGTTGTTACCAGGCGATATCCGGGTGCTGACGCAGCAGGAATTGGTCGCGCATGAACGCCATTATTGGGAAACTGCGACCGCGATTGGCTTCATCTTCGGCTTTGGCAGCATCATGGGGCTGATTGTCGGCATGGTGATTGTCTATCAGATCCTGTTCAGCGATATCGCCAATCACTTGCGCGAATATGCAACGCTGAAGGCGATTGGCTATTCCAATTTCTATCTGGCGCGGGTGGTCATGGCATCCGCCCTGGTCCTGGCGGTGTTTGGATTTACGCCGGGGTTTTTGGCATCGATCTGGGTATATGAATTCGTCGGCGCCGCCACCTTCCTGCCGCTGGGCATGACCTGGGACCGCGCCATCACCGTATTCCTGATGATCTTTGGCATGTGTGCTCTGGCGGGCTTGCTTGCCATCCGCAAGCTCGGTGATGCCAATCCCGCGGATCTGTTCTGATGCAGGCTGACCCCATTCGGATTGCGGCGCTGAATTACGCTTATGGCGAAGGTGAGTTACTCCGCCCGGTGTTGCGCGATGTTGCCTTGCAGGTGGGCGTGGGGGAGGTGTTGTTGCTGACCGGCCCATCCGGTTCCGGCAAGACCACCTTGATCACGCTGATCGGCGCGCTGCGGTCCATGCAGGAGGGTTCCTGCCGAGTGTTGGGGCAGGAGCTGTTGGGTGCTTCCGAAAGCGACCGGGTCTCGCTCCGGCAACGTATCGGCTTCATTTTCCAGAACCATAATCTGCTTGGTGCCCTGACCGCGCGGCAGAATGTGGCAATGGCGCTTGAAGTGGCGCCGCGTTTTTCGGAAACCGAGCGCCTGCGCCGCGCTGGTGCGATGCTGGCCTCGGTCGGTTTGGCCGAACATGCGGACCGGCTGCCATCCAAGCTTTCTGGCGGGCAGCGCCAGCGCGTGGCGATTGCCCGCGCCTTGGTGGGTGACCCCGGCCTTGTTTTGGCCGATGAGCCCACCGCTGCCTTGGATAAGGTTTCGGGGGCGGAAGTGGCGCGGCTGCTACGGGATTTGGCGAAATCGCGCGGCGTGCCCATTTTGATGGTGACGCATGATCCGCGCATTCTGGATATCGCGGACCGTGTTGTGGCGATGGAAGATGGACGCATTGTGGAACCTACATTGGCGTAATTTAATGAATGCAAAGTTGCGTTGACATCGCTTTATCCCATCGGTGACATGGGCCTCTTCAACAGGAAAGAAGAGGCCCCCATGCGTAAATTCGGCTTGAAAGCTGCCCTCGCTGCGCTTTTCGCAACCTTCGCTGCGCCAAGCTTTGCGCAACCTTCCGCGAGCCCCACGCTGGACGCGATCAAGGCGCGCGGCAATTTGAATTGCGGCATTGGCACCGGCGTTGCCGGGTTTGCTCTGCCCGATAGCCGGGGCATTTGGCAGGGGCTGGATGCTGATCTTTGCCGTGGCCTGGCGGTCGCTATTTTCAATGATCCGTCAAAGGTGCGTTTCGTGCCGCTGTCATCCTCCACCCGCTTCACCGCGCTTGGATCGGGGGAAGTGGATGTGCTGTTCCGCACCTCCACCCAGACCATGCTGCGTGACACGACACTTGGCCTGCGTCATGCCACGACCTATTTTTATGATGGTCACGGCTTCATGGTGAAGGCGGATGCGGGTGTGCAGAAAGTGGCCGAAATGCGCGGTGCGACGATTTGCCTGATCCAAGGCACGACGAATGAACAGGTGACGGCGGATTACTTCCGCAGCATCAATACGCCCTTCCAGGCAGTGGTGTTTGAACGCACCGACCAGGCGGTGGCCGCGCTCCAGGCCGGCCGCTGCGACAGCTTCGGCACCGATGCCTCCCAGCTTGCCGGCGTGCGGTCTTCCATGCCGCGCCCGGCCGATTGGACCATCCTGCCCGAGCGTTTTTCCAAGGAACCTTACGGCGCCTATATCCGCCGTGGGGATGATCAATGGTTCGATGTGGTGCGCTGGTACACTTATGCCATCATTGAAGCGGAAGAACAGGGCGTGACGCAGGCCAATGCCGAACAGCAGCGCCGCACCAGCACCAACCCCAATACGCGCCGCTTGCTGGGTGTGACGCCGGAACTTGGCCAATCGCTGAAGCTTGATCCCGCCTGGGCCTATAATGTCGTGCGCGCCATCGGCAATTATGGGGAGCTTTATGAACGCACCATGGGCGACAAGAGCCAGGTGCAATTGCCGCGCGGCCCGAACCATCTTTGGACCACGCCGGGCGGCTTGATGTACGCGCTGCCGCTGCGCTGAAGTTTTTCTGCAAGGATTGGCGTGACCCTTTATCAAGGGTCACGCCTTTTTTGTTCTGGCAGGCGTTACTTCACAATCGCGACGCGGAGCGCATTGGTCGTCCCTGGCGTGCCAAAGGGCACACCGGCCGTCACCACCACCTCATCCCCAGTTTTGGCGAAGCCTTCATGCTGCGCGGCGCGGGTCGCGCGGGCCACCATTTCTGTCATGGAATGGATTTCGCTGACTTCCAGCGAATGTACCCCCCAGATCAGCGCCATGCGCCGCGCCACACCCGCGCTGGTGGTCAGCCCCAGGATCGGACAATGCGGCCTTTCGCGCGCGACCCGCAGCGTGGTGGAACCGGTGGAGCTGAAGGTCGCAATCACCTCGGCTTCGATCGTCTCAGCCACCTGGCGCGCAGCGGTGGCGATGGCGCCGGCGCTGGAATGTTCAGGCGGTGGGCGCGCGGCATCGGTCAGGCGGCGCCAATCAGGGTCCTGTTCTACCCGCGCCACAATGCGGTCCATCATATTGACCGCCTCATAAGGGTATTGCCCGGCAGCGGTCTCGGCCGAGAGCATCACCGCATCTGCGCCATCGAATACGGCGGTGCCAACATCGGAAACCTCGGCGCGCGTCGGGCTGGGGGCGGTGATCATGCTCTCCAGCATTTGCGTTGCCACCACAACAGGTTTGCCGAGTGCGCGCGCCGTGCGCACGATGCGCTTTTGCGCAAGCGGCACTTCTTCCGGCGGCAATTCCACGCCCAAATCGCCGCGTGCGACCATGACGCAATCAGTGAGCGCCATGATGGCATCAAGGTTTTCCAACGCCTGCGGCTTTTCCAGCTTCACCATGATCCAGGCGCGCCCGGCGGCGATTTCCTTGGCTTCTGCCACATCTTCCGGGCGTTGCACGAAAGACAGCCCGATATATTCAACGCCCTGGTCGAGCACGAAGGCGAGGTCCGCACGGTCCTTTTCCGTCAGCGCCGGAATGGGCAGCGCCACATCGGGCACATTCACGCCCTTGCGGTCCGAAAGCGGGCCGCCGACCACGACCTGGGTTTCCAGATGATCGGGACGTTTGTGGGTGACACGCAGCCGGAGTTTGCCATCATCCAATAGAAGCGTGGTGCCGATCTGCGCCGCGGCGATGATTTCCGGATGCGGCAGATTGACGCGCCTGGCGTCACCCGGCGTCGGGTTGAGATCAAGCTTGAAACTCTGCCCCGATTGCAGCTGCACCCGCCCGGCCTGAAAGCGCCCAACGCGCAGCTTCGGCCCCTGCACATCGGCCAATATCCCGATGGGGCGGCCCACCTTGGCCTCGACGGCGCGGATGGTGGCGATGCGCGCGGCGTGATCCTCATGGCTGCCATGGGAAAAGTTAAGGCGGAAAATATCGGCCCCGGCGCGGTGGAGCCGTTCGATCATCTCCGCGCTGCTGCTGGCGGGGCCGAGGGTTGCGATGATCTTGGTGCGGCGCCGGCGGCGCAGAACGGGGCGGGCCACCATGCGGGGCAATCCTTGTGTTTGAGGGGAGGGTGCCAGGTCAGGCCGCAGGCTTTCCGGCGCTAAGTTCAGCGCCTTGGCAATTTCCGAAACACGATCCTCAGGGACGCGCTTCCATTGCGAAACGGCGGCGGTGGAAATGCCCAAGGCGGCGGCGATCTGCTTGACAGTGCCGCGCCGGGCGAGAAGGGCTTCAAGGGCTGGGTCACGCATGGCGATATCTTAGCAAAATTAAGGTAAAATACCACTTAAAATCGGCCTGACTTAACTTTTAAAAGTTAAGCCACCAGCAGCGCGCGAAAATCATTCACATTCGTCAGCGTCGGCCCCGTCACCACCAGATCGCCGAGTGCCTCGAACAGCCGATAGCTGTCATGCCCCGCCAGCAGCGCGCGGGGATCAAGCCCAGCAGCGCGGGCGCGGGCTAGCGTATCCGGGGTGGCGATGGCGCCGGCATTATCCTCTGACCCGTCAATGCCGTCCGTATCGCCCATCAGCGCCCAGATGCCAGGGGTTCCGGCCAAAGCCAGCGCGCAGCCCAACAGGCATTCCCCGTTCCGCCCACCGCGCCCGGGCTTGGGGTTGCGGATAGTCACCGTGGTCTCGCCGCCCGAGAGCAGAATGGCCGGGCCGGGCAAGGGGTGGCCATGGGTTGCGGCGGACCGCGCCATGCCGGCGAGTGCGGTGCCCAATTCCCGCGCCTCCCCTTCCAGCGCATCGCCCAAAATGAGGGGCGTCAGGCCAAGGCCGCGCGCGGTGGTGGCGGCGGCTTCCAGGGCCATGGCGGGGGTCGCGATGAAGCGATACTCCGGCGTGCCCAGGCGCGGGTCGCCGGGTTTCGGGCTTTCCTCCACGCCGGCACTAAGATGCGCCATCACCGCTGATGGTAGCTGCATCCCGTAATGCGCGACCAAAGCGCGCGCATCGGCGAAGCTTGAAGGGTCCGGCACGGTGGGGCCGGAGGCAATCACACTCGGGTCATCCCCCGGCACATCGGAAATCGCGAGCGTCACCACGCGCGCCGGATGCGCCGCTGCCGCCAGCCGCCCGCCGGAAAAGGCGGAAAGATGCCGACGGATGCAGTTCATTTCATGGATGGTGGCGCCGGAAGCGAGCAGCGCCTTGTTCACCGCAATCAGCTCCTCCAGCGTCAGGCCCGGTGCTGGCAGCGTTGTCAGCGAGGACCCCCCGCCCGAGACCAGAAACAGCACCAGATCATCCGCCCCCGCGCCGCGCGCCACTTCCAGCAAGGCCGCCGCTGCGCGCGCCCCGGCGGCATCCGGCACAGGGTGGGATGCTTCCAGCACCCTGATCCGCCGCGCTGGGTAGCCATGGGCATAGCGGGTGACGACCAGACCCTCGATCGGGGCATCGGGCCAGGCGGCCTCCACCGCCGCAGCCATGACGGCGGCGGATTTCCCGGCGCCTAGCACAATCACCCGCCCACGCGGGCGTTCCGGCAAATGCCGCGCCAGCACCTGGCGCGGATCAGCGCTGGCAATGGCCGCGTCGAACACTTGGCGGAGCGCGGCGCGGGCGGATGCATCGGTAAAGGCCATGGCGAATATCCCCTTTTGGTTCACGTCTGCGGCGCAGCCGCGCCTTGAACATGAACCAAACCTTAGTTTGATCGCATTTTCCGAGTCGCCAAGCGATGCCGCTTGGCTTGAAAATGCTCAGCTGAGTATGGCGAAGTCGCGCCGAATGGGCCATCTATGGCGGCGAAAGTTTCAGGAGGTCCCCATGCCCGACATTGACAAGGCAACCCAGACAGAGCTGGAAGCCGCAGCCTTCCGCCGCCTGGTGGAACATCTGCGCGGTCGCAATGACGTGCAGAACATAGACATGATGAACCTGGCGGGCTTCTGCCGGAATTGCCTGAGTAAGTGGTATCGTGCCGCCGCCGAGGAAAAGGGCCTGCCCCTGACCGACCCCGAAGCGCGGGAGATCATATACGGCATGCCCTATAAGGAATGGCAGGCGCAGTATCAGAAGGAAGCAAGCGCCGAACAGAAGGCGAAATTCGCCGCTTCAAACCAGGGACAACATTGATGGCCGGCGCACCCAAGGCTAAAGCGTCCGGCTTGCATACTGAGGAACGCAGGATGGCCCAGGCGCCAAGCAAGCAAGAGAATTCGGAAGTCGGCGGCATTGCCGGCGAAAGGCTGCGGTCCATTGTGGAGCGCATTGAACGCCTGGAAGAAGAAAAAAAGGCACTGTCCAGCGATATCAAGGATATTTTCGCGGAAGCGAAATCGGCCGGTTTTGATGTGAAGGTGCTGCGGGCCGTGATCCGGCTGCGCAAGCAGGAACCGGCGGAAGTGGAAGAACAGGAAACGCTGCTTGATCTCTATCGCCGCGCGCTGGGGATGTAGGTCGAAACCAACGCTGTGCGGCTATTCAATTGCTGCGCGGCGCTGGCCCGATAGGTTCCGGCTACGCACATAATGCCCGGTATCCTGGCTCGGGTTGTTCAAATAGAATTCATCGCGCGGGAAAACATCGGTCAAAGGCGCCGCTTCGCGCTTTTCACCGGGCAGCCATTGCAGCGGCGTACCGGCAAATAGGCTCGCCCAATCACTGAATTCCTGATTGCCGGCGCGCAAATGCGCCAGATGCGCCGGGCGCGCGAATTGCTCAGCCAGCCTTGCGGGATCAAAGGGGATTGGATCATTCGATCCGATCATCACACCCGCAGGCATTAGCAGCAGCGCATGCGGGAAGACCGCAGCGAAGGTTTCCACCGCGCGCTGCGTCGGCGCCCATTGGATGTATAGCCCGCCCGGTGCCAAACGCCGCCGCGCCTGGTCGATAAACTCCGCGCTATAGAGCAAGCCCGAATGAGAGCCCTGCGGCAGAATCGCATCCGCTTCGATAATGTCGTAGCGTCGGTCTTCCTTGGCGAGGGTGCGCCGACCATCGCCATATTCCATCTGCCAGCGCGCATCCTTGAACATGCGCGCAATGGGGCCATCCGGGTAATGCCGCCCGATTTCCTCAAGCGCCGTCAGCACGGGTGCGACCAATTCAATGGCGCGAACCTGGCTTTCCGGGCGGATGCCCGCGGCCCAGGGCGTGCCGCCACTGCCAATGCCAATCACCAGCACATTCTTGGGATTGGGATGCACCAGCGGCCCGACCGCGCCCAGGAATTGATGGATCGGCAGAAACGGAATGCGCCCCTGGCTGAAGCCCTGGATGAAGAAGGGGCCTTCCGCCACGCCATCCGCGCCCTTGCTGTCGCGAAAAAACGCGATGCCGGAACGATCTTCCGCCCAGGCCACCATATTGCCCGGCCCTTCCGCATGCATGCGCGACCATAGCCCTGCATTGCCCGGCATGAGCAACAGCGCGAGTGCGGAGGCGATGGCCAGGCCCCCTTCCACAGGCCGCCGCCAGCCCCCATGCCAAAGCCAACCCAGCAGCAGCAACAGCGAAAGTGCCGCCAGCAATTTCAGCGTGCCCGACGTGCCGAGGAAATGCAGCGTGATCAGGCCGGTGAAAATGGACCCGGCCGCATTGCCGGCGATATTGGCCAATTGCACCCAACCGACCCGCGTGCCGACACTCGCCAAATCCTGCTGCACGGCGCGCTGCACAAAGGCGAAGGTCATGCCGATCAGGAAGGAAGGCGGCCCCACCACAACCACGGCCAAAAAGATCATCATGGCCAGCCCGCCGCCATGCAGGCGCGAATGATCCACCGCCATCAGGTCAGCAACCGGCCAATGCGGCATGGCAAACCAAAGCGCGGCCAGCAACACCACCGCCAGCACAAAGCCGGCACCCTGGGTGATGAAAAACGCCGGGCGCGGATCCTTCAGGTGGCGCACCATGCGGGCTGCCACGGCCATGCCAAGCCCATCGGCCAGCAGGAAAATCCCAAGCACCGTCGGGAAAAGATAGGCGTGGTATTGCCCGACCTGGCCCATGATGCGGACCCAGAGGATTTCCAGCGCCACAATCACATAACCAGAAAGAAAGACCAGAAAACACCAGAGCGGCAGGCTGCCAAAGGGCGCCGCGCCATCCTTGGCGGCGGGGCTCGGCGCGGGCAAGGGCAGGCCACGCAGCTGCGGCAGCAGGGAAAGTGCCAGGAGCGCGGCAAAAATCTCGATGCCTGCGGCCAGCCACAACGCGCCGACAAACCCAAGATTGCCGACCAGAAACCAGCCACCCAGCAGCGCACCAAGACCGGCACCAAAAGTATTCAGCCCGTAAAGCGTGCCAATCCGTTCCGCGACCGTATCCAAAGCAGTGGATACCGCGCGTGCCAAAAGCGGCAGGGAAGCACCCATCAGCGTGGTCGGCAGCACAAGCCCGGCGAAGCACAGCGCGAAGATCATCGCCGGGTCATCCACCACCCCGGCCAAGTCCGTCGCCAGCCAATCATACAAGAATGCCTTGGACAGCAGGGCAAAAATGCCAACGCCCGTTTCCGCCAGCGCAAAGCCGATCAGCGCGCGCGCCGGCGTGATGCGGTCAGCGATCTTCGCACCAATGATCGAACCAATGCCAAGCCCGGCGAGGAAAGCGCCCACGACAAGCGCCGCAGAAATCGTGTCGGAACCGGCGAAAATGCCAAGCATCCGCTGCCAGACAATCTGGCACAGCAGCGCGGCAAAGCCGGACGCGAAAAAGGCTATGGCCAGACGAGGCATGCCCGGAAAGCTCCCCCAGACGCGGCTTATCTCGCCGCCTTGTGTTTCTGGGGTCTGATTACGGCAAAATTACCGCAACACAAGCCCCGCATCTTGCCCGAAGCCGCCCCTCGGCGCAGGCTGCGCCCCATAACGCCAGTTGGAGAGTCGGCAATGAATGGTGCGGAAAGCCTGGTCCATACACTTATAGGTAGTGGGGTTGATGTGTGTTTCTCCAACCCCGGCACGAGTGAGATGCATTTCGTCGCAGCCCTGGACCGGATTCCCGGCATGCGCTGCGTGCTGGGGCTACAGGAAAATGTCGTCACCGGCATGGCGGATGGCTATTGGCGCATGGCGGAAAAGCCGGCCTGCACCCTGCTGCATTGCGGCCCTGGCCTCGCTAATGGCTTGGCCAATCTGCATAATGCGCGGCGCGCGCGGTCCGGCATTGTGAATATCACGGGTGATCACGCGACCTATCACCGCCCCTATGACGCACCGCTGACCGCCGATACCGAAGGCTTCGCCCGCGGCGTTTCCGCCTGGGTGAGGACATCAACCGATTCAACCAAGGTGGGCGCTGATGCCGCTGTGGCGGTGCAGGCGGCGCGGACCTCACCAGGGCAGATCGCAACCCTGATCCTGCCCGCCGATACCGCCTGGAATGATGGCGGCGTGGTGGCGCCGGCCCTGCCCGTGCCTGCCGTGCCGGAAGCGGACCCGCATGCCATCCGCAATGCCGCGCGCATCCTGCGTGAGAAGAAGAATGTGCTGATCCTGCTGGGCGGCCCGAGTCTCCGTGAAGGTGCGCAGTTGCACGCCTATCGGATCGCGGAAGCGACCGGCGCGCGGCTGATGGCCGAGGGCTCAAACGGCCGCACCCAGCGCGGGCGCGGGCGCATCGCGCTGGAACGCGTGCCCTATTACGTGGACCAGGCCGTGGATGCGTTGAAATGGGTGGAGCATCTGATCCTGGTGAATGCCAAGGCGCCGGTCGGCTTTTTTGGCTATCCGGGCAAGCCTTCGCTGCATTACCCGGCCAATGCCGAAGTGCATGTGCTGACGCGCTACGAACAGAATGCCGAAGTGGCGCTGGCGGCGCTGGCGGCGGAATTGAACGCGCCGGCCATTGGCATCCCGGATCGCGGCCAGCGCCCGGAAGTGGTGCGCGGTGCGCCAACGCCGGAAGGGCTTGCGCGTGTTCTTGGCGCGCTGATGCCCGAAGATGCGATCATTGCGGATGAGAGCGTGTCCTACGGTCGTGGCTTCTTCCCCGAAACCCATAACGCGCCGCCGCATGATTGGTTGCAGATCACCGGTGGTGCCATTGGGTGTGGCATGCCCTTGGCAACGGGTGCCGCTGTTGGAGGCGGCGGTCGGCGCGTGATCAATATGCAGGCCGATGGTTCGGCCATGTATACGGTGCAGTCGCTCTGGACTCAGGCGCGCGAAAAGCTGCCCGTGACCACAGTGATCATTTCCAATCGCAAATACGCGATCCTGCTTGGCGAATACCGCAATGTCGGCGCCAATCCGGGCCGCACGGCGATGGATATGATGGATCTTGGCAATCCCGATATCGGCTGGGTGAAAATGGCTGAAAGCATGGGTGTGGAAGCCGCGCAGGCCACCACACTTGATCAGGTCGCTGACATGATGAGCCAAAGCTTCGCCCGTCCGGGCCCCTTCCTCATTGAATTGGTGGTGTGAACATGGATATGCAACTTGCCGGCAAGCGTGTGCTTGTCACGGGTGGATCAAAGGGCATTGGGCTCGCTTGCGCGGAATCCTTCGCGCGAGAGGGCTGCGATATTGTGCTTTCAGCGCGCGATGCGGCGGCACTTGCCACAGCCGCGGATAAGGTGCGTGCTTTGGCGCAGGTGCGGGTTGAAACCTTGGCCGCTGATCTCTCGCAGGTCGAGGAACGCGAAAGGCTGCATGCCGCTTTTCCGGATATTGATGTGCTGGTGAATAATGCCGGCGCCATTCCATCCGGGCGCCTGCAGGATATTTCTATCCAGCGTTGGCAGGAAGCCTGGAGCCTGAAGGTGTTTGGCTATATTCACCTCTGCCAGCTTTATCTGCCGGCGATGGAAGCGCGGAAGGCCGGCGCGGTGGTGAATATCATCGGTATGGCCGGGCGTTCACCCAAGGCGGGTTATATTTGCGGCGGCGCGGGCAATGCTTCGCTGATTGCCTTCACGCAAGCCTTGGGTGCGGCGACGCAGGCCAATGGCGTGAAGGTTGTCGGCATCAATCCAGCGGTGACCAAGACCGATCGCATGATCACCCAGGCGCGCGTCAATGCGAAGCTGAAATTCGGCGATGAGGAACGCTGGGCGGAAACCATCACCGGCCTGCCGTTCAATCGCCCGATTGAATCGAGCGAGATCGCTGACCTCGCGGTGTTTCTGGCCAGCCCGCGCGGCGTTTATGTGAATGGCACGGTGGTGGATGTGGATGGCGGGGGGATGTGGCGCGCTTGACGCGTCACTTCTTCCAGGGCGTGCGCTGCCACATCTGACCATAGGTGGCGTATTGCTCATCCACGAAGCCGCGCATGGTGGCGCGGTTCATGTGCCGCACAATCAGGAAATCCCGTTCCGCGATGGCGCGGAAATCCGGGTCTTCCGCTGTGCGGCGCACCGCTTCTTCCCAGCGCGCCAGAATGGGTTCCGGTGTTGCTGCGGGCAGGGCGAAGCCGCGCGCTGAACCGGCGGCCAGCGGAAAGCCCGCTTCCGCCACGGTTGGCAAATCACCCGCCTTGTCCCAGCGCTGCCTTTCCATCAGCGCCAGCACCCGGAGCGCGCCTTGCAGATGCGCGCGCACCGTCAGGCTGACGGTGGAAATGGACCCCACCACATGCCCGCCCTGCACCAATTGCATCGCCTGACCCGCCCCCGTGGTCGGCAGCCAGGTAAAGCGCGCGCCCGAGGCATTTTCCAATTGCATCAGCGCCAGATGCGGCGCGCTGCCAATGCCCGCACCGGCCATGGTGATTTCCTCGGGCTTGGCGCGCGCGGCCTCGATCAGATCGGTCAGGCTGCGATAGGGCGAATTGGGCGCGACGAAGATAGTATAGGGCTCATCGGTCAAAAGCCCGACATAGGCGAAGCTTTCCACACGGTAGCGCGGCGTATTGTCATAAAGTGCCGTCACCAGCGCGGGCAGCGATACCAGCGCGGCGATGCGGCCATCCGGCGCGGCGGCCGAGACCTCATTCAACATGATCATGCCACCGGCACCTGGGCGATTGACGACGATGATCTGCTGGCCGCCCAGGTATTTCTCGAGAAACGGCGCGGCCATGCGCGCGGCAAGGTCAATATTCCCGCCCGGCGTGAAGCCCACCATGATCTGGATCGGCCGTTCCTGCGCCTCCGCTCGGATGGCGGGTGCCGCCAACCCCGCCGCCAGCATTGCGCGCCTGCCGATCATGCCAAAGCCCCCTTGGTTCAAGGGAATTACAGCGCGGCCCATGGGCGCTGGGCAAGGAAAAAACTTGCGCATTGCTGGGCTTGATCTAACCTTCGCCCATTCCCGCTGTGGAGGCCACCATGCTGCGCTTCAGCAATTTCCTTTTCCCTGAAAGCCGGGAACCTGCCGGAGATCATCGCGTGATCGCGGAAAGCATCGCGGAAGCGAAGCTCTGTGATGAGCTTGGGGTGGAAGTGCTCTGGCTCGCCGAACATCATTTCGATGGCAATTGCGCCTATGTGGACCCGGTGACTTTCGCCGCTGCCGTGCTGTCAGCCACCAAGCGCATAAAAGTTGGTTTCGCGGTGGCGCAGGTATCGCTGCATCACCCGATGCGGCTCGCGGAACAGATGTCGCTGTTGGATAATCTCTCCGGCGGGCGCGTGATTGTCGGGCTTGGGCGCGGCACGGCCTATAACGTGTATGAATACCAGGGCTATGGCATTCCGGCGGAAGAAGCGCTGGAACGCTATGAGGAAGCCGAGGGCATTATGCTGAAAGCCTGGACCAGCCCGGATGGTTTTCAGCACAAGGGCCGGTTCTGGGAATTGAATGTGCCAAGGCTGCGCCCGGTACCCTTCACCAAGCCGCATCCTTATGTGATCCGCGCTGCATCCAGCGAAGATGGCGCGCTGCATCTGGCGCGGCGTGGCCTGCCTTTCCTGATGAATGTGCAATCGCTGGAAGTGACGCAAAAGCGCCTCGCGGCCTATCGCGCCGCACTCGCGGAAGCCGGTTTTGATGCGGCGCATATCGCGCATTGCCTCGATGAAAGCTGGGTCTGGCGCAATGTGGTGGTGGCGGAAACGGATGACGAAGCGCGCCGCATCGCGATTCCGGCCTTTGAGGCGATGCAGGCGCAGCGCAAGGCCATGCGCGAGAAAATCTACGCTGAACAGGGCGTGATCATGAAAAAGGAAACCGCGCCGCCCGCCCGCACCAATCCGGAACATGCGCTGATCTGCGGCACGCCCGCCACAGTTGCCGCACGCATGGCGGAGATTGAAGCAACAGGCGTTGGCGGCGTGATCTGTTCCTTCCGCTTGGGACCGATGAGCGCCGAGGTCACCAACAATTCCATCCGCCTTTTCATGGAACAGGTGGCACCGCGCTTCGCCGGCCCGATGCGGCCGGCGGCGGAATAGGCGCGGGCGAAGGGGTTACGCCCGCGCGGGCAAGTGCATCTCTGCCTTGCCCAAAGCGGCAAGCGCTGTCGCCACAATCTGCGGCGCATTCAGCCCGGCCTGGTCATATTGCTTGCGCGGCGCATCGTGATCAATGAAGACATCCGGCAGGCACATGGGGCGCAGCTTCAACCCGCGATCCAGCAGCCCATGGGTCGCCAAATGATGCATGACAATGCCACTGAAGCCGAGCATGGAGCCTTCTTCAATCGTGATCAGCACCTCATGCTCACGCGCAAGGCGCTCCACCAAGGCGGTATCCAAGGGCTTGGCAAAGCGCGCATCGGCAACCGTGCAGGAAAGCCCATGTGTCGCCAATTCATCCGCAGCCTTCAGGCATTCCTGCAAGCGCGCCCCATAGGACAGTATCGCAATCGCAGTGCCTTCGCGCAGCACGCGCCCCTTGCCGAGATCGAGCACCGAACCGCGCTTGGGCAATTCAAGGCCAAACCCCTCACCACGCGGATAGCGAAACGCGGAAGGCCGATCATCAATCGCGGCGGCGGTCGCGACCATATGCATCAGCTCCACCTCATCGGCAGCCGCCATCAGCACCATATTGGGCAGGCAGCCGAGATAGGCGATATCGAAAGACCCCGCATGGGTCGCGCCATCCGCACCGACCAACCCGGCGCGGTCCATAGCGAAGCGCACCGGCAGGGATTGCAGCGCCACATCATGCATGATCTGGTCATAGGCGCGCTGCAAAAAGGTTGAATAGATCGCGCAGAATGGCTTGAGGCCCTCGGTTGCGAGCCCCGCCGCAAAGGTCACCGCATGTTGTTCCGCGATGCCGACATCAAAACTGCGGCGCGGGAATTTCTTGGCGAATGAATCAAGCCCGGTGCCGGATGGCATGGCGGCATTGATGGCGACGATGCGGTCATCGGCTTCCGCTTCCGCAATCAGCCCATTGGCGAAGACCTTGGTGAAGGAAGGTGGGCCAGGCGGCGCCTTGGCCTGTTCGCCGGTGACGACATTGAACTTCACGACGCCGTGATATTTGTCAGGCGAGGATTCCGCCGGCGCGTAACCCTTGCCCTTTTGCGTCACCACATGCAGCAGGATCGGGCCTTGCTGATCCCGATCCCGCAGATTGCGCAGAATGGGCAGCAGATGGTCCAGATCATGCCCATCCACTGGCCCCACGTAATAGAAGCCAAGTTCTTCAAACAGCGTGCCGCCGGTCAGCAACCCGCGCGCATATTCATCCGCGCGCCGTGCGGCGCGTTCCAAAGGTGCGGGGAAGCGCCGCGCCAGCCGCGCCATCATATCGCGCAAGGACAGGAAAGGGCGTGATGAAATCAGCTTGGACAGATAAGCACTCATCGCGCCCACGGGCGGCGCGATGGACATGTCATTATCGTTCAGAATGACAATCAGATTGGCCTTGGATGCGCCGGCATTATTCATGGCTTCATACGCCATGCCGGCACTCATGGACCCATCGCCAATCACGGCAATGACATTGCGTTCCTTGCCCTGCAATTGGCTGCCAATCGCCATGCCAAGGCCTGCGGAAATGCTGGTCGAGGAATGCGCCGCGCCAAAGGGGTCGTATGCGCTCTCACTCCGCTTGGTGAAACCGGAAAGCCCGCCGCCCTGGCGGAGCGTGCGAATGCGATCGCGCCGCCCGGTCAAAATCTTGTGCGGATAGGCTTGGTGCCCGACATCCCAGATTAGCCGATCATGCGGCGTGTCGAAAATCGCATGCACCGCAACGGTCAATTCTACCACACCCAGCGATGCGCCAAGATGCCCGCCGGTGACGGAAACCGCGTCAATCGTCTCGGCGCGCAATTCTTCGGCCAGGCGTTTCAATTGATCGCCGGAAAAATTTCGCAAATCGCTGGGAATGGTCACGCGATCCAGCAGCGGTGTGACAGGACGGTTCATTCAGCTTCTCCGCGCGATGGTATAATCCGCAAGCGCGCGCAAATGCGCCGCCGCATCCCCGAAAGCATCCAGATGATCCTGCGCCTGCGCGGCAAGCCGTTCCGCTTGCAGCCTGGCGCGTTCAAGTCCCAAAAGCCCCACCAGAGTGGCCTTGCCCGCATCGGCATCCTTGCCGGTGCGCTTGCCGGTTTCCTCGGCGGATGCGGTCGCATCCAGCACATCATCGGCAATCTGAAAGGCAGCGCCCAGATCGCGACCATAGGCGGAAAGCGCGTGGCGCAGCTGGATCGGCGCCTTGCCAAGAATGGCGCCGGCTTCGGCGGAAAATTCAATCAGCTTGCCGGTCTTCAGCAATTGCAGCCGGCCAATTTCTGCCTCTTCCAAGGGGCGCCCGGCTTCTTCCGCCAGCATATCCAGCATCTGCCCGCCGCACATGCCGCGCGCACCAGCTGCCCGCGCCAAGGCGCGACAAAGCTCCGCCCGCACGGCAGGGTCTGGGTGCGTTTCCGGCTCACTCAATACCAGAAAGGCTTGCGTTTGCAGCGCATCCCCCGCCAGCACGGCGGTCGCTTCATCAAAGGCGCGATGCACGGTGGGTTTGCCGCGGCGCAGATCATCATCATCCATGCAAGGCAGATCATCATGCACCAGCGAATAGGCGTGCAGCATTTCAATCGCAGACGCCACACGCAACGCCGCTTCACGCGCCACGCCGAATTGCGCGGCACCTTCAAGCACCAGAAAACCGCGCAGCCTTTTGCCGCCACCCATGCTGGCGTAGCGCATGGCTTCAAACAGCCGCGCCTCATCGCCCTCCGGCGGCGGGATCAGCGCATCCAGCGCGCGATCAATTTCGGCAGCCGCCGCTGCCATGGCTGATGCAAGGGCTTGGGCGGGGTCAGCCATGCGGCGCTCTATTCCACGTCTCGCAAGGATGGCCCGGCTGGCCCATCCACAATGGCTTGGATTTTCTGCTCCGCTTCCGCGAGCTTCGCCTCACAATGGCGCTTCAGCGCCGCACCGCGCTGATAGGCGGTGACCGAGGCTTCCAAGGCGCCCTTGCCGCTTTCCAATTCCCGCACAATGCCTTCAAGCTCCGCGAGCGCTTGCTCGAAGGAAAGGGCGGCGATATCGGATTGCGGCGGCTCCGCTGTCTCGGTTGATGTACGTGCCATATTGTCAGCCTAGCCTTACTTATGTGGAGAAGTCTATTCCGGTTCGATGCCAGCGGTGCGAATGGCCGAGGTCCAGCGCTGGGTCTCGGCCTTCACAAAGGCCGCCGCTTCCTCTGGGGTGGAGGTAGACACCACCATCCCGAAGCCCGATGACAGTCTTTCGCGCAAATCGGCCTGTTCCCCGGCGCGGCGCACGGCGGCATTCAGGCGGGAAACCGCCAGGGGCGGCGTACCGGCGGGCACGAAAAGCCCGAACCAGGCGGTGATCTGATAGCCAGGCAGGTTGCCGGCTTCCGCCACGGTGGGGATTTCCGGCAGCATGGCGGAACGTTGCGGCGCGGTGATGCCAAGGATGCGCAGCTTCCCCTCGCGCGCCTGCGGCAGGATAACCAATTGATCGGCCACGAAAAGATCAACCCGTCCTGCCAGCAAATCCTGCACCGCCAAGGGCGAGGACCGATAGGGCACGCGGAGCATCTTCACCCCGGCCATATGCGCCATGAGCTCGGTCGAGACCTGCTGGGACGACGACGCAGAGGCATAGGTAATGCCCTCAGGCTTGGTTTTTGCCTCGGCCAGCAATTCGGCCAGATTCTGCCAGCGCGATTCGGCGCGCACTGCCACCAGCAGCGGCACGGAACCAAGGGTCGAGACCGGGATGAAGGCGGTTTCCACATCAAAAGGCACGCGCTTGAAAAGGGCGCCTGCGGCGGCATTGGTGGAATTGGTGCCGATCAGCACGGTCAGGCCATCCGGCGTGGCGCGGGCGACGGCTTCCGCCCCGATCAGCCCATTGGCGCCGGCGCGATTTTCCACCACCACATTCTGGCCGAGGGTTTCGCGCATTTTCTCGGTAAAGACGCGCGCGACCGTATCGGTGGCGGAACCAGGCGCGAAGGGCACAATGGCGCGCACCGGGCTTGGCGGCCATTCCTGCGCAGCGGCAAAGCGCGGGGCGAGCGCCGCAGCAGGCAGGGCAGCGAGAAGATGACGACGATGCATGGCGAACCTCTTTGTTTTGTGCTGTTGCGATTTGGGGGTGCGGGGCAGTCCCGTGCAAGGGTTAATTGAGCATCAGCGCGCGCACATGCGCGGCCACCGAAGCGCCAAGCGCCGCAAGATCATAGCCGCCTTCCAGCACTGAAACGACACGCCCTTCGGCATGACGCGCGGCCAAGGCGCAAAGTTCTTGCGTGATCCAGGCGAAATCCGCTTCCGTCAGCCGAAGCTGCGCCAAAGGGTCCGCGACATGCGCGTCAAACCCCGCCGAGATAATCAGCAATTCAGGCGCGAAGGCATCCAAGGCCGGCAGCAACAGTCTTTCCCACACGGCGCGAAACGCCGCGCCATCAGCGCCCGGCGGCAGCGTCGCGTTGAAGATATTGCCGACACCCCGTTCCTGTGGCGCGCCGGTGCCCGGATAAAGCGGCCATTGATGCGAAGATGCCAGCATCAAAGATTCATCGGCCTCAAAACAGGCTTGCGTGCCATTGCCGTGATGCACATCGAAATCCGCGACCGCAATGCGTGCCAGCCCATGCACAGCCTGGGCATGGCGCGCGGCAATCGCGGCATTGGCAAAGACGCAAAACCCCATGGGGCGAGCGGGCTCGGCATGATGACCAGGCGGGCGTGTGGCGCAAAAGGCATGGCGGATCGGGCCGGTGCAGACCGCATCTACTGCCGCCACGGCAGCGCCGGCACTCCGCAAGGCCGCTTCGATGCTGCCATGGGACAGGATGGTATCGGCATCGAGTGCCACGCGATCACCCTCGGCGGGTGCGGATTCCATAATCGCTTGCAGATAGGCTTCGGGATGCACGCGCAGGATTTGTTCCCGCGTTGCGCGCGGCGCCTCGGCACGCGGCAGGGTGCCGAAGGCTTCCGCTTCCAGGGCGCGCGTCACGGCACGCCAGCGGTCCGGGCATTCCGGGTGATGCGGCCCCGGATCATGCGCCACACAGGCGGCATGGGTCAGGATCAGCACGCTCATGCTGTTGTGTCGTCGCGCTTGCGGATCACGAAGCGATAGCTGCCCTGATCTTCGGAAAAGGCCAGCAGCGCATGGCCGGTTTCCCGGCAAAAGGCGTTGAAATCCGCAACCGAGGCAGGGTCAGTCGCCAACACGGTCAGCCGCGCGCCGCCTGCCATGCCGCGCAGCGCCTTATTGGCCTTCAGCACTGGCAAGGGGCAGGTCAGGCCCTTCACATCCAGAATCGTCTCATTCATGCGTTCTCTTCCACCATGGCTTACGCGTCACCGTCAGTTCAGGCTTGCGGCGCTGCCTTGCCTTGACCAAGAGTAATAGCATGAAACTCGGCATTGATCTGGGCGGCACCAAGACGGAAATCGTGGCCTTGGGCTATGATGGCGCCGTGAGGCTGCGCGAACGCCGCGCGAGTCCCGCAGCCTATGACGGCGTTTTGACGACCATCGCTGATTTGGTGCGGGATGCCGAAGCGCGGCTTGGCGCCCAGGGCAGCGTCGGTATCGGCATTCCCGGCAGCCTCAGCCCCGTGACTGGCCTGGTGCGCAATGCCAATTCCCAGGCCTTGAATGGCCGCGCGCTTCAGCAGGATCTGGAAGCCTTGCTTGGGCGCGCGGTGCGCATCAGCAATGACGCGAATTGCCTGGCGATGAGTGAGGCCGCGGATGGCGCAGGCGCTGGCTACAACACCGTTTTCGCGGTGATCATCGGCACCGGGACAGGTGCGGGGATTGTCTCGGGCGGGCGCATTCTGGATGGGCCGAATGGCACGGGTGGCGAATGGGGCCATGTGCCCTTGCCTTGGATGCGGCCTGAGGAATTTCCAGGGCCTCGCTGTTGGTGCGGCCAGCATGGCTGCCTGGAAACCTTCCTGTCCGGCCCTGCCTTGGCGGCGGATTGCGATGGGGCAGGGGCGCGCGATGCCTCGGCGCTGCCGGCGCGGGCGGCGGCGGGCGATCAACGCGCGCAAGCGGCACTGGCGCGGCATGCGGATCGGCTGGCGCGGGCCTTGGCGATGATTGCCAATATCCTCGACCCCGATGTGATCGTGCTGGGGGGCGGCCTGTCCAATATGGCGCATCTTTATCGCGATGTGCCGGGGCTGATGGCGCGGCATGGCTTTGGCGATGTGGCACGCACGCCCTTGGTGCAGGCGAAGCATGGCGATTCCTCGGGCGTTTTTGGCGCTGCGCGGCTTTGGGATGCGCCATGATCAGGCGTAGTTTCCGGGCGGGGGCGGTCTATTTCCTGCTGCTCTATGTGGTTGGCTTTTTGCTGGGTGCGACGCGCGAATTGCTGCTGGCGCCGCGCCTTGGTGTTGTGGTGGCGAGTGCGCTTGAAGCCATCCCCATGCTCGCCGCCATTTTTCATTTCACGCCGCTGATCGCGCGCCGCTTTGGCATTCCGCCGAAATCGGGCGGGCGCCTGCTGATGGGCGTCTTTGGCCTGGTGCTGCTGATTGGCGCGGAAATCGCCATGACACGTGCGATGCGCGGCCTTTCGCCCGAGCAATGGCTGGCGCATTTCGCAAGTTTCGAAGGCGCGATCTATGCCGTGCTGCTGGCCTGTTTTGCCGCCATGCCTTGGCTCAAGCGCTAGACCATGCCGGCACTTTGCCGCGATTGCTTCCATCACGCGGCCGAGGATTTCACGCGCTGCCCGGCCTGTGGTTCCAGGCGCGTTATCGCCCATCCCGATCTGTTCCGCCTGACCGTCGCGCATATTGATTGCGATGCCTTCTATGCCAGTGTCGAAAAGCGCGACCAGCCGGCATTGGCAACGCGCCCGGTGATTGTGGGCGGCGGGACACGCGGGGTGGTGGCGGCGTGCTGCTATATCGCGCGGCTATCGGGTGTGCGCAGCGCCATGCCCATGTTCAAGGCGCGCGCCGCCTGCCCCGATGCGGTGGTGATCAAACCCGATATCGCTAAATATGCCCGCGAAGGGGCGCGCATCCGCGCCATGATGGAAGCCCTCACGCCCCTGGTGCAGCCACTTTCGATAGATGAGGCGGTGCTGGATTTGCGGGGGACGGAGGCGCTGCATAACGCGCCCCCCGCCGCAGTTCTGGCGCGCTTCGCCCAGGCCGTGGAGCGTGAGGTGGGGGTGACGGTCTCTGTGGGCTTGGCGGCCAATCGGCTCATGGCGAAATTGGCGGCAGAACGGGACAAGCCGAGGGGTTTTGCCGTGATCGGCGCGGGCGAAGCGGCTGGCTGGTTGGCGCCGCAATCGGTGGCGGTGCTGCCCGGCGTCGGGCCGGCCATGGCCAAGCGCCTGGCATCGGCAGGCTTTGTACGGCTTGGGCAATTGGCCGCGCTGGATGCCCGCGCTGCCTTGGCGCGCTTCGGCGCCGATGGCCCGGCCTTGGTGGCGCGCGCGCGGGGTGAGGATGACCGCCCGGTCAACCCAAGCCGAGAGACCAAAAGCATCAGCGCCGAAACCACCTTTGATACGGATATCACGGCTTTGCCGGCGCTTGAGGCACCGCTTTGGCGGATGTGCGAAAAACTCGCGCGCCGGCTCAAGGAAAAGGGGCTGGCGGCGGGCGGCGTGGTGCTGAAGCTGAAGGCGGCTGATTTTGCGCTCCGCACCCGGTCTCAGCGCCTTGCGGAACCAAGCCTTTTGCCGGAGGTGATTTTCGCCGCCGCGCGCCCTCTGTTGCAGAAGGAAGCCGATGGCACGGCGTTTCGCCTGATTGGCATTGGCGCCCAGCCCCTGGCGCCGGCGGATCAGGCGGATCGCGGCGATTTGGCCGATCCTGAGGCACCGCGCCGTGCCGCGCGCTGGAAGGCGATGGAGGCCCTGCGCGCGCGCTTTGGTGAAGACGCGGTCATGGCAGGGCGCGGTTTCAAGGCGAAAACAGCGCCGGGCAAGCCAGATGAAAGCGTGTGAAGTTTAGCGGCGCGCTGGCGCCTGCGCCACTTCCTCAAAGGCCCGCACATCATCCGGGCGGAGCGAACGTGCATTGGCCAGCACCGGGCCACCGGGCCGCGGAGTCGCGGCGGTGCGGATATAGCCTTTATCCGGACGGTCATAGATGAACCCCTGGATCGGGTAGATGCGGCCCAGGCTTTCCTGATCCCGCCCCACCTGCACGCGAACCGATGACCAGTCATTATTCAGGGACACGTCAATCACCGAGACATCCTGCATGATGGACCCGCGGCGAATGCCGGGGCCACTCCAATTCGCATGATGGATCAGTATTTCGCGCGCGCTGATCACTTCCTGCACCACGGCAACATGGCCGGAACGCATTTGCCCCGTGCGGGAAAAGGCCAGGATGGCGCCGGCTTCCGGCGCATGACCGCGCGCATAAAGCCCGGCAGCATTATGCCACCAATCGCCGCCATTGCCGCGAATCGCCATGCCGGTGGCCTGCCGCACATAAGGAACGCAGGAAATGCCGCCCGGATTGGCTTGCGCAATGCGCTGGGCCTGCGTGGTTGGACGGCGCGCGGGCTGGGCCGCTTGATTTGTGCTGACGCGCTGGGCCTGGACGGCGGCTGGTCGGGAGGCCTGAGGAGTTGCTTGCGCTTGATTGGCGGGCCGCGCCGCAGCGGGCTTGGCTGCCTGCTGGCGCTGGGCGGCGGGCTGCGCGTTCGGTTGGCTGGCCATGCCATGGCCGGACACCACGGAAAGCCCAAGGGCGACAAACATGGTCGCGACAAGCCTTTTTGACTTCATCTGCAGTTCAAGCCCCCTGTAAGACGCGACGCTGAAACGTTCTGAGGGCGAGGTAAGCTGGACCGACTCAACCGAACAAGTATGGCGGCTGTAACTTGGTGAAATCTGGCGTGATTTGCTCAAAGGGGCTGTTGAGGAAGACGGATTATAGGAATACAAACTGTTACTTTTGGCGGAAATGGGGCGGGGCCACAGTGTGGCGACTTTCATGCCACAGTCCGATCAAGGATTCGATGGTCACAAGCCCGACCCGCCCCTGCCTCATTCTTCCAAAAGGGGAGTTACAGAAACTGTCCGAGCTAGGAAAAATAGCACAAAACCATTTGAGGGGCATTGCAGACCCGGGCCGCTCAGGCAAAAAAAGAGCGGCGGCCCTGACTGGACCGCCGCCTTGCAGAATAGGCGTTACGCTTTGATCAGGCGGCCTGCAGCCGCTTGATCAGCGCCTGGGTCGCCTCACGCAGCTGCACGGCCTCGTCGGCTACGGTGCGGCTGGCATTGGTGATGCTGCCCATGGCCTTGCCGGCATCTTCCGCCATGCCGGAAACCCGGCCGATGGAGCCTTCCAGCCCATCCACCGCCTTGGCGGCATTGCGTAGGCTTGTGGCGATTTCCGCCGTGGTGGCGGATTGCTCCTCCACCGCCGCGGCAATGGCAGTATTTTCGCCATCCAGCTGGCTGATACGGGCCACGATGTCGCCGATCACGCCCACCACATCGCCGATGATGTTCTGCATGGCGCCGATCTCGGTCTGGATGCTCTCGGTCGCCTTGGCCGATTGCGCGGCCAGGTTCTTCACCTCGGAAGCCACTACCGCGAAGCCTTTGCCAGCCTCACCGGCGCGGGCCGATTCGATCGTGGCATTGAGCGCCAGTAGGTTGGTCTGCGCGGCGATGGTGCCGATCAGCCCGGTGACATCATTGATGCGCACGGATGCCGCATTCAGCCCATCCACCAGGCTGCTCACGCGATCCGCCTGTTCCGCCGCACCGCGCGCGGTTTGCGCCACGGCGGTCACGCGGTTGGAGACTTCGGAAATCGCAACCGTGAGCTCCTCAGCCGCGGCCGAGACGGATTGGATGCCGTTATTGGCCTCCGTTCCCTCATGTGCAGCGGAACGTGCCTGGGCGAGGGTTGCATCCGTGACGGAGGCAACCTTGGTGCCTTCCTGCACCAGCATGGAGGTGCTCTCGGACAGCGTGCTGACCGATTGGCCAACCGCGCGATCCAGATCGCCCGCAATGCTTTGGATGGCGGCACGGCGCGCCGCTTCCATTTCCGCCCCGCGTGACGCTTCCGCGGCGCGCAGCTTCTCAGCCTCAATCAGGCCTTCGCGGAAGACGGTGGCGGCACGCGCCATTTCGCCCACTTCGTCATGGCGTTCCGTGCCCTGGAATTCCTTGGAAAGATCGCCCTTCGACATGTTCTCCATGCCTGCGGCAAGCGTTCCAAGCGGGCGCGTCACGCGGGCCACCACGACCCAGCCGGCAGCGATCAGCGCGGCGAGCGAGAAAAGCCCCATTAGCGCGATGATCAGCGTGGCCTGCGTGACCGAGGTCACTTCATTGGCGACCTTGTCATTGGTTTCGGCCACGATGGTGTCCATCATGGCGCCGATCGATTCCGTGAAGGGGTCAATCGCCTGATAGAGCCGTTCCTTGATCAGCTGTTCAAGCTGCGCGCTGTTCTTCGCGGCGGCGATGCGCACCAGTTCCTGGGTGACCTGTTCGGCCGGGGCGCGACGCTCACGCGCCTGGGCGAAGGATTCCTGCACGCTTGGCGGCAATTGAGCTTGGGTCAGGGCTGACCAGGCGCGGTTGATGTTCTTTACCGCATCGGCAAGGCTTGCCGCACCTTCTTCCCAGGTGAAATTGCCATTGCGCATCTTGTGGGATGCATCCACCACAAATACCGCATAGGCATCTGACAACGCCTTTAGATCAATCAGCGGTGCGACCGCATTGGTCTTGATTTCAGTGAAGCTCTGCGCGTTGTGGCGCATGGACACCCAGGCATAGATGGCGGCGCCGGCATTCACAGTGCCGATCATCACCAGGATGGTGAGCAAGAGGGGAGCGATTCTGATACGCATCTTCTGGCGTACTCCTTTCGTGGAACTGCGCCATTGTGCAGGCACTGTCCTTGCTGAAAGGTGACCAGGGATATTGAGGCGCCATAAATTTTCGCTGCCTCGGGTTAATCGGCACCAGGATGATGCAGGGCTATTCACGCTGGTTTCTGCATTCTTACGCGGCACGAAGTTACGCGAAGCTTAAGCCAAAGATGAAATCACTTTTGATAATGAGTTAAGTTGCCTGGGCTTTCACCAAGAATTGGTCGTTTCGCGGGGTTATGCGGCCATTTCGTGCAGGGCCTTGCCCCAGAAAGGTTAAGCCGCGATGCGTGATGCATTTCGGTGAAATTATTGTCACTCAAAAAAATACGGATTGGACCAGGCGCGCTTGCCCGACGCATCGGCCACCACAATGCGCGCAAAGCCACCATCGCGCAGTTTTTCGAGCGGCAGCACTGCCCTTGTCTGCAAGGGCGCCACTGCCTGCGCCGCCGATGAACCGCGCCCCAGCACCATAATGCTGGATGCCGGGCTGCATTCCACCTCAACGCGATCCTCACCCCAAAGAATGCCTTCAATCCGCGGGCCTTGGCTTGCGTAGAAATGCCCGGCCTTGAGCGCGGCCAGCAGCGCTTCCGGTTCATTTTCCGCGGCCTTCACCATGACCCAGCCGCCGAACCAATCCTCACAGGCGAAATGCGCATCATCCACGGCAATCAGCGAAACGCGCCTGCCATCGGTCAAAAGCCGGTCCGCCAGAAAGGCGCCGCCGCCACGATCGGTCCGTACCTGGCTGGTGTGGTTGTAGATTTCCACCGCATGCGCGGCGGCGATGCTATGCCCATCATCTGCCGTCAGCCCATACCAGCCGGGATGGGCAATGGCGACAAAGGCGCCGGCTTCGGCGCAACGCGCAGCGAGCGCCGCGCCATTTTCCTCGGGCGGGGTTGGCGCGAAATCAAGCGGCAGGCCCACCGCCAAGATGTGCCAAATCTCTCCAAGAGAGGTCGCCGGCGCATGCACCTCAGCGCCCAGCAGCGTGGTGAAGCCAGGGGCACGGAAGCGGCGCGTATCGGCGATGGGGAAGTTGTAGCGTGCCATGAAATGATCGGTCAGCGCCATGAAATCATAGCCGCCACGGCGATAGGTCTCCACCACTTCCTCTGGCGCGCGCTTGCCGTCCGAAAGGGTGGAATGGGTATGGATATTGCCCTTGAGGAAACGCCCCGGCGCGGCAAAGACGGGATCAAGCTGCATTGGACGCTCCATTATCACTTGGTTTTCGGCCATCGCTTCCTCGACCCTAATGAGGAATGGCGAAATCGTGCCTGCGCCTTGGGGGCAGGTCATCTCCTGATCGGACGCCTCGGGGCAGAAGTTTGCGCCAAGTAATCGCCAAAGAAAAAGAAAATCTTTCTTTTTATGGACCCTTGCGCTCGCTTCAGGATGGGCTTTTTTCCTGATGAAACTTTGGAGAAGCCGCATGTCGAAGGTCTTTGTCATTCACGAAAATGATGCCTGGGTGGAGCCTTTGCGCGCGGCCTTTGCCCGTATTGGCACCCCGTTTGAGGAATGGTTCCTGGATGAAGGCGTGCGTGACCTGACCAGCCCACCGCCCGAGGGCGTTTTCTACAATCGCATGAGTGCATCATCCCATACGCGCGGCCATACCTATGCGCCGGAATATGCTGGCGCGGTGATTGAGCATTTGGAACGCCATGGCAGGCTTGTGGTGAATGGGCGGCGGGCTTTGCAGTTGGAAGTCTCCAAGGTTGCGCAATATGCGGCGCTGGCCGGGTTTGACATTCCAACACCGCCGACGATCGCCGTGGTGGGGACGCAGCATCTTGCGGCGGCGGCGGAAAAGCTCGGCTTTCCGGTGATCCTGAAGCATAACCGCGCCGGCAAGGGCCTGGGCGTGCAGTTGATCTTGAGCGCGGCGGCATTGCGTGAAGCGGTGGCGAAAATCGCTGCTGACCCGGACCCCTTCGCCGCACCGCGCGATGGCGTGTGGCTGGTGCAGCGCTATATCGAAGCGCCGGAGCCCTTCATCACGCGGGCTGAATTCATCAATGGCAAATTCCTCTATGCCGTGCGCGTTGATACCTCGGAAGGGTTTGAGCTTTGCCCGGCGGATGTCTGCGCCATTGAACCTGGCGCGGTGTGCCCCGCCGTGGCGCCGGGCGAGAAGTTCCGCATCATTGAAAACTTCTCTCATCCTCTGCTGCCGCGCATGGAGGCTTTTTTGCGCGCGAATGGCGTTGGCGTGGGCGCGATTGAATTCATCACGGATCGCGCCGGCAACAGCTTCGCCTATGATGTGAATACCAACACGAACTACAATAGTGACGCCGAAGCCCGCGCCGGGCTTTCAGGCATGGGCGCCACCGCGCAATTCCTGACCGGCTTATTGCAACAGCAACAAGCCAAGGCGGCCTGAGGACTGATATTCTTTACCCTGGCGGAATTTCCGCCAGGGTAAGAAACACGGGCTTTCCCGCCGGCCTGAAGCACCCGACTTCCTGAGCAGCAAGGAAGTTTCGAGACGCCTGTTCCGCCATATGCCCAGTGTACGAAACCGCGCGGTCAACGCAGTGGGCCATCATGATAAAACTTGATGTATCATGACGCATCATGATATCCGCAAAGGATCATCAAGGTGAACCATGGCCGATCCAATCCGTGAAAAATTCGCCACCCAGGTGAGGTCTGAAACCCTCGCCACGCTCCGCAGCCTCGCCAAGAGCGAAGGGCGGCAGTTGCAGGCGCTGGTTGACGAGGCGCTTTCTGATCTCATTGACAAGCGCAAACGCGCCCGCCCGCGCGCCCATGTCATGGCGGCCTATGAGGCCACCCATGAGAAATATGCCGAGCTCTACGCGAAACTGGCTGAATGACGGATTACCTGACCATTATTGAGGTCCTGGCGATTCATCACGACCAGATCAAGCGCTATGGCGGCGCAAATGGCGTTCGTGATTTCGGGCTGCTTGAGGCCGCGCTGCATCGTCCTCAGACGGGCTATTACGAGGATGTAATCGAGGAAGCGGCGGCTCTGTGGGAGAGCCTGGCCATGAACCATCCCTTTGTTGATGGCAACAAGCGTGTGGCTGCGGCAGTCATGATCACCTTTCTGGCGATCAATGGCTATGCGATCAGGCAAGATGCAAAGACGCTCTATCGCTTCATTATCGAAAATCTGGAAGGCAGGTCATTCAGCCATGGCCGACTTGCGGCATGGTTGCGTGAGAATGCGGTGAGCGTGGATCGTCCGAAGGAAGAATAAGGGGTAGTAATTTTCGTTACTGTGACGGAATATCCTTCAACGCAAGATATACGGGCTTTCCTGCCTGCCTGAAGCGCCCGACTTCCTGATCCGCGCCTTTGCTTGGCCCACCCAGGCGTAGCACGGCATCGCAACGCTCAGCCAAGGCAAGTGACAGCGGCATCATCACCTCGTCAAACACATCGCCCTCAGCGATGGCGATGATCGGCAGTGCCATATTCACGCCAATCACCGGGATATGACCAAGCCTGAGGATCGCGAGTGCTGCCTGGTTCATCTCAGCCAACCGCGCGGCGCGGAGCGCAGCATCGGCGCCACCACTTGTGTAAGGCGCGGCGATCATGATCCACATGGATCAGCCAAAAGTATTCAGCAGATCATCCACCTGCGCCGGCGTCAGGCTACGCGCACCGGCACCGCGCAGCAGCAGCGCAAGCCGCGCGGCTTCTTCCAATTCTTCTGAAGCATGCACGGCATCTTCCAATGTGCGGCCCGATACCACCGGGCCATGATTGGCGAGCAGCACGGCCTTGGCGGTTTTGGCGGCTTCGTGGATATCGTTTTCCATTGCGCCATCGCCCGGGCGATAATAGCGGATCACCGGCAAAAGCCGCCCGACACGCATCACGAAATAAGGTGTCAGCGGCGGGATGGGCGCGACCTCCCCGGGTTCGGCGAGGCAGGCAATCGCGGTGGCATGGGTTGAGTGCAAATGCACGACCGCCCCCGCATCGGGCCGCGCGGTCAGCACCGC
This sequence comes from Roseomonas sp., assembly GCA_020249435.1. Taxonomy (GTDB): domain Bacteria; phylum Pseudomonadota; class Alphaproteobacteria; order Acetobacterales; family Acetobacteraceae; genus Neoroseomonas. The sequence continues at coordinate 8,348 of JADCFQ010000022.1, read as the reverse complement.
GCGATGCATGAAAACTTCCTTGGATGGCTTGTCACCCGAAACATGCGAAAAATCTGGCGCGAGCTTCGATATGCGCGCGGGATCAAGCCGCCCCAGGCAGGAATTGGTCGGCGTCATCAGAAACCCATCCGGCAGGCGCACGCTGATATTGCCCGCGGTCCCCACCGAATAGCCGCGTGCAAAAAGTGAGGCACCAAGGGCAGCGAGTTGCGCGCGCAGCGCCGCCTCATCCATGGCTGAAGGCCTTCAGGAAGAAATCGCGTGCACCAAAATTGCCGGATTTAAGCGCCAGATGCAGCCCGCGCGGCTCGGCAAAAGTCCAGGGCACGCCTGGGTCAATTTCGGGACCGATGCGGAGCGCCGTGACACCAAGCCGCTGCACGACAGCGCCCGAAGTCTCGCCCCCCGCCACCACAAGCCTGCCGACACCGCGCGCGACCAAGCCTTCCGCAATCGCGGCCATGGCAGCTTCAATCAGCGCGCCGGCAGCATCGCGCCCAAGCTTCGCTTGCAATGCGGCGACCTTTTCCGGCGGTGCGCTGGCGGCAATCACCACCGGGCGATCAGCGGCCAATTTGCCCGCGACCCATTCCAGCGCCTGTACCGTCAGCGCCGCTGCATCAGGTGTTGCCAGCGCATCCAATTCCAGCACCGGCACGTGATCCCGTGCGAGGCCGATTTGCCCAAGTGTCGCGCGCGAGCAGGACCCCGCCACCACCGCCGCCATGCCCTGCATGGGCGGCAGGCTGGCGGCATCGCCACGCGCGGGCAGCAGGCCGGCGCGGCGGAAATTCTCAGGCAGGCCCATCGCCACACCGGAACCACCGGTGATCAGCGCGTGTTGTGCAGCAGCCTCACCAATCGCGAGCAAATGCTGATCCGTCACCGCATCCACAATTGCATAGCGCCGGCCTTGCTCGGCAAGGCGCATCATGGCTTGGCGCGTGGCGGCGGCACCTTGTTCAACGGTCGTGAAAGGCACCAGCCCCACCGCGCCATCGGTCTGCCGGCCCAAGACGCGCACCAGATTGGCATCGGTCATTGGCGTCAGCGGATGGTTTTCCATGCCACTTTCATTCAGCAGCGCATTGCCGACAAAAAGATGGCCCAAATAGATCGTGCGCCCATTGGTCGGAAAGGCCGGGCAGGCCAGCGCAAAGCCAGACCCCAACCGTTTCAGCAGCGCATCCGCGACAGGCCCGATATTGCCCTGATCCGTGCTGTCAAAAGTCGAGCAATATTTCCAGAAAATCTGCTTCGCGCCAGCCACCAGCAGCGCATCACAAGCGGCAAGCGATTGCGCCACCGCTTCACCCACCGGCGCGGTGCGCGATTTCAGTGCGATAATCACGGCATCCGCTTCCGGTAGCGGCCCGGTCGGCACGCCAATCACCTGCACGGCACTCATGCCGCCTTTGACAAGCGTATTCGCGAGGTCCGTCGCCCCCGTGAAATCATCCGCGATGCAGCCAAGCAAAAGGGGCATGTGCAACTACCTTGCAGGAGGAAGGGCGAGGAAATCCTGATGACCGATGCGTACGGTAAGCTGCCCGGCATCGGCCTGATCGCGCCGCGTTTCAAGCCAATCCAGAATGGCCTCCGCACCGCGCCTTTCCCAGCCGATTGCGGCCAGGCCATGGCCATCGGCAATGGCGCGGGTAAAGGCGCGGGCGCGGCGATCCACCACCCAATCACTCGGCGCGCGATGAATGGCATAGCCATGCGCGGCAAAGGCTTCCGCCATCACGGCGGGCGCCTGCGGCCCGAGTGATGCGCCACCAAAGCCCTTGTCACGCGCCTGGTCGCGGCGAAAGCCGCGCGCCACCAGCGCGTCGGCGGCATGGGGCGGGGTGAAGCGCTCACGCCCCGTCACATTCAGCGCAGCGTAGAAGGGCAGGCGCCGTGCGGCGCAGGCAGCGGCCATGGCTTCCACCCAACCGCGCGAGACCAGATCACAAAGCGCCGTGCTCACCACCGCATCCACGCGTTCCAAGGGCAGATTGGCCGGTGCGGCGGCAAGGTCAGCAAGGATCGCTTCAATGCGCCAGGCGCCATGCGGCGCATGGACCAGCAGTGCGCTGCGCCCTGGATTGGTGGCTGGCCAACCCACGGCCTCGGCACGATCGGCGATGGTATCAAAGGCGCGGGCGAGCAGTTCGGCGTCGCTATCCACCAAGGTCCAGCTTTGCGCGCGCCCGATGAAATGGCCAAGCCAGCGCAGCAAGCTGCCCGTGCCCGCGCCAAGATCAAGCAGGCGCGGCCGCGCCGGCAGGGATGCCGCGAGCATCGCGGCCAATTCAGGATTGCGTGCCGCAGCGTCATAAGGCTCGCGCAGGTCGAGCCAATCACCATCGAAGCTTTCAGCCATGATCAAGAGCTTTCAGGAAAGCGGCGGCGCGGTCCGGCCAACGCGGCAAGGCCTGGCCCGCACGCCAGGAGGCTTCAGCCATGGCGGCGAGCAAGCCCGTATCGAAAATCGGCCGGCGCATGGCGCGTGACAGCGCAGTGTGGTCATCCACTGCCGCCACCACGGCAGCATCTTCCGGCACAATATCGGCAATCGCGCCGCCGGCGGTGATCGCAAGCGGCAGGCCGCGCGCCATCGCCTCCGCGGCCGCCATGCCATAGCCTTCGTAACGTGTGGCGAGCGCGAAAAGATCGGCGCGCGCATATTCCGCATCCAAAGCCGCATCCGGCAGCGCGCCCAGAAAGCGCACGCGCTGCGCAAGGCCAAGCTCTGCCGCCAGCGCCCGCAGCCCATCGGCATGTACGGGATCGCGCGTGGCATCGCCCGCAATGGCGAGCGACCATTCAAGATCCGTCAGACGCGCAAGGGCGCGGAGCAGCACATCATGCCCTTTGCGCGGCACGAGCAAGCCAATGCTCAGAATGGCGCAACCGGGGCCAGCGGAACCCACCGCGCGCGGCGCGGGGTCTGTGCCGGGTTCAATAACCGTGATGCGTGCGGGGTCCGCGCCGAAAGCTTCCGGCAAATCCCGCGCCGTGAGGGTGGAGGTGGTGATGATGCGCGCACAGGCGCTGAACAGCACACGTTCGGCGGCCTGCAAGGCCTCGCGCTGGCCTGCTGGCGCACCGGTTTCAAGCGCGGTTGGGTGATGGATCAGCGCGGTTGCGCCGCGGCGTGTCAGCTCATCAGCCAGCGGCAAAAAGGCAGGCAGGCCGAGGCCATCAATCACAATGCGCGCGCCTTCGGGGATTTCTGCCAAGGCAGTGCGCGCCGCTTCGGTCGCCACTTCATCCGGGAAGGGATGGCGCCCGGCCAATTCCACCACACGCACTTCCTGTCCGAGCGCGCTGAGCCCTTCGACCATGCGGCGATCATAGATATAGCCGCCGGAAATCGCGCTGAAGGGCGCGGGGACGATAAGATGGATGGCGCGGGTCATGGGGTGTCGCGAGGGCCTTGCTGATGCGCCCATGGGTCTATCACCGGTATGCCGCAACCGGCAAAATCGGCGGTATTGCGCGTGGCGATGGCGGCCTGCCGGGCGCGGGCAATGGCGGCGATTTGGCAATCAGCAAAGCTGATCGGGCGGCCCGCGGCGCGGCGTTCCAGAAACACCAGCGCAAAGGCTTGGGCGGCGGCGCTGTCAAAGGGCAGGGTGCGGCCGGCGAAATCCTCGGCAATCATGGCGTCTATGGCGGCCTGCAATTCATGGCGCCGCTTGCCCACCGGCAGCATGGCGGCACCGCGGCGCAATTCGGCCTCTGCAATCGCGCTCAAATACAAATTGGCGGCGTCTTGCATGGCGAACCAGGCCAGCACGGCTTCGGATGGCGCGGGGCGCATGAGTTCGGAGACCAGATTGGTATCCAGCAGGATCATGCGCGCGCTTCAATCCAGGCGCGGCGGTGCCGGCATGGCCTCACGCTCCGGCAGGTCCAGATCAACCCCGCCAAGCGCAGCGAAGCGGCGATGGATGGCCTGCCCCAGATCGGCGGCGGGGGCGGGGCGGCTCATCGCCTGGCGGAGGATATCGCGCGCCTCCTCTTCCATGGAGCGGCCATGTTCGGCGGCACGAATTCTAAGGCTGCGCTTCAGCGCTTCATCAAGATTGCGGATGGTAATGCTGGCCATGGGGGCGCCCTTCTTGATGCAATCATTGTAATCATTGATTGCATTGCATTCAAGCTAGGCTTAGGCGAGCTCAGGTTAGGCCGCTGGCTCCTCGCCCGGCGCGGCTTCATAGGCGGCCCAGGCGATATGGCTTTCGCGCAGCAGCACCTTCAGCCCCGTCACCGCCTGGCCGCCGGCGCCAAGCTTGCCCTCAGCCAAGGCAGCCGACAGGCAGCGATGGATATGAAGGCAGAGGTATTCCGTTGTCGTGTTCTGCCCGGCGAAGACCGGTTCCGCATCCAGATTGCGATAATCAAACCCATCCAGAATATGGCGCAGCTCCACCTTCGCCGCCGCGATATCCACCAGCAGATTGAGCGGATCGAGCTTCGGCGCGCGAAACTCGGCCTCAACAATGAAGGTCGCGCCATGCAGGCGTTGCGCGGGGCCGAATTCCGCGCCGCGGAAGGAATGGGCGATCATGACGTGATCAACAACGGTCAGGCTGAACATGGGCGGGGTTGTTCCTGTGCGGTTCGGCGCTTCATGCACCATAGGTGACAAGGGGGCAAAGCGGTGCGGGCGTGCCGGGGGCGGGGTTGAGCAAGCCGGGCATGGCTTGTGGCAGGTTTTCAAACGGCGTCGCGGGGCCGATCAGCGCCTCCAGCGCTGGGTCCGCCAACAGGCCGAGCGCCAAGGCCATGCGCTGCCCAAAGCTGCGCCGGGCCCGCATGGCGGGTGCGACGGCGCCCACCTGGCTTGAAATCAGGCGGAGCCGGCGGGAATGGAAGGCTTCACCCAAAGGCAACGCGACTTCCGTGGCGCCGAACCATGAGGCTTCGATGATCCGCGCCTCAAAGGCTGCGCAGTGTAGGGCCTGGCGCAACCCGGCGGGATTGGCGCTGGCATGGATGATCAATTCCTGATCGGTAGGTGCTGCTTCCGGGGCGGCGAAAGCCACGCCGAAGCGTTCCGCAATGGCGCAGCGCGATGGGTCGGGGTCAATGATCGTCACCGCCATGGCGGGGATGCGCGCGAGCAAATAGGCCACCAGCAAGCCGACCACGCCGGCGCCGATCACCAAGGCGCGCTCTCCGGCCAGGGGCTCTGCATCCCACAGGATATTCAGCGCGGTTTCCATATTGGCGCCGAGCACGGCGCGGTGATCCGGCACTGCATCGGGGATGGGGATGCACATGGCAGCCGGCGCGAGGAAGACATCCTGATGCGGGTGGAGGCAAAATACCCGCCTGCCTTGGAGTTCCGCCGGGCCTTCCATGACGCGGGCCACGCCGCTGTAGCCATATTTCACCGGGAAGGGGAAATCGCCGGCCTGCAAGGGGCAGCGCATCGCGCCCCATTGGTTCTCCGGCACCTTGCCAGCCAGTACGAGGCGCTCCGTGCCGCGCGAAATGCCCGATGCCAGCATGCGCGCCAGCACCTGATCCGGGGCGCGGACAAGGAGGGGTTCTGTGCGGAGTTCTGCCACGCCGGGTGCAATCGTCCATAAGGCGCGCGCTTTGGTCATGCATGGCCCCCGGGCTTGGCGCGATCCAGCGCGGCATCAATCAGGATATCGGGCGCGATATCATGCACGCGCCAGGAGAACCTTAGCCCATCGGCGATGCGCGCCACTTCCGGCAAGGTGAAGGCCGGAATGCCGGAACCGAGCAGCACAGGCGCCACGGTGACATGCAGCCGATCGAGACAGCCCGCCGCCAAAAAGCGCGAGACCGTGAGCCCGCCGCCTTCGACAAAAATCCGGCTGGCGCCGCGCGCCTTCAGCGCTGCGAGCAAGGGTGGAATGGCAAGGCCTCCGCCCGGGGCGCGCGGCAGGCGCAAAACCTCAGCCGCGCCGTGATGGTCAGCCCCGCCGGCATCGCCAGCGCAGACCAGCAGGGTCGGCGGCCCGCTCTGGAAAATGCCGTAATCGGCCGAGAGTTTGCGATCCGTATCCAGCACCACGCGAAGCGGGTCCGGCCCCGGCACTTCGCGGGTGGTGAGGCGCGGATTGTCATGCCGCACCGTGCCCGCGCCCACCACGACCGCGTGGCACAGGGCGCGCAGCCGATGCGTGTGCAGGATATCGCCCGGGCCACCGATCCATTGGCTGGACCCGGCAGCGGTGGCGATGCGGCCATCCAGCGTTTGCGCGAGCCGCCCGATCACCCGGCAGCCATCAGGGGCTGAGGGCGGCGCCAGCACCGGGCCAAATAGCGCGGCAAGCGGGCCAGCGGGCAGCGCCGCGCCCGCGCTGTCACGCAAAGCGAGCAGGTCTGACCAATCGGCGGCTTCGGCGGTGGGTTCCATCGGCGCCTAAATGCCCGAGCGCGACGTGGTGCGCCAGAGTTGATTTCCTTATTGTTGGTCCACGATCACAGAAAAACTTGAACGTCGCTTGGCTTCAAGCTTAGGATACCCAAGCGATATGTCGCGCACATCTACGGGAACCAGGGCAGCATGCGGCGTTGGTTGAGCGATGAAAAGAACGCCAATATTCTTGCGAGTAGTTTTGCCTTTGGTATTCCCTTCGGCTTGGTCTTCCAGCTTTTCAAGGATGAACATTTCCTGGTTAGGTGGCTTCTGCTTTCATATTGCGTGGTTACCGTGACGCTAATCAGTCAACACGTTCTACGAATCATGCGGCGCGCAAAAAGCCAATCCTGCCCGCCTGATGTCGCCAAATGATCGTAGCGCTGCCTCTTCGCGGTTTTGAGCGCGGAGGCTTTTCGATGGAGGCCACAAGCCATGAACCAAGAAAAGCCTCAGTTTAAAATCGGGGATGGCATAGTGGCCGGGCTTTCAGTTATTGTTGGAATGATTGCGACGCGCATGTTTTTTGACGAGCAAACCATCCTCATCAAGATATTGATCAGTGTGGTCTTCGGGCTTGCCACAGTCCTGTTTTTGAATCTCGCCATAAAGACGTTCAGGAAACTTAAAGACCAGGGCTAAGGCCCGCCTTACCCGCAAAGCTTGGCGTGACAAATTGCCTCAAGGCGCCGCCAGATTGATCGCGAAAAACGGCAACAGCGCCTGCATGATCAAGCCGGCCAGCACCGGCAGGAAAAAGGACGATGCCAGGCGCAGCGCCACAAAGCGCCAGCCGAGCACCGGGTATTCCCAGGTCAAGATCCTGTGCAGTGCATAGACCGACCAAGCGGTGAGCAGCGCGGTCATTTGCGCAACCCCTGCGCCCGCCTTGCTGAAGGTGATCACCAAAGGGAAGGTCACAAAAGGCCCGCCGGGCATGATACCGCCAGCCAGTGCCGCGATCATGATGCCATTCAGGCCGGAATCATCGCCAAGCCAGGCGGTTGCGATATCCGCCGGCACAAGTTCTGAAAGAAACGCCGCCATCGGCAGCGCCACGCAGAACATGGGCAGGATGCGCCAAAAGCCGCGATTGGTCTCGGCCACTGCGCGCCTTGCCTGGGGCATGCCGCGGCGCATGCAAAGTGCCAGCACCACCAAGGCAATGACCCAAAGGATGATTTGCGGCCCACTCATTTCGGCGGTTCCCAGGTGATGGGCACGCGCCGCGCGATCCAGCCCGCGATGATGGGCATGGGGAAGGTGATCAGCGTGCGCAGCAGCGCGAAATCAAGGCCGAGCAGCGGCGCCTCATAGACCAACAGCTTCTGAAAGCCATTGAGCGACCAGGCGAGGATGAAGGCGACCAGCGCACCGCGATCCGCCCCGGCACCCGCCAGCACCAGCACCAGCGGAAAGGCCGCCATGGGGCCTCCGGGCGAGAGCGTGCCGACCAGGGTTGCGACAAACAGCCCGAAAACCCCGCTATCCGCCCCCATCCAGCGCGCCAAGGCATCCGGGGAGAGCAATTGCCGGAGCGCCGAGGCCAAAAGCAGCCCCGCGACCAGTGATGGCACAATGAACAGGAATAATTCCCAGGCATGCCAAAGTGCGGCCATGAAGGCATCGGCGCCCCTTAGCTGCCAGGTCGCAAACCCGGCGGTGACGGCAATCAGGGAGATGACCACGAGGGAGGCGTGGCGGCGGAGCGCATTCAACACGCAGGCAACCTGCAAGACAGGGGCGCGGCGCGCAAGAGAGGGCGGGGGAAGGGCCAGGGCAATCGCTTGAGACTGTTCGGGATTCCTGAGAGCGGCGTAATGTGATTCATGGGTTACCTCGATTTGGTGAGGTTTTTCCATGTCTTCTGTGTCACTGCTGGATCATTTTTCTGCGCTTGAGGACCCTCGCCAGTCCTGGAAGGTGGTCTACCCGCTTCCGGAGATCATGCTGCTTG
>JADCFQ010000021.1 GCA_020249435.1 Roseomonas sp. | reverse complement strand
GCCGGGAGTCTGTCCAGAGTGTGCCGACTGGGCCAAAGAATCACTGAAAATGGCTGTGCGCAGGCACGCGCAGCGTTGAAAACATCCGCGCGAGACAAAACGACGATGCTCAATGACGGCTTTTCAGCAGCCTGCTAAACTGTATCCCGTGGACAAGGATGAATGCGAAATACCGGTGTCCTTGTGCCTCCCGAGCAAGAGGCTGTAACTTACCTGAAACACACATGGAGATTAGCATGGACGTATCCCGAAGGTTCGCGATGTTTGGCGTAATGGCTTTTCTTGGCGGCGTGCTGATCGAGAACGTGGCGGTTGGGCAGAGCCGAGGAAGCGATCGGGAGCACCGTATGTGGATCGTGCTAACTTTTCAGAGACCTGATGGCCGTGAGATTCAAATGTCTTTTAACAACCCCGCTGTGCCGCGTATGCGTCTCTCCGAATGCCAGCAGCTACTTCCTGAAGTTACGTCCGGACTTATTGATGCTGCGCGGCAACGAGAGCAGTTTTTAGCGGGTGTTCCCCTTGTTCGTAGTGAGTGCGTCCCAAGCGAAACAGACCCTATCAGGCCACGGTGAGTTGTGTCTTGATCGGCCTCATTCCGAGAGATCACCTTGCGAATACCAGAAAACATACCACCCGAGGACGGTTCCCTACCGCTGCCCCCTATGCGGCGATAAGTCGAGGCGCTTTTCACGGCTTTTTTTGCACTCCTGGCACGTCCAAATCTCGGCCCGCCCATGCATAATTGACCTGTCGAGGCGAAAAGCCCGTTTTCCACAGAAGGGACAGGCATCCGCCAACGCCTTCCCCGACACAAGCTCTTCCAGAGCAGCAATGCGGCTCCTTAAATCATCTACTTCGCTCGGCACTTCCTGGAGCCGCTTCCAAATCGGGATTCGATCAAGGACTTTGAGAACTTCGTCAATAATTCCCATGGAGACCCCCATTTTGGTTTCCTAAACGCATGGTAGTGTCTGCGTCAGAGGCTGGAAATGCCTTTACGGCAAAAAACTCTTGTACCCTCCATCTGGGCAAAACTACCAGAATGGATGCACTTCACGATATGTTGCAGGCCGGGCTGCCGCGCGATGTGCTGCGGCGCGCCACGATCTATTCCTCGGGCGAACCCTGCGCCATGTGTTCGGCGGCGATATTCTATACCGGCATCGGACGCGCGGTTTATGGGCTTTCCGCCGGCGCCATTCTGCATTTGCGCAATGCGCAGCCGCATACGGCGGGGCTGTCATTATCCTGCCGGGCGGTTCTGGATAGCGCGGCGGAGAAGGTCGCGGTGGTTGGGCCGTGTCTGGAAGAAGAAGGTGCGGTGCCGCATCAGGGCTATTGGCAGGAAGGGGCGGCTTGAGAGTGCCGGTTGCCGCGCTGCCCTAAGCATGCCTTAATCCGCCGCCTTTGATTGATGGCAAATGAGGAAGGAAATCCACATCATGCTCGCTCACCTCTCCGCGCGCCTGCGCCAGGGCGCCATGCTTGCCATGCCGCTTTTCGTACTTGCCGGCTGCGCGACCGATCCGCCGCCGCCGGTTGTTGCCTCCTCCACGCGCGAAATCGTGGGTGCGGTGGACCGCGTGGATACCCGTACCCGGACCATTGTGGTCCGTGGCCCGGATGACAAGCCCGAGACCCTGCAGCTTGGCCCGGAAGTGCGGAACTTTGCCCAGATCAGGCGCGGCGACCGGGTGCGGGTGCATTTTGAAGAAGCGGTCGCCGTGCGCATGGCACCGCCTGGCACCCGGCTTGAACCCGAAGCCGTGGTGGGTGCTGCACGGGCTGAGCCCGGCGCGCGGCCTGGCGCCGGCGTGGCCGCCGCGACTCGCGCCCGCGTGCGGATTACTGCCGTGGATACCGCCAATAATACCGTGAGCTTCGTCGGCCCTTCGCGTGAGGAACGCACTGTTGCGGTGCGCGCCCCCGAATTGCGCGAATTCCTGAAGACGCTGAGGCCAGGTGATCGGGTGGATGTCGCCTTTGCCGAAGCCGCCGCCATCCGGGTGGAACCGGCGGAGCGTTGATCGGGCAAGGGCGCCCAGCGTCACACGGGCGCCCTGATCCCCCCTATTGATCTGAATTACGAAATATCCATATTATTACCCAGCGGGGAATCCTCCCCATCAACAGGAGTTTTGTTCGTCATGGCCTTTGGTCCCGACACGCGTTTCACCACCGGCTGGGGTCGCCCCGTCGCAGCCGATGCGGCCGCGATTGATGCCGGGCTGCGGGCATATATGCTCCGCGTCTATAACTGGATGGCGTCTGGCCTGCTGGTTACCGGCATTGTCGCTTACGTGATCGGCAATTCTGTTGAACTGCAACAGATGTTCTGGGCGGTGACCCGCGCTGCCAATGGCGCGCGCATCATTGAACCGACCATCCTGGGCTGGGCCGCGATGCTTTCGCCGCTTGCCTTCATCCTGGTGCTGTCCTTTGGCCTCAATAAGCTCTCGCGCCCCGCGACGCAGGCGCTGTTCTGGCTGTTCGCCGCCTGTATGGGGGCGAGCCTGTCGAACATCTTCCTGCGCTATACGGGCCAATCCATTGCCAGCACCTTCTTCATCACCGCTTCCATGTTCGCGGCGGTCAGCCTTTACGGCTACACCACAAAGGCGGATCTGACGCGCTTTGGCAGCTTCATGATCATGGGCCTGATCGGCATCCTGATCGCGGGTCTGGTCAATATCTTCCTGGCCTCCCCGGCGCTTGCCTTCGCGATCAGCGTGATCGGTGTGGTCGTGTTCGTTGGCCTCACGGCCTATGACACGCAGCGCATCAAGGCCGATTATGTGCAATTCGCCTATGCGGAAGGCACGGATGAAGCGGGTAAGCGGAGCGTGATGGATGCGCTGGCGCTCTATCTGAACTTCGTGAACCTGTTCCAGCTGCTGCTGTCCTTCATGGGCCAGCGCAACAGCGATTGATCAGCGCCTTACGGCCTGAACGGAAACCCCGGGGGCAACCCCGGGGTTTTTTATGACCGCTCACAAACCCTGATCAATGGGAACACGGAGTGCCTCCGCGAGGCGATTGGTCTCCGCCGCCATGCCAAGCACGGCGAGCAATTCGCCATGCATCGCCTCCGTCATGCCCTTGGCGCGCGCTGCCGCCGTGTGGGACGCGGTGCAATAGGCGCAGCCCGCCGCCGCTGAGGCCGCGAGATAAAGCATTTCCTTGGTCAGCGGGTCGATCGCGCCTGGCGCCATCACTTGTTTCAGGCTTTCCCAGGTACGCTTCAGCGTTGGCGGATGCACTGCCAAGGCTTTCCAGAAATTATTGACATCGGCGATACCTCGCGTCGTTTTGATGTCGTCGAATACCGCGCGCACCTCGGGCGCGGCATCGGCATATTCAATCAGCGCCATCAGGCAGCGCCGGGCAAGGGGCGATAGGGCAGGGCGGCCAGGCGCGTGGCATGCAGGGTGATATCCTGCCAGACGCCGCCTTTCACGTAAGGGTCTTCGGCCATCCAGGCGCGCGCCGCTTCATCACTGGCGTGGCGCGTGACGGTGATGGAACCGATCATGCGGTTCTCGGCCTCATCCAGAATGGCGCCACCAACCGCGAGCGTGCCATCAGCCGCCATGGGCTGCATGCGCGCGATATGCGCCCCCCGCGCTGCCTGGCGGCGGGCGGGGGCATCGGCATCCGTACCATCATAGGCGATGGCAACCGTATGGGTGCGGGTGCTCGCCACCGGGTCGCCGGGTTTCGGCAGGCGCTGATAGGGCAAGGGCGCGATGCGGAAGGGCAGGATGCGCACATCGCCCCAAACGCCTTCCACCGAGAAGGGTTCTTCCGCCAGATAGGCGCGAGCACCCGCCATATCCGGCACATCCAGGATCATGAGCGACCCGGAAGGCACCCATTCGGCGGTGAAAAGCGGCGTGCCGAAGGGCATCCGCCCATCCTCAGCCCAGCGGCTGATCACCGCCCGGTGGCGGTCCATCGCCGCGGCGCGGCGGGTTTTATCGGCACCATCGAAAGCAAGTATGGCGTAACCCATGGCATTTCCCCTTCATTGGAAGGGCAGCATGCCATGGGCGGAGGCTTATGAAAGGGGGGGGCACATCCGCCCCCGCCCCATCAATACATATGCTGGCCACCATTGATGGACAGCGTGGACCCGGTGATGAAATCGGCATCCTCGGCGGTCAGGAAGACCACGCCGCGGGCGATATCCTCTGCCTTGCCCAACCGGCCGCGCGGGATGCGCGCGATGATCTTTTCCAGCACATCGGGCGGCACGGCGCGGACCATTTCGGTATCCACATAACCAGGCGCCACGGCATTCACGGTAATGCCAAGCTTCGCCCCTTCCTGCGCCAGCGCCTTGGTGAAGCCATGAATGCCGGATTTCGCGGCGGCGTAATTCACCTGGCCATATTGCCCGGCCTGACCATTCACCGACCCGATATTCACAATGCGGCCAAACTTGCGCGCATTCATGCCTTCCCAGACCAGCTTGCAAAGATTGTAGCAGGAGCCAAGGTTTGTATCGATCACCGAATCCCACATGTCGCGGTTCAGCTTGCGCATGGTGGCATCGCGCGTGATGCCGGCATTATTCACCAGAATATCAATCGGCCCCACTTCGGCTTCGATCTTCGCGATGGCATCCGCGCATTGCGCGTAATCGGCGACATCGAATTTATAGCAGGGAATGCCGGTGCGATCGGTAAACGCCTTCGCCGCGGCATCATTGCCGGCATAGGAAGCCACCACGGTCCGGCCAGCCGCTTGCAGCGCTTCGCTGATCGCAGCGCCAATGCCTCTTTGGCCACCGGTGACAAGTGCAACACGCGCCATGAAAACTCTCTCCTCAATTCTGTGTGACGGGCTTGCTGCCCCATGGCAGCCTGTCCGTTCACGCTATTTGACCCAAATCAATAGCGCCTTGGCAATTTTGCGCCAGAAGAAACGCATGGGCGGCGCGATTTTCCGCCCCGTTTGATAGCTTCTCCTCCTTAGACGTGAGACTCTGACGGCGCGGAACCCCCCAACCGCGCCGTATTTTTTTGCCTTGGGCGCTGGATGTGCTATCTACCGCGCATGGTTCCGAAGGTGCTTTCTTTCCGAATTACCGCCGCGGCCGCCTGAGGCGCCGGGCTTTGGGCCTGCGCGCCCATCTGGTGGCCGCCCCAGCATTGCCCCGCCAACCCGAACCGGACCCAAGCCATGCTATCGAGCCCATTGACCACGCGCTTCGATCTGCGCGCCGAACCGAGCCCCGGCCTGCTGCCGCGGTTGTTGCAGCCCTTCGCCAAGCGCGACGTGACCCCTGATTTTTTCCAAGCCCGCCGAGGGGCTGAGGAAATGGAAATCACCATCGCCTGCCAGGATCTTGAACCCGGCATGGCGGCGCTGATCGCGGGCAATCTCGGCCAAGTGATTGGCGTGAACCGGGTGGTGGTGACGCCGGCGGAAAGCCTCGCCACGCGCCGGGCCTAGGGTTAGAAGAAGCCCATGAAGCCGCTGATCCTGACCATGGGTGAGCCCGCCGGGATCGGCGCGGAAATCACCGCCGGCGCCTGGCGCGCCTCGCGCGGCAGCGGCCCGTGCTTTGCGCTGATTGACGATGCGACGCGCGATTTCGGCGTACCCGTGGCGCGGATCAGCGCGCCTGAGGAAGCGGGTGGGGCCTTCGGGCAGGCGCTGCCGATCCTGCATCGGCCCTTGGCCGTGCCTGTGGTGCCCGGCAAGCCAAACCCAGCCCATGCAAGCGCGGTGATTGGCGCGATTGAGGAAGCGGTGGCGCTCGCCAAATCAGGCCGCGCGGCGGGGGTGGTGACCAACCCGATCCAGAAGGCAAGCCTGACAGCCGCCGGCTTTCCGCATCCGGGCCATACGGAATTCCTCGGCGAATTGGCCGGCACCGGCGTGCCGCCGGTCATGATGCTGGCTTGCCCGGAACTCCGCGTTGTGCCGGTGACGGTGCATGAGGCTTTGGCCAAGGCGATTGCGCGGCTGAACCCGGCATTGATCCAGGAGACAACGCGCATTGTGGATGCCGCGTTGAAGCGCGATTTCGGCATTGCTGCGCCGCGCCTGGCGATAGCAGGATTGAACCCTCATGCCGGGGAAGCCGGCACCATGGGGCGGGAGGAAATTGACATCATCGCCCCCGCGATTGCGGCTTTGCGTGCGGAAGGGATTGATGCGCGCGGGCCGATGCCGCCCGATACCATGTTCACGGCCCTCGCACGGCCTGGCTATGACGCGGCGATCTGTCTTTATCACGATCAGGCACTGATCCCGATCAAGACGATTGACATGGCAGGTGGCGTCAATGTGACGTTGGGGCTTTCCATCATCCGCACCAGCCCCGACCATGGCACGGCCTTGGATATTGCGGGCAAGGGGCTGGCCGATCCCGCTTCGCTGATGGCGGCCATCAGGTTGGCTGGGCAGCTTGCTGAAAAAAGAGGTTTGGCGTGAAGCATCTCGACCTATCGGTGAATGTTGATCATGTGGCGACACTGCGCAATGCGCGCGGTGGGACGCATCCTTGCCCGGTGGAGGCTTCACGCATCGCCATTGAAGCGGGTGCGGATGGCATTACCGTGCATCTTCGTGAAGATCGCCGCCACATCAAGGACCGCGATTTGGAGCGTATTCGCGCCGAGATCGCGGCGCCGATGAATTTCGAAATGGCGGCGACCGAGGAAATGGTTGCCTTCGCTGAGCGTATTCGCCCGCCCTATTGCTGCCTTGTGCCGGAAAAACGTGCGGAGCTGACAACGGAAGGCGGGCTTGATGTGCTGCGCGCCGGGCCGTTTTTGCGCGAAGCCGTGGCTCGGCTGCGGGCGGCCGATGTGCGCGTCTCCATCTTCATTGAAGCCGATGCAGCACAGATCGAAGCGGCTGCGGCAATTGGCGCACTGGCGATTGAATTGCATACGGGTACCTATGCCGAAGGGCCGGTAGCCGACAGGCCCAGGCAATTGGCGCGCTTGCAGGCAGGTGTTGCGGCGGCGCGGCGCGCGGGTTTGCTCTGCCATGCCGGGCATGGGCTGAGTTATGACACGGTAAGTGACATTGCGCGGATGGAGGAGGTGACGGAAATCTCCATCGGCCATTTCCTGATTTCGCAGAGCGTGTTTGAAGGTCTGCCCGTCGTGGTGCGGCGCTTCAAGGCGCTGATCGCCGCGGCGCGGCAGGCATAGGGAGAGTGTGATGCCGACATTGAGCGTTGATGGTTATCCGATTGCCTATGCCGAAGCTGGCAGCGGCACGCCGGTGGTGATGGTGCATGGCACGCTGGGTGATCAGCGTTCCTTTGCCGGGCAGATGGAAGCTTTTGGTGCGCAATATCACGCCATCGCCATCAGCCTGCGCCATTGCTGGCCCGACAAATGGCGTGAGGATGGAGATTTCACCATTGCGCGCCATACGGCGGATGTGGCGGGCTTCATTCGCGCGCTCGGCAAGGGGAGGGTCCATTTGATCGGCCATTCGCGCGGCGGGCATATCGCCTTTCGCGTGGCGCAGCATCATCCGGAATTATTGGCATCGGTTGTCTTGCTGGAACCAGGTGGCGAATTGGATGAAAGCCTGGGCGGCGCACCGCCTGCGGGCAATCAGGCATCCGCCTTTGCGCGTGGCGCCGCCCTGATCGCCGAGGGCAAGGTGGAAGAAGGCCTGACGGTTGTTGCCGAGCATACCGGCGGGCCGGGTGCCTGGGCCAAGCGGTCTGAGGCGCGCAAGACCGTCAATCGCGACAATGCAACGACCTTGCTTGGGCAGATCAAGGAACAGCGCAAGCCCTATGCACGGGCTGAGGCAGCGGGGATCACGACGCGCACGCTGCTTGTGGGGGGTGATCAATCCCAACCGCAATTCGGGCGCATTCTGGATGCGCTGGAAGGCGTGATGCCCAATGCAAAGCGTGTGACGATTGCGCGCGCCGCGCATAGTGTGCAGGCGGATAATCCGGCTGATTTCAATGCGGCTGTGTTGCGGTTTCTGGCGTCTTAAGGTTTGGGGCGCTCCCAGTTTTCCCGCGTTTCTACTTCGTCGCCTGCTCCAAAAACCGCAGTAGCGCCGCCAAATCCTCGGCATTATCCACGCGCTGCACCGGCATTTTCGTCCCCGGTGTCACCACATCCGGCCCGCGCGTGAACAGATCGCCGATGGTGGTTGCGTCCCAAATGATATCGCCGCGTGCGAGGCGTTCCGAATAGGCATAGCCGGGTAGGGACCCCATGCGGCGGCCGAAAACACCATGCAGATGCGGCCCGGCCATGGGGCCGGCCTCGGCGGTCAGGGCATGGCAAGCGCTGCAGGCGCGAAACACTTGCGCGCCATGCGCATCCAGGCCTGGTGGCAGGTCGGTGGTGGCGGGGGCGGCGATGGGGCCGATGGCGCGGCCACTCAGCGCATTCCAGCGGCGCACTTGCCGGTCAGCGCCGCCGGTCCAAAGCAGCCGCCCATCCGGGGCGAAGGCCACAGACCAAACCGGCAGGCCAGGGCCTTCCAGCGTGTGCATCAGGCGCGCTGTCTCCACGCCCCAGATCGTCACATTGCCACCAAGGGACGCGACCGCGAGCCGCCCGCCCGCGCCATCAAGGCTGAGGGCAACGATGGGCCGGGCGCCTGCCTCCACTTCGCGCATGGCGCCATTGCGGGTGATCAGGCGCAACACGCCATCCACACCACCGGCGGCGAGGCCTCCGTCAGGCAGAGCCACAAGGGCATTCAGCGGCAGGCCGGCTTCGGCGATGATCTGGTTGCTGCCATCGGCGGACCAGAGGCGGATGGTGCCATCAAAGCCCGCGCTGATCAGCGCGCCATCGGGGCGGAAGGCGACAGCATTGACCAGGCCGCGATGCCCTTCCAGCACTTGCGCGCTGCCATCGGCAAGATTCCAAAGACGCACCGCGCCATCCCAGGCGGCTGACGCCAAAAACCCGCCATGCGCGGCAAGCCCTGCAATCTGCCCGCTATGCCCTTCCAGGATTTGGGCAGGGGTTGCACCAAGCCCCGGCGCCCAAAGCGCGATGCGCCCGCCTTCGCCGGCGCTGGCAATGCGCCCATCAGGCAGCAGCGCAAGCGCATTGACGCTGCCGCGATGCCAGCGCGCCACCGCGCGTGCCTGCCCAGCCCGCGCATCCCACAGGATCACAGCGTGATCGAAGCCGGCGGAGACAATGTGCTGCCCATCGGGCAGGGGCAAAACCGCGCGCACGGGGCCGCCATGCCCCGACAAATCCTGCGCCAGGGCGGGTGCGGAAAGCAGCAACCACAGGGCAAGCACAAGGCGCCGCATCACATCACCACGCCGCCGCTGACATGGATGGATTGCCCGGTGATGTAGCCCGCGCCCGATGAGGCAAGAAAAGCGATGGTCGCTGCCACATCATCGGGCGTGCCAAGGCGCTTCAGAGGAATGCGCGCGATAATCTCCTCCCATTGCGCCGCCGATAACGCGGCATGGGCGCCAGGGTCTTTGCGCGTATAGCCAGGCACCACTGCATTCACCGTGACTGTCGGCGCCCATTCAATGGCGAGCGCGCGGACCAGCGCTTCCACCGCGGCCTTGGCGGCGGCCGAGGCCGGGAAGGTGGTAACATCATTGCGAAACAGGTGCGCCACAAAGGAAGAAACCGCAATCAGTCGCGGATTGTCTCCGGCGGCCAGATGCGGCGCGGCAGCGCGGGCAAGGCGCAGCAGGCTGAAGGTAATCGCCTCATGGCTTTTGGCGAAGCCGGCATCGGTGAGGGTTGCGATAGGCGTGCGATCAGCAAAGCCGGCATTGGCCACCACGACATCCAGCCCGCCGAGTGCCGCGACACTTTCCGCCACCAGCCGCCCTGGCGCTTCGGCTTCGGTGAAATCGGCGAAGGCTTCGGTGACAGTCGCGCCCTTCTCCCGCGCGGCGGCGGCCACGCGCGCCAGGGCTTCGCGATTGGCCCTGGTGTGCAGCATCAGCGCGACGCCTGGCGCGGCGAAGGCGCGGGCGGTGGCAGCGCCAATGCCGCTGGCTGCCCCGGTAATCAGAATGCGTCTTGCCGCCATGTTCCCGCTCCCTGTCTGAGGCCCAAGGATAGGCCAGCGCGGCGCCATTGCCAGCCCCGCCTGCCCGCCCCATCCTGCCCCGCAATCACTCATCCAAGGGAATGCCAGATGACATTGACCGTGCTTGAACCGGAAGGGCTCTATCCCGAGACGGATTTGGAACAGCGCATCATGGGGCCAGGCGTGCGCATCCTGCAGGGGGCGTGCAAGACCTCGCTCGCGGAATTGCCCGATGCGCTCTGCCAGCAGGCGGAAGGGCTGATGACGCTCAGGATGGCGGTGCCGGCGGATCAGATTGCGCGTTTCCCGAAGCTCAAGGTCGTGATCCGCATGGGGGTGGGGTATGATAGGGTGGATCGCGCAGCCTGCGCGGCGCGGGGCATCAAGGTCTGCAATGTGCCGGATTACGGCACGCAGGAAGTGGCGGAATTCGCGGTGCTGCTGGCACTCGGCTTGCGGCGCGGCCTGACCCTTTATCACGACACGCAGCGCGGCCCGACGCCTGCGAAATGGGCGGTCATGCCGCACCCGGCGGTGCGACGGCAGGATGTGCAGACCTTCGGCATTCTGGGCCTTGGGCGCATTGGCACTGCCGCCGCCCTGCGCGCCAAGGCGCTTGGCTATCGCGTGGTGTTTTATGACCCCGCTTTGCCCAATGGGTCAGACCGCGCCATTGGTGTCACGCGCTGCCGGACCATGGATGAAATGCTATCGCAAGCGGATGTGCTTTCGATCCATTGTCCCCTCACGCGCAAAACGCGGGGTTTGATTGGGGAGCGTGAATTGCGCTTGCTCCCCAAGGACGCCGTGGTGGTAAATACCGCGCGCGGCCCCATTCTGGATATTGATGCTTTGGAGCGTGTGTTGCGCGATGGGCATGTGGCGGCGGCGGGTCTGGATGTGATCCCGGTGGAACCGCCGGTGGACCCCGTGCCGTCACTGCTGCAAGCCTATCGCAACAAGGAAGAATGGCTCGCGGGCCGGCTGATCATCACGCCGCATATCGCCTTCCATACGCCGCAAGCCTGGGATGATATTCGCCTGAAAAGTGCGGAGACCATGCGCGATGTGCTGGTGGAAGGGCTGAACACCAATGTCATCCCGCCCGAATCGGATTGATCGGGCAGGCTGATTTTCCGGCGGTCCAGGGTTATATAAGCGGCAAAAGACAGGGGGTTTCCGATGAATAGACGCACCATGCTGGCCGCGCCCTTGGCCGCGCCGTTGCTTGCCTCTGCCACCACCGCCCAGGCCCAGCCAGCGCTGGTGACCGAGGAATTCATGATCCCCGCCGGCGATGCGGGGATTGAGCTGTTTCTCCGCAACAAGCGCCCGGAAAACCTGACGAGCTTTTCCCCGGCGCGGACGGTGATTTTTGTCCATGGCGCGACCTATCCGGCGCATACGGCCTTCGATCTGCCCTTGGGTGGCTTGTCCTGGATGGATTACATCGCCGGCCAAGGGTTTGACGTGTGGTGCCTGGATATTCGCGGCTATGGCCGCAGCACGCGCCCGCCGGAAATGAGCCAACCGCCAGAGGCCAATCCGCCCATCGTGCGTGGTGAGACGGCGGTGAAGGATATCGGCACCGCTGCCGCCTTCATTCGCGAAAGGCGCAATGTCGCGAAGCTGGTGCATATCGGCTGGTCCTGGGGCAGCACGCTGATGGGGCGTTTTGCCGCCGATAACCCTGCCTTGGTGGAACGCCTGGTGCTATTCGCGCCGCCCTGGCTGCGCGATGGGCCGAGCTTGGCTGGTGGCGCCACCGCTGCGACGCTTGGCGCCTATCGCACCGTGACGCAGGCGCAGGCGCGGGAACGTTGGATGACAGGCGTGCCGGAAGCCAAGCGCGCGGGGTTGATCCCGCCCGGCTGGTTTGAACATTGGGCCGGCGTGACTTGGGCGACCGATCCGGAAGGCATGCGACGCAATCCGCAGACACTGCGCGCGCCGAATGGCGTGCTGCTGGATAGCCGGGAATATGCGCAGGCCGGCCGGCCCTTCTGGGACCCGGCCAAGGTCACCGCACCCACCTTGTTGGTGGTGGCGGAATGGGACCGCGATACGCCGCCCAGCATGGCGCTCGCGATTTTTCCGCTGCTGACGAATAGCCCCGGCAAGCGCCTGGTGGTGCTCGGCGATGGCACGCATACGATTGTGATGGAACGCAATCGCGGCGCGCTGTTTCAGGCGGTGCAGGGCTTCCTGGTGGAAGCCTCTGCCTGAGGCCGCGTTTTGCCCCACGCCATGCTAAATCCTGCCTGAACGAATCGGAGACCCCCGCCCATGTCCAAACCCGCCCCCTCGCCCGGCCTGGTGGTTGATCGCAACCTGGCGCTTGAATTGGTGCGCGTGACGGAAGCAGCGGCGCTGGCGGCTTCCCGCTGGATTGGCCGGGGTGACAAGAACGCTGCCGATGGCGCCGCCGTGGAAGCCATGCGCAAGGCTTTTGATACGGTTGCCATCACCGGCACGGTCGTGATCGGCGAGGGCGAGATGGATGAGGCGCCGATGCTCTATATCGGCGAAAAGGTCGGGCTTTACGCCAAGGCCGGCGGCGGGCCGGAAGTGGATATTGCGGTGGACCCGCTGGAGGGCACCTCCATCACCGCCAAGGGCGGGCCGAATGCGATTGCCACCGTCGCGCTGGCGGAAAAGGGCGGGTTTTTGCATGCGCCCGATATCTACATGGATAAGCTCGCGATCGGGCCTGGCCTGCCGGAAGGCATTGTGGATTTGGACGCGAAGCCTGAGGAGAATTTGCGCGAATTGGCGCGCGCCAAGAAATGCGACATTGGCGATCTGATGGTCTGCACGCTGGACCGCGACCGGCATAAGGAAATGATCCGCGCCTGCCGTGCGGCTGGTGCGCGCATCATGCTGCTGGGTGATGGCGATGTCTCCGGCGTTATTGCGGTCAGCCAACCCGAAGCGGGCGTGGACATCTATATGGGCTCGGGCGGCGCGCCCGAGGGTGTGTTGGCGGCAGCGGCCTTGCGCTGCATTGGCGGGCAGATGCAAGGCCGGCTGATGTTTGAGAATGAGGATCAGGTCGCGCGCGCGCGGGCCATGGGCATTACCGATCCCAATCGCAAATACAGCGTTGAGGAAATGGCCAAGGGCGATGTGATGTTTGCCGCGACGGGTGTGACCAGTGGCGCCATGCTGCGCGGTGTGCGGCGCTTTGCCGGGGGCGCCTATACGCATTCCATCGTCATGCGGTCCAAATCCGGCACCGTGCGCTATGTGGAAGGCCATCATAATTTCGCGCGCAAGCCGAGTGCCTTCATTGCCTGAACAGGACAGTATTTTGCATGGATGACAGCGCGGCCCCCGGCCCGGTGCTTGGCGTGGCGCACAGCGTCACCGGGCGCAGCTGGCAATGGCGCGCGGGCGATGCGCGGATTGGGCTTGGCATTGCGCAGCGGCTAGAAGTGCCGGAGATGCTGGGGCGCTTGCTTGCCGCGCGCGGCATTGGCCTTGATGATGCGGCGGATTTTCTGGAACCCAAGCTGCGCGCATTGATGCCGGATCCATCCCGCTTGGCGGATATGGAAGCGGCGGCGGATCGTATTGCGGTTGCGGTGCGGAGCGGCGAACATGTCGCGGTGTTTGGCGATTATGATGTGGATGGCGCCTGCGCGGGCGCGTTGATGACGCGATTTTTGCGTGATCTGGGCTGCCAAGTGACCCCTTACGTGCCGGATCGCATCCGCGAAGGCTATGGGCCGAATGCGCCGGCGATTGCGGCCCTTTGCGATGCCGGCGCATCGCTGATCATTTGCGTGGATTGCGGCATTGCGGCGGGCGTGGCTTTGGCCGCCGCGGATGGTCGCGCGGATGTTGTGGTGTTGGATCATCACAAGGCGGAAGGGGCGCTGCCGGCGGTGCTTGCCGTCGTCAATCCCAATCGCTTGGATTGCCCATCGGGCTTGCGGCATATTTGTGCGGCGGCGGTCGCGTTCCTGGCAGCGACCGCAAGCTTGCGCGTGCTGCGCCGCGCCGGCTGGTTCACCCGCCGAGGCGAACCCGATCTTCTCGCGCTGCTGGATATCGTGGCGCTGGCGACGGTGTGTGATGTCATGCCGCTCACGGGCTTCAATCGCGCGCTGGTGGCGCAGGGGTTGAAGGTGCTCGCCAAGCGCGGACGGATTGGGCTTGCGGCGCTTTTGGATGTTGCCGGGCAGAAGGATATGCCAAGCGCGCATACGCTCGGCTTCATGCTGGGGCCGCGCATCAATGCCTCGGGCCGTATTGCGGAAGCGGATTTGGGCTTGCGGCTATTGCTGTCCGAAGATGCGATTGAAGCGCGCGCCATGGCGGAAAAACTGGATGAGGTGAATAAGCGCCGGCAGGAAGTGGAAGGCGATATGCTGGGCGCGGCGTTGGCCATGGCGGAAGCGCAGGTGAAGGCCGGCCATGCCGTGCTGCTGGTGGCGGCGGAAGGCTGGCACCCCGGCGTGGTTGGCATTGTTGCAGGCCGTGTCAAGGAAAAATTCAATCGCCCTGCTTGTGTGGCGGGGATTGCGGGCGGTATCGCCAAGGGATCTGGCCGGTCTGTTACCGGTGTTGATCTGGGTGCCGCCATCATTGCCGCGCGGGAAGCGGGTTTGCTCGAGACCGGCGGCGGGCATCCGATGGCGGCGGGGTTTTCCTATCAGGCGGGGAAGGGCGAAGCTTTTCATGCCTTCCTTGAAGAACGCCTGTCGCATGCGGCGAAACTACCGAGTGCGGCGGATTTGCTGGTGGAAGGCGCCATCACCGTGCCGGCGGCAACAACCGCGCTGGCGCAGGAGATCGGACGCCTCGCTCCCTTCGGTGCGGGTAATGAGGAACCGATTTTTGCGCTCGCCCGCGCGCGGGTGGTGCGTGCGGATCGCATCGGCAAGGAAGGGGCGACGATCCGCGCCTTTGTTGAAGGTGAAGGCGGCGGGCGGCTCAAGACGATTTGCTTTCGCGCGAAGGAAGGCCCGCTGGCTGAGGCTTTGCTCTCACCCGATCGCACGCCCTTGCATTTATGCGGACATTTGCGGGCGGAGAGCTGGAATGGAGATGTCAGCGTGGGCTTTCAGATTGTGGATGCCGCGCGGGCCTAACCAGCCAGGCTCAATGCTGCGGCCAGACAATTGGCGGCAGGCGCGTCAGCGGTATTTGCGCCGCACTCAGCACACCATTTTGCAGGCCGATTGGAATTTCCGCGACTGGCGGGCCACCATTTTGGGGGCGACGTGTCAGCATCCCCACGGCGAATTTCGTGCCATCCAAGGCGCGACGTTGGATAAGGCCGGATCGTGCGAGTGAATCGAGCGCCGCATTCGGATTGGTCACTGAAAGCGTGCCCGCCAAGGCGGGTTGCAAAGACTGATCAAGCCGGGCGGAAAGCCTGAGCCCCGCATCCAAATCCCCCCAGGCCAGGCGCAATTGCCGCACATCCAGCTTGCCATCTGAAGCGCGCCAAGCATCCAATTGCTCTCGTAGGCTCGGCAGCGGCAAGACGCTGCCATAAAGCGCGCCATCAAATTCAAGCCGCGCGAGTTTGGGGCCGAACCCCGTAAGCGCCGGCATGCGCAGCCAGGCGGGCGGCAGCGCCGCATCCTCGGCCGCAAATTGCAGCGTCAGCGCGGGTTCGGCATTGCGCGACCAATTCGCATCGCCGCCCAGGCGGTTGATGGTCAGCACCCCATCCGGGGTTTGCGCCACAATGCCCTGCATCAGCGCATTGGCCCGGCGCGGCGGCTGGCCGGCTTCCAGCGGCAGCAGCGCTGCGAAACGTTCGGTGGTGAAGGGGATGCGCGTGGCACCGAGCCTGAGCGCCTGCGGACCGGTAGCCTCCAGCCTGAGCGCATCCGGCAGGGGCAGGGGGGTCGCGAGCGTGATCGCCTGCACCTGCCAGCCCATGCCCTGGCCGGCGGTCTCATCACCTGGGCTTTCGATGGAAAGGCGCGGGATCGTGAGCCGCGCGGCAAAGGGCCAGCCGCCGCGGTCCGGGATGCCGTGATTGATGGTCCAGCCCTGGGCACGATGCTTGATCACCCAATCGCTGAAACCCTCAGCGAGCGCCCCGGTGCTCCAGCGCCAGAGCAGGCTTTGCCCGGCCACCAGGGCGGCGAGCAGGATCAGCACGCCAAACAGCGTCCGCCCAAGAATCGGCGCGCGGGAGGGTGGGGCTTGCTTGGCGTTCATGCTGCGCGCCGATATAGCGGGGATTGAATGCGCCCGCCATGACAACCGATATCGCATCCCTATTGGCCCCGGATGGGGATTTCTACGTCTTTGCCTATGGTTCGCTGATCTGGCGACCAGGCTTTGACCATGCGGCGCGTCATCCGGCGCTTTTGCGCGGCTTTCATCGGCGCTTTTGCCTGTGGAGCCACCGTTACCGCGGCACGCCGGAACGCCCGGGGCTGGTTTTGGGCTTGGATCGCGGCGGCGCATGCCGGGGGGCAGTGTTTCGCGTGCCGGGGCGCGCGGCGGCGGAGACACTTGCTTATCTGGATGCGCGCGAATTGCCGGATGGCGGAGAGGTTGTCTATCGCCGCCAGCTCTTGCCGCTGACACTATTGGATCATGGTCGGCGCGTGCCCGCGATTGCCTATGTCGCGAACCGGGCGTGCCGGCTTTATTGCGGCAAGCAGCCGACCGAGGTGCTGGCGCGCGCCATTGATACCGGCCACGGGCAGATGGGATCGAACCGGGATTATTTGTTCAATACGCTCGATCATTTGGGGGAGATGGGCGTGCGTGATCGCGGGTTGGAGGCGATTGCGGCGCTGGTTCGCCGCTAGCGCGCGCTATAGCCTGATCCGTGGAAATGGATCAGGCTGGCGCGGAACAAGGGAAGGACAGGATCATGGCCCTGCAACGCATGGTGCTTGAAATTGGCATGGGCACCGATATTCGCGGCGCGGATTACACCAAGGCAGCGGTGCGGGCACTGCGCGATGCGCTTTGGCATAATTCACTCACCATCGGTGCCGCTGTTGGCCAGGATGTTGATGCCATGCAGGTGGAAGTGCTGATTGGTGTGCCCAAGCCTGACCTGGTGGACAAGGATCAGGTGCTGGCCATTCTGCCCCATGGCACCGGCACCGTGACCCTGGTGGAAGGTGGGCTCGAGATTCCGAATGATGAAGGCACCAATAGCACCGTGATCGCCAATTGCTGCGCCATTGTGCGCTTGGATGTGTGAGAGGAGGACCAACCATGGCCTTGAAGCGCATCATCCTTGAAATGGGCAGCGGCAATGATCTGCATGGTGGGGATTACACCAAGGCCGCCTTGCGTGCGGTGCAGGATGCCTTGCACCATTCATCATTGGCATTCATTCGCACGCTTGGGCTTGATATCAAGACCATGCAAGTGGAAGTCACCATCGGCGTGCAGCAGCCCGATAAGGTGGATATCGAAGCGGTGCGGAAATCCCTGCCTTACGGCGTGGTGACAGCGCGCGCAGTGAAGGGCGGCTTGGATGTTCCGGAAGAAGGCCGGCATGACAAGGCGGTAATCGCCTCGGCCGCCATCGCCGTACGCTTTGATCTGCCCTGAGGCAGCTTGCAAAATATCTGGCAGGACAAGATGGAAAACGCCAAAAAATCCCCCCTCGGCATTTACAATGAGCATTTGCAGCGGGGCGAACTTGCCTATCAATTCAGCCCAAGCGTCGGCAAGGCTGTGTTCTATCCGCGCATAATCTGCCCCTATACGGGCAGCGAGGATCTGGAATGGCGCCTCTCCAAGGGGTTTGGCACCGTGCATGCAACGACTGTTGTGCATCCAGCGCAGGGCGAGGCGTATAATGTCTGCCTGGTGGATATGGATGAAGGCTATCGGCTGATGAGCCGGGTTGAGGATATTGACCCGATGGCCGTGAAGATCGGCATGCGCGTGCAATTCCGCACGCATCATCAGGGCGGTGATGAAGCGCCCATCCCGGTCTTTACAGTGTTGGAGGGCTGAGGCGATGGCCAGCATGCAACGCGGCAGTGTGGCCATTGTGGGCGTGGCGGAATCGGATATCGGCAGTGTCGCCGCCGATATGTCGGTGATTGACCTGATGGCGCAGGGCACCGTGCGCGCATTGGCCGATGCGGGGCTAACGCTTGCTGATGTGGACGGGCTTTTTTGTGCGACAACGCAGGCGCGGACTTCGGCCATGTCGCTCGCGGAATATCTGAAAAAGCCGGATGCCTATGTGGATTCCACCATTGTTGGTGGGTCATCCTTTGAAATTCATGTGGCGCATGCGCAAGCCGCGATTGAAGCCGGGCTTTGTTCGGTTGCCGTTGTTGCCTATGGCAGCACGCAGCGTTCCGCGGGGCGGAAGAATGCCTCGCCGAGGGAATTCAACCCTTATGAGACACCCTTCAAACCCTTCATGCCGTCCACCGCCTATGCCATGGCGGCAAATCGCCACATGCATGAATTCGGCACCACGCGGGAGCAATTGGCGGAAGTGGCGGTGGCGGCGCGCAAATGGGCGCAGCTCAATCCCGTTGCCTTTGATCAAAGGCCGCTTGATATCGCGGGCGTGCTTGGGGCGAAGATGGTGTCCTACCCCTTCACCGTGCGCGATTGCTGCCTGGTGACGGATGGCGGGGGTGCGATTGTGCTGACCTCTGCCGCGCGGGCGAAGGCGCTGAAAAAGCCGCCGGTTTATGTGCTGGGGACAGGCACCAGCATCACGCACGCGAGCATTTCCAATATGCCGGATTTGACGCGAACGGGGGCGATTGCCTCCGGCGCGCGCGCCTATCAGGCGGCCGGGCTTGGCCCGCAAGATATGGACATGGCGGAGCTTTATGATGCCTTCACCATCAATACCATTCTGTTCCTGGAAGATTTGGGTTTTTGCAAAAAGGGCGAAGGCGGTGCCTTTGTCGCCAATGGCCGCATCGCGCCGGGTGGTGCCTTCCCGGTGAATACCAATGGCGGTGGCCTGTCCTACTGCCATCCCGGCATGTATGGGCTTTACTTGCTGATCGAAGCGGTGCGGCAAATCCGTGGCGAATGCGGCGCGCGGCAAGTGCAAAAGCACGATACCGCCATTGTGCATGGCAATGGTGGGGTGTTGTCGGCGCAGAGCACGGTCATTCTGGGTGGGCCAGCGACGGTTTAGGGGAGGGCACCGCCCCGCAGTCTGGAACCCGCACCAGATCGCATCAGTTTCAGCCGAAGCCCGCGCGCTGCGGCAGGCCAAGCTTTTGGAAAAGCCGCACCACCGGACACATGCCAGTGAATGACGCCTGGATAAGATGCAGCCCCATAAGGCCCGTTACCCAAAGCCAGCTAGGGCTGTGATAAACGCCCAATAGAAGGCTTCCCACCACAACCACGCCAACAACAAGTAGAATCGCGCGTTCCAAAGACATGTTTTTGCTCCCTGTCTTGGGCAAGGTTAAGCAGGGTCTATGCACAATCGCAACAGAAAATGATGCGATAGGTTATGGCACGCCATCCGGTGGAACCGGGGTGTTCTGGCAATGCTTGCCCTTTGATTACCCAGGCGCCGCTATTCCCGATTGAGGCCGGATGCACCGATGATCTCGGTCCATTTGGCGATATCCGCTGCGATCCTTTGCCGGAGCGCTTCGGGGCCGCGCGCCGCCGGGGCAAGGGCAGTGCTGGCCAAATCCCGGAGCCGCCCTTGCAGGACCGGGTCCTGTTGGGCGCCCTCAATCGCCTCAGCCAGGCGCGCAATGACAGGGGCAGGGGTTGCTGCTGGCGCGGCAAAGGCGTTCCAGATCACCAGATCAAAACCTGGCAGGCCCGCCTCGGCAAAGCTTGGTACATCGGGCAATTGTGAGATGCGCTGGGGCGCCGAAACCGCCAGCGCCACCGCCGTACCGCCGCGATGCGCGGGAATCATGGTGACGGTCTGATCAATCACTGCGTCCACGGTGCCAGCCGCCAAATCTGTCATGGCGGGACCAGCGCCCCGATAGGAAACCAGCGTCGCCTTCAACCCCGCGAGGTGCAGCAGGTATCCAGGCGCAAGATGGCTTGTCGTGCCGGAACCGGCTGTCCCGAAAGTGGCCTTGTCGCCATTGCGGCGAATGTGATCCAGCAGGCCCTGAAGATCGCGAATTTGCCCACGCGGCGAAGCCGCCAACACCATGGGCACATCCGCCACCATGGAAATCGGGGCCAATTCGCGCCTGGGATCGAAGCCGGCATTGGGGTTCAGCACATGGGCAACGGCCATGACACCCATATTGCCAAAGACCAGCGTATGCCCATCCGCTTCAGCGCGTGCGGCGCGCTGCATGCCAATCAGCCCGCCTGCACCGCCGACATTTTCCACCACGACAGACCGGCCCAGCAGCGGCGCCATGGCTTGGCCGAAATAGCGCGCCAGGGCATCAAGCGTTCCCCCAGGCGCAGAGGGAACAATGATGGTGATGTTCCGCTGCGGGAAAGACTGGGCCAAGCCAGGCGCGGCCAGGGTGGCAAAGGGCAAGGATAAAGCGGCCCGGCGGGGCAAGCGAATTCTCATGACGCTTCCTCATTCTTGGATGTTCTTGTGGGAAAAGGTTAACGCTTGCCGTGGGCTTTGCCTATGCCCCGCAAGGCCGCCCCTCGCGCTTTCGCGCCGCACGCTTTATGTCTCCCGCCATGGAGTATATCTCAACACGCGGGCAGGCGCCGGCCCGGGATTTTGAAGGCGTATTGCTGGCGGGGCTCGCGGAAGATGGCGGGCTTTTCGTGCCGCGCCATTGGCCGGAGCTGTCGCCCGCCGAATGGCGCGCCATGCGCGGGCTTGCCTATCCGGAACTCGCCGCACGCATCATCGGCCTATTCGCGGGGGCCGGCCTGCCGCTGAACACGCTCTGCCAGGATGCCTATGCTGTCTTTGGCCACCCCGCCATTGTGCCGCTGGTGCAGTTGGATCAGCGGTGTTTTGCGCTTGAGTTGTTCCATGGCCCGACCCTCGCCTTCAAGGATATGGCGCTGCAATTGCTCGGGCGCCTGTTTGACCATGTGCTGACCAAGCGCGGGGAGCGTGTGACGATTGTCGGCGCAACCTCAGGCGATACGGGTTCCGCCGCCATTGAAGCCTGCCGGGATCGCGCGGCGGTTGATATTGTCATCCTGCATCCTGAAGGCCGCACCAGCGAAGTGCAGCGGCGGCAAATGACCAGCGTGCTGGCGGCCAATGTCAGCAATATCGCCATCAAGGGCGATTTCGATGCCTGCCAGGACCTGGTCAAGGCCATGTTCAATGACGCCCCCTTCCGTCAGGAAATGCGGCTTTCGGCGGTCAATTCCATCAATTGGGCGCGGATTGCGGCGCAAATCCCCTATTATGTCGCGGCAGCCTTGGCGCTTGGCGCGCCGGATCGGCCTGTCGCCTTCAGCGTGCCCACGGGCAATTTCGGCAATGTGCTGGCCGCCTGGGCCGCGATGCGCATGGGCCTGCCGATCGCCAAGTTGATCGTGGGGTCGAACCGCAATGACATCCTGGCGCGCTTCCTCGCGGCCAATGACATGACAGCGCGGCCGGTCGAGCCATCGCTTTCGCCTTCCATGGATATCCAGGTTTCCTCCAATTTTGAGCGCCTGTTGTTCGAATTGCTGGGCCGCGATGGCGCCATCACGGCGGAAGCCATGCGCCGCTTCCGCAGCGAAGGCCGCATGCCGATCCCTGATGCCGCTTGGCGGGAAGCGACCCGGCTATTCGCGGGCTTCACCCTGGATGATGCCGGGACACTCGCTGAAATCCGGCATTTGCATCAGGCGGCGGGGTATCTGGCTGATCCGCATACCGCGGTTGGCACTGCCGCCGCGCGCGCCTTGGCGCCGGAAGACCCGGCCATTCCTGTCGTGGTGGCCGCCACCGCGCATCCGGCGAAATTCCCCGATGCGGTAGAACGGGCAACCGGGCTCCGCCCCCCTCTGCCAGCGCGGCTTGCCGACCTATATGTTCGTGAAGAACGCTTTTCTGTCCTGGCCGATGACCTCGGCGCGGTGGAAGACGCGGTCCGTGCCCATGCCCGTCGCAATACAGCCTGAAAAGATCAACCCACCCATGACCGAAGCCGTCCGCGTTACCCGCCTTGAAAATGGCCTGACCATTGTTTCAGAAAACATGCCGCGCGTGGAAACTGTTTCCTTCGGCGCCTATGTCTCGGTCGGCACGCGGCATGAAACGCCGGAAGACAATGGTGTTTCGCATTTCCTGGAACACATGGCCTTCAAGGGCACGGCGCGGCGCGATGCGGCGGCGATTGCGCGGGAGATTGAAAATGTCGGCGGGCATTTGAATGCCTATACCGCGCGCGAACAAACCGCCTATTACGCCAAGGTACTGAAGGAAGACACCGCACTCGCCGTTGATATCATCGGCGATATCCTGACGCATTCAAGCTTCGAGCCTGAGGAAGTTGAACGCGAACGCGGCGTGATCTTGCAGGAAATCGGCCAGGCGAATGATACGCCGGATGATATCGTGTTCGATCATTTCCAATCCACGGCCTTTCCGGATCAGCCGATGGGCAGGCCCGTTTTGGGGACGGAAGACTCGATCAAGGCCATGACGCGCGATGCGCTGAGGGGTTATATGGGCCGCAATTATGGACCTTCTTCCATCGTAATCGCCGGTGCTGGCGCGCTGGAACATGATGCGCTGCTTGATCTGGTCGGCAAACATTTTGCTGATCTGCCCAAGGTGGATATCGCAAGCCCGGAAGCCGCGCGTTATGCCGGTGGCGAATTCCGCGAAGACCGCGATTTGGACCAGGTGCATATCGTGCTTGGTTTTCCCTCGGCCCCCTATCGCGACCCGATGCATTGGCCAACCCAGGTGCTGGGCACGCTGTTGGGCGGCGGCATGTCATCGCGGCTGTTTCAGGAAATCCGCGAAAAGCGCGGCCTGGTTTATTCCATCTATGCCTTTGCCTCACCGTTTAAGGATGGCGGTCTGTTCCAGATCTATGCCGGCACCGGTGAGAAGGAAGCGGCGGAATTGATGCCGGTGACGCTTGAGGAATTGCTCAAGGTGCAGCGCGACGTGACCGAGGATGAATTGGCCCGCGCCAAGGCTCAGCTGCGCGCTTCCTTGCTCATGTCGCTGGAATCAACCGGCAGCCGCTGCGAACAGCTTGCGCGGCAATTGCAAGTGCATGGCCGCGTGATCCCGATTGAGGAAACCAAGCAGCGCATCGCCTCGGTCACGGTGGAACAGGTGCAGCAGGCCGCCGCCCAGGCTTTCCGCCAGCGCCCGACCTTGGCCGTAATGGGACCATCCGCAGAGGTACCCAGCCTTGGCACGATCATGGAGCGTTTGGCGGCATGAACCGGCTGGATGCGCTGGCTGATCTGATCAAGGCAGCAAAGGCAGCGGGGGCGGATGCGGCGGATGCGCTGCTGATTGCCTCGACCTCGCTTTCCGTGGAACGGCGGCTGGGGGCGATTGAAAAGCTGGAACGCTCGGAAAGCCTTGACCTTGGCTTGCGCGTTTTTGTCGGCAAGCGTCAGGCGATTGTCGCTTCCACGGAACCGAACCCAAAGGGATTTGCCGCACTCGCGGAACGCGCGGTGGCGATGGCGCGTGTGGTGCCGGAAGACCCCTTTGCCGGCCTGCCGGAAGCCGTCGCCATTCCCGCCCGCGCGCTGGATTTGGAAGACCCGAGCGAACCCACCGCCGAAACCCTGCTGACGCGCGCCGCCGTGGCAGAAGAAGCGGCGCTTGCGGTCAAGGGCATCACCAATAGCGAAGGTGCGGGCGCCGGCTGGGGGCGGACTGAAATCGCCCTCGTCGCGTCCAATGGTTTCGCTGGGCAATATGCCCGCACCTCGCATGGCATTTCTGCTACCGCCGTCGCCGGCGCAGGCACGGGGATGGAGCGGGATTATGATTACTGGCAAGCAGTCTATCTGGCTGATCTGCCGGACCCGGCCTTGGTGGGGCGCGTGGCGGCAGAAAAGGCCGTGCGCCGGTTGAACCCGGTCCGCGCCAAGACTGCGCGCATTCCGGTGGTGCTCGACCCGCGTGTTTCAGGGTCCATGCTTGGGCATTTGGTCGGGGCCATCAATGGTGCGGCGGTGGCGCGCGGCACGTCCTTCCTGAAGGATGCCATGGGCCAGCAGATCCTGCCCAAGGGTCTGACGGTGTATGATGACCCAACACGTGCGCGTGGCCTGCGTTCCCGCCCCTTTGATGGGGAAGGCATGCCAGGTGAAGCCCGCGCCATTGTGCAGAATGGCGTGCTGACAAGCTGGATCATGGATTGGCGCAGCGCGCGGCAATTGGGCCTGGCTTCCACCGGCCATGCCAGCCGCGGCACCGGCGGCCCGCCGGGCCCGGCGCAAAGCAATCTGTGGCTCTCATCCGGCACACTGAGCCCCGAGGCGCTGATGGCCGATATCAAGGAAGGGCTGTACGTCACGGAATTGATCGGCATGGGCGTGAATGGCGTGACCGGTGATTACAGCCGGGGCGCGGCGGGCTTCATGATCCGGGACGGGGTGCTGGCGGAAGCGGTGAGTGAAATCACCGTGGCCGGCAACCTGAAGCAGATGTTTCTGAACATGACCGCCGCCAATGATTTGGTTTTCCGGCGCGGGACGGATTGCCCGACGCTTCGGATTGAGGGGCTGACGCTCGCGGGGGCCTAAGGCACGATTGAACGCTTGCGTCCCGGCTGGCGCCTGGGTTACGCAAATCTGAATGAAAGGCGCCAACATGGATCGGCCATTGGTTGAGACTCCCATCGCTGAATTGATGGCTGCGGCGCGGCAGCTTCGCCGCGCTTCGGTGCTGGTGGTCGGGGACGCCATGCTGGACCGCTATGTCTATGGCCGGGCCCAGCGCATCAGCCCGGAAGCGCCGGTGCCGGTGCTGACCGTGGAACGCGAAATCGCCATGCCGGGTGGTGCCGGAAATGTGGTGCGCAACCTGACCGCCCTTGGTGCCGCGGTGGCCTTTGTTTCCGTGGTGGGCGATGACCAGGCCGGCAGCGACCTGACCGGCCTGATCGGCGGCCAGCCGGGCGTCGAGCCCTGGTTGCTGGTGCAAGGCGGGCGCGCCACCACGACCAAGACTCGCTTTCTGGCCAATGGCCAGCACATGCTGCGCGCAGATCATGAGGAAGTGGCGCCGGTTCAGCCGCGCCTGGCCGATCGGCTGGTGCGGATTGCGGGAGATGCCGCCGCCGCCACCACGGTGATGGTGCTGTCCGATTACGGCAAGGGCGTGCTTTTGGGCGATACGGCGGCGCGACTTATCCAGGCGGCGCGCGCTGCCGGGCGGCCCGTGGTGGTGGACCCCAAGGGGCGCGATTATAGCCGCTATACCGGGGCCGATCTGGTCACGCCGAACCGCGCCGAATTGGCCGAAGCGACCGGCATGGCCGTGGATACGGAAGACAATATCATCGCGGCCTTGCGGGCGCTGCGTGATGCGCATGGCTTTGGCGCCGTGCTGGTGACGCGCAGTGAAGACGGCATGACGCTTTTGGAAGGCGATAGGCTGCATCATTTCCCGGCCGAAGCCGCCGAAGTGCAGGATGTCTCCGGCGCGGGTGATACCGTTGTTGCCACCATTGCCGCCGGGCTGGGGGCCAAGCTGCCGCTGGCGGTTGCGGTGCGGCTTGCCAATATCGCCGCCGGCATTGCGGTGGGTAAGGTTGGCACTGCGGTGACGCGGGAAGAGGAAATCCTGGAAGCATTGGGCCCCGAACGCGGTGCGCTGCGCAAGGTGATGTCGCGTTCTGCCGCTTTGGAGCAGGTGGAGCGTTGGCGCCGGCGCGGCTGGCGCATTGGCTTCACCAATGGCTGCTTTGATCTGCTGCATCCTGGCCATGTGCATTTGCTGGAACAGGCGCGTTCCTGGTGTGATCGGCTGGTGGTGGGCCTCAATAGCGATGACAGCGTGAAGCGCCTGAAAGGCCCGGCACGGCCCATTCAGAATGAAGCGGCGCGGGCGGCTGTGCTGGCATCACTCGCCACCGTTGATTGCGTCACGGTATTTGATGAGGAAACGCCGCTGGAATTGATCCGGCTGTTTCAGCCCGAAGTGCTGGTGAAGGGCGCCGATTACACGGTGGAAACCGTGGTGGGGGCCGAGATTGTGCAAGGCTATGGCGGGCAGGTGCGCCTGGCCGAATTGCTGCCGGGCAATAGCACCACCGCGACCGTCGCGCGGATGAAAGGCTGAGCATTTTCAAGCCAAGCGGGATCACTTGGCGACTCGGAAAATGCGATCAGATATTTGAGCATTTTCAAGCCAAGTGGAATCACTTGGCGGCTCGGAAAATGCGATCAGAAATTCGAGCATTTTCAAGCCAAGTGGAATCACTTGGCGGCTCGGAAAATGCGATCAAAAACGTCCCGATTACTCCAGCTTGAGCGCGGCATTCACCTCCCGCGCTGCATCCGGGTCTTGCAGGGCAGCCAGGCGCCCGGCGGCCAGAACGGCGAAGCGATGCAGCAAAGCGCGGCGGCGCGGGGGCGAAAGGCGCATGAAGGGGGCTTGGCGAACCACCTCTACTTCCAGCCGATCCGTGACCAGTAGCCCGACATCTTCGGGCAGGATCTCACGCGGGAAATCCAGATCTACGGCGAAATAAAGCTGGTCGCACCAATCACGATACACCTGCCATTTTTCATCTGAGAGATAATCCTCGGCGGTGGATTTCACCTCAATGGCAACAAAGCTGCCATCATCCGTGAGGGCGATAATGTCCGGGCGGTGGCTATCGGGCAGCGGCATTTGCGCCACCGGCGCCCAACCCGCCAAGGCGCAATAGCGCATGGAAGCCCGCACGATGCGATTCGCCCGAAGGGCGGCGGTGATCTTGTCCATGGGGAAAGCTTTCCGTCCCGGCGCGGGCGGCGTCAAGCAAAAGATGGCGCCACCCAGACCCTGGGAACCCCAGAAAACCATGCTGGCGCAAAGATGAACTCTCTATTAAAGACGCTCCCTCGCCCCGTGCCAGGGGGTAGGTCAGGGGTATTGACCCCGGCAGAGCATTGAAGAGCGAAAGATATGGGACTGCCCGAAGCGCAAGGTCTTTACGATCCCCGGAACGAGCATGACGCCTGCGGCGTTGGCTTCATTGCGGATATCAAGGGCCGAAAGTCGAATGATATCATCCGCCAAGGCCTGCAAATCCTGGTCAATCTGGACCATCGTGGCGCGGTGGGCGCTGACCCGCTGATGGGTGATGGCGCGGGCTGCCTGATCCAGATGCCCGACAGGCTTCTGCGCCATTGGGCCGAAAGCCAGGGCAAGACCCTGCCCGCGCCCGGCCGCTACGCGGTTGCCATGTGCTTCCTGCCGCAGGATGAGGCTTCTCGTGCGGTCGCGATCCAAAGCATTGAAGGCTACGTCACTGCCGAACGGCAGACCCTGCTTGGCTGGCGCGATGTGCCGACGACGCTGGATGGCCTCGGCAAGGCCGTGATCGCCAGCATGCCGGTGATCCGTCAGGCGATCATCGCCGCCAGCGACAGCATCAAGGATCAGGATGCTTTCGAGCGTAAGATCCTGACCATCCGCAAGCAGGCGCTGAACAAGTTCCGCGAATTGGCGACCGCCAAGGGGCTGCCGGCGAGTGCTGATTTGTACATGCCGTCCTTCTCCACGCGCACCGTGGTCTATAAGGGGTTGTTGCTCGCGGGGCAGGTTGGCAGCTTCTACGACGATCTGCGTAACCCGCTGACGGAAAGCGCGCTCGCTTTGGTGCATCAGCGCTTTTCGACCAATACCTTCCCATCCTGGAAGCTGGCGCATCCTTATCGCTTCCTGGCCCATAACGGCGAAATCAATACCGTGCGCGGCAATGTGAATTGGATGTATGCTAGGCGCGGGTCCATGTCTTCGCCCTTGCTGGGGCCGGATTTGGACAAGATGTGGCCGCTGATCCCGCATGGCCAATCCGATACCGCCTGCATTGATAATGCCTTGGAAATCCTGGTGGCGGGTGGCTATTCGCTTTCGCATGCGATGATGATGCTGATCCCGGAAGCCTGGGCGGGCAATCCGCTGATGGATGCGGATCGGCGCGCTTTTTATGAATATCATGCCGCGCTGATGGAACCTTGGGATGGGCCGGCGGCGATTGCCTTCACCGATGGCCGCCAGATTGGCGCGACCTTGGATCGCAACGGGCTGCGCCCGGCGCGCTACATCATCACCAATGATGACAAGGTGGTGCTGGCATCTGAAGTGGGTGTGCTGCCAATCCCCGAGGAAAGCATCCGCCACAAATGGCGCCTGCAGCCAGGCCGCATGCTGCTGATTGATCTTGATGCCGGGCGCATCATTGATGATGCCGAAATCAAGCAGAAGCTGGCGGGTGAACACCCCTACGCCGAATGGCTGAAGAATACGCAATTCAAGCTGGAAGAATTGCCCGGCGTGCCGGCGGAAATGCCGATGGAGCGCACCCAGGATGCCAAGGGCTTGCTGCGCGATCAGCAGGCTTTCGGCTATACGCAGGAAGACCTCAATTTCTTCCTGGAACCGATGGGGCGTGACGGCGATGACCCGGTCGGTTCCATGGGGACGGATACGCCGCTCGCGGTGCTGTCCAATAAATCCAAGCTGCTGTTTCATTACTTCAAGCAGAATTTCGCGCAGGTCACCAATCCGCCGATTGACCCGATCCGCGAGGAATTGGTGATGTCGCTGGTGTCCATGATCGGCCCGCGGCCCAATCTGCTTGGGCGTCAGGCCGGCCATCACTACCGGCTGGAAGTGGCGCAGCCGATCCTGACCAATGAGGATTTGGCGAAAATCCGCGGCATCAAGGCGCTGGCCGGCGATGCCTTCCGCACCCAGACTCTGGACGCCACCTGGCCCGCCAAGGATGGCGCGGAGGGGCTGGCACCAGCCTTGGAGAAATTGTGTTCCGCCGCGACGGAAGCCGTGCTTGCCGGGCATAACATCCTGGTGCTGTCTGATCGTGCGGTTTCCGCTGAGCGTATTGCCATTCCGTCCTTGTTGGCGACGGCGGCTGTGCATCATCATCTGATCCGGCAGGGTTTGCGGACCTCAACAGGGCTTGTGGTGGAAACCGGCGAAGCGCGGCAGGTGCATCATTTCTGCGTGCTGGCGGGCTATGGCGCGGAAGCGGTGAACCCGTATCTTGCCTTTGAGACCCTGGAACAAATCCGCCAGCGCGTGGACATGAATCTGAAGCCCTATGAAGTGCAGAAGAACTTCATCAAGGCGATTGGCAAGGGCGTGATGAAGGTGATGTCCAAGATGGGCATCAGCACCTATCAATCCTATTGCGGCGCGCAGATCTTCGATGCGGTTGGGCTTTCGACCAGCTTTGTCGAAAAATACTTCACCGGCACCGCGACCACGATTGAAGGCGCGGGCATTGCCGAAATTGCGGCGGAAGCCGTGCAGCGCCATCAGGCGGCCTTTGGCGACAACCCGATCTATCGTGACTTGCTGGATGTGGGCGGTGATTACGCGCTCCGGCTGCGCGGTGAAGATCACGCCTGGACGCCGGAGAGTGTTTCCAACCTGCAGCACGCGGTGCGCGGCAATTCAGCCGATCGCTACAAGGATTTCGCCAAGACCATCAATGACCAAAGCCGCCGCTTGCTGACCATTCGCGGCCTGATGGAATTCAAATTCGCCGAACAACCCATCCCACTTGAGGAAGTTGAACCGGCGAGCGAGATCGTGAAGCGCTTCGCCACTGGCGCGATGAGCTTCGGTTCGATCAGCCGTGAAGCGCATACCACTCTCGCCATTGCCATGAACCGCATTGGTGGGCGTTCCAATACCGGCGAAGGCGGTGAGGAAGCGGATCGCTTCAAGCCGATGCCGAATGGCGATTCCATGCGCTCTGCGATCAAGCAGGTGGCATCCGGACGCTTTGGCGTGACGGCGGAATATCTGGTCAATGCCGATGATATCCAAATCAAGATGGCGCAAGGGGCGAAGCCTGGTGAAGGTGGGCAGCTTCCGGGCCATAAGGTGGATAAGAACATCGCGCGCGTGCGGCATTCCACGCCGGGCGTCGGACTGATTTCACCGCCGCCGCATCATGATATTTATTCCATCGAGGATCTAGCGCAGCTCATTCACGATCTGAAGAATGTGAACAAGCGCGCGCGGATTTCCGTGAAGCTGGTGTCCGAAGTGGGGGTTGGCACGGTCGCCGCCGGCGTTTCCAAGGCGCGGGCGGATCATGTGACGATCTCGGGCTATGAGGGTGGCACGGGGGCTTCGCCCTTGACGTCACTGACGCATGCCGGTTCGCCATGGGAGATCGGGCTTGCGGAGACGCAGCAGACGCTTGTGCTGAATGGGCTGCGTGGGCGGATTGCCGTGCAGGTGGATGGCGGCTTGCGCACTGGGCGCGATGTGGTGATTGGCGCGTTGCTTGGGGCGGATGAATTCGGCTTTGCCACAGCGCCGCTGATCGCCGCCGGCTGTGTGATGATGCGCAAATGCCATCTGAACACCTGCCCGGTCGGCATCGCGACGCAAGACCCGGTGCTGCGCGCGCGCTTCACCGGCATGCCGGAGCATGTGATCAATTATTTCTTCTTCGTAGCCGAAGAAATGCGCGAATTGATGGCGCAGCTTGGCTTCCGCACGGTGGATGACATGGTGGGCCGCGTGGATCGGCTGAACATGCGTCCCGCGATTGACCATTGGAAGGCGAAGGGCGTGGATCTGTCGCGCATTCTCTATCAGCCGAAGCTGGTGGAAGGGGCCGCGATCCATCATTGCGAAAGCCAGGATCACGGACTGGATCACATCCTGGATATGGATTTGATCGCGGCCAGCAAGGATGCGCTGGAAAAGCAACAGCCAGTGCGGATTGAACGCGCCATCAGCAACCTCAATCGCACCACCGGGGCGATGCTGTCCGGTGAGGTGGCGAAGATTTATGGTCATGCGGGCTTGCCTGAAGATACCATCAGCATTGCCTTCAAGGGCACGGCGGGTGGCAGCTTCGGTGCCTTCCTCGCGCGTGGTGTCTCACTCGAATTGACCGGCGATGCGAATGATTATGTCGGCAAGGGGCTATCGGGTGGGCGCATTGCGGTGAAGCCTCCCGCCGGTGTGGCGCGTGATCCTGCCGCGAATATCATTGTCGGGAATACCGTTCTTTACGGCGCCATTGCTGGTGAGGCCTATTTCGAAGGTGTCGCCGGTGAGCGTTTTGCCGTGCGCAATTCCGGCGCGGTGACGGTGGTGGAAGGCTGCGGCGATCATGGCTGCGAATACATGACCGGCGGCGTGGTGGTGGTGCTGGGCGCGACGGGGCGGAATTTCGCTGCCGGCATGTCAGGCGGCATTGCCTATGTTTACGATGTAAACGGCGATTTCCGTGATATGTGCAACAAGAGCATCGTTGATCTGGAAGCGATTGGGCCTGCCGATGCCGCTGAGGATGGGCGGCCCAAGCAGCGCGCGCCATCCGCTTTCGATAATGGCATGGGCGATATGCTGCGCTTCGATGCGGAGCGTCTGCGCATTCTGGTGGAGCGGCATTTGCTGATGACCGGCAGCGCGCGGGCACGGGCTTTGCTGGAAGATTGGGATGCGGCGCTGCCGCGCTTCGTGAAGGTGATGCCGCGGGATTACCGCCGCGCCTTGCTCGACCTGAAGGCCGAGCAAGCGGGTGGTCACGCGGTTGCGGCCGAATAAGCCGCAAGGGGGAATGGCGTTATGGGTAAGGCAACCGGTTTTCTGGAATTCGAACGCGCCGATCGCGGCTATATCAAGCCGGAAGAGCGCCTCAAGAATTACAAGGAATATGTGACACCCCTGCCAGGGGCGGAGCTCACGAAGCAGGCGGCGCGCTGCATGAATTGCGGCATTCCGTATTGCCATAATGGCTGCCCCGTTAACAACATGATCCCGGATTGGAATGATCTGGTCTATCGGGATCAGTGGCAGGCAGCGCTGGAAACACTCCATTCCACCAACAACTTCCCGGAATTCACCGGCCGCATCTGCCCCGCCCCGTGCGAGGCTAGCTGCACGTTGAACCTGACGGAAGCGCCGGTCACCATCAAATCCATCGAATGCGCGATTGTGGATCGCGGCTGGGAAGAAGGCTGGATCAAGCCGCAAATCCCCGCGCGCAAAACCGGCAAGCGCGTGGCGGTGGTGGGCAGCGGTCCGGCGGGGCTGGCGGCGGCGCAGCAATTGGCGCGTGCGGGCCATGCGGTGACGTTGTTTGAAAAACAGGACCGCATTGGTGGTTTGCTCCGCTACGGCATTCCTGATTTCAAGATGGAAAAGCACTTGATTGACCGCCGTGTTGATCAGATGGCGGCTGAGGGTGTGGAATTCCGCACCGGCACGGAAGTGGGCAGCACGCTGCCCTTTGATGTGCTGATCGCGGGTTATGATGCGGTGGTGCTGTCAGGTGGGGCGGAATGGCCGCGCGAATTGGAAGTGGATGGCCGCAATCTTTCCGGCATCTATCCCGCGATGGATTACCTGACGCAGCAGAACAAGCGTGTGGCGGGTGACAGTGAGGATCGCGCCGCACCGCGTGGCACAATCTCTGCCACGGGCAAGCATGTGGTGGTGATTGGCGGCGGTGATACGGGCGCGGATTGCATCGGCACTGCCGCGCGCCAGGGGGCCGCTTCCATTACGCAGATTGAAATCATGCCAAAGCCGCCGGAGCAGGAAGATAAGGCCCTCACCTGGCCGAATTGGCCGCATAAGCTCCGCACCGCGCCGGCGCATTATGAAGGCTGCGCGCGTGATTGGGCCGTGCTGACGAAGCAGGCGGTGGGCGAGAATGGCCGCGTGACGGCGCTTGATTGCGTGCGCGTGGAATGGGTGCATGAAGCCGGGCGCATGCAAATGCGCGAAGTGGCGGGCAGCAGCTTTCAGATGAAGGCCGATCTGGTGCTATTGGCGATGGGCTTTCTCGGGCCGCGCCGCGCGGGGTTGCTGGAAACCTCAGGCGTTGCGCTTGATGCGCGTGGCAATGTGCGCGCGGATACGGAAGCCTATCAGACATCGGTGCCGAAGGTCTTTGCTGCTGGTGATATGCGGCGCGGGCAATCGCTGGTGGTCTGGGCCATTCGCGAGGGCCGGCAATGCGCGCGCGCCGTGGATGAATTCCTGATGGGGGCGAGCACGCTGCCAAGGTAGTTTTAAAACCCAACCGAAACGGTCGAAACCACAAGGAAGGCGCTTATGGCGCCTTCTTTTTTTCCGAAGCTTCAATCTTGGGTTGCACACTAAAAATCAATCAATTCGGCATATCGTGAAAACACTGTTTGCTGAAGGAAACCCATTATGCCCGGTCGTCTGATCAAGCGCCTCTTGCCGCTTGCCGCGCTTGCCTGCCTCACGACACCTGGCCTTGCTCAGACCCCCACGTCCGCTGTCAATTGGTCCGGCACCTATCTGGGCGCCTTTGCTGTTGATTCGTTTTATTCTGCCCGTGGGTCGAGCAGGCGTGGCGACGGTCAATATGGTTCAAACGCTGCCGATGAGGCGGCGGATGATTCCTTCCGCGGTGCTGGCCTTGTTTTGCTTTTGGGCTATCAGCATCATTACGATAGCGGCATCATCATGGGCGTGGAAACCGATGGGGCCTGGCTTCGTCAGGAAGGCCATCAGGATAACTTGGTGAATTCCGGCAATGCCTGGAACGGCATGCCACAGGCATCGATCAACCGGGAAACGCGCTGGGTTTCCACCCTGCGCGCCACTGTCGGCTATGGTGATGGCCCGCTGATGGTGAGCGCATCAGCCGGCTTGGCGGCGGCCTTTTTCGCGGATACGCGCACGCAGTATCAGGGGGTGACCTCACCCACCCAAACCCTCGCGCGTTTCAGCGAAACAGATGAAAAAATTGCCTTTGGTTGGACCATGGGAATTGCTGCCGCTTGGCGGGTTTCAGAGGCCGTTTCGCTGCGCTTGGATTACATCCACACGCAATTCGATCAGGTCGGTTTTTGCTTCCCGGATGCGCGTGCTGGCGTGGCGAGTGGCTTCAACACGGTTCAGGGCCGTTCCATCAGCAATGATGTAACCATTCAGATGATTCGCTTCGGCCTGACCTATGCTTTCGGTGCGGTCCCCTGATCAGTTGTTGGGGGAGGGTTTGCACCGTCACGGCGTGAATACTGTTCAGGCAATTGTGCCCCATGATTGCGCGTTTCGGCGGCAAGGATCGGCAGTGATGCCTTCTTTTGGCGCTTGAGGCGCAAGGCTGCCGTTGCGTCTACCGGTTCCGGGCTTATCTACATCTCCAAGGCGGAAACCGCCGCTTCACATAATCAATCAAGCCCGGGATGCATGAAATGAACCGTCGTAGTCTTTTGACCGCTGCCTCTACGCTTGCGCTGCCAATGCTGCTGCCCTCCGGCAGCTTTGCCCAGGCGGCCTTCCCCAATCGCCCCATTCGTGTGGTCAGCCCCTTTTCTGCGGGCGGCACTTCGGATGGTGTGGTGCGGCTGCTATCGCCCACGCTGGAGCGCGTTTTGGGTCAGCCGGTGGTGCTGGATAATCGCCCCGGCGCAGGCGGCACGGTGGGCACGGCGCATATCGCGGGCGAACGTCCGGATGGCTATTCGCTCGTGCTCGCCAATGCCGGCCCCATGGCCATTGCGCAAACGCTGTTCCCGAACCTTGCCTATGATGTGCGGCGCAGCTTTTCCTATGTGATGCTGGTCGGCGGCGCGCCCATGGTGGTTGGTGTGCGACCCAATGGCCCCATTCAAAACATGGCGGATTACCTGGCCGCCGCGCGTGTGCGGCCCGAGGCGATGAGCTATGGCAGCGCCGGTATTGGTTCGGTCGGGCATCTTTCCGGCATGCTTTGGGCGCGGGAGGCTGGCGTGCAGCTGATGCATGTGCCCTTCCGCGGCGGTGGGGAAGCGGAACAGCAGGTGCTGGGCGGTAGCCTGGGATCGCTCTGGAACACGCTCGGCGCGCATGCCGGCAGCGTTCGTGGTGGTTCGCTGAAAGCCATCGCGGTCACGAGCGGAGAGCGCATGTCCACCTTCCCCGATGTGCCGACGATTGTGGAAGCGGGTTTCCCCGGCGCAACTGCGATCAATTGGTTCGTGCTGGCTGGCCCCGCCGGCATGCCTGAGGCCGCTGTGGCGCGCATTCGCGAAGCCTTCACCACCGCCATCAATGAACCTGGCATGAAGGAACGCATTGCGGGGCTTGGTGTGCTGACCATGACTGACAATGGCCCGGCCGATGTG
Organism: Roseomonas sp.; assembly: GCA_020249435.1. GTDB lineage: Bacteria > Pseudomonadota > Alphaproteobacteria > Acetobacterales > Acetobacteraceae > Neoroseomonas. The sequence continues at coordinate 52,753 of JADCFQ010000021.1, read as the reverse complement.
CAGGCCTTTGTCTCGCGCGAGGCGGATCGTTGGGCACCGGTGGTGCGCGCGAGTGGTGCGACGCCGGGGTGATGCGCCATCGGTGCGATGGGCGCTGATTTGATATCGAAGCATTAAGATTTCCCCTGTATTGGAAATCGGATGTCATCCGCTTTCCAGTAGGGAGTCTCTGATGCGGAAAATCGCGCCCTTCGCCCTTGTTCTTGTTTGCGCCATGGCCTTGCCGGTTCTGGCGCAGCAGAAATCGCCCGCGCGGCAGGCAACGCCCGATGTTGCGGCTCAACCGCGCTATGCCACGGTCAATCTGCGCGCGGATTTCGCGCCAGACCCGCACGAAACCCGCGTGGAAGCCGGCGGAGATCGTCAGGTGCAAGGGCTTGGCACAGATTGCTCTGGTTGGATTGATTACGCCCGCCCCGATGTTGATTTGAATTATCAGGCGGGGAATTTGCCACTGTATATTTCTGTTGTTGCGCAGGCCGATACCACCCTGATCATCAATGATCCTTCGGGTAGATGGATTTGCAATGATGATATGGAAGGGCTTAACCCCGGCATCATCATTCAGCGGCCCGCGAGCGGGAACTACAATATTTGGATCGGTACGGTGGATCGCGGGCCTCCGCAGCCCGCGACGCTCCGGATTTCCGAAGTGCCGCCAAGCCGCCGGAAATGAGGCGCTGGCAGGCAGCGCCTATTCCTTTGCGACATTCGCCTCCGCCGCGATGCGCGCCCAAAGGTCCAATTCGCGGCGATTGAATTCGCCGAGCGCTTCAGGCGTGCTGGTGGTGGACACAATGCCAAGGGCACCGATATGGCGCTTGGCTTCATCGCTTTGGCCGATGACTTGGATTTCGCGATTGAGCCGCGCAATGATGGCGGGCGGTGTGCGCGCCGGCATCCAGGACCCGTTCCAGGAAGCGAAATCAAAGCCAGGCAGGCCGGATTCCGCGACCGTTGGCACATCTGGCAAGGTTTCCACCCGGCGCGCGGTGGTGACGGCAAGGGCGCGAATGGTGCCAGCGCGCAAATGCTCAACGGCCGGTCCAAGATCCGTGATGAAGAAATGCAGCCGCCCGCCGAGAAGATCCGCCATGGCTTGCGGCGTACCGCGATAGGAAATCTGCTCCGCCTTGAAGCCAGCGGCCTGGCTGAGCAGATGCGTCCCCGCCAGCCCGCCCGCATTGCCAATGCCGTAATTCAGCGCACCAGGATTGGCCCGCGCGTGGGCGATGAAGCCTTGCAGATCACGCGCCGGGAAATCGGCCCGCACCAGAACGCCGAGCGGGTTGATGCTGATCATGGAAAGCGGGGCAAAATCACGCAGCGGATCATAGCCCGGTTCACGCATCAGATGCGGATTGGCCGCATGGGTGGAAACAGAGCCAAAAAAGATCGTGTAGCCATCAGGCGCGGCGCGGGCAGCAGCGCGCGCGGCAATCGCACCATTGGCGCCGGTGATGTTTTCGATCACGAAGTTCTGGCCAAAGATGCGACCCAGACGCTCCCCATAGAAACGCGCGAGGCTATCGGTGCCGCTGCCCGCTGGGAAGGCCGCGATGATGCGTACCGGGCGGTTTGGCCAGTTCGCTTCCTGGGCACTTAGGATGCTTGGCGCGAAGAGTGCTGCGCCAGCGCCAAGCGTGATCAGTGAACGGCGTGTGGCGGTTGCCTTGGGTTTCATTTGTTTCTCTCCCGTTTCTTGTAGTGTTTTAGGCGAAATCGAATTCCTTGTAGCCGCCGGCAGTGACCTCATCGGCGATGCGGCGATATTCCACCGCACCACCATAATATCCAAGGGTGCGGCGAATATCACGCCCTTCGACATTGCGATTGATGCCGGTTTGCCAGGAATTGACTTTGGCAAACAGCAGGCCGGCCACGGCTTCCTCGACCTTGTCGGCCCACCAATGCACGGCATCCGGTTTTGGTTCCACACGCTTGAGCCCGTGCTTCCGCATATGAATGACAAGGCCAGTGACCCAATCGACGATTTCTTCGATATTGCGTGGAATATTGCCGCGCGCCGTATGGGGGCCAAGCACCATCAGCATATTCGGAAATCCCTCGGCCATCACGCCAAGAAAGGTTCTTGGTGTGGCGATCCATTCCTGCTTTAGGCTGCGCCCGCCGGGGCCGCGAATATCAATACGGTCATAAGGGCCGGTCACGCCATCAAACCCGGTCGAGAAAATCAGGATATCAAAGCCGAATTCCTCGGCGTTGGTTCTGATGCCCTCGGCGGTGATGCACTCGATCGGCGTTTCGTTGATATCCACCAGCCGCACATTCGCTTGGTTATAAACCTCGTAATAGCCACTTTCCAAAGGCAGGCGCCTTGTGCCGAAGCCATGATTTTTCGGGATGAGTTTCTCTGCGACTGCGGCGTCCTTCACCCTTTGACGAATCTTCTGCGCCATGAAGTCACTCGCCAGCGCATTGGCTTCCTTATTCGTCAGCACATCGGCGAAATTGCCGACCCAAATGCCAAAGCCTGGCTCTGCATATAGCTTTTCCCAAAAGGATTCGCGTTCCTCGGCGGAAACCTCCAACGCCTTGCGCGGATCAGTCTGATGAATGAAGCAGGTCGCGGTTTCGCGGCAGCGGGCGAAGATTTCCGGATAGCTCGCCTTGATCTTCACCTGCTCTTCCGGCGTGATCTTGCGGTTATGCAAGGGCGCGGCCCAATTGGGTGTGCGTTGAAAGACGGTTAAGTGGCCGACATCCTTGGCGATGGTTTGGATGATCTGAATGGCGGTGGCACCCGTGCCGATGATGCCAACGCGTTTGCCGGTGAAATCCACCGGATCATGCGGCCAACGCGCGGTATGAAAAGCTTGGCCTTGAAAGGAATCGCGCCCCGAAATATTGGGCAAGGTTGGCGCGGAAAGCGGGCCGAGGCCCGTGATCAGCAAAGGCGCGCGGCAAGTCTCGCCATTTTCCAGTGTGGCGGTCCAGAGATTTCGCGCAGCGTCGAAATGCGCTGCCTTCACGCGGCTATTGAAGGTGATGTGCTTGCGGAGATCGAACTTATCAGCGACGTAATTCAGATAGCGGAGCGTATCAGGCTGTGCTGCAAAATGTTCTGGCCATTCCCATTCCTGGAGCAGTTCTTTTGAGAAAGAATAGCCATAGGACCAGCTTTCGGAATCAAACCGCGCGCCAGGGTAGCGATTCCAATACCAGGTGCCGCCCACATCAGAACCCGCTTCAAACACGCGGAGCCTCATGCCGAGTTCACGGAGCCGGATCAGCTGATACATGCCGGAAATGCCAGCACCGATGATGATGGCATCGGCATCGGCTGCGATCGCTTCATTCGGTTTCACTGAGAGAATTTCAGCCATGGAGTCCCACCGGATCTGCTTGCACCAGCATTACAAGGCACCAAGAAAACCACGCGGTCTCGCAATTGGTGAAGAAACAGCGCGGGTAGCATTGACGCTTGATGGATTATGAACGGCGCTCCGGGGCTTTGGCAAATTAGGGGGGATTTCGGCGCGCCTGGCTGACGTTCATCTGGAGGAAATCAGGTTACCACCTGCGTTTCTGTTTTAGGTTTCAATAACGAACGCCGTTTATTTGAGCAATTTTTAGTTGTATCGGCCTAATTCTATTTTCATGATTTTGTTTTAGGCATGAGGGACTGCGTTATCTCTGCGGGAAAGGTCTTGTCGATGCCCAAGCAAAAATCCACCCTGAAGATTGGAACACGGCTCGCCATGGCGATCGCCTTGCCTATTCTGGCAGTTCTGGTCATGAGCGGCCTTGTGATTTTGCAGCAATTGCAGACGGTTCGGCAGGCAGATCAGCTGCAGACGCTCAGCCATTTCAGTTCCCGGATCAGCGACCTTGTGCATGAGCTGCAGAAGGAACGTGGCATGTCGGCGTTGTTCATCGGCAGCCGTGGGCAGCAGATGGGCACTGAACTGCAAGCACAACGCCGGGATACCGATGGCCAGATCGCCATTGTACGCGATACGCTGCGTGGTCTGATCCTTAAGGATTATAGTGCTGAGCTTCAGCAGATTGTGGAAAAAGGCTTGGCCGGCCTGAGCGAACTTGAAGGCAAGCGCGCCGAGGTGAGCGGTCTCAGGATTGTTGGGCCCGAATCTTTCCGTTTCTATACCTCCCTGATCACCAATCTCCTCGCGGTGCCGCAGGAATCGGTGAAGGTATCGGATTCGCCCGCCGTTACGGCCAATCTGCTCGCCTATTACAACTTCCTGGCCGCGAAGGAGCGTGCTGGGCAGGAAAGAGCCACCGGCTCCGCAGGGTTTGCTTCGGGCCAATTCACGCCGGCGCAGTACCGCACCTTGCTGACCATTCTCGCCGAACAGGCGGCCTATCTTTTGAGCTTCCAGGCTTATGCGACAGACGCGCAGCGCAATGCCGCGCAACAGGCCCTGAGCGGCCCGATTGTTGTGGAGGCGGAGCGGCAGCGCCGGATTGCGGTGGAAACAGGGGCAGAAAAGCCGCTCACCGGTGTGACAGCGCGCGATTGGTTCAAGGCGACCACAGATCGCATTGACTTGATGAAAACGGTTGAGGATGTTTTGCAGCGTGATCTTGCGGTGCTCAATCAGGCAAATGCGGCTGAGGCGTGGAAGATCCTGAGCTACGGTACGGCTTTCGCCTTCGCCATGCTGATGGCGGCGCTGATTGTGGGCTTTATTCTGGCGCGCGGCATCACGCGCCCGATCACGGGCATGACAGAAGCCATGCGTGCCTTATCGCGCGGTGATCTTTCAACCGTGATCCCAGGGCGCGACAAGGGTGATGAAATCGGCACCATGGCGGAAGCGCTTGAGGTTTTCCGCAATGGCATGATGGAAGCCGAAGAACTCCGCAAGGCGCAGGAAACACAAAAGCTACGCGCCGCAGAAGAACGCCGCATTGCCATGAATGCGCTGGCCGATAAATTCGAAGAAAGCATCGGTGAGGTCGTGAACAATGTGACCACGGCTTCTTCCCAGTTGCAAGGCACGGCTGCAGATATGGCCCGTACCGCTGAGGAAACCTCTGGCCAATCCACCGCCGTTGCCGCGGCTTCGGAACAGGTCACAGCGAATGTGCAAACGGTGGCTTCCGCGACCGAGGAGCTTACGGCTTCCATTCGTGAAATCGCTCAGCAAGTAGCCGAAGCCAGCCGCATGACCAATGAAGCGGTGGGCCAGGCGCGCAGCAGCACACAGGAAGTCCAGGGCCTGACGGAAGCCGCGCAACGCATCGGTGATGTTGTGCGTATCATCAACGATATCGCGGGGCAGACGAATTTGCTGGCGCTGAATGCGACCATTGAAGCCGCGCGTGCTGGTGAGGCCGGCAAGGGCTTTGCGGTAGTGGCATCAGAGGTGAAGGCACTCGCCTCCCAGACCACCAAGGCGACTGATGAAATCGCATCCCAAATCAAAGCCATGCAGGAAGCAACCCAGCGGTCTGCACAGGTCATCACGCATATCGCTGAAACCATCGAACATCTCAGCCAAAGCTCAACTGCCATTGCCTCGGCGGTTGAGGAACAGGGGGCCGCGACACAGGAAATCGCGCGCAATGTGCAGCAGGCCGCAGTGGGTACGACAGAGGTTGCGGGCAATATCACTCAGGTGAGCCAGGCCGCGAATGTCACGGGTAGTGCCGCAACCTCCTTGCTATCGGCAGCAGGCACACTCAGCAAGGATGGCGTGGCGCTGAAGAAGCAGGTGGATGGCTTCCTCCGTGAGATCCGCGCCGCGTGATATGGGCTGCCACTAAGCTGGAAGGTTGCAGTGTGACTTTCCACGGCAAAATTCGGGTGCCATGATGTCGCCATACACTGAAGGGGCACATCATGGCACGCTTCAACAGCAAGGTTATTCTGATTTCAGGCGGCGCGCGCGGGCAAGGCGCAGCAGAGGCGCGGCTTTTGGTCGCGGAAGGTGCGCGCGTTATTCTTGGTGATGTGCTGGAAGCCGAAGGCGAAGCCCTGGCGCGTGAACTTGGCCCCGCGGCGCAATTCCTCAAGCTTGATGTGACCGAGGAGGCGGATTGGGCGCAAGCGGTTGCGGCCGCCGAAGCACTCGGCCCGCTCACTGGGCTTGTGAATAATGCCGGCATCTATGTGCCGAAACTCATGATGGAAACCGATGCGGCGCTGTTTGAACGCCATACGCGCATCAATCAGCTTGGGTGTTTTCTTGGCATGAAATCGGTGGTGCCAGCCATGGAAAGGGCAGGGGGCGGTTCGATTGTGAACATCTCCTCCACCGCTGGGCTGCGCGGATCAGCGCGCGCTTTTGCTTATGGTGCGACGAAATGGGCTTTGCGCGGCATGACGAAATCCGCTGCACTCGAACTGGCGCCGCGTGGCATTCGCGTGAATTCAGTCCATCCAGGGCCGATCGCAACGCCGATGCTCGATATCCGCTCACCAGAAGAAAACGCCGCGCGGTTGAAATCCGTGCCCATGGGACGGCAGGGCACGGCGGATGAGGTGGCGCGGCTGGTGCTGTTCCTGCTTTCAGGCGAAAGCGGCTATATGACCGGGTCGGAACTCGCCATTGATGGTGGTGCGACTCTTTGAAAGCTTTCAGTATCCTAGGCTGAAATCCACCAGATTGATCAGCGACCGGCCGGCGCGCATGTTGTGGATATTCTCCACCACTTGTGGCGCCACGCTCGCTGGGATGGTGATGCTCGCGGCATGCGGCGTCAGAAACACTTTGGGGTGGGACCAGAAGCGGCTTTCCGCGGGCAGCGGTTCGGGTTCAAACACATCCAAGGCCGCACCGGCGATATGGCCGGAATCGAGTGCCGCCAGCATATCTTCCGCGACCATATGCCCGCCACGCGCGCCATTGATCACATAAGCGCCGCGCGGCAGTGCCGATAACAGCCTGGCATTCAACACGCCACGCGTTTGCGGTGTGAGTGGCAGCAGGCAAATCAGGATATCGCTTTGCCCCGCCATCGCCACCAGCCCTTCTGCACCATGGAAATTCTGCACGCCGGGCAGTGTCTTTGCGCTGCGCGACCAGCCCATGACCGGAAAGCCAAGTGAGGTCAGCACGCGCGCCGAGGCACTGCCCAATTCGCCAATGCCGAGAATACCTACGCGTCGTTCTGCGGTGCTCGGCGCCGAAAGTTCAAGCCATTCCTTGCGCTGCTGCAGCGCGCGGTATTCCGGGTCTTGCCGGTGAAAGCGCAGCACATTCAGCAGTACCCATTCTGCCATGGCGCTGGTGAGCAGCACATCCTTCAGGCGCGCCACCGGAATGCCCGGCGGCGGCCCCGGCGAGCGCAGCAAATGATCAACGCCGGCACCCATGGAAACAATCAGCTTCAGATTCGGATAGCGGCGCAATTCCATCATGTCATGCGCAGTCCAAACCACCGCAGCTTCAATCTCATCTGGGTTGCCCGCATCAGGGAAGAGCCGAATTTCCAGGCTGGGATCAACGGCGAGCAGTGCCGCCTTCCAATCCTGCATGGTGTGCGCCTTGGTGGAAAGCAGAATGGCCATTACGCGTTTTCCTTTGACAATGCTTCATCCAGCCGGCGCACAAAGGCGCGCCAATCATCCCGCCTTGTCGCTGCCCATTCCGTACCATCGGGCAGCTTCGCATAAAGGCTGAGGATGCTTTTGGACCAGAGGAAATCAAATTGATGCGGCGATGAAAGCGCCAAGGCGGCAGTGCGTTCAAACACGCCATCCTTGATTTTTGGCATGATCTTCTTGAGCCACCACCAACAGCCAATGCCAAGCACCGCCATGCCGGCCCAGGTGCCACCCTGCTGCACACCAAGCGCTTCCAAGGGCGCGCCGCCCCATTTCAGCGCAAGGAAGCTGCTGGTGAGGATGGTTGCCGTCGGCCAGACATTTTCCCAGGTGCGATAAACCGGGGAGCCCGGCGAATTCATCCGGCGCAGGCTGACGCCAAGCTTCACCTGCTCGGCATCCAGCATCTCTTTCAGGCGTTCCAATTCACTCACTGTGGGGTCGTTGCCTTTTCATTGCTGCTCAGGTCGAAAGCGGCTGCCATCAATTGACGCGTATAGGCTTGCTTGGGGGCCTGCACCAGCGCAGCGGCTTCGCCTTCTTCCACCACAAGCCCATCCTTCAGCACCGCAATGCGATGCGCCATGGCGCGCACCACGCGCAGATCATGAGAGATGAACACGTATGCCAGCCCATGGCGCGCCTGCAAATCGCGAAGCAAATCCACCACCTGCGCCTGTACGCTGACATCAAGCGCGCTGGTTGGTTCATCCAACACAACCAGGCTTGGCTTCAGTACCATGGCGCGCGCAATGGCGATGCGTTGGCGTTGGCCGCCGGAAAATTCATGCGGGTAGCGTTCTGCCATGGCGGGGTCCAGGCCCACTTCGCGCAAAGCCTCAGTCACCCGCGCCAGGCGTTCGGCGCGTGGCAGGCTGGCTTCATGCACTTCCAAGCCCTCACCGATAATCTCCGCAACACTCAAGCGCGGTGACAGCGCGCCGAAGGGGTCTTGGAAGACAATTTGCATGCGCCGGCGCCAAGGGCGCAGCGCGCGGGTGGAAAGCGCCTGCAAATCCTGCCCGGCAAAGACAATGCTGCCCTGGCTATCGGCCATGCGGAGCAGCGCCAGGCCAAGTGTGGTCTTGCCTGAGCCGCTTTCACCGACCAGGCCAAGCGTCTCCCCAGCGCGCAGCGACAGCGACACACCATTCACGGCCTTCACCTCCGCCACTACACGGCGCAGCAAGCCGCGGCGGATCGGGAAATGCACGCGGATATCGCGCGCTTCCAGCGTGGGCGCAGCATCGGCGGGGATGGGCGCCGGCGCACCGCGCGGTTCGGTTGCCAGCAGCATGCGCGTATAGTCGTGCTTCGGCGCGGCGAACACCTCGGCAACCTTGCCCTGTTCCACCGCGTTGCCATCCTTCATCACCACCACACGATCCGCATGGCGGCGCACGATCGAACGGTCATGCGTGATCAGCAGCATCGCCATACCAAGGCGCTGCTTGAGTGAGGCGAGCAATTCCAAAATCTGCGCCTGGATGGTCACATCCAAAGCCGTGGTTGGCTCATCAGCAATCAGCAGTTTTGGATCATTGGCGAGCGCACCGGCAATCATCACGCGCTGACGCTGCCCACCCGAGAGCTGATGCGGATAGGCGCCGAGCCGTTCCTCAGCCTGCGGAAAGCCCGCAAGCCGCAGCAATTCAATCACCCGCGCACGCAAGGCAGGGCCCGAAAGCGGACGATGCAGCGTAATAGCCTCAGCGATCTGGCGCTCAATGGTGTGCAGGGGATTGAGCGAGGTCATGGGTTCCTGAAACACCATGCCGGCCACGCCGCCGCGCAATTCGCGTAGTTGCCCGTCATCCGCATCCAGCACCGAAATACCATCCAAAGTGATAGACCCGGCCGGGTTGCTGCCGGCGCTGGACAGCAGGCGCAGGCAGGACAGTGCGGTGACGGATTTGCCGCTGCCGCTTTCGCCCACCAGCGCCAGGGTTTCGCCAGGCTGCACATCAAAGGAAACGCCGTGCACCACTTCCCGCCCGCGAAAGGCCACCGAAAGATCACGCACTGAAAGCAGTGCCATCAGCCCTGCCCCCCCGGCAATTTGCGTGGGTCGAAGGCATCGCGCACCGCTTCACCAACAAAAATCAGCAGCGTCAGCATGCCGCCCAATACAAAGAAGCTGGTCAGCGCCAGCCACGGCGCAGTCAGGTTATTCTTGCCCTGATTGACCAATTCCCCGAGCGAGGGCGAGCCCGGTGGCAGGCCAAACCCCAGAAAATCGAGCGAGGCCAGCACTGTGACACTGCCCGACAAAATGAAGGGCAGAAAGGTGAGGGTCGCGACCATCGCATTCGGCAGGATATGGCGCTGCATGATGCGCGCATCGGAAACGCCCAAAGCCTTGGCGGCGCGCACATAATCGAAGTTGCGGCCCCTCAGGAATTCGGCGCGCACCACGCCGGTCAGGTTCATCCAGGAAAACAGCAGCAGGAAGATCAACAGCACCCAGAAGCTTGGTTCAATCACGCTCGCCAGAATGATCAGCAGGAAAAGCTGCGGCATGCCGGACCAGATTTCGATGAAGCGCTGAAACAGCAAATCCGTCGTGCCGCCATAAAAACCCTGCACCGCGCCAGCGGCGATTCCGATGACGGAGCTGATGATGGTAAGCGTAAAGCCAAACAGCACGGAAATGCGAAAGCCATAAATTACCCGTGCCAGCACATCCCGCGCCTGATCATCCGTGCCAAGCCAATTGCGTGCCGAAGGTGGCGCCGGCGCGGGCCGGCCCAAATCACGCACCACGGTCCGGTAGGAATAGGGGATCAGCGGCCAAATCAGGGTTGCACCCTTGGCCTCAATCTCCTCGCGAAAGCCGCGATCATGCCAATCCGTCAGCGTGGGCAAGCCGTCTTCGATAATGTCACTTTCGGCATAATCCACCAGCACCGGCGCATACCAGCGCCCATCAATACGCGCGACAATGGGTCGGTCATTGGCCAGGAATTCGGCGAAAAGCGTGATGAAAAACAGCACGCCGAAAATGATCAGTGACCAATAGCCGCGCTTATTGGCGCGGAAATTCGCGAGCCGGCGCTGCGTGAGGGGGGAAAGCGTCATCGCCGCGCCTCAAAATCAATGCGCGGGTCCACCAAAGTATAGGTGAAATCACCGATAATCTGCATCACGAGGCCCATCAGGGTGAAGATGTAAAGCGTGGCGAACATCACCGGATAGTCGCGTCGTATCGCGCTTTCAAAACCAAGCAGCCCAAGCCCATCGAGCGAGAATACAATTTCCACCAGCAGCGCACCAGTGAACAGAATGCCGATGAAGGCTGCCGGGAAGCCCGCAATGATCAGCATCATGGCATTGCGGAAGATGTGGCCATAGAGCACGCGGCTTTCGGACCCGCCCTTGGCACGCGCAGTCAGCACATATTGCTTGCCGATCTCATCCAGAAAGGCGTTTTTGGTCAGCATCGTCAGCGTGGCGAAGCCGCCAATCACCAGCGCAATGGTCGGCAGCACCATATGCCAGGCGTAATCCATAATGCGCGCACCAAGTGACCAGGTTTCCGACCCTGGACTGTTCAGCCCGCGCAAAGGGAACCATTGAAAGAAGGAACCGCCAGCGAAGAACACCACCAGCACAATCGCAAACAAAAAGCCCGGTATGGCATAGCCAATCAGCACCACCGCCGATGTCGCGACATCAAAGCGCGACCCATCACGCACTGCCTTTCTGATGCCAAGCGGGATGGAGATCAAATAAATCAGCAGTGTGGACCAGAGGCCAAGCGAAATGGACACCGGCATTTTTTCGATAATCAGGTCAACCACTGGCCTATCGCGAAACAGTGACCGCCCGAAATCAAAGGTCAGGTAACCCAGGATCATTTCCTTGAAGCGCGTGGTGGCCGGCTTGTCGAAGCCAAAGGCGCGTTCAATTTCGGCGACAATCGCGGGATCAAGCCCGCGCGCGCCGCGATAATTCCCAACCGGCCCATCACCGCCACCGCCAGTGCCGCGCTGTTCCAAGGCATTGGGCGTGCGGATTTCACCGCCGCCTTCGCCCGTGATGCGCCCCATGGTCTGGCCTTCGCCGCGCAATTCCGCCAGCATCTGTTCAACCGGCCCGCCAGGGGCGAATTGCACCACGGCAAAATTGATCAGGATGATCCCGAACAGGGTCGGAATCACCAGTAGCAAGCGGCGAAGAAGATAGGCGGCCATTTCTACAGATTGCGCCGGGCTTCAGCCAAAGCGGCATCGCGCGCAGGGTCTATCCACCAGGCCGTAGGAAAGCCGAGGCCAAAGCGCGGGGTTTTCTCCGGCCTGCCAAAGCGCTCCCAGAAGGCGATGCGGAAGCTCCGGCTATGCCAATGCGGGATCATGTAGTTGTGATGCAGCAGCACGCGGTCCAGGGCGCGGGTGCGCGCAGTAAGCTCGGCCTGGTTTGGCGCGGCAATCACCATTTCCACCAGCTCATCAATCACCGGGTCGCAAATGCCGGCGACGTTCTGGCTGCCATTCTCGCGCGCCTTGGCGCAGGTCCAGTAATCGCGTTGTTCATTGCCGGGGTGAAAGCCCTGGCCGATGCTGTCAATCGTCATGTCATAGTCAAAGGCATCCACGCGCACCTGATATTGCGCCGGGTCCACGGTGCGCACGCGCGCTGCAATGCCAAGCCGTTCCAGCCACTGCACATAGGGCAGCGCGACACGTTCAAATGTCGCGCCTTGCAACAGGATTTCGAATTCAAAGCGCCGGCCTTCGGCATTCACCAGGCGCCGGTCCCGCACATTCCAGCCTGCCTCACGCAATAGCGCGAGCGCCCGGCGCAGCCCTTCGCGGTTATTGCCGGAACCATCGGTTTTCGGCAGGCGATATTCCTCAGTGAAAACAGCCTCCGGCACACGGCCGCGATATTGGTTCAGGATTTCCAATTCGCGCCCTTCCGGCAGACCACGAGACGCAAAATCCGAATTGGAAAAATAGCTCTCGGTCCGCGTATAGGCGCCATAGAACAGGTTGATGTTCATCCATTCATAGTCGAACACTTCTATCAGGGCGCGGCGCACCCGCGCATCCTGAAACAAGGGCCGACGCAGATTAACGGCGAAAGCCTGCATGCCGGTTGGGATTTCGTGCCGGATTTCCTGCTTGGTGGCGAGACCGCGCCGCGCAGCGGGGAAATCATAACCCGTGGCCCAATCACGCGCGACATTTTCCTGGCGGAAATCAATCTGCCCAGCCTTGAAGGCTTCAAACGCCACGGTGGTGTCGCGGAAATATTCGTAGCGAATGACATCAACATTGGACATGCCGCGCGTCGTCGGCAAATCGCGCCCCCAATAATCAGCCACGCGGCGCAGCACCACGGTGCGATTGGGTTCAAAACGATCAATACGATAGGCTCCCGATCCCAAGGGCAGATCAAGGCTTGGCCGCGTGAAGTCCCGCCCTTCCCAGAAATGCCGCGGCAGGATGGACATCTCACCCAATATCAACGGCAATTCGCGGTTCTCATCGGTGCGGAAACGATAGGTCACACGCCGCGCATCTTCCGCCACCACTTCCGTCACATCCGCCCAATAGGAACGGAAGAAGGGCCGGCCATTGGCGCGCAGCGTCGTGAAGCTGAAGACAACATCTTCTGCCGTGATCGGCCGGCCATCATGCCAGCGCGCGCCTTCGCGCAATTCGAAAGTTACGCCCTTGCGATCCGCCGGCAATTCAATGATGCGCGCCAGATGGCCATATTGGGATAGCGGCTCATCCAAATTGCGCGACAGCATCGTGTCATAAATCAGCGTGCTGCCAACCGCCGGCGTACCGCGCAGGATGAAGGGGTTGAAACTGTCAAAGGACCCGATGGCGGTCAGCGTGATCTCACCGCCCTTCGGCGCATTCGGATTGACCCATGGCCAATGGGTGAAATCCGCCGGCAAGGCGGGCTCCCCCAGCAGCGCCATGGCATGGGTGCGCACCACCTCACCGGGCCTGTCACCCCCGGCAGGATTCGCGGCGCGCGCCCCTAGGGGCAAGCTGGTCAAGGCGGCGCCGAGCGCCAAAAGGTCACGTCGTTGCATAGGCTTCAGGATGGGGGTTCAGGGCGCCCGGGGCAATGGCGCTGTGTTTCAGCTTTGTAAAAGATGAACCGCTTCTTGCAACAAGCGAGGATCACCCAGCGCCAGCACGCGCCCATCGCTGCCCGGATGAAGTGGCTGCCCAACCCAATCCGTCACGCGCCCGCCTGCCCCTTCAATCACCGGCACCAGGGCGGCCCAATCCCAGATTTTCAAATCGCTTTCGGCCACCACATCAATCAGGCCAAGCGCCACTAGGCCAAAGGCATAGCAATCGCCGCCCCAGGTCACGCGGCGCGCCCCGTTCCGCAGCCGGTCAAAACCAGGGCGATTGGCAGCGCTGAACATATCCGGGCTGGTGCAGGAAAGCTCGGCCTCGGCCAAGGCAGCACAGGGGCGGCAGCGCGCCGTGCCGGCGAAGGGGCCGGAAAACCGCGTCGGCTGACCCGCGACGCCCAACCAGCGCTCGCCAGTGATGGGCTGGTCAATAATGCCAAGCACGGGTTTGCCACGATGCAGCAGGCCAAGCAGGCTGCCAAAGATGGGGCGACCCGTGACAAAGGCGCGGGTGCCATCAATCGGGTCCAGCACCCAGACCCATTCGGCATCCGGGCGTTCCGAGCCATGTTCTTCGCCGATCACGCCATGATTCGGCAGGGTTTCGGCCAAAAGGGCGCGAATCGCTTCCTCGGCTTCCTTGTCGGCGCGGGTGACGGGGCTGGCATCGCCCTTGGCTTCCACCAACAGCGCCGAACGAAACAGCGGCCGGATCACGGCCGCCGCCCGATCAGCGGCGGCTTCCGCCACCGCGATGAAGTTTTGCGGGATCAGGGCGCGGGCGCGTTGGGCGAAATCGACCGCAGATAGGCGATCAGATCCGCACGATTCTGCACACTCGCCATGCCGGCATAGGTCATCTTATTGCCCGGGGCATAGGCGCGCGGATTGGCGATCCAGGCGTTCAATTCTTCATAGCCCCAGGGCTTGCTGGCCATGGCACGAATGGCAGCCGAGTAATTAAAGCCTTCAATATGCGCGTGCTTGGCGCCCACAATGGCGTAAAGGTTCGGGCCAACGCCGGAACGCCCACCTTCATTGAAGCTATGGCAGGAAGCGCATTGGCGCTGCGCCAATTGCTGCCCGGCCTGCACATTGGCGGCAGCGAGCAGGGGCGTGATGGGTTCCAAGGCCGGCGCGGCGGGGGCTGCGGCTGCCTGCGCTGGCGCGGCTTCGCCAATCTGAAGCACGCTGTGATGCGGCATGGTTGGATGCACGACCAGGCGGCCAACAAGGCCCGCCATGCCAAAGGTGACGCCCGCCGTCAGAATGGCAGCGAAAATCTTGTTCATTTCAAGACTGTTACTCATGGCTAAGCTCTTCCTCACACCGGGCGCTGCCAGCCGGTTTGCACCCGGGGACACGCTTCTTTAGAACGCCGGGAACATATAGATCACCCACCCCGCCGACAAGGCGGCCGGAGCCCTTTTCCTTGCGTCCTATCCTTGTCATCCCTGCCCGTATGGCCGCGACCCGCCTGCCCGGCAAGCCACTGGCCGATATTCATGGCCGCCCCATGATCGCCCATGTGCTTGATCGCGCCCGAGAAGCCGGGATCGGCCCCCTGGCAGTGGCCTGCGCCGAGGAGGAAATCGCCGCCGCCGCCAGCGCTGCCGGAGCACAGGCCGTATTAGTGGCCGATGATGTGCCTTCCGGCACGGATCGCGTACAGCGCGCCATGAAGGCGCTGGACCCGGCGGGCGAGTTTGACGTGGTGGTCAATCTGCAGGGCGATTTCCCGACCATTAGGCCGGAGACACTCCGCGCCGTGCTGGCGCCTTTGGAAGACCCGGCTGTGGATATCGGCACGCTGGTCTGCCCGATTGCCAATGAGGTGGAAGCGCGTACCGATTCCTTTGTTAAATGCGCCTGCGCCTTCACCGGCGATGCCATGGTGGCGCCGGCGCTGTATTTCTCCCGCCTGCCAATCCCCTGGGGGGATGGGCCGCGCTGGCATCATATTGGTGTCTATGCCTATCGCCGTGCTGCGCTCGACCGCTTTGTGACTCTGCCGGCCAGCCCGCTTGAACTGCGCGAAAAGCTGGAACAGCTTCGTGCCCTGGAAGCGGGCATGAAAATCAGCGCCGCTCGGGTGGAACACGGCCCCTTTGGCGTGGATACGCCCGAAGACCTTGAACGCGCCCGCGCCCTTTTGGCCCCCTGAAGGAAATACCCATGTCAGCCCATCGCATTGCCTTTCAGGGCGTTCTTGGCGCCTATTCTGACCTCGCCTGCCGCGCTGCCTATCCGGGCTCAGAAACCTTGCCCTGCCCATCCTTCGAAGCAGCCATGGCAGCGCTGCGCGATGGGCAATGCGATCTGGCCATGCTGCCTTGCGAGAATTCGCTCGCCGGCCGGGTGCCGGATATTCACCGCATGCTGCCCGATTCCGGGCTTTTCGTGGTGGGCGAGCATTTTCAGCGCGTGGAACATTGCCTGCTGGCGCCAAAGGGCGCGAGCCTTTCCACGCTGAAGCGCGCCCATAGCCATCCGGTTGCTTTGGGCCAGGTGCTGCGCCTGCTGAAGGACATGAACCTGACCCCGGTGATTGAAGCCGATACCGCCGGCGCCGCAGCACTGATTGCTGAGCGTGGCGGCGTGGAAGATGCCGCCATTGCCAGCGAATTGGCCGCCGAAATCTATGGGCTGGAAGTGCTGAAGCGGAATGTGGAGGATGAGGCGCATAACACGACGCGCTTTTACGTCATGTCCCGCGATAGGGCGGATGCGCCGGTGGAGGCGCCCAATGTGGTGACCACCTTTGTCTTTCAGGTCCGGTCCATCCCCGCCGCGCTCTATAAGGCTTTGGGCGGCTTTGCCACCAATGGGATCAATATGACCAAGCTGGAAAGCTATATGGTGGGTGGGCGCTTCGCCGCGACGCAATTCCTGTGTGACGTGGATGGCCATCCGGATCAGCCAGGGCTCCGCCGCGCGTTTGAGGAGCTGGCGTTTTTCTCCTCCTCCATGAAAATCCTGGGCGCCTATCGCGCGCATCCCTATCGGCTGGAACAATCAATTCCGGCGGAATGAGGGGGCGCTTGGCAAAAGCCCTTTCCCTGAGCGGATGGGCAGGCTAGAAGCGTTTTTGGGGACCCGTAGCTCAGCTGGATAGAGCGTTGCCCTCCGAAGGCAAAGGTCGTACGTTCGAATCGTATCGGGTCCGCCAATTTTTCAATTCATCACTGCGCTCGCTGGCGGTAGCCGCGCTGGTTTCTGTCTTTGAATGGCGAGACCGCGCTGAAGCCAAGGTTCAGGAAGGCAGATGCGGCATGACAGGGCTTGATACCAAGGCGCGCTTCGCCGATCCCGATGAGGCCTATCGCGCCATTATTGAAGCGCATCGTGGCCTGACGGAAAGCCAAAGCGCTGATCTGAATGCCGCTTTGGTGCTGATTCTCGCCAATCAGCTTGGCGATATGGCGGCACTCGGCGAAGCCCTGGCGCTAGCACGCGCCACGCTTGCGCAGGTACACAAGAAATAGAACGCCGCAGCGGCTTTACCTTTGGCCCTGATCGGGCCAGCCTTTGGCCATGACCCTCGCCGCCGCCATCATCCCCGTGACACCCTTTCAGCAAAACTGTGCCCTGATCTGGGATCAGGACACCAAACACGGCGTCGTGATAGACCCTGGCGGCGATGTCGCGCGCATTGAAGGCGCCATTACTGAAGCCGGCATCACCATTGACCGCATCCTGCTGACGCATGGCCATATGGATCATGCGGGCGGTGCCGCGGAATTGGCGGAAGTGCTGGGCAATATCCCGATTGAAGGCCCGCATCGCGCCGATGCTTTTCTGCTGGATGGCCTGGTGGAACAGGGTGCAAAATACGGGCTGCAATGCCGCACTGTCACGCCCAGCCGCTGGCTTGAAGAAGGCGAACAGGTGGACATCGCCGGCATTGCCTTTGATGTGCTGCATTGCCCGGGCCATACGCCGGGGCATGTGGTTTTCGTGAACCCGGATATGGGCATCGCGATTGTGGGTGATGTGCTGTTTCAGGGCTCCATCGGGCGCACGGATTTTCCCTATGGGGACACGGCAGCCTTGCTGCAGGCCATTCGGACAAAACTGTTTCCGCTTGGTGACCATATCCAATTCCTCTGCGGCCATGGCCCGGCTTCCAGCTTTGGCGCGGAACGGCAGAGCAATCCTTTTGTCGGAGAAAACGCGCCATGACCCCGGTGATTGAAACCGATACACCGCCTTTGCCGGTGGTGCAGCCTGAATTGGTTGGCATGTCCGCCGCAAGGCTCGCGCGTATTCGCCCGGCGATGGAACGCGAAATGGCGGCGGGCAGGCTGCCGGGCTGCGTTGTTGCCATCGCGCGTGATGGCAAGCTTGTGCATCTGGAAGCAATTGGCGCGCGCGATCCCGTATCCGGCGCACCGATGCAAGCGGATGCGATGTTCTCCATCGCCTCCATGACCAAGCCCGTCACCGGCGTGGTGGCGCTTTCGCTGATTGAAGAAGGCCGGATGTTGGTGACAGACCCGGTCGGGGCCTGGCTGCCGCCGTTGATGCAAATGCGGGTCGCGAAGCCAACGCCAGTGATGCTGTCCGGCCAAGGCCCAATTGAAACCGAAGCCGCGAAGCGCCCCATGACGGTGCAGGATGCCATGCGCCACACCACGGGCCTGGTGTATGGCGGGCGCGATGGCTCGGCGGTGCATGCCGTGGCACCGCCTGGTTCCTTCTGGGTCGCCGAGAATATGGATACGGAGGGCTTTGCGCAGGCATTGGGCAAGCTGCCGCTCCGCCACCACCCCGGCACGGTTTGGGAATATGGGCTTTCCACTGATGTGCTGGGCGCGGTTGCGGAACGCGCGGGCGGTGCCTCGCTTGGTGCGCTGATGCGGGAACGTGTTTTCGCGCCGCTCGGCATGGCGGAAACCGGCTATATGCTGCCGGCGGAAAAACTGGCGCGCTTTGCGCGACCCTTCGCGAAAGACCCCATCACGGGCGCACCGCAATCTGTCGAAGCGCCGTTGCGTGCGCCAAAGATGGAAACCGGTGGCGCGGGTTTGGTTTCAACCGCTGCCGATTATCTCCGCTTTGCCGAAATGCTACGCGCCGGCGGCGTTTTGAATGGCGTGCGTGTGCTGGCGCCGCAAACGGTTGCCTGGATGGCATCGGATCATTTGCAGGGCATCGAAAATCGCGTGGCCAGCATGGACCCGGCCTTGGATGGCTATGGCTTTGGCCTGACGGTCGCGGTGCGCCTTTCGCGCGGAGGATCGGGCCTTATGGGCGCGCCCGGCGCTTTTGGCTGGTCCGGCGTTTGGGGCACCTATTTCTGGGCCGATCCTGCTGAACGGCTAAGCGTTGTCTTCATGGCCCATGCACCTGGTGAATTGCGCCAACACTATCGTCGCCTGATCAATATGCTGACCTATCAGGCCATTGAGGCGTAACGGGGAACGGCTTCACGGCGCTGCCGCACCAAACAGCCATTTGAAGGAAGCGAAGACCAGAAAGTTCGGCGAATCATCGCCTATGCCTGCGCCAACCCCAGCCGCCATGATGGGGCCAGCGCGCCCCAGTCGATGCCAAAGCCCTGCAGCGATAAGGTTCAGATCCTTCTCGCCACGATCCTGCTGCGCGCGCAAATAGCTGACACCGAGTGACGTATTCTGCGTCAGGTTCTGCGTAATCCCGGTGGCGAATTCATACCGCCCCGCCCTTTCCCCCGGTTCCGCATTGAATAACTCAGACCAGCCGGCATTGAAGGAAAACGCCAGCGGGCGCGGGCCTTCAATCAGAGTCTTGCTCAGCAGGCCAACAATCTGCCCGCTTTGCGATGGCCCGCTTGTCTCGCCATAGGCGGTGCGCACAGCACCGAAAACACCCAGCGCCGGGCGCCAACCATCTTCTTCCAGGATTTGCCAACGCAGCCCGAGCTGCGAAAGCCCGCCCCAAAGCCGCTTGGTGTCATCCGCCGGGTAAGGTGCCGCGGGGCCGTATTCCGCTGTTTGGGCAAAACGCAGATCAAGCCCGCGGACCAAGCCCGCTTCGGCTTCCAGCGCGCCGCCGTAAAGATCGCGGTTCGCGCCATTCCGCGCGCGGGAATAGCCAAGACCAAGGGCCAAGGTTTGGCCGCCAACGGGGGTGGGGGCGGCGCCGATAATGCCGAAGGGGTCTTCCATCAGCGGTTCGGGCTCTGCATGCGCGGGCAGGATCGGCAGCGCGACCAACAGCATCAGCAGCACGTGGCGGATAGTTTTTCTCATGGCGGGCTCCGGGGCGAAGCCGGTCGAGACAGGCACGACCGACAAGATCAATCACCGAAAGCCTAGCGCAAAAGCCTCATCCCGCCATCAGCGCCATGAAACGCGCTGCCAGCCTCACCTCAGCCAACCGGTCCGCGCGGCGCGCCGCGGCCTCATCATCGTGGCCCCAGAATTCCTCCTGATACAGCTCATCCACGGTGGCCAGGCGATGCGCTTCCTCGGCATCCAGTCGCCCAAGGCTGAGGGCGAGGCCAAGCACCAGGCTGCCCAAGGCCGGCACGGCAACACCAAGCGCGGCGAGCCCCGCCGCATCATGCCGCGCGACCGCAGCCTGAAGCGCGGCCAGGCTTGCCGGGGCTTGCGGCACGGGCATCAGGCCCTGCGTGGTGCTGAGCGGCGCACCCAGCGCCAGCGCGGCCCAGTCCAGCATCGGCTGCCAGGCTTCCGCCTGCCGGGCGGCCAGGCGGTGATCCTCGGCCCGGTAGCAGAGCAGATCGGTTTCGCCATATTTAACGAGGCCTTCCACGATGGCCTTCAGGTCTGGCGCGATCCGTTCCTGGGCGGCGCCCAAAAGCCGGGTGAGGGGCACATCATCCTGGCGCATCTCACCGCCCTTGGTGCCGCCGGCCTTGTGCCATTCCTCGGCAATCGCCTCGGCCAAGGGGTGGCTTTCGGTGGTGAGGATATTGCCGCCGGGCAGCCGAAGGGGACGGCCATCCAGCACTACCCCATAGCCACCTTCAAGCCTTGGCACGGCCAGGGCCGCTTCCCAGAAACGCTTCATGGCGTGGTATTTAGCGGGTCGGAAGGTAAAGAAAAGCGGTGCTGCGGCATCCGGTGGCAAGGCGGCTCACCCGACTTGACGCGAAGCATGCTCCGGGGGTAGTTACGCGCCCTTCGCTGGCGGGACGCCGGCCTTTCCATCTTCAGGTTTGAACAGACAGCCCATGGCCAATAATGCTTCCGCGCGTAAGCGCATTCGTCAGATTGAAAAGCGCAGCGCGCGCAACAAGGCGCGCAAGTCGCGCGTGCGCAGCTTTTTGCGCAAGGTCGAAGAAGCGGTGAAGTCGGGCGACAAGGCCGCAGCGCAGGAAGCCTTTCGCGCGGCGCAACCCGAAATGCAGCGCGCTGCAACCAAGGGTGTGCTGCACGCCAACACGGTCGCGCGGAAATTGTCGCGGCTCTCGGCGCGCGTGAAGTCTGCCGGCGCCTGACGGCGCGCATCTTCTTTTTTTATGTTGAGATGGAGGCGCGTTGCTTTGGCAGCGCGTCTTTTTGTTTGTGTTTTTTGAACTGCGTTGGCCATCCTGTAAGCCGATAATCGAAGCCAGCATGTCAAGAAAAAACGACATGGTGGCACGCCTTTTTGTAAATTTGTCGTTCGGGTTTTTTTGCTATTGATCTTTCACTGCGCTCCGCCGCATGATGCCTTGCAACGGGGAATAATGGTTTTGAGCGTGAAGGGGGCAGCGTTTTGCGGAGCACTGAAAAGCTAAGCGATGGCACGCCCCCGCAAGGTCCCGCTGCCT
The DNA here is from genome assembly GCA_020249435.1 of Roseomonas sp. Lineage (GTDB taxonomy): Bacteria > Pseudomonadota > Alphaproteobacteria > Acetobacterales > Acetobacteraceae > Neoroseomonas. The sequence continues at coordinate 31,348 of JADCFQ010000021.1, read as the reverse complement.
GGGCGGAAGCATGGGCCCGTATCCGCGCCAAACTGCGCGAAGAAGTGGGCGATGTCGAATTCCGCAGCTGGCTTCGGCAAATGACCTTGGCCTCTGTTGATGGTGATGAGGCGACCATCACGCTGCCGACGCGCTTTCTGCGCGATTGGGTGAGCAGCCATTATGGTGATCGGCTTCGTGCGCTGTGGCAACAACAAAACCCCGCCATTCGCCGGGTTGATTTGCGTGTGGCGGTCGGCAGCCGCGCGGCTACTGAAGAAGCTTCGGCAAATGGCCCGCAGCCCTTGGCGGAAAGCCTGACGAATGCCACGCCCCGTGCCGCTGATCCGCGCGGCGATTGGTCCGCACCGCTTGATCCGCGCTTCACCTTTGATAGCTTCATTGTCGGCAAGCCCAATGAATTCGCCCATGCCTGTGCGCGCCGTGTGGCGGAAAAGCCAGTAACACCTGGCTTCAATCCGCTGTTCCTGTATGGCGGTGTTGGGCTTGGCAAGACGCATCTGATGCACGCCATTGCATGGGCCATTCGCGAACAGCATCCGACGCGCCAAGTTGCCTATATGAGCGCCGAGAAATTCATGTATCGCTTCATCGCCGCGCTGCGCAGCCAAGCCACCATGGAATTCAAGGAAACGCTGCGTTCGGTTGATGTGCTGATGGTGGATGACCTGCAATTCCTGATCGGCAAGGACAATACGCAGGAAGAATTCTTCCATACCTTCAATGCGCTGGTGGATGCCGGCAAGCAGATTGTGATTTCCGCCGACAAATCGCCATCCGACCTGTCTGGCATTGAAGATCGGCTGCGCACGCGCCTTGGCTGCGGCATGGTGGCTGATCTGCACGCGACCACCTATGAACTCCGCATCTCGATCCTGGAAGCCAAGGCAGCGTCATCCGGGGTTGCGGTGCCGTCGCGCGTCATGGAATTCCTGGCGCATAAGATCACGTCCAATGTGCGGGAATTGGAAGGCGCGCTTAATCGCCTGATCGCCTGGGCCAATCTGTTTGGCCGGCCCATTACCCTCGAAGGCGCGCAGGAGGTTTTGCATGATATCCTCCGCGCCCATGACCGGCGCGTCACGATTGAGGAAATTCAGCGCAAGGTCGCCGAGCATTACAATATCCGCCTGACCGACATGTCCTCCGCCCGCCGCGCCCGCAATGTCGCGCGGCCCCGGCAGGTCGCGATGTATTTGGCAAAGCAGCTGACATCGCGCTCACTCCCTGAAATCGGGCGGCGCTTTGGCAATCGGGACCATACGACCGTTATGCATGCCGTCTCTCGTGTGGCGGAGCTGATGCAGGGCGATGGGTCCTTCGCTGAGGATGTGGAACTGCTTCGGCGCATGCTGGAAACCTGAAGGGCTGGTCAGGGCAGTCCAAGGTAAGTTTTCCACAGGCTGGGCCGCTTTTCTGGCCCCTTCCAGGCTGGTATGGGGGAACGAATCCGGGCGCTGCATCGCGCCGATTCGGCAGCTTTGTCGCCCGGGCAGGATTTCACTGGCGGTTCACCCCCGTAGCCCATCTGGCTGCGGCTGAGATCGCCACAACAGGATCGGGGCGTCGGAACGATGAAATTCTCGGTTGACAGGGCGGTATTGCTCAAGGCGCTCACCCATGTGCAAAGCGTGGTGGAACGGCGCAACACCATCCCCATCCTTGCCAATGTCATGATCGAAGCGAGTTCCGGCGGCGCGCTGAAACTGACCGCAACCGATATGGAAATCGCGGTGGTCGAAGATATCGCAGGGGTCACGGTGGCACGCGCTGGGCGCACCACGGCGCCGGCGGCAACGCTTTATGAAATCATTCGCAACCTGCCCGAAGGGGCGCGCGTTGAATTCGACCATGGCGGCGGCGATGGGCCGCTTGCGCTGCGTTCTGGCCGTTTCAATACCAGCCTCGCGGTGCTGGCGGTGGATGATTTTCCTTCCATGACCGAAGGGCGCATGCCGGTGCAATTCAGCATCAAGGCCGGCGTGCTGCGCGATTTGATTGACCGCACGAAATTCGCGATTTCCACTGAAGAAACACGCTATTACCTAAACGGCATCTATATCCACGCGACCGAAAGCGAAGGCCAGCCGGTGCTGCGCGCTGTCGCGACCGATGGGCATCGGCTGGCGCGTGTGGAAGAACCGCTGCCGGAAGGTGCGAAGGCCATGCCGGGCGTGATCGTGCCGCGCAAGACCGTGAATGAAATCCGCAAGCTTGCCGAAGAAACCCAGGATGAGATCGTGGTGCGGCTATCGGACACCAAGGTGCAATTCGCGCTTGGCACTGTCACGCTCACCAGCAAGCTGATTGATGGCACCTTTCCCGAATATGAACGCGTGATCCCGCGCGGCAATGACAAGAAGCTTGTTGTGCCGCGCAAGGATTTCGCCGATGCAGTGAAGCGTGTGGCGGCGATCAGCAGCGAAAGATCTCGCCCGGTGAAGCTCAGCCTTGGCACCAATCATTTGCGTGTTTCGGCCGCGAGCCCGGATCAGGGCGAAGCGCAGGAAGATCTGGAAGGCGATGATGTCGCCTATACCAGCGGCGCTTTGGAGATTGGCTTCCAGGCGCGGTATTTGTCCGACATCACTGATCTTGTCGAAGACAAGCTGGAATTCATGTTCGCCGATGGCGCGGCGCCGACTATTGTGCGCGATGCGTCCCGGCCGGAAGCGCTGTTCGTCCTGATGCCGATGCGGGTGTGACGGCGCCGGGGCTTTTCCTTGCGCGTCTCAGGCTGACGGATTTCCGGTCTTGGCGGAGATTGGATGCGCGCTTTGACGCATCCCTGATTTGCATCGCGGGCGAAAACGGCGCGGGCAAGACCAATCTGTTGGAAGCGATATCGCTGCTGGCGCCCGGGCGCGGCCTTCGTGGTGCGCGCATGGGCGAACTTGGCCGGCAGGAAGAAGCTGCGAGCCTGCCCTGGGCGGCGGCAGGGCGATTTGAAACCCGCGCTGGCCCCATGGAAATCGGCACCGGCACGGACCCGGAAGGGGCGACGGAACGGCGCATCTATCGGCTCGATGGGCAGGCGCTCCGCAGCCAGGCGATGCTGGCCGAACGCATGGCGGCTGTATGGATCACGCCGCAAATGGACCGGCTGTTTCAGGAGGGGGCGAGCGGGCGGCGACGCTTCCTGGATCGGCTGGTCTGGGCCTTGGAGCCTGGCCATGCGCGCGAAGTGGCCGCCCATGACAATGCGATGGCCGAGCGTAACCGCCTGCTCGCGGAAGGCCGTGCTGACCCTGCCTGGCTGGCTGGGCTGGAAGATGCGATGGCGCGGCATGCGGTGGCGGTGGCGGCGGCAAGGCGCGCTTTGATGCTGCGCCTGAATGCCGAGCTTGCGGCGGGCCGCGCCACAGGCGCCTTTCCGGCGGCGCGGTTGGACATCACCTGCCCCATCACGGCGGGTTTGGCAGAGACCCCGGCACTCGCTGTGGAAGATACGCTGCGCCAGGACCTGGCCGCTGATCGGCGGCGCGATGCGGCAGCGGGTGGGGCGGCGCGCGGGGCGCATAAGGCGGATTTGAGCTTGATCCACATGCCCAAGGGTATCAGCGCCGAATTCTGTTCAACCGGAGAGCAAAAGGCGCTGCTGGTTTCCGTGGTGCTGGCCCATGCGTCGCTGATTGCCGAAGCGCGCGGCTTCGCGCCCTTGCTCCTGCTGGATGAGGTGGCGGCGCATCTTGATCCCGCGCGACGGGAAGCGCTTTTCGCCGCCCTCGCCGCCCTGCCTGCGCAGGTTTTCATGACCGGCACGGATGCTGAGGTTTTCGCCCCTTTGGCCGGTATTGGGCAGGTCTTTGGCGCGGGTGATGGCAGGCTTTTTGCCCTGCGCTGATCGCCTTCGGAAAAGCCGCGAAAAGCCCCGCGCCGGGGTCGCGTTTTGTGCCGAAAAATGCTACAAGATTCTGGTGTTTTCGCATCCCCAAAGCAGGAGCCCGTTACCGGCATGAGCGATGAGCCGCGCGCCGAAACTGAAGCCTATGACAGCGCTTCCATCACCGTCTTGCGTGGGCTGGAAGCGGTGCGCAAACGGCCGGGCATGTATATTGGCGATACCGATGATGGTTCGGGCCTGCATCACATGGCCTTTGAAATTGTTGATAACGCAGTGGATGAAGCGCAGGCGGGTTTCGCTTCAGCCGTTTCTGTCACGCTGAATGGTGATGGCAGCGTCACGGTGCGCGATGATGGGCGCGGCATTCCGGTGGATATCCATGCGGAAGAAGGCATTAGCGCCGCCGAAGTGGTGCTGACGCGGCTGCATGCCGGCGGTAAGTTCAACCAGAATTCCTACAAGGTCTCCGGCGGCTTGCATGGCGTGGGTGCCGCCGTTGTCAATGCGCTGTCGGAATGGATGGAAGTGCGCATCTGGCGCGGCGGGCAGGAATATCGGCTGCGCTTTGAACATGGTGACACGGTGGTGCCCTGCACGGCGCTTGGCGCATCAGATCATCCGAATGGCACGGAAGTGACCTTCAAGCCATCGGCGCTGACCTTCACGCGCACGGAATTTGATTTCGCCGTGCTGGAACGGCGCTTGCGCGAATTGGCCTTCCTGAATTCTGGCTTGCATGTTGTGCTGCGTGATGAACGCCATGCCGAAGCGCAGGAAACCAAGTTTCATTTTGATGGCGGGCTGACCGCCTTTGTCGAATGGTTGGACAAGGGCAAGACGCCGTTATTCGCAACGCCAATCAGCCTCGCCGCGCGGGAACAGGATGGGATCAAGGTTGAGCTCTCACTCCGCTGGAATGACAGTTATCACGAGACGATGCTGTGCTTCACCAATAACATTCCGCAGCGCGATGGCGGCACGCATTTGGCCGGCTTCCGCCAGGCGCTGACGCGTGTGGTGGCGAAGGTCGCGGAAGGCATTGCCAAGAAGGAAAAGGTCGCGCTGACGGGCGAAGACATGCGCGAAGGGCTGACCGCAGTGCTGTCGGTGAAGGTGCCCGATCCAAAATTCAGCAGCCAGACCAAGGAAAAACTCGTATCCTCCGAAGTGCAGCCAGTAGTGCAGGTGGCCTGTGCTGATGCGCTTTCGCATTGGTTTGAAACCCACCCGAAGGAAACCAAGGATCTGGTCGGCAAGATCCTGGACGCGGCAACCGCACGTGAAGCGGCGCGCAAGGCGCGTGAACTCACGCGGCGCAAGGGCGTGCTGGATGTGTCATCGCTGCCCGGCAAGCTTGCGGATTGTCAGGAACGTGATCCGGCGAAAAGCGAATTGTTTATCGTTGAGGGTGACAGCGCCGGCGGTTCCGCCAAGCAAGGGCGTGATCGCGCCTTTCAGGCGATCCTGCCGCTGAAAGGCAAAATCCTGAATGTGGAACGCGCGCGCTTCGACAAGATGCTCTCCAGCGCCGAAATCGGCACGCTGATCACGGCGCTTGGCACCGGGATCGGGCGTGGCGAGCCATCGGAAGGTGGTTTTGATATCGGGAAGCTCCGCTATCACCGCATTGTCATCATGACCGATGCCGATGTGGATGGCAGCCATATCCGCACGCTGCTGCTGACTTTCTTCTTCCGGCAAATGCCCGAATTGATCACGCGCGGGCATCTTTATATCGCGCAACCGCCGCTCTATCGCGCCAAGCGTGGGCAGGAAGAACGCTATTTGAAGGATGATCGCGCTTTGGAAGATTACTTGCTGGAAAAGGCACAAAGTGCCGCCAGCCTGCGCGTGCCCGATGGGCGCGACCTGACGGGCGATGCCTTCCAGGCAGAGCTTGATTTCCACCGGCAGGCGACCGCGCGCATTCGCCGGCTTTCCGGCGCGGTGCCTGCGGATATCGTGGAACAGGCCGCAATCACCGGCGCTTTGACCCTGGAGGGCGATCGTGCGCTGGCCGCCGCGCAAGCCTTGGCCGCGCGGCTGGATGTACTGGCGCCGGCTTCCGAACGCGGCTGGGTGGCGACCGCCGGCGATAACGGCCTGACCCTCGCGCGCACCGTGCGCGGCGTGGGTGAGCGCCATGTGCTGGATGCGACAGCGCTCCGCAGTGCGGAGGCGCGCTGGCTGGATGAACGGCGCGACAGGTTGGCGGCGGATTTCCTGGGTGGTGCGGTGCTATCGCTGGATGGCGCGGCAACGCAGGTGGTGGGGCCGCTCGCACTATTTGAAAAACTCATCGCACAGGGCCGCAAGGGCCTTTCCTTCCAGCGCTTCAAGGGCCTTGGGGAGATGAACCCCGATCAGCTTTGGAAGACAACGCTCGACCCCGCAATCCGCACGCTGCTGCGCGTGCGGGTGGAGGATGTTGAGGATGCGGAACAGGTCTTCTCCACCCTGATGGGCGATCTGGTGGAGCCTCGCCGCGACTTTATTGTCGGCAATGCCTTGAAGGTTGCCAATCTGGACGTGTGAGGGTGATTAGGATGGTTTCAGGCCATCCCACCCCGCGCCGAGACCGGCCAAAGGCATTCCACGCGCCCCTTGCGCACGCCGACATACCAATCATAGCGATCCACCGTCGGGTCGCAGTGGCCCGGCACCAGGCGCAGCTTTTCGCCAAGCGCGGGCGCGCTGCCATCCTCAATCACCAGCTTGCCATGCTCATCGGATGCGCCCGCATAGCGCAGCCCAGGGCGTTGCCAGATCTGCGGCATGCCGGAATCAACCGAAACGCCCTTATGCCCGCAATCCAGCACGGCAATGCCAGGCCCTGCGGTACTCATGACTTGAGACAACACGAAAAGCGATTGGCGGAAGGGCGGCGCATCCTCATTCGCCGCGTAGTCGGCATCCATGAAGCAATAGGACCCGGCCTGGATTTCGGTATAGACGCCGCTCGCAGCCTCATGCCGGAAGGTGCCGGTGCCGGCACCGCCGACAATCGGGCAGGCAAGGCCGCGCTGGCGCAATTGTTCCACCGTGCGGCGCGACCGCGCGACAGCTTCGCCAATCGCGGCGGCGCGTTCCTCCGGCGCGCGCTTGTGCTGCGCTGAACCGTGATAGGCTTGCAAGCCGCCAAAGCGCAGATGCCGGCTGGCGGCGATGCGCTCCGCGAGTGCCACGGCAGGTGGGCCATGCGCGACGCCACCGCGCGCCATGCCGACATCAATTTCAACCAGCACCGGCAGGCGCAGGCCGGCAGCCTCGGCAGCGGCTTCAATCAGCGCGATTTGCGCGGCGTCATCAACGCAGACCGCCACTTCAGCAATGCGCGCCAGTGCGGCAAGGCGGGCCAATTTGCGCCGGCTCACCACCTGGTTGCTGACCAGAATATCGGGAATACCGCCCCAGGCCAGCGCCTCGGCTTCCGCCACTTTTTGCACGCATTGGCCAACCGCACCGCGCGCCATTTGCAGCTTGGCGATGACGCTGGATTTATGGGTTTTCGCATGGGCGCGGAGTTTCGCGCCCGTCGGCGCCAGCAGCGCCGCCATGGTATCAAGGTTATGTTCAAAAGCGTCCAGGTCAATCACCAACGCGGGTGTATCAATATCTTCTTCGCGCATACCTGGTTCGGCGGGCGGGTTTTGCAGCATGGCGGTGACTCCTTCGGTTTGGGACATTCTAGCCACGCCCACGCGTTTCGCGCCAATCGCGCCAGCCCCTGCTATGCCTCGGCCACAAAAAAAGCGGCAGGGTTTCCCCTGCCGCCTTTTTGCCGATTGATCCGAAGATCAGAAGGCGACGCGCACGCCAGCCATCAGCACGTCAATATCACGCGTGGTGCTGCCGCCCTTAAACTTTTGCACTGCACGCGTAGACAGGTCCACGCCGGTCCCGTTCACGCCTGCTGCACCATTCAGGATGTTGTCATCCTGAACCTGGTTATAGTTGGCAAACAGGATCATGCCAGGCGCCATGGTGTATTGCAGGCCAATGCCCCAATAGGTCTGTTCGCGATCCTTGAAGTTATCACCAGCCGCATTGGTACCATTATCCTGCTTGGCAACGCCATACTGGCCGCCGAACTGCCAGGCACCAAGGGTGTAGGTGGCGCCCAGGATCCAGTGATCACTGCTGTCCAGCTTCGGATTGATCGTACCGGTCAAGGGGCCGTTATAGTTACCCCAAGCGTATTCGCCACCAACCTGGAAGCCATAGGCCGCAACCAGCAAGCCTGCGCTGTACATGGTCAGGTTCTGGGTGCGGGGGTTGGTGCGTTCAAGTGAGCTGCCGGTGACCTGAGCGGAGTCCGCTTTCAAACCAGCAAAGCTCGCGCGCACACCGAAGTCGCCGAAGGTGCCGCGATAGCGGATGATACCCGTCATGGCGTTCATCACGCCGGTACGGTCACGCTGGAACACCTGATTGCTCGTCGGAACATCAGGCCGCTCACCTTCGTTGTTCTGCGGCGCGTAGGAGAAGCCGACATCGAACCCGAAGAACTGCGGCGACAGGTAGATGATCTTGGTCGCATCCCCACCGTCCTGGAACGACGACATCAGGTAGGGTGCAGTGCCACCGAGGCCAGACTGCGGCTGTGCGACGAATTCATCCCAGCCGGAGCTGACGCCAAGCCACAAGGTGCCGGGCGGCGCCACGCGCATCAGATCCTGAGCGTTGTCTTCCTGGCCGAAACGCAATTCACCCCAGGAACCCTTTACGAAGCCGTAGAGCTCATCCAGGTCCACGCCGGTGCCAGAGCCGTTGGCGCCGTTATTGGCGGCGGAGTTGTCATTCCTACCGCCCATATTGTCCATCTGGAATTCCATCACGGCGCCGTAACGCATGCCGTTGGCGGCAAGACCGTCAACATACACGTTCAGTTCGGCTTCCGTGCGGAAATCATTACGCTGGCGGCCAAGGCGATTGTTGACGTTGCCGGTGCGGGTAGGACCAACCGCGGAGTCAGCACTGTCAGAAATATTGGCCACAGAGAAGTCAAAGAAGCCACCCAGGCGGACGATGATGCCGCTTGTGGTCGGCGTGGTCGGACGGTTCGGAATACCATCGGCGCCATGCGGACCCGCGCCGGTGATGCCGACCGGGGTCTGGAAGATGGCAGCGGCGGTGCCGGCGGGTGCCACGGAAGTGGCGGGCAGCGCGGGCGGGGCGGCCGGCGCAGCCGCCGGACGGGCGGCAGGGCGAGCCTGCTGGGCATTGGCGACCGGCGCAAGGAGCGCGAGGCCGACAACAGCCGTTGTCCCCAGAAGAATTTTACGCATTCAAGTCCTCCTCATTGCCGGGAAATCCGGCGGTGATCCTCGGCCCCTGCCCCCGGCAGGAAGAAAGCCTGAAACACCCAATAGGGGCGCCCATGGCCTTCAGACCTTGCCAGACTATGATCATTTTAAAACGGCTGTCGCAACCTCTCAGAAAGGCCAGACGCGACTTGGCCACATCACTGTGGCAAGCGCGCAACAGGTGGCGTGAGCCCATCAATCGCGGCCACTCCAGCCGCGCAGCGGGGCACCGCGCCAAGCCGGGCAGGGGTGATACCGCCCAAGGCGATGCGGGGCCAAGGTAGTCCTCGCGCCAGCGCCGCCCAGCGCAAGGCGCCCAGGGCCGGCGCGCCCGGGTGGCTCTGCGTCGGGAAAAGCGGCGACAGGAAAAGGCAATCGGGCCTGAGCCGCCGCGCCCGCGCCGCGCCGCGCTGCCCGCCATGGGCGGCCATGCTCAATATAAGGCGGCCAGGCGCCGCCCGGCGGGCGATCAAAAAAGGCAGCAAACCCCGGCTTTCCCGCCGATCCGACAGATGGAGCCCAGCCCGCATTGCCAGCGCTGCCCGCCCATCACCCGCCACCAGCAATTTCAGCCCCCGCTGCCGGGCCAGCTGCGCCACGGGCCGCAGCAGCCCCGGCACCAGCCCGCGCGCCACCACCCCGGCGCCGCGCGGCAGGGCCATCATGGCCGCGCGCGGGTCCGGCAGGCGGGCGGGGTCGCTGAATAGCCAAAGCCGGGGCAGGCCGCCTGGCGCCGGGCGCGCGAATCGGCCCCACGCAGCGCGCGCCCCTGGAACCATCGCCAATTCCCTGCCATGTGAGCCTGCCATGACCGATGCCCTTGCCATTGCCCAAAACCTCTCCCGCATTCGGGCGCTGATCGGGGAAGCCTGCGCCCGCGCCGGCCGCCCGGCAAATGCCGTGACGCTTGTCGCCGTTTCCAAGACCAACCCGGTGGAGGCGGTGGAAGCGGCGCTGGCCGCCGGGCAGATGGTGTTTGGCGAAAACCGGGTCCAGGAAGCGGCGCAGAAATTTCCGGGCCTGCGCGCCGCCCATCAGGGCTTGCAGCTGCATATCATCGGCGGCTTGCAGACCAATAAGGCGCGGGATGCCGTGCGGATCGCCGATGTAATTGAAACGCTGGACCGCCCCAAGCTCGCCCAGGCCATTGCGGAAGCCATGGCGAAGGAAGCCCGCCGGCCTGATGTGCTGATACAGGTCAATACGGGGGATGAGGCGCAGAAATCCGGCTGCCCTCGGGCGGAGGCCGATGCCTTCATCCGCGCCGCGCGGGATGATTTCGGCCTGCCGGTGACGGGGCTGATGTGCATCCCGCCCGTGGCAGGCGACCCCAGGCCGCATTTCGCCTACCTCGCCAATCTGGCGGCCAAGCACGGCCTGCCCATCCTCTCCATGGGGATGAGTAGCGATTTTGAGGCCGCGATTGCTGAAGGCGCCACCCATGTGCGCGTCGGCAGCGCCATTTTTGGCGCGCGCGGCTGATCAGGCGCCGCTTGACGCGCCGCGCCTGGCGCGGGATCACGCGGGGGTGTTTTTTGAACGGTGATGAAGCCCATGACGCGCGTCTTTTCCGGCATTCAGCCTTCCGGTGTGCCAACCCTTGGCAATTATCTTGGCGCCATCCGCAATTGGGTGCCGATGCAGGATGCGCATGAAAGCATTTTCTGCATTGTGGATTTGCACGCCATTACCGTCTGGCAAGACCCGAAGGAGCTGTCACGCCAAACCCGCGAAATGGCGGCGGCGCTGATCGCCTGCGGGCTTGATCCCAAGCGCTGCACCTTGTTCGTGCAATCCCATGTGCCGGCGCATGCGGAGCTTGGCTGGATCTTCAATTGCGTGGCACGCATCGGCTGGCTCAATCGCATGACGCAATTCAAGGACAAGGCCGGCAAGGATCGCGAAGCGGCCTCAGCGGGGCTTTATGTTTATCCGAATCTGATGGCCGCCGATATTCTCGCCTATCACGCGACCAAGGTGCCGGTGGGTGATGACCAGAAGCAGCATCTGGAATTGGCCAATGATATCGCCCAAAAATTCAATCATGATTATGGCGTGGAATTCTTCCCCAATATCGAACCGCTGATCCAGGGTGTCGCGGCGCGTGTCATGTCGCTGCGCGATGGCACGAAGAAGATGTCGAAGTCTGATCCTTCCGATCAATCGCGCATCAACCTGACCGATGATGCGGATGCCATTGCGCTGAAAATCCGTCGCGCCAAGACGGATGCGGAACCGATCCCCGACCACATGGCGGGGCTGGAAGGCAGGCCGGAAGCGCGCAACCTGGTGGGCATCATGGCGGCGATCACCGGCACGCTGCCGGAAAACGTGCTGCGGGAGCATGCCGGCCAGGGCTTTGGCGCCTTCAAGGGCACGCTGACGGAGGCGCTTGTCGCGCATCTTTCCCCCATCGCCGCTGAGATGCGCCGTCTGCTGACCGACCCCGGCGCGCTTGATGCAGCTTTGCATCTGGGCGCCGAGCGCGCCAATGCGGTGGCGGAACCGATTATGAAGCAAGCGCGGGAGATCATCGGGCTGCTCCCGGCACGTTGAGGCCGGCGCTGCCTTGCGGGGCGTCCTGACGCGCCGTTAAGCTTTTTTCGGCATGACTGCGCCATGGAAAGGGGGCAGCCGGCATGATTGGGCTGGATTGGGGCACCACATCTCTGCGCGCCTATCGGCTGGACCCCACCGGGGCGGTGATGGGCAAGCGCGAGAGCAAATCGGGCATCCTATCCGTGAAGCCGGGCGGCTTTGCCGATGAGCTACGCAAAATCGCCGGGGATTGGCTGGAAGACAGCGAAAAGCTGGTGGTGATTTCCGGCATGGCGGGCAGCAAGCAGGGCTGGGCGGAAGCGCCCTATCTGCCCTGCCCCGCAACAGTGACCGACATTGCCCGCGCGACGCTGCCGGTGCCTTTTCCCGCGACACGGGTGCGCCTGGTGCCGGGGCTGAAGGCGCGCGATGCCGATGGCGTGCCGGAAGTGATGCGCGGGGAGGAAACGCAAATCCTGGGCATCCTGGACCGTCTGCCGGAACAGGAGGTCACGCTCTGCCTGCCCGGCAGCCATTCCAAATGGGTGCGGGTGCGTGCCGGGCAAATCCTCGGTTTTTGGACGCAAATGACGGGCGAGGTTTTCGCCGCCCTTTCCGCCCATACGATTTTGGCGCGCAGCCTGCATCGCGGCGCGGCGCATCATCCGGGCGCCTTTGCGCGCGGCTTGGATCGCGCGCGGCAGGGCGGTGGCTTGCTGCATCAGCTTTTCGGCCTGCGCAGCCTTTCCCTGTTTGATGCCATGCCGCAGATGGAAGCGGCTTCCTATCTCTCTGGCCTGCTGATCGGGCATGAGGTCGCAGCCGCGTTGGAGGCCGGGGTCGCGCCGCCGGTGCATATCATCGGTGCGGCAGCGCTGACGCTCCGCTACAGCGCGGCCCTCGCGGCTTTTGGTGTGCCGAGCGTTGTGGAAGAAGAAGATGCGGCAGCGCAGGGCCTTTTTCGTATTGGCGTGGCGATAGAAGGCACGCGCTTCAGCTTGCAGTGATGATCCGCTTCATCTCGGCAGCCGTTCTCGCCCAGGTTAAGCCCGACAATAACTGTGCCCCTGCCGCGCCAATCTCAGCGGCGCGAGCGCGATCAGTATAAAGAGTTTCAAGCGCAGCAACGATTTCCTCGATATTGCTTTCCCGCCAGCCAGGCATGGCAGGAATGGGGCGTTGATCTCTCAGTGCCAGCGCAGTGCCATCCTGCACCAGATCAAGATGGCCGGTATTGGCGCTGAGAATGCACGGCACGCCGCAAGCCATGGCTTCCATCGCGACCAGGTTGGTGCCGCCTTCGCAGCGATTGGGAAACAGCGCGGCATCGGCTTCGCGCAATATCGCCGGCATCAAGGCATTCGGCACGACACCGAGATCGAGGAATTGTTCCGCCCCTATGCCATTCGCCGCCACCCAGGCAGCGCTATCCGGCGCGCCATCCGCGCGAAATGGCAGCGGCGCGGCGCGGCGTGACGCATCAATGCTGCGCGCACTTGCCGCCCAGTGATTATGCCAGGCGGATATCAGCAGCGCATCCGGATGGCGCGCGGCGAAAATCCGCCAAGCGGCGATCACATTATCCTGCCCCTTGCGCGCTTCCAGCTTGCCGCCGCTGAAAACCACAAAACGCCCCGGAAAAAGCCCGCGCCGTGGCGCCGGGTGAAACAGCGCGGGATCAATTCCTTGCGGCACCAATTCCACCCTGGGCACGCCATGGGCGCGCAGCACTTCGGCATTCCAGCTTGACCCCGCGATGATCGCCGCATGCGGGGCCAGGGTTTCGCGTGCCTTGGCGCCAAGCGCTTCGCGTTCGAAGAAGATGGTGCCGAAGCTTGGGCGGCCGCTCAGCGCGCCGCCATGCGGTCCCGGCTGAGGCTGCAAATCATTGCCGAGTGCCGCAAGCACCACAGCATTTACCGTGATAGGTTCGGCGCTTTGGCGCAGCAATTGCGCGCGCAGCCTCGCCGAACGCTCCCGAAACCCGGCCAGCGCACGCCATTGCAGCGGATCAAGCGTGATCAACTTCGGCGCGATCTCGTAATCCGTCGCGGCTTCCAAAGCCTGATCGCCGGCCCAGGCCAGGGCGAGGTTCAGCCCATAAACCCCCCAGCCATGCAAGGACGAAAGCCCCCAATGGATCACAACACGCTGTGTCATGGCCGCATGCTGCGCCGGAAAGCACGGAAAGACGAGGGGCAGAAAACCGATGGACAGCAGCCTGCCGCGCTGGTTATGAGACCGCCAAACAAAGGAAACACGCCATGCCGAAAATCACCCATCTGCCGATGTCCCGCCGTGCCCTGATTGGTGCCGCCGCTGCGCTGCCCTTTGCGGCCCGCGCCCAAGCGGCCTGGAAGCCATCGCGCCCCGTGACATTGATCGTTCCCTTCGCTGCGGGTTCGGGGACCGATTCCGTTTCCCGCCTGCTCGCCACCCTGCTGGAACAGGAATGGGGTTCCCAGGTAGTGGTGGATAATCGCCCCGGCGCCAATGGCGCCATTGCCGCGGTCGCCACCGCCCGCGCCGCGCCGGATGGCCATACGGTGATGATCACGACGAATAGCCCGCATGGCGCGACTCCGGCACTGATGAAGCGCCCGACCTATGACGCCATCAATGATTTCACCCCGATCGGGCGCATGGGGACCTATATCTTTGTGCTTGCGGTGAATGACCAGGTGCCGGCGCGCAATCTGCAGGAATTCCTGGCCCTGGCGCGCGCCCAGCCCGGCAAGCTCACTTATGCTTCGGGCAATACAACGGGCGTTGTGGGCGGCGCGATGCTGACTTCCATCGGCAATATTCAGATGGAGCACGTGCCTTATCGCTCCACCCCGCCGGCCATGACAGATGTGATTTCCGGGCGCGTCACCAGCATTATTGTGGATGTCGCGGCGTCACGCGGGTTTTTGCAGGAAGGCAGGCTGCGTTCGCTTGGGATCACTTCCGCCACACGCACACCGCTTTTGCCGAATGAACCCACACTCGCCGAAGCGGGCCTGCCCGGCTTTGAATTGCTGTCCTGGATGGGTGCCGTTGGCCCCGCGCGCGTGCCGGCAGAGATCGTGAGCGCCTGGAATGCGGCACTGCGCAAGGTATGGGAAAGGCAGGAAACCGCTGATCGGCTCGCGACTTTCGGGATTGAGCGTGTGACCTCCACGCCCGAGGAATTCGGCGCCTTTATCCGCAGCCAGATCGAAACCTGGGCGCGGCAGATCAAGGCGGCGGGGATCGAGCCAGAATAACCGGCGAAATTTTGGCCATTTGAGGCAGCGCAAGCCTTGATATCGCCACCTTTGCTTACCATTTAAGCATCACGCGCACCGGGGAGGGCTGCGCCAACCGTTTTTCAAAGGGGATCATCATGTCCAATTCCAATAATGCCGCCGCCCAAGGGCTTGAGCGTATTCTTGCGGAACTGGCCGATTCCTGCCCAGTCGAACGCGCCCGCCTTGAAGCCGCCGCGCGCATCCTGACCGCCGCGCGCCGCGCCGCTGGCCTGCATCTGCCGTCTTCTGACGCTTCGCGCGCCGTGGCGGAAATCCTTCGCCATTGGGATGCTGAAGCGGTGACGGCGCTGGAATATGCCGAAACCCTGCCGGAAGCGGCCCTGGATCGGTTGCTGCGCGCTGCCCCCGCTTGGGCGGCCGCCGCCCGCCGCGCGCTTGCCAAGCCCGATCGGCACGCGGCCTGAAGCTTCCCTTTCCCCCGCATGCGGCCCGGTTGCCCCTTGGTAGCCGGGCCTTTTGCATTTTGGGCCGGTTCCCGAAAGGCGCCGGGGCGCCTATAAACCCTGAACCAGCGGCCGGAGGTGCAGTGCCATGATGGAAAGACGAAGCAAGCCGAATGGACCGCGCCGGGTGCTGCTGCTGACCGGTGCCTCCCGCGGGATTGGCCATGCCACGGTGAAGCGTTTTTCGGCGGCCGGCTGGCGCGTGATTACAGTCTCCCGCCAGCCCTTCCCGGAACAATGCCCCTGGGAAATGGGGCCCGAAGATCACATTCAGCTTGATCTGGGTGACCCGGCGGCGACCGAGGCAATGATCCCGGAAATCCGCGAACGCCTGGCCCCCGATGGCGGCATGCTGCATGCGCTGGTGAATAACGCTGCCATTTCGCCAAAGGGCGAAGGCGGGGCGCGGCTTGGCACGCTCGCTATGCCGGCGGATGGGTGGCTGCGCGTTTTTCAGGTGAATTTCTTCGCGCCCATTCTGCTCGCGCGCGGGCTGGTGGATGAATTGGCGCGCGCCAATGGTTCGGTGGTGAATGTGACCTCCATCGCCGGCGGGCGGGTGCATCCTTTTGCCGGCGCGGCCTATTCCACATCCAAGGCAGCGCTGGCCGCCCTCACGCGCGAGATGGCGGCGGATTTCGCCCCACGCGGTGTGCGGGTGAATGCGATTTCACCTGGGGAGATTGATACCTCCATCCTGTCGCCAGGCACCGAGAAGATCGTGCAGGAACAAATCCCGATGCGGCGTTTGGGGCGGCCCGAGGAAGTGGCGCAGGCCATTTATTTCCTCTGCACCGAGGCGTCTTCCTATGTGAATGGCGCGGAAATCCATATCAATGGCGGGCAGCACGTTTGAAGCATGTTCAAGCCAAGCGGCTCGGCTTGGCGGCTCGGAAAATGCGACCCATTAACAGCCGAAATGCGCGAAGGCGCTTTGACGCGTGACGCCCGCCCCGCGCGCGAGCCTCGCCGCCCTTGGGCTGCTGCTGCCGTTGCTGAAGCCCTATTGGCCGCGTGTGCTTGCCGCGATTGCGGCGCTGTTGCTGGCGGCCGGGCTGACACTGGCGCTTGGCCAGGGTCTCAAGCATCTGATTGATGATGGCTTTGCCGGTGGGCCAGGTGCCTTGGATCGCGCCGCGCTGGTGATGGGCGTTTTGGTGAGCGCCTTGGCGATCAGCACCACCACGCGCTTTTATCTGGTGTCCTGGTTGGGCGAACGAGTCGCTGCGGATTTGCGCCAGCGCTTTTTCGATCACGTCACCGGGCTTTCGCCGAGCTACTTTGAAACCGCGCGCATCGGCGATGTCATGTCGCGGCTGACAGCCGATGTCGGGCTGCTGCAATCGCTGATTGGTTCGGCGATTTCCATGGGCGTGCGCCAGGCCATTACCGGTATTGGCGCCTTTTTGATGCTGGTGCTGACAAGTGCGAAGCTCGCGGGGCTGATTGCGCTGATCCTGCCTTTGGTGGTGCTGCCGCTGATATTTTTTGGCCGGCGCGAAAGGCGACTTTCCAAGGCAGCACAGGAAAGAATAGGCGCGCTGGCAGCGCAAGCGGAAGAAACGCTGGGCGGTATTCGCGCCATTCAATCCTTCACACAGGAAGATCGCGCGCGCGCACGCTTTGCTGCGGGATCGGAGGAGGCAGTGCTTGCAGCGCTGCGGCGTATTTTCTCTCGCAGTCTTTTGATCCTGGCGGTGATCCTGCTCGGCTTTGGCGCCGTGACCTTCAGCCTTTGGGTGGGCGGGCGCGATGTGATCGAAGGGCGGATTTCAGGCGGGGAGCTGACCGCCTTTGTCTTTTACGCCGTTCTCATGGCCTCATCAGGTGCGACGGTCAGTGAATTATGGGGCGAGATTCAGCGCGCAGCGGCAGCGGCTGACAGGCTTGGTGAGGTGCTGGCGATTGCGCCTTCCATCGCCGCTCCGGCCAACCCCGTGCCGCTGCCGCCGGCACAAGGCCGCGTGGTGTTTGAAGCTGTCACGCTGCGCTACCCGACGCGGCCCGATAGCGCGGCACTGACGGATTTCAGCCTTGTGGTGGAACCTGGCGAGGCGATTGCGCTGGTTGGTCCCTCGGGCGCCGGCAAGACATCCGTTTTGTCCCTGCTGCTGCGCTTTTATGACCCAAGCGCGGGGCGCATTCTGCTGGATGGGGCAGAGATCACGCGGCTTGACCCGCGCGCGCTGCGCAGCCGGCTTGGCTTGGTGCCGCAGGAGCCCGTGATTTTCAGCGCCAGCATTGCCGAAAATATTCGCCTCGGCCGGCCCGATGCCACCGATGCGGAAGTGGTGGCAGCCGCCGAGGCCGCAGCGGCAGCCGAGTTCATTGCCGCCCTGCCGGATGGCTATGCGACAGAACTCGGCACGCGTGGTGTGACACTTTCCGGCGGGCAGCGCCAACGTATTGCGATTGCACGCGCCATCCTGCGCGACCCCACCGTGTTGCTGCTGGATGAGGCGACCAGTGCGCTTGATGCGGAAAGCGAATTCGCCGTGCAACAGGCTCTCGCCAGGTTATGTGAGGGGCGCACGAGCATTACGGTCGCGCATCGGCTGGCGACCGTGCGCCGTGCGGACCGGATTGTGGTGATGGATCAGGGCCGCATTGTTGCGACTGGCACGCATGAGGCGCTGCTGGCTGAAGGCGGGCTTTATGCGCGGCTGGCGGCGCTGCAATTCACCGATGGGGAGGGGCGGGGCGCGGCGCCTTCACGCCAAGGCGCGGCGCAGGAATAGCCCAACCGGCACCATGCCGGGGATGACCTCTCGCACAAAAACCTCAAGCCGCGTCAGGAATGCGGGCAAGGCGGCTGGCGGTGCGGGCGCTCTGCCAAGGGCGGCGATCAGCGCTGGCGCGGCCCGGCGCGCGGCAGCCACCGCGGCATCGCGCGCGCGCACCAAACCGCCATCAGCCTGTAATGGCGCCAGCAATTCGGGCAGAAGCGCCAGAAATTCCGGCCATAACGCCAGATGCAGATAAAGGCTTGGCACCACCGCCGCATCCGATAGCCCATGCGCCGCCGTGAGTGCGCGTATCTGCGCCTGTTGCGCGGCTGGTAAGGCTGCCAAGCTTGGCAAGGGTGGCGGGGCCGGCAACATCGCGCCACGTGGTGCGGGGGCAAGGCGCTCACCAGCCGCCATGCCTTGCGCACGCAGCTGAATGGCCGAAAGCACCGCGAGATTTGTCAGATTGCCGCGATTGTAAATCTCCGCCAAAGCCGCAATCGCCGCGTGATCCTGCGGCTTTGATGATGCGGCAGGGCTTGGCAGCGCGATGGCAGCGGAAATCGCATCCCGCGCCGCTGCCGCAGCCCCGCTTGCAAGCGCCGGCGCCGCCTGCGCCCAAAGCCAATCCAACACCCCAGGCAGGGCCGCCGCATGGCGCCAGATGAGGTTCACCTGGGCAATGCCAATACCCTCATTCAAGGCGGCATAAATCGCCGCAATCGCGGGGGGCGCTTCCGCTTCGCGGATTTCGGGCAGGCTGGCGGTGGACATGGCTTGGTATTCCTCTGGCGGGGGATGATGGGGCGCAAGCCCGGCCTTAGCCACCCCCCGTAATCAGGCTTTGCCAAGCCCGCGCGCTTCGTTACATTCGCCCAACACATGCCAAGCGCGCCACCTCTGCCGGAAATTGAAGCCTTCATCGCCCGTTGGTCCGGCACCGCGCAGGCGGAGCGCGCCAATTACGCCCGCTTCCTGGATGAGCTTTGCCCCATCATTGAAGTGCCAAAGCCAGACCCCGCCACGGGTGCCGCCGTCAACGCGGCTGGCCGAGAAGGGGATCAATACTCCTTGCGGCGGACCCTGGACGGCGGCGGCGATGCGGAACGCCCTGCCAAGGGTGCGATACAGCAGCTAGCTCAGGTTCGTGTCCGCAGCCTCAGCAGCCTCGCTCAAATCGGCAGGCACGTCATTTGACTGCTCCGGCTCCTCTTCGCCAACCCCTTCAGCTTCACCCTGACCTTCACCGTCGCCTTCGGACCCGTACCGAGGATGTTTAATCCTCATCTTGAGGGGCGGAAATAACTGAGCGATGACGTCGAGCGCGCCATTTACAAGCTTAGCCCCATCGGGCAGGGCGGACGGCATATTCAATCGCGGGATGAATGGAATTCGGTGAAAGCGATGCAGTGGATTCAAACAAGTCGTGAATATTGTGTCCCGAATACTAGCCCAGTTAGCGTGAATGTATCCACTAGACCAATCATAGTACTTATCATAAATATCCTTAATCCCCGCTTCCGCGGCCATTGCGCGCAGATTTCGGTCTGACCAAGACTTAAGATCAATATCTTGAAATTCTTGCCAGATATCCTCGCTCGCGTAAGATTCAAGCTCCTCCAGACTGACAAAATTTGGAAGGTCTTCTGACCGAAGGTTCTTTAAAAATGCGAGTTTCGCTTGTCCATTACCATGATTGCGGTACTGTGCCCAGAGTGTTGGGTTATCATGATGGGAGAGAAATCGAATAGTTATAAAGATTTCAACAATTGATCGAAGTATGATTCGTCCTTCTGCCCTCTGGTGAACTTGAACTAGCCCGAGACAAAGCACAATGGCATACATGACCAAGCCAAATGCGCTGTCTCTCCGCGCATCCACGTTGGTGTTTTTCAGGGTCCCTATAAAATGCTCGGATAGTCCACTAAGCATCATAAGGAACTGCTCGCGATACGCATCGCAGTTGATCCGTTCCGGTTTTTTGATAGGAGGTAAAATGCAAGGCGTTGCCTTCAGACATTCCTGCCAGAAACCATCGTGCCAAGCTGGCGGCATACTAGCTTCGAGTGATACCGGCACCTCAATCGGTTGTCCGGACTTCTCATTGGTGCTCCTGAGCATCATTTCGGCAGCTCGGATGGAGGGGCGCACCGCATGTTGGTCCCCGTAGTTCGGATAGAGGCGCCACTCCTCCATTTGCTCCGATGCCGCCTCTTTGTCATCCATTGCAAGCCGAATGCGGTCGCATACAACAGCGAAGTAGGTAAGTTTGAACCAGCGAATATCGGTCGCTTCCTGAGATTGATGATCGAGACAGGAGGCGACTGCGCGCATCAGAGGATCGGAATGTAGCGCCGGATCAGGCTCAGAGAGGTGCCGAGCCCAATGATGTCGGTCGGGCAGCGAACGAAAAAAAAGTAGCGGGCGGAGAAGGTCTAGTGTTCGGGTGTTTCTAAGGACGGGCGCCAGCATTTCATCAAATACCTGTGCAGGAAGAACTGAAAGAACTGAGTGCGTAATGAATGTTTCTTTGAATGCGTCACGGTTTTTATTTTCTCTGGCCGCCGCAACCACCTGACGGAAGATATGGAGGGCTTCTTCCTGAGATAAATTTCCCCTAATTAGAGTGGCCCACAAAACGTCGTGCATAGCGCCATCACGCCAGTTGGCCCAAGAAATTTTTGTGCCGAGCTTTGCGGTGAATGGCGCGAGTAATTTTCCACCTTGGCGCTGGTGACTATCAAGAGACGAATAGAATTCTCGCTTTGATCTTTTGTCTGGACCTATATTTTTTCTTTTTGACTTTTTTGCCATATGCACCTCTGTGTAAAAGGGAAGCTCCGTTTGGCCACTGTAGGTGGCAACCTTCGTTAGTCTCTCGCGGAAGCTTGGACGCTAATGTATGGAACATTAACGCTTAGCGCAAATCCATTTTTAAAGAAATGTCGCACTTCACCGCCAACCAATTGGCACCACTAAACAGGTCAGCTAACTTCGGTTTCGATGGTGACCGCGATCATTTGATTTTTCGAGATTTGACGTAGAGCGGGGAGTGTCTCTCCCTCTCAGGATCGGCCAGCTGGGCATAAGGCTTCCCCATCACGTTTAACAACCGCTCATCCCCTTATCTGTTTGGGCTCAATCAATCGCAGAGCCCGCACCTTCGAAAGCGCAGCGCCTCCAACCTTTCTTCAGCAGTTCCAAGCAAAGTGCCATCATGGCGCTGCTCGGAAAACGCGCTCAAAGGTGGTTCAGGGAGTCTTGTCGGCGTGCTCTCGCGGTGAAGAGGCGCTGAAAAAACCAAAAACCCAGTCACCACATCCGCAATACTTCGCCCGCGCCCGGTATCAATCGAAACCGTCGCGGTCACGCCGGTGCGCGAGGAGGGTTGGCCCGCATGGGGTTCAAGGCGGATGCGCGCGGGCAAATCCGCTGGCTCCGCCCGGAATTTCAGGCGCCCAAGGATACCAGCCGCCCCGCCGTGCAGACGGAAATGGCCGTGGAGGGTGCGGAAGCCGGCACCAGCCGCGCCTGGCCCAAGGAAGCCCCCGCGCAATATGTGGCACTCCGCGCTGCCTTGCGCGGCGCCCCAGCCTCTGCCCGCGATATCGCCCGGCGCTTCCAAGGCGCCCCACGCCGCGCGGAACAGATGGAAGCCATGCTGCAAACCCTGGTGGCGCTGGGCCAGGCGCGGCACTTGGAAGATGGCCGCTACACGGCGTGAAGCGCCGCGCAGCGGTCAACCCCACCCTGTCCAACCCACGCGCCTCGCGCTAAACGCGCGCCATGCGCTTCGAACCCACCCCCCGCCCCGCCCTTGCTGAAATCCCCGGCTCCTTGATCCGAGAGGTCTCGGAGGCTGGGCGCTATATGCAGGATGTCATTCCCCTCTGGTTCGGGGAACCGGATACCGTCACGCCGGATTTCGTGCGCGATGCGGCGAAGCTGGCGTTGGATGAAGGCAAAACCTTCTACGCGCCCAACCCAGGTATTCCGCCACTGCGGGACGCCATTGCGGCTTACCTCAAGCGGAATAATCGCCCTGTCGGCACATCGCGCGTCGCCGTCACGGCATCGGGCGTCAATGCGCTGATGCTGGTGGCGCAAGCGCTTCTTTCGCCGGGTGATCGCGTGGTCATCCCCGCCCCCGCCTGGCCCAATATGGATGGCATTGCGCGCGTGATGGGCGCGGAAGTCGCGGATATGCCGCTTCGCCTCATGAACGGTATCTGGCGCGCGGATTTGGATGAATTGCTGGCGGCCATTACGCCTGAGACCAAGCTGCTTTTCCTGAACAGCCCCGGCAATCCCACCGGCTGGACGCTGACGGCTGATGAACAGCGCGCCATCCTGGAAAAATGCCGCCAGACCGGCACCTGGATTCTTGCTGATGATGTCTATGAAAGGCTCTATTTCGCCGGCGATGCCGCGCCATCCTTCCTGGAAATCGCCGATGAGCAGGATCGCGTTGTTTCGGTCAATTCCTTCTCCAAATCCTGGGCCATGACCGGCTGGCGCTTGGGCTGGATTGTCGCCCCCCCGGCCTTGATGGATGCCATCGGCAAGCTCAATGAATTCAACATGTCCTCCGCACCCACCTTCATCCAGCATGCGGGTGTCGTGGCGCTCGATCAGGGGGATGCTTTTATTGCGGAAACCCGCGCGCGTTATTTGAAGGCGCGTGATATCGCCCATGCCGCGCTTTCCGCCGTGCCCGGTGTTACCGCGCCGCGCCCGGATGGGGCGATGTACCTGTTCCTGAAGGTGGAAGGCTGCACGGATAGCTTGGCGCTGGCGAAATCCCTGCTGCATTCGGCGCGGGTTGGCATTGCGCCGGGGGCTGCCTTTGGTGCGGGCGGGGAGGGCCATTTGCGCCTGTGTTTCGCGCAAAGTGAGGCTCGCATCCGCGAAGCGAGCGGGCGCCTCGCGGAGGCACTTAGCAAGCGCTGATCAGGCGGGTCGCCGCAATTCCCCCGCGAATTCCAGGATTTCGCGGGACCGCGTGACGCGGCTGCCCCAAACGCGATCAAACTCCGCGATCATGCCGGAAAGCGCCGGGGAGCCCGGCAGCGCCTCGGCCGCCGCCACGCTCGGGAATTCGTAGAAGGCGAAATGGAGCGAAGGGTCCGTCTTGCTCCAGCAGCGCCAGGCATGGGCAACGCCAAAGGCAGCCAGCGCATCGGGCAGGTGTTCCTTTTCATACCAGGTGTCGAAAGCGGGGCGGTCGGCAGGATCGGCGACCACGGCGCGTACCATGAAGAAGGCCTTGGACATGGGTGTTTCCTGTGTGGATGGGTTCAGTCGCCATTGGGCCATATCGGCGGGCATGCGGCAATGCCGCCGCACCCTGTTGCGCGCGGGACGGGAAGCGAACGCGCTTGTGGCAGGGGTTCAGGCCCTGCCACAATATCTTGGGATAACATCGACGTAAGGTGTGCCGAGTCGTGCGTTGCGGTTTTGTTCTTTTCTGGCGGTATATATCATTGAAAATGATGGATAAAATACTTAATGCTTTTTGTTAATGGTTTCCGCTTTGTTCACTTGGCCTGAATGGCGGGCTTTGGCGGGCTGCGAATCGGGCGCCCGGAAGCCGCCTCAGCGCCGCGCCAAAAGCAGCGCCAGCACCATGATCGCGGCGCCCGCCAGCGCCAGGGTGATGGGCAGGCCAAACACCATCGCCCCCAGCCCATAAAAGATCGGGCCAAGCGATTGGCCACCGAAAAAGGCGAAGGCATGCAGGGACATGGCACTGCCGCGCGCCTGGGGGGCGAGCTCGGTCGCGCGGGTCTGGATGGCGTTGTGGATCATGTAAAAGCCAAGCCCGAGCCCCAAACCCGCCAGCGTCGCCACCACCAGGGAAGGCGCCAGCGCAAAGCCAATCAGCGCGAGCGCTGCGGTGGCGCCGCCAATGCGGATCACGCCGCCCTGGCCGAAGCGGGCCAGGAGCGGCGCGACCAGGGCAGCGAATAACAGCCCGCCCAGGCCAAAGGCGCCAATGGCGAAGCCCGCTTCCATGGTGCTGCCGATGGCGCGTTCGATCAGCAGCGGCGCAATGAAGGGAAAGACGCCAAAAACCAGGCCGCCTTCCACTGCAACAGCGGCGAATAAGGGCAGCGCGGCAGGGTTGGCGATAATGCCGCGATAGCGTTGCAGCGCAACCATGGGGTCATAGCGCGTCATCACCTCGCGCGCGGCGCCTCGGGCGGCCAGGATCAGGGCAACAAGCCCGATGAAGGCAGCGACGGCGCAAACCACCAGCACGCCGCGCCAGCCGGCGATGGCGGCGATGGGGCCCGCCACCACACCGCCCGCGATCTGCCCGCTAATGCCGAAGATCAGAATGCGCGAAAGCGCCACCTGGCGGTATTTCAGCGATACCGCATCCCCCATGATGGCAAGCGTGAGGGGCATCATGCCCCCCGCCGCCATGCCGGAAGCCGCACGAAACGCCATCAACCAGCCAAAGCTCGCCGAAACTGCGGCGGCCAGCAGCATGATGCCGAGCAGCGCGACGCAGATCATGACAATCCGCCGCTTGCCGATGGAATCCGCAACCGGCCCCAGGATTGGCTGCACCAAAGCGAAGGGCAGGGTATAGGCAGTGCCGAGCAAGGCGGCCTCCGCCGCCGTCACGCTGAATTCGCCGGCGATTTCGGCCACTGTCGGGTCAGTCACGCGCGTGGCAAAGGCGCCGGCAAAGACTGCCGGGCCGAAAATCGCCAAAACGCGGCGCATCTTGGCCTTTTCGGCGGCCTCGTCTTCCCCTGGCGCTGTCACACGCGCCCGGCTTTGGCGGCGGCGATAAAGGCTGCAATGGCGGCGGGGTCCTTGACGCCGCGCGCCCGCTCAACGCCCGAGGACACATCCACCCCCGGCGCGCCAGAGGCCGCAATCGCCTCAGCCACATTGGCCGGCGTCAGCCCGCCCGCAAGCAGCCAGGGGCGTGGCGGCTTCTCATTCTTCATCAGCGCCCAATCGAAAGCCTGCGCATTGCCGCCCGGCAGGGCGCTGCCGGCCGGCGGGGGAGCATCGAGCAGGAAGTAATCCACCTGATCAGCATAATCGGGCAGGCGCGCCAGATCGGCCTTGCTGCCAATGCCGAGCGCCTTCATCACCGGCTTGCCGAACCGGGCGCGGATTTCGCCCGCCCGCGCCGGGGTTTCCTCCCCTTGCAATTGCAGGATATCGAGAGGCACTTCGGCCAGTGTCGCGGCCAGCATGGCATCATCCGGGTCCACAAACAGCCCGACGCGCTTCGGGCCGTGGCCGTAGGACCGCGCAAGCTCACCCGCCTGATTGGCTGTCACGGCGCGCGGGGAGGGCGGGAAGAAGACAAACCCCACCATATCCGCACCGCCTTGCCGCGCCGCGTCCAGCGCGGCCGCGTCCTTGATGCCGCAAATCTTGACCAGCACGCCTAAAGCCCTGCCGCGATGGCTGCCGCTGCTGCTGCCGGGTCTGCTGCGCCGGTAATGGGGCGGCCTACCACAATCCAATCTGCGCCGGCCGCAACGGCCTCGGCCGGTGTGGCGGTGCGCGCCTGATCTCCCGCCGCACTGCCAGCAGGGCGCACGCCCGGCACCACCAGGAACGGGGCCGGGCCAAGCGCGGCGCGCAGCACGCCCGCTTCCTGTGGGCTGCAGACCAGGCCATCCGCCCCGGCGTTGAGGGCAAGGCGTGCCAAGCGCAGCACCTGCTCGGCGGGGCTGGCGGCCACACCCGTGCTCGCCAGGGTTTCCGCATCAATGCTGGTGAGCACCGTGACCGCCAGCAGCATGGGGCGCTCGGCGCCGGCCTTCTCAGCCTCGGCGCGCGCGGCGGCGATCATGGCGGCACCGCCCGTGGCATGCAGCGTCATCATGGCGGGGCGGAGCGGCAGCAGGGACCGCACGGCGCCGGCGACGGTGTTTGGGATGTCGTGCAGCTTCAAATCAAGAAACACCGGGCGATGCCGCGCCATGGCGCTGACAATGGCGGGGCCGGCCGAGGTGAAAAGTTCCAGCCCCACCTTCAGCACGCCGCAATGGGGTGCGAGGGCCTCGGCCAGGCTTTGGGCGCGCGCCGCATCGCCTGAATCAAGGGCTGGAATGATGCGGGCAGCGCCGCTTTCGGGGCGTGCGATCATGCTTTGGTCAGGGCCTTTTCGTCGGAAGCCTGCTTGGCGGCGTTGAGCGCCTTTACCTCGGCTTCCAGGGCGCTCACGCGGCGTTCGGCAGCGCGGCCCCGGTGCCGTGCTGGCAGGCCAGCCGCCCAGGCGATCAGCGCACCCAGCAGGAAGGCGACCGCAGCGATGGAGAGCACGGCGATGGAGGCCGAGGCCGTCCAGGCAACATCAAAGGGCCAGAGACGCAATTCGATGCTCTGCGGGTTCGAGAGCATGAAGAGCACCACCAGAATGGCGAGGGGCAGGAAGATGAACCAGCGCATTGCGGGGCCTTAGGAAGACGAGGCCTCACACAATCCCCGGTGACGCCTTCGCGTCAAGGCATAATCGCGCCAGGATCGCCATGCGTGATGAGCATGGCGCGCAACTACGGATGCAATTGGCGGAAAAACCTGAAGCTCATTCAGCGCGTCACGCCTTGCGCGCGGCGGCGCGCTTGGCGGGGGCGGGCGCCTTCTTCGCATTGATGCGTTCGCGCAATTCCTTGCCAGGTTTGAAATAGGGCACGGATTTCGCCTCAACCGGCACGGATTCTCCGGTGCGCGGATTGCGCCCGGTGCGGCCTTCGCGCGATTTGGTGGAAAAGGCACCGAAGCCGCGCAATTCCACGCGATCACCACGCGCCAAGGCGGCGGTGATCTCGCCAAAGATCGTCGCGACAATCGCTTCCACATCGCCCTGGCGCAAATGCGGATTGCTTGCCGCGAGTTGCGCGATCAGTTCCGATCTCGTCATGCTGGGGTTTCTCCCAAAGCGCTTTTTTTGTGCGGCGCCCGAATTGGGGGACGCCTGAACCTCTCCTGTCGGAGCAAAGCCCGCACAGCGGCATCACATGAATGCGCTAAACGAAAACTGCCCCGCTTAACGCTGCCAGACTGCCCGAGGGGCGTCAACGCCCAGCCATTCCGTCATCACCGTCCGGATAAGGCTGCCGGCAAAGCGGTTGAGGAATTTCTCCACCCGGTCGCGCGGTTCAAGGTCCCGCACCGGCAGGGCTTCCGCGACGCCCTTTTGGGCGGCGAGCCAGGCGCGGGCCTCGGCCTCTCCGCCAATGGCGTCAATCAGGCCAAGGGGCAATGCCTCGCGCCCGGTAAAGACCCGCCCATCGGCCAGCGGGCGCACGCGCGCTTCATCCATGCGCCGGCCCCGGGCGACGATGCCGATGAATTGGCCGTGCAAATCTTCCAAAACGCGCATCATCTCCGCCCGGCCTTGATCAGTCATGGGCTGGAAGGGGTTGGGCTGCGCCTTGAAGGGGCCGGTCGCCAGGATATCCGGGCGCACACCAAGCCGGGCCAGCAATTCCGACACGTCAAAGCTTTGCAGCAGAACGCCGATCGAGCCCGTGACGGTCGCTTCCCGCGCCAGCACATGCTCGGCCGGCATGGCGATCATGTAACCGGCTGAGGCGGCAGTGCCGCCCATCAGCGCGACGATCGGTTTTTTCTCGGCAAAGCGCTTGAGCGTGCCGTACAGCGCCTCGCCGCCCGACATGCTGCCGCCGGGGCTGTCTATCACCAGCAGCATGGCGCGGGCGGAGGCATCGCGGCCCGCTTCTTCGATCACTTCCAAAAGGCGGCGATCTTCGGTGATGACCCCTTCGATACGGAGACGCAGCACATGGTCATTGGACGCAAGCCCACCAAGCCCGCCCTTGCCAAGCAGCGCGCCCAGCGCGGCGATAACGCCAATCACGGCGAGCGCACGCCAAAAGGTGACGCGCCGCGACAGGCGGCGCCTTTCGGCGAGGAGATCGGCTTCAAGCGACATGAGCTGTTTGTGGCGCGCGGCGGGGATTGGGGCAAGGGGTGGGGGCAAATTAGTGGCCGCAGACTGTCATGACCTAAACGTCAAGACGCGTCAGTGCCTGGCACAGTCACCTTCCCGCGCGATTGCGTCAGGTTTTCCAGGGATCAATCACCGCGAGCCCCGCAGCATGGAAAGCGCTTGTGTCGCGCGATGCCACGGCGAAACCATGTGCAGCGGCGATGGCGGCGATATAGCCATCGGGCGTTGGGAAGCCCCTGCCAGCAGCACGCGCCTTGACCGCGAGATCGGCATAATGCTGCGCTGCCCGCGCATCAAAGGGCAGGATGCGGCCGGCAAAGGCTTCCAGCAGGCCATCAATCCGTGCGGCCAATATGGTCTTTCGCCTGCCATCCGGCAGGACGCCAATGCCAAACAGAAGCTCGGCGATGGTGATGCTGGGCAGGAACAGGGTCTCGGCAAGCTGGGCATCAAGCCAGGCGCGGACCGCTGGATGGGATTCGGGTTTGATCGCCTCAGAGACCACATTGGTGTCGAGCAGGATCATGCGCCCTGCCCCGTCATTTGAAACCCATGGGCTCGGCGGGGCGGCGGTCGCGGACCTGGTCGAGGCTTTGCTCAAGCGCCTCGATATCGGCATTGGTCAGCCCCAATTCCCGGCTCGCAGCCGATAGGGCTGTGCCAAGAAGCAGCCGGCGCTCAGGACGCACAGCGGCTTCCAGTATGGCGCGCATTTCGGCTTCCGTGCTGCGATTATGCTGGGCCGCGCGGAGCTTGAGCGCGCGATGCGCCTCATCCGAGAGGTTGCGAATGGTGACAGCGGCCATGATAGCATCTTCCATAAAATGATTGCGATGCTATCAGAATAGAATAATTGATGGCGTTTTCAAGCGCAATGACGCTGCCACATGAAAAACCCCGGGGTGTTGCCACCCCGGGGCTGATAGTCTGTCAGTCGTGACCCAGGAATTACTCTTCCCCGGTCATCTCCCGGCGGCGACGGATCGCCGCGCCCAGGATATCGCCGAGCGAGGCGCCAGAATCGGCCGAGCCATATTCGCGCATGGCTTCGCGTTCCTCTTCCACTTCCTTGCCCTTGATGGTCAGCGTCAGGCGGCGCGCGGCGCGGTCCACGGCGGTGACCTTCGCATCCACTTTTTCGCCAATGGCGAATTTGTCGGGGCGCTGGTCGCCACGGTCGCGGGCCAATTCGGCGCGGCGGATGAAGCCGGTCAGCACATCATCCACCTTCACTTCAATGCCGTTCTGCTCAACCTTGGTGACGACGCAGGTGACAACATCACCCTTGCGCACGCGGTCCAGCACTTCGGCGGCCGGGTCGGCCTGAAGCTGCTTGATGCCAAGCGAGATGCGTTCCTTTTCCACATCCACATCCAGCACCTTCGCCTTGACCATCTGGCCCTTGCTGTAATGCTGCATCGCCGCTTCGCCGGCTTCGTCCCAGGAAATATCGGACATATGCACCATGCCGTCGATTTCCGCGCCGACACCAATGAACAGGCCGAATTCGGTGATGTTGCGAATTTCGCCTTCGATGGTGGAACCCACCGGATGCGCTTCCACGAACAGCTCCCACGGATTGCCCTGCGCCTGCTTGAGACCCAAGGAAATGCGGCGCTTCGGTTCATCCACATCCAGGATGATCACATCCACCTGTTCTGAGGTGGAAACGATCTTGCCGGGATGCGCATTCTTCTTGGTCCAGGACATTTCGGACACATGCACGAGGCCCTCAACACCGGCTTCCAGCTCCACAAAGGCGCCGTAATCGGTGATGTTGGTGACACGGCCAGCGAACTTCGCACCGACCGGATACTTGAGCGCCACGCCATCCCACGGATCGGACATGAGTTGCTTCATGCCAAGGCTGATGCGCTGCGTGTCCTGATTGAAGCGGATCACCTGCACCTTGACGGGCATACCGATGGTGAGCGCTTCGGAGGGATGATTGATGCGCCGCCAGGCGATATCGGTGACATGCAGCAGGCCATCCACGCCGCCCAAATCTACGAAGGCGCCGTAATCGGTGATGTTCTTCACCACGCCATCCAGGATCATGCCTTCCTTAAGGCCCTGGATCAGCTCGCTCCGCTGCTCGGCGCGGGTTTCTTCCAGTACGGCGCGGCGGGAGACAACGATATTGCCCCGCGCGCGATCCATTTTCAGGATCTGGAAGGGCTGCGCATTGCCCATCAGCGGCATCACATCACGCACCGGGCGGATATCCACCTGAGAGCCCGGCAGGAAGGCAACCGCCCCGCCAAGATCAACGGTGAAGCCACCCTTCACGCGGCCAAAGATCACGCCATTCACGCGAATACCGGCCTGGTGGGATTTTTCGAGCGTGGTCCAGGCTTCCTCGCGCCGCGCCTTTTCGCGCGACAGCACGATGGAGCCATCGCGGTCTTCATAACGCTCAACGAAAAGCTCATAGACATCGCCGGGCTGCACTTCGGGCTTCTGGCCCGGGGCGGCGAATTCCTTGAGCGGCACGCGGCCTTCGCTTTTCAGGCCGACATCAACAACGGCGAAGTCGCCGTCAACGCGAATAACGCGACCGGTCACGACCGAGCCGGCAAAACCCGTATCTGGGCCAAGCGTGGCATCGAGAAGCGCGGCAAAATTCTCCACGCCAGCATTGGCGAGGTTGGTGGCAGTAGCCATGCAGTTTATGTGTCCTGTAGTGGCCGCAGAGGCGGCCATTGGGTCTGCGCCCTTCCGCCCGCGGGAGAAGCACGGCTTGGCCCCGGCGCTTTGCGCTGGCTGGCCCAGGGGAAGCGGGCGGGATAACGGACCACCCTTTGCCGGCCCAAAATGGGCAGCGCCGCAGCTTTCACCGTGACGCTCTATTGATGATTAGGGCCTGACAGCTTGGTGCGTCAAGCGGAATCAAGCTTCCCTAATGACAGAAGAGATAAATTCCTGCCCAAAACGCGAAAAAGATCCGAATCCTGGCTCAGCCTCGAAAACATTACCTTCTTCCGTTATTTTATTGGCGTAGAATTTTATTTTTTCAAAATTCAATATTTCGAGATAGGGGTCCTTGCGCAACAGTTGCGCTCTGTCTGCACGCCACCCCGCCAGAGGAGTGCCATACTGCAGGCGCACTAGCAGGCTGCTGAAATTCGTAGCCTGATTTGCGTATTTATGATTCACTGTCGTTGCATTTGGTCGAGGTTGCGATGCGTGGCAATGACGCGGTGGCTGGTTCCCTGTTCAGCTATGTTGATCTTGAAAAGCGGGTGC
>JADCFQ010000020.1 GCA_020249435.1 Roseomonas sp. | reverse complement strand
ATGGCCATGAATATGATACGCAGCGCAGACGACAAACACAGCCTTAAAGTCAGAAGAAAAAAAGCCGCCATGAACACAGATTATCTGGGATCATTGCTATTCAGAACTCAGCGGTAACCCTTTCAAGCGATTCCCCTGCGCTAGTGCCTTGCTGTGAAAGGCTGTTTCAGCGACCCGGCCAAACCCCTGGCCGCACCGCAAGCGCGCAAATCAGCCCATAGGCAGAAATGCCAAGCGCCACCGCAATGAATTGGCCCTGTAGCCCAAGCCCCGCCGCATCCATCAGCAAGGCGCCCCCCAGCACGGCAAGCCCCACGCGCATCAGGGCCGCAGCCACCGGCCAGCGCATCCGCCCTGCCCCCATGGCGGCGAAGTAAAGCGCCATGCCCAGGCCAAAACCCGGCAAGGCCCAGCCAATGATCGCCAGCGCCTCGGTCGCAATCGCCGCCACGGCTGCATCGCTGGCAAAGGCCGCCGCCACCTGGGCCGGAAACAGCGCAATGCCAAAGCCGATCACGCCCGTCACCGCAAAGGCCAAACCGCCGCCAGTCCAGGCGATGCGCCGCGCTTCATCCCAATCCCCGGCACCCACCGCGCGCCCAACCAGGGCCGTGAGGGCGGAACCAATGCCGAAAGCCAGCGGGATCATCAGGAATTCCATGCGCGCGGAAATGCCATAGGCGGCAATCGCCGCCGGCCCGTGTGTTGCGATGCGCGCCGTCACCAGAATGGTCGCGAGATTGGCAAGGGTCGCCATGACACAGGCAATCAGCCCCACCGCCAGGATGCGCCCGAACAGCGCCCGCCTGAGTGGTGCGCGGAAATCCGGCACAAATCCGGCCCCGCCGCGCAGCACGACAAGCGCCATGATCAGCGCCGAGGCACTCATGCTAAGCGCGAAGGCCATGCCGGCGCCGGGCAGGCCAAAGCCCAGCGGTTCCATGAAAACAAAGGCGAGCGGCGGATAGATCACCCAGCCGCCCACCACGCCGCGCGCCGCCAGCGCATGCCGCCCGCCACCGCGCAGGATGGACGCCAAGGTATTGGTGAGCCAGGCCGGCAGCGCGCCCGCACCAAAGGTCCAGGCGGCAAAGGCCGCCCCGGCCTCCGCCGCGCCCGCACCGCCGATTAGGCCCAGTATGGCGCGCGGGGCCAGCAAAAAGGGCAAAGCGAAAAGCGCTGCGCCGGCGGTGGCGATGATCAGGGCGTGAAAGGCAAGGGCGGCTGCCTCATCGCGCTTCCCGCCCCCAAGTGCGCGGGCAATCGCGGAAACCACGCCGCCCCCCATCGCGCCCGCCGACATTTGGGACAGCAGCAGGGTGAAGGGCAGCACCACCGCCCAGCCCGCCAGCGCCGCCTGACCCTGCCGCGCGGCCAGCCAGGGTTCGATCAATTGCGCGATGATCTGGGTCGCGACCAGCAAGGTGGTCGGCGCCGCCAGGGCGAGGATTTGCTTGAGGCGCCCCTTGCCGCTGGTCATAGCGGCACCGCCGAGTCGCAGGGGGAAAATGCTGTTGTCATGGCCCATGGGAACCCCCAGAACAGCCGCTGACAAGGCCGAGGGGGTGTTTTCCACAGATTTCTTTCGAGTCGCGGATCATAGAACTTGTGCCTCGGTCCCCTTTTCCCTACCGTATCTTGTGTTGGGGAGATCGAAGGGGGTTCTTCATGGATTGGACGCAAGAAGCGATTGAAAGGCTGCGCGCCTTCTGGGCCGAGGGTCTTTCGACCGCGGAAATCGGTCGCCGCATGGGGATTTCGAAAAATGCCGTGGTCGGCAAGGCGCATCGACTGAACCTGTCTTCCCGGCCAAGCCCGATCCGGCGTGACCCGCAGGAACGGCGCACCACGCCAAGCCCGCGCCCGCCGCGTCAGGCCCCGGTGGCCCGGCCCATGCCGAGCGCGCCGGTGATGCGCCCGCAGGCCCCGCCGCCGCAAGCCGCGCCGGTGGTGCTGGTGGCCCCGCCGCCGGCTGCCGTGCGCAACCCGACCCCCGCGCGCCCGCGCCTTGGTGGGTCGCGGACCTGCTGCTGGCCCATCGGGGAGCCCGGCACCCCGGAATTCCGCTTCTGTGAGGGTGATCCCATGTCCGGCAAGCCCTACTGCGCCGAACATGCCGCGGTTGCCTATGTGAAGCCACGTGAGAAGGAACGCCGCGAAGACGCGGCCTGAGAGACTTCCCCATTCACGCAAGACGGGGTGATTGCCGGGCAATCATCCCGTTTTTTTATGCCGCCATTCCAGCTACATAACAGCCATGAATTCTGTCCTTGCCGGCGTGTTGTTGCAGCTTTTGGCGCTGGCGCTCTTTGTCGCCATGGATACGCTGCTGAAGCTGATGACCCTCAGCTTCGCCGTACCGCAATTGATGTGGGCGCGGTTTCTGTTCAGCTTCATCGCCGTCACCATCGCCATGCGGCTGATCACGGGCAGCCTGCCCTGGCGGTCCCGCGCGCCCAAGCTGCAAACCATCCGCAGCCTGTTACTGGCGGCGTGCAATTTCCTGTTTTCCTCGGCGCTGGTGCATATCCCGCTGGCGGATGCGACCGCCGTTGGCTTTGCCTCACCACTATTTACCCTGGTGCTGGCGGCGATCTGGCTTGGTGAGCGGATCGGCCCCCGGCGCTGGTTCGGCATGGGGCTTGGCTTTGCCGGGGTGGTGATCCTGCTCCGCCCGCCCTTCCTATTCGCCGGAGAACCCGCCCATTGGGCCATGCTGCTGCCGCTGGGGGCTGCCGCGCTTTTCGCCGTTTATCAGATCCTGACCCGCAAGTTGGCTGCGCTGGATGACCCGCGCACCACTATCCTGCACACGTCTTTTGCGGCAACGCTGCTGACTTCGGCCTCGCTCCCCCTGGTCTGGGTCTGGCCGAGCGGGCTGGATTGGGCCGCTTTGGTACTGCTTGGGCTGCTCGGCGGAGCCTCCCACGGGCTTTTGGTGCTGGCCTTTGCCCGCGCCCCGGCCAGCCTATTGGCGCCGCTTTCCTATACGCAAATGATCTGGGCGGTGGTGTCGGGGGTGCTGGTCTTTGGCGATGCGCCGGATGGCATTACGCTGCTCGGCATGGCGGTGATTGCGCTGAGCGGGGTGCTGGTGGCGGCCTCCGGCAGAGACAGGAAGACTTGACAGATTTAGTGTCAGATTTTGCGTGTTATCCCAATACCTAGCAAAAAGATTGACGAGACCTTATTTCACGTGTTCATCCCGTCCGCATTCAGGCGCAGGGAATCAGGATTCCAATGGCAAATATCGGTCTCGCCAAGGGCGCAGAAGAACGGGGTCACGCGCGTGAAGCGCTGGATGCCGATAGTGTGCGCGAAGCCTATCGCCGCTGGGCCGGCGTTTATGATTTGGTGTTTGGGGGCGTTTCCGCCTTTGGGCGGAGGCGCGCGGTGGAAGCTGTCAATCGCCTGGCGGGTCCGCGCGTTTTGGAAGTGGGTGTTGGCACTGGCTTGGCGTTGCCGCTTTATCGGCGCGATTTGCAGGTTGTTGGCATTGACCTGTCGCGGGAAATGCTCGCCAAGGCGCATGAACGCGTCGCGGAAGACAAGCTTTCCCATGTGCGCGGCCTGGTTGAAATGAACGCGGAGGAAATGGCGTTCGAAGACGCGTCCTTCGATATCGCGGTTGCCATGTTCACCGCGAGTGTCGTGCCCGATGCGCGCCGGCTTTATGCCGAGATGTCACGTGTCGTGCGCCCCGGTGGGCATCTGCTTTTCGTCAATCACTTCGCGGCGGAAGGTGGCCCGCGCTGGTGGGTGGAACGCGCCATGGCGCCGCTATCGCGTCGCCTCGGCTGGCACCCGGATTTCGCGCTGCGCGATTTGCTGAATCCGGAAGACGTCACCGTGGAAGCGATGGAGCCCTGCCAGCCGGCCGGCATCTTCACGCTGCTGAGCGTGCGCAATAACCAACCGCTGCGCGTATCATAAGGCGAATCTGGGCGCCGTGGTGGCGGCACGACAGTGGAAAAGTCGCTGCCCTTCGCCGGAAAGAAAGTCTTGATCACGGGCGCCGGTCGGGATTTTGGCCGAACACTTGCAATCAATTTTGCACGCCTTGGGGCCGATCTGCTGCTTTCCGCCCGCAACATTGAGAGCGCCCGCGCGACCGAGACAATCGTGCGGAGCACGCTGCCGGCTGCGAACATAGCGTGCTTCCCAATCGATCTGACTGATGACCGGCAACTTGCTGGAGCTCGGGCTCAGATCGAAGGTTTTACGGACCGGATCGACATCCTCATCCATAATGCGGGCTTTTGGCTTAAGAATGATTTCGTCGATACGCCCGATGATGACATCGTCAGGGCGGTGGCATCAACCGCCACGGGCCCCTTCATCCTCACCAAGCATCTCTTGCCGTTGATCCAGCGTTCTTCGGCTGCCGATGTGGTATTCCTCAACGGTACCACCGCGTTGCGTAACAATCTGCGTGCGATCAATGAAGCCTTCAGCGCTGCAAAAGCCGCCCAAGCTTTGTTTTCTGAGCGGCTGCGGCATCGTTTGCGGGAGAGCGGCGTGCGTGTGCTCACGATCTATCCTCCGGACTTCCACAACACCTCACCGCTTGATCCCGCAGAGTGGGAGTATCGCCGCGACGCATTCGAAGACCACACGCTGACCGCCAGAAACGTCTTCGACTGCATCCGCTTCGCATTGCTTCAGGATCGCATCTGCTCAATCGACGAGATCGTGCTCAGCAACAACAATGGCCGGAATATCGGCAATTAGACCTTCTGCGAAGCCGAGATGAGCTACGCCGTTTTGCCTACCCCACCGCTCTCCCCTTTGTTACATTGGGTTTTTTGCGCGCCTGGTCTTGTACTGGTCTCGGCCGGCGCCGACCTTAATGCGCATGATCAATGCCCAATCCCTCCTCGACCGCTTTCTCGGCCAGGGCATGACCGCCCAGCCACCCTCAAGCCAATCCCAGGCCGGCGGCGCACCGGCTGGCCAGATTGATCTGGCCGGGGCAGCGCGCCAGGCGCTCGGCGGTGCCGGCGGCCTTGGTGGCCTTGCCGCGTCAGGGGTGGCGGGCGGGCTGCTCGGCTTGCTTGTCGGGGGCAAGAAGAAAAGCATGGGCGGGCTTGGCGGCGTACTGAGCCACGGCGGTGCGGCCATGATTGGCGCGTTGGCGAGCCAAGCCTTTCAGGGTTGGCAAAAGGGGCAGGCCCCGGCGCAGACGCCGGTCGCACAACCGCCGCAGGCCACGCAGGTGGAACAACGCTATTTGCCGGCAGCTGCCCCTGCAGCGAATGGCCAGCCCTTTGAACTCGCTTTGGTGCGCGCCATGATCGGTGCCGCCAAGGCCGATGGCCATATTGATGCCGAGGAGCAGGACCGCATTTTCGCCCGCGTGAATGAGGCCGGGCTTGATCCCGAAAGCAAGGCCTTTGTGTTCGACGCCCTGGCTGCCCAGGTGAGCGTTTCAGACATCGCTGCCCTGGCGACAACCCCCGAACAGGCGGCCGAGATTTACCTGGTATCGCGCCTCGCAATTGACCCGGACCGGCCGGCTGAACTGGCCTATCTGCAAGCCCTCGCGCATCGGCTCAAACTGCCGGATGATTTGGTGGCGCATTTGAACCGGCAGATTGAGATCAGCTGATCCTATCTGGGTCGCGGCGCTGCGGTGTGGTGGTGATAAGGACCGCCCAGCGTGACGCTGGGCGGGTAGCAGGCGACCTCAGCGCCGCGGCGCGGCCCCGGCGCCACAATCCGGTGCCGAAATCGGCTGGATGATGTTCTGCCTGACGGAGAAGGGCGCCAATTCGCCGGTCCGCAGCGCCCGTACCTGGGTCAGGATCACATCGGCATCGCGGCAGAAGAACTGCCCGGCGCGGGAGGCATCCATCGCGTGGTCCTGGGAGATATTCGTGTAATACTGGTCAAACCGGGTCTGACCGGCCCCGCCATGGGCGCGGCGGAAATAGCCTTGCAGCACATCATGCGCGGCCTTGAGTTCTCCCCGATGCGGGTTGCGGAAATCACTGCTGACGCGGGCTTCCACTTTGCACTGCAACGCCATGACTGCCATGTAGCTGTTCAGCGCCCAGGTATCCGCCGCATTCCGTTCTTCCGGACGCATGCAGGTATTCGCCATAACCGGTCCGGCCACCAGAACCGGCGCCATCGCCGCCAAGAGCAAGCGCTTCAAACCCATGAGATTCTTCCTCTCCTCGTCACAGGGCAGCGAATCGGCCACCGCAAATGACCCCTTCAGCGCATATAGGGGTTCACCCGCGCGAAGGAAACCGAAGCGCCTGATCAGGCAGCGCGTGGTTTTAAGCGCGCCAGGCGCTTCTGGAAGCAGGCGTGATCCGCCAGCCGCCGATCCAGGAATTCCAGCGTCGATTCAATGCCATCGCTCCGCCCGCTCAGCCAAAAAGCCAAGGTGGCGCTGTAGATGGCGCCAAGGGTCGCGCGGCGCGTGTACCAGGAAAAATCAGCGGATGTGTCGCCCGCCGCATACCAGATGGCGCTCACGCTCCGCGCCAGGCTGCGCGCGGCAATCGGCGCGTTCCAGGGCAAAGCGAGCAGGGAAAGCGCGGCGCGCAACGCATCGCGGTGGGGTTCCGCCGCTTCCAGCCGCGCCTTGATCAGGAAGCGCACGCGTTCATGGGTGCGCAGGCCGGCCATATCGGCAGCAAGGCCGGCGGCTTCCATGCGCCGATCGGCCAAGTCTATCCAGGCTTCAATCGCCGAAATGGCGCCGCGCGGAAACATCCATTCCGCGTCTTCCGGCGCCATGCCGGCATCCTTCAGCCCCTCGGCAATGGCGCTGCCCTGCCAGCCATAAAGCGGCACCAGGGGCAAAATGGCATCCAGCGCGGCATCCCGCGCGTCACGATCCGGTCCGGCTTCCATCATGGCTTTTGTCTTTCACTTTCAACGGGCTTCGGTGGGTTGAACCGGGCCAGTTCCTCAACAAACCCAAGGCGAGACAAATCCGTCATCCGCATAGGATAGAGGATACCTTCCAAATGGTCATATTCATGTTGCATGACCCGCGCGGCCATGCCGGCGGCCTCGCCCTCAATCACCGTGCCGGCGATATCCTGGCCGCGAAAGGCGATCCGGGCCGGGCGCTCTACGGCGCCGCGGAGCCCCGGGATGGAAAGGCAGCCTTCCCAGGCTTCCTCGATAGCCTCTCCAATCGGCTGGATTTCCGGGTTGAACAGGGCGGAATGCCCACCCGCTGCGGTACGCCAGATGAAAAGCCTTAGAGAAACATGCACTTGCGGGGCAGCGAGCCCAAGCCCGCCAATATCTTCCAGGGTTTCCACCATATCGGCGACAAGCCGGCGCATCTCGGGCGCTGTGGGGTCCGCCACTGGCGCCGCCCGTTGCAGCAACACGGGATGGCCCAGCCGGGCGATTTTCAGGATGGCCATGACATTCCCGCGACAAGATTGAGCTTTTTATATAATTAGCCTCAAAAAGCCTTGAAAGGGGCTTCCGGCGCGGCGAATCACTGTGCTAGAAGCGCCTTCTCTGGACGGGCGCCGGGTGACTGGCTGCGCGTCTTTTGTTTTGAACCAGCGATCCATGAAGGGGGTTGTGCCGCGTGCAAGTCGTCGTTCGTGACAACAATGTTGATCAGGCGCTGAAGGCGCTCAAGAAGAAATTGCAGCGTGAAGGGGTCTTCCGTGAAATGAAGATCCGCCGCCATTACGAAAAGCCGTCTGAGCGCCGCGCCCGCGAAGCTGCGGAAGCCGTGCGCCGCGCCCGCAAGGTGGAGCGCAAGCGGATTGAACGCGAAGGCTTCTGATTAGCGTCCAGCAAGTTTGGTATCGGCAATCCGCGGCACGGGGCAACCCGTGGACCGCGCTTTTTGCATTTTTGGCTATAAGCGTGCGGCCAGCTTGCGCGCCAAAAGATAGCCAAGCACCCCACCCAAAGGTGCAGCCGGCAAGGCGAGCAGCCAGCCAGCATGGGACCCAGCCACCACCAGGGCCAGGCCTGCATAAAGCGTCAGGCCGCCCACCAGGCTGCCCACCACCCCAGCCGTCAGGCCAAGCACCAGAATTTCTTCGCGCGAAATACTCATGGTCCGGGGATGGGGCCGGGCGCGGGGTTTGACAAGCCCCATGGCGCGGAATATCAGGCGCGCTCTTCCTGGGAATGTGGATGGGCCTTCGGGGCCCGCGCCCGCCTTGGCCGCCCGGCCAGGGACTACCGGGACAACAAGGCCCTTTGGGGCATAGCAAGAAAGGCCATCGCATCCGCGGTGGATTATGCGCATGACGAAGCGCGCTGAAAGCAAATACAAAATCAATCGCCGTCTTGGCGTGAACCTTTGGGGCCGTGCGAAATCGCCGGTCGCGAAGCGCGAATATGGTCCCGGTCAGCATGGCCAGCGCCGCAAGCAGAAGCCGACCGATTTCGGCGTGCAGCTGATGGCGAAGCAGAAGCTGAAGGGCTATTACGCGAATATCGGCGAAAAGCAGTTCCGCAAATATTATGAGGAAGCCGTGCGCCGGAAGGGCGACACTTCCGAAAACCTGGTGGAATTGCTGGAACGGCGCCTGGATGCCGTTATCTATCGCATGAAGCTGGCCGTCACCCCCTTCGCGGCGCGGCAGTTTGTCAATCACGGCCATGTGCTGGTGAATGGCAAGCGGCTCAACATCCCGTCCTATTCGGTGAAGAATGGCGACGTGATTGAAGTCAAGGAAAAGTCGAAGCAGCTGACTGCGGTGCTCGATTCCGCGCAGAGCACGGAACGTGATGTGCCGGAATATATGGAAATTGATCACCGTGCGATGAAGGGCAAATTCCTGCGCGCGCCGAAGCTTTCCGATGTGCCCTATCCGGTGCAGATGGAACCGAATCTGGTGGTCGAATTCTACAGCC
Source organism: Roseomonas sp. (assembly GCA_020249435.1). Lineage (GTDB taxonomy): Bacteria > Pseudomonadota > Alphaproteobacteria > Acetobacterales > Acetobacteraceae > Neoroseomonas. The sequence continues at coordinate 142,369 of JADCFQ010000020.1, read as the reverse complement.
GCTGATCAGGCGTTACTGCTGCGTGTTTGCAAGCCGGTGCCTTCGGGCGCCGGCTTTTTTGTTTGCCAGGACGCTGGGCGAAAAGCGCGCTTGCTTGTCTGGCGTCGCCATTTGCATGAAGCTGCACGCCAAGCAGACGATGATTGGCGGAGAAAGCTGATGAAGGAACGCATTGCCGTTTTTGGCATGGGTCAGATGGGGGCGAATATGGCGTCCCGCCTGACCGAACAGGGTTTCGATGTTTTGGGTTACGACATCAACCCAGCGCGCCGGCAGGAATTGGCGGAACGCCAGGTCGCGGTTGCGGAAACAGTCGAAGCCGCGCTGGCTGGCCGCCCAATAGTGCTGACCAGCCTGCCCGATCCTGCCGCCGCGAAATCCGCCTGGCTCGCGCCCGGGGGCCTGGTGGATCAGGCGGCGCCGGGCACGCTGATCATTGAGCTTTCAACCCTTGATCCCGACACGATGCGCGAAATCGCCGCCGCAGCCGCCGCCAAGGGCATTGCCGTGCTGGATTGCCCTGTCAGTGGCGGGCCGCTGGAATCGCTCCGCGGTGAATTGGTGCTGATTGTGGGCGGTGATGCGGCCGATATCCGCCGCGCGGAGCCCGTGCTGCAAAGCCTTGGGCAATCCTGGTCCCATACCGGGCCGATCGGCACGGCCAAGGCGGTGAAGCTGGTCAATAATATGATGTCCATGGGCAATGTACTGATTGCCTGTGAAGCCTTTGCGCTGGGTGAAGCGGCAGGTGTGGCGCCTGAGACACTTTATCAGGTGCTGTCCCAAAGCGGCGGGCGTTCCTTTCATTTCACCAAGCGCTTCCCCAAGGCGCTCAAGAATGATTTCGATCCCGGCTTCAAGATGGAGCTTGGTGAGAAGGATTTGGCACTTGCGATTGATTTCGGGCGCGCCTTGCACCAGCCAACACCGGCCACGTCAGCCGTACGCGAATTGATGGCACAGGCGCTGGCAACAGGCCATCGCGGAAGGGATGTGGTGGCGTTGCTTGAGATGTTTCGTGGTTTTTCCGGCAAGAAGTGAGTTTGGCGCGGTGGATCAGCCGAGCCGGGCGGCATGGGCGTCACGCGCCTTTTTCGCCGGCCAATAAGGCGCGTTTGCGCCCCACCCCCCAGCGATAGCCGGTGATATCGCCATCCTTGCCGACCACGCGATGGCAGGGCACGGCGAGCGAGACAGGATTTTGCGCACAAGCCCGCGCCACGGCGCGCGTTGCCTTGGGTTCGCCCATCGCGGCGGCGAGTGCGCCATAGGTCGTGGTGCTGCCAAGCGGAATGCCGCGCAGCGCTTCCCAAACGCGGCGCTGGAAAATCGTGCCGCGCAAATCCAGGGGCAAATCCAAGGCAGCGCGTGGTTCGGCGATGAAGGCGATGGCGCGTTTGGCGAAATCGCTGATCTCGGCAGGCGCCGCTTCAATCCGTGCCTTCGGAAAGCGCGCGCGCAAATCGCCTTCCAGCGCGTCGCGCGCCTCGCCAAAGCCGAGGAAGCACACACCCTGATCCGTCGCGCCAAGCAGCAAGGGGCCAAAGGCGCTTTCTGCCCAAGCGATGCGAATAACCTCACCAGCGCCGCCACGCCGCGCGCTGCCGGGGCGCATGCCCAAATGCCGCGCGGTGTTTTCATAAACGCGGCTTTCGCTGCCAAAGCCTGCACCCGCGACCGCTTCCGCCACGCGCGCGCCTTCGGCGAGTGCTGCTGACAGACGCTGCCCGCGCACGCCTTCCGCATAGGAACGTGGCGTGACGCCGGTGATGTCTCGAAACATTCTTTGGAAGTGATGCGGCGCATAGCCGGCGCGCGCGGCGAGGCTCGCGAGGGATGGAATAGCCTCAGCGGCTTCAATCATGGCGCAGGCGGCGCGCACGGCTTCCGCTTGCAGACGCGCGCGATCACCGCGCGGGTCGCAGCGCTTGCAGGGGCGAAAGCCGGCGGCTTCCGCCGAGGCGCTATCGGCGAAGAAACGCGCATGGCGCCGCAGCGGTGGTGGCGATGGGCAGCCGGGGCGACAATAGATTCCCTGGCTGGTGACGGCATAAAGAAAGGCGCCACAGCCGGGCGCGGCATCGCGCGCCAGCACGGCGGCGAAGCGGGTCTCATCAAGAAGTTCTGATGTGTCGTTCATGCAAGTATGTTCGGCAAAGCGCGCATCCGGCGCCATCCGCTTCTTGCTTTGACTTGATCACGCATCACGGCCGCCAAGTCCGGTGATAAGGATGCCCGGTCCTGATCGCCTGCACCCGATAGAGCTGTTCCGCCAGCATCCCGCGCACCAGAAAATGCGGCCAGGTGAGCGCGCCGAGCGAAAGCCGATATTCCGCCCGCGCCTGCACGGCCTGATCAAGCCCTTCCGCGCCACCAATCATGAAACACACCGCGCGCCCGGCTTCATCCCAGCGCGTCAGCAGCGCGGCCAGACCCTCGGTATCCGGTGTGGCACCGCCAAGATCCAAGGCCACCGGCACCGCAGCGTCAGGGATGGCGGCGAGGATCGCGGCCCCCTCTCGCCGGCGGATTTCGCCAGCGCTGCCGCGCGCTTCGGGGATTTCGACCAATTCGGGCGCCGGGCGCAGCCGCGCCGCGTAATGGGCGTAAAGCGCAGCCTCTGGCCCTGGCTTGATCCGCCCGATGGCGATGATCCTAACCGCGCGCGGCGTCGGCCTGCTCCGTCTGTACGGGGCTTTCCGGACCCCACATGCGTTCCAGCCGATAAAGCTCTCGCGCATCGGGGCGGAACAGATGGATCACCAGATCGCCCGCATCAATCAGCACCCAATCGCCCGAGGCCTGGATAGCATCGCGCCGGAGATGCAGCCCGGCCTTACCAAGCGCCTCATCCAAATGCGCTGCCATGGCTTGCAATTGGCGCTCCACCTGGCCGGTCGCGATAATCAGCCGATCCGTGTAATCGGCGCGGCCTGTCACATCCAAGACGACGATATTTTCGGCCTTGTCGTCTTCCAGGCTTTTGCGCGCGGCATCCACAAGCAACTCCAACCGATCCGGCGGAAGCTTTTCGCGGCGTTTGCTGCGCGGGCGCGAAATACGCGGCGTGGCGGGCTTGGCTGCGCCATCGGCCTTGGTGGCCGCCTTTGCCTTGGGGGCGGCTTTAGCGGCGGGCGCCTTGGCAGCGGCGCGCTTTGGCGCTGCCTTGGGCGCAGCGGCGGATTTCGTCGTGGCCTTGGCCTTGGGCGCAGCAGCGACTTTCGGCTTGGCGCTGGCCTTGGCCTTGGGCGCGGCGGCCTTGGCCTTCACGCTGGCCTCCGCCTCGGGCGTCGCAGCCTTGGTTTTGACACTAGCCTTCGCCTTGGGCGCGGCGGCAGGCTTGGGCGCGGCGGCGGCGCGCCGCTTCGTGCTTTCTTCAGCCGGGGTGGATTTGCGGGCTATGGCCGCCTCCTCTCTCTCGATACATCACGGGTGCAAGGCTGCCGCCCTGATCGCGGTGGCAGAGGCAGCATGTTCCCGCGCGGGGACGAAACACCATCTGGCGGGGCTCGTAGCCCGCTTCTTGCCGGCAAGCAACGCAGCAGGGGGGCAACGGTGCCGCCGCAGTACGGAAGCCGCCGCGCCATGCAGGGCGCGCCGGGTCCAGCCCGGACGGGGCAGCACAGCAAGCGGGGTGGAATCTGCGATGCGTCGCCATGATTTCCAACGCGGTAGCTGAACCAGATTATCCGCGCCAATCAAGAATACGAAATCCGCGCGCGGAAAGCGCTGGCGCAGTTTCACGAGCGTATCGGCGGTGAAGCGCGTGCCGAGCGCCCTTTCGATATCGGTCGCAATCACGCGCCTGCCATCGGCAATTCGCCCGGCACTGACCAGACGTTCCGCAAGCGGCCCCATCCCTGCACGCGGCTTCAAGGGATTGCCCGGCGAAACGAGCAGCCAAACCTGATCCAACCGAAGCGCGCGGAGCGCCTGGCGCGCGACATGGCGATGCCCGGCATGGGCCGGGTTGAAGGAACCGCCCAAAAGGCCGATGCGGCGCCGGCGATTATCGCCGAAACGGGAAGGCGTCATGGCAGGATCATAAGGCCGAAATGAATGGCCCCACCATGGCGCGGCGTGCGGTTACCTGTAGACAAAGGCCGCGTCGTTCAGGTCAATTTTGGGGAACTCATCCTTCTCCGCCCAATAATCCTGATTATGCATCCATTCGGGCTTGTCGCCGCGCTGCGGCAGCAAATGCAACCCGCGCATCAGATAGCCAGGATTGAAATTTTCCGGATCAATCCAAGGCAGGATCGGCATGTTATGGTCTTCTGGCCGCAGCGCGACCTCCACCTGCTCTTTGCCCGTCGCATCCATGTGCTTCAGCAATTTGCAGACGAAATCGCCCACCAGATCAGCGCGCAGCGTCCAGGAAGCGCGGAAATAGCCGAAGACCCAAACCATATTGGGAATGCCGGTGAACATCATGCCGCGATAGGTCACGGTTTCATGAAAATCGAGCGGCTTGCCGTCAATCTCAAAGGCAATATCGCCAAGCACATTCAGATGAAAGCCGGTGGCCGCAACAATGATATCCGCTGCCAATTCCCGACCGGATTTGGTCACAACACCCTTTTCCGAAAAGCGCTCAATCTCATCCGTGACAACGCTCGCCTTGCCCTGGGCGATGCCGTGAAACAGATCGCCATCGGGCACAAAGGCCACGCGTTGCCGCCAGGGGCGATAGCGCGGCGTGAAATGGGTCGCGATATCGTAATCCTGCCCGACAATGCCGCGAATGCCATCCAAGAGCGCTTCCTTCACCTTATCCGGCTGAGAGAAGGACATTTTCGCAAACTTATCCTGCTCGAACAGGATTTTGCGGCGCGTGATTTCGTGAATCCAATCTTCCGAAACGCCGAGCGTGCGCAATTCCTCGGCGATTTCAATCGCGTTGCGGCCCACACGAAAAAAAGTGGGCGATCGCTGCAGCATCACCACATGCGCGGCCTTGGCCGCCATGGCTGGAATAATGGTCGCGGCGCTCGCACCTGACCCAATCACCAAGACGCGCTTATCGGTGTAATCAAGGCCCTCTGGCCATTCCTCGGAATGCACCAGCTGTCCTTGATAGGCCGCCATATTCGGCCATTCCGGCATATAGCCCTGCCGGTGGCGATAATAGCCCTGGCACATGTAAAGGAACTTGCCGGTGAAGCGGCGCGGCAGGCCAGTGGCCTTGTCCAGAACCTCCAGGGTCCAAAGCTTGGTCTGACTATCCCAGGATGCGTGGGTGATGTGGTGACGATAGCGGATATGCCGCGCCAGATCATTTTCCGCGATCACTTCGCCCATATAACTCAGGATTTCCTCGGCAGTCGCAATCGGCGCGCCGCGCCAGGGCTTGAAGCGATAGCCGAAGGTATGCAGGTCACTATCCGAGCGAATGCCGGGATATCTATGCGTCCACCAGGTGCCGCCGAAGGTTTCCTCATTTTCCAGCACCACCAGGCTTTTGTCGGGACATTGCGTGGTAAGGTGATAGGCAGCGCCAATTCCGGAAATGCCGGCGCCCACAATCAGCACGTCAAAATACTCAACCGAATGCGGATGGCTTGTGGTCTGTAGCGGGGCGGTATCGGGCATGCGGCGCGTCTTTCCTGATCACCAACAAACTCAGCTTGATATCATAGCAGGGGGCGCGGCTTTGGCGAAACGGCCAGCTTATCTGAACCGCACCACGACATCCTGCGCCCCATCCAGCCCCTCATACCGCGCGGTCCAGACCTGGCCCGGCGCTACCGGCTGCGGCGGTGAAAACGACCCGAGGGAGATGATATCACCTTCGCGCAAGGGCCGCCCCTCTCGCGCCAAATCCCGCGCAATCCAGGCGAGCGCATTCAGGGGATGGCCCAGAATGGCCGCACCGGGCGCGCGCGACACTTCCCGCCCATCCTGATGCAGCGAAATGCTCATCCGCCCCAAGGCGGCGATGAAATCGGCACTCGGCGTCACGGTGATGGGCTGTCCTTGCACGCCAAGCCGCGCGCCGACATTGATCGCGAGCAGATCGCCAAGGCTTGGGCGGTGATCCGGCGCATAGACAAGATCGGGCAATTCAATGAAGGGGATCACCTGATCAATATGGCGGATCAGCGCGGCGTGATCATTGAGCGCGGTTTCAACCCCACCCACCGAAACACGCACCAGCATATCCGCTTCCAACACTGGCACAGCGGCGAAGCGCGCTTCGATCTCGGCGCCCGAAGCAGCGCGTAGCGTCGCGTGGAAAATGCTGCCGCGGATCGGGTGGTCTATGCCGAAGCGTTGTTGGATGGCGGGGTTGGTCAGGCCAAGCTTGAAGCCCACTACGTCTCCCAAGGGTTGAGCGAAAATCGCAATCAGCTTGTCCTGCACGCAGCGCCCATCGGCGGGCGACAGCGCCACGAAAGGGGTCGGCGATTGGCGCTGCAAGATTTGCCCGGCGAAGCGCGCAATCGCCGAATCATCTGGGCAGGCAGCACGCGCGGCGGGCGCCAGCGCCAGGGCGATCAGCAGCGCAGCAAAAACTCGCCGCAGCATCACGGCCTGACCTGCCCCGTGCCAAAAATCTTGTAGCGATAGGTGCATAGTTGCTCGAGCCCCACAGGACCGCGCGCATGCAGCCGGCCAGTGGCGATACCGATCTCGGCACCAAAGCCAAATTCGGCGCCATCGCAGAATTGCGTGGACGCATTCCAAAGCCCGACGGCAGACGAAATGCCATCCAGAAATTGCTGTGCAGCCCTGGCGTCTTCGGTGATGATCGCTTCGGTATGCTCGCTACCGAAGCGGCGGATATGGGCAAGGGCTGCGTCAACGCCGGAGACCACCTTCACCGATAGGATCGCATCCAGCCATTCGGTGGCGTAATCCTCATCGGTGGCGGGCTTGAGGTCCGGCACAATGGCGCGCGCTGCCTCATCGGCGCGGAAATCGCAGCCAAGGGCGCGCAAATCCGCAATCAGTGCCGGCAGAAGCGCGGGCGCTATGGCAGCATCAATCAGCAGGGTTTCAGTGGCACCACAAACACCGGTGCGGCGCATCTTGGCATTGGCCAAAACGGCGCGCGCCATGGCGTGATCCGCGCCGGCATGGATATAGGTGTGGCAAAGCCCTTCCGCATGGGCCAGCACGGGCACGCGGGCTTCTTCCATCACGCGCGTCACCAGGCCCTTGCCGCCGCGCGGCACGATCAAATCAATCAGGCCAGAAGCACGCAGCATGGCGCCGACAAAGGCGCGGTCCGCACTCGGCGCCACTTGCACCGCCGCTTCCGGCAGGCCGGCCTGCTTCAAGCCTTGCACCATGCAGGCATGAATGGCGATCGCGCTCCGCAGGCTTTCAGACCCGCCGCGCAAGATCACTGCATTGCCGGATTTTAGGCACAAGGCAGCGGCATCGGCAGTGACATTGGGCCGACTTTCGAAAATCATGCCAATCACGCCAAGCGGCTGCGCCACGCGCTGCAAGCGCAGCCCATTCGGGCGCTGCCATTCCGCAAGCACCCGCCCCACCGGATCAGGCAGCGCGGCCACTTCCTCCAACCCCTTGGCCATGGCTTCGATGCGCGTAGCATTCAGCAGCAGCCGATCCCGAAAGGCTGGCGACAACCCAGGGGCCGCAGCGATATCTTCCGCATTGGCGGCGATAATCTGGGCTTCCCGTTCGCGCAGCGCCGCCGCTGCCAAAAGCAGCGCCTGATCCTTGGTCGCGCGTGGCGCCGCGGCGAGGGCAGTTGTGGCGGCACGCGCGGCGCGCGCGGCTGCTTGCAGGGCCTCGGCGGGATCGGAGGGCATGGCGTTCACGGGCAGAAATTCCTTTCTACCGCCTTATAGGGCCTTAACCCCCGCGCCGCTATTCAATCCTGATGCCGCTTTCGCGAATGATCGGTTCCCATTTGGTGTGCTCCGCCGCCCAGGCGGCAGCGAATTCCGCGGGCGTCGAAGGCATGGCTTCCAGCCCATTGCGGTTCAGGATGCCGATCACGTCCTTGTCTTCCAGCGCAATGCGCATGGCCTGGGCCAGGCGCTGCACGGCGGGCTCCGGCGTGCCGCGCGGCGCCACCACCGCATACCAGGACGGCACATTGAAGCCAGGCAGGCCGGTTTCCGCGACCGTCGGGATATTCGGCAGCAGGCGGGATCGTTGCAGCGTTGGCACCGCAAGGCCCCTCAGTTTCCCGCTTTCGATATGCGCCATGACGGAAGGCGATGTCGGGAAGCCGTAATCCAGCCGACCCGAGATCATATCCGTCGCGACTAGACCACCGCCACGGTAGGAGACCTCAATCGTTTCAATCCCGGCCATTTTGGCAAAGAGCAATCCGGCCAATTGGGGCGCGCTGCCAATGCCGCTATGGCCCCAGGAAAGCTGGCCGGGCCGGGCCTTGGCGGCGGCGATGATATCGGCCGCCGTACGCCAGGGGCGTTCGGCGGGCACGGTCAGAATATTGAACAGGTCAACGGCGATGGAAATCGGCACCAGATCGCGCGCCGGGTCTATCGGCAGGCGCATTACCATGGGGCTGATGACCAAGGCGCCGAGCGTCGCCAGCAGGATGGTATAGCCATCGGCGGGGCTGCGGGCGACGATTTCAGTGGCAAGATTGCTGCCCGCGCCGGGGCGGTTTTCCACAATCACCGGCTGGCCCAGCACTTCCGACATTTTGGGTGCGAAGGCGCGGGCGGAGATATCGGTGGCCCCACCGGGTGTGAAGCCCACCACCAGGCGGATCGGGCGATTGGGAAAGGGCGCCTGCGCCAAGGCGGGGGCAGCGAGCAAGGGGCTGGCCGCGATCAAGGCGCGGCGTGTCACGGTTTCTCTCGGCATGGGGGCGCTGTATCAGGCTTTGCCAGCGCTTGCATCCCCTTTTTGCCGCCATGCAGATCAGGCGCTTCGCGCGCTCCCCCCTTGATTGCTGGTCTTCATCAGGCTCCGCGCGAAATGTGGCAGCTTGCCAAAACCGATATGAACCCCCTGACTGGCCGAGGCCAGGGTCAAACCGCATTGCTTCAGCAGCAAGCTGAGGGATTTTTCGGAATGCAGGGAAATATGCCCATTGCGTGGCCCAACATACCACCAGTCAAGACCGATTTCGGCGAAATTGGCGGGCTGGAGCAGCGTTGAAAACAGCAACAGCGATTCAGGCTTCAGCCGTTTGGCGATATCGCGCATGGTCGCAATCGGGTCGGGCACATGTTCAAAGACTTCAAAGGCGGTGATCAGATCATATTTCTGACCGTCACTCACATTGTATTTGCTGCTGAAGGGATCATAGGTATTCACGATCCGAAAGCCATTGGCGCGGAGCAGATCCATCAATTTACCCTCGCCACCACCATAATCCAGAACGCGAATTTTCTGGCCGAGAGCGGCGAAGCGTTGAATGATGAAGGAAGCATTGGCCGCGGGGCGTTGTTCTGCGAAATCAGGATCAACCAAGGCATAATCCGCATTATAGATATTCTTGCCGAAATCGGCTTCGGACCATGAATCGAAATCCCGCGTGAAGAGAAAATCGCATACCGCACAGCGCAGATAAGTAACCGGAATGCCCGTGACTGGAAGCTTTCCGCTTCGCCCCTCATCACAATGCTTGGCAAAATCTACTTGGCCCAGGACTGCGGCGCTGTTGCCGCATATCTTGCACCTGTGGTGAGATACCGTTTGATCCATTTGGTAAAAGGTCCTTGTTTTCGACGCAATCGCGTATCAACTGACGGATAAGGATGCAATGGACGCGTTGCCTATGCCGCTATGTCCTCAGGAGAGCCTGCCGGGTCGCGCCTTGGCAGCGGCGATGGTATCCGCCGCCATGGGCCAGGGGGGGCTTTCCGTCGGTACGGTCAGGATTTTGACAAGGGCGACGGCCATGGAAACCGGCACCAGATCTGGCGCCGGGTCTGTCGGCAGGCGCATCACCATGGGGCTGATCACCAAGGCACCAAAGTCGCTAACAGGGTGGTATAGGCATCGGAGGGGGCTGCGGGCGCCGATTTAAGTGGCCCTCCAGGCGGATCGGGCGATTGGGAAAGGGCGCCTGCGCCAAGGCGGGGGCGGCAAGCAAGGGGCTGGCCGCGATCAAGGCGCGGCGCGTCACGGTTTCTCTCGGCATGGTGGCGCTTTATCAGGCTTTGCCAGCGCTTGCATCCCCTTTCCGATTCTGCCCAGGGGCGCTAGAGAAATCGCCATGGAGGCCAGCTTCCCAGCGCAAATCCTGCGCGCCACGCTTTTCGCCGCCCGCGCCCATGCCGGGCAGGTGCGGAAAGGTGCGGCTGCCGAGCCCTATGTGAACCATGTGATCGAGGTTGCCGCGATCCTGGCGGAACATGGCGCGCCAGAGGAAGCCATCCTGGCCGGGCTGCTGCATGACACGGTTGAAGATACCGAAACCACGGATGCCGATCTGGTGGCGGTTTTCGGCACAGTCATTGCGGGCTTGGTTGCGGAAGCAACCGATGATAAGGAAAAGCCCAAGGAAATCAGGAAGGCCTTGCAGATCAGCCAGGCGCCAAAGCATAGCGAAGCGGCCAAGCAATTGAAACTTGCTGACAAAATCGCGAATTTGCGTTCCATCGCCGATAGCCCGCCGGCGAATTGGAACCATGCGCGCCGCATTGAATATGTCGGCTGGGCGGGCCGCGTCGCGACGGGGCTTAAGGGCGTGAACCCTGGCCTGGATGCGCTGTTTGACACCACCTATCGTGCGGCGGTCGCGCGGTTGGCAAGCGAGATGCCATGAAGCGTCGGTTGTTTCTGGCAAGCGCTGGGCTGCTGGCCGCGCCATCCCTCGCCCGGGCGCAGAAAGGGGGCGTGACCCTGCTGGTCCCCTTTGCCGAAGGCGGCGCGACAGATCAGCTGATGCGCGCACTCGCGAAATCCGCGAGCAAGGCTTTGGGCCAGGAAATACGCCTGGAAAACAAGCCAAGCCGCACCGGGCTTAGGCTTTTGTCGCAATTGCGGGCGGCGCCACCTGATGGGTCCGTCGTGATGCTTTTCCCCGTGGTCACACTTCGTGCCCTGGTGGAACGCGGGGTGGATTTCACCCTGGAACGTGATGCGACGCCCATCATGTGCCTGGCCGGCGGCACCTATGGCGTGATTGCCAAGGCGGATCGCTTCCCCGGCGGCTGGCGCGATTTTGTCGCCGAGGCGCGGCAGAAGCCCGGCCAGCTTTCCTTTGGCAGCATTGGCGTGGGATCGGTTGGGCATGTCACCATGTCGCGGCTGATGGTGAAGGAAAGCCTGCAGGTGGTGCATCTGCCCTTCCGCGGCGCTGCCGAAGGCGTGGAAGCGCTGATGGCAGGCGATTTGGATGTCATGGCCGGCGGCGCGCGGCTGCATGTGGCGGTGGATCAGGGCGATGCGCGCTGGCTGTCGCTTTGGTCGCCCCAGCGCAATCCCCGTTGGCCCGACGTGCCGACCCTGGTTGAACTTGGCTATGGGCTGACCGAAACCGCGCCCTTCGGCCTGATTGGCCCGCCCAATATGCCGGCGGCTGAGCGCCAAAGGCTGGAAGCTGCCTTCACGGCGGCATTGCGCTCCCCTGCCGTCAAGGCTGTCATGACGCGGCTTGGCATGACCGAGGATTTGCGTGATGCCAAAGCCTATGCCGCCTATCTGGCGGCGGCGGCAGGCGAGGAAGCGGCACTCGGCCTCAGGCCCGAAGCGCGGCAGTGATCCAGGCCGCAATACCGGTCCTTATCCTAGCATCAGCATCCAAGGCGCGGCGTGCCGTGTTGGAAGGCGCTGGGCTGCGGTTCGAAACCCGTATCGCCGGTGTGGATGAGGCCGCCATCAAGGAAGCCGCGCAAGCCGAGGCGATTTCCGCCGATGAGGCGGCGCTGATCCTGGCCGATGCCAAGGCGGAACGTGTTGCGGCGGGCGCGCCCGATGCGCTGGTGATCGGCGCGGATCAATTGCTGGTCTGTGATGGCGCCTGGTTCGACAAGCCACCCGATATGGCAGCGGCGCGCGCGCATTTGCAGCGCTTGCGTGGGCGGCGGCATGAATTGGTGACGGCGCTGGTTTGCCATCGTGGCGGGCAGCGCATCTGGCAGCATGTGGCGAAACCGCGCCTGACCATGCGCGATTTTTCGGAGGCGTTTCTGGAAGCCTATCTGGCCGCCGAAGGTGAGGCACTGCTGTCCTCCGTTGGCGCCTATCGGCTGGAAGGCCATGGCGCGCAATTATTTGACAGGATCGAGGGTGATCAGCCGGCCATTCTTGGCCTGCCCTTGCTGCCCTTGCTCGGGTTCTTGCGACAGCATGGGGTGTTGTTGCGGTAGGCCCCTTTGCGGGGAAGTGGCGCTGTTCAAGTCAAGGCAAGAAACGGATGGCGCTGCTCATAAGCCGCAGCTTTCATGAACCAGCCCAGCTAGATCGGAGCCTAAATGACGCTGCCGCCATCCGCACCAACAACCCAAGCACCCATGGCCGCCCAGGAATGGACCATGCTGATCGCGCTATCAGTGCTCTGGGGCGGTTCCTTCTTTTTCAACGGTGTTGCGGTCAGGGAATTACCTTCCCTCACGATTGTGCTGGCGCGCATCTGCATCGCAGCGGTTACGCTTTGGGCAGTCCTGACGATCTTGAATATCCGCATGCCGCGCATGAAGGGGCTTTGGGGTGCCTTTTTCGGCATGGGGCTTTTGAACAATGCGATTCCCTTTGCGCTATTTGTTTGGGGGCAGCACCATATCGCCAGTGGCTTGGCCGCCATCTTGAACGCCACCACGCCGCTTTTCACGGTGCTGGTTGCGCACTTCCTGACGCGCGATGAAAAACTGAGCGCGGGGAAGATGGCTGGCGTCGCGCTTGGGATTTTCGGAGTGATCCTGATGCTTGGGGCCGAATTGCTCGCAGGCTTGGGAACCGAGCTTCTAGCGCAATTGGCCTGCCTTGCCGCAGCACTCTCCTATGCTTTTGCCGGTGTCTTTGGGCGCCGCTTCAAGCGGATGGGCGTACCGCCCTTGGCGACCGCAACGGGCCAAGTCACCGCTTCAAGCTTGGTGATGTTGCCGCTTGTGCTGGCGGTGGATCACCCCTGGACGCTGGCGCCACCGAGTAGCGGCACCTGGGCAGCACTGCTGGCGATTGGTGTGGCTTCCACAGCGCTCGCCTATGTTCTTTATTTTCGTATTCTAGCGGCGGCAGGCGCGACTAATTTACTGCTGGTGACGTTTCTCATTCCGATAAGTGCCATTTTGTTGGGGAGCCTTTTCCTAGGCGAAAGTCTTGCGACAAAGCACTTTATCGGCATGGGGATGATTGGGATTGGGCTTGCGCTGATTGATGGGCGTATCGCGCGCTTGATCCAGAGCCGTAGGGATATGACTAGCTCATTCTCTCGGGAATAGATCGCAAAACGTCCTCAGAGACTCATCCGCCGCGTCAGCCCGGTCAGCCGATCCATCACGAACATCAGCACCAATATCGCCAGAATAAGCACGCCGGATACCGCGGCAACGCGCACATCCAAAGTGCTTTCCATCATGCCCCACATGCGGATGGGCAGCATATCCGTCCGCGCGCTGGAGAGGAAAAGCGAGACCGGCACATTATCCATGGAGGCCACGAAGGCGAGGAAGGCGCCAGCGAAAATACCAGGCGCAATCAGGGGCAGCGTAATGCGCCGGAAGGTCATGAAGCGCCCGGCCCCCAAACTGGCCGAGCTTTCCAAAAGCGCCGGTTCCAATTGCGTGACGGTCGCGAGCGTTGTGCGGAACACAAAGGGCGCAATCACCACCAAATGCCCTCCGATCAAATGCGTGAGCGACGGGCGGAGCCCAAGCAGGGAGAAAAACATCAAGGTCGCGAGCCCATAAGCGAGCGAGGGCAGGATCAGCGGTGACAGAAAGCTCGCTTCCAAGGCGCGCGCCGCTGGCCGGCGGGATCGCCCAATCGCAAGCGCCGCAAGCACGGCAAGCATGGATGCACCCAATGTCGCCATGCCAGCCACCCAAAGCGAATTGCCGGCAGCGCGATGGATATGCGCGGACCGCGTGGTATCGAACAGCGCCTGATACCATCTGAGCGATAATTCCTGCGGTGGAAAGCGCAAGGATGCCGAGGTGGTGAAACTCGTGATCAGCACAATCAACACCGGGCCAACCAGGATCAGCAGGCCAAGAAGGGTCAGGCCCCCAAAGACATAGGAAAAGCTTTGATCGGCGATGGTGCGGCGCTGGCTCATTCAATCGGTCCTTGCATAGCGGCCAAGCCAATTCAGCATCATGATGCCAACGAGTACGGTCGCCAGCAGCGTCACAGAACAAACGGCAGCGAAGGGCCAATCATAAACCACCATGGCCTGCTGCCAGATCAGCGATGGCAGATAGACCAGACGTGCCCCGCCGATGACGGATTGCGAAATGAAGGCCGTGCAGGCGGAAGCAAAAACCAAGGTAGCACCGGCGATCCACCCCGGCAGGCTGAGCGGCAGGATAACGCGAAAAAAGCTCCGCCACATCCCTGCCCCAAGCGCGCGCGACGCATCGAGCAGATTGGGGTCAAGCCCGCGCATGACGGATATCAAGGGCAACAGCATCAGCGGCATTTCGATTTGCATCAGCGCCAGGATAAGCCCCGTTTCCGTCTGCAATAACCTGAGCGGCGTGGCACTAAGCCCAAGCGCCAGCACCACCTGATTGACCAGCCCTTCCCTCGCCAGAATGACGATCCAGGCGAAGGTGCGAATAACGACCGATGTCAGCAGCGGCAGCAGAATGATGAAAATCAGGATCTTCTGCGTGCGCGGGCTGGCATTGCAGAAAAACACCGCGAGCGGCCAGGCGAAAAGCGATGTTGCCAGCACCGCGGCCACACCCAGCCGAAGCGTATCCCAAACGACGCCTCGATAGAAGGCATCGCCCCAGAATTTGGTCCAGTTATCCAAGCCCCATTGCTGCAAATCCTGATCAGCATGAAGCGATATGCCAAGCAACAGCAGCAGCGGCGCCGCAAAAAGCGCGAGGTAGACAATCCCCAAAGGCGCGGCCAGGCGCCAATCCACCGCTGCTGCGCGCATGATATTACTTCGTGATCTCGCGGTTGAAGCGGTCAATCCAACCGGCGCGGCGCGGATTGATCACATTCCAATCATGCGTGACCATCTTGGACAATTCATCAAGTGATTTGATGTCCAAATTTGGCGTCAGCTGCACATCCTTGTTCACCGGGATCATGTTGAAGGGCGACAATTGCAGCTTGCTTTGCGCCTCCGCCGAAAGCGCCACATCAATATAGCGATGCGCATTGGCCTTGTTTTCAGCACCCTTCACGATATGCAGCGTTGTCGCGAAGGTAATGGCGCCTTCTGTTGGTGCGACAAAGGCAATATCAACGCCGCGCGCCTTCAGTGTCGCCGCATTGTTCGTATTGGTGTACATGATATCAATCTGGCCTTGCTGGAACAGGCCAGGCAGGGCGGCAGGTGTGGAAACCGCGGCGACCTTGGGCAGCACTTCCTTCAGCTTGGCAAAGATCGGTTCGACATTGGTGATGGAACCGCCGAACACCTTCGCCATTTCAATCAGTGACACCGTGCCGAAAGTGGTCTGAAAACCCGTGAGGCCGAGGCGCTCCACATAGGGTGAGCGGAACAAATCGGCCCAGCTTTTCGGCGGCTCAGGGAATTTCTTGGGGTTGTAGCAAATGCCGACAACCTGAACATTCACCGTCGCGGCATCAGCGGTCAGCATGCCATCGGGCAGCTTGCTGGCATTGGTGATCATGCGCGGGTCAATCGGCTCAAACAGCCCCGCCTGACGCGCGGCTGCCGCCGGCCCGGGGTCCAGCACGAAGCAATCAAAAGGGGCGACACCGCGCGCGGCGCGCACTTTCGCTACCTGATCCACCGCGAATAGCGGTTCAAAGGCAACGCTCACATTATGGCGCTGGCGCAATAGCGGCGCCACGATTTCGCGATAGGCCTCATCCCAGGTGCCGGGATAGATGGCCGCCGTCATGGAACCGGAAGCGCGCGCAATGCTGGGCGCGGCAAGCACACCGGCCATGCCGGCAAGAAAAAGACGTCTGGAAGCCATGGGAATTCTCCTGAAGGTTTACGGGGTGGATTGAGGAAATATCGAAGGCCGCGCTTCCGGCGTCAGCGCGCAATGCCATGTGCCGGGCAAGGTGGAAGCATCGCCCGGATGCCGCGCGGTTGCGATTTTGAGCGTGGTACCATCCGCCGCCGCGACATCATGGATAAACTGCCCACCTATCGGCAGGCTGAGTGTCAGTGTCACCGGGAAGCGATCCGGCGCAGCGTCACGCACCAGCATCAATTGCTCGGGCCGGATGGAAACCTGCACCGGCTTGCCCTGCGGCAGGTTGGGCGCATGGCAGGGCAATACCGCGCCAACCGAAAGCCTGATCCCAGCATCAGTGACGATGCCATCAAGGATATTGGATGATCCGATGAAGCTATTGACGAAGGGGGTCGCGGGTTCGTCATAAATCGCAACCGGCGTGCCCAATTGTTCAATCCTGCCTTGATTCATCACCGCAATACGATCGGCGATGGACATGGCTTCTTCCTGATCATGCGTGACCAGAATCGCGGTCAGGCCGAATTGGCGCTGCAACCGCTTGATTTCGATTTGCATATCAAGCCGTAGATTCTTATCCAAGGCGGCGAAGGGTTCATCCAACAAAAGGATGCGCGGATGTACTGCCAAGGCGCGCGCAAGCGCGATGCGCTGCTGCTGCCCGCCTGACAATTGCCTTGGCTTGCGATCGGCAAAGCCTTCCATGCGCACGGTGGCGAGCATTTCCGCCACGCGCGCGCGTTGTTCGGCCTTGCCCACGCCGCGCGCCACCAGGCCATAAGCGATATTCTCAGCCACCGTCATATGCGGAAACAGCGCGTAGTTCTGGAACACAATGCCGACTTCACGCAGATTGGGCGGCAGATCATCCACGGCGCGATCACCAATCACCACCTGGCCGGAAGCCTGACGGATGAAGCCGGCTACGATACGGAGCAAGGTGGTCTTTCCGCAGCCGGAAGGACCAAGCAGGGCCACCAATTCGCCCGCCTTCACTTCAAGCGTCACATCATCAACGGCGCGCGCAGCGCCATAGCTATGCACAATGCCGTTCAGCAGCAATTGCTGAGAGGCCGAACCCTGGATAGTCATCGTGAGCGCTGCATCCTTCCGCTGACGAGGGGGTTCGCAACTTCCATGCCAGGGAGCGAGACCGGGAAGGCAAGCCTTTGGCAAAATCCACAATGGAGACCAGCTTAAATAACGGTCGATTGCCTAATTTTTAATCTAAATTCCGCCACAAAAAAGGGCGGCCCCGAAGGACCGCCCCATTTTCTTTTCGCAATGCGCGATGGATCAGAAATCCATCCCGCCCATGCCGCCACCGGGCGGGCCACCGGCCGGCGCCGCCTTCGGCTCCGGACGCTCAGCCACCATGGCTTCGGTGGTGATCAGCAGGGACGCGACAGAAGCCGCATCCTGCAACGCGGTGCGCACAACCTTGGTCGGGTCAATGATGCCGGCCACAACCAGATCCTTGTACTCGTCCTTCTGCGCGTCATAGCCATGCGCATAGGCATCGCTACGCAGCACTTCACCGGCGATCACAGCACCGTCCTTGCCGGCGTTTTCAGCGATCTGCTTCAAGGGCGCCTGGATGGCGCGGCGGATGATTTCGATCCCCACCTGCTCATCATTATTGGCACCCTTGAGGCCGCCGAGATTGGTGGAAGCGCGCAGCAGGGCCACGCCACCACCCGGCACAATGCCTTCCTGCACGGCAGCGCGGGTCGCATGCAGCGCGTCATCAACGCGGTCCTTGCGTTCCTTCACTTCCACTTCGGTCGAGCCACCAACGCGGATCACGGCAACGCCACCGGCGAGCTTCGCCAGACGCTCCTGCAGCTTTTCACGGTCGTAGTCCGAGGTGGTTTCCTCGATCTGCGCCTTGATCTGCTCGCAACGGCCAGTGATCTGGTCCTTCGCACCAGCGCCATCAACGATGGTGGTGTTTTCCTTCTCGATCCGCACGGTCTTGGCGCGGCCAAGCTGCGCGAGGGTCACGCTTTCGAGCTTGATGCCAAGGTCTTCGCTGATCACTTCACCACCGGTCAGGATCGCGATGTCTTCCAGCATCGCCTTGCGACGATCACCGAAGCCAGGCGCCTTCACGGCCGCGATCTTCAGGCCACCGCGCAGCTTGTTGACCACGAGGGTCGCGAGCGCTTCGCCTTCCACATCTTCCGCCACGATCACGAGCGGACGGCCGGACTGCACCACGGCTTCAAGCAGCGGCAGCATCGGCTGAAGCTGGGACAGCTTCTTTTCGAAGATCAGGATATACGGATTGTCCATTTCCGCGATCATCTTTTCCGCATTCGTGATGAAATACGGGGAGACATAGCCGCGGTCGAACTGCATGCCTTCAACGACATCAAGTTCGGTCTGGATGGACTTGGCTTCTTCAACCGTGATGACGCCTTCATTGCCGACCTTTTCCATGGCCTGGGCAATCATTTCGCCGATCTCGGATTCGCCATTGGCGGAAAGCGTGCCAACCTGCGCCACTTCGGCAGAAGTGGTGATCTTCTTCGTCTTGGCTTCCAGTTCAGCGACGACGCTGGACACGGCCTTATCAATGCCGCGCTTCAGGTCCATCGGGTTCATGCCGGCGGCAACCGCCTTGGCGCCTTCACGCACAATGGCCTGAGCCAGCACGGTCGCGGTGGTGGTGCCATCGCCCGCCGTATCATTGGTCTTGGAGGCGACTTCGCGCACCATCTGCGCGCCCATGTTTTCGAACTTGTCAGCCAGTTCGATTTCCTTCGCCACCGTCACACCGTCCTTGGTGATGCGCGGCGCGCCGAAGCTTTTGTCGATGACGACATTGCGGCCCTTGGGGCCGAGGGTGACCTTTACAGCGTCGGCCAGGATATCCACCCCGCGGAGCATACGCTCCCGCGCGTGGGCGCCGAACTTTACGTCCTTAGCAGCCATGTTTGCGTGTCCTTTTCAGGTTCTATTTGGAAAAGCGGTGATCAGGCAGCAAGAATGCCCATGACGTCGGATTCCTTCATGATCAGGAGCTCCTCGCCATTCAGCTTCACTTCTGTGCCGGACCACTTGCCGAACAGGATGCGATCGCCAGCCTTGACGTCGAGCGGACGAAGATCGCCCTTTTCGTTCAAGGTGCCGGAACCGACGGCGACAACTTCGCCTTCTTGCGGCTTTTCCTTCGCGGTGTCGGGGATGATAATACCACCAGCGGTCTTTTCTTCCGCAGTAACGCGGCGAACGAGAACGCGGTCATGCAGGGGACGAAATTTCATAAGGTCCTCTCCTGAGCCTCGGGTTGATGACGGCTCGCTCTGGGAAGCCTGACCGGTCACCGAGGTTGCCCCGGCCGTTAGCACTCCCCCCAGAGGAGTGCCAGCGATGTAGGCTGGCCGGCGCGGCCCGTCAAGCAGTTGGCAGCACTCGAAGCGTGCTAGTTCTAATATATTGATATCAAATATTTTTCTTGCAAAACCCCCGAGTCGTCATGGCAAACTTACAGTCCGCCTCGGCGGCAAGCCGGGGCAGGATCGCTTGTGACGGCATAGGAATAAGGAAAATGAGCCTTAAGCTTCAGGGGCTGGAAAGCGTGGTGCGTATCCCGGATTGGCGGCTGACCACGGCCGAATTGCTCTACCATTTGCCCGATCACCCGCATGTGCTGCAAAGTTTCATTTGGCAGAAGTTGGACCGCGCCCCGGATTTCCCGGAATTGGACCGCTTCCTGGCTTTTTGGCAGCGCGAAATTGACGGGCCTTTGCATTCGGTGCGGGTTGCCTCGGCCGCGCTGACGCGCCCGGCGGAACTCCGTTATGCCAATGGGGTGTTTACGCTGCATTGAAACCCCTCGAGACTGGGTAGCGACTGACAGGGGGGGATAGACAGGTCATGCGCCACATCCAGCAGCCTGGCCCGCCGGGGGCCGAACGCATCATCGCCCATCCGGTGCGAGCCCAGGCGATTGATGTTGAATTGCCGCGCGGCGCCAGCTTGCTCAGCGCCTTGCATGATCTGGCCCATGCGCATGGGGCAGAGGGCGGGTGCCTGACCCTCTCAGGCGGTGCGCTTGGCCCTTTTGCCTATGTGATCCCGGCGCTGGCGCCTGATCCATCCCATGCCGCCTATTACAGTGATACGTTCCGCCCGGCCGGCACCACGCGGCTTGATGTGGCATCCATCACGATTGGCTTTCGCGATGGTGCGCCCTTTTTTCATTGCCACGGCTTCTGGACCGAAGCCGATGGCCGCGCCGGCGGCGGCCATATGCTGCCGGAAGAAACCACCATCGCCGCGCCAATCCGCGCGCAGGGCGTGCTGATTTCAGGCGCGCGGTTTGAAGCGCGCCAGGATGCCGAAACCGGCTTCAAGCTTTTCACGCCGGTCGCCACCTCGCCGCCAAGTGCCAACAGCGCCAATGGCATTGCGATCCGGCTTTGCCCCAATCAGGACATTACCGCCGCACTTGAAGCGGCGGCGGCGGGTGCTGGCTTTGCTGCAGCGCGGCTGCATGGCGGTGTCGGCAGCATCATCGGCGCGCGCTACGCCAATGCGCCACCCGTGGATAATTTCGCGACCGAAATGCTGATCCGCGATGGTGTGATTCGCCCAGGTGCCACGCGGCTTGATGTGGCGATGGTGGACCTGACCGGGCATTTGAGCGCAGGCGTACTGACGCCGGGCCATAATCCTGTGCTGATGACGCTGGAAGCGGTGCTGGTGCCGGACTGATTGACACTTTCTTATCGTAGGCGCTTAATGGTCATATGGCGAAAGGAAAGTAGCGTGGAGGACAACCAGTCAACCCACCCAGAGCACTGCGTGCAGCAACAACTTGAAGCCTATAACGCGCGCGATATTGATGCCTTTATGCGGTGGTGGGCCGAGGATTGCTGCTATTACGGCTTCCCGGACCAGCTTCTGGCCAAGGGAGCCGCAGAGATCCGGGAGCGGCATCTTATACGCTTTCGCGAACCAAACTTGCACGGGCGGTTGGTCACGCGATTATCCGTGGGCAACCTTGTCATTGATCAGGAGGTCGTTACGCGGACCTTCCCCGAAGGCCCTGGCGAGGTTGACGTGATTGCTCTCTATGAGGTCGAAGGCGGGAAGATTTCCAGGGCCTGGTTCAAGATGGGAGAGCCCAGGCTCCTGAATGCCTCACCGTGAGCGGTATTGGCAACCACACTAAAGATACCTGCCGCGCTCCAGAATCTCGAGCGTATATTCCTTGTAGGTGATGCCCAATTCCTCAGCGCGCGCGAGGCGCCTTAACGCAATCTCGCGCGGCGGGGTTTTCCAGGCACGTTTATGCGCGCGGCGCCAATGCCAGGCGCGCCAGGATGCATTGACATCTTCCTCCTCATCCAAAGGCGGGCCGCCATTATGGCGCGGCGCTGGCGGGAGCATGTCAGATGCCACTCACGGGCGGCATGGTGGCGGCGAAGGAAGCGCGGTCTGATGCGCGATCAAACCAGGCCGCGAGGCCGGGAAGGCCATTACGCCAAGCCCACACACGATGGCGCCTTTCGCAATAGCCAAGCACGGCGAGCAGCGCGAGGAAGCCGGCATCAGGCGCGTCATAAACGCCCCGCGCAACATCATCTTGCAGCGCGGCGGCGATGCGCGCGGCGCGGGTTTCTTCCAAAGCAATCACGCCCGGAGATCTTTCATGCACCGGCCGGCGCAATTCGCGGTTCCAGACCGCGATGCCATCCAGCATCCCAAGCACACGGCCATAGGCGGCCAGCCGCTTCCAGCCATCGGCGCCATCGCCCAAAAGTCGCTTTTCTGGTGCCACGAGACCATCCAGCACCATCAGAATGGGCGTCGTTTCCGTGACCGTGGTGCCATCGGCCAGCAGCAGTGATGGCACGCGCCCCACTGGGTTATGCGGCAACAATGTGGAGGCCGGATCGCGTAAGGTTGTCTCGGTGAAGGCAATCCGGCTTTCAAGGCCAAGTTCCAGCACCGCCATGCGGGCGATGCGGGCATAGGGTGAACCGGCGGAATGAAACAGCTGCATAAGCGAAGGCTAACCCGTCACGCCCCATCTGACGAGGTCCGAATTTCACGCCCAAGGAACCGCAATGTCCATCTCACGCAGCAAGCCATCGCGCACAGCCTAAACCGTTACGCTAACCGCCCCGGCACGGCGGCAATCACCGCTTCTTCGGCATTGGCGAAAGCGAGCCGCAAATGCCGTTCCTGGCCGGGGCCGAAAAAGCTGCCGGGCAGGCCGAGCAGGCCGCGGTCCACCGCCAAAGCCTCGGCAGTGGCTTCAGCATCCGGCACTCCATCAGGCAGCCGCAAATAGGCGAAATAGGTGCCAAGCGCATCAATGCGCCAGGCATTGACCGGCGCCATGGCCGCACGAAAAGCTTCGGCCCGCGCGGCCATGATGGCGCGATTGCCGGCGCGCCAATCCCGCAAGGCTTCCACACCCCAAGCGAGTGCAATTTGCGGTGCGCGCGGCGGGCAGATTTGCACCGTATCAATCGCCTTCGCCAATTCGCGCTGAAAGCCTGGCCCCGCCGCAATGGCGCCGACGCGATGCCCCGGCACGCAATAGGCTTTCGAAAATGAATAGAGATGCACAACATGATCCTGCCATGCTGCATCCTGAAACAACCCATGCGGCGCGCCGGCGGCTTCCGGGATGAAATCGCGATAGGTTTCATCCAGCACCAGCCAGGCGCCATGATCGCGGCAGAGCTTGGCAAATTGCGCAATAAGTTCGGGTGAATAAATGGCGCCGGTCGGGTTGTTCGGTGTCACCAAAACAATCGCGCGCACGCCTTGCATCAAGGTTGCCGCCAAGGCCGGATCGGGCAGAAAGCCATCCTCGGCACAGCAGGGCAAAACGCGGCAGGGAATGCCAAGCGCTTCCAAAGCCATGCGATGGTTGAAATACCAAGGCGCGGGCAGCATCACGGCATCCCCCGAACCGGCCAGCGTCATCATGGCGAGCGTGAAGGCCAGATTGCCGCCGGCGGTGATGGCGATATGGCCCGCCCCAATCGGCGCTGCATAGGCGCGCGCCATATCGGCGGCCAAGGCTTCCCGAAGCGCGCCTTCGCCTTCAATCGGGCCATAGCCAGCGGATTTCGCATCCCCCGCAGCACTGGCAAGGCGCGCCAGCAAATCCGCATGCGGCGGATAGCCCGGCACGGCCTGAGTCATATCCAGCACCGGCCCCGCTCCGCCCTGATAGCGGGCAGCCCAGCCGCGCACGGCGGGAATGGGCGGGGCGCCGGTGGCGCGGATCCGGGGGGAAAGCGGGAAATCCATCAGCGCAAGGAACCACCACAAGCGGGCGGCGTCCATGGGGGATAGCGCTGGCCCTATTCCCCGCGCTGCGCTTCTTTCAGCGCCCGGCGCAGCTTGGCGATGCCACTCCGCGTTTGCCCTTCAGCGCAAAGCTGCCGCCCCTCATCGGCCAGAACGCGCAAATGTGTTGGCGCCTCAATCTCCAGCGCCGCGAAGCGGCCCGAAAGCTCAGCGCAATATTGGGGCGAATCGGAAATCAGCCGTGGCGTTGCCTGCTGAGCAAAGGCAGCGGCGGGCAGAAAGACCAGAAGGGCGAGCACCCAAGGCATGCCCGTTTCATAGGCAGTCCCGCCCTGCCGGGCGATGTCGGGCGCATGAAGCCCGCGTCATGCGCGGGAATTGAGTATCAGCCGCGCTTCCAGCCCTGGCCTAGCGGCGCCGGGCTGGCCATCCCCCAGGCGCAATTCCCCGCCATGCAGCGCGGCGACGGCCTTCACCAGCGAAAGCCCAAGCCCGGAGCCTGGCAAGGCGCGGGATGGGTCAGCGCGGAAAAAGCGCTCACCGGCGCGGGTGCGATCCTCGGCTGCCAAGCCGGGGCCTTCATCGCACACAATGATCTCACGCTTGCCGCGCGCGGGGGCACTGGCACTCAGGCGGATGGTGCCACCTTCGGGGGTGAATTTCACCGCATTGTCCAGAAGATTGGCGATGGCCTGCAAGACCATGTCGCGATCACCCACCATGGTGAGTGTTTGCGGCCAGGATGTTTCCAATTGCTGGCCGCGTTCTTCGGCAAGCGCGCCATAGACCTCAGCCGCGTCGGTCAGCACCGTTGCCAGATCAAAAGCTGCGAAGGCCGCGCGCCGCGCGCCGGCCTCGGCCTCGGCAATGCGGAGCAGGGCCTGAAAGACACGGCTGATGCCATCCAGATCGGCGACGGTGGTTTCCATCGCGGTACGCAGGCTGTCCTCATCGGGGGCGGTCAGCAGCGCATTTTCAAGCCGCATGCGCGCGCGTGCGATGGGGGTGCGCAAATCATGCGCAATGGAATCGGAAACACCCTTGATGCCGACCATGAGCTGATCAATCCGATCCAGCATGGCATTCATGCTCTCGCCCAATTGATCGAATTCATCGCGCTGCGTGGAAAGCGGCACACGGCGGGAAAGATCACCGGCGGCGATGGCACCCGCGGTGGCGGAAGCTGCGCGCAGCCGATCCGCCAGCGCGCGCCGCAGCGCCGCCGCACCAGCAAGCGCAAAGGCAACCGCCACCGCGAAGGACCAGAGCAGCGCCTCAGACAAAAGGGAGCGCAGCTTTTCACGATCGGTCGCATCGCGCCCGATCAATAGGCGATGGTTCTGATCCAGCGGCAGATGGTAGACACGGGCGGGCACCGCGACCCCGTCGCGACGCACCATATCGGCGGACCAGGAACCCGGCGCTTCAGCCGCGCCCGGCCAGCGATCGAGATTGCCGGCCAGGCGATTTCCTGCCCCATCCATCAGCAAATAGATGGCGTGGTCATCAATATCCACCGCCAATCTTTCGCCAATGGCTTCCTTCACTGCCGAAGCACCGCCGCCACGCCAGGCTTCCTGCAAGCCAATGGCATCGGCGCGGATCGCATCATCAATCTGGCGCGAAAGCGTGCCCGCCGTGCCCCACCAGAGCATGAGCGCGAAGCCCAGCATCGCCGCCAGAAACAGAACGGCGAACAATGCCGCGAAGCGAAAGCCGGCACTTTTCAGATAGGCGCGAATATCGCGCCAGCCGCCCATTTCTTCAGCTGGCGCGGCCATGCAATCTCAGGCGTCGGCGCGGATCATATAGCCCGCATTGCGCACGGTATGGATCAAAGGCACGTCATAGCCGCGATCCACCTTTTGCCGGAGGCGAGAGACATGGACATCAATCACATTGGTCTGCGGATCGAAATGATAATCCCACACCTTCTCAAGCAGCATGGTGCGCGTGACCACCTGGCCCGCATGGCGCATCAAATGTTCAAGCAGACGAAATTCGCGCGGCTGCACTTCAATCCTTTTGCCGCCCCGCATGACCGAGCGTGACAGCAGATCAATCTCAAGATCAGCCACCGTCAATTTGGTCGCCGGCACTTCCATGACGGGCCGGCGCGCCAGCGCTTCAATGCGCGCCAGCAGTTCCGCGAAGGCAAAGGGCTTGACCAGATAATCATCGCCGCCGGCCTTGAGGCCCTTCACGCGTTCATCCACGGCGCCAAGCGCGGTCAGGAACAGAACGGGTGTCTTGTTGCCCTGGCTGCGCAGCGTCTCGACAATGCGCAAGCCATCAACGCCGCCTGGCAACATGCGGTCCAGAATCAGCAGATCAAAAGGCTCCGACGCAGCCATAAAAAGCCCATCGCGCCCATTGGCGACATGTTCGACAATATGGCCGGCCTCTTGCAGGCCCTTTTTGACAAAGCGCGCGACCTCGGCATCATCCTCAACCAGCAGGATTTGCATGACAGGCTAACTCCAGAAACAGCAGCGATTCCCCGGCGGGCCAAGGCTACGCCGCTTCCTTGAAATACTCAAAATGGAACCTCAACCAGGCCCTGGCCGACGCCCGACCTGGACGGTGATCTCCATGACGCGCCCTTCCCTGAGGAGGGAAAGCTTCACATTCTGCCCCGGCGGAATAGCGGAAATGCCGCGCACCAGATCGCGATTATTGGTGATGCGCGCCCCATCCACGGATGTGATGACATCGCCCTGCCGCAGCCCGGATCGCGCCGCGGGGCTGCCGCGTTCCACACCCAGCACCTGCGCGCCACCGCGCGGCGGGCGGCCTGGTGCCGCTTCCACATCACCTACGGACACGCCAAGCCAGCCGCGTTCAACCCGCCCACCGCGCAGCAATTGCTCAATCACCGGGCGCGCCAGATCGGATGGCACGGCAAAGCCGATCCCGGCCGAGGCACCGCTTGGGGAGAAGATCAGGGTTGTGATGCCAATCACCTCACCGGCCATATTGAACAGCGGCCCGCCGGAATTGCCCGGATTGATCGGCGCATCGGTCTGGATGAAATCATCAAAGGGGCCCAGGCGAATATCGCGCCCAATGGCTGAGATGATGCCAGAGGTGACCGACCCGCCAAGCCCGAAGGGATTGCCCGCCGTCAACACCCATTGCCCCACGCGCATCTGGCGCGAATGGCCAAGCGATACCGCCGATAGCGGCCTTTGTGGTTCGATCTTGAGCAAGGCGATATCGGTCAATTCATCAATGCCGATAATGGTTGCCGGATATTCCGACCCATCATGCAACCCAACCAGCACATTCGCGGCTTCGCCAAGCACATGCGCGTTGGTCACGATAATGCCCGAAGGTTCAATGATAAAACCGGACCCGGCGCCCTGAATGATCGGCCCCCGGCGTCGGGAAGGTTCGCGCTGGTTGCGCTCCCGCGGCTGGTTGCGCCATTCGGGCGGCACGCCATCGCGCGTCGTCACTTGAATGCTCACCACTGCCGGGATCACGCTTTGCGCGAGATCGGCAAAATCCGGCAGGCCGCGCTGCGCAATGGCAGGGCCACAGGCGCCAAGGGCGGCAGGCAGAAGAAGCGCGGCGCGGCGCGAAAGCTTGGGTTCAGGCATGGTCATGTTGCCGCATAAATGCGCCGCTTCGGCCTGCGCTTCAACCTTGCTGCGCGGCGGGGTTTTCCGGCCAGGCATGTCTTGGGTAGCGCCCGCGCATTTCGCGGCGCACCTCCGCCCAGCTTCCCGCCCAAAACGCCGCCAGATCGCCTGTAATGGCAATGGGCCGCCCGGCCGGTGAGAGCAACGCCACCTGCAAAGGCACACGTCCACCAGCGAGCAAGGGCAAGCCCGGCAGACCGAATAAATGCTGCGCGCGGGCTTCAAGTGTTGGCACATCACGCGCGTAATCAATCGCCGCACTCCGCCCGCCAGGCAGCGCGAGCCTTGCGGGCAGGGCTTGGTCCAGCGTCCGGCGCGCTTCCCAGGGCAAAAGGCTCAGCAGCACCTGGGCAAGATCAAGCCCCGCCAATTCCTGCAAACGCGTGAGGCCCGAGAGATGCGGCGCCAGCCATTCAGGCGCTGAGGCGATCAATACTTCGTCAGAAAGATCAGGCCAGGCTTCGCCTTCCACCGGCCGCATCCAGCCGATCCGCGCGCGGGTTTGCCGCGCTGCGTCGCTCCAGGGCAGATCGCGCAAGCCGCGCCCCGCGACGGCTTCGGCAAGGGCCGCCGCCATCGCCGCCGGGTCCGCCTGCGGCAGCGGCGCTTCTTCCAAAACCAGCGGGCCGAAACGGAGCCGCCGCCGCGCCAGCACCGCGCCGGTCCGAGCATCAAAAGCTGCCCCTTCCTCGCGATGCAGCCTTTCGGGGAAGCGGGCCTCCAGCACGGCGCGTTCAATGGGTGCGGCCATGCGGATGCGCGCTTCGGTCCCTGCGATTTCCAAATCGGCCACGGCAAGCAAAGGCGCCTTGGCGAGCGGATCAATGCCGGTGATGCGCGCCCCCTGACCTGACGCTAAGCGAAAGGCGCCATCCATCGCACCGCGCTTGGCCGCGATGCGATCCGGGAAACCCGCCGCCAGCAAGGCGCCGGCATCGCCATCGGCAGCCACGCCATTGCCAATGCCAAGCCGACGCCGATGCAGGCTGGCGGCACGGCGAATGCGCTGCACCGCGCCGCGATCCGCCGCCGCGTGATCTCCGCCCGCCAGCAGATCAAGGCGCAAGCCGATATCCGCCGGCGCTTCCCGCCCGCGCAGGGGATCGCGTTCTTCCAAAAGGGCTGCGAGTTCAGCGGCGAGTGCCTTTTCCGCATTGCCCTCCGCCGCCAGCATCATGCGCGCGAGCCTGGGATGCGTGCCCATCCGCGCCATGCGCCGGCCTGTCTCCGTGATGCGCCCTTCGTCATCCAGCGCATCCAAATCGCGGAGCAGGCTGCGTGCGGCGGCCATTGTCCCGCCCGGCGGCGCATCCAGAAAAGCGAGCGCACCCGGTTCCGCCCCCCAGGCCGCGCAATCCAAGGCAAGGCCAGATAGTTCCGCTTCCAAAATCTCGGGCCGATCCGCCTGCGGCAGGCCGCGATGCAAAGCTTCCGTCCAGAGCCGGATCGCGACCCCTGGCGCGGTGCGCCCCGCACGGCCCGCGCGCTGTTCGGCGGCTGCCTTGCCGATGCGAAGCGTGACCAGGCGCGATAGCCCGCTTGCGGCATCAAGTCGCGGCGCGCGGCGATAGCCGCCATCCACCACAATGCGCACACCTGGCACGGTCAGCGAAGTCTCCGCGATTGAAGTCGCCAGCACCACCTTGCGCTGCCCATCAGGTGCGGGGTTCATTGCCAAATCCTGTTCAGCCGGCGGCAATTCGCCATGCAAGGGCAGCACCAGCGCGCCGACACCGCCCAGCCTTTCGGCGGTACGGCGGATTTCCCCCCAGCCCGGCAGGAAGGCCAGCACATCACCGGGGTGGGAGGTCAGAGCCTCACGAATCGCACTCGCCATGGCTTCGGGCAGGTCGCGCGGGTCGCGCAAATCCCGCGCGCGATGGCGGATTTCGACAGGATAAGCGCGGCCCAGGCTTTCAATCACCGGCGCGGGCGTGCCGCCTTCCGCCATCAGCCCAGCGAAGCTCGCGCCATCCAAGGTCGCGGACATGGCCAATAGGCGCAATTCGGGGCGGAGCGCCCTTTGCAGATCAAGCGCCAAGGCCAGCGCCAAATCAGTATCCAGATTGCGTTCATGCGCTTCGTCGAAAAGAATTGCTGAGACACCTTCAAGCCCGGGATCGCTTTGCAGGCGGCGCACCAGCAGGCCTTCGGTGACCACCTCAACCCGCGTGCGGTCGGAAAATTGCCGATCAAGCCGCGTGGCAAGCCCGATGGTGCCGCCGGGCTGGTCTTCGCCGATCAAGGACGCCATGCGGCGCGCGGCGGCGCGGGCGGCAACGCGGCGTGGTTCCAGCACAAGGATACGCCCTTCAGCAGCCCAGGCTTCTTCCATCAGCGCCAAGGGCACAATGGTGGTCTTGCCCGCGCCGGGGGGTGCGATCAGCACGGCGTTGGACGCAGCACTTAGCGCAGCGCGCAGCGCCGGCAGCGCTTCAGAGACAGGCAATTCAGGGAGCATGGGCGGGGCAATGCGACAAGGATCGCCCCCATGTGACGCGCCAGCTTCGCGCAATCAAGCGGTGCTTATGTCAGCGCGGCCCTGGGCCTGGGCGCGGCGGCATCGGGCCTGGGCCTGGACCAGGACCCGGCGTAAAATTCGGCGGATTTACCCACACCCCGCCAATCGGCGGCGCATAGCCCGGCTGCTGCACGATGTTCGGATCGGGCGGGCAATTCGGGCGATTAATGCCGCAATCCCAGGCGAAGCGGTCCGGCCGCCCGGTCATGCTGCCGCCGGGGATAAAGCGGCAGACGCATTGCTTGCCGGCCATGCAGGCCAATTGCCCTTCGCGCGCTTCAACGCATTGCGGCGGTTCCTGCGCCGCAAGGGGCCAGGAGAGCAGCAGAAAGGCGGCGAAAAGGATTTTGCGCATGATGCAGCCTCACCGGTAAAGATTAACCAATACCTAACGCGCCGAGCCTATTCTCATTTGCGGGCTTGCACAAAGCCCCTTTCGCGCCCCTTTATGGGCCATGCGCTTCATCGCCGCCCTTGTCGCCTTGCTGATCCTGCCCTGGCTGCCGGCGCGGGCGCTGGAATCTGCCGCGCAGGAAAGCCCGCGGGCGCGCGTCACGCTGGTGGCGGATCATTTGGCCATTGCGCCGGGGCAGGCGTTTCAGCTTGGGCTGCGCATCCGCCTTGCACCGCGCTGGCATAGCTATTGGCGCCATGCCGGGGATGCCGGCGCGCCCACGGAAATCTCCTTGACCCTGCCAGAAGGCAGCGAGGCCAGCCCCATCGCCTGGCCCATCCCGCAGGCAATCCCCTTTGGCCCGCTGATGAGCTTCGGCTATTACGGGGAAGTGGTGCTGCCGATCCGCATCACCCCGCCGGCGGGGCTGCGGGTTGGTGAGGTTTTCAGCGTCTTGGCGCAAGCGACCTGGCTTGTCTGCGATGATGTCTGCATCCCGGAAGAAGGCAGCTTCCGCCTTGATCTGCCGGTGGCGGCTGAAGCGCAACCAAACCCCGCTCTGGTGCCGCTTTTCGCCGCCGCCGCCGCTGCTCTGCCGCGCCCGTCACCCTGGCAGGCGCGCGCCACGAACCAGGGCGATGCCTTGCGGCTGCGGTTGACCGGCCCGGGGCTTGGGCGGGAGAGCCTCAAGGACGCGCTATTCATCCCAGGCCAAGGCGGGCTGTTGGATCACCCCGCGCCACAAAGCCTGACCCAGGGGCCGGATTGGCTGGAATTGACGCTGAAGCGGGCTGAGCGACCCGAAAACCTCGCCACGCTGGAAGGCGTTTTGCTGCTGACGGACCAGGGCGGACGGCGGCTTGGCTATGAGATCGCAACACCCCTGTTGCCGGGCGCGGCTTTTCTGCCGCTATGGCAGGCGCTGATTTTTGCGCTGATCGGCGGGGTTATCCTGAACCTGATGCCCTGCGTCTTTCCCGTGCTCGCCATGAAGGCCATGGCCCTGGCGCGGCTGGGCGGCGCGGCGCGCGGCGCGGTGCGGCTGGAAGCCGCCGCCTATACCGCCGGCGCGGTGGTGAGCTTCACGGTGCTTGCCGGGCTTTTGCTGGCGCTGCGCGGCGCGGGCATGGCGCTGGGCTGGGGGTTTCAATTCACCTCGCCGGTTTTTGTGCTGGCGATTGCCTGGCTGATGCTGGCGGTCGGGCTGAATTTGTCGGGTGTTTTCGCGCTGGGGGGGGCGATTGGCGCGGGCGGGCATCTTGCCGCGCGCGGTGGGTTTTTGGGCAGTTTCGCGACCGGGGCTTTGGCCGTGCTGGTGGCGAGCCCCTGCACCGCGCCCTTCATGGCGGCGGCGATTGGCGCGGCCTTGGTCATGCCCGCACCGGCGACGCTTGCAGTATTCGCAGCCCTCGGCCTTGGGCTGGCGGCACCGACGCTGATCCTGGCCCTGGCGCCGGGCTTGGCCAGCAAACTGCCCCGGCCCGGCCCCTGGATGGAAAGGCTTCGCCGCATCATGGCCTGGCCAATGTATGGCGCCGCACTTTGGCTGGTTTGGGTGCTTTGGGCGCAAAGCGGCTTGCTTGGCGTGGCATTGGCCCTGGCGGGTGGGCTAGGTCTGGCGCTTGGCGCCTGGATGCTTGGCCGGGCGCAGCGCCATGGCCGGGCAGGGTTTGGCCCGGTTTTCGCCGCGCTGGCCCTGCTGCTGGCGCTGCCCTTTGGCTTGACGGCCGCGCCTCCTGCCCCCGCCGCCACCGAGACCGCCGAAAGCTGGAACCCCGCGCGGGTGGAGGCGCTGCGGGCTGAAGGCAAGGGCGTGTTCCTCAATGTCACCGCCGCCTGGTGCATCACCTGTCAGGTGAATGAGCGCATCGCACTCAGGCGCGATGCCGTGCAGGCGGCCATGGCTGCGCGCGGCATTGTCTATCTGAAGGCTGATTGGACGCGGGGTGATCCCGCCATCACCGCCTTGCTCCGCGCCCATGGCCGGGAAGGCGTGCCGCTTTACCTGTTCTGGCCACCGGGCGGGGGCGAGGCCGTGATCCTGCCCGAAGTGCTGACCGAGGCCATGGTGCTGCGCCAGATCGGCGCGCCTTAGCCATAACGCTTGCGCCCCCCTGGGGCTGCGGGGTATCCTCATTCCCTCGGCACAAAGACCGGATACGGCGCGCATGCGCTGGTGCAAATTGAGGCTGGCTTGGCTCTGTTAACGCGTTTCCGCGTGCAGCCAGCATTCAGGCTTTGCGCGCCGAGGGTCTTGCCATGCCGCTTGCCGCAACCGCTGCCGATCCCAAGGCCATGCCGGATTTCCTCCGGCTGGTGGGTGCTGATCTTTGGGCAACGCGGCTCGCGGATTTGGGGCGTCGTGCGCAGGCGAGCGCTTTTCAGGGCCGCGCCACACAGCATCGCCATGCCTTGGAATTCGCCCTGGCGCGCGCCGCGCGCGGCACGGCGCAGGGCAGTGCGGAACGCCGCGCGCTTGGCTTCGCGGCGGAAGCGGTGCGCCTGGCCAATGGCCTGCCGGAAGCGCGGCGTGAGAAGCTGCGCGCCGCCATCACCCAAGGGCTTTCCGGTGAGGCAACGCTGATCCCACTATTTCATATGCTGCGCTCAGCCGCGCTTTATCGCGCGCAAGGTTTTGAGGTGCGCTTCTCTGGCCTTGCGGAAGACAGCGCGCATGATCTGATGATCAGCCGTGGTGGCGCCGTTGCGGAAGTGGTGTGTGAAACGCTTTCTGCCGAGGAAGGCCGGCCGGTGCAGCGCGGGCATTGGTATGCGCTGATGGATAGCGTCAATCCTGAATTGCAAACCTGGCTTGCCGCGCATCCTGGCCGCTATGTGCTGCGCATGACGCTGCCCGATGGGCTTGCCGGCCCGGACAAGGCCGCCGAATTGCAGCGCCGCATCATGGCCATGCTGGCGGCTGAGCGGCGCCAGGATAGCAGCGCGGATGCGGTGCTGAAGCTTGACCCGCTGGTGCTGGCCGGCGCGCAGGCCGATCCGCTTCCTGGGCGGCTGCGTCAGCAATTCGGGCCAGAGGCGCATTTGGCCGTGACCGGCGATCCCGCCGGCGGATCGGTATTCGTGCTGGCTGCGCGCGCCGGTCAGGAAAACAGCATTTCTGACGCCGTTGCCACGCGCATGGCGGGTGCCGCAGGCGCGCGGCTATCGGGCGCGAAACCCGGCATTGTTTCGGTCTTTATTGAAGATATGGACCGCGCCGAATGGCGCGGCCTGCGCGATGATCTGGCGCTTGAAGGTGCGGTGCGCCGCTTTCTGGCCGGTCACGCCGCGCGGCGCGTGGTGGCGGCTGCCTGTTCTTCGCGCGCGGAGCTTTTTGGCCTGGCGCCACCTGATGCCGTGGCGGGTGGGGAGCTCCGTTTCCGCAACCCATCCCACCCGGCGGCAAAATCCACAGCGCTGGCGCCCGCCATTCTTTCAACAAGCGCTTGAGCGCGCCGCATCAATTCGCCAAGACCATGGCGAAATAGCCAAACACCGTCAGCAGGACGCCCGAGACCGCGTAAGCGACCGGGAAGCCAATCCAGGGCACATTGGACCCGATTTCCACTGCCGCTTCGCGGCAGGGGCCGGAATGGCTGCGCGCGCCTGCCACACCGCCCATCAGCACCGCCGGGTTGAACTTGAAGACATAAAGCCCAAGCACCCAAACCAGAATCGGCGGCAGGCTGCAGGCGATAAAACCCAGGACGAAAATCTTGAGCGCCAGCATGCCCGTCAACTGCGCCAGCAGCGAATTGCCCGCATTGATGCCGACAATCGCGACAAACACGACCAGCCCAAGATCTTCCAGGATGTTGCGCGCCGCCGCCGGCGTATTGCCAAAAAACCGCAACCGCGAGGTGAGTGAGGAAACCAGCACACCTGAAACCAGCAGCCCGCCCGCATTGCCAAGCCCGATATTCGACCCGAAGGCTGGGAACTCAATCGCGCCGATCAGAAAGCCAAGGATCATGCCGAGTGAGAGCGTCAGCAAATCCGTCCCGGTGGAAGGACGAATGACGCGCCCGAAAGCTTCACCGATTTTCTCAACCGCGCTTTTGAGGCCGACAACAGTGACCACATCCATCCTTTGCAGCGTGGTCGTCTTGCCGAGCGGAATCGGCACGCCAGAGCGTTCAATGGACAGCACCTGAATCTCATTCGCACCCGGCAGGGCGCGCCATTCCTCGCGCGTTTTCTTCAAGGTGTCGCGATTGGTCACCAGGATTTCCGCGCGATCCAGCGGCTGATCAAGCGCGGTGCGATCCGCAACTTCCGGCCCGATCAGGCCCATCTTGTCCGTGAGGCCCGTCAGCGTGCCGCCAAGCGCGATAATGTCACCAAGGGCCAGCGGCAGCTTTTCCTGCGCGCCAAGGGCATTGCCATCGCGCACGATATTGACGAAGCGATATTCGGGATTTTCGCGCAGCATATCGGCCATGGTGCGGCCAACCCAGCCGGGATTTTCCAGCCGATAGGCGCGCAGGCTGCCCATGGTCCAGCCGGACAGCGCCGGCGCATCACCACTCGCGACACCATGTTCCTTTTCATAGTCACGCGCTGCCGCACGCGCATCAATGCCCCACCAGGTCGGCAAATATTTCGTGATCAGGATGATGCCGACCGTGCCCCACAGATAGGTGATGCCATAGGAAAGCGCGATCATGGCGCTGACATCACCCGCGGTGGTGCCTGCCGGCAGGGTGATGGCGCCAGATGTCACCGCCTGTTCGGCGGAGCCAATCGCCGCCGACATGGTCTGCGACCCGGCCAGGATGCCGCCCGCTGTGCCCGGCGGCAATTCCAGGAAGCGTACCCCAAGCACAACAAGGCCAAGGCCACATAGGCAGGACACAATGGCAAGCCCAGTGAATTTGATGCCATCGCCACCAAGGCTATTCACAAAGGAAGGCCCAACCCTGAGCCCAACGCCATACATGAACAAATAATAGAACAGGCTTTTGGTGAAGTTATCGAGTGCGAGCTTCTCGCCATAGACCGAAGCCCAGACGGAAAGCCCGCTGCCCACGATGATGGCGGAAGCCACCATGCCAAGCCCATAGCCTGCAACGCTCTGCCGGCCGAGCCAGACAGCCAGACCCACCGTCAGGAACAGCAGAATGAAGGGGTTGGTCGCCAGAAAATGGAAGAATTCCTGCAACATTTGGCCCTCTCCTCAGCGCCGCTTTGCAGCGCCAACGGCATCCGCACGCAAAAGCTTCAGCCCGCGTTCGCGTTCATAGCCATGGATTTCCTTGACATCGAGCTTGCGCATGAAATCAATCGTCTCCTGCGTCAGCACCTGGCCAGGCACCATGATCGGGAAGCCTGGCGGATAGGGAATGACGAAATTGGCCGAAATCATCTCAGGCCCATCCTTCAGGCGCTTGTCGCATTCCGCGCCGAATAGCGGCACATATTCGCATTGTTCCGCGTGATAGGCGCCAAAGAAGGCGCTCCGCATATCGCCTTCGGGCGTCGTATTCCCCGCATCGCCCCGGAAGGCCGCGTGGAAATGGCTGAAATTCGGCAAATCCGGCACATCGGTCATCAGGGACTTCACGCGCGCATCGAAGGCTGCCTGTGTCTCACGCCCGCCCACGGAAAGGCGCTTTTCAATCTCCTGGCTGATTTCCACCAATACGCGGATCAGGTGCGCCGCATCACTCCGCGTATTATTGATATTGGTCTGCAAGAGCACCGAATTGCGCGATGTCTTGTTGAGCTGGATATTGTATCTGTCCGAAAGCATCCCCTTGAATTGCGTGCCATCATAGCCGGCGGTGCCGCACACCAGCGTCATGCGGGTCGGGTCCAGATAGAATTCATCTTCCAGCATGGCATGGACGATATCGGCCCAAGTCATGCCGGGTTTCAGGTAATCCACAAAGCCCGATTGGCGATATTCCGCCGGGATCATTTCATCCGCGCCAAGGATGCGGAAGTATTTGGAAATCAGCGGATGCTGATTGACCATGCCGCGGATCTTGAGCGCGATTTCAATCGCATTCATCACCAGCCCATAGCCTTCAAGTTCCATCTGCCGACGCGCGACATCAAGGCTTGCGATCAATTGCTGATTGGGGCTGGTGGAGGCATGGGTGAAAACTGCCTCATGGAATTGTGCTTCAACCGTGTGGAAATCCACATCCTTGACCAGCAGCATGGAGCCCTGGCGGATGGATGACATGGATTTATGCGTGGAATTCGTCTGATAAACGCGCAGCCTGATCTGGCGCGGATCAGGGATCAGGCGCGTGGCCAGCAGGGTTTCATCGGATGGCGCATCACCAAGTGCTGACCTTTGCTGTTCATAGGCCGCAAGCGATGCGGGGTCATGCATCCAGGCTTCGATTTCCGCTGCCGCGCCCATGGCGGTTCTGGGGCGCAGCAGGGGTGAAAACCGCGCGAAGCCGGACCAGGCTTCATCCCAGAGGAAGATCAGGTCGGGCTTGATGGCCAGGCATTCTTCCGTCACGCGGCGCACATTATACATATGGCCATCAAAGGTGCAGTTCGTCAGATCGAGCATTTTCAGCCGATGAAGCCGCCCCTCCGCCTTCAGCGCCAGCATGGCGCGCTTGATGGTGGAAAGCGGCACCGCGCCATACATGGAATATTGCGTAAGCGGATAGGCTTCCACATAAAAGGGCTGCGCGCCGGTCAGCACCATGCCGTAATGGTGTGATTTATGGCAGTTGCGATCAACAATGATCACATCGCCCGGTGCGGTCAGCGCCTGCACCGCCATTTTGTTGGAGGTGGAGGTACCATTGGTCACGAAGAACACATGATCCGCACCAAAGGCGCGCGCGGCCATTTCCTGCGCGCGTTTGATATTGCCGGTGGGCTCCAGCAGGCTATCAAGCCCGCCTGTCGTGGCGCTGCTTTCCGCCAGGAACAGGTTGATGCCGTAGAATTCGCCCATGTCGCGAATCCAGTCGGACCGGAACACGGATTTCCCGCGCGCAATCGGCAACGCATGAAAGGTGCCGATCGGGCGCATGGCGTATTTTTTCAGATTGTCGAAGAAGGGCGTTTCATAGCGTTCCTGCACGCCTTCCAGAATGGCCAGATGCTGTTCCAGCAATTCCTCAACGCCGTAGAAGATGCGCCGAATGCTGCCTGTGGCCGGATCGCCGGCAAGGACTTCCACATCCTGATCGGACATCAGATAGATATCCAATTCGGGCCTGAGGCGCTTCAAGCCCGCCGCCAGCTTCAAGGCCGATTCCTCTGGTGAGGTCGGCTCCGGCAGCGATGCGGTGAGCGAACGCAGCACCGAAGCATCATGGCGTGACCGGTAGGGGAAGCCTTCCACCAGCACCACGGCGGCGAAGGCTGGGTTGGCAGCAGCGGCACAAAAGGCATCTTCGAAGGAACCGACAAACACCGCTTCATAGACAAAACGGTCTTCCTTGCGGCGAAGCTTGCGCAATTCATCCGCCAAGGCCGGCCAGCGCGCCGCCGGCTGGTTGGACACCACCAGCACCTCAAAATACGGGCGATGATGGCCGTGATCGGCCATGGTTGGCGGCAGTACATCTGCAAGCGCATCAGCCGGCGCTTCATCATGCACATCCCATTCGCCGGGGCGTTCGCGATAGGCGCGTGTCAGCAAGGCGCCGGAAATACGCCGCAGCAGCGCAACCGCGCCCGCCGCATCATCGCGCGCCACACGCTCCTGCAGGCCCGCGAGCAGGCTATGGCTCGGATAGGCGAAGAATTCCTCGGTCGGCAGCAGCCGGGCGAGCTTTTCGTCAACCGCCTTACGGTCAGCCTTGCCGCTGGCCCAGGCCTCGGCGCTATGGGTCAGATCGCGCCAGGCATCATTCCGGCCGGCATGGATCATGATGAAACGGTCAATCTGGACGGGTTCGGTGGTCATGGCGCTGCCTTCCTTGATTGTCTTTCAAGACTATGGAGGCCAGCCTATTGGATTATTGATTTACTGCAAATGTCACCCGCCCTGATAATGAACGCTGGGTCATGATCCGGGACGCGGATGCATGACCCCCCAGCAAATCTGGTTCGCGCTCACCGCCCCGTAAACTGCGGCGCCCGCTTGTTCAGGAAGGCGCTGACCCCTTCCTGGAAATCGGCGCTGGTGAAGCACATGGTCACCAGATCATCGCCCTCAACCTCACTGGTTGCCTTGCGTAGCCGCCGGATCGCTTCCTTGGTGGCGCGCAGAGTCAAAGGTGCAAGGGTGGAGATATTGGTCGCCAATTCCATCGCACGCGCCGCGACATCATCCGGTGTTTCCAGCATTTCGGAAATCAGGCCGATATGCTTGGCCTCATCGGCGGAAAACAGCCGCGCGGTCATGATCATTTCAGTGACAGCAGCGGGGCCAACCAGCGCATAAAAGCGCGCGAAGTTGTGCATGTTGAGGATATTGCCGAGTGTCTTCGCAATCGGCAGGCCGAAGCGGGCGGCCTTATCGGCAATGCGGATATCGCAGCAGCCGGCAATACCAAGCCCGCCGCCAGTGCAGGCGCCGGTAATGGCGGCGATCACCGGCTTGGTGCAGCGTTCCAGCGCGCCCAAAACCTTATCAATGCGCGCTTCGTAATTCAGCGCATCCTCGGCGGTGCGGAATTCGCGGAATTGCGAAATATCCGTGCCAGAAGCAAACGCCTTGCCGCCCGCACCCATGATCACCCAAACGCGAATGGCGGGGTCGGCGCTGATTTCATCGGCCAATTCCGCGAGCCGCGCATACATGGCGAAGGTCATGGCATTGCGCGCCTGAGGGCGATTGAAAGTGGTCCAGGCAATGCCGCCTTCGCGGGTTTCGTGCAGCAGGTCTTCGGTCATGGTCAGGTTCCTCGGAATTGGGATCAGCATGGGTAGCGTGCGGCGCTGGCGCGTCAACCCGGTCTCTTGCCCGGGCGCGGCGGCAATGCCAACAAGGCGGCGAATTCCGATGGAGATACCGCCATGATGCCGCTTTCCCGCTTTACCGTGCTTGACCTCACGCGCGTCCGTTCCGGCCCTACCTGTGTGCGCCAATTGGCCGATTGGGGGGCGAATGTGATCAAGGTGGAAGCAACCGATGAGGTGGATACTGGGAAGGGCATGGGCGGCGAGCGTCACGGGCCAGATTTCCAGAATACGCATCGCAACAAGCGCGGCATGACGCTGAATTTGAAGGCGCCCGAGGGGCTGGCCGCCTTCCGCCGCCTGGTCGCCAAGGCCGATGTTGTTGTGGAAAACTATCGCCCGGATGTGAAGGAGCGTTTGGGCATTGATTTCGCCGCGCTCTCGGCGGTCAATCCGCGCATTGTGCTGGGTTCGATTTCCGGCTTCGGCCAGGATGGGCCCTATGCCAAGCGGCCTGGCTTTGACCAGATCGCGCAGGGCATGGGCGGGATCATGAGTGTCACCGGCATGCCCGGCCAGGGGCCAGTGCGCGCAGGCATTCCCGTGGCGGATCTGACCGCGGGGCTTTACACCGCGATTGGCATTCTGGTGGCGCTGTTGGAGCGCGAGGCCACGGGCAAGGGCCGCTGGGTGCATACCAGCTTGCTGGAAGCCATGATCGCCATGATGGATTTCCAGGCGACGCGCTGGACCATGGCCGGCGATATCCCAGGCCAGGCCGGCAATGACCATCCAACCACGACGCCGACTGGCCTGTTCCGCACCAAGGATGGGCTGATGAATTTGGCCGGTGGCGGGCAGCAAATGTGGGATCGTATTGTGGCCACACTCGGCATTACCGAAGAAGCCAAGGACCCTGCCTTCGCCACCGACAAATCGCGCCATGCCAATCGCGACAAGACCAATGCGCTGCTGCAATCGCGCCTGATCGAAAAAACCACCGCCGAATGGGTGGAGGGTCTGAACAAGGCGGGCGTGCCGAGCGGGCCGGTCTATTCCATGGATCAGGTTTTCGCCGATACGCAGGTGAAGCATCTGGGCATGGCGATGCCGGTCGCGCATCCCGCGCTTGGCGAGATCGCCCTGGTGCGCGCGCCGATGCAAATTGCCGGTGTTGCCTGCGCGCGCAATCCAACGCCGGAACGCGGTGAGCACACTGAACAGGTGCTGCACGAGTTCGGCTTTACTGCGGCTGAAATCGCTGCCCTGCGCGCCGCAAAGGCTATTTGACGCAGGCCCCCTGACTTGACCGACAAGCCCCCCGCGCCCATTCGGGGGGCTTGAAGACCGATCTTTCCATTTTGCCGCTGCTCGCCTTGGCTGCTTTCGCAACCGGGGGCGGGATACGCATGCTCGATCCGCTGCTGCCATTGCTCGCTTCGGATTTCGGCGTGACGGTGGCCGGTGCGGCGCCGGTGCTGGCTGGGTTTTCCATTGCCTATGGCGCGGGGCAAGTGGTGATCGGGCCGCTGGGGGATCGCTACGGGAAGCTCCGCGTCGCCTGGTTTGCGCTGCTGCTTTATGGCTTTGGTTTGGCGGCCTGCACGCTTGCCTGGGACCTTTCGGCCATGGTGGCGCTGCGGACGCTGACAGGGTTGCTGGCGGGCGCGGTGATTCCCCTGGCGCTGGCCTGGATTGGTGATGCGGTACCCTATGCCGAGAGGCAGGCGACCATCGGGCGGTTTTTGACCGGCATGGTGATGGCGCAATTGCTGGTGGGGCCGCTTTCAGGCGTGCTGGCGGATTTGGCGGGCTGGCGCGCTTCCTTCATCGTACTCGCCTTGCTGGCGCTGGTGGTTTCGGTACTGCTCGGGCGGCGGTTGGGGGCCGAGCTTTGGCAGGCGCCAGCGTCTGAGGCCGGGCGCGATTTTCGCGGCAGTTTCCGGCCCTATCTGACGCTGCTGTCGCGCGCGCCGGGGCAGCGGCTGATGGTGGCGGCCTTCATTGATGGGGCGGTGCTGTTTGGCGGCGCCTTTCCGCTGACGGGGTCCTTGCTGATTGAAAGTTTCGGCTATTCGCCGACCATGGCGGGGCTGGTGGTGGCGGGCTTCGGGCTTGGCGCCTTCACCTATACGCGGCTCGCGAAAACCCTGGTGGCGCGGTTTGGGGAGACGCGCTTGCTGACCTTGGGCGGCGTGATGCTGGCTGCCGGCTTGGTGGGAACGGCGCTGGCCCCGAATGGGCTTGTGGTGGCGGCGATGCAATTCTGGCTCGGCCTTGCTTTCTACATGCTGCATGGCGTCTTGCAGGCACGCGCAACCGAAGCCCTGCCGGAAGCGCGCGGCACCGCCGTTGCCGCCTTCGCCATGGCGCTATTTTTCGGCCAGAGCATGGGCGCCCTTGTCTTCGGGTCCATCCTGCATATGGCAGGCTATGCGGCGGTTTTTATCGTCGCCGCCATCGCAACACTTGGACTGATGGTCTGGAGCCGGCGCTTGCTGAGCGCCTGAGCTTCAGCCAAAAAACAGCTGCCACAACAAGGGCAGCAACAATGCGGTGGCAAGTGCATTCAGCCCCATCGCCAAACCGCTGAAGGCGCCGGCCACTTCATTGACCGAAATCGCCCGCGCCGTGCCGATGCCATGCGCTGCGGTGCCAATCGCAAGCCCGCGTGCGCGCCAATCCGTGACCCCGAGCAGCGTGAGCAAGGCCGGCCCCAGCGCCGCACCAACAATGCCGCTGCAAATGACAATCGCCGCGGTGAGAGACGGCAGCCCGCCAATCCGTTCCGCCACCCCCATCGCGACCGGTGTGGTGACAGAACGCGGCGCGAGTGAGGCTGTAACCTCCGGCGCCGCCGCAAACGCCAAGGCCAAGGCAACCCCCGCCGCAGCAGCAAACACACCGCCCACAATCACGGAAGCAATCGCCGCAGGGGCCGAGCGTTTCACCTGCCGCCATTGCCGCGCGAGCGGCACCGCAAGAGCCACCGTCGCAGGCCCCAACAGGAAATGGACAAATTGCGCCCCTTCAAAATAGGCGCGGTAATCAACCCGCGCGAGCAACAGCCCACCGGCCAGAAAAACCACCGCGAAAAGCACCGGATTGGCCATGGGGTGAAATCGCGCCGCCCGCGCCAGGCGCTGCGCGGCCAACCAGGCGAGCAAGGTGGCGGTCAGCGCGGCCAGTGGTTCCCGCGCCAGATAGACCCAAATCTCGGCGAGGTTGGTCATGGGTCAAGCCGCCGGAGCAGCGCTTGCGCAAGCAAGCCAGTGACCCCAATCGCGGCCAAGGTGCCTGCCAGGATCGCAAGCGACAGCGGCGCCCAATCCTTGGCCAGCACAGGCAAATAGAGCACCACACCAACCCCTGCGGGCACGAACAACAAACCAAGATTGGCCAAAAGCCCGTCAGCGCTTTGTGCGAGTGCGCGCGGAGCCTCCCCGCCTCGCAGCAGCAGCACAATGAACAACAAGGCCATGCCGATCACCGGGCCTGGCACCGGCAGGGAGAGCCAGCGTGCCAGGATTTCCCCGATCAATTGGCAGCAAAGCAGCGTGGTGAGGCCAGCGATCATGTCGGGCGACCTTCAACAGAAAAGGGGCGGTTTGTGCCGCCCCTTTCCCTTAGCACGGATGCTGGCCGCGTGGGTGATTCAGCGCAGATCCACCGTCGTCAAATCCTGGAACCAGCTTTGCGCCGAGGTAAAGCCCGTCACGCGCCGGCTCATGGCGCGGGGGTTCAAATCATGCACAATCCAAAGCCAGGGGGGATTATCCACCAGCCGCGCATGGGCGGTGGCAAGTAGCTGGTTGATCTTCGCCGGGTCACGTTCACGTTCCAATTCGGCGAAAGCAGCGTCAAACTGGTCATCCTTCCAATGGCCATTATTCGAACCGCGCGGCGCGAAATTGGAGGAGAGGAACCAGCGCGCAAAGGCCGAGGCATCGGATGAATAAAGGCTGATATTCACTGCATCCGCGCCAAGCCAGGCCGGTTGATCAGGCGGGAAGCGCAGCGCCGCCAGCAGCGTATTCCATTCCACCACATCGAAATTGACGCGCACGCCGCAATTCTGTTGCAGCGATTGCTGGAGGAATTCATTCATCGGCAGCGGCAGCATCTGCCCGGAACCGGAATTGGAAATCCCGACCTTAAGCGTCAGCGGACGCTGCGCATTATAGCCCGCTTCCGCGAGCAAGGCGCGACCCCGCGCGGGGTCCAGCCGATAGCGGTTTTGCGGCGTGCCGAAGGTGGGATCATTCGCCTTCACGAAACCCACGGATGGCTCTGCCGTGCCATTCAGCAATTGCACCATGCCGTCGCGATCAATGCAGTAATTCAACGCCTGACGCACGCGCACATCCGCAACCGGGCTGCTGGCGCGCCCCGTGGCAAAAACCCATGGCCAGACATGCGGGTAGGAATTCGTCACGATATTGAAGCCCGCTTGCCGGAGCGAGCCAATCGCGTCAGGCGGCGGTACCTCAATCCAATCCACCTGGCCAGAGCGCAGCGCAGCAAGCCGCGTATTCGCTTCCGGCATGGGCAGCAGGATGATGCGATCAAGCTTGGCGCGGCCCGCAGCGTTCCAGTAATTATCGTTGCGCGAAAGCTCCGCCGATTGCCGCGGCACAAAGCGCGTCAGCCGGAAGGGGCCAGTGCCGGCTGGCGGCAGCGCCGCAACCCGCGCCCAATCACGCCCCGCCTGTTCGAAGGAATTAGGGGAGGTGATCAGAACATAGACCGCCAGGAACGGCCAATAGGAAACCGGGCGCGTTGTTGTTGTCTCAAAGGTGAAATCATCCACCTTGCGATAGGATTCCAGCACGGGGATGCGCCCGCGCGTGATCGCGCTGCCGGTTGCATCGAATTGCGGGCTGTCATTCTTGAAGAAACGGTCGAAATTCCAGAGCACCGCATCGGCGTTGAAGGGCGTGCCATCATGGAAGGTCACGCCGCGGCGCAAATGAAAGCGCCAGATGCGCGGGTCATTGGCATCCTGTTCCCAACGCTCGGCGAGGCCAGCCTTGATGCCGGCGGGCTGATCAGCACGCGACAAATCCCAAAGCACGAGCGATTCAAACACCGGATAGCCAAGGAAGCGCATGCCCTCAAACCCGTTATTCGGCATGCCGGTCGTGGTCGGCACATCGGTCGCGGTCATGGCGATGCGCAAGGTTTTCGGCTGTTGCTGCGCTTCAGCGCCCGCCAGCCCCATGGCCATCAAGGCAGCGGTCAGCGCCGCGCCCCAAAGCCGGTTCTTCCAGTTCATGTTTTGTCTCCCGTCCGTGGCAGCGCGGGGGCGCTGGCCTGAATTGAGCGTAGCAAGCTTTAAGCTGGGGCCAAGCCCCGATTATTCGGGCTTGATGTTCTGGCTGCGGATAAGATCGCCCCACATGACCAATTCTTCGGCAAGGGTGCGCGCCAAAACCTCAGGACCGCCAGTTTCCAAAACCACGCCCTGTTCGCCCATGCGTGCGATCAGGTCGCGGTCCTGTGTTGCGGCCG
This sequence comes from Roseomonas sp., assembly GCA_020249435.1. Classification (GTDB taxonomy): domain Bacteria; phylum Pseudomonadota; class Alphaproteobacteria; order Acetobacterales; family Acetobacteraceae; genus Neoroseomonas. The sequence continues at coordinate 98,152 of JADCFQ010000020.1, read as the reverse complement.
CCAGCGCTTGCGCGGCGCGTGCGACGATGGGTGCGGGAAGGCCGGCGGGGCCAAACAGCCCCTGCCAGAACACCCCATTGAAACCAGGTAGCGCATCCGCCACGGGCGGCAGATCAGGCAATAGCGGCACACGATCCTTGGACGAGATTGCCAAGGCGCGTGTTGCCCCCTCACGCACTGCAGGCAAGGCTTCCTGCACGGCGCTGAACATGGCCTGCACGCGGTTCTGCCTGAGATCAATCAAGGCCGCCGCGCCGCCGCGATAGGGCACATGCACCACATCAATCCCAGCGCGCGCACGGAACAGTTCAAGGCAGAGATGGTTCACCGCACCGGTGCCTGACGAACTGAAATTCACCTTCCCCGGATTAGCCTTGGCGTAAGCGATCAGTTCAGCCGTGCTCCGCACCGGAAGCGATGGATGCACGTGCAGAATGAAGGCAGAGCGAAACACCATGCCAATCGGCGTGAGGGCTGCCACTGGATCGCGCGGCTGCAGATTGGGTTGCAGCGCGGGGTTGATGGCAAGGGTTGAGGTACCCATCAGCAGCGTATAGCCATCAGGCCGCGCCTGGGCGGCGGCGCTATTGGCAACGGCGGTCGCGGCACCAGGGCGGTTATCCACCACGAGTGTCTGGCCCAATTCGCGACTCATGCGATCCACAACGCCGCGCGCGCCAAAATCCGTGACCCCGCCCGGCGGATAGCCGAGCAATACGGACACACTGCGGGAAGGCCAGGTTTCCTGGGCGCGGAGCGCGGCAGGCAGGGCCGGCATGCCCAGAGTGGCGGCAAGAAGGCTGCGTCTTTTCATTAGGATCCTCCCGTTCATGACGCGCAGGCTGCTTCAGCGGGGGCTTAGGATCAAGCCCCAGCCGCCATGACGGGCGTGCGCCGTTCAGGCTTCCAAACCTGCAAGGCGTCGTTCGTGTGCGGAAATGAAATTGAAGCCAATGGAACGAAAAGGCTCAGGTGCCACCCAATTGGCCATGCCCCAGGTCGCGCGCACATCATCTTCCTTGCAGTGACCCAGCACCAATTCAGCAAGGCGTTTGCCGAGAATGCTGCCCTTCACAATGCCCGCACCATTGCAACCGGCTGAGGTATAAAGCCCTTCCTCTACCTGGCCCCACCAGGGTGCGCCATTCATGGTAAGCGCCGTGGTGCCACCCCAAACCTGATCCAAACTGATATGGGCAAGCCCCGGATAGCGCCGATGAAAGCAGGATAGCAGCGCCTCACGCACGCGCGGCGCGGGCACTGGCCGTTCATGCGCATACATGGACCGCACCAGCAGCCGATCCGGCCCAAAGCGCCGCACCGTTGTTCCCAAACGATGCGAAGGCAGCAAGCCCCACACCGGCATGCTGCCAAGCTGGAGCGCGTCCTTGGCATTCATGGGTTCGGATAGTGCCGCATAGGTGTACATGGTCACCAACCGATCCCGCAGGCGTCCAAAATGCCGGATGGCGGCATTGGTCGCCATAATGACCGATGGCGCGGTGATGCGCGCAGATGGTGTTTCCAAATACCATTTGCCCTGACGCTGCATCGAAAGCAGCGGCGAGTTCTCATGCAGCGTTACATTGGCAGGCAGCGTTTCAGCCAGCCCACGGATCAGCGCCGCAGGGTCAAGCAAATAGCCATCTTCCGTGTAGAGCGCGCATTGATAATAGAGGGTGCCGATACGTTCCTGCAGCGTTTCGCGATCCCAGACTTCATGCGGCAAGCCCGCGGCCTTCACGGCGGCTTCCAAAGCGCGGACCTGCTCTGCCCCAAGATCAGTGGCGGCCGCCTTGATGCGACCAGAGCGTTGCAGCCCACAATCAATGCCGTGTTCTTCGATGGGCGCCATCAACCAGGCCCAGCCTTCTTCGGTGAAGCGATTAAGCGCCTCGGCATGTTGAAGCGCGGCGGCGCTGGGGCCGGCGGGCAGGTCACGCGGGCTGGCGAAGCCTGAATTGCGACCGGATGAGCCTTCACCAACCTCTGTCGCCTCGATCACGATGATCCGTGCCTGAGGCTGAAGCTCCGCCAGCCGGCGTGCGGCGGCAAGCCCGGTATAGCCGGCACCAACAACAACATGATCGGCAGTGATATCGCCCTTCGCCTCGGCGCAGGCGCTGCGCTTCGGCAATAGGGCATTGAAACCGGACCGGTCAGGATAGGCCGGGAAAGTTGGGCGCTTCATGGCGATGTGTTTAGGGCTCGCCCGATTAACGCGCAATTGCTTGGAACGCTGGCGATTTCATGGGTGACGGCAACGCCTAAACCATCCTAGCCTTCCCCCATGAGCGAGGCAGCGCCACAGGGCGGCATTTTCAGCATTAGCGGGCGGCAATGGCTGATCCTATTGATGGTGCAATTGGCCAATTTGCTGTTTGGCATGACCATCACGTTGGCCAACCTGGTGCTGCCGGATATGCGGGGCGCGCTTTCGGCGACACAGGATGAAATCTCCTGGGTCATTACGCTCAATCTGGTGGCGACCGCGGTCGCAACGCCGGTGACGGGTTGGCTCGCGAGTCGTCTTGGCTGGCGCAATCTGATGTTTGGTACGGTGACTGGTTTCACCATCTGTTCGCTGCTCTGTGGTTTGGCGACCAGCCTTGATATGCTGATCCTGGCGCGGATCGGGCAGGGCGCCTTTGGCGCGCCGATCATGCCCATGGGGCAGGCGATCTTGCTTGCGTCCTTCCCACGCCATTTGCAGCCGACCGCGATTGTGATCTGGGGTGTTGGCGCCGTGTTTGGCCCCGTGCTTGGCCCCATTCTGGGTGCCATGGCGACCGAGGCCTGGAATTGGCGCGCGGCGTTTTTCATGATTGTGCCACCGGGTATCGCAACCCTGGTCTGCATCTGGTTCGCGCTGTCTGATCGCACCGAACGCAAGCCGATTTCCTTTGACTGGACGGGCTTCTTGGCGCTTTCCATCGCCATCATCTGCATCCAATTGATCCTGGATCGTGGCCAGAGGATGGATTGGTTCGAAGCGCCGGAAATGATCGCCTGCGCCGTGATTGGCGCCATCAGTTTTTATATTTTCGTGGCGCATTGCCTGACGGCGCAGGCACCCTTTCTCAATCCCAGGCTTTTCCTGGATCGCAATTTTGCCATCGGGACCGCGATTGCGTTTGTGATGGGGATGCTCGCCTTCACCAGCCTCACGCTTTTCCCGACCATGCTGCATGATTTGCGCGGCTATCCGGATAATGCGGTGAGTATTCTGATCGCCGCGCGCGGCATGGGGAATTGGGTGGCGTTTCTGGTGGTGGTGCAACTCACGCGTTTGGCGCCGCGCTTCACCATAGGGCTTGGGCTGTTTTTTCAGGCGCTATCCGGATTCTGGATGGCGCAATTCGACATCAATGTGACGGAATCTCAGATATTCTGGTCGCATCTGCTGCAAGGTTTCGGCCAATCCATCGCCTTCACGCCCATGACGGTGATGGCGTTCTCAACCCTGCCGGCGCATCAGGTGACGGAGGGTTCAGCGATTTTCACGCTGATGCGCAATTTCGGATCGAGCCTTTTCATTTCCATCGCGGTGATGATGCTGATCAGATCGAGTGGTGAGAATTACGCGCGGCTTGGGGAATTCGTGACCCCCTACAATAAGCTGCTGACACTGCCGAATTTCCCGGCAAGTTGGGACCTTGAAAGCGCATCTGGCCTGTTCCGCCTGGCGGGCGAAATCCAGCGCCAGGCAGCGATGATTGGCTATGTGAATGCCTTCTATCTGATGGCGGCAACGGCAGCCGTCAGCGTGCCGCTGGCCTTTTTCATGCAAAAGGCGAAGCGGCTCAGTTAGCTTTTCCCCGCATAGGATTTCGCCATGCCATCGGCAGGATCGGCCTGCGGGCCGTAGGGCATGATGGGGTAACGCAGCCCTGCCTTGGAAAGCCCAAGCAAACCTTCCACGGCGCGCGCCAGATCCTCGGGCGGGCAGGCCATCAGCATTTCATCATCGGCAACCCCGCCATAGCGGCGTTCGGCATAGCAGGGGATGGAAAGGCAGACGGTGCGGTCACGCAAAGCGCGGCCCCAGGAATCGGCGCAGGCGCTTTCCCCGGTGATGGAAAAATCATAGCGCTTGTAATTCTTCCATTGCAGCCCGTTGATGAAAAGGATCATTTGCGCGGGATTGGCATAAAACAGGCAGATATCCGGCGGGTCCAAACGGGCTGAACGAAGGGGCGATACCACCAACCCCTTATAGCGCGCCGGCACGCGCGGCATTTGCGCCTGATGCAGCCGTCCGGCTTCGCGGTTTTCAAACCAGACACCTTCGAATTTACGACCCGAGAGGTAAAGTTCCGAGGGTTCATTCAACCCGATCACGCCGCCACAATTGCTGAAGCCCGGCACGTTTTCTTCCGTGATGCCCATGGTGAAGCCCGCGATGCGGGCCTGTGTGACCAATTGGCAGGTGGAGAATTTCTTGCCCTCGGTCGGGCGACGAAGCCCCGGGATTTTCGCCATTTCCTCGGCGTCATCGAACAGCTTCATGCCGAAGGGGAAGGTGCGAATGCGCAGCAATTCAGTCAATTGCCGCGCCAATTCGGCAATGGCCTTGGCATCAAGCGCGGGTTTTTCGGTGGTTGGCAGGGTATCGGGCATGGCTGGCTCCTCCAGCCCTCATCATGGCGCCTGTTGCGGCGGGGCGCCATGCCCCCGGCCAGAGCATTTTCAAGCCAAGTGATTTCACTTGGCGACTCGGAAAATGCGATCAAACAAAATTCAGGACGTTTCCGGTGAACGCATGTGAACGGGAAGCGTCCTGGACGCGAGTGGAAAGGAATAAAGCCGTTCCTCGCCAAGCAGAAAGGCGCGCCCGCCTTGCGGGAAAAGCCGCGCGATGGCGGGATCGGTCACGCATAGCCCGCCCGTGAAGGCGCCAAAGGCCGGCATCACCACGCGGCGCGGATTGGCGACAAAACAGGGGCGGGAAATGCCGCCGGCGCGGGTTGGCGCTGTCGCCTTAGGGTGGAAATGCCCAGCGATTTCCGGCGGCGCCTGGCGCGAGAAAGGGCTTGGAATATGGCGAAAGGTGATCGGCCCCTGGCGCCATTCGGCAAAGGCCTCACCGGGCAGATCGCAAGGTGGCGCGGGGTCGTGATTGCCGAGCACCCAAACGGGCTCAAGCCCCTGCAAAACTTGCAGCAGCGCCGCACGATCCGTGGGCGAAAGCCGTGCCGCACCTTCCGAATCATGGAAACTATCGCCCAGAAACACCAGGCGCTTCGGGCCATAGCGCCGGATCAGCAGCGCAAGCCGTGCCAGGGTTTCGCGCGTATCATAAGGCGGCAGGAAATAGCCGGCGCGGGCGAAAGCACTCGCCTTTTCCAGATGCAGGTCAGCCACGCACAGTAATTTCTGCGCCGGCCAATGCAAAACACCAGCGGGGTCGAGCATGACACGCTCTGCCCCCAGATGCAGCGGTGCGGCATTCATGATGCACGCCTTGGGGCAGAACGGATGAAGCGCGACCGCCGTGCCTCTCGCGGTTTTGGGCGTGCGGAAGCACCGCGCGTGATGATGCCATCGGTCACATCGGCGAGCGTCTCGCCGAATTCTTCCGCGCCATCGGTAGCTTCACTGACCAAGGCGGCGGCTTCGGCAAGCAAGGCATCCTCAGCACCGCCCGCCACCCATTCGCGGCCTTCTTCGATCAAGGCGGGCACGGCAAGCGGCGAGACACGCGACAGCGCCCGATGCGTAATGCGCCCCTGAATGCGCGCAAGAAGGGAAGCGATGCGCGCCACATCCGTAAGCCCCCGCGCGGCTTCTTCGCACGTGGCGCGGAGCAGTATGTGATCCGGTTCATGCCGGCGCAGCACATCATAGATTAGATCAGCATTCATCGTCATTTGTCGGCCGGATTTCTCTGCCCCCGGATGGTGTTTTTCAAGCAAGCCCGCAATGGTCGCGATATTGCGGAAACTCCGCCGCAGCATGGAGGATTCCGCGAGCCATTCCTCCATCTCATCGCCCAATATGTCTTCGGCAAATAGCCGTTCAACGCCGGTCGGTTCAAAGGCGGACCAGATCGCCAGCACATAATCCGTGCCCACATAGCCAAGCGGCCCCATGCCGAGGCGTTCCATGCGCTTCGTCACCAACAGCCCAAGCGTCTGATGCGCCAAGCGGCCTTCGAAAGTATAGGCCACCAGGAACCAGCGGCCACCGCGCGGGAAGGTTTCAACCAAAAGCCCATCGCGCGGCGGCAATTCACTCCGCAGGCTTTGCAGCTTCAGCCATTCCTGCACGGGTGCAGGCAAATGCGCCCAGCGCGACGGGTCATGCAAAATCGCGCGCACCCTTGCGGCAAGCCAGGTGGTGAGCGGCATGCGGCTGCCGGCATAAACCGGCACGCGCGGTTCATCGCCGCCGCCGGGGCTGACAATCACCGCCGCCGGGTCGAGCCGTTCATAGCGCACCACCTGACCGGCAAACAAAAAGCAATCGCCAGCCGTGAGGGTTGAGACGAACCATTCCTCTACCTCCCCCAAGGTGCCACCACCGCGCATCCGCACCTTGATCATCGGCGTTTCGACAATGGTGCCAAGGTTCAGGCGGAATTGCCGCGCCACACGCGCATCGCGGATATGCAGCCGGCCTTCGGAATCGCGAAAGAGCCGACGAAAACGCTCATAAGCCGCCAACGCATAGCCGCCATCTTCGACAAAGCGCACCACATCATCGAAATCACGCCGCGTCAGCGCGGCATAGGGCGCGGCGCGAATCACCTCGGCGTAGAGTTCATCGGGATGAAACGGCGCGTGGCAGGCCATGGCGAGTACATGTTGCGCCAGCACATCAAGCCCGCCGGGGCGCGGTGGGTCGCCATCCAATTCGCCCGCGGCGGCGGCTTCCATGGCGGCGACGCATTCAATCACCTCAAACCGATTGGCCGGCACCAGCACAGCACGAGATGGCTCATCCATGCGGTGATTGGCGCGGCCCACACGCTGCAAAAGCCGCGCAACGCCTTTGGGCGCGCCAATCTGGATCACCTGATCCACATCGCCCCAATCAATGCCGAGATCGAGTGAGGCCGTGGCAACCACCGCCCGCAGCTTGCCCGCCGCCATGGCCGCTTCCACCTTGCGGCGCTGGTCAATTTCCAGACTGCCGTGATGAAGCGCGATCGGCAGCGAAGCCTCATTCAATCGCCATAATGCGGCGAAGCAAAGCTCTGCCTGGGCGCGGGTATTGACGAAAACAATGGTGACGCGCGCGGCTTCAACGCGCTGATAGACCTCAGGCATCGAAGCCAGGCCCATATGCCCGCCCCAGGGCAAATGGCCTTCCGGCAATTGCAGATCAAAAACCGGCGCCGCGCCGCCTTCCGCGGTGATCAGCCGGACCGATTTTGCCCGCGCATCCGGCGCCAGCCAGGCGCGCAAGGCGTCCGGCACGGCGACGGTCGCGGAAAGACCGATGCGTCTGGCGCCCGGCGCCAGCACCGCAAGACGAGACAGACACAGCGCCAATTGATCGCCGCGCTTGGTGCCGGCCAGGGCATGAATTTCATCAATGATGATGCCGCCAAGCCCGGCGAAGAATTCGGCGGCGTCCGGCTGAGACAGCAACAGCGTCAGGCTTTCCGGCGTGGTCAGCAGGATATGGGGCGGTGCCGCGCGTTGCCGTGCGCGGCGATTTGCCGGCGTATCGCCCGTGCGGGTTTCAACGCGAATGGGCAGCGCCATCTCGCCAATCGGCGCCATCAGATTGCGCGCGATATCCACCGCGAGTGCCTTCAAGGGCGAGATGTACAGCGTGTGCAAGCCTTCTCGCGGCGCGGCGGCCAAATCCAGCAGAGTCGGCAAAAACCCCGCCAGCGTCTTGCCGCCGCCGGTTGGTGCCACCAGGAGCGCGTGATCGCCGCGCGCCACGGCATCCAGAACGGCAAGCTGATGCGGGCGCGGCTGCCAGCCACGCGCCGCAAACCAACCGGCAAAAGGTTCTGGTAATGTTCGCATTCAGCGCTATGTATGGCGTGACAAGCCGCCGACGCAAGACCGGAACCGCATGGCCTTTACTACCTCCCCCCATCCCGAGACCTGGCTGAAAGTCACCCCGGCCGGGCTATTCTGCGAACCGGGCGGGTTTTTCATTGACCCGCTCCGTGCCGTTGATCGTGCCGTGATCAGCCATGGCCATTCGGACCATGCGCGCCCCGGCCATGCGGCCGTGCTGGCGACACCCGAGACACTCGCCATCATGACCGCGCGCTTGGGTGAAGGCCGCGCGGGCACCACGCAACAGGCGCTGCGCTATGGGGAGGTGATCACCATCAATGGCGTGAAGCTCTGGCTGCGGCCGGCCGGGCATGTGCTGGGCTCGGCGCAGGTTGCGCTGGAATGGCAGGGCAGCCGCGTGGTGGTCTCTGGCGATTACAAGCGCCGCGCCGATCCAAGCTGCGCGGCGTTTGAAGTTGAGCGCTGCGATGTTTTCATCACGGAAGCGACCTTCGCGCTGCCGGTATTCCGTCACCCTGATGCGATGGGCGAGATCGCGCGGCTATTGCGCTCGGCGGCGCTATTTCCCGAACGCACCCATGTGATTGGCTGCTATGCGCTTGGCAAATGCCAGCGCCTGATCCGCCTGTTGCGCCAAGCCGGCTATAACCGCCCGATCCATTTGCATGGCGCGCAACAGGCGCTTTGCGATGTGTATGAGGAACTGGGCATCGCCCTTGGCCCGCTGCTGCCGGCCACGGTGGCGCGCAAGGACGCGCTGAAGGGCGCGATTGTGCTGGCGCCACCTTCTGCCATTGCCGATCGCTGGGCGCGGCGATTGGCGGAACCTGTGGTTGCGAATGCGTCGGGTTGGATGGGTGTGCGGCAGCGCGCGCGCCAGGGGGGCGTGGAATTGCCGTTGGTGATTTCGGACCACGCCGATTGGGATGAGCTGCTGGCCACCTGCGCGGAGACGGGCGCGCCGGAGGTTTGGGTGACCCATGGGCGCGAAGATGCGCTGATTCATGCGCTGGGGCTGCAAGGGATCAGGGGCCGCGCGCTGAACTTGGTTGGGCGCGGTGAGGAAGATGAGGAGGCAGCCGCGTGAAGCCCAGCCTCTCCGCCTTTATTTCAGACGTCGCGCCAATTTCCGCCGCGCAAGCCAGCGGCGCAATCCACCGCCGCCCAGGATCATTTTCGTGCAGGTGGTACGAATATGCCAGGGCAGGTTAAGGAGCTTGTCGTAATGCGCTTCAAGCCGCTGCTGCGCCTGATGGAAGCTGGCATCCACCTTCCCCGGACTCAAATGGCGCAGATGGAAATCAATCACCCAGGCGCTGCGCCCGGCGCAACGCGCTTGCAGGCACATATCCGTCCCATAAAGATGAAAGCCGGAACCCGCTGCGGAAACACTGACCAACGCCTCGCGGCGGATGATGATGAAATTCTCATCCAGGCTGACCACACGCGCGGGAAAGGTGCCGCGGCGCTGGTCTTCGCCATGCGGATCCGAAATGCGGATCGCAAGACTGCCATCCGCCACGGCACCGGCATTGCCGGCCAGCGCCCAATCCGGATCAAGCGCCTCAAGCGCGGCAAGGCGGGCGCGCAGCGTTTCGATATCATCCGCCAGCAGCCGGATGTCCTGGTGGCAAAGGATCACGTAAGTGCCGCGTGCAAGGCTCAAGAAACGCCTGATGCCCTGGAAGGCATCCCAGTGATGGCCCTTGGAATTATCGAGGTAAAGAAACTCGGCCTTATCCGCCGTGAAGCCGCGCGCCGCAAAACTTTCCAGCATGGCCGCATATTCCGCGTGGCGCGTGACCAGCGTGCAAATGCTGAACAGCGGCCCGGCAAGGGCTTGACCGGCATCTGTCGGGTGCTGCGCGGGAATCATGGGATCAGAATCGGGCCTGGAACGGAATTGCGCAAGGTCAGCCTGCGCCGGGCAGCGCCATGAGCCTGCCGGCCTTCGCGGAACTTCTGGAACGGCTGGTGTTCTCGCCCAGCCGTAACGCCAAGCTTGCTTTGCTAGGCCAATGGTTCGCCGGGCAGCCGGACCCGGAACGCGGCTTGGGCCTGGCCGCCATTACGGAAAGCCTGAAGCTCGCCACCGCCAAACCGGCCATGCTGCGAGAGATCACCATGGCACGGGTGGACGCCGAGTTGTTCCGGCTTTCCTATGATTATGTCGGGGACCTCGCGGAAACCATTGCGCTGATCTGGCCGAAGCGCGCCGGCGTGAATGCGCCGCCCCCTGCGCTTGCCGATATCATCGGCGCGCTGGAAACCACCCCGAAGGCCGAGGTGCCGGCGCTGATTGCGGGCTGGCTCGACACACTTGATGCCAGTGGGCGCTTGGCGCTGATCAAGCTGCTGACGGGCGGGCTCCGCGTGGGGGTTTCCGCCCGCTTGGCGCGCGTGGCCCTGGCAGAATGGTCCGGCACGTCAGTAGAAGCCATTGAGGAAGCCTGGCACGCCATCCCCGCGCCCTACCAGCCGCTTTTCGCCTGGCTGGAAGGCCGCGCGCCGCAGCCCGACCCGCGCAGCGCCCCCATCTTTCGCCCCCTGATGCTGGCGCATCCCTTGGAAGAAGCCGATCTCGCCGCACTTGATCCGGCTGCCTATTGCGCGGAATGGAAATGGGATGGCATTCGCGTGCAAGTCACTTCGGGGCCAGGTGGTGCAAGACTCTGGAGCCGTGGGGCCGAGGATATCTCCGCGAGCTTCCCCGAAATCATTGCAGCGCTTGATTTCCACGCCGTATTGGATGGTGAATTGCTGGTGCTGCGCAATGGCGAAGTCGCCCCCTTCGCTGATTTGCAGCAAAGGCTGAACCGCAAAAGCGTCTCCGCCAAAATGCAGCGCGACTACCCGGTGGCGATCCGGCTTTATGACATGTTGTTTGATGGCTCCGAGGATTTGCGCCCCCTGACCTTTTCAGCACGGCGTGCGCGACTGGAAGCCTGGCATCAACGCCAGCAGCCACCGCGCATGGATCTATCTGCGCTGATCCCCTTCAGCCAGATCAGTGATTTGCAATCCTTGCGCGATGGTGCGCGGGATGCAGCGATTGAAGGCTTGATGCTGAAGCGCGCTGATGGTCCCTATCTGCCGGGGCGCGTGAAGGGGCAATGGTGGAAATGGAAGCGCGCGCCGCTCACGCTTGATACGGTGCTGATGTATGCGCAGCGCGGCCATGGCAAGCGCAGCAGCTTCTATTCGGATTACACCTTCGGCGTCTGGCGGGAAGACGGCGAATTGGTGCCGATCGGCAAGGCCTATTCCGGCTATACGGATGAGGAATTGGCCTGGCTTGATCGCTGGATCAGGAACCACACGGTGGATCGCTTCGGCCCGGTGCGGGAAGTGGAAAAGGAATTGGTGCTGGAAGTGGCTTTCGATGCCGCGCAGCGCAGCAGCCGGCATAAATCAGGCGTGGCGCTGCGCTTTCCCCGCATTGCGCGCATCCGCCGCGACAAGCCGGCCGCGGAAGCGGATCGGCTGGAGAATGTGATTTCCCTGATTGCGGATGGCGCTTCGGCTATTCGATCTTGAGACCGGTTTCGCGGATCAATTGCCGGACCAGTTCACGGTCCTTCCTGATACGCTCACCGAAAGCCTCGGCGCTTTCCGTGACCACATCATTGCCGGAAGCGGCCAGCCTTTGGCGGGTTGGTTCATCCGTGGTGGCGTGGCGCAGGGCGGCTTCCAACCGGGCGCGGATTGGCGCCGGCGTTGCAGAAGGCGCGAATAGCCCATTCCAACTTGTCAGATCGAAATCAGGAAAACCGCTTTCGGCGAGGGTTGGCAAATGCGCCAGGGTGCCGCGGCGCTCTCCACTCGTTAACGCAATGCCGCGGGCGCGGTCGGTCTGAATAAGGGGTGCGAAGCTATTGGCCGTGCCGATGGCGCCATCAATATTGCCGGCGGCGACATCGCGCGCCGATTCAGCACCGCCTCGATAGGCGACATGTTCCATCCTGATGCCCGCGCGCAGTTCCAATAGCGCACCGGCCAAGTGACCGATGGTGCCAATGCCCGGCGTGCCATAAGTAAAGCCGGGTCGCGCCTTCACGGAGGCGATGAATTCCGCGACATTACGCGCCGGATAGTCACGCTTGGTCACCAGCACATAGGGCAGTGCCACCGCCTGACCGATCGGCACAAAAGCGTTTTCATAGTCAAATGGCAGCCCGCGATGGATCAGCGGCACGACCGCAAAGGCGAAGCTTTCAAAGAACAACGTATAGCCATCCGCTGGCGCAGCGGCGACAATGCCGGCGCCAATCGTGCCGCCGCCGCCGCTGCGATTTTCCACAATGATGTTCTGGCCGAGAAATTCCGTCATGCGCGGTATAAGCAGGCGCATCACCGTATCTGATTGCCCACCAGGCGCGTAGGGCACCACCACGCGAATAGGCCGCGCGGGAAAATCCTGTGCGCGGGCCAAGCTGGGTGCGGCCAGAAGGCCAGACGCAAGCAATAGGGTGCGGCGCTGCATGGTCATCCCCCCTCAGCCGGAGGCACAGTGCCGGGCCGTGGCGTAATGGGCAAAAGCCTATCAAGGCCGGTCATTTTCTCGAACAATGCCGCCACCTGCAAGGCGCGCGCATCCTGCCGCGGTGGGGCCACAATATGCAGCCCAACCGGCCTGCCAAATTGATCAAAGCCGCATGGCACCGCGACAGCGGGGCATCCTGCCAGTGTGGCAAAGGCATTGATCAAGGACCCGCCCATATAGTTTTCGAGCTTCTTGCCGCCGATGCTCTCCGGCGCGCGCAGCATGACATCGAAGGCGGGCGTGGCAGCGCCTGGCGTGATCAGCACATCATAGCGCTTGAACAGATCGCGCATGCTGATGAAAAAGCGCCGGCGTTCATGTTCCGCCCAAGCCAGGCGAGATGCGGTTTCCTTCAAGCCACGTTCGGTTTGCCAGATGATGTCCGGCTTGATCTTGTCCCGATGCTCCTGCAGCATTTTTTCGCGATCTACGACAAAATGCTGGCTGCGCAGCACCAGAAAGGCTTCGTTCAAATCGCCAATTTCGGGATGGGCTTCTTCCACCACAGCACCAAGCGCTTCAAAGCGGCGCACTTCGCGTGCGCAAATCGCCTCCGTCTCACGGTCCATCGCAAGCGCGCCGCCGAAACGCGCGGTGAAGGCGATGCGCTTCGGTGCCTCGGCCTCCGCTGCCGCAACCGCTGTGGCATAGGGGCGCGCGGGCGCTTCCCAGGTCATCGGATCGGCCAAATCCCAGCCCGCCATGGCGTCCAGAAACAGCGCCAGATCAGGAATATTGCGCGCCATCGGCCCATTCACCGAAAGCGGCGAATAGAGATCATCCGCCGTCCCCCGGCTGACCCGCCCCGGTGAAGGGCGCAGCCCCACCACGGAACAATAAGTCGCGGGGCGGCGCAAAGACCCACCATGATCCGACCCATGCGCCAACCAAACCTGCCCCGTTGCCAAGGCAACCGCACCACCGCCGGTGGAGCCGCCACAGGTGAGCGACGTATTCCAAGGATTGCGCGTGCGGCCAAACACCTCATTGAAGGTGGAACCGCCGGCGCCGAATTCGGGGGTATTGGATTTGGCAATGACAATGCCGCCCTTGCGTTCGATGCGCTCCACCAGGGGATGGCTTTCGCGCGGCACATAATCCGCGAAGATCGGGCTGCCATAGGTGGTGCGCACGCCAGCCACTTCCGCGAGATCCTTGATGGCAACGGGGATACCGCCAAGCCAACCGGCTTCATGTTCCGCTTCGCGGCGCTTGCCCGCCATCAGCGCGCGGGCATGGTCGCGGGCGCGATCAAGGCAGAGTGTGGGGAGCGCATTCACGGCGCCATCCACCGCGGCAATGCGCGCCTCGGCAGCGTCAATCAGGTCAAGCGGCGTGATATCGTGCGCTTTCAGCCTGGCTGCGGCTTCCGTGGCGCTCAGGCGGATCAGTTCTTCGAACATTTGGCTTTCTCCCAATCACCAAACAGGCTATCAGACATTCCTCTCAGGAGAAGACCCGGCATGTATAACCCGCCCTTGTTTCGCGAAGACCGCCCCGAAATCCTGCACGCCATTCTGCGTGAGGCGCGGCTTGCGATCCTGGTGAGCGCGGGGGCAGATGGCGTGCCGGAAGCGACCCATTTGCCACTGCAATTCGCCGCCGGTGAAGGGCCGCATGGCACGCTCTACGGCCATCTGGCCAAGGCCAACCCTCACTGGCGCGCGCTTGCCGCCGCAGGCCGTGCGCGCGCCATTTTCATGGGGCCGGAGGCTTATGTCTCGCCATCCTTTTATGCCTCCAAGAAGGAACACGGGAAGGTTGTGCCGACCTGGAATTATGTGGCCGTGCATGCCATTGGCGTGGTTGAGGTGTTTGAGGATGCCGCGCGGTTGCATGCGCTGGTGGATCGGCTGACCAATCACCACGAAGCGCCGCGCGCCACGCCATGGGCAGTGGATGATGCGCCGGGGGATTTCATTGCCTCGCAGCTCAAGGGCATTGTCGGGCTGCGCATGGAAATCGCAACGCTGATCGGCAAGCGCAAACTCAGCCAGAACCGTCCGGAACAGGATAGGCATGGCGTGGTGGAAGGCTTGGGTAATAGCGAAGATGCGCGGGATCGCGATGTGGCGGCCCTGATGCAGCGTGGCGGCTAAAGCCCCCGCTACAACACCGCCTCAGCACCAAACCGTGGAATAAAAACACGCCCGTCTGACCGCAGGCCGGGGTTCGGCCGAAGCCCGGCGGCGGCGCGTGTTACCTCCGCAATCAGCCGCGCCACTTCGCCTTCCAATTCGAATAGCCGCCCGGAATCGCCGGGGCGAAAAGCCGCCGTCGCGCGCACGCGCAATTCCTGTCCGGCAACGCCGGTGGAGCACGCCACATGCAGCGTGCCCTGGCCTTGCATGACCACGCGGCCCGTCACGCAGCGTTGCGTAGGTGCATCTGGAATCCAGACCAAGCGCATGCGCGCGACACCGCCCGGCGCGCTGTTGCGTACGCTCGCCTTGCTCGCTTCATAACCGGCGGCTACGGCGGCCGAGGCAAAGCCATCCGGCACTTCCACGCCGTGATCATTCACCGCAACCGTGGCCCAGCTTCCTTGGCCGGGCAGGGTATAGCGGACGAAAAGCTGGCTCAGCCCATTGCGCGCAATGGCGCCTTCATCGGGTGGGCCGACAGCGCGCACCCAGGGGCCGACGCGTAGGGGCAGGCGTGCCGCCACCGCTTGCGTTCTCTCCGATGGCTGGGCCGGCGCTACGGCAACGCCCCCCGGCCCAGGCGGTCCGGGCATGCTATCGGGATAAAGCGGGGTGATCGTCACATCCGGGACGGGCGCTTGGCTCACCGGCTGCGCTTCCGGCGGCAAAGCCCGCTCCGCACAACCCAGTACGGCCAAGGCAAGAAGCAGGGCGCATGCGGCGCGGCGCATCACACGCGCTCACTGATTTTGATGGCGATTTTGCAGCCGGTCTTGATTGCGGCGCTCAGCAGCCGATAGGCCGGCGCCTGTTCTGCTTCGTGTTCCAGCCCCGTATCGCGATGTTCCAGCTCCTCGGCACGGAAGCGGGCGATATCGGCGCGCAGTTCCGCCTCATCATCACCAAGCATGTCTTCCTGCGCGCGGTAATGCTCATCAATCGCTTCTTCGACAGCAACCGTGCAGGCCATCGCGCCGCGATGGCCAAGCAGCGCGGTCGCCGCCCCAAGCGCGAAGCCCGCGACATGCCAGAAGGGCAGCAGCGCCGTCGGGCGCACATGGCGTTCGCCAATCAGGCGAGAGAAGGTGTCCAGATGGACCTGTTCCTGCGCCTTCATATGTTCGATCACTGGGCCGTATTTGGTGCGGCCCAATACGGCCAATTGGCCCTCATAAATGCGCTTGGCACCATATTCGCCGGCATGATCCACGCGGATGGTGCGTTCCACCACCTCACGCGCCGTGGGGTCGCCGGGCAGGCGGTATTCGGCGGTTTTCTGCGTCATGCTCTTGCTCCTTGCCGGGCGAGGCCGAGGGAAAGCGCCCCAAGGCCCAAACCATACACCATATTCATTGCCGCCATCGAAATGGGAAGGCCAGGGATCAGAAAAGCCGGCGCATCGCAGGGCTTGTTCGGGGTTGGGGCCAGGCTTTTCAGCATATCCTCAATGCTCATTGCCCCGCCTGCCGTCGCGGCCTTGCAGCCCGCAAGCGGTGAGGGCCAAAAGCCTTGCTCCACCCCGAGATGAAACCCGCCCAACAGGCCGGAGGCAATGGCGGCCAAGCCCGCCAGGCTGAGCAGCACCCCAGCGAAACGCGGCAGCGCCAGGGCCAAAGCCGCCAGACCCGCCACCGCCCAATAGGGAAGGCGCTGCCACAGGCACAGCTCGCATGGCGCGAGCCCAAGCCAGGTCTCGCTGGCCTGGGCCAAGAGCGGTGCGGCGGTGGCCAGGGCCAGGATGATCAAAGCGCGCTTCATGGGGAGAGAGATTGCGCGCCGCGGCGGCGCTTGCAACTGGACCCGTCTCGCTGAGGGCTTTAGGCTGATGCAAGGCAAGGGAGAAAAGCCATGCGCAAGCTTTGGGGCCGGACCAGTTCCAGCAATGTGATGAAGGTGCTGTGGCTGATGGAAGAGCTCGGCCTGTCCTATGAAAGGATAGATGCCGGCGGCGCCTTTGGCCGCACCAAGGAACCGGAATACCGCGCCATGAACCCGATGGGCCTGGTGCCGACCTTGCAGGAAGAAGATGGCTGGGCGCTGTGGGAAAGCAACACGATTTGCCGGTATTTGTGCAACACCGAAGCGCCGGATAGCCCGATTTATCCGCGCAATCCGCGCCAAAGGGCGGCGGTTGAAACCTGGATGGATTGGACGCTTGGGCATCTGACGGCGCCGATGGTGACGATTTTCTTCACCCATGTGCGCCTGCCGGAACCGGAACGCGATTGGAAGGCGGAAGCCAAGGCGCGCGATGAGGCGGGCCGACTTTGGAGCATCATTGAAAAGAAACTCGAAGGGCAGCGCTTTTTGTGTGGCAATGCGCTGACGCTGGCCGACCTGACACTCGGTTGCTGGGTGCATCGCTGGCATGTGCTGCCCATCGAACGTCCGAACCTGCCAAATCTCCGCCGCTATTATGATACGCTGCTGACACGTCCCGGCTTTACGCGCCATGTGGCGCTGCCGCTTGCTTGAAGGATCACAAGCCATGACCACCACAACCACCAGCCATGCCGAAGGTTCCGAATTCATCCGCGGGCTGCGCCCGTTTTTCGAATATCGTGATCTTGGCATCAAGGGTGCCACTGATGGCGCCTTTGGCGCGCATGTCATTCGCGCCATTCCGGGCGCCCATGCCACCGGGCAATGGCACACGCATAATCTGAAGTTTCAGATGTTCTATGTGCTGAAGGGCTGGGTGCGCTTTGAATATGAGGATATTGGCGTCAAGGAATTTCGCGCCGGCGATAGCTGCTATCAGCCGCCCTTGGTGAAGCATCGCGAAGTCGCGCATTCGGAAGATCTGGAATTGATCGAAATCACGGGTCCGGCGGAATTTGAGACTAAGGACGTGTGATCATGAAGCGCCGGGGCGCGTGAGACAGGAAGAAGAAGAATGTCACGATCCGTGATCGTGCTGGGCGCCGGCATGGTCGGCGTTTCCATCGCTCTGCATTTGCAACGCCGTGGCGCGCAGGTGGTGGTGCTGGACCGCGCGCCGCCTGGCGAAGGCGCATCCTTTGGCAACGCAGGCTTGATCCAGCGCGAAGCCGTCTATCCGCACCCCTTCCCGCGCGATATCGCAACACTTTGGCGCATGGCGCAGAACCGATCGGTGGATGCTTCCTATCATCCATCCGCGCTGCTTAATCTTGCCGCGCCCTTGTTCAAATATTGGTGGCATTCAGCGCCATCACGCTATCGGCCCATTGCGGAAGCCTATGCGCGGCTGATCGTGACCTGCATTGATGAACATATGGCGCTCACACGCGGGACCGAGGCCGAAGCGCTGCTCCGCCCGATTGGCTGGATGCGGCTTTACAACAACCAAACAGCCTTGAACGCTGCCATTGCCGAAGCCGAAATGCTGAAGCGCGAACAGGGCGTGAATTACGCGCTGCTCGATCAAGCT
The DNA here is from genome assembly GCA_020249435.1 of Roseomonas sp. Lineage (GTDB taxonomy): Bacteria > Pseudomonadota > Alphaproteobacteria > Acetobacterales > Acetobacteraceae > Neoroseomonas. Next base: position 80,068 of record JADCFQ010000020.1, on the reverse strand, counting down.
GGGCTTGCGGCGGCTGAACCCCATTTGCTGGTGAAGCGCCTTGGCGCCATTCATTGGACCGATCCGCTTTCGGTGAGTGACCCGCAGGCGCTGACGCTATTCTATGCCAAGCGCTTCACCGAAGCCGGCGGGCAAATTCTGCGCGGCGATGCCATGAGCCTGGAACGCCATGGCGCAGACTGGCGCGTGCAAAGCGCAGATGGCGCGCGGGAAGCAGAACAGATTGTCGTGGCGCTTGGCTCCGCTTCCGCAAAACTCACGCGCCGCTTCGGCTATGCGCCGCCGCTTTTCGGCAAGCGCGGCTATCACCGCCATTACCGCATGCAGGGCAATGCGGTGCTCAATCACGGTTTTCTGGATGCCGATAGCGGCTTTGTGCTGGTGCCGATGCGCGCCGGTGTCAGGCTGACAACGGGCGCTGAATTCGCACCCGATGACGCACCGAAAACCCCGGTGCAATTGGCCCGCGCGGAACCACTCGCGCGGAAGCTACTGCCCCTGGCGGAGGCGGTGGAAGATGATCCTTGGATGGGGGTCAGGCCGTGTACGCCCGATATGCTGCCGATCATTGGCCCCCTGCCCGGGCATGCAGGCGCCTGGTGCGCCTTTGGCCACGCGCATCAGGGCTTTACGCTGGGCCCGACGACCGGGCGGCTGGTCGCGGAGATGATGATGGGCGAAGCGCCCTTCATTGACCCCAAGCCCTATGCTCCGGGGCGGTATTGAATCGCGCTCCATCGCGGCTTGCCCGACAGCTTGGGACGCTTATCTCTGATGGCAGGAAAACAGGAGCGACCCGATGATCAAGAAACGCTTGCTGCTGGCGTTGCCCATTCTTATGGCGCTCGGGGGCGGCGCTGCGGCGCAGAAAAGCGTTGTTGGCCGCTACAATGTGGAAGGCCGCACCCCAGACGGAGGGGCCTATAGCGGCACGGTCGAGGTCGTGCCGACAGGCGATACGCTGCGCGTTACCTGGGTGATTGACGGGCAGCGTTATCTTGGCACCGGCATTGGCGATGATGCTTTTATCACGGTCAGCTATCGGTCAGGCAACGACACCGGGCTCGTTCTGCTTGTCAATGAAAATGGTGTCTGGTCCGGTATCTGGACCTATGCCGGCGGGACCAGGCTTGGCCAGGAACGCTGGGTACGTCGTTGACCACGCGTGCGACGACGGCGCCCTCATCAGACTGTCCAAGGCATTTTGGGGCAGGGGGCTTTCGTCAGTGACTTGCGCATGGCTAGTACCGCCAGATAAGCTTTGATTATAAATCGGAATATTCGATGATCGCGCTGCCTACGCCGCAACAGCTTCGCTATCTGGTGGCACTCGCCGAATATGAGCATTTTGGCCGTGCCGCTTCGGCCTGTGGCGTCACGCAATCCACGCTTTCGGCGGGCATGATCGCACTCGAACGCCAATTGGATGCCGCGATCCTGGAACGGACCGGCGCCAAGAAGCCCGTCTTCACGCCGCTGGGGGCGGAACTGATCCAGCGCGCGCGCGTTGCATTGGCAGCGCTCAATAGCTGCGTGGAAACCGCGACCGCCGCGCGGGAACCACTTTCGGGACCGATCCGCCTCGGTGTGATCCCAACCATCAGCCCCTTTCTGCTGCCCCGCCTGATGCCCCGACTGCGCGCCGATTTCCCGCGCCTGCGTCCTTGGTTGCGTGAGGATTTGACCGAAAGGCTGGTGGAGGCTTTGGAATCCGGCCGGCTTGATCTGCTGCTATTGGCACTCCCCTGCGATTGCGGGGCAGCGGAGACACTCAGCATCGCCGAAGACCCGTTTCTGCTGGCCTGCCCGGAAGATCACCCTTTGGCCGCGCGCACCAGTATTGCGCCAAAGGTGCTGATGGATGAAAAACTTTTGCTGCTGCAGGATGGCCATTGCCTCCGCGATCATGCGCTTTCCGCCTGCGGGCTTTCCGGAGCTTTGGCGGCGGAGGAATTTTCCGCAACCTCGCTCCACACACTTGTGCAAATGGCCGCGAGCGGGCTTGGAATTACGCTATTGCCGCGCCTGGCCGTGGCCGGTGGCGTGCTCGTAGGGACCGGGCTGGTGACGCGCCCGCTGGAAAACGGGACCAGCCGGCGCATCGGCCTTGCTTGGCGCGCGCGCAGCCCAAGGGCCGAAGAATTCCGCGCCCTCGCACCCGCGATTGCCGCGGTGATGCAGGATTTGTAATGCTGCTTTTCAGGGAGGGCTTCGCATGGCCGGGTTCGATCTTGGGCAGCTGATAGGGGCTGTATTGGGTCGTGGTGCGGCGCCTCGACGGCGCAGCCCTGCCGGCTTCGGCACAAGGCGTTCCCCCGCCGGCAATGCGCAGCTTGGGCGCGCCTTGGCGGGGCTGGCTGGCATTGCGATTGAAGCGCTGCGCCAGAGCCAGAGCGCGCCAGCCCCGGCTGCTCCAGCGCCGCGGCCAACATCCTCCCCCAGCAAGGGCGGCGGCGGTTTCGATTGGGCGGGGCCGTCGCGCCAAGCCCCCACCGGCACAGCGCCGGTGAAAAAAGCCCCCGGCCAGGGCGGGTTGAAGGATGCGCCCGCCAGCGCCAGCCCTTGGGGGAATGCACCCGGCGCCGCAAAACCCACCGCAGACCCCTGGGCGCCCGTCACCCCCCCACCCGAACAGGAAGCCAGCGCGGAGACCGCCGAGGCTTTGCTGATGCTCCGCGCCATGATCGCCGCCGCCAAGGCCGATGGCGCGATTGATGCCGAAGAACGCGGGCGCATCGCCGCGCAATTGGATGGCGCGGGCCTCAGCCCCGCCTCGCGCGACAAGGTGCTAGCCGATTTCGACAAGCCCCTAGCCCCCGCAGCTTTGGCCAAGCTGGCGAGCGACCCCATGCTGGCCGCACAGCTTTACGCCGCCGCTGTGGTTGGCGCGGGAGAAATCGCCGCCGCCGAGCGCGCCTGGCTTGATGATTTCGCCAAGGCGCTCAAACTGGATCGCGCGGCCGCTGCGGTCATCGAAGCGCGTCTTTCATAAGGTTCTCATCATGGATGGCTTGACCCCCGAACAGGCAAGGCTGCGCGACCGGGCACGGGAATTGGCGCGCGAGGCCGCCGCCCAGGCTGCCAAGACTGATCGCTCCGGCGCCTATCCCTGGCCCATGGTGAAGCGCATGGCGGAAGCGGGCTTCACGGGCCTGACCGTACCGCGCGCCTGGGGTGGGCCAGGGGGCGATTACTTCGACGCCGCCCTGGTGATTGAGGAATTTTCCAAAGCCTGCGCAGTTTGTGGCCGCATCGCGGTGGAAGCCAATATGGGCGCGATTGGCGCCATCATGGCCTATGGGACAGACGCGCAAAAGCGCATCGCCGCCGATCTGGTGCTTGCCGGCGACAAGCCCGCCATTCTGATCACGGAACCGGAAGCGGGCTCGGCCGCGACTGAGATGACCACGCGCGCGGTGCGCCATGGCGATACATGGGTGATCAATGGGCGCAAGACCTGGATCACGGGCGGCGGGGTTTCCCGGCTGCATCTGATCTTCGCGCGTGTGATTGAAGATGGGCGCGATCAGGGGATTGGCGGCTTTCTCGTGGTACGCAACGGTGACGGCCCGCCGCCCGGGATCAGCTTTAAGCGCATCCCCTCCCTCGGTCTTTGCGGGATGCCGGAAGCCGAGACGGAAATCGCCGGGCTGGAAGTGGCCGATAGCATGGTGCTGAGGCCACCTGGCGGCTGGGCGCGGGGCTTTGGCCGGCTGATTGATGCCTATAATGGCCAGCGCGTGGGGGCGGCGACAGTGGCGCTTGGGCTGGCCGCCGGGGCTTATGAACATGCGCTGGAGCGTGCGCAGACCCGCCGCCAATTCGGTCGGCCGATTGGCGAATTCCAGGGCCTTGCCTGGATGCTGGCGGATATGTCCATTGAAGTGGAAGCGGCCCGCGCCATGGTGTGGCGCGCGGCGAAAAGTGCCGGGCCGAATGGCTTTCCGGATCGGCTGGCTGCCGCGCAAGCCAAGGTATTGGCCGGCGAGATGGCAATCCGCGTGACCAACCAGGCTTTGCAGGTCTGGGGTGCGGCAGGCTATTCGCGCGACAACCCGATGGAGCGCTATTTGCGCGATGCACGCATGTTCGCCATTGCCGGTGGCACGGCACAGGTACTCCGTACCCAGGTTGCCGAACAGATCATGGGCCGCAAACTGCCCCAAACCCGCGATGGGTTCATGCGCATGATGGATGAGGAACGCCGCGCCGCCGAATAGGGGGGCGATGGGTTGACTTGGCCCCCCGCCCCGCTTAGAAGCCGCGCCTTCGAAAGGTTAGACCAATGAAAATTCGTAACTCGCTGAAGACCGCCAAGACCCGAGACAAGAACTGCGTTGTGGTACGCCGCCGCGGTCGCGTCTACGTGATCAACAAGAAGAATCCGCGCCTGAAGGCCCGCCAGGGCTGAGGCGGAGCGGGCTTCGGCCTGCGGGGTAGCGCTGGGCGTTGCGGAAGGGGGCTTTGGCCCCCTTTTCGTGTTTGGGAAAGGCGGGCAGCGCCCAATTACCTCAATGCAGCTTCACCTGCGGCTGCCCGCGATCCGCAATGAGCCCGACCAGTGTCTTCCACAGCACCGGCGCATGCCCATGCAGCGCGGTCTGGTGCATCTTGTACAAGGACCGATACATCATCCGCGCAAAATAGCCTTCGATGAACATGCTGCGCCCAACCAAAAAGCCCATCAGACTGCCGACGGTTGAGTATTTCCCAAGCGAGACCAGCGATCCGAAATCGCGATAGGCAAAGGGCTCAACTTCCTGCCCGCGGATTTTGCGGTCAATCTGGCGGAAAAGATGCGTTGCCTGTTGATGCGCGGCCTGGGCGCGCGGCGGCAGATTGCCCTTGCCATCGGGGCGCGGGCAGGCGGCGCAATCGCCAAGGGCGAAAATGTCCGGGTCACGCGTGGTTTGCAGGGTCGGCAATACGACCAACTGATCTGTCGCCGTGGTTTCAAGCCCGCCGATATTGCGGAGCACGGCTGGGCCTTTCACGCCGGCGGCCCAGACCACAAGCTCGCCCGGGATCACCGCGCCATCGGCCAGCACAACGCCATCGGCACGCACTTCGGCAACGCGGCGGCCGGCCAGCACTTCTACGCCCAGATCTTCCAGTAGTTTTGCGGTGGCGGCGGAGATGCGTTCGGGCAGTGCGGGCAGGATGCGCGACGCCGCTTCAATCAGCCGGATGCGGACATCGCGTGCCGGGTCAATCTTGTCCAAGCCATAGGCGACGACGGCGCGCAGCGTGCGGTGCAGTTCAGCGGCCAATTCCGTGCCGGTAGCCCCCGCGCCGATGATAGCCACATGAAGCTGGCCGGGGCGCACCGGTTCGGATTGGCTATTGGCGCGCAGGCATGCATTGACCAGGCGGCGATGAAAACGGCTTGCTTGCGCAACATTTTCCAGTGGCACGGCGTGTTCCGCCGCCCCTGGCGTGCCGAAATCATTGGTCACACTGCCGATGCAGATCACGAGCGTGTCATAGGGCACGCGGCTTGGTGGCGTCACCTGGCGGCCTTCATCGTCAATCGTGGCGCCGACCAGGACTTCGCGCGCTTCCCGGTCAAGACCGGTCATGGGCCCGAAGCGATAGGTGAAGTGGTGGTTATGGGCCTGGCGCAGGTAATGCAGTTCATGCCGGTCCCGATCGAGGCTGCCCGCTGCAACTGCATGCAGCAGCGGCTTCCACAGATGGGTGCGGGCGCGTTCGACAAGCGTGACCTCGGCCTCACCTGTCCGGGCATAGCGGTGGCCAAGCCGGGTGACGAGTTCCAACCCCGCAGCCCCGCCACCAACGACGACAATTCGATGAGGCGCTTTGGTGCCCTGGCTCTGGTTCATGCGCTTTGCTCCGATCTCTCGCGCCCGTATCGGCGGGGTCCGGGGTAACACGGTTACCCCGGCGGGGGTACGGGGGCAGCGCCCCCGGTTGGGCGTAGCAATCGCCATGCCTGATTAATTTTCGGGTTTTCAGGGGAAATGGTGCCCAGAGCCGGAACCATTTTGCCCTTTCAAGCCGTTTCAAACCGCCCTGAAATCAGCCTGAAAATTCGCAGTTTTTCCTTAGAAACACAAAGAAAAACACATTTTGACACGCTTAGAACCGTTTTGGCATTGCAAGGGCCGATTGTGGGGGATATTGTGGGGGAAGAATTGATGGTTCCACCCTATGAGGCCGCGCCATGCCGAACGGAAAGTTAGACGCAAAGACGGTTGAAGCCGCCAAGCCCCGCGCCGGGAAATACCGCCTGAGCGATGGGGGCGGGCTTTTGCTAGAAATCGTGCCGAGCGGCGCAAAGGTATGGCTGGCCCGCGTTATGGTTGCCGGAAAGCGCCGGGACATGGGGCTTGGCCCCTGGCCTGCCGTGACACTTGCCCAAGCCCGCATAAAGGCCCTTGCCGCCCGCCGTGAAGCCCTTGGCGGTGCTGATCCGGTGAAGGCCCGCCGTGCCGCTGCAAAGGCCCTGGAAACCGCCCGCAAGGCCGAGGAAGAGGCCGAGCGCCGCGTCTTCGCCAATGTAGCCGAGGCGGTGATTAAGGCCGAGGCGCCTTCATGGAAGAACGCCCGCACGGCGCATATGTGGGAATCGAGCCTGAAACTACATGCCGCGCCGCTGATGAAACAGCCGGTGGCGAGCATCACGCGGGAAATGGTGAAGGATGCGCTAGAACCGATCTGGCATAAAAAGCCGATTATCGCCCGCAAAACGCTTCGCAGAATTGGCGCCGTTTTGCGCTATGCCGCCGCGCAAGGATGGGGCGCCGATGCCACCGCCGCCGATGTTCGGATTTTGCGCCACCTTGGCTTGACGCAACAAGCCGGGGAGCGAGGCCATCCTGCCCTGCCATGGCGCCAAGCGCCCGGATTTTTCGAAGCCTTGGACAAGATGCCCGGCCTAGCCCCGGTGGCGCTGCGCTTCGCCGCCCTAAGCGCCCTTCGATCCGGTGAAGCGCGCGCGCTGCGCTGGAATTGGATTAGCTTCGATGGGGGCCAAGCCGTTCTAACCGTGCCGGGCTTGGTGATGAAAGGCCGCAACCTTTCCGAACCCGCGCCCCACCGCGTCCCGCTATCTTCCGCCATGCTGGAAACCTTATGCCGCGCCTATGGGCTGGCGCATGGCGTGACGGTGGCGCCGGGCGAATTGCCCAAGCTGGCCCGGATTGCGGGCGATAGCTGGATATTCCCGAACATATCCCGAACCGGCCCCTTTACGGATATGGCGCTTTCTGCCGTGATCCGGCGCATGAATGAAGGCAAGGATGGCCCGCAATGGGTTGATCCCACCGGGCGCCCGGTGGTGCCGCACGGCTGGCGCGCAAGCTTCCGGACATGGTGCGATGATTGCCACCCTGGGGAACGGGACGCCGCCGAAAAGGCGCTGGCGCATGAAGACGCAAGCAAGGTAGCCGGGCGGTATCGCCGGAGTGATTTATTCGAGCGCCGCGTAGGGCTGATGGAACAATGGGGCCGCCATTGCGTCACGCCCGCCGCGCCGGTGGTGAACATTGGCGAAGCGCGAAACGCCGTGCGGTGATTGTTAAGAGCCGGTGAGAAACGAAAACCGCGTATTGGAAACTTTACGGCGCGTTAAATGAGAAATACGAAATAGACGCACGAAAACACTTGCGCAGCGTTGGCGCGTAGTGATAATAATACGCCAAGCGCACATGGCGCCTGGCCGCCGCATGGCCTTACATGTGAGATAGACCCGCCGCCGCGTGGCGCTACACGCGAGAAAAGGTTCCGCGCACCGAAAGCGTGAGACATCCCAAACCCTTTCTCGCGAGGCACCCCATGCCACGATTGCGCGCTGATGCGCCCGCGCCCCATCCGGGCGCCCTTTCCTTCACCCTCAGGCAAGCTTGCCGGATTTCCGGCTTGTCGCCTTCCACCCTTCGCCGCCGAGGAAAAGAGGGCGCCTTGCGCCTTTTTCGTTGCGGTGGCCGCATGATGGTCGCGGGCGATTCGCTACGCCAATTCCTCAAGGTGGCGCCATGATGGCCCGCATTGCATGGATTGCCGCGCCCCTCGCATTACTGGCCCTCGCGGGCTTGCTGCGCTTCGCCCAATAGAGAACCGCGCCCTGTTGCCAAGGCGCGGCTAGAATTGCGAAAAGTCTTTGCGTCACAAAGAAAAGTAGCAATTCGCGGCACGGCTGGCAAGGGGCCTTCCCAAAGGATTGCCGCCTATGTCGATTGCGACAAGGTTTGCATGGCTTCGCGCCGTTGCCGCCGCTGATCCTCGCCCCACGCTTGCCGAATTGGCGGTGGCGGTGGCGATTGCCGAACATTTTAACGAGGCGCGCGGTGCGGCCTGGCCTTCAAGCCGGGGCCTCTCCGAAATGCTCCGGATGGAGCGCCGCACAATCCGCCGCGCGCTTCGCGGCCTGGAAGAACGGGGCTTCATTGCGCCCGCGCCTTCGCGATCAAGGGCGAAAGGATACGCCCTCGCAGCGCCGGAGCTATCGGGGCAAGTATCGGGGCACATCGATGCAATGGGCGCCACAGAGCGCCCCACATGGGCGCCCTACAGCCCCCTAGATGGGCGCCACAGAGCGCCCTTAATGGGCGCTCTACAACCCCCCGAACAGGTATCCCGTAATGAAAATGTAGGGAAACCGTATACCAGCGCTAACGCGCGCTTTGCTGACGCGCCGCGCGCTGGCGCTGGCAGTAAGCGCAAGCGCAAGCCTTCCATCCCGAGCCGGATATAGGGGGCGCGAAATGACGAAGAAACAAACCGCGCCAGCCCTTCCCACATTTCCGAAGACGCCGGATTTTTGGGGCGATGAAGAAACCGGCAAGCCTGAGCGCCTTTCCCCGGATGAATTGGAAGACCCGGATATTCTGCAGGTGGCGAAAAACACGCTGGCGCAGCTTGAGGCATGGCGCGCCGCGCAAGAAAACCCGGATGAAGCCGAGGCCCGGCAACACTACGCCGAAAACGTGGCGCGGCACTTGGTAGGGGTTTTCCCGAACGCGCGCATAACCGCCGAAGCCTATGCCGCCGCCGCTGGCGAAGATTTGGCCGAATACAGCGCCGATATTGTGCGGGCGGTGGCGCAACGCGCGCGCCGAACCCTGAAAACGCTCCCACCGCTGGCGCAGCTTTTGGAATGGTGCGAAGCGGAAAGCAAAAAGCGCATGGCGCAGCTTTACGCCTATCGCTCAGACTTGGCCGGATATCGCTTCGCCCTGGAAGAGGGGAAGCGCGAAGCCGCCAAGATAGCCGAGGCCGCCCGGAGCGCGGGCTTGTCAGTCTCGCCCGAAGCGGTGGCGCGGGTTCATCGCCTGATAACGTGGCGCAGCATCGGCATAAAGCCGGGCTTGCGCGATAAGTGGGAGTGGTGCGCCCGTGGTATGGAACTCCGAAAGACGGATGAACATCACGCCGCCTGGCGCTTATCGGAAGCCCTGCAACGGCGCCTTGCCGGTGGCGAGGCCGAAGCGCTGCGCCTATTCACGCGACTAGACGCGCTGGCCCTGAGGCGCGAAGCCTTGCCGGAAACCGGGGACGAAAGCCCGCCCGAACATCACGCCTTGTGGGATGCCTTCGAGGCCGATGTAAGGCCGGTGGTAGCCGAGGCCGCCGCATGGCTTGGCTTGCCCTGCCCGAAGCATTGAAGCGCCCCACCGCCCCACGAAACCTCGCGCGCGGAGGCGGAACCGGCGCCCATGGCAGGCAACCTACGCGCGCGCGGGGCGCGGGAAGGCCGGAAAACACGCGCGCGCGGGTGACTGAGGCGCAATTTCCCGGCCTACAAAACACGCGCGCGGGGGAGCCTTCCCCACCCCTACCGGGCGCCAAGTGTGGGGGAGGGTGTGGGGGAAATCGCCCTGAGATTTTGGAAATCGTTTGATTTCAACGCGCTAGGGCATTGAAATGGTGCCCAGAGCCGGAATCGAACCAGCGACACTGCGATTTTCAGTCGCATGCTCTACCAACTGAGCTATCTGGGCCCTGGCGAAGCCGCAGCCTCTCCAGAGCCCTGTTCCTAGCGAAGCGCCCCTGCCCTGTCCAGCCTGCTTTTGCTGGCCCGGCGCGGCAGGGCTTGGCGTGCCTTATGGTCCAGGCGGTATGCCTCAGCCGAATCCCTGCATTTTCTTGCGCCATTCTGCGGCGGCCAAGCTTTCCTCAATGGCCATGATTTCGGTGGCGAGTGCGCCGCGCGGGTCGCGTTCAAGCCCCTCATCCACGCAGCGCTTCGCAAGTGCCATGGCGCTGGGTGGTGCTTTCAGGATGGTGGTGGTGATTTCCGTGATGCATGCCGCCAAAGCCTCTGGCGCCACAACGCGCGAAACGAGCCCGGCTGCGCGCGCTTCTTCGGCGCCAAGCGCGCGGCCCGTGAACATCAAATCCTTGGCCAGTCTTTTGCCGATAATGCGCGGCAGGCGTTGCGTGGCGCCGACGGTGCCCCATAGCGCTTCCGGGGTGCGGAAGGAAGCGGCAGGTGTGGCGATGATGAAATCACACCCGGCAGCGATTTCAACACCTGATCCAACGGCAGGGCCTTCGACCACGGCGATGGCCGGCATGGGCAGGCGTTCCACCGCTTCATAGGCGGCGAAGGCTTTCAGGCGCCGCGCGCGCACTGCGTCATCGCCCATGCCTTGCCGTTCCTTGAGGTCCGCGCCCGCGCAAAACACGCTGCCCACCGCCTGCACCAGCACGCAGCGCGCGCCATCTTCCCGCGCACGGCGCGTGGCGGCCAACAGCGCTTCGCACATGGCGCTATTGAGCGCATTGCGCGCCTCTGGCCGGTTGAGCGTGATGAGCGCTAAACCATCATTGCATTCATATAAAACGGCGTCCGTCATATCGCGCCTTCTGCCCGCAGCGTTTCGATTTGCGCTGGTGAATACTGCAACAAATCGCGTAGCACGGCTTCCGTATCCTCCCCCAGCAGGGGAGGGCGCTGTATTTCAGGGTCCGCCAAACCATCGAAGCGATAGGGCAAGCGCAAGGCGGGAAAGGCACCAAGCAAGGGATGCGTGAATTCACCGACTGAACCGCGCGCCTGCACGTGTGGATCAGCAAAGGTTTCATCAATGGTCAGCACCGGGCCATTCGGCACGTCCGCTGCATCCAAAAGGGCGACCGCTTCCGCGCGCGTGAGTTTCGCCATCGCTGCCGTAATGCCGGCCATGACGCGTTCGCGCTGCGCCACACGCTCCGCATTGGCTTGCAGGGCTGGATCAGCGCCCAATTCTGCAAGACCGAGCGCGTGGCAGAGCGGCGCCCAATGCTGATCGGAACAGGTAATGTGCAGAAACCGCCCATCGGAACATTTGAAGGATGCGGTTGGCACGCGGCCCGGATGTTCCGTGCCCAAGCGCGGCGGCACCTCATTCAGTGCAAAGAAACGCGCGGCGGCCGAGGTCAACAACGCCACCTGCCCATCCAGCATTGAAAAATCAATATAGGCGCCCTGCCCCGTTGCATCACGCCCGCGGAGCGCCGCGAGCAAACCAATCGTGATCCAAAGCCCCGATGTCAGGTCAGCAATCGGCAGCCCGGGCTTCACCGGCCCGCCGCCCCTTTCCCCAGTCAGCGCCAGCAAGCCCGACATGGCCTGAAACACCGTGTCATAGCCTTTGCGCTTCGCGTAAGGCCCGGTCTGACCAAAGCCAGTGCAGGACAGCATCACCAGGCGCGGATTGATGGCACGCAAAGCTTCCCAATCCAGCCCGTAACGCTTCAGCGTGCCGGTCGGGAAATTCTCGACCACCGCATCGCAATGGCGGATCAGATCACGCACCAGCGCCTGACCATCCTTATGGCGCAGATTGACCGTGACACTGCGCTTGCCGCGATTGCAGGCGAAGAAATAGGCGCTGTCACGCTGGCCATTCCGTTCCGCTACCGGTTCATAAGAACGGCTTTCATCGCCGCTGCCGGGTTGCTCCACCTTGATCACTTCCGCGCCCAATTCGGCCAGGATCATTGCCGAAAAGGGGCAGGCCAAAACGCGCGCCAAATCCAGCACGCGCAGGCCCTGCAGCGGCGGGATGCTCATGGGTCAGCGCATATAGCGCCAGCGGAAGCGATCTCCATTCGATTCCACGCGCCCGACCGAAGGATTGGGGAAATGGATCGGCAAAATCTTGGTGTCGGTATCGGCAACATTGCCCAGGAAGCGGGTACGGCTATCGGCAGCCTCATTCGGGTCCCAGCAGAACATGGTGGACCAGGAAGGCCGGTGGATTTGCAGCGCGTGATGCATCAGATCGCCGGTGATCACCGCATGCTGGCCGCGGCTTTTGATATGCACGCAGCAATGGCAGGGCGTGTGGCCCGGTGTGGGTTCGATGGTGATGCAGTCATCCAGGCTGAAATCATCATCCACCAGCATGGCCTGGCCTGCCGCCACCACGGGTTCGCAATTCATGGTGAAGACCGAACCGCCGCCACCGGGGCGGGTTTCGCCGGCCTTGGTTGAAGCCTCCCAAGCGGCATATTCGCGCTTGTGGAAAACATATTTGGCGCGCGGGAAGGTCGGCACCCAGCGGCCATCACGCAGCACGGTATTCCAGCCGGAATGGTCAATATGCAGATGGGTGCACATAACGTAATCAATATCGTTGAAGGAAAGCCCTTCCGCCTTCAGGCCATCAAGCCAGGGCTGCTTCGGGAAATCCATCGGCGCGGGATAGCCCTTGTCTTCGCCGGTGCAGGTATCCACCAGAATCGTATGGCGCGGCGTGCGCACGACATAGGTCTGATAGGTGATCACCATCTTGCCGGAGGCGACATCGTAAGTCTCAGGCTCCAGCTCCTTCAATGTCGCTTCGATCTGGTCCGCCGGCGCATTGGGGAACATCTGCCCCGGCGCGCGCCAGGGGCCATCGCGTTCGATGATGCTGGTGATGGTGACATCGCCAATGGTGAGTTTGCGCATGGGTTTCCTGCCTGGAAGGGTTATGGGGCAAGGCTAGAACAGGAAGCAGGGCTTGGGAAATGCCCCTTCCCAGAGCCCCCCTCCCCGCCCATCATGCGGAAAATCCAAAGGGGAATGTCATGGCCGTTGTTGAAACCGAAACCCATGGGCAAATTCTGGTCGTGCGCATGAACCGGCCTGAGCGGCTCAATGCGCTGAACCATGAAATGCGCCTGGAATTGGCGCGCATCTGGACAGCGTTTCGCACCGACCCTAACCTTGAAGTTGCCATCCTGACCGGCACCGGGCGCGGCTTTTGCGCGGGCGAGGATATGAAGGAATCGCTCGCCGATAAAAGCCCCGGCGGGCGGCGCATTGACATGGAAGACCCCTTCAATGCCGGCGCTTTGGAAAAGCCTGTGATTGCCGCGGTGAATGGCTTTGCCATGGGCGGCGGCTTCATGCTGGTGGAGCGAACCGATTTGCGCGTCGCCGCCAATACCGCGATTTTCGAAGTGTCCGAGGCAAAGCGCTGGCTATTGGGTGGCTATAATCACGGGCATCTTGCAAACCTTGCCTATCCCGTCGCGATGGAAATGGCGCTTGGTTTTCGCTTTACGGCAGAACGCTTTTATCAGCTTGGCTTTGTCAATCGGCTTGTGGAGCCGGAAGCGCTGAAGGAAACAGCGCTTGAAATGGCGCGGCATATGCTGACCCTGCCGCCTGCCGCGCGCGTCAATACCATCCATATGATGCGCCGCATGCGCCCGGCGCCAACGCAAGCGCAACAACGCCTGGCCGCCAAGCTGCATGAGCATGGCGACAAATCCGATTTGCTGGAAAGCCGTGCAGCCTTCGCCGAAAAACGCGCGCCGAATTTCAAGGGCTGGAATGATCCGGCGGATCGGTATCGGTTGCCCGAAATAGAACAGGACTAACCGAGAAATTCTCGTATTTCGCGCGCCGCATCAGCCAACCCCATGCGGCGCAGCAAAACGCCAGATGGTAGCCCCGCCAATAACCGCGATGGGCAGGACCGATCGAGCATCACAAACACGCCCTTGTCATCGGCGCGTCTAATCAACCGCCCGAAAGCCTGACGCAGCCTATGGCGCGTGATGCGGTCATCATAATCCTTGGGCCTGCCTTCGGATAAATGCAGGCGCCTTTCGCGGTGCAGAATGCTCGGCCGCGGCCAGGGCACACGATCAAACACCAGCAGGCGCAAGGAACGCCCCGGCACATCCACGCCATCACGCATCGCATCCGTGCCAAGCAGGCAGGAATTTTCCTCGGCACGAAACACATCCACCAAAGTGGCATTATCCATGGCGTCAATATGCTGCGCGTAAAGCGGCAGACCTGCTTCTTCCAAGGCAGGGGCGATACGGCCATGCACATCGCGCAGGCGGCGAATGGCAGTGAAAAGCCCAAGCGCGCCGCCGCCAGATGCCAGGAACAATTCGCGCATGGCACCCGCCACTTGCGCGGTGTTCTCCCGTGCGACATCCGTCACCACAATGCAGCGCGTGCGCGCCGCATAATCAAAAGGTGAAGCCACGGCGGCGCGAATCGCAGGCAGCGGCAGATGCGCCGCCCCCGTGCGGCCTTCCGCTTCGCGCCAGGCGGCTTCGGGATCGTCATCCTCAGCCTCGGCAGCATCGCGCAAGGTGGCCGAGGTGATCAGCACGCCATGCGCGGGCGCGGCCACCTGCATCGCGAAGGGGATGGTCGGATCAAGCCAATGGCGGTGCATGCCCGCATCAGCATCCTGCCCGCCGCGCCGTTCAATCGAAAGCCAATCCACCATATCGGGCCGCGCGCCAGGTGCGGGTTCCTCGCCGCCAATCCGTGTCAGCATCGCGCGCCAGGCGCCAAGCGGCATCAGCACGCGGCGTTCGAGTGAACCGCAAATCGCTTCAATCCGCAGCCGATCAGCGCTTTCAATCTCGGCCGCTTCATCTTCCATGCGCGCCAGCAGCTTTTCGCGCAAATGCCGCACGGGCGCTTCCAGGCGTTGCAGCGCACGTTCCAAGGCGCTGGCGATTTCCGCCATATCCGTGTTCAGCGGGAAAAGATCACATTCCGCATCGTAAAGCCCGGCTTCCTCGGCTTCGGCATTGCGCGCGCGCACTTGCCGGCGCACGGCGCGCAAAAACGCCTCAGCCGGATTGGCGGGGGCGCCCACCAGATCAAGCGCGGCTTCATCGGTCAGCCGGCCAGACCAGCCACCTGCGGGCAAGGCGCGCGCCGCTTGCAAGGCCGCGTCCAGGGGCGCCTGCAATTCCGGCTTTTCGCCGACCAATTCTTCCAAGCGCCGCTTCAGCCCGCG
This sequence comes from Roseomonas sp., assembly GCA_020249435.1. GTDB lineage: Bacteria > Pseudomonadota > Alphaproteobacteria > Acetobacterales > Acetobacteraceae > Neoroseomonas. Next base: position 64,856 of record JADCFQ010000020.1, on the reverse strand, counting down.
TGCGCGGGAACGCCCGCCTTCCGCGCCCAGCAACCAGCGGCGCAGCTCCGCCATTTCCGCGCCCGTCAAATCGGCGGAAAAGGCGCTATCGGCGGCATCAAACAAATGATGGCCTTCATCGAACACCAAGCGGAGCGCGCGGCCATCCTCACCACCACCCAGTGCCGCCTGGATCATCACCAGCGCGTGATTGGCAATGACAATGGAAGCGCCGCGCGCTCGGCGGATGGAATGTTCGACAAAGCATTTGCGGTAATGCGGGCAGGCAGCATGGATGCACTCACCGCGCCGATCCGCGAGCGGCATGATCGTGTTGGTGCCAAACAATTCCGAGAGCCAGCCAGGAAAATCACCGCCCAGCAAATCGCCATCACGCGTCGCCGCCGCCCAGCGCGCCACCAAGCCAAGCGCCACCCCCTGCCCCGGCATGGCGGAAAAGCCGAGCGCATCTTCCAGGTTCAGCAGACAAAGGTAATTCTCACGCCCCTTGCGCAGCACCACGCGGCGGCGACGTTCCTCAGTATCGGGAAAAAGTCGCGCGGTTTCCTGATCTATCTGGCGCTGCAGATTGCGCGTGAAGGTCGAAATCCACACCGGCGCGCCATTGCGTTCCGCCCAAAGACTGGCCGGCGCCACATAGCCGAGTGTCTTGCCCGTGCCCGTGCCGGCCTCCGCCAATACCAGCGCCGGCGCGCCCTGATCTTCCCGCGGTGCAAAGGCTGCTGCGGCAGCCGAGGCATAATCCGCCTGTTGCGGGCGCTGTTCCGCGCCTTCGCCCAATATCTGCGCGAGCCTTGTGCGCGCTTCCTGCGGTTCGATCCCGAAGGAGGAGGGCGGATTGCCAGGCGCGGCTTCCTCCCATTCCGGCAGACGGCGCCAGACGCGCAAACCCTCCATCCCCGAACGCGCGGCGGGCGCACCAAGTGCTGCCAGCACCGAACGCGCCCAGGGCCAACCCGCCTCACCCATGCGGGCCGCGAGGCTTGCAGCATCTCGGTTAAGTGGCGTGGCGCGATCATCCGCGAGCCGCCGCAGTAATTCGGTGGCGATATCGGGCAGCAATGCCACCGCTGCCTCATCATCACGCGGCGCTGGCAGGCCAAGCGCCAAGGCAAGGCCGCGCGGTGTCGGTGCGCAGGATGCGGCGGGCAAGGCGAAGGCAAATAGTTCCAGCAGGTCATGCGCCGGGGCAATGCCTGGCACGCCAAGGCGTCGCGCTGTCGCGGGCGCATGCACCAGCAGGGGCGCGGCTTCAGTCAAGCGTGCCGCCGCTATGCGCGCCGACAGTGTTTCGATGCTGCCATCGGTATCCAACACCACCGCGCGCCCCTGCCCCGCCACCAAAGCGGGCACTTCCGGCAAGAGCAAACGCGGTGCGGCGGGCTTTTCAGCCATGCGGTTCAGGCGGAAGGGCGCGCAGCCCCTGCCTCACGCTGCGCGCAGCCTTTCGGCGATTTGCACCGCGTTCAGGGCTGCACCCTTCAGCAATTGATCACCACAGAGGAAGAAATCGAGGCCCCGATCCCCAAACACCGGATTGGCGCGGATGCGCCCGGCTTCCACATCATCCTGGCCCGTCGCGGTCAGCGGCATGGGATAGAGCCCTGCTTCCGGGTCATCCACCACCTTCACGCCAGCGGCCTTGCGCAGCACTTCGCGCGCGGCTTCCGGCGTGACGGGGCGTTCGGTTTCAATCGTCACCGCTTCGGCATGCACGCGGAAGGTTGGGATGCGCACCGCGGTGCAGGAAATCGGCAGATCGGGCATGCCCATGATCTTCCGGCTTTCCCAAACCACCTTCATTTCCTCTCGCGTATAGCCATTGGGCTGGAAGCTATCGATTTGCGGAATGACGTTGAAGGGCAGCGGGTAGCGGAACACCTCATGCCCTGGCTTGGCACCCTCCACCAGCACGCGGCGGGTTTCGCGTTCCAATTCCGTCATGCCTTCCGCCCCGGCGCCGGAGGCCGCCTGGTAGGTGGAGACAATCACGCGCTTCAGGCCGAAAGCCTGACGCAGCGGTTCCAAAGCGACCACCAGAATCGCCGTGGTGCAATTGGGGTTCGCGATCAGCTTGGCGCCGCCAATGGCACCCGCATTCACTTCCGGCACCACCAGCGGCACATCATCCTGCAGCCGGAACGCAGAGGAATTATCCACCACATGCACCCCCGCCGCCACCATGGCCGGCGCATGGGCCTTGGCGAAATCACCCGAGACCGCGAGCAGCGCCAAATCCAAATCACGCATGGCGGCATCGCTGAAGGTTTCGATCTCGGCCTCACCCAAAGGGGTTTTCAGTTTATTGCCGGCGCTGCGGGCAGAGGCAAAAAGCCTGAGTGAGGTCATCGGAAAAGCCCGACGCCCCAGAACATCCACCAATTCGCGGCCCACCGCACCGGAGGCCCCAATCACGCCAACACGCATTGCAATTTTCCTGTGGTAAAGCTTGGAAGCGGGCGGTTTAACGCAGAAAGCACAAAGATGGAACAGGCCGCAGGGCTTGGGCCTCGCCACCTGGGCGCGGGCTGCCTATAAGCGGGGCCTGCTCACTGCCAAGGGATCGCCATTACCCATGTCCGCCGCCGCTGATTTCTCCGCCGTGAAGGCCTGGCCCTTTGAGGAGGCGCGCAAGGTCGCGACCCGTCTGGCCGCTTCCGGCAAAAAATCGGCGCTGTTCGAAACCGGCTATGGCCCTTCCGGCCTGCCGCATATCGGCACTTTCGGCGAAGTGGCGCGCACCAGTTGGATCAGGCACGCCTTCACGCAGCTCACGGGGCTTCCTTCGCGCCTGATCGCCTTCAGTGACGACATGGATGGGCTGCGCAAGGTGCCGGATAATGTGCCGAATAAGGAGATGCTGGCGGCGCATATCGGCCGGCCAGTCACGGCCATTCCGGACCCTTTCGGCACGCATGAAAGCTTCGGGCACCACAATAATGCGCGGCTGCGCGCCTTTCTGGATGCCTTTGGCTTTGATTATGAATTTGCGTCATCATCTGATTACTACCGTTCCGGCAAGTTTGATGCGGCGCTGCTGAGGATGGCGGAAAACCACGCCAAGGTGCTGGAAGTGATCCTGCCGACACTCGGGCCTGATCGCCGCGCCACCTATTCACCCTTCCTGCCCATTCACCCGAAAACCGGCGTCGTGATGCAGGTGCCGATGGATGAGGTGCGGCCGGATCAGGACATGCTGGTGTGGCGTGATCCTGACAGCGGGGAGAAATTCGGCACGCGCATCACCGGCGGGCATTGCAAGGCGCAATGGAAGGCGGATTGGGCGCTCCGCTGGTATGCGCTTGGCGTTGATTACGAAATGTCCGGCAAGGATTTGATTGATAGCGTCCGGCTATCTTCCGCGATCTGCCGCGTGTTGGGTGGCCCGCCGCCAGAAGGCTTCACTTACGAGCATTTCCTGGATGAGCAGGGGCAGAAAATTTCCAAATCCAAGGGCAATGGCCTGACAATTGAAGAATGGCTGCGCTATGCGCCGCCGGAAAGCCTTTCGCAATTCATGTATAACCAGCCGCAGCGCGCGAAGCGGCTTTATTTCGATCAAATCCCGCGCGCCGTGGATGAATATCTGCAAAACCGCACGCGGCTCCGCACCGCGCCGGATGCCGCCAATCCGGCCTGGCATATCCATCGCGGTGCCGCACCGAATGACCCGGAATCACCGGTTTCCTTCACCATGCTGCTCAATCTGGCGAGTGTGGTGAATGCCGATGACCCTGATCTGCTCTGGGGTTTTCTGGCGCGCTATGCGCCGGGCGCAACACCGGCAATGCAGCCCTTGCTCGGCAAGTTGGTGACTTATGCGGTCGCCTATTACCGGGATTTCGTGGCGCCCATGAAGCGCTTCCGCAACCCATCCGAGGCAGAGCGTGAGGCACTGACCGCGCTGATGGTCGCGCTGCGTGATCGCGCAGCGGATTTGGAAGCCATGCCGGCAGAAGAACGTGCCAAGGCCGCGCAGGATCTGGTGTTTGATGCCGGGCGGCGAGAGCCGTTTTTGGAAGCCAATAAGGATGGCCGCATGGGTGTGTCCCGCGCCTGGTTCAATGCGCTGTATCAGGTGCTGCTCGGCCAGGAAGAAGGCCCGCGCTTTGGCGGCTTCATCGCGCTTTATGGCGTGGCCGGCACCATTGGCCTGATTGAAACCGCGCTCGCGCGGGCGGAGAGTGCAGGCGCGTGACACGGCAGGGGATCATATCCCTGCTGAAACGCTACGGCCCGACCTGTTTCGGGCTGATCCTGCTGGTGGGCGCGCTTTACGTGGTGCAGCGCGAATTTCGTGGCCTGTCCTGGCGGGATATCCAAACCGCGCTGCATGCGACACCACCTGCGGCACTTTGGTTGGCGGCGGGCTGCACACTTGGCGCCTATTTGTTGCTGTCGGCCTATGATCGGTTGGGGTCCATCTATGCTGGGCATCCGGTTTCCTGGCGGCGATCCTTGCTCGCTTCCTTCTGCGCCTATTCGCTCGCGAATAATATCGGCGTGGCGACGGTTTCTGGCGCGGCGGTGCGCTATCGCTTCTATGCCAGTTGGGGGCTGGCACCGGTTGCGATTGCCAAGGTCATTGCCATTACCTCGCTCACTTTCGGGCTTGGCGGTTTTGCCATTGCCGGGTTGGTCCTGGTGCTGGAACCGGAGCTGCTGACCTTCCTCGGGCCCGGCGCGCCGCGCTGGATTTTGCCGCTGCTCGGCATTGGGTGTTGGGCGATTGTCATCACCTATGTCGTGCTGGCGCGCTTTGTGCCGCATCTCCGGCTTTTCGGGCATGAGATTGACCTGCCCGGCTTTCGCATTGCGCTGGCCCAGGTGGCGCTAGCAACCGCCGATGTTGCCGTGACCGCCATGATTTTCTTCGCGCTGCTGCCGCCGGCGGAAGGGCTTGGCTTTCTGCATTTTCTGGGGATTTACATCGCCGCTTACATGGCGGGGCTGGCGGCCAATGTGCCGGGCGGCATTGGCGTTTTTGATGGCGCCATCCTGTTTGCGCTGGCGGGCTATATGCCAACGCCCGCCATTGTCGGCGCGCTGCTGCTGTTTCGGCTGTTTTACTACATCATCCCGCTTTTCCTGGCCGGCGCGCTATTCGCGGGGTTTGAAGTCAGCCAACGCCGCAAGCTGGTCGCGCGGCTGGCACCTGATCGCGGGATTGCGGTTTCCTTTGAAGTGCCGGCGCTGGCGGGCCTGACCGGGCTGGCCGCCCTGGTGCTGATTTTCATCGGCGCCCTGCCGCCCAAGCCAAGCCTGCTTGGCCCCGTGCCGGATTTTCTGGAAGAAGCCGCCAGCCATTTTGCCGCTTCCGTTGTGGGGTCGCTGCTCCTGGCGGCCGCTTATGGGCTGGTGCGGCGGCTGGTGCTGGCCTGGTGGGCCTCAGTGGTTCTGCTGGCAAATGGCGCGCTGATTCTGGTGCTGCGCGGGGAACCGCTTTGGCTGATCGCGGCCTTTCTATTGGTGCCGCTGCTGCTGATGACCGCACGCGGCGCCTTTTACCGCCATGCGCGCCTGATCGGGGAAGCTGTGTCCGCCGAGGGCCTGGGCGCCCTCGCCGCCGGGGCAATTTGCGGCCTGACGCTCGCGACCGTTGCCTATCAGAGCGAAGTTGCTGACCGTTCCTGGTGGGGGGTGGTGCTGGCGGCAGAGGCGCCGGAATCGCTCCGCTTCACGGTTGCCTTGGCGGCAGTGCTGCTGCTGGTCGCGGCGTTTCGGCTGCTGCTGCCCGCCCGCCCACCGATACTGCCCTATGGGGAGCCGGTGCGGGAGAAGCTTTTGGCACTCGGCGCCATGGCCCCCGCGCTTTCCGCCGCTGACGGGGCGGTGTTTGGCGAAGCGGGCCGGGCGGGTTTTGCCTTCCTGAAGCGCGATGGCGTGTGGCTGGCCTTGGGCGACCCGATGGGGGAAGCGCGGGACAGGGTTTCCGCCATTTGGCGCTTCCGGGATCTTTGCGAAGCGGCCCAGGTTGACCCGGCCTTTTGGCGCGTCGGCCCGGAATTATTGCGTATTTACAGCGATATCGGCCTGACCGCGCTGCCGCTGGAGCCGGATGGCGCTGCGCCGCGCTATCTGGTCTGCCGGGCGGAACGCGATCTGGAAAGCCTGCGCCCCCTGCTGCCCCATGGCGGCGAAGGGCCAGAATCCGCTTGAACCCCTTGCCAGCCATGGCCTGCCGCGCCATTGCAGGCGCGCTTCAGCTTTAAGGAGAGCACCATGCGCATCGCCATGATCGGCGCCGGCTATGTCGGCCTGGTTTCCGGCGCCTGCTTCGCGGAATTCGGCGTGGATGTCACGGTGATGGACCTGGACCCCGCCAAGATCACCGCGCTGCATGAAGGGCGCATGCCGATCTATGAACCAGGCCTCGATAAGCTGGTTGCAGAAAATGTCGCCGCCGGGCGGCTTGGCTTCACCACCGATCTGAAAACCGCCATTGCCGGGGCTGAGGCGGTTTTCCTCGCGGTTGGCACGCCAACCAGGCGCGGCGATGGCCATGCCGATCTTTCCTATGTCTATGCCGCCGCTGAGGAAGTGGCGCGCGCCGCAACCGGCCCCCTGGTGCTGGTGACGAAATCCACCGTGCCGGTTGGCACCGGGCGGGAAGTGCGCGCGATTGTGAGGCGCGTGCGGCCTGATCTGGCCATCAGCGTTGCGTCCAACCCTGAATTTTTGCGCGAAGGCAGCGCGATTGGCGATTTCATGCGCCCGGATCGCGTGGTGATCGGCACCGAGGATGAACAGGGCTTGGCGGTGCTGAGGCGGCTTTATCGCCCGCTCTATCTGATTGAAACGCCGGTATTGGCCACCAGCCTGGAAACCGCAGAGCTCATCAAATACGCCGCCAATGCCTTCCTTGCGACCAAGATCACCTTCATCAATGAAATCGCCGATCTTTGCGAAAAGGTGGGCGCCGATGTGCATGATGTGGCGCGCGGCATGGGCCTTGATGGCCGGATCGGGCGGAAATTCCTCCATCCCGGTCCCGGTTATGGTGGTTCCTGCTTCCCCAAGGATACGCTGGCATTGGCCCATACCGCGCAGGATGCGGGCGCGCCGCTCAAGCTCGTGGAAGCGACCATTGCGGTGAATGAGGCGCGCAAGGCGCAAATGGCGGATCGCATCCTGGCTGCGCTTGGGCCAAACCCAGCGGGCAAGACCGTTGCGGTGCTCGGCCTCACCTTCAAGCCGGAAACGGATGACATGCGCGATGCGCCATCACTCGTGATCCTGCCCAAGCTGGCGGCCGCGGGGGTGGTGCTGCGGGCTTTTGATCCGCAGCCCGGCCATGCGCGCCAGGTGCTGCCCCAGGCGGTGCATTATGCCGATAGCCCTTTGGGTGCAGCAGAAGGGGCGGATGCACTGGTGGTGCTGACGGAATGGAATGAATTTCGGGCGCTGGCGCCGGATCGCCTGAAATCCGCCATGAAGGGCAGTATTGTGCTCGACCTTCGCAATATCTGGGACCCGGTGGCGATGCGCGCTGCTGGATTTACCTATTCATCCATTGGCCGCCCCTAGAGAGCCCTGACCATGACCGGATTCAATCATCGCTTCGACCCCACCGTGCTGCGCGAATATGATATTCGCGGCATTGTCGGCAAAACTTTGAACCCGGAAGATGCCTATGCCATTGGCCGCTGCTTTGGCAGCATTGTCAGCCGAGGCGGCGGCACGCGCGTGGCCGTTGGTTATGATGGCCGGCTGCATTCGCCCGAGATGGAAGCGCAGCTTGTGGCGGGCTTGCGCGCCTGCGGCTTGGAAGTGGTGCGGATTGGGCTTTGCGCGACGCCGATGCTCTATTACGCGGCCTATGCGCTGGAAGCCGATGGTGCGGCCATGGTGACCGGCAGCCATAATCCGCCGGACTATAACGGCTTCAAGATGATGATCGGCAAGAAGCCCTTCTACGGCACGCAGATCCAGCAAATTGGCCGCATGGCCGCGGAAGGTGATGTGGTGCCGGAAGCCGCCGGCAGTGACCGCGCTGTTGATATCGCAACGCGCTATGCAGATCGGGTGCTGCAGGATTGGGATGGCGGGGACCGCGCGTTGAAAGTGGTGTGGGATCCGGGCAATGGCTCGGCCGGGCCGATTGTGAAGGCTTTGGCAGCGCGACTGCCGGGGCATCACATGGTGATCAATGCCGAGGTGGATGGGCGCTTCCCGAACCATCACCCAGACCCAACCGTGCCGAAAAATCTTGAGCAATTGATTGCCGCCGTGGCGCGCGAAGGCGCTGATCTTGGCATTGCCTTTGATGGCGATGGGGACCGTATCGGCATTGTTGATAATGAAGGCCATGTGCTGTTTGGCGACCAATTGATGATCGTACTCGCACGCGATGTGCTGAAGGCGAAGCCAGGTGCGACGATCATCGCCGATGTGAAGGCATCGCAAGTGCTGTTCGATGAAATCGCCAAGGCAGGCGGGCAGCCCTTGATGTGGAAGACCGGCCATTCGCTGATCAAGGCGAAAATGGCGGAGACGGGTAGCCCGCTGGCGGGGGAAATGTCGGGCCACATTTTCTTTGCCGATAAATGGTACGGCTTTGATGATGCGCCGTATTCTGCCGTGCGGCTGCTTGGCATTGTCGCTCGTCTGGCCGGCCCGCTTTCCGCGCTGCGTGAAGCGCTACCGCAAGTGATCAATACGCCGGAACTTCGGTTTGACTGCACGGAAGCGCGCAAGTTTGAAGTGGTGCGCGAAGTGAAGGAACGCCTCGCCGCCGCCGGTGCCAAGGTGCAGGATGTGGATGGCGTGCGCGTGCTGACCGATGATGGCTGGTGGCTGCTGCGTGCTTCCAATACCCAGGCCGTGCTGGTCGCCCGTGTGGAAGCCTCCAGTGAGGCCGGGCTTGAACGGCTGCAGGCCGATCTGGCGCATCAGATCACGGCGAGTGGCCTGGCGGTGCCGGATTTCTCCGGCGCCAATGCGGGGCATTGAGGCCGGGCGTAGGTTCGGGTTACGGTTCCTGCAACTTGAACAAGGGAAGGAACCGGGAATGAAGTTCAATCGTCGTCAGGTCTTGGTTGCGGGTGCTGTGCTGGCGGCACCGGTGACGCTGCGTGCGCAGGATTTTCCAACGCGGCCCATTCGCATCATTGTGCCCTTCCCCGCCGGCGGGACCACGGATTTGCTCGCGCGGCTTTTCGCGCAGCGCATGACCGAAACAATGGGTCAATCCGTTGTGGTGGAAAATCGCGGCGGCGGTGGCGGTTCGATTGGCGCTGATGTTGTCGCGAAGGCAGCACCGGATGGCTATACGCTGCTGATGCATAACATCACCTTCCCGACGACGACGGCGGCGATGACGCTCGCGGGACGCCCGCCGCATGACATTGAACGAGATTTCGCGCCGCTGTCGCTTGGCGCCAACGTGCCGCTGGTCATCCTGGCCAATCCTGGCGTGCCGGTCACCGATTTGCAGGGCTTTATCGGTTGGGCGAAGGCGCAATCATCGCCGCCCTTCTATGGCTCCACCGGGCCGGGGTCTTTCATGAATATGGTGGGTGAAGTGCTGAAGCGCGATGCCGGCATCGCGATGGAACACGTGCCCTTCCGTGGCGCGGCGCCGATGATTCAGGAATTGATCGCAGGGCGCGTGCAATTCGGCGGCGATCAAATCTCCACCTGCTTCGGCCATGTGCGCGCCGGTGCGCTGAAGGGGCTGGCCACCACCGCATCCAAGCGCGCCAAGGTGCTGCCCGATGTGCCGACCGTGCGCGAACAGGGTTTTGCCTCATTGGAATTGGAAGGCTGGAACGGCTTCTTCGCCCCGGCGCGCACGCCTGCGCCGATCATGGCGCGGCTGCAACGCGAAATCGCTGCCGCCGCAGCGCAGCCGGAATTCATCAAGCGCTGCGACGAAGTGGGCGCGGAAGCCGTGGGGTCTGATTCCGAAAGCTTCGGCGCCATGGTGCGTGCCCAGGCTGCGAAAATCCGTGACCTTGTGGCGAGTGTGCAATTGAAGCCGGAGTAAGGCTTCGAGTCAGCGCGTCTGCGCGCCTGCCGTGCGCAATAGCTCGGCATAGCGCGCAATATCGCGACGCAGTCTTGCAGCGAATTCCTCGGGCGAGGAACCAACGGCTTCGAAGGCGCTTTGTGCGAGCGCCTTTTGTACCTCCTCCGTACGCAGGGCGCCGGCAAAGGCCTGATGCAGTTTTTGGATCGCAAAGGCTGGCGTTCCACGCGGTACGAGCAGGCAAAACCAGCCTGCCGCATCATATTCGGGTAGAACAGTTGCCATAGGTGGCACATCGGGCAATCCAGGCGCAGGATTGGCGGTGGTGACAGCAAGGCCAAGCAGCCTACCTTCACGAATATGTCCCGCAGCGCCGGCCCCGCCCACGAAAGCAAGATCAATCCTTCCACCCAGGAGATCGGTCATCGCGGGACTGGCACCGGTATAGGGAACATGCAGCAGCGATACGCCTGCAAGTTTCTCAAAAAGCATCATGGCGAGGTGCGTCGTGCTATTCTGACCCACAGTTCCGCAGCTGAGTTTCTGTGGCGCCGCACGCGCAAGTTCAATGACTGATCTAAGGTCTCTCGCCGGCAAATTGGCCCTCGCCACAAAGGCCGTTGCCGAATTCACCAACTGCGTCACCGCCTCAAAATCCCGCAAAGGATCATAGGGAACGCCAGGCGGAACAGAGGGGCTGATGGCCACAGCACCAGGATCAACAATCAAGACCGTATAGCCATCGGCAGGCGCGGTAGCGACCATGGCGGTGCCAATATTGCCGCCTGCTCCGGGACGATTTTCGACAATGATCGGCTGACCAAGCGCACGCGCCGCCGTATCCGCAAGGATGCGCGCCAGCAAATCCGTCGCGCCTGCTGGTGTAAAGGGAACGACCAGGCGGATAGATTTGGTTGGCCAGGTCGGCGTTTGGGCATGACCGCGGCCATTGGCAAAGGCCGCGCTTGAAGCCCCCACCAATAATGAGCGTCGAAAAATTCCTGGCATGGCTTTTCCTCAAGGTTTCGCTCAGGCTACCATCACGATGAATAAGCCTCAAAAGTTTTTTCTCATCGCCGCGAGGGATTTTTCCATGACCGAAGCCACCGAAGCCAGCCTGATTGCCTCGCGTGAAGGCGCGGCGGGCACCATTCTGATGAACCGCCCCAAGGCGCTGAATGCGCTCAATCAGGATATGATCCGTGGCTTCGCTGCCGCCATTCGTGATTGGCGCCATGATCCGGCAGTGAAGCTTGTGCTGCTGGAAGGTGCAGGTGGGCGCGCCTTTTGCGCCGGTGGTGATGTGCGTGCTGTGCGCGCGGCCGCGGTTGCGGGTGATCGCGCGGCGGTAGAGGCGTTTTTCTCGGAAGAATATGCCGTGAATGCCGGCATCGCTGATTTCGGCAAGCCATGGGTCAGCCTGATTGATGGCGTTTGCATGGGTGGCGGCATTGGCGTTTCGGTGCATGGCAGCCATCGCATCGTCACCAACCACGCAATGTTCGCCATGCCGGAAACCGCGATTGCGCTATTTCCGGATGTTGGCACATCCTTCGTGCTGCCGCGCCTGCCAGGCGCGCTTGGCATGTGGCTCGCGCTGACCGGTGCGCGGTTGAATGGCGCCGATGCGGTGCATGCTGGGTTGGCCACGCATTTCACGACGCGGGAAGCGCTGCCAGCTTTGCGCGCTGCACTGGTTGCGGGCGATATCGGCGCGGTGGCGCGGTTTTGCGAAGCGGCGCCAGAGGCAAGCTTCGCGCCTCATCGCGCGGCGATTGATCGCTGCTTCGGCGCGGGGTCCATCCCTGCCATCATCGCGGCATTGCAAGCGGAAGGCACGGATTGGGCGCGTGAACAGCTTGGCATTTTGCATCACGCCTCCCCCACATCGCTGTTTGTGACGCATGAATTGCTCAGCCGAGGCGCCAAGCGTGATCTGGCCGGGTGTCTTGCGATGGAATTGGCGCTGACGCGCGTAGTCGTGAATGACCACCCGGATTTTCGCGAAGGCGTACGCGCCGTGCTGGTGGATAAGGACCACAAGCCGCAATGGCAGCCGGCCAGCATCGCTGCGGTGGATCAGGCGGCGATCCGGGCAATGTTCACGGCGTAATCAGCGCCCGATCAGTACCAGCACCACGCCCGCCACCACCGCAAGCGCACCGATGATATCGCTGCGCTTCATCTTTTCCTTCAAAAAGAACTTGCTGAAGAGCAGCGTGAACAGGATCTCGACCTGACCTACCGCGCGGACTAGTGCCACGGGTGCAAGTGCGAAGCCCGTGAACCAACAGGCGGAACCGCAGGCCGAAAGCGCGCCCACCTGCGCGGATGAACGCCAGGTGGAGAAAACCGCGCGCACACTTTCACGTTCGCGCAGCACCAGCCAGCCACCCTGCATGATGGTCTGCATGACATTGATGACCACCAGGGTTTCAAGCGCGCGCAGCACCACATCCGGCCCCTGCAATTCCTGCGTCGCCGCGCGGATCGCGAGCGCGCAAAGCGCGAAGGCAAAGCCGGCACCAAGGCCGCAAAGCGCTGCGGGCTGCACTGTCGCGCGCAGCATTTCCCCGACTGATCCAACACGCCCGGCGAGCGAGAGATAAAGCGTCCCCGCCACCGAAACCGCAATGCCCGCCCAGGCGAGCGGCGCGAAATTCTCACCCAGCAGCAAAAGCGCCAGAAAGGCCGCCTGCACTGCCTCCGTCTTGGCGTAAGCGGTGCCGACGGCAAAACCGCGATGCGCGAAGGACATAATGAGCAGATTGGTACCGATGATCTGCCCAAGCCCGCCGAGGGCAGCGTAGAGGAAAAACATCGGTGCCGGCGCGGATAGCGCGCCACCGAAAATCAGCAGATAGAGCCCGACCAGCGCCATGCCGACGGGCACACCATAGAGATAGCGCACCACAGCAGCGGCATTGACGGAAAGCTGCCCGCGCAGCCTTTGCTGCAAGGCAGTGCGCCATGTTTGAAACAGCGCAGCGGTGACAGTGGCGGCAACCCAAAGCGGCATCAGCCGAGCCTCGGGTCCAGCCAGGGCTGCGCCATGGGCTGCCAGGGGGAAAGCCGCGCGCCAGCCTCATCAAGCTGCACGCCAAGGCCTGGTGTTTGCGAAAGGCCAGCGTTGCCCTGTTGAAAGCGCAAATCATGGCCAGTGATCATGGTGAAGAAACGCTCCGTTTCGCCGAATTGCACTTCCAGCGGCAAAAGATTGGGCAAAGTCGCGCACAGATGCACGGAATGCGCGTGGCAGATCGGGCCTGTTGGGTTATGCGGCGCAATCTCAATCCCCGCCGTATGGGCAAGGGCAGCGATGCGGTGAATTTCCTCATGCCCGCCGGCATATTTGATATCAGGCATCAGCACGTCATAGCAGCCGGCTTCGATGATGCGACGATAGGCGCCAAGCCCGGCAAGGGTTTCAGCGCCAGCCAAGCGCATGCCGCGATCATTCGCCATGCCGCGCAGCCTGGTAATGGCCGGGTGATTGGCCTCAGCGACCGGGCATTCCAGCCAGAACAGGTTGAAGGGCGCGACATCACGGATCAGCGCCGCCGCGCCACCGGGCGAAAAGCGCCAATGCGCGTCCACCATGACATCAATAGTGCCACCTACCGCATCCCGCACTGCGGCGATGCGCGCAAGACCTTCGGCATAGGCCGCGCGTTGTGATGGCTCCGCCGCATCTTCCCAGACCATGGGTTCAAAAGGTGCCAGTTTCACCGCGCGAAAACCGGCCGCCACCGCGCGCTTTGCGGCATCAGCAAAACCGGCGGGCGTGCGCGGCGATGCGCCGCGATTGATATTGGCGTAAAGCGGCACATTCTCGCGCAAGGCGCCACCCAACATGGCATGGATGGGATGGCCCGCTTCCTGCCCCGCCACATCCCACAGCGCCTGTTCGAGACCGGAGATCACCGTATGTGCAACAAGGCCCGCCGGCGCATGTGGCAATAACCGCGCGAGCCGATTGCGCGCACTGGCATCCTGCCCCTTCAGCGCTGCCGAAAGCCGCGCGACTTCCGCTGCCAGCAGCGCCTCGTGATCCGAAAGCGTGATTTCGCCAATGCCAGACCGGCCATCTTCCAGCCGCAGCAAAACAAAACACCAATTGGTCTTGGGCGTGACATTCACCCCAAGAAAATCAAGCGCAGCAATGCGCATCAGCCGCGCGCCTTTCTGAGTTCAATCGCGAGCGGCGGATCATCGGTGGCGAAGGCATCCATGCCAAGGTCAAGCGCTTTCTCAATCTCGGCACGATGATTGGCCGCCCAGACACCGGTGGTGAGGCCCGCCTTGCGCGCCGCCGCAATGAAGGCGGGTGTGACATCACCCATGGAACATTCGCATCCCGTCACGCCAAGCGCGCGCGCTGCCGCCATGCAGGCATCCGGCCCAAGGCTTGCCAGAATGGCGCTATTCACCAGCCAAATCGCGCCCGCCAGCCGCTTTTCCTGCGCTGCAGCCGCTGCCGTGCCGCCATGAAAGGCGATGATGATGGTCCGTGTCAGCATGCCCTCCGCTTCCAGCACACCAAGCACGCACGGCAGAAAATCCGGATAGGGCTTGTGATCGCGGTCGCCCTTCACTTCCACGCGCAGCAATTTGTCGCTGGGCGCCACAAGCCGCGCCAGCGCGGCGAGTGTCGGGATGCCTTCCCCCGGCGCGCCGCGAAACCGCGCCTTGCCAAGTTCAGCGGCGCTGCGTGCCACCAATGGCCCGGCCAAGTCCGTCATGCGTTCCAGGGTCGCATCATGATGCACCATGGGCACGCCATCGGCGGAGGGGTGCACATCGCATTCCAGAACTTCCACCGGCAAGTTCAGGCTTTGGCGGAAGGCGAGCAGGCTATTCTCTGGCCAAAGATAAGCACCGCCGCGATGCGAAATGATCTGCGCTTCTTTCATCATCAACGCGCCGCACGTTCCGCATGCTTGCCCATGGTGTTGAAGGGCGCATAGGGCGGGAATGGGCCGATCGCGATCATGTCAACCTCCACCAGCGCAGGGCCAGAAACCGCGAGCGCCTTTTTCAGCACATCGGTCACTTCCTCAGCCTTGCTGATGCGGAAGAAGGGCATGCCGGCCAAGGCAGCCAGGCCTTCCAGATTCGGGTTCAAAATATCATCGCCAAACAAGCGCCCATCAGCGAGCGCATCCTGGATGTGACGAATTACGCCATAGCCGCGATCATTCATGACCATGGTGACCAATTCGGCTTTTTCCTGTGTTGCGGCCCACAACTCATTCATGCCAAGCGCGAAGCCGCCATCACCCACCATGGTGATGGTCTTGCGCCCACCAGCGCCAAGCGCGGCGCCGATACCAAGCGCGAGGCCAGGCCCAATCGCGGCACCCACCGGATGCACTGCATTGCGCGGGTCATAAATCGGGAAAATGCGATTGCCCCAGGTGGAGTTTGAAATGGTGATGTCACGCACCCAAACGCCATCACGCGGCAGCGCGGCGCGCACCGCATCCGGAAAGCCCTGATAAGGGCCAAGCGTTTCGCGATATTCCTGACCGGCACGCGATTTCAGCGCAGCGAAATCAGCCGCAAAACCCGGATCAACCGCCATCTTGCCCGCGAGCCGATCCGCCAGTGCCGCCATAGTCAAAGCCGCATCACCATGCAGAAAAAGCGAGGAAGCATAGCCGCGCCCATTGGCCGCCGCATCGCCATCCACGCGGATCAGCGTTTGCGGCAGCTTCATGTTGAAATCCATCGTCTCATGCCCGCGCAGCCGTGATCCCACGACCAGCATGGCATCCACCGAGCCATAGAATTCCTGCACGCGCGGCGATCCATTGCCGTGCAACGCACCGAGCGTCATGGGGTGATCTTCCGGAATAATGCCACGACCATTCCAGGAAGAGACAGCACCAAAGCCGAGCGCCATCAGCCGCGCCGCTTCCGCGCCCGCCTGCTTCGCGCCATTGCCAAGCCACAACATCGGGCGCTTGGCCTTGGAGAGAATCGCCACCGCCTCATCCAATTCTGCTGGATTGGGCGGCAAGGGTGCGGTGATGGGCAGCACTAGCGCATCCAGCCCCGCAGGCCGAGGGATGAGCGTACGTTGCAAATCAATCGGGATTTCAACCGAAACCGGGCCGCGCGGCGCGGAAAGCGCTTCCGCCGCTGCACGCACCAGCACGCCAAACGCCTCATTGGCGCTGCGCACGCGATAGGCTGCCTTGCACACCGCCGCGAGTGCCTGGGTTTGTCCCGGCACGTCATGCACCGTGCCAACATCACGATCAATGAAACGCGTGGCGGTCTGCCCAGTGATATGCAGCACGGGGCTCCCGGCAAAGCGCGCTTCCACCAAACCCGGAATGGCATTGGCCATGCCGGGGCCCGTGCTGGTGAAAATCACGCCCAAATGGCCGGTGACGCGCGCATAGGCATCGGCCATATGCGCGCCGCCCATCTCACCACGCGCCTTCACATAGCGCAGGCGATTGCGCTGGCCGATCGCATCCAGCATCGGAATATTATGCACGGACACAATGCCAAAGACGGTGGAAACACCCACTTGCGGCAGGAATTCCGCGACCAGATCGGCGACGGTGTATTTTTCGGCCATGGCGCGGCCCTCCCGAATTTTTTGCTTCAGAAACCGACGAGATCACCGCCCTTGAGCTTCAGCATTTGGCGTGCTTCCGCCGGTGTCGCGATTTCCAGGCTGAGCTCTTCCAGGATGCGGCGGATTTTCGCGACCTGTTCGGCATTGGATTTCGCCTGCACGCCCTTGCCGAGCCAGAGGCTATCTTCCAGCCCAACGCGCACATTGCCACCCAACATGCCGGCCATGGTGGTGAAGGGCATCTGGTTGCGCCCCGCCGCCAGCACCGACCAGACATAATCCTTGCCGAAAAGCCGATCCGCCGTTTCCTTCATGAACATCAGGTTGCGTGGTTCCGCACCAATGCCACCCAGAATGCCAAAAATGGTTTGGGTGAATAGCGGCGGCTCAACAATCTTGCGGTCCAGCATATGGGCCAGATTGTACAAATGCCCAACATCGTAACATTCAAATTCAAAGCGCGTGCCATGCGCCTTGCCGAGCCGCTCCACGACCTGTTCGATATCCTGGAAGGTATTGCGGAATATGTAATTGGTCGTGCCTTCCAGATAGGGCTTTTCCCAATCATTTTTGAACTTCTTCACGCGCGCCGCTGATGGCGCGATGTTGAAATTCATGGACCCCATATTCAGGCTGCACATTTCAGGCTTCGCCAGCAAAGGCGCCGCCAGCCTTTCATCCAAAGTCATACCAAGCCCACCGCCGGTGGTGATATTGATCACCGCGTCAGTGGATTGCTTGATGACGGGCAGGAATTGCATGAACACCTTCGGGTCCGGCGTCGGCTGACCATTTTGCGGGTCACGCGCATGCAAATGGATGATGGAAGCGCCTGCTTCCGCGGCAGCGATGGATTGTTCCGCAATTTCCTTCGGCGTGATCGGCAGGTAATCCGACATGGAAGGCGTGTGGATCGCACCCGTCACGGCGCAGGTGATGATGACCTTGGTCATGGCTTTCCCCTTGATTGGCTTCTGCCTGATCCTGCCGCGCGCCGCGCCGGAACGGAAGGGGGTTATTCGTGCCGGAGTGCCGTAATCGGGTCCAAATGCGCGGCACGGCGTGCTGGCCAGAAGCCAAAGAAAAGGCCGGTCAGCGCCGAAACGCCAACGGCAATCAGGACCGCATCGGCCCGGACCAGCACCGGCCAGCCGGCCACATCGGCCAGAATATGCGACAGCGCCATGCCCGCCAACACGCCAGCCGCGCCACCCAATAGCGCCAGCATCACCGCTTCCAACAGGAATTGCGCCAGCACATCGCGTCGTCGCGCCCCAATCGCGAGCCTGAGGCCAATTTCGCGCGTGCGCTCTGTCACGCTCACCAGCATGATATTCATCACGCCAATGCCGCCCACCAGCAGCGACACTGCCGCAACAGAGGCAAGCAAGGCCGAGAGGGTGCGCGCCGAGGCATCACGCGTCGCCTGGATATCGGAAAGATTGCGGATGGAAACACTATCCGGTTCATTGGCCGCGACGCGATGGCGCTGGCGCATCAGGGCGCGAATGGCGTCCTCGGCTGCCGCCATATCCTCACCTTCATGCACCTTCACGGAAATCACGCCGACCTGCCGCGCATTGGCGCGCGATGCGCCCATCACGCTGCGCCGTGCGGTCCAATAGGGCACGAAAACCGTGTCATCCTGATCCTGGCCCATTGGATTCTGGCCCTTGCGCGCCATGACGCCAATCACCTCAAAAGGCGTTTGGCGAATGCGAATCTCACGCCCGACGGGATCTTCTTCGGCGAAGAGCATCTCCGCCACAGTCGCACCCAGGATCACGACCTTACGTCCGCTGGCGGCTTCTTCAGGCGAGAACAGGCGCCCGCTATCGGCGACCCATTCATGGGCGATGAAATAATCGGGTTCGGTCGCCAATACGGTGGTGGACCAGTTCTGATTGCCGGCCACAACCTGGAAGGTCTGACGAATGGAACCGGCTGCCACCTGCACTTCCGGAATCTCACGCGCAATCGCCGCCGCATCATCCCAGGAAAGGTTGGAACGCCCACCCGCACCAAGCCGCACGCCGCCCATGGTGGCGCTGCCACCCCAGACGATCAGCAGATTGGCACCCAGAGACTGGATCTGCGCCAGCACCTGGCGCCGCGCGCCCTCCCCCACCGCGACGGTCGCGATTACCGCAGCAACACCAATGAAAATGCCAAGCGCCGTCAGGATGGAACGCAACAGATTCGCCGAAAGCGCTGATAACGCGCCGCGCAAGGCTTCCAGCACATCAATGCCGCGCCTGGCGGTTACGGTGATGGGCGGCAGGGTCGCACTCATGCAGCAGCATCCGCTTCCGGCAGGGCAGCCAGCGCGGCAGCGGCATCGGCGGCGGGCTGCGTTTCATCCGTAATCAAACGCCCATCGCGAAAGCGCAAGACGCGTCCGGCAAAGCGCGCCACATCCGCATCATGCGTCACCATCAGAATGCCGACACCGTCACGATTGAGCGCCTGAAACAGCGCCATGATGGAAAGCCCGGTGCGCGTATCAAGGGCGCCGGTCGGTTCATCCGCCAGTATCAAATCCGGGCTGCCGACAATGGCGCGCGCAATCGCAACGCGCTGCTGCTGACCGCCGGAAAGCTGCGTCGGGCGATGATGCATGCGATCCGCAAGGCCCACCGCCGCCAGCGCCGCCGCCGCACGTTCGCGCCGCTGGCGCCGGGGCATGCCGCGATAAATCAGTGGCAGTTCAACATTGGCAAGCGCATCCGCACGCGGCAGCAAATTGAAGGATTGAAAGACAAAACCCAGACGCCGACTGCGAAGATCAGCCAGCCGGTCATGGGAAAGTGCCTCAACCTCCTCACCCATCAGGCGATAGCTGCCGCGCGTCGCGCGATCCAGGCAACCGATCAGATTGAGGAAGGTGGATTTGCCAGACCCCGATGGCCCCATGGCGGCGACAAAGCGCCCCGGTGCGATGGAAAGCGAAACATCCTGCAACGCGGCAACCACGCCCTCACCGGCTGGGTAATGCTTGGTGAGGCCGCTGGTTTCAATCAAGGCCGTCATGGAATCAGAAAAGCCGCCGCGCGGCGGAAGCCGGGGCAGCACCGGCGCGTTCCTGGCCGATGACCACCGCGATCCCTTCCGCGATATCGCCGCTGATGATTTCAGTGACACTGCCATCGGTCAGGCCAATGCGCAGCTGTATGGCGCGCGGCGGCGCCTCACCTTCCTGCACCCAAACGGTGCCCGCCTGACCAGCGGCGGCATTGCCGCGAAGTGCTGCAAGGCGTGCGCGCTGATCTGGCGTGAGTACCGCATTCAACCGCGCAATCAGGCGCTGGCGTGCCGCTTGTGCCTGCTGGCGCCGCGCATCCGGGTCCTGCGGGAGCGCCGCCATACGGGAGCGCATTTCCGCGCGCGCGGCTTCAATTTCCGTGCGCTGCGCCTCAGTCAAATCCGAAAGCTGCGCCAGCGCCTGGTCCATCTGCTGGCCACCACCTTGTGTTTGTGCCGCACTGCCTGGAGTGGCGGCACTACCCGCCGGTCGCCACCGCAGCGCTGCATTCGGCACACGCAAGACATCATTGCGGATATCGGTAATGATGCGCAAAGTCGCTGTCATGCCTGGCAGCAATCGGCCAGAGGTATTGGAGGTATTCACCACGACCGTATAGGTCACCACATTCTGTACCGTGGTCGCTGCCAGGCGGATTTCCTTCACACGGCCACGCAAAGTTTCATTGGGGTAGGAGGCGACAGTGAAGGTCACTTCCTGGCCTGCACGCACGCGGCCGATATCGGCTTCATCCACTGTCGCATGGACTTCCATCTCATCCAGGCTGGCGGCGATCTGGAACAGGATGGGGGATTGGAAAGACGCCGCGACAGTTTGCCCGACATCAATATTGCGAGAGACAACAACGCCATCAATCGGTGATTTGATCGTGGCGTTACGCAGATCCACCGCCACCTGACGAAGCTGCGCCACCCTTTGTTCGCGCGCGGCAATGGCGGCTTCCACCTGGGCATCCGCGGTGCGGGCCGCAGCCTCAGCCGCAAGCAACGCGGCATCGGCGCGCGAAATATCCGCCTGAGCCTGCGCCACTGCAGCGCGCAGCCGATCAGCGGTGAAGCCGGCGCGCAGGGCCTCACGTTCCGTGCCCACGCCGCGGGCGCGCAATTCTGCGGTGCGCGCGGCTTCAACCTCGGCATCGCGCAGGCTGGCCTCGGCGCCCAGAAGTGCGGCGCGCACCGCTTCGATCTGTGCCTTCGCTTGCGCGTGATCCGCCACCGCGCGTTCCGCCTGCGCGCGAGAAACGGTGATTTGCGCAGCGGCGGCATGCACATCGGCCTCGGCCGCCGCGCGACGGGCTTCAAGCGTTGCGGTATCCAATTGTGCAATCGGCTGATCGGCGGTGACCTTGGAATTGAAATCCGCCAGCAATTCGCGAATCTGGCCGGATAATTGGCTGCCTACCTGCACCAGCGTCACTGGATTCACTGTGCCTGTTGCCGCCACCACGGCGGTAATGGACCCGCGATCAAGCGTGGCAGTGCGAAGCTTGGGCACGCCAGCGCGGCCATCTGCTTCCAGGAAACCAGGGCGCGGCAAGCCCGCCGCCCACCAGGCAGCGCCGGCACCAAGCACAACAACAAGGGCAATCAGCCATTTCCGCATCGGGACAGCATAGCAGGGTTTTCGCAACCTGCATGTCCCGAAATCCATGCTTGGGTAACGGGGCCGGCTGGCATTCGCAGGGCCGGCGCTTTGCGCTAACCTTGCGGCCTTGCTTGGCATGAGGGTCGGATGCGGATTTTGATTTTGGGCGCGGGCGCCTTGGGTGGCTATTTTGGCGGGCGTTTGCACCAGGCGGGGCTTGACCCTTGCTTTCTGGTACGTCCCGCACGCGCCGCCGCACTCGCCCGTGATGGGTTACGGATTTCAAGCAGCCTTGGCGATTATCAGGCCGAGGTGACAACCATCACGCCTGATGCGCTGCAACCCGGCTGGGATGTGCTGCTGTTGACTTGCAAGGCTTATGATTTGGCGGAGGCGATTGAGACCATCCGCCCCGCCGTGGATGCGCGCACCGCCATCCTGCCTGTGCTGAACGGCATCAGCCACATCGAAACCCTGCAACGCGCCTTTGGGGTGGAGCGTGTGCTTGGTGGCCTTGCCAAGATTCAAGCGGGCCTGGCACCCGATGGCACGATCCGGCATTTGAATGATTGGCGCTGGCTGACCTTTGGCGAAATTGCCGGCGGCATGAGCACACGGGTTGAGGCCATCGCTGCCGCCTTCGGCGCAGCACCCGGCATGGTGGCAACCGCCGTGCCCAACATCATGGCGCAGATGTGGGAAAAGCTGGTGCATCTTGGCACCAGCGCCATCTGCACCGTGCTGATGCGCGCCAATGTCGGTGAGATCGCGCGCGCTCCCAATGGTATCGGCTTTATGCATGGCATTCTGGAAGCGAATGCGGCGATCGCGGCGGCTGAAGGCTTCCCAATGAGCGATACCTTCATGCAGCAATATCGCGGCGTCTTTGGCGATGGCGCCAGCGCTTACACGGCCTCCATGCTGCGTGATTTGGAAGCTGGCGGGCGGATTGAAGCGGATCATATCCTGGGCTTTCTGTTGGAAGCCGCGCGGCGCCATGGGTTGCCCAGTGCCTTGCATGAGGCAGCCTTCTTGCACGCCAAAGCCTATGAACAGCGGCGCGATGCCAAGCGCTTGCCTGCCTCAACATAAAATTCAGGAGGATACCATGCGTTTGAAGGATAAGATCGCGGTCATCACCGGCGCCGGTTCTGGCATTGGTCGCGCAACCGCTGTGCTATTTGCGCAAGAAGGTGCCAAGCTTGCGCTGGTGGATCGCGATGCGGCAGCGGTTGAGGAAACCGCGAAGCTCATTGGTGGCGCATTGACGCGTGTTTCCGATGTTGGCGCCCCAGGTGCTGCGGATGAGGATGCGGCGGCCATACTCCAGCATTATGGGCGCATTGATATTCTGTTTGCGGCTGCGGGGTTTTCTACGGGCGGTACGGTGCTGGACACGAAGCCCGAGGATTGGGATGCAGTATTTCGCGTGCATGTTGGCGGCACCTGGCTTTGGGCGCGCGCTGTCATCCCGGCCATGAAGCGCCAAGGTGGCGGGGCGATCATCACCACAGGATCGCAACTCGCCATCGCGGGCGGGGCTGGCAATAGCGCCTATATCGCCGCCAAGGGTGCGATATTGAGCCTGACGCGCGTCATGGCGCTTGATTTTGTGGCCGATAACATTCGCGTGAATGCGATTGTGCCGGGTGCCATTGATACGCCGCTCCTTTCACGCAGCATGGGCCGGCGCGCTGATCCGGAAGCGGCGCGCGCGGCGTCTCGTGCCCGGCATGCCATGGGGCGTTTTGGCAGGCCGGAAGAAGTGGCCGATGGCGTGCTTTATCTGGCGAGTGATACGGCAAGCTTCACCACTGGGATTGCGCTCCCGGTTGATGGTGGGTGGCTCGCGAAATAAGGCGCAGTTGAAAGCGGCGGTCACTGCGCTATTTTGAGGTCATGCCGGTAAAACGACGCCTTACCCCCCATCTGGCGCGCCTGGAAGCGGAGGCCATTGGTATTCTGCGCGAAGGTGCAGCGGCCTTCCGCCGACCTGTGCTGCTCTATTCCATCGGCAAGGATAGCGGCGTGCTGCTGCATCTTGCCATGAAGGCTTTCTTCCCGGGCAAGCCGCCTTTTCCGCTGCTGCATATTGATACGACTTGGAAGTTCAAGGAGATGATCCACTTTCGTGACAGTATCGCGCAGCAGCTTGGGCTGGAATTACTGGTGCATGCCAATCAGGAAGGCTTGGCGCGCGGAATCAACCCCATTGCATCGGGATCGGCACTCCATACGCAAGTGATGAAGACCGAGGCGCTGCGCCAGGCTCTCGACAAATACGGCTTCGATGCCGCCTTTGGCGGGGCACGCCGCGATGAGGAAAAATCCCGCGCGAAGGAACGCATCTTTTCCTTCCGCGGCCCCGGCCATGTCTGGGACCCGCGCGCGCAACGGCCCGAATTATGGTCCTTGTTCAATACACGCCTCCATCAAGGGGAAAGCATGCGCATTTTTCCCCTTTCGAATTGGACTGAATATGATGTCTGGGATTACATCGCGGCTGAGGATATTCCGGTTGTGCCGCTTTACTTTGCAGCACCGCGCCCTGTGGTGCGCCGCGCCGGTACCTGGATCATGCTGGATGATGAACGGCTGCCGCTAAACCCGGGTGAGGCGCCGGAGACGAAAAT
Organism: Roseomonas sp.; assembly: GCA_020249435.1. GTDB lineage: Bacteria > Pseudomonadota > Alphaproteobacteria > Acetobacterales > Acetobacteraceae > Neoroseomonas. Next base: position 41,034 of record JADCFQ010000020.1, on the reverse strand, counting down.
GGTCCGCTTCCGTACCCTTGGCTGCTACCCGCTTTCCGGTGCGGTTGAAAGCACAGCGGCCAGCCTGGCCGAAATCATTGCGGAAATGCGCGCAGCGCGCAGCAGCGAACGCGAAGGTCGTTTGATCGACAGCGACTCGGAAGCTTCAATGGAGCGCAAAAAGCGTGAGGGTTATTTCTGATGTCAGCCCAACGCGATTTGTTACGCTTCATTACCTGCGGTTCGGTGGATGATGGCAAATCCACCCTGATCGGTCGGCTATTGCATGAATGCGGGCTGATTTTTGACGATACGCTGGCAGCGCTCAGCCGCGATAGCCGTCGCCACGGCACGACCGGCGCGGATATTGATTTCGCCCTGCTGCTGGATGGGCTTGAGGCTGAGCGCCAGCAAGGCATTACGATTGATGTCGCCTATCGCTATTTTGCCACATCACGCCGCAGCTTTATTGTCGCTGATACGCCAGGCCATGAGCAATATACGCGCAATATGGCGACCGGGGCTTCAACCGCTTCCCTCGCCATCATTCTGATTGATGCTTCCAAGGGCTTGCTGCCGCAAAGCAAGCGCCATTCGCTGATCTGTTCGCTACTTGGCATTCGGCATCTTGTGCTTGCGGTGAACAAGATGGATCTGATCAGCTTCGACGCTGATCGCTACGCGGCCATTATTGATACCTACAAGGATTTTGCCGAAAAACTCAATTTCACTGATGTCACCGCCATCCCGCTCAGCGCCCGCATGGGGGATAATGTGACCAGTGCCTCGGGGAATATGGCCTGGTATCATGGGCCAAGCCTGCTGCAGCATCTTGAAGAAATTGATGTGCAATCAGACGGGACCGGCCAGCCCTTTCGCTTTCCGGTACAATGGGTCAATCGGCCCGATGCCAATTTTCGCGGCTATGCCGGCACCGTTGTTTCCGGGCACGTAAAGACAGGTCAGAATATCCGCGTGGCCAGTAGTGGCCGTAATGCCAAGGTGCAACGCATCGTCACTGCTGATGGCGATTTGGCTGAAGCAAATGCGGGACAGGCTGTGACACTGACGCTTGATGAGGAAATTGATATCGCCCGCGGGGACCTGCTGGTCGCGCCAGAGGCACCACCCGAAGTTTCCGATCAATTCGCAGCTGATATTCTCTGGATGGGGGCTGAACCAATGCTGCCGGGCCGGGATTATCTGCTCCGCATCAGTCAGGATTGGACCCAGGCGCGCGTTACGTCTCTCAGGCATGGGATTGATGTGAACACGGGGGATCATGTGGCGGCGCGGACGCTTCAGATGAATGATCTGGGGCTATGCCACCTGTCGACCCTGAAGCCGGTAGCCTTGGATAAATACAGCGAAAATCGCGCAATTGGCGCCTTTATCCTGGTGGATCGCTTCACGCATGAAACCGTCGCAGCCGGCATGATACGCCACGCGCTCCGGCGTGCCAGCAACATCCATCGCGCTGACTTCACCATTGACCGAACTGCGCGGGCGGAGCGAAACGGCCAACGTCCACTTCTTCTATGGTTTACGGGCCTGTCAGGGTCGGGCAAATCCACCATTGCCAATCTCGTGGAACAGGCGCTGTTCACAGCCGGGCGGCATTGCTACAGCCTGGATGGCGATAATCTGCGCCACGGGCTATGCCGAGACCTCGGCTTCACCGCTGCAGATCGCGTTGAAAATATCCGCCGTGCCGGCGAAGTCGCCAAGCTGATGATGGATGCTGGCCTTATCGTGCTTGCTTCCTTCATTTCACCCTTCCGGGCGGATCGGCAGATGCTACGTGAATTGGTGGGCGCCGAAGATTTTGTCGAAATCCATGTTGATGCACCGATTGAAACCTGCATCACGCGTGATCCTAAGGGGCTTTACGCCAAGGCAAAGGCTGGTTTGATCCCGAATTTTACCGGTCTTGGCAGCCCTTATGAACCACCTGAGAACCCCGATATCCACCTGCATACGGGCGATTCCAGTGCCGAAGCTTGCGCCGCGCAGGTCCTTGCCGCGCTGCGCCAAAGGGGCATTGCCTGCTGAGGTGGACATGGCCCTTGCCCATGGCGGGTCAGATGTGCATTTTCGCCGCAGCCACAGGACACCGCCATGATCCCCCTGCCCGCCCCGAAGCCTGAGATTCTCGCCCGCCGCGCAGAAATTGTCGCGGCGCTCCAAGCGCTTGTGCCAGGCGATGGCGTGATTGCCGAGGGTATTCGCCTTAAACCTTATGAAACCGATGGGCTGGCCGCCTATCGGCAAATACCGCTTGCGGTGGTGTTGCCTTCTTCAACCGAACAGGTCGCGGCGGTGCTGCGTTATTGCCATGAACAGGGCATTCGTGTGGTGCCGCGCGGGGCGGGGACCAGCCTTTCGGGTGGCGCTCTGCCCTTGGCGGATGCGGTGGTGGTTGGCCTCATGCGGCTTAATGCCATTCACGAGATCAATTATGCGGATCGCTACGCGGTGGTGGGTGCGGGTGTGACCAATATCGGCATCACCAAGGCGGTGGAGGCTAAGGGTTTCTTCTACGCACCCGATCCCTCATCACAGCTTGCCTGCATGATTGGCGGCAATGTGATGATGAATTCCGGCGGCGCACATTGCCTGAAATATGGCGTGACGGCGAATAATCTGCTCGGTGTGAAATTCGTCACCATTGAAGGCGAGGTGCTTGACATTGGTGGCACCTATCTGGATGCGGCAGGCTATGATTGGCTGGGGCTGATCACCGGCAGTGAAGGTCAATTGGGCATTGTCACGGAAGTGACGGTGCGCATCCTGCGCAGCGCAGAAGGGGCGCGCGCCATGCTCGCCGCCTTCAACTCGATTGAAATTGCGGGGGCCGCCGTGGATGCCATTATCGGCAGCGGCATTATCCCCGTTGCGCTGGAATTCATGGACAAGCCCTGCATCCATGCTTGCGAAGCCTTTGCGCATGCCGGCTATCCCTTGGATGCGGAAGCCATGCTGATCATTGAAGTGGAAGGCAGCATAGCAGAGCAGGACGCGCTGCTGGCGCGCATAAAAGATATTTGCGCGCGGTTTGATCCGATCAGCCTGAAGGTCGCAGAGACCGCTGAGCAAAGCCTGGCCATCTGGAAGGGTCGTAAGGGTGCCTTTGGTGCCGTTGGGCGCATCAGCCCGGATTATTTGTGCATGGATGGCACCATCCCGACCAGCGAATTGCCGCATGTGTTGAAGCGTATCGGCGAAATGAGCGATGAATACGGCTTGAAGGTCGCCAATGTCTTCCATGCCGGCGATGGCAATCTGCATCCGCTGATCATGTTTGATGCGAATGACGCTGATAGTTTCCGCCGCGCGGAGGCCTTTGGCGCCGATATCCTGAAGCTTTGCGTGGAAGTCGGCGGTTGCCTGACGGGCGAGCATGGCGTTGGCGTGGAAAAGCGTGATCTGATGAATGTGCAATTCGCGGAACATGAACTGACGCAGCAGCGCGCCATCAAGTCAGCCTTCGATCCCGCCTGGTTGCTCAACCCCGCCAAGGTATTCCCGCTACAAGGCGCGCTTCAGCCTGCGATCGCCGCCGAATGAACACCGCGATCACACCGATGGACGAGGCCGGCATCATCGCCGCAGTGCAGGCGGCGCGCGCGGCGCGTGAGCCGCTGGCCATTGAAGGGCAGGGTTCAAAGCACGGAATGCTGCGCCCCGTGCAGGCCGCGCGCAGCGTCTCCACGCGCGCGCTTACGGGCGTTACGCTCTATCGCCCAGCGGAGCTGATTATCAGCGCGCGCGCGGGCACGCCTCTCGCTGAAATTGAAGCGACCGTCGCAGAGAAAGGCCAACAGCTCATTGCCGAATCGCCCTATTTGAACGGCATATTCGCCACCTCAGCCCCGCCAAGCATTGGTGGCGTGGTAGCCGCCAATCTTTCCGGACCGCGACGCATCGCCTGGGGGGCAACGCGCGATCATGTGTTGGGGCTGCGCTTCATCAATGGCGCGGGTGAGGCCATTCGTTCCGGCGGGCGCGTGCTCAAGAACGTGACCGGGCTTGATCTGTGCAAGCTTTTATCTGGGTCGTACGGCACGCTTGGCGTCATCACGGAAGTGACGCTCAAGGTGCTGCCGGCGCCCGAGACCAGCGCGACGCTGCTGATCGAAGCGCCTGATCTTGCCAGCGCCGTGGCCGCGCTTTCCGCTGGGCTTGGCAGTCCCTTCGGTGTCTCCGCAGCGGCGGCACTGCCGGCGCAGGATCACGCGGTCGCGGCGTTGCGGCTTGAGGATTTTGCGGCCTCCGTCACCTATCGCATGGAAAAGCTATGCGCCATGCTGGATAATTTTGGCGCACAACGCGTGCTGCAAGATGGTGAAAGTCGCGCCTTCTGGCGCAGTATGCGTGAAGTTGAACCGCTGAATGCCAGCGCAGATGAGGCCATCTGGCGCGTGTCGGTGCGCCCCTCTGCCGGGCCGTGCATCGCCGCCGCAGCAAGCGCGATTGGTGGTCGCGTGCTGCTGGATTGGGGCGGTGGGCTGGTCTGGATCGCGGCTACGCCCAGCAGTACCAATCACGCCACGATCAGCGCGGCGGCAGCGGCCGAAGCCGGCGCGACGATGCTGTTTCGCGCGCCGGAGTCGCTACGCCTTGCCGTACCGGTCTTGCCTGCGGAGGCAGCGCCACTCGCCGCGATCAGCGCGCGGGTGAAGGAAGCCTTGGACCCGGAAGGCCTGTTCAACCCTGGGCATCTCCGCGCCGCTTGACCACAAACCAGAGCAGATCACGTTCAGATGGAAAATCTGAACGTGTGAAGATGCTCGAAAACAACGAGGTAGAGCGGGTGGCGTGAACCCATGCGAACGCAACACGCTCTAAAGCGCCAGCTTCATGCCCTCATGGCTCGCGACAAAACCAAGGCTTTCGTAAAAGCGCCGCGCCTTGGGCCTGGTCTTGTCGGTGGTAAGCTGCACCAACCCGCAACCCCGCGCGCGACACTCCGCGACAGCCCAGGCGAACATTTGCCGACCAAGCCCATCGCCGCGCCGGTCGGCGGCAATGCGCACGCCTTCAATCTGCCCGCGCCACATTCCCAAACGCGAAAGCCCTGGAATGAAACTGAGTTGCAGGCAGCCAATCACGCGCCCGGCATCTTCCACCACCGCCAGATATTGATTGGCGTCGGCGGAAATGGCGGCGAAGGCAGCAATGTAGGCAGGGTTCGGTGGGTCAGCGGCATCCTCTCGCCCCTGACCCAGCCTGTCATCGGCCAAAAGCGCGATGATGGCGGGCAAATCCGCCGGCGTGGCGCAGCGAAACAGCAGCGCCACGCAGCCGCGCCTCAGATCTTCACGCGATCCGGCGCAACCCAGCCCAGCGGGTCCTTCCAGATCACCTGGTCAGTGGTCACGGGACGATCCAGCCGGTTCATGCCGCGCAGCTGATCAATCGCGCGCTGCATGAAGGCAACACTGTCGCTGGTCAGGTTCATGCGATATTCGACCTTGCCCATCAGCTCCGCGATGAAAGCACGATCCTGGCGGAGGAAGCGCGCCACCTGCTGCACGGCCTGTTCGCGATTGCTGGCGGCGAATTCGGTTGCCTGCACCAAGGACCGCATGAGCCTTTCGGTCGTGGCGCGATTGGCTTCCGCCCAGCCCTTATTGACATAGACGTAATTGCTTTGAATCGCGATCTGGTCGTTGCTGAGCAGAATCTTGCTGCCTGGAATGGCGCGGGTACCGCGGGTCGGCCAGGGTTCCCACACGACAAAGGCATCAATATTGCCGCGTTCCATGGCGGCGACCATCTCAGGCGCCTCGACATTCACGATGGTGTAATCGGCTTGGTTGAGACCAAGGCGGGAGACAACGGAAAGCCAGAAGGTTTCGCTGCCCGTGCCGCGTGCCACACCAACGCGCTTGCCCTTGAGCGCTTCCATATTCTCAACACCACGGCCCACGACTGAAAGCCAGCGCATCAGCGCCACACCTTCGGCAACGGCCACCACATTGGCATCTCGCACATGGGCGGAAACGCCGGCCTGTTCGGCGCCATAGGCGGAATTGATCTGATTGCCGATCAGAAACGCAATCATCGCGCTGCCGGAAGGCCCGGTATTCACCGTGACATCCAGGCCATTGCGTTCAAAGAAGCCACCTTCCTTCGCGATGTAGAATTGCGCGAAGGATGGATCCACACCGGTCGCGATGGTGATCTTGGTGGGTGCCTGCGCCGAAGCGGGCAGGATATAGGCGCCGGCAGCGGCGGCCGGCAGCGCCAGAAGTGAACGACGAAGCATGGTGAATTCTCCCTTTACACGGTTGCGTTGAAGCGCCCCGCAAAGGCGCGGATCAGAAAGCGAAAACTGCGATCGGTCGCAAAGCCCAGCAGCCCAAGGGCGACCAGCGCCACAAAAATATCCTCAATCTGCATGAAAAGCCTGGCATCCCAGAGCATTTTGCCAAGCCCATCATTGGAAGCGATCAGCTCAGCCGCGACGATGGTGACGAAGGCATTGGACATGGCAAGCCGCATGCCCGTCAGGATATAGGGCACGGTCGCCGGCAGCGCGACCAGACCAAATACCTGCCAGCGATTGGCACCGAGGCATTGCGCGGCGCGTATCTTGTCCCGCCCCACCGCACCCACGCCGGCAGCGGTTGAGATGATCACAACGAAGATGGTGGTATAGGCAATCAGAAAGACCTTGCTTTCCTCACCGATGCCAAACCAGATCACCGAAACAGTGATCATGGCGACAGCCGGGATGAAGCGGAAGAATTCCGTCCAGGGTTCCAGCAGCCAGCGCACCGGCTTGAAGGACCCAATCGCGAGCCCGACTGGGATGCCGATGGCCGATCCCAGCAGAAACCCCTGCGCGATGCGCTTCAGCGATGCGACGATTTGTTCCTGGAGGATGCCATCTTCAATCAGCATCCAACCGCGTGCCAGCACTGGGCCCGGTGGCGGGAACAGGGTGGATTTCACCAAATAGGTGGCGGCCAGATGCCAAATCAGGAACAGCAGGCCGAAGCCCGCGATATAGCCAGCAATGGTGGTCAGGCGTTCAGTGCGCACCGTGAATCTCATCGTGGATAAGGCCATGCACATCGCGGAAGACCCGCATGAAATCATCCGATGTGCGTTCGCGCGGGAAGGGCAAATCAACCGGTACAATGGCCTTCAGCGTGCCCCCCGGCCCGCGCCGCATCACGCCGATGCGGGTCGCGAGCGCGCAGGCTTCTTCAATATCATGCGTGATAAACAGAACGGTCTTCTTGGTCTCGGCCCAAATCCGGCTGAGTTCGCCCTGCAGCACCGCGCGTGTCATGGCATCCAGCGCGCCGAAGGGTTCATCCATTAGCAGCATGCGCGGGTCATTCGCCAGCGCACGCGCAATCTGGATGCGCTGCTTCATGCCGCCCGAGAGTTCCGAAGGGTGCTTCGCCCCCTGCCCGTTCAGGCCCACCATACGCAGAAAATGTTCGGCCTTTGCGCGGCGTTCGGCCTTGCCCATGCCGCGCAGCCGCAAGCCAAAGCCGATATTGTCCAGCGCGGTCAGCCAATCATACAGGCTGTCATGGCCCTGAAACACCACGCCGCGATCAGCACCAGGTCCTTCTACGGGCGCACCATCCAGCAGGATGCTGCCGGCGGTCGGTGCTTCAAATCCGGCCACCATATTCAGCACCGTTGTCTTGCCGCAGCCTGAGGTGCCGAGCAGGCAGAAGAACTCGCCCTCCGCCAGGTCAAGGGAGAAATCGCGCACGGCTTCCCAGGCGCCTGTCCGGCCCGAAAACACCTTGCCCACGCCCTGAAGCGATACCAACGCCACAGCTGACCCCGTTTGTTACAATCCCCATCTAGGCGCCAGCGCCCAAACCGGCAACCCGGCTTCACGGCCCGGCATGCCGGGTCTAGTCTCCGCCCGTGTAGAAGCAGGAGGAATGCCACATGCCGAATATGCTTGAAGGTAAGGTTGCCATTGTCACCGGCGCCGGGAACGGGATTGGCCGGGAAATCGCCATTATGATGGCGGGCCAGGGTGCCAAGGTCATCATCAATGATGTGGGCGCATCGCTGTCAGGCGAAGGCCTGGATGCGACGCCCGCGCAGCAAACCAAGGCAATCATTGCCCAAAACGGCGGCACATCCGAAATCTGCACCGATAGCGTCGCCACCTGGGTGAGCGCGCAAAAGATCGTGCAATCGGCCATGGATCACTTCGGCCGCATTGATATTGTTGTGAATAATGCCGGCATTCTGCGCGACCAGATTTTCCATCGCATGACGCCGGAAGAATGGGATGCCGTGATTGCCGTGCATCTTTCCGGGTCCTTTTATGTCTCCCGCGCCGCCGCGACGCATTTCCGCGCCCAGCAATCGGGCGCTTATGTGCATATGTCGTCCACCTCGGGCCTGATCGGCAATTTCGGCCAGGCGAATTACTCGGCGGCCAAGCTTGGCATTGTGGCGCTGTCCAAATCCATCGCACTCGATATGGCGCGGTTCAATGTGCGGTCCAATTGCATCGCCCCCTTCGCCTGGAGCCGCATGACAGGCTCGATCCCTGCCGAAACGCCGGAACAAAAGCGCCGCGTGGAACGCATCATGCGCATGACGCCGGATAAGAATGCGCCGCTCGCGGTATTCCTTGCTTCCGATGCGGCGAAGGATGTGACGGGGCAAATCTTCTCGCCACGGATGAATGAGATCTTCATCTACAGCCAATCCCGCCCGATCCGCGGCATTCACCGCAGTGAAGGCTGGACCCCGGAAATGATCGAAGAATATGCGCTGCCCGCGCTGAAGCCCGCTTTCTCGGCGCTTGAGCGTTCCGGCGATGTCTTCTGCTGGGACCCGGTCTGAAGCCGTTCCTTTCCGCTGCGCTGGCGCTGCTCGTCCTGGGAACAGGGCGCGCAGCCGCCACGCCGCCAGAGATTCTGGCGGCAGCGCAGCGCCTGCCGCCAAGCGGTGCGCTGGAAGCGATTGATGCGGCGGCGGCCTGCGCCTTCGCGCCCAATGCGCGCCATCTTGGGCCATTGCCGGCGCGGCTTGCCTGGTCGCGTCCCGCCGCAGTGGTCATCTTTGCCGGGCTGGATGGCGTGCCGGAAGGGGATCGCGCCGTGCTGATCCGCCCCACGCGGGAATTGCTGGCGCGCCATGCGGTGCGCGAACGCATCCAAGCCGGGCGCGTTTCGCTGCATGATCACGGCTTGAACACCCTGCCGGAGACCGCGCAAGAAATCGCCTTCCTGGCGCTGCATGTCGCGCCACCTGACGAACCACCTGAGGGCTGTGTGGCCCCCGCCTTGAATTGATGGATTGACCTTATGGATCGCCTTGCCTCTGCCCTGCTCAACCCGCGCCGCATTGCGCTGATTGGCGGATCATCGGACCCGAAGCGCCTGACCGCGCGCGCGCAGGTCTATCTGCGCAAGCATGGCTTTACTGGTGAGCTTTTCCCAATCAATCCAAGCGCAGAGACCATCCTTGGCGAACGCGCCTATCCGCGCCTGGCCGATGTGCCGGGGGAGATTGATCTCGCTTATCTGCTGCTGGGTACGCAGCATGTGGAAGGGCAGATCGCAGCGGTTGCCGAAAAGCGCATCCCTGTCGCCGCCATTCTGGCTGATGGTTTTGCCGAAGCCGGGCCGGAAGGCCGCGCCTTGCAGGAAAGACTGTTGGCGACAGCGAAAGCGGCAGGGGTGCGGCTGCTCGGCCCCAATTCCATGGGCCTGGTCAATCTGAACGCGCGCACCGCCTGTTCGGTGAATGCGGCGCTGGAAGCCGATAGCCTGCCCGCCGGGCGCATCGCGCTCGTTTCGCAATCCGGTTCCATGATGGGTGCCATCATGGCGCGCGGCGCACCGCGCGGGATCGGCTTTTCGCATCTGATCGGCACCGGCAATGAGGCCGATCTGACCGCGAGTGAAATCGCCGGCATGCTGGTGGAAGACCCGGGCGTTGATGCGGTGCTGTTGTTTCTGGAAGCGATTCGCGCGCCGGAAAAACTCGCCGCCGCAGCGCGCCGCGCCCATGAACTCGGCAAACCGATCATTGCCTTCAAGCTTGGCCGTTCAAGCTTCGGCGCGGAGCTGGCGGGCAGCCATACGGGCGCGCTGGCGGGGTCGGATGCGGCGGCGGATGCCTTCTTCCGTGCCAATGGCATTGCGCGCGTGACGATGATTGAAGCGCTGTTGGAAGCGCCTGCCTTGTTCATTGGGCGGAAGCCCTTGGCCAATCCGCGACGCACCATTTCCGTCATGACCACCACGGGTGGTGGTGGTGCCATGGCGGTGGATGCCTTGGGCGTTGTCGGCATTGAAACCTGCCCGCCCGATGCCGCTGCCGTGGCCGGGCTGGAAGCCGCTGGCCTGCCGCATCATGGGCGGATGATTGATGTGACGCTGGCGGGCACGCGCGCCGATAAGGTGGAGGCGGCGCTTTCAGCCCTCGCCGCCGATGCGGGCACGGATATGGTGCTTTCCGTGGTCGGGTCTTCCGCGCAATTCCGCCCGCATGATGCGGTGGCGGGAATTACCGGCGCGGTGAAGGCAGGGCTTGGCAAACCCATCGCGGCCTTTCTGGTGCCGCAGGCCGATGCGTCGCTCCGGCTGTTGGGAGAGGCCGGCATCCCTGCCTTCCGCACGCCGGAATCCTGCGCCGATGTGATCCGCGCCTTTTTCGATTGGCGTGCGCCGCGCACCGAGGCCGCAGCGCCCACCATCAGCCAAACCACGCCGGCCCATCCTGATGAGGCTGACGCGCGCCGGCTTTTCGCGGCTTTCGGCCTGGATAGCCCCTTTGCCGTCATGGCCGCGCCCGATGCGGTGCCCGCAGGGCTGCGTTATCCTGTGGCGCTCAAGATCCTCTCGCCCGATCTGGCGCATAAGACAGAAGTGGCTGGCGTGGCGCTCAATATTCCCGATCCGGTGGCGCTGGAGGCCGAGGCCTCTGCGATGCTGACACGCGTCAGGGCCCGCGCCCCGGCGGCGCGCATCACTGGGTTTTTGGTGCAGCCCATGGTGAAGGGCCTGGCTGAGGCGATCATCGGCTTCCGGCGAGACCCGGAGGCAGGGCCCATCATCCTGGTCGGCGCTGGCGGCATCATGGCGGAATTGCACCGCGATACGGCGCTTCGCCTCGCCCCGGTGGATGAGGCAGAAGCGCGGGCCATGATCGCGGAGGTGAAGGGGCTGAAACCCCTCGCCGGCTGGCGCGGGCTGCCGCGCGGCGATTTGGATGCGCTGGCGCGCGCGGTGGTGGCGGCATCGCGCCTCGCGGCCCATCCGGGCGTGGCCGAGGCGGAAATCAACCCGCTGATCATCCTTGCCGAAGGCCAGGGCGTCACGGTGGCGGATGCCTGGGTGGTGCCCGCTTCCCCTTGATGCCGCGCGGTGCCAGTTTGGCGTGATGAAGCCCGAAGACCTGATCCGCGCCCGCTACGGCGCCCTGCCCTTCACCCCGCCCGAGGCGATTCCGCCCGCGCTTGCGGCGCTATTGGATCGGCGCGTGACGCGCCGCTATGCCGCTGAGGCAGTGACTGATGCGCTATTGGATACGGTATTGGCGGCGGGGCAATCAGCACCTTCCAAATCCGATTTGCAGCAATATTCGATCATCGTGACGCGTGATCCGGTAAAGATCGCCAAGGTTGCCGATTGGATCGGCACCATGCCCTGGATCAAGGATGCGCCGGTGCTGCTGATTTTCTGCGGCGATATGCGGCGCGGCCAGGCCGCTTGCGCGCGCCATGGGCACGAACACGCCAACAACAATATGGACACTTTCCTGAATACGGCGGTGGATGCGGCATTGGCGCTTGGTGCCACGATTGCGGCGGCTGAGGCAGCGGGGCTCGGCACCTGCCCCATTTCCTATGTGCGCAGCCATATCGAAAAAGTGGCACCTTTGTTTGCGCTGCCGAAAGGGGTTTATCCGGTGGCGGGGCTTTCACTCGGCTGGCCGGCAGCGCGCAATGACATCACGCAGCGCCTGCCGCCATCTGTCGTGATCCATCGCGAAGCCTATTCCAGCGCGGCGGAAGCGGAAGCCATTGACGCTTATGATGCGCTGCGCCCTCGGCAAAAGCCGCGCTATCCGGAAATCCATGGGCCGGCGCCGGAAGGCTGCACCTGGTCCGAAAACGCCGCGCGTCAATTATCGGTGCCGGAGCGCTTTGGCTTCCGCGCCTGGTTGCGGAGCCGGGGGTTTGACCTTGACTGACCGCCCGCGTCGCGAAGACCCGACCGCCGATAATCCCGGTGGTGCCGATGCTGAAGGCAAGCGGAGCCCGCGCGCCCGCACCGCGCGCCCGCGCGATGCTTCCAGCCTGATTGTCTGGCGCCAAAGCCGCAAAGGGCCAGAATTGCTGATGGGCAAGCGCCATGCCGGGCATCGCTTCATGCCTGATGTGATGGTCTTTCCCGGTGGGCGCGTTGATCCTGATGATCATCGCGGCCCTGCGATCAGTGAGCTACGTGCGGAGCCCAGGCGCTTGCTGGAACGGCGCGCGACGCCAGCGCGGGCGCGCGCGCTTGGCATTGCAGCAGCGCGGGAATTGTTTGAGGAAACCGGGCTCGTTTTAGGCGAAAAGCGCGGTGATGGTGTCGCGGCGGCGCTCGGCGCCTTGGATTATTTGTGCCGCGCCATTACGCCAACGGGCCGGCCCATTCGCTTTCATGCGCGGTTTTTGGTGGCGCCGGCGGAAGCGGTGCATGGGGAGATAAAAGGTTCGGGCGAATTGGAAAAGCTTGGCTGGTACAGCCCGGAAGCGGCGCATGCCCATAATGTCGCGACCATCACGGCGCGGGTGATGGGGGAGTTTTTGGCCTGGCTTGCGCTGCCCGAAGCGGAGCGTGCCAAGCGCGAGTTGATCGTGTTTCGCGGCATGGATGACAGGCGGGTGGAGCGTTGAATGGCGGCTGACCCGCATGCTGCCATGCTGCAAGCCGCACTTGCCTTGCAACAGCAGGGCAATTTCAAGGAGGCGCGGCGTAAATATGAAAGCATCATCGCGCGCGATCCGCGCAACTTCAACGCGCTGCAGCTTTGTGGCGTGGTGGCCTTGCAGCAGGAAGCCTATCGCGATGCGGTCAAGCTGATCCGGCGCGCCTTGGCGCTGCGCGGCAATGACGCACCGGTGCTGACGAATCTCGGGATTGCGTATCAAAAATTGGAGCAAACCGACGAAGCCCTGGAATGTTTCGATAAAGCCATCGCGGCCAAGCCAGATTTCGCCAGCGCGCATCATAATCGCGCGAATTTGCTGCGAGAGGCAAAGCGCCCAAAGGAAGCACGAGAAAGCTATCATCGCGCCATCGCGCTGCAACCGGACAATGCGCTGATCCACGCCAATTACGCTTCCTTACTTTATGACGGGCATGAATATCATGCTGCGCTGCAAGCCCTGGACAAGGCCCTGGCGTTACGCCCCGATTACCACACCGCTTATTTCCGCAAGGGCGAGATTTTGCTTGAATTGAGCAAGCCAGAGGACGCACTGACAGCTTTCGAAAACGCCCTTGCTCTCCGCCCGAATGACCCACAACCGCAGAAGCTTCTGGGGCAAGCCTGGGGGGCGCTTGGCCGAAGGAAGGAAGCGGATATTGCACTCAGGCGTTCTATCACACTGATGACTGCCACAGAAAAAAAGGCAGACCGCATCCAAGCAATCTGTACAGCAGTGAATACCGCAAATCTGCTACCCGCCATTTATGACAGTGAGGCAGAAATCAGTGAAAGGCGTAGGGAACTTCTCGCTGAACTGCACCGGGCTCATGACCTGCTTGCTGAAGATTGCCCGCGGAGCGCCGCCGCATCGGCGGCCTTCAAGGCCGTCGCTTATGGCTCACACGGCTTCTACATCGCGTATCAGCAGGAAAACGATATTGAGCCGAACCGGCTTCTTTCCGATTGCCTCACGCACATGCTGGCCATCCCTGATCGCCCAGCGCGAGAGGGACCGCGCAAGCCAGGCCCCATCCGTTTCGGTATCGCTTCAGAAAATCTCTATCGCCATAACGGATCAAGCTGGGCGCTGCCCTGGCTCAAGCATCTGCCGCCGGATTATCAGTTCTTTTCTTACGCCTTTCACGGCCTACATGATGATGTTTCCGATGGTTTTGCTGAATTGGGCACACATCGGCGGCTTTCCTTTGATGCGGGCAGCCTGGCCAAGACCATCGCCGCCATGCGTGCCGATGATCTGGATTTCCTCATGCTGCCCGATATCGGCATGACACCTTCAAGCCGCATTCTTTCCTTGCATCGCATCGCGCCCATTCAATTCACCGCCTGGGGCCACCCCGTCACCAGCGGTTCGCCGGCGATGGATTTCTATTTATCGAGCGATCTGATGGAACCGGATGATGCCGCTTCGCATTATTCGGAGAAACTAATCCGCCTGCCCAATCTGGCGCTTTACTTGGAGCCTGGAAACACGGCGCCGCTGACCAAGGATTTTCCGCTGCCCGAAGGGCGCGTGCTTTATGGCTGCCTGCAATCGCTGTTCAAATACCTGCCGCGCTATGATGACATTCTGCCGCGCATCGCGGCCGAGGTGCCAAAGGCGCTGTTCGTCTTCATTGAAGGCATGTCGCCGCATATGACCGGCATTACCCGCACCCGCCTGGATGCCGCCTTCGCCAAGGTGGGGCTTTCAGCCGCCGAGCATGTGGTTTTCCTGCCCCGCATGAATGGCGCAGAATTCGATGCCCTCACGCGGCAGATGGATGTGCTGGTGGATTCACTGGGTTGGAGCGGCGGCAATACCACCCTCGGCGCCACTGAAGCGGGCGTGCCGCTCATTACCTGCCCTGGCGCCTTCATGCGGGGGCGGCATAGCTATGCCATGTTCCAAATGATGGGCATGCCATCCGCCATCGCGCGCGATACGAATGAGATGGTGCAGAAGCTTATTGCCCTGGGGCAGGAGTCGGAACGCCGCCAGGCCATGCGCGAAGAATTGGGTCAGCGGAAGGAAGCGCTTTACGCGGATAAAAGCCTGATCGTGGCCTTGGACGCGTTCCTCAAGGATCAATTCGCCAAATTGTGACGCGGGGCACCCCCTCACCCCGCCCGGCGGCGCGGTTCCAAAAGCATCATGCCGCCAAGCTTCAACCCACCACCGCAGAGCGCCAGCAGCGCCACCGCAGCATGCGAAAAACGCGCTGGCGCCGTGGCATCGCCCAGCAAAAGCGCTACCAGCACCAGATCACACAGCACACCAGCACCAATCAATCCAAGGGCAAACATCTACCTGCTCACGTATCGTTCAGGCTTTTCTTAAACCTGCCCAGCGGGGCAGCAGCGCGACCAGAGCAAGGCAGTTTCGTGGCAAGCCGCCATGGACAGAAGCCCCCACATCTGAGAGTGTCCTCCAGTCCGAATGCATAAAAAAGGAGGTTCCCATGCGCCGTTTCCTGGCCGCTGCCTTGCTTTCCGCTGCCCTTGCCGGCCCTGCCCTGGCCCAGGGGCAACCGCCGCTCCGCTGCGGCGTTGATGGCACTTTCGCCCCCCATGCCTTCCCCTCGCTCCAGGGGGGCGTGCAGGGGTTCCAGATTGACCTGTTCCGCGAAGTCGCGAAGCGGATGGGGCGGGAGATTGTGATCGAAAGCGCGTCCTTCTCCGGCCTTATTCCGGCCATGAATGCGGGGCGCTACGACTTCCTTTGCGCACCGACCACGGTCACGCCGGCGCGTGCCGAAGCGCTGCTGTTCACCGAAGGCTATATCTGGACCGAATTGCAGTTCGGCATCCGCCGCGGCACGCCGCCGATCAAGTCCGAGGAAGATCTGCGCGGCAAGACCATCAGCGTGAACAAGGGCACGCCCTATGAAAACTGGGTTACGGCCAATGCGCAGCGCCTGAACCTGACCCTGCTTGCCTTTGATACGCAGCCCGATGCGGTGCAGGCGGTGATCCAGGGTCGCGCCTATGCCAACCTGTCCGGCAATACGGTGGTGCGGTATTCAGCGTCTCGCACGCCGCAATACATCGCGGATTTCGTGCTCCCCGGTACGCGCATGCATTGGGGTACACCCTTCCGCAAGGATAGCGCCGCCATGCGCAACCAGGTGGAAGATGTGCTGACCTGCATGAAGCGCGATGGCACCATTGCGACGCTTTCCGAAAAATGGTTTGGCAATCGTCCGGGCCCGGATCAGGCAGAGGTGATGGAATTCCCGGGCTATGGTCCGCCCGATCTACCGGGCTATGACCCGACGCCGCAGAATCCGCGCTGCTGATGCCGTTTAACGTATGGGCGCGGCGGGCATGACCCCCGCCCGCCCCATTATTGAAGCGCGCGCCATCCATAAGCATTTCGGCGCCCTGCATGTGTTGCGGGGCGTGGATTTCACGGTGGAAGAACGCCAGCTTGTCTTCGTGATCGGGCCATCCGGGTCCGGCAAATCCACCCTGCTGCGCTGCCTGAACCGGTTGGAGGAACCATCAAGCGGTTCCATCATCGTTGATGGCATAGACATGTTGGATGCGCGCACGGATATCAACAAGGCGCGGCAGCGGATTGGCATGGTGTTCCAATCCTTCAACCTCTATCCGCATATGACGGCGCTTGGGAATGTCATGCTCGCACTCCGCAAGGTGCAGGGGCTGGACAAGGCAGAAGCCGAAGCACGGGCGCAGCGCGCTTTGGATCGCGTGCATCTGGCGGATCGTGCGGATCATTACCCCAATCAGCTTTCCGGCGGTCAGCAGCAGCGCGTTGCCATTGCGCGGTCCATCGCGCTTGAACCGCGCGTCATGCTGTTTGATGAACCGACCAGCGCGCTTGACCCGGAATTGGTCGGCGGCGTTCTGGCGGTGATGCGCGAATTGCGCGAAGACGGCATGACCATGGTGGTGGTCAGCCATGAAATGAGCTTCGCCCGCGCCGCCGCGGATCGCGTGGTCTTCATGGCCGATGGCGAGATTCTGGAACAAGGCCCACCGGCCGAAATTTTCAGCGCACCGCGCCATGAGAGGCTCCGCGCCTTCATCAGCCAGGTTGAGCGGCACTGAGCCATCATGACCGGCTGGGAACGCTTTACCGACAGCTTCTTCAATGCGCGCGTCATGGCGCAATACCTGCCGAAGATCATTGAAGGCTTTGGGCTGACGATTGTACTCGCCCTTTGCATCATCGCCGCCGGGTTGATCGCTGGGCTTGCGCTGGCGGTGCTGCGTGCGCTTCAGGTACGGCCGCTCAATTGGCTGATTATTTTTCTGGTGGATTTGTTCCGCGCTCTGCCGCCGCTCGTCATCATCGTGCTGCTATTCTTTGGCCTGCCCAGCATGGGGATGGAGCTTTCCGGCTTTGCCTCTGCCTGGCTTGCGCTGACTTTGGTGCTGATGGCGTTTTCGGAGGAGATTTTCTGGGCCGGCATTACCAGCGTGCCAAAGGGGCAATGGGAAGCGGCGCGCTCCACGGGGCTCAATTTCCTGCAAGCGCTGGGCTATGTGGTGCTGCCGCAGGCGCTACGGCTCACCATTCCGCCGCTGACGAACCGCACCATTGCGATTACCAAGGGCACGGCGCTCGCTTCCGTGGTGGCGGTGCCGGATATTCTGGGCGCGGCGAGTTCCGGGCTTTCCCATTCCTTCAACCCATCGCCGCTGACACTCGGCGCGCTGGCCTATCTGGTGCTGTTCTTTCCCGTGGTCCTGCTGGGCCGCTGGATTGAAACGCGCTTTGCCTGGAAGCGCTGAGCATGCAGGATTTCCTTGAAGCCTTTCTGAATTGGGAGATCATGCGCGAGGCCTCCCCCATTCTTTGGCAGGGGCTGCGTGCCACATTGTTGCTGTCGCTGCTGGTGGTGCCGCTCGGGCTTTTGGGGGGGATTATTCTGGCGGTGCTGTCCACCCTGCCCCATGCCTGGGTGCGCTGGCCGCTCCGGGTTTGGGTGGATACATTTCGCGCCTTGCCGCCTTTGGTGCTGCTGATTTTTATCTTCGCCGGCCTGCCGTTTCTGGGCCTCGAGATCAGCGCCTGGAGCGCGGTGGCGATTGGGTTTTTCCTGAACACTGGCGCCTATTACGGCGAGATTCTGCGCGCCGGCATTGAAAGCGTCCCCCGCGGCCAGGTGGAAGCCGCACGCAGCACGGGGCTGACTTCGGCGCAGACCATGCGCTTCATTGTGTTGCCCCAGGCCGTGCGCAATGTGCTGCCTGATCTCATTTCCAATACGCTGGAGGTGGTGAAGCTTACCTCCATCGCATCAGTCGTAGCGCTGCCCGAATTGCTGTTCCAGGCGCGGCAGGCGCAAAGTGTCACCTATAACGCATCGCCGATTGTTGCGGCGGCGATCATTTACTTTATTCTGCTTTGGCCCGTGGTGCGCTTGCTCAGCCGGCTTGAAAATAAGCAATTGGCCGCGCGGCGCTGACGGGGCGCCGCCTATTTCACCGCGTAGACATCATAACATGGCCCGCTTGGCGGGCGCTGGCCCACACCGACAGCCACGATCTTGTTCATCCAAGCCAGATCAGCCGCGCCGGTTTCAAAGCGGATCAGCGTGCGAAAATAGATCTCGGAAGGGTCAAGGGTTTCACCCGCCGCGAGCCTCGCCAGCGCTGCCGGTGAGCCATGGCGAATGCCATTATAGGCGGCATAGACCATGCTGCCGGAGGCAGCGCGAATGGTCAGCCGCACATCAATCTGCGCCGAGCCATCGGGGTCCACGCGCAGCCAATCCGCCGCCGATCCCGGCATGATTTCGCCAGTGAGCTTCGGCCCCACAACCGTGCCACCCGTCACCGGCACGATGCGGAGTTCGCCATTGCGAGTCGCACCGATCATTTGCGGGGTGCCGACGCCAAGCGTCATGCGGAACATATATTCGGATTGCAGGGGCAATGGGGTCATGGGCGTTTCTCCTTCCGGTACATGATGCCTCGGCGGCCTGCGCTTTGCCAGGGAGGGGCAGCGCAGCAGGCATCGAAAACCGCCACAGTCGAGATGGAGAAAATACTTTCAACTTCAGGTTTATGGCCGACCAAATATTTAATGATGCATTGAATTTTAGGCTTGTTTTTTATCTCTTTTCAAAGAATGTTAATGACATCTGAATAACACGCTCAAGGAGCCATTCGTGACAATCCTGGTCCCACCCAGTGAAGGCTGCCGCCCCGGTTCGGGACAGGCCGGCCGCCATGCGGGTGTTCCATGATCAATTTCGCGCGGCTGCTTCTCGCCCCCGGACAGACCAATTCGCTTTCAGGGCTATTCGAAAGCGATTGGGATTACGGCAGAGCCATTCATTTCGCCGCTCCCCAAGCCCCTATGCAGCAATTTGGCGCGCAAGCTCTGCCTGAAATTGCGCCGAGCATCCTGTGGCAGCAGGGCGTGGTCAGCGCCGCTGATATCGCGATTTCAGCCGAATGGCGCTTTGAACTTTACAACCAGGGCACCATCACCAATCGCCTTTTCCTGACACTTGCCGAAGGCGGCCATGCCACGGATGGGCGTTACGCCATCACCGGCAGCGCCTATGCGGATCAGGTCCATAATGCCGGTTTGATCGAAGGCGCGGTGCTGCTAGCGGACGGGGATGACCTGTTTGACGGGCGGCTTGGCGTTATGCTCGGCGCCGCTGATGGTGGCGCGGGCGATGACACCTTATCATCGGGCGCCGCTGCGGAAACCCTGCTCGGCGCCGAGGGGCAGGATTGGCTGGATGGCGGTGATGGCGCCGATAGTCTTTTGGGCGGGGTTGGCCACAACCGTATTTTTGGCGGCTCGGGCAATGACAGTGTCACCAGCGAGGATGGTGATGATGTGCTCGCGGGCGATGCCGGCGATGATTGGCTGCTGAGCGACCGCGGGAATGACAGTGTCTCGGGTGGCGATGGTGCGGATACGCTCATTGGTGGCGATGGTGATGACACGCTGGCAGGCGGTGTCGGCGATGATGTGATTGACGCCTGGGATGATCGCGACCTGGCTTGGGGTGGTGATGGGCATGACACCATCACCGTCTGGGGGGGCGATGACACCGTTTTCGGCGGCGCGGGGGATGATGTGATCCTGACCGGCACGGCCAGCCTTGAGGATATACTGAGCCTCTTTGCCTTTTAGCTGATACGCCGTGGTTCAGCGCTGCCGCCAGGGCAAGCCGGATGCCTTCCACCCGGCAGCACTGCCGCGATGCCCTGCGCCATCCACCGGGCCTTCAAACCCATCCGCCACATTGAAGGCGTGGGCAAAGCCCGCCGCCTGCGCGGCCTGCCCCGCGGATTGAGACCGCGCCCCCGACCGGCAGATGAAATAAAGCTTCTGCCCAGGCGTCAGCCCCGCCGCCTGCAAATCCTCGGCAAAGCCGCCATTCACCTGCATGGAGGGATACATTTGCCAGGGAATCAGCACGACTTGCTTGCCAAGTGCCATCAGGTCCGGCAGGCCAACAAAGTTCCATTCCGCATCGGTGCGCACATCAATCAGCACGGCGTCCTGATCGGCGGCCAAGGCATCCCAGGTATCCTTGGGGCTGATATCGGGCACGGGGGGCATGGCGGGGACTCCTGTTCCTAGGTTCGCCCGCCATCTTGCCACAGGCTGGGGCTTTGCGTGTAGGGTTTCCTTTTAGAGCCTGGGTCACACCCGGCCAGCCAAAGGGGGAAGCCATGTTGGGATTGATGCAGGATTGGCCCTTGCTGATGCATAAGGTGCTGGACCACGCCGCCATCCAGCATCCAGGGCGGGAAATCATCAGCCGATCCGTCGAAGGCCCTTTTCATCGCACGAATTACCGCCATGTTCGGGTGCGCGCGTTGCGTGCTGCGCAGCGCCTGCAGCGCGATGGCATCGGGCTTGGCGACCGTGTTGCGACCCTTGCCTGGAATACCTGGCGGCATGTGGAAGCCTGGTATGGCATCACCGGCATTGGCGCCATTTACCACACGGTCAATCCCCGGCTTTTCCCAGACCAGATCGCCTGGATCCTGAACCATGCCGGATCGCGCGTGCTGATGCTGGACCTGACCTTCATCCCGCTGATCCAGCAGATCGCCACCAAGCTTGAGCACATCGAACGCTTCATCATCCTGACCGATGGCGCGCATTTGCCCGAAACCGGCCTGAAAAACGCCGTGGCCTATGAGGATTGGTTGGCGGAAGCCGATGGCGATTTCGCCTGGGCGAGCTTTGATGAAAGAACCGCTGCCGGGCTTTGTTATACATCCGGCACCACGGGTGATCCGAAGGGCGTGCTTTATTCGCATCGGTCCAATGTGCTGCATGCGCTGGCCTGCAATCAGGTGGATTGCCTGGGGCTTGGTGTCGCGGATCGTGTCATGCCGGTGGTGCCGATGTTCCACGCCAATGGCTGGTCCTTGCCGATCGCTGCCCCCATGGCCGGCGCCACGCTGGTGCTGCCTGGCGCCAAGCTGGATGGTGCTTCCGTGCATGAAACCATCACGGAAGCGCAGGTGAATTTCTCCGCCGCCGTGCCGACAGTTTGGATGATGCTGCTCCAGCATATGGAAGCGACGGGGGCGCGTATTGATACCTTGAAGCGCGTGGTAATTGGCGGTTCCGCCTGCCCTGCCGCCATTACGAAAACCTATCAGGAAAAATACGGCGTGCGCGTGATCCATGCCTGGGGCATGACGGAAATGTCGCCGGTTGGCACCACCTATCAGCGCAAACCCGAAATCGGCGGGCTTGATCCCGAAGCGGCTTTGGCGCTGCAAGCCAAGCAAGGCTGCCCGCCCTTCACCGTAGAGATGAAAATCACCGATGATGATGGCCGTGACCTGCCTTGGGATGGGCAGGGTTTCGGGCGCCTGAAAGTGCGCGGCCCCGCCATTACGCGCAATTATTTCCGGCGCGACGATGAAGCCGTGCTGGACGCGGATGGCTTTTTCGATACCGGCGATGTTGCGACGATTGACGCCAACGGCTTCATGGAAGTGACAGACCGATCCAAGGATGTGATCAAATCCGGCGGCGAATGGATATCTTCGATCGCGCTGGAAAACGCGGCCGTTGGTTATCCTGGTGTCGCGGAAGCGGCTGTTGTCGCCATGTATGATCCGAAATGGGATGAACGCCCGCTGATGATCCTGGTGATGAAGCCAGGTGCCGCCGCGCCTGATCTGGCCGCCATGAATGGTTTCCTGGCCGATAAGGTCGCGAAATGGTGGCTGCCGGATGATCTGGTGGTGGTGGATGAAATTCCCCATACGGCGACAGGCAAGATCTTGAAGACCAAGCTCCGCGAGGCCTTCAAGGACCACCGCCCAAAAGGCTGAGTATTACAGCGCCTCACCTTCTGCTGCGGCCTTGAGGCGCCGGAGCGCCTCCGCCCCGCCGGGCATGGCTGGGTAAAGCGCCAAGGCCGCTTCCATGCTGCGCAAGGCGCCGGGCGCGTCACCTGCTTCCTTCTGCAAACGCGACAGGCTTTGCAGCGCGATGAAGTGGCGCGGTTCCAGGCGCAATGCCTCGGCCAAATCGCGCGCCGCTTCGCGCATTTGCCCGAGCGCGGCCAAGGCTTCGGCGCGCAAATGCCAGGCACTTGCGGCGTTGGGGGCCAACGTCACCGCCGCATCAAAATCCTCAATCGCTTCTTCCGGCAGGCGTGCATTCAAATTGCGCGTACCGCGTTGCATCAATAGCCGCGCGGCGGGTGAAGCGGCTTCCACCCATAATTGCCTGATGCGCGCCTCCGCCAAGGCAAGCTGCGCCGCATCCTGGCTGTCGCGCAGCACGGCAAAAAGCTGATCCAATTCCACCGCGCGCGGTGCGCCCTGCGCCAGCGCCGCCCCGGACAAGGCAAGGCCCAGCAGCAAGGCGGCGCGGCGCTTCATGATCTAGCCACGCAGCTTCGCAAGGGCTTCAGGCTCTGGCCCGCCCGCCATCCAATCAAGCAATTCCACCGTGTGTATGGCCGGCATCGCGCCATCACCCAATTGCGTCAGGCAGCCAATATTCCCCGCCGCAATCACTGCGGCCCCGGTGCGTTCCAGATTACCGAGCTTGCGCTCCTTCAACTGCCCGGCAATTTCGGGCTGCATCAGATTATAGGTGCCCGCAGATCCGCAGCAGATATGCCCCTCAGCCGGTTCCCTCACGGTAAAGCCGGCCTTTGCCAGCAACGCCTTGGGCTCCGCCGTGATTTTCTGACCGTGCTGCAAGGAACAGGCGGCGTGATAGGCCACCGTCAGCCCCGGCGCTGGCCGGCGTGGCGCATAGCCAAAGTGCGTCAGCACTTCCGAAATATCCGCAGCCAAAGCGGCCACCTTTTCCGCCTTCTCCCGCAAGGGTGCCGCTTCCTCTCGGAACATGAAGCCGTAATCCTTGAGCGTGGTGCCGCAACCCGACGCATTCACCACAATCGCATCCAGCCCCTCATGGGCGATCTCTGCTGACCAGGCTTCAATATTCGCGCGCGCGAGGCGCATGGCCGGATCATGATGGCCCATGTGATGATCAAGCGCGCCACAGCAGCCCTGGCCCTTGGTCACCACTACCTCAATCCCCATGCGGGTCAGTAGCCGGATCGTTGCCTCGTTGATCGAGGGCGCCAATACCTGCTGCGCGCAGCCCGTCAGCAAGCCAACCCGCCCGCGCCTTTCACCTTCAGCCTTGAAAATGCCCGGCCGTTCCATCGCCGATGGTGACGGCACGTGCTTGGGCGCGAGCCGCAGCATGGCGCGGAGCCTTTCGGCCATCATGGACTTGCCCGGCACCAGCCGCGCCAAAGGCCGCGCTACACTGGCCCCAACCAAGGCCATCCGAAACCGGAAGGGATAAGGCAACACCGCCGACAGCAATCGCCGCAGAAAACGCTCAGCCGCCGGGCGCTGATAGGTCTTTTCAATATAGGCGCGCGCATGATCCACCAGATGCATGTAATGCACCCCGGAAGGGCAGGTCGTCATGCAGGACAGGCAGGACAGGCAGCGATCAATATGCCGCACCTCCAGCTCACTCGCCGGACGCCCAGACTCCAACATATCCTTGATCAGATAAATCCGGCCCCGAGGCGAATCCAACTCATCACCCCGCAACAAAAAGGTGGGGCAGGTCGCGGTGCACATCCCGCAATGGACACAACTCCGCAGGATGCGGTTGCTCTCGGCAATATCCGGGTCGGCCAATTGGGCGGGGGAGAAGAGGGTCTGCATGGAATGACTATAACCTACATCACAAACCATGGGCAGAACCGGGGGCGCTGCCCCCGCGCCCGCGCCGCCACAAAATCAATCCCGGCGCGGGCGGGCACCAAGGATATGCGCGATGGCATAGGTCAGATCAGGGCGGTTCAGCGTATAAAAATGGAACTCATCAACACCATTGGCTTGCAATAGACGCACCTGCTCGGCCGCCACCACGGCCGCCACCATGCGCCGCGTCTCCGCATCTTCCTCCAACCCTTCGAACAACTGGCCCATCCAGGCCGGCACGCTCGCGCCACACATGGCCGAGAACTTCACCACCTGCTGGAAATTGGAGACCGGCAGAATCCCCGGCACGATCGGCACCGTAATGCCCTTGGCATGGCAGCGATCAATGAAACGAAGGAATGTCTCGGCCTCAAAGAAATACTGCGTAATGGCGCGCGTCGCCCCCGCATCAATCTTGCGCTTCAGGAAATCCAGATCCGCATCTGCTGACAGCGCCGCAGGATGGGTTTCCGGATAGGCGCCCACACTGACCTCAAAATCGCCGATCCGCTTCAGGCCCCGCACCAAATCCTCAGCCTGCGCATAGCCGCCAGGATGAGGCACATATTCCGAGGCACCCGCCGGCGGATCGCCCCGCAAGGCCACAATATGGCGCACGCCGGCCGCCCAATAGCGCCGAGCGACCTCATCCACCTCATCCCGCGTGGCGCCCACGCAAGTCAGATGCGCCGCCGGGGTTAGGCTGGTTTCCGCCACCAGGCGGGCCACCGTCGCATGAGTGCGTTCCTGCGTGCTGCCCCCTGCCCCGTAAGTCACCGAGACAAAGCGCGGACCCAGCGGTTCCAGGCGCCGAATACAGGCCCAAAGCTGTTCTTCCAGCTTATCCGTCTTGGGCGGGAAGAATTCGAAGGAAAGCCGCGGCGCCGGCAGGGCAGCCGGGGCTGGCAGGGCGCTGAAACGCGGGCCGGTCAGCCAGCGGGCCAAGGGGCCAGGGGTAAGGTTGTTCATGACAAATCCCGAGATGGTGAGGCCTTGGGCCTTCCGCAACCGCGCCCCCTTTGCCCATCAGGGCCATCTTGGCAAGGGCGTCCGCTTTGCGTTAAGCGGTTCCCGAACCCGGGTTTTTCGCGCTAGGTACTGTTGATGAACTCCTCCCCAACCCGCCTCCTCGGCTGCGCCGCGCTCGCCCTTCTGCTGCTGGCGGGCTGCGCCACGCGTCCGCCCGCCGACGACCCAGAGGCGCTGCAGGAATTCCGCGAAAACAACGACCCCTTTGAACCCGCGAACCGCTTCATGTTCGAAGTGAATGAAGTGATCGACAAGGCCGTGCTGCAACCTATTGCGGAAGCCTATCGGGACCTGCTGCCAAAGCCTGTGCGGTCGGGCATTCGCAATGTGCTGGGCAATCTGCGTACACCCACCATCCTGACGGGGGATTTGCTGCAGGGCAATGTGACGCGCGCGCGTGAAACCCTTGGCAGGTTCATCGTCAATTCCACAGTCGGGATCGGCGGCATTGTGGATGTGGGCCGCCGCTATGACGTGCATGGCCATTCCGAAGATATGGGCCAAACCTTCGCAGTGTGGGGTGTGGGCGAAGGCTTTTACATGTTTGTCCCGCTGCTTGGCCCCACAACAGCGCGCGACCTGACGGGCTTCGCGATTGATGTCTACACCAATCCGCAATCGCTGATCGGCCAGGGGCAAATACTCGATGTGTGGAATTATACGCGCATCGGCATGACGGTGGTGGATACGCGCGAAGCCCTGCTGGAACCTTTTGATATGGTGCGCAAGACGTCTTTGGACCCTTACGCAACCTTGCGGTCCGCCTATCGCCAGCGCCGCACCTTTGAAATCCTGAACAAGGATGGCCCCGGCGGCCCAGTGGCGCCAGCCGGTGGCGTCGGCTTTGGTCAAGGCGTTTTGGAGCCTCAGTGATGCGACCTGATCTGCTTTCCCGCCGCCTGGTGCTTGCAAGTTTCGTGGTTTTTGGTGCCACACCAGCCCGCGCGCAACAGATGGATATCAACCGCGCCACCGCCTTTGTGGATAGGGCGGGGCAGGATCTGGTGAACGCCATCAATGATCCGCGCCTGAACCAGACACAGCGGCGCGATAGGGTGGCCAGCATCCTGCGCACTGCGATTGATATTGAAGGCACCGGGCGCTTCATTCTGGGCCGCTATGTGCGCCAGGCATCGCCCGCCGAATTGCAGGATTACCTGAAGCTTTTTGATGAGATCATCATCCGCAATCTCTCTGCCCGCTTTGGCGAATATCGCGGCGTTAAATTCTCGCTCGGCCGTTCGCAGCAGCGGACCGAGGAAGACGCGCTGGTCAGCACGCTGGTCGAACGCCCGAATACGCCCGCCTTCACGCTGGATTGGCGTGTGGCCGAAATCAATGGTCAGCCAAAAGTGGTGGATGTTATCGCGGAGGGTACCTCACTCCGCCTGACAACGCGCAGCGAATATGCCGCCGTTATTCAACGCAATGGCGGGCGCGTGGCTTCCCTTCTGGATGCCATGCGCGGGCAGATCGCCCAATTGGCATCGCGTGAAGGTGGCTGATCAGCCGGCTTCCCTTCCACGGCCGCCCGGCAAAGGTCCAAGCCCCTTAGGACTTAAGGCAGACCTCGCGAGCATGCCTCATGATCAAGCGCGACACCCTTCCAAATTCGCTGAACCGCCATCATATCCTGGGAACGGGTCTGGTGTTGCGCAAATTCATCCACGGATATCGGCGGCAGTGAATAAGGAATTCTCGGCAATCCTCCTGGAGGAATCAGATCAACGGTCCGCCCGCCATCGGCGGGACCTTCGGGGCTGCCGCGCACTTCGCCCGTGTTTTGCCCCCGCCGCGACGATCCGATGAACACCGCGCAACTTGCCGCGGGCGCAGCCTCCCCCCGGTCGATGGCGCTTTACCTCTGGGGTGCCGGGGCTGCGCTTTGGGCTCTTATCATGGTGTTGCGGCCAGACCCCGGATTCACCGCAAATTGGCCCTGGTTGGCGCTATTCTGGGCGCTCCAGATCGGCATCGGCCTGGCCGTACTGCACCGTGTGCTGCATCTGTTGCGGCGCCTGCCTAGACTCAGCGCATGGCCGGCATGGCTGCTGGTTGCGGTCAGCGGTGTGGCCGGATCCTTCGTGCTGGCGCCCATTTATTGGCTGATCGGTGAGGGCCTGATGCAGCAGGCGCTCGGCTTCCCGGCCACGATTGATGATGATGATGATTTTGCACCACAACTTGGCTTCAGCCTTGCGGTCATGCTGCGGGAATTCAGCGATATTGTGGGTCCGGTGACCGCCGCCTGGCTGCTGATTTCCTGGCCGCGGCTTTACAGCGAAACGTCACCCTTGGTCGCGGTGCTGCAAGCCGAGGCACCAATGCCGGCGCCCCTGCCCTTGCCAAGCCCGGCCCAGAGCACCAGCCCAGAACCACCCGCATGGCGCGCCGCTTTGCCGCGCGAATTGGGCGTTGATCTGATCGCCGTTTCCTCCGAGCTGCAATACCTGCGGGTTTGGACCACGCGCGGCAATGCGCTGGTGCTTGGGTCCTTGCAGGATGTTGAGGATGGCGAAGGGGCAGGCGGCATGCGCATCCATCGGTCATGGTGGGTCAGCGCGCGGCATGTCCGCAGCATCCGCCGAAGCGGTGACGCGGCCATTTGTGACATGAGCGATGGTCGCCAGGTGCCGGTCAGCCGGCGCCGGAAGGCCGAGGTTCTGGCGCGCTTCGGCGACGGTGCGCGGTATGAACTCCCCCCCGCGCCACCGCAACCTTCGGCAGGCTTGGTTCAGAACAAGCGCTTAAGCCCGACCTGGAGCGACACTGGGTTATAGTCCGGCTTGGAAAGTCGCCCGGTAACGCCCGATTCTGCCGGCATATCAATGCCGCCCAAGGCCAGGAAACGGACATCCGTCACCAGGCGCCAGGCATTGCCGAGCGGGATTTCCCCACCCGCGATGAATTGCACGCCAAACTTGCCTTGCTCCGACCAGGCGCGTTGGTTGGAACTTGTGTTCAGGTCGAGGTCTATTTCCTGCACCCAGCCGACCCCAAGGCCGAGATAGGGAGTCCACCCCCTGGTCAGACCCACAAACCGGCGCAAACCGTTGATGAAAAGGATGTTTGAGGCGAAATCGCCATCCGTTGCCAGTGTTGCGCCGCCCTTGGTCAGTGAATCGAGCGGGTGGCTGCGATAATTCCACTCAAGTTCCGTGGCCCAGCCATTGCCGAACTGGAAGCCGATATTGGCGCCCAAGCCGAAGCCGGTATTGAAGCTTGCTTCCAGCCCGGAGCCGAAGCCGGCATTACCGACCTCGTTGAAGGAGGTGGAACCAAGCCAGCTCGCCTGGCCATAAACCGTGGCATAGACGCCCCGCGGTTCGGACTGTGCCAGAGACGGTCCGGCCAGGCCGACAAGGCTGGCCAGCACGACAGCCAGGCCAAGGAAACGACGAAATTTCATAGACAAGGCTCCATGAAAGGATGTGTTCGGATGCGCTGAGCCGCGCCATCTGGGGAGCGCGAACCAACGGCTGCTGCGGATATAGGGGAGGGCCGAATGGCCGTATCGCGCGATTGAATGAGCGGTTGCCTGGATGAATGAGCGGTATCTGAGCGCCCTGGAGCCGTGTTCGATCCGATGGAATGTCAGATCGCGCTTCTTGCCATGGGGGTTATGGAATCGAGGGCAGCGGATATTGGTTGGTAGACCATAACCCCGGTTCCGATCGAAGAAACGCCGCACAAGGCCAGCGATGGGGCATCCGACATGGCTGTTCCTGCTGGGCGGGCGTCAGGCCCAGCGGGCGCTTGGCCGCGCATGGGGGCGGCTGATCAGCCGGCTGTCACGCTTTCATAAACCACCATCGCATGCCCCTTATGGGTGAAGCCGCCCGAAGGGCGCATGCCGATATCTTCCATCACCTGGCGTGATGCTTCATTCGTTTCGCGGGCGACGGCGATGATGCGCGAAAGCCCCGCCGCATGGCCGAAATCCAGCGCGGCACGGGCCGCTTCCCGCGCATAACCCTTGCCGCGACATTCCGGCCACAGCGCGTAACGCAGCGCAACCCCGCGCCCATCGGGGCGTTCCATTAGCCCGCAAATGCCCAGAAACTCCCCGCTGCCGCGCACAAAGACCGACCAGGTGCCGTAGCCGCGCACCGCCCAGAATTCGATATCATCTTCCAATTCTTCCCGCGTGCGTTCGGCGCTACGCGTGCCATGCAGCATGAAGCCAAAGACGCGTTCATCGGCCTTAAGGCGAATAAGATCCGGCAATTGCTCCGGCGCCGGCGGCAGCAAGGAAAGCCGCGCGGTGGTGATCCCGCGCGGTGTGTGCAGCGCGCCGAGGGTTTGGCTCACCGCTGCAAGGGCCGATATTTGATGCGGTGCGGCTCCGTCGCATCCGCGCCCAGGCGCCGGCGTTTGTCTTCCTCATAGGCTTGGAAATTGCCCTCAAACCATTCCACATGGCTATCGCCTTCGAAAGCCAGGATATGGGTGGCGAGCCGATCCAGGAAAAAGCGGTCGTGGCTGATGATCACCGCGCAACCGGCGAAATCCATCAGCGCTTCTTCCAGGGAACGCAGTGTATCCACATCCAAATCATTGGTCGGTTCGTCAAGCAGGATGACGTTGTGTTCGCGCTTCAGCATTTTTGCCAGATGCACGCGATTGCGTTCACCACCGGAAAGCACGCCAACGCGCTTTTGCTGATCACCACCCTTGAAATTAAAAGCTGCAACATAGGCGCGCGAAGGGACACTCCGCTTGCCGATGGTGATCATATCCATCCCATCGGAGATTTCTTCCCAGACGGTACGCGTATCATTCAGGCTGTCGCGGCTTTGATCCACATAGCCAAGCTGCACACTATCGCCGACGACAAGGCTGCCTGAATCGGGCGTCTCGCCGCCCGTGATCATCTTGAACAATGTGGATTTACCCGCGCCATTGGGGCCGATCACACCGACAATGCCGCCTGGCGGCAGCTTGAAGGACAGATTGTCAATCAGCAGCCGATCACCAAAACCTTTTGAGAGATTCTCGGCAACAATGACGGTATTGCCCAGGCGCGGCGCAGGCGGGATGGTGATTTCGGTCGGGTCCGGCGCCTTTTCCTGGCTGCGGCGGAGCAAATCCTCATAGGCTGCGATACGCGCCTTGGATTTCGCCTGCCGGGCTGCCGGCGACCGCCCGATCCATTCCTGTTCTTCGGCCAATTGGCGCTGACGTGCGGTTTCTTCGCGTTCTTCCTGCGACAGGCGCTTGCGCTTGGCTTCCAGATAGGCGGAGTAATTCCCTTCATAGGGAATGCCGCGCCCGCGATCCACTTCCAGAATCCAGCCCGTGACATTGTCGAGGAAGTAGCGGTCATGGGTCACGATCAGCACCGCGCCCTGATATTCGCGCAGCGTCTTTTCCAGCCAAGCCACACTTTCCGCATCCAAATGGTTGGTCGGTTCGTCCAGCAGCAGCAGATCAGGTTTTTCGAGCAATAGCCGGCACAATGCCACACGGCGGCGTTCACCACCCGAAAGATGCGTCACCGCCATATCGGCTGGCGGGCAGCGCAGCGCATCGAGCGCAATGTCCACCTGCCTGTCAATTTCCCAACCATTCACCGCATCAATCTTTTCCTGCAATTCCGCCTGTTCGGCGAGCAGATTGTTCATCTCCTCCTCGCTCATTTCCTCAGCGAATTTCTCGGAGATTTCGTTGAAGCGGGCGAGGTGCGCGGAAAGCTCGGCAAAGGCCGCGCGCACATTCTCACCGACCGTCAAATTGGGGTCGAGATGCGGTTCCTGCGGCAGGTAGCCAACCTTGGCGCCTTCTGCCGCCCAAGCCTCACCGCCGAAATCCTTGTCCTGCCCGGCCATGATGCGCATGAGCGTGGATTTACCCGCGCCGTTCGGGCCCAAGACGCCAATCTTGGCGGTGGGCAGGAAGGATAGCGTGATGCCCTTGAAGACTTCTCGCCCGCCCGGATAGGACTTGGTGAGGTTCTTCATGACATAGACATATTGATAGGCGGCCATGGGGCGGGGGACCTGATACGGTTAGGGGGTTTCGAGGGGCGTCTTAGACCAGTTTCTTCCCCTGGGAAATCCGCCAAGCGCCGCCCCAGACAGAAGGAAAAGATTGACGCCTGCACCCCATGCCAGCAAGCTTCGGGAAAATACACGAAAAAGGGGAAAGGTCATGCGTCGTCGCCATCTTCTTGCCGCGGCCCTTGCAGCGCCTGCTATTGCCCATGCGCAAGGGCAATATCCGGATCGCCCGGTACGCTTCATTGTGCCCTTCCCGCCAGGTGGTGGCACGGATACCTGGGCGCGCATTACCTCGGAAGGGATGCAGCCTGAATTTGGGCAGCCCATCATCATTGAAAATCGCGGCGGCGCCGGCGGGCTTGTCGGCACTGAATATGCGGCCAAGGTGCCGCCGGATGGCTATCAACTTCTGTTCACCATCACAACGCATATCCAAAGCCCCGTGGTCTTGCGCCGTTTTCCCTATGATCCCATCGCGGATTTCGCGCCGATCGGAAGGCTGGGATCAAGCAATGTGGCGTTTGTCGTGGGCCCAAAAGTTCCCGCCGAAATCACCACCATGCCGGATTTTCTGCGCCGGGCTGCCGGGCGGGATCTTTCCTTCGGCAGCTATGCATCCGGGTCCACCGGCCATGCCTTTGCCCTGATGTTCGCCGAGGAAGCAAAATTCCGCATGGAGCATGTCGCCTATCGCGGCGAGACACCCATGCTGCAGGATATGCTTTCGGGCAGCATTCATGGCGGCTTTCACAGCATGGCCGCAGCCGGTGAGATGGTGCATGCAAGGCGCGTCCGCCCACTTGGCGCCAGCGGCGCGGCGCGCATTCCAAGCCTGCCAGATGTGCCCACAATGACAGAGCTTGGCTTTTCATCTCGCTTCAGTTTCAGTGGCTTTTCCGGCCTTCTGGCGCCCGCGCGCACGCCGCCCGCTATCCTTGAACGCCTGAATGAGGTCTTCCGCCTGGCCGCCAATAAGCCCGAAACCATTCAACGCTTGCGGCGCATTGATACAATACCGGGCTATCTGAACCCGAGCGAGTTCAAGGCGTTTCTGCAAAAAACACTTGTGGACTGGACTGCCATTACCAATGCGCTTGATCTTCGGATGGATAGCTGAACGATAGGAATGTGATGATGGGTGAGACAACACGGCGCATTCGCGCCGCTGGCGGCAAGGCGGAACGGCTCGGCGTTGATGGCGTGGAGCTTTATGCGCTTTGTGATGGCTATCTGGATATGGAGCTGTCGCGCTTTCCCGATATCAAGCGCGGCATTGGCGATGATCTGGCCATCGCCGATGGGCAGGACCTGAACGACATGACGGTTTCAGTGAATGCCTTTCTGCTGCGCCATGGGAAAAGGCTTTGCCTGATTGACGCGGGCGATGGCATTTGGCGCGGGGATACGCTCGGGCATTTACCGAAAGCCCTGGCAAGCCTTGGCATTACGCCAGATGAGATCACGGATCTTTTCATGACCCATCTGCATCGGGACCATGCCGGCGGGTTGTTTCACGAAGGGCGTTTGGTTTACCCCAATGCAACCATGTACGCAGCGGCTGATGAAATCGCCTTCTGGTCCGAACCGGACAAGATTGATGGCGTGCAGCGTGTGCAATTGCCGATTGCGGAAGCGGCCTTGCAAGCCTATCGGGAACGCCTGGTGGTTATTCACCCCGGCGAAGAAATCCTGCCAGGTGTCGCGGTACGCGCGCTCCCGGGCCATACACCGGGCCAGGTCGGTTTTCAGCTTGGTGCGGAAAAGCCCTTGCTGATCGCCGCCGATGCGCTGCATTTGCCGGCGCTGCAAATCAAGCATCCGGAATGGGGCTTTTTGTTCGATGTGGATCAGGCGCAATCCCTGACGACACGCACCGCGCTATTGGCCGAGGCCGCGCAAAGCGGCTTGCGACTTGCCGGCGCGCATTACCCCTTTCCGGGCGTAATTGGCATCACGCAAGGCCCGGATGGGCGCGGCTTTCGCAACGCGATGGATTAGGCGCGGCTATTCCGGTTCCGCAATCCGGTTGAGGCTACCCCGCAGCCGATCCAACAGACGGAAAAGCTGCACGCATTCCTCGGTCGAGAAATCGGCGAGCGCCGCCTGGTAATAGGCGCGGATGGCCGGCCCCATAGCTGCCCATTGCCGATTGCCTTCCGCCGTCAGGCGCACATGTCTGAGCCTGCCATCGCCGCCCGCGCGGAGCCTTTCCACAAGACCCGCTGCCACCAGCCGATCAATCACCGCAGTCAGATTCTGCCGGCTCACCATCAGGAAGGCGATCAATTCCTTCACCGTCAGCCCCGAATCCCGGCTGGCCGGGCGGGCCAAGGCCCCCATCACCGCCCATTGCTGGGTGGTGGCGCCAAAGCCGGCCACGGCGCGCGTGCCGGTTTTGTGCAGCAGGTTAGAGGCCTGATAAAGCCTGAGAAAAAGCCGATTGGCGACGTCAAATCGCGCCGCATCATCCTCGCGCGCGGCTAGGTTTTCGGGGGTGGCGATGGATAATTGCATCAATAGCTTGCCATTTCAGATTTAATATATCATAGTATTGTCATTCTGGTCCTGCCAGTCAAATCTTGTTTGAACCGAACCAGGGGGAAACATGCGCGGCCTTCAGAACAAAACGGTCATCGTCACCGGTGGCGGCGGCGGTATCGGCGGGGCCACCTGCCGGCGCTTCGGGAAAGCGGGCAGCCGCGTGGCAGTGTTTGACATCAATGCCGAAAGCGCGGCTGAAACCGCGGCCGATATCACCAAGGCCGGCGGTGTCGCGCAGGCGTTTCGCTGTGACATCACGGATCATGAAGGCGTGAAGGCGGCCGTAGCAGTGGCGGAAGCCGCACTCGGCCCCATCTGCGTTCTGGTGAACAATGCCGGCTGGGATATCTTCCGCCTGTTCAAGGATACAACGCCGGCGGATTGGCAGAAGCTGATTGCGATCAACCTGACCGGCGCGCTTAATATGCATCATGCGGTGCTGCCGGGCATGTTGGAACGCCGGCATGGGCGGATTGTGAATATCGCATCCGATGCGGCGCGCGTTGGGTCTTCCGGTGAAGCGGTTTATGCGGCCTGCAAGGCCGGGCTGGTTGGGTTTTCCAAAACCATCGCGCGTGAACATGCGCGCCACGGCATTACCGTGAATGTGGTCTGCCCCGGTGCGACCAACACGGCGCTTTTCGCTGATTACAAAAAGGGCGCCGGTAATCCGGAAAAGCTGGAAGAGGCCTTCCGTCGCGCCACCCCCATGGGCCGTATCGGTGAGCCGGAAGACCTGCCCGGCGCCATTCTGTTTTTCGTGAGTGACGATGCCGCCTATGTCACCGGCCAGGTGCTGAGTGTCTCTGGCGGCCTGACCATGGCCGGCTGAGGGAAAGCATCATGACCTATCAGGATATTCTGTTTGAAGCGCGTGATGGGGTTGCGACCATCACGATCAATCGCCCGCAGGTGATGAATGCTTTTCGTGGCCAGACCTGCGAAGAATTGATCCATGCGCTGAACCGCGCCGGCTGGGATAAATCCATTGGCGTGATTGTGCTGACAGGTGCTGGTGATCGCGCCTTTTGTACCGGCGGTGATCAAAGCGCGCATGATGGGCAATATGATGGGCGCGGCATGATCGGCCTGCCGGTTGAGGAATTGCAAAGCCTGATCCGCGATGTGCCAAAGCCCGTGATTGCGCGCGTGCAGGGCTATGCGATTGGCGGCGGCAATGTGCTCGCGACGCTTTGTGACCTGACGATCGCATCGGAAAAGGCGCAATTCGGCCAGGTGGGGCCGAAGGTGGGCTCCGTTGATCCGGGCTTCGGCACCGCCTATCTGGCGCGCATCGTGGGAGAGAAAAAGGCGCGCGAGATTTGGTATCTCTGCCGCCGCTATACCGCCGCCGAGGCTGAGCGCATGGGCCTTGTGAACGTAGTGGTGCCGCATGACCAATTGGATGCGGAAGTGGCGCGCTGGTGTGCGGAGATTCTGGAACGCAGCCCAACCGCAATAGCCATCGCCAAGCGTTCCTTCAACGCGGATAGCGAGAATATTCGCGGCATCAGCGGTATGGGGATGCAGGCGCTGACCATGTATTACGATACCGAGGAATCGAAGGAAGGTGTGCGCGCCTTCAATGAAAAGCGCAAACCCGATTTCCGCAAATATCAGAAGTGATCCTGCCATGACCCGCCCCTTGACGGATGACCAGCGCGCCTTTCAGGAAACCGCGCAGCGCTTCACGCGGGAAAAAATCGCGCCTGGCTATATGAAGCGCGAGGCAGAAGCGCGGCTCGATCGCGCCCTGTTGCTGGAAATGGGTGCGCTTGGCTTGATTGGCGCCGATTTGCCGGAACGCTATGGCGGGCTTGGCGAACCCAGTGTCACGGCGGGGCTGGCCATTGAAGCACTCGCCTATGGTGACATCAACGTGTCCTATGTGCCGCTGCTCGCCTCGCTCAATGGGCAGATCATTGCGCGGCATGCGTCACCGGAATTGGCCGGGCATTGGATTCCGCGCATCGTCGCCGGTGAGGCGCTGTTCTGCATTGCGCTGACCGAACCGCGTGGCGGGTCGGATGCTGCCAATCTGGCGCTTTCCGCGCGGCGCGATGCTGATTCCTTCGTGATCAAGGGCGAAAAATCCTCGATCAGCATGGCGGATCAGGCGGATGCGGCGGTGGTCTTTGCGCGCACCGGGCCGGTTGAAGCCGGCGCGCGCGGTATCTCTGCCTTTCTGGTGCCCATGAATACGCCCGGCATCAGCACCACGCGCTTCAAGGATTTGGGCAGCCACGCCATTGGCCGCGGTTCGATCTTTTTTGATGAAGTGCGCCTCCCCGCGAGCCATCTTCTGGGCGAGGAAGGCATGGGTTTTGTGCAGGTGATGCAGGGCTTCGATTACAGCCGTGCGCTGATCGGCCTGCAATGCTGCGCTGCTGCACAAGCCTCACTCGATGAAAGCTGGTCATATATCACGGAACGCCAGGCCTTCGGTGCGCCGCTTGCGCAATATCAGGGGGTGACATTCCCGCTGGCCGAAGGCGAGGGTCTTATCGCTGCCATTCGCCAGCTTTGCTACCACACACTGCGCTTGCGCGATGCAGATGAGGCGCATACTTCGGAAGCCGCCATGTGCAAATGGCTTGGGCCGAAGACGGCGGTGGATGTGATCCATCAATGCCTATTGACGCATGGGCATTATGGTTGGTCGCTCGATCTGCCGCATCAGCAGCGCTTGCGCGATGTGATGGGGCTTGAGATCGGTGACGGCACGGCGCAGATCATGAAACTGATCGTGGCGCGCGAAAAAGCCGGGCGCCTTGCCGTGCAATATGCCCGCAAGGGGTAAAGCGAAAGGGCGCAAAGACGCTCGCTTCAAAAGCAGGAGGAAACCATGACAGTCCAGGGGAATGATATCGCCATTCGTGGCCCCGCCATGCGCGCCCAAGGCTTTTGGCGCGATGAAACACTGTTGCAGCATTTGGCGCGCGCCGTGGCGCAAAGCCCGGACAAGACAGCGATTGTCGCCTGCCGTTCGGATCTCGGCACGGAAACGCGGCTTTCCTATCGGCGGATTGATGACCTATCGAGCCGACTGGCCGCAGCCTTGCGTGCGCATGGGATTGGGCGCGGTGATGTGGTTTCCTTTCAACTGCCGAATTGGTGGGAATTTTCCATCCTGCATTTGGCCTGCCTGAAGCTTGGCGCCATCAGCAATCCGCTGATGGTGATTTTTCGCGAACGCGAATTGCGCTTCATGCTGGGCTTGGCGGAAAGCAAGATTCTGGTGGTGCCGGAAAGTTTCCGTGGCTTTGATTATGCCGGCATGGCGGCCAATCTACGCGAACACTTGCCCAAGCTTGCCCATGTTTTTGTGGTCGGGCGTGATGGCCCTAATGGGTTTGCGCGCCTGCTGGAATACCCCTCCCCCGCCACGCCCTTTACGCCCGCAGATGGTCCCGGTCCTGATGAGGTGATCCAGCTACTTTACACCAGCGGCACCACCGGTGAGCCCAAGGGCGTGATGCATAGTTCCAACACCATGCTGTCCAATCTGGAATATTTTGCGAAGCGGCTTGGGCTTGGCGTGGATGATGTGATCCATATGCCATCCCCTTTGGCGCATCAGCTTGGCTTCATGTATGGCATCGTGCTGCCCATCATGCTTGGCGGTACGGCGATTTTGCAGGATATCTTCTCGGCGCCCGAAATGGCGCGACAAATCCGCGATGAGGGTGCGACCTTCACCATGGGTGCGACGCCCTTCCTGAATGATTTGACGGAACATATTGCGGCTTCCGGACAGGGCACACCGAGCCTCCGCGTTTTCGTCTCGGCCGGTGCGCCTATTCCGCGTGCGCTGGTGGCGAAGGCGCGGCAGACGCTTGGCGCTGCGATCATTTCCGCCTGGGGCATGTCGGAAAACGGTGCCGTCACCACCACGAAACTGGATGATGGTGAGGAAAAGGCCAC
This sequence comes from Roseomonas sp., assembly GCA_020249435.1. Taxonomy (GTDB): domain Bacteria; phylum Pseudomonadota; class Alphaproteobacteria; order Acetobacterales; family Acetobacteraceae; genus Neoroseomonas. Next base: position 3,421 of record JADCFQ010000020.1, on the reverse strand, counting down.
CACCACAGATGGCTGCACGCTCCCTGGCATTGAACTTCGCATTGTGGATGCTGAGGGCACAGTCTTGCCGACCGGTCAGGATGGACAATTGCAGGTGCGCGGTTGTTCCAATTTCATCGGCTATCTGAAGCGCCCGGAACTCAACCCGAATGATCCGGATGGCTGGTTCGATACCGGTGACCTCGCGCGGATGGATGCGGATGGCTATATCCGTATCGCGGGGCGTTCCAAGGACATCATCATTCGCGGTGGCGAGAATATTCCGGTGGTCGAGGTTGAGGGCCTGCTGTTCAAGCATCCCGCAGTGGCCGAAGTCGCGATTGTTGGCTTCCCCGACACAAGGCTTGGTGAACGTGCTTGCGCCTTTGTGCGGCTGCGCGAAGGCGCCAGCCTGACCCTGCCGGAGGTCACTGCCTATCTGGAAGCCCAGCGCATGGCGCGGCAATACATGCCGGAACGTTTGGAAATCGTGGCGGAATTGCCGCGCACGCCAAGCGGCAAGATCCAGAAATTCAAGCTGCGGGAGATCGCGCGCGCCTTTGGGCAGGGCTGAAGGCGCGTCACAGTCCCCAAAGCGCGTTGCTATCCGTCGGCGCGTCTTCGCGACGTTCCGCCATGCCATAATCGCGCAGCACCGCTGCCACGCGCAGCCGATAGCCCGCGAAGATGCCATTGCGCCCCGCGGCCTGAGAGGCGCGATGCCCCGCATGGCAGCGCCAGCGGGTGACGGCGCCCTCATCTTCCCACAATGAAAGGCTGAGCAGCTTGGCGGGATTGGTCAGGCTGCGAAAGCGCTCCACCGAAACAAAGCCGGGCATGCGCTGCAATTCCTCCCGCAGCGCCGCCGCGTGTTCCAGATAATCATCCAACCGGCCTTCCGCCGGCTCAACTTCGAAAATAATGGCGATCATGGCGGTGCCCTGGGGTGGGTGATGGGTCCTGGATCATGCTAAACGAAAGCCTTGGTCCTGAACATGATATGGGGTTTCCGCCATGAACCAGCCGGCACCGCTTGCCTATAGTGACGCGAAAATCCGTTCCATCCTGCAGCGGGTCAGAACGATTGCGCTGGTTGGTGCCTCGGGCAATTGGAACCGGCCCAGCTATTTCGTGATGAAATATCTGCAGTCCAAAGGCTATCGCGTCATTCCGGTGAACCCAGGCATGGCGGGGCAAACCCTGTTGGGGGAGGTGGTTTACGCCAAGCTTGGTGACATCCCTGACCAGGTGGATATGGTGGATGTGTTCCGCGCCGCGGATGCGCTGCCAGGCATTGCCGATGAGGCGATTGCGATGGGCGCCAAGGTACTTTGGGCGCAGCTTGGCGTGCGCCATGATGGCGCGGCGGCCAAGGCGGAAGCGGCCGGGCTTGAAGTGATCATGGATCGCTGCCCGAAGATTGAATTCAGCCGTTTCGGTGGCGAATTGTCCTGGAGTGGTGTCAATTCCGGCCTGATCCGCAATCGCCCGCCAGAACCGCCGGCAGATCGCAAAACCCGCAATAGCCCCCTGCCGCCGCGTAATTTGGATTACGGCTTTGCCACACGCAGCATCCATGCGGGTGCGGCGCCTGATCCGACCACCGGCGCGCGCGGCACGCCGATTTATCAGACAACGAGTTTTGTGTTTGATGATGTTGATCACGCCGCTTCACTGTTCAACCTGCATAATTTCGGCCATGTCTATACGCGACTTTCCAACCCCACAGTGGCCGTGTTGGAAGAACGTGTCGCGAGCCTAGAAGGCGGGCGAGCGGCGGTGGCAACGGCGTCCGGCCATGCCGCGCAATTCGTCACCTTCTTCACGCTGCTTGAACCGGGTGATGAATTCCTCGCCAGCCGCAATCTTTATGGCGGGTCCCTCACGCAATTTGCGCTCAGCTTCAAGAAGCTCGGCTGGACATGCCATTTCGTGGACCCGACCGAGCCCGAAAATTTCCGCCATGCGCTCACGCCGAAATGCAAGGCGATTTTTGTCGAAAGCCTCGCCAATCCGGGCGGTATTGTGGTGGATTTGCGTGCCATTGCGGATATTGCGCATGAGGCAGGCATTCCGCTGATTGTGGATAATACGCTCGCCTCACCCTATTTGTGCCGTCCCTTTGAACATGGCGCGGATATCATCACACATTCGCTGACGAAATTCCTGGGTGGGCATGGTAATTCGCTGGGTGGGATGATTGTTGAATCCGGCAAGTTCAATTACGCCAATGGCAAATTCCCGAGTATGGCGGACCCCGAACCTGCTTATCACGGGCTGAAATTTTACGAGAATTTCGGCGATTTCGCCTTTACCACCAAGGCGCGCGCCGTGGCGTTGCGTGATTTCGGTCCCACGCTTTCGCCGATGAATGCCTGGCTCACTATCACTGGGATTGAAACGCTTCATCTGCGCATGGAACGCCATGTTGCGAATGCGCAGCAAGTGGCGGAATTCCTTGCAGGGCATGAAAAGGTGGCTTGGGTATCCTATGCCGGCTTACCGAGCAGCCCCTTCAACGCACTAGCCAAGCGCTATCTGCCGAAAGGGCCGGGTTCGGTCTTTACCTTTGGCGTGAAGGGCGGGTTTGAGGCTGGCATTCGCCTGGTTGAGAATGTGCGGCTGTTTTCGCACCTTGCGAATGTTGGCGATACGCGAAGCCTGATCCTGCACCCGGCCTCCACCACGCATCGGCAATTGACCGAGGAACAGCGCCTTGCCGCCGGCGCGGGGCCGGATGTGGTACGGCTTTCAATCGGGCTTGAAGATGCGGCGGATTTGATCCGTGACTTGGATATGGCGCTGCGGGGTTGGGGTGGCTCCTGAGATGAATAAAAAATGTACTTTGACCGAAGCATTAATTATTTTAGATGGGCTTTTGACGCTCGCCAACCGAAGTAGGAATGCATCAAAACCAACATTTGAGAACAGGTCCTAAAAAATGAAGTCTCCATTTCAATCCATCCGTGCGATTGATTACACTGTTATCCTCGTTCGGGATATGGAGGCTATGCGACACTTCTACGAGGAAGTGCTGGGATTTTCATTCGTGCGTGAATTGTCTGAAAATTGGCGGGAATACAGTGTGGGGTCGAATATGCTTGTACTTGCTCGCCCCAGACGCCTAGCAGGCTGCTGAAAAGCTGTCATGGAGCTTCGCAAGTTTGTCTCGTGAGCATGTTTTCAACGCTGCCCGCGCCTAGGCACAACCATTTTCAGTGACTTTTCGGCCCTGTCGGCACACTCTGGACAGACTCCCGGCATCACGCCGCCACCACCAGCAACTTCGGCAGGCGAACCAGGTTGTAAGCTGCCATCGCAAGCGTGAACTGCCAGTCCACCTTGGGCAGCCCGCGATGGCGCGCCTTGCGTAGGCCAGCCACCGTCTTGGCCCAGCCGAAGGCCTCCTCGATCCGCTTGCGGATCCGCAGGCTGATGGCAT
>JADCFQ010000002.1 GCA_020249435.1 Roseomonas sp. | reverse complement strand
GCGCCGCAGCACGGCATTGCCGCCATCCAGCCTTTCGCCGAGGGCTTCGAGCCGCTTGCGTGTTTCCGGCCGCAGCCCGCCATAGGCGAGTTCCTGGATGCGATAGGCGAGCCTGCTTTCGATGTAGCTTCTGCTGAAGGCTGGCGGTTCCTTGCCGTAGAGCATGCGCCATTGCTCCTTCAGATCGGCGATCGGCGCAGTACGCAGTGCAGCCAAGCGGGGCAGCACCTGGGCTGGCGATATATCCAGTGCGGCCGGGTCGGCTGGCACCTGCTTGGTGATGGATCGTTGTTTCATGCGGTTCCCTTTCTCTTGGGGTTCGCATGACGGCACTGCTTGGCCGTGAAGTGTAGGCGAATGTCTCCGGTATCGACCGGGGCCGACGTCTCTGGCGGGGCAGCGCGGCTCTGCAGCCGCAGTAACCCGCGGGCGAGGATGTCGCAGACCTCGCGGAGGTGCGGTGGGAGGTGGGGGTTTGGAGTAGAATTGTCACGCTGCATAGCGCGACATTACGCAACAGAAATTGGCTTGGGGAGTGCTATTTTGTATCGCTACAAATAAAACACCACCTCATCACGACCCTACCTGTCGCCCAAGCCAGATCACGCGGCCAATCACCTGGATATCCTCAGCGCTCAGATTGCGCTGCGGCTGATAGGCCGGGTTGTCGGAAAGCACGCTCAGGCGCACCGGGCGCCCCAGCTCAACCTGGAGGCGCTTCACCTGCAGCCCATTGCCGGTGCGAATGACATAGATGCCATCCTTGTCGCCGGGCTGGTTCTGGCGGAAATCCACCAGCACCGTATCGCCCGTACGCAGCGTTGGCTCCATCGAATCACCATCCACGGTGATGACGCCCAATTGCTCCAAAGGCGCGCGGGTGACGCTCCGGATCCATTCCTCGCGGAAGGCAATGCGGTAGATCACCTGGGCACGGTCAACTTCCATTCCAGGGCCTGCAGATGCAGCCGCGTCATAGACGGGCAGTAGTGCATAACTATCCCCGGCCATGGTGACGAGTTCGACCTCAGTCGGGCCAGAATAAGCTGGAACGCGCGGCGGGGCGGGCTTGCGGCTGACGCGCTGGCCCAGCATCGCGGCCGCCTCCTCGGGCGTATTGATCGCGATGCCGCCCTCGGGCGGCTCCTTGCCGAACAAAAGCAGCTGCCAGGTGATGCCAAGGGGCACGGCAAGCTCCCGTGCGGCACGCGCCGTCAGGGGGCGGCGGCCACTTTCATAGGCGCGATAGGTCGCCTCCGGCACGCCGGCGAGGCGGGCCAATTCGGCCCCGGAATCAATGCCTTTGGCCTCCCGAAAGCGGCGTAGGCGTTCTGCGATGGTGTCCATTGCGTTGCATCTTGTAGCGTTTGATGCGCCATTCTGTAGCAGAAAGAAAAATATACAACAAGTCTTGTTTATGTCGCGCTACTGTTTGTATTTTTGACGCATCCCAACCCGCCTCGCCCCCCGAGGAAGCAATGCGTCACCCCCCTATGCGTCCCCGCGCAACCCTAGCACCCCGCGATTTCGCGGAGGTCATCAACCTATGGCAAAGCGCCACCGAACTCGCCGCTGTCCTTGATGTCGAGGCCGTCACGGTTCGCGCTTGGCGCCGCAGAGGCATCCCCGCCCGTTACTGGGCCGACGTCGCCAAGGCTGCGCGCGTTACCGGCAAGCCGGTGGATGAGCGCCTACTCATCGACCTCGGCTCGATCCGCCGGGGGCGCGCCCACCATGGGTAAAGCCACGATACCCATCAGGCACCTTCATCAGGCCGATCTCGCACGCCGCTGGAGCCTAAGCGTTCGCACCCTTGAGCGGTGGCGATATCTGCACCAGGGGCCGGCTTTTCTGAAAATCGGTGGGCGTGTCCTTTATCGCATCACCGATATTGAACGGTTCGAAGCTGCGCAGACACGCCTCGCACCAGGCGATCAGCCGTCCCCTTGCACATCCGTTTCAAATGAACATGCACAACCGGCAGTCCCTGAAGGCAGGCGGCATGGCATTGATTCTCAGCCGGATATCCACGCTGCCACGAACCACCTCTCCAATCGACTTCCCGCCACTGGGAAATCGAAGCCCATTGCAGGCAAGGGCAGGCCAAACCATGGGTAAAGCCTCTCGCGACAAGGGCCTCCGGCGCGAACGCGCCCTGGTCGAGATCCACAAACAAAGCGGCATTGCCGCCGAACGTGTCCCGCTATCCGGTGCCACGCGCTATCGCGGCAATGGCGCCGACATTGACATCTATGCGCGCGGCCAATCCGAACCGCCGCTGATCGCCGAGGTCAAGGCGCGCGGCGATGGCGAAGGTTTCAAGACTCTGGAGCGCTGGCTCGGCGCGCATGATGCGCTGTTTCTATGGCGCGACCGTGCCGCACCACTGGTGGTGGTCCCGCTGCATGTCTGGCTGGAACTGATTGGTCGCGGCCTGCCGCCACCGCAGGTGAAGTCATGACGCGCCGTTCCATGCGTCGGCTCCGCCGTATCGGTCACCTGCTGCGCAACCTCTCCATCGGCGCTGTCTTTGCCGGCGGTTTCATCGCGCTCTGCTGGATCGCGGAACTGCTGGTGCTGCCATGACGCCCATCCCCATGAAAATGGCGACGCCCGTCCGGCCGTCGTCATGCAAGCCAGAGCCGGACATCACCCATTCCAACGAGACATACATGAGCAATCGCACCCAACTGGCGCAGTTGCGCGAGATGGACGCTGCGCAGGCCGCACGCCTGCCTGTCGATCATCTGGCGCTGCTGCTGGAAGAGGTCGGCGCGCTACGAGCGGACGCCAGGCGCATGACCGAGACACTGAATGACGCGCTGCACCGTCGCTACGGCGAGGCCGCGACCGCTTTGCGCCGTGCCGAGGGCAAGGACACGGGGCGTGTGCGCCTGGATGATCACAGCTTTGCGGTCATCGCTGACCTGCCCAAAAAGATCGAATGGGATCAGACCAAGCTGGCTTCCGCCATCGCGACCATTCGTGAATGGGGCGAGGATCCTGCCGATTACATCAGCACAGAAATTCGTGTGCCGGAGACGCGCTACACCGCCTGGCCGCCGCGCATCCGTGCCGTGTTTGAACCCGCGCGCACCCTTGCCACGGGCCGCCCCTCCTACGCCTTCGAAGCGAAGGAGGCCGCGTGATGAACTACCAACTCCGCATTGAGGTCATCGTTCCGCTTGAAGGTGACGCGCTCATGCGCGCCAAGGAAGTCGCTGCCTTCGAACCTGCCATCGAGACTTTCGCCGAAGCCGTGGTACGCGCGGGCGGCGATCTCAAAATTGACGTTATCAAGGCCAAGACGCGCAAAGTAAAAGGGGAGGATGCGTGATGGCCATCTCCCTCGCATCACTCCGCCGTGGTGGCGATACGCGTCCCCCACGCCTGCTGATCTACGGTGTTGCCGGCGTCGGCAAAACGAAGCTTGCCGCGGATGCGCCGAACCCGATCTTTCTGCAAACCGAGGACGGTCTTGGGCGCATTGATGCCGCGACCTTCGGGCTGCTGCGCAACTTTGACGCCGTCATGGAGGCGCTCGGGTCCCTTTATTCCGAAGCGCATGAATTCCAGACGCTCGTGGTTGATAGCCTTGATTGGCTGGAACCGCTGATCTGGCAGCACACGGCGCAGCAGCACAATCAGCGCGACATCGAAGCCTTCGGCTATGGCAAGGGCTATCAGGCCGCGCTGGATACCTGGCGGACCTTTCTGGATGCGGTGAATACGCTGCGCGATGAATGCGGCATGGGCGTTCTGCTGATCGCCCATGCGGAAATCCGGCGCTTTGATAGCCCGGAGACTGAGCCTTACGACCGCTATCAGCCAAAGCTGCACAAAGGTGCCTCCGCCCTGGTGCAGGAGCATGTCGATGGCGTGCTGTTCGCGAATTACCGCATCAGCACCATGAAATCTGATGTCGGCTTCAACAAGAAGGTGGTGCGCGGCGTGAGTGGTGGCGATCGGCTGCTGCATACGATCGAACGCCCGGCCTTCCTCGCCAAGAACCGCTTCGGGCTTGAGGAAACCATCCCTCTCGCCTGGGCCGACCTTGCCGCCGGCATTCCCTTTTACGCGGCGTCACCAAGCGCCTCCGTCATCCCCACCCAAGACACAGGGAACTGATCCCATGGCCTCCCTCAATGGTACTTTTGATGCGACAGAAGTCGCCCCCGCCGTTCCGTTTGAAGTGCTGCCGCCCGGCAAGTACCTCGCGCATCTGATCGAAAGTGAAATGGCGCCAACCAAGGCGGGTGACGGGCAATTGCTCAGGCTGGTCTTCGAGATCCTGGAAGGCGCCCACGCCCGCCGGCGGATCTTCGACCAGCTGAACCTGGTGAACCGCAACCAGCAGACGGTGGAGATCGCGCAGCGCCACCTCTCCGCCATTTGCCACGCGGTCGGCCAGATGCATGTGACGGACAGCGAGCAGCTTCATTTCAAGCCGCTGATTGTGACGTTGAAGGTCGAGCCTGCAGGGACCGACAAGAACGGCGTAAAGCACGATGCCCGGAACAAGGTGGCTGGCTATTCCCCCGCCAATGCCGGCGGCACCAATGCGGCGCGCGCGGCAGCACCCGTGCAGCCGGCTACCGCAGCAGCGCTGCCACCCGCGTCCCGCCCGGGCACAGGCGGCACGCCCCCCTGGCGGCGCGCTTGATCGCGGGGGTCGCCATGGTGAGTCTGCCAACCCCGCCAACGCCCACCGTATCGGCCATCTATGCCGCCTATGAAGCGGCGGCCGATCACGGCTATCGGGAACATCTGGGCGCCTCCCTGATCGGTACCGAATGCGAGCGTGCCATCTGGTACGGCTTTCGCTGGACCACGCGCGCGAAGCATACGGGTCGGCTGTTGCGGCTATTCGATACTGGCAATCTGGCGGAGGCACGCTTTGTCGCTGATCTCCGTCGCATTGGCGTCACGGTCTTGGATCTTGATCCAGCCACCGGGCGCCAATGGCAGCTACGCGATAGGGGCGGGCATTTCGGCGGCAGCATGGATGCCGTGGCGATCGGCTTTCCCGAAGCGCCACGCGCCTGGCATGTCTGTGAGTTCAAGACGCATAGCGAGAAATCCTTCCTTGCCCTGAAACGCGATGGCGTCGCAAAGGCCAAGCCGCTGCACTGGGCGCAGATGCAAAGCTACATGCATCTGGCGGGGTTGGAGCGCGCCTTTTACCTCGCGGTCAACAAGAACACCGACGAGCTCTATCAGGAACGCATCCGCTACGATGCCGAGGCCGCGCTGCGCATCATGGCCAAGGCCGAGCGGATCATTGCTGCGTCACGGCCGCCAGCGCGCATCAGTGATGATCCAGCATGGTGGCAGTGTCGCTTTTGCGAGCACCACGCGATCTGTCATGACGGTGCAACGCCGGAGCGCCATTGCCGGTCCTGTTTACATGCCTCGCCAACCAATGACGGCACCTGGCATTGCGCGCGGCACAGCCATCAGCTTGGCCGGCGCGAGCAGGAGGCTGGCTGCGTCGCGCATCTCTTTATCCCGGACTTCATCGCCGGCGAGCAGGAGGATGCGGGTGAGGATTGGGTTAGCTATCGGCTGCAGGATGGCAGCATCTGGCGCGATGGCGTGCCGGAAGCGCAATCCCAAAAAATCATCGCGCGCAGCCCCTGCCTGACCTGCAACGGCACCATGTTCCGCGTGGGGCCCGGCAAGGGGCCGCATATCGCTGAATTGATCTGCACAGGCTGTGAGCGCGGCGGGCGATGGCTCAGTAAGGCGGATGCCGTGACGATGGGGGTGGCGGCATGAGCCTTTCGCTACGCCCTTATCAACGCGCTGCCATTGAGGCGCTCTACGATTATTTCTCCGGCAGTGCTGGCAATCCGCTGGTCGTGCTTCCGACAGGTACGGGAAAAAGCCTGTGCATCGCGGGCTTCACGCGGGAGGCGATCGCCGCCTATGGCGACACCCGCGTGCTGATCCTCACCCATGTGAAGGAGCTAATCCAACAAAACTTCATGGCGCTGCTGCGCGCCTGGCCCGATGCGCCAGCCGGCATCTATTCAGCCGGGCTGTCGCGCCGGGACATTCATGCGCAGATCCTCTTTGCCGGAATCCAATCCATCCACCGCCACGCATACAAGGTACAGCGTTGCGATCTGGTGCTGATTGATGAAGCCCATCTGCTGGGCCGGAATGACAGCGGCATGTATCGTCGCTTTCTGACGCAGCTCAAGGAGATCAACGCCGGCCTCACCAAGGTCGTTGGTTTCACCGCCACACCTTACCGGCTGGATAGCGGCCTGTTGCACGAGGGCGAAGATCGGCTGTTTACCGATATCGCCTATGAGGTGCCGGTGCTGGAGATGATCCAGCAAGGCTATCTCTGCCCCGTTGTCCCCAAGCAGACCACCACGCAGCTTGATGTCGGTGGTGTTGGCACGCGCGGCGGGGAATTCATCGCCAAGGACCTTGAGGCCGCAGTCGATCGCGATGAGGTGACCCGCGCCGCAGTGGCCGAGATCGTTGAGCATGGAGCTGACCGCGGATCCTGGCTGGTATTCTGCTCCGGCGTTGCCCACGCCCGCCATGTGCGGGACGCGATCCGCGAGCACGGCATCAGCGCCGAGACAGTCACGGGCGACACACCCGGCCCCGAGCGCGATGGCATCCTGACGGCGTTCAAGGCCGGAAGGCTTCGCTGCGTCACCAACGCCAATGTGCTCACCACCGGCTTTGACGCGCCGGGCACTGATCTGATCGCGCTGCTGCGCCCCACCAAGAGCGTCGGGCTCTATGTCCAGATGGTCGGTCGCGGCACGCGCCTTGCCGAGGGCAAGGATGACTGCCTGGTACTGGACTTCGCTGGGAACACGGCGCGGCACGGCCCGATCGACACGGTGGATGGCCGCAAGAAGGAACCCGCAGAGGACGGCAAGGCACCGATCAAAACCTGCCCCGAATGCAAAACCATCAATCACGCGAGCGCGCGGCACTGCATTGAGTGCGACTATGAATTCCCACCGCCGGTGGTGAAGGTAGCGCCGAAGGCAGCGTCTGACGCGCTGCTGTCGACGCAGATCCAGGCAGCCTGGTGCGATGTCACGGATATTGGCTACGCGCGGCACGAAAAGCCCGGCAAGCCGGCGTCGCTCCGCGTCACCTACGAATGCGGCCTTATCCAGCACAGCGAATGGGTGTGTTTTGAGCACACAGGATTTCCCCGCGACAAGGCGCTGTCCTGGTGGCGGCGTCGTGCGGGCAATCTGCCGCCCCCCATGACGGTGAATGAGGCGCTGGCCCAGCAGCATCACCTGCGCCGCCCCATCGCCATCCAGGTCCGGCCCACCGGCCAATACACCGAAATCACCGCCGTGAGGTTCATGTGAAATGCGCTGCCTGTCGCCTGCGCACTGCGCGCTGCTTTGGCTGGTTCGATCCGCGGCTGAAGACCGGGACGCCACGTTGGGCCTGTTCCATGCGCTGCATGCATGCGCTGCGCCGGAGGTGGGGCGTGATTGATCCCGATGAATACGAAATCGCTGCCATCCAGGCCGCGAGCCCCATGGCGGGCGAATATCTGGAAAGCATCGGCAAGACCGATCTTGCGGTGCTGAGCGATGCCGAATGGCTGACGCTGCTGGAGGTGATCGTCACCGCCTATCAGGACGCGTTGGCGCAGCGCCTGGATAGCGGCAGCCATCCCGCACCGCCTCTGCCAGGGAGGGCCGCATGAAGGATTTCATGGTGCAATTCGGCGCGCGGCTGGTGGATAATGGCTACCCCGTCATTCCCATCATGCCAGGCGCCAAGGTGCCGGGGCATTTCCGCAAAGGCGCCTGGGCGGCCTATGCGGATTGGACGCGGCATTGCGATCGGGCAACCAAAAGCTTCGAGATAGATATCTGGCGCCGCTGGCCCGATTGCGCGGTGGGCATCGCCTGCGGTGCGGTGGTGGGCATCGACATTGATGTGCCCGATGCCTCGGTCGCTGTCGCGCTGACCGATCTTGCAAAGCAGATGCTGGGCGAAACGCCATGTCTGCGCATTGGTCAGGCGCCAAAGCGCCTGCTGGTCTATCGCGCTGCAGAAGCCTTTCGTGGGCGCAAGCGCCATCCGCTGGAAGTGCTGGCACGCGGGCAGCAATTCGTCGCTTATGCCATCCATCCTGTCACCGGGCAGCCCTACGCTTGGCCAGAGGAGGGCCTGACCGACACACCGCTTGCCGACCTGCCGGAGATAACCGAAGCGGCCTGCGATGCCTTCCTGGACGCCGCCTGGGACATCGTGCCGGCGGCACTGCGCAAGACAACGCTGAACATGGATGGCCCGAGCGACACCTGGCGCGGCCCATCCGATCCGCGTGGCACCCCAGAAGCCGTCGCTGCCGCGCTCGCCTTTCTGCCGAATGACGATCTGCCTGGGAATGAATGGATCACCATCGGCGCCGCCATCAAAGCTGCGATTGGCGAGGAGGGCCGCCAGCTTTGGATCGACTGGTCGCGCAAGGCGAGCAAGTCCGGACAATCGGGCCGCAGCGATACGCCAGAACGGCGCTGGGCCACGCTCAAGCCGCATAGCGCAGGTGCGGGCAAAATCTATTGGCTGGCGGAAAAGCGTGGTTGGAATCCGCCGCCTGAAATTATCCTGAATGGGAATGTGGCTGAGCAGATGGCAAAGCCGCATCCGGCGGCGGGGCTGTTGGCAAAGGTAGGCACTGCGCCCGCCCCGAGCGCACCACCACCCGCGCCTTATCGTGTTCCGCCCGAGCTGCTGCAGGTTGACGGCGCCTTGCGGCTTTTTCTCGACTACGCGAACGCGACAGCCATAAGCCCGCAACCCTTCCTGGCACTTGGCGCAGGTATCTGCATGATCGGCGCCCTCGCTGGCAGGCGATACCGGACACCCACCGATTTGCGCAGCAACGTCTATGCCGTCGGCATTGCCGACAGTGGCGGCGGCAAGGACCACGCGCGGCGTTGCGTCAAACGCGCGATCTTCGCGGCAAAGCTGGACCGCTACCTTGGCGGCGAAGAACTCGCATCCTCAGCCGGGCTGCTCACATCCTTACAGCGCCATCCCGTGCGCCTGTTCCAGGTGGACGAATTCGGCCAGTTCTTGAAAGCGGTCTTGAGCCCCCGCGCGCCGGCACACAAAGCAGCCATCTGGGCTGAATTGACCAAGCTCTATACCTCGGCAGCAGAGCCATACATCGGCACAGAATACGCGGACCAGAAAACCAAGCCGCGTGTCACCATTGAGCAGCCCTGCGCCTGTCTTTGGGGCGTCACCGTGCCGGGACCGTTCTGGTCGGCGCTGGAAGGCGGTGCGCTCGCAGATGGCTCAATCGCCCGCTTTTTGGTCTTCCTGACAGACGAGGATTACCCAGAACGCAGTGAGACGCCGGCGCCAATGGATCCGCCAGCCGATCTCGTCGCGGCCATCCAGGCGATTGCCCTTGGTGTGCCTGGACACAGCCACGGAGGCAATCTCGCCGATCTGATGGAAGCGACCGCACCGATGCACTCCTATACCGTGCCGCTCAGTACGGACGCTGAGGCGGCCATGGCGGTGGTGCGGCGGGAAGCGACCGACAAGCTACGCTCGCACCGCGGAACCTACGCAACAGCGCTATTCGGCCGTCACGCCGAAAACGTTGCGAAGCTCGCCATGATCACGGCCGTGAGCCGTGATCCGGCGCAGCCAGTGACCGAGGCGAAGGACGTCGTATGGGCATCCCGTCTGGTCGAGCACTGCATCAGCACCATGCTGCGGGAAGCTGAGCGCAGGGTTTCGAACAACGATACGGAAGCCAAGCACAAGCGGTTGCTGCAGATCATCCGTGACGGCGGGCGGCAATCCCGCAGTGAGATTACCCGGCAATCTCAATTTCTTTCGCGCCGCGAGCGCGAGGAGATCCTGTGCTCCCTCCAGGAGGCAGGCCTCATCCTAGCGGAGCAAGAGGTCGGCACGACCAAGCCAATCACCTTCTACACCGCTGTGGCACCGACCCCGTTAGGGCCATCCACGGAGGCCACGTCATGAATTATCTGACGCAGCTGAAATTTGGCCCACCCGAAACCCCAGGCAAAAGGCCGGATCGCGGGGAGAGTTCAATAATTCAATATTTCCCGCGCGCGCGCAGACGTACACATGCACGCGCCTTGGTGAGGGGCCATAGAACTATTGAATTATCATTATTATTGAATTTTCTCCCTCTCTATAGGGGGGACGCCCTCTCACGCCTCAGGGGATGGCCCTGCCATGACCCTCCCAGGCTCTCCAACGCCGCCGCGCTCGTCCCTGAACCGCGGCACGCGCAGCCCCACCACCACACCCGAGATGGAAGCCCTCCGCCGCCGCGTCTGGCAGCAGCAGGGAGTGGTCTCACTCGCGATCGAGGACATCCATGACCCCTGGCTGCGCCAGGCGGTCCAGAACGAAGCCGTGCGCCGTTGGGGGCCTCGGCAGCAGGAGAAGAACCATGGCCGCTAAGCGCAAGCAGAAACGCACCAAGACGCCGGCTACGATGGGCCCCTCACAATGGCGGCTGCAGCATGGCGACGTGACCCCCCCGATCCGCGAGGCTGATCCCGAGACTGGCGTGCCGGTCGCACATCGCCGCGCCGTGGACACGCTGGGCGCCATGCAGGCCAATGGCACCATCACCGCCGAAATGTTTGAGGCCGGCGGGATGTTCCGTCGGCAGTTCCGCGCCGCCATGCTGGACGGCCTGCGTGCCATGCCGATGATCCGGATTGTAGGCGGCGGAGGCGACTGCATCACGGAACAGCAGATCACGGCCAGGGACAGGGTGGCATCCGCCATGCAGGTACTTGGCGGCTCCGAAAGCGCTGCCGGAAGCTGTATCTGGCACATCGTCGGCCTGGAATGCTCAGTCCGGGAATGGGCGATGCGGCAGGGCTGGGGCGGTCGGACAGTGCCAGCGACGCAGGCGCAGGGTATGCTGGTGGCTGCGCTGAGCGTGCTGGCCGGCCACTACGGTCTGGTGCGTGGGATCAAGCCACAATAGGCCACGAAACTACGCTAGGAAAAAATGAGAACAGACTATAAACATAGCGAATCGCGAGGGTAGGCAGTTGGCCAAGAATAGCCGTATCGAGTGGACAGATCATACCTTCAATCCCTGGTGGGGATGTGTGAAGGTGTCGCCGGCTTGCAAGCATTGCTATGCAGAGGCGTGGGCGAAGCGGGTAGGCGCGGCTGTATGGGGAGCGAAAGCTCCGCGCCGATTCTTCGGCGACGCGCACTGGGCCGAGCCGAAGCGTTGGAATCGCGAGGCGGAGTCCAGCGGACGTCGGAGCCGCGTTTTTTGCGCCAGCATGGCCGACGTCTTCGAAGATCGGCGCGAACTCGACGAATGGCGTGCCAAGCTGGCAGCGCTGATAAACGAAACGCCTTGGCTCGATTGGCTGCTCCTCACTAAACGCCCGGATCGCGCGGCCGCCCTGGCGCCATGGGGCAAAGACTGGCCGAAAAATGTATGGCTGGGGACCACAGTGGAAACCCAGGCATGGGCTGAACGGCGTCTCCCTCAGCTGGCCGCAGTGCCAGCGCACGTTCGCTTTCTCTCGTGCGAGCCCCTTCTCGGACGGTTGCAGTTATCTGCGTGGTTGAAACCCCACATCCATTGGGTCATCGCCGGCGGCGAGAGCGGACCTCGTGCCCGCCCGTCTAACCCAGAATGGTTTCGGGCGCTCCGTGACCAGTGTGTGGACGCACGAGTGCCATTCCATTTCAAGCAGTGGGGCAATTGGGTTCCGGCACCTGAACTCACATCCGGGGCACGCACTCTTGGCGGAACGCCACTGGTTCGAGTCACGAAGAAGGCTGCCGGCCGGCACCTTGACGGCGAGACGTGGGATCAGCTGCCCGCTTGAGCTTTTCGCATCAGATGGCCGGCGATCTTATGCGAGATTTCCCAGACCTGATTTCGCTTTGATGAGCTGGCAAATACGAGATGATAGGCCTGATGGCGACCAGACTTGAGGCTGAGGGCGCGCGGATAGAGGCCTCCCCCGAACAGTGACCTTAGTCGATCCATCGTGAAGCGAACGATACCATCGAGATCCGAAGATCGCAGCTGACGCTCGACACCCAGCAAGTCCTTTTCAGTGGTCGTGAAAGCATTACGCCAATCCTTAGAGCCATAGAATGAATCCATTCTTTCGGCCCACTTTGGGTGTTGCACACGTTTCCAAGGTAGAAGCCGGTTGATCGCGATCCCTGTTGGAAGCAAAAGCCAAAGGTCAATTTGAGGACACGCGGCAATAGTTTGGAGTGTCCCCCATTCTACCTGCATTCCGTATGGATCGAGGAACATAACCGCCCGCCGATTGCTGTTGCTTGCTAGCCACTCGCATTCTCGACGCACGAGTTCATTAGCATCTACGGACAGAAGAATTGTTTCCGGAAGAACCTCACCAGCCGCGCGTGCTTCGGAAATACGCTGTCCGAGCGCTTGGAGGTGACGGGCGTTCAAGTCTCCAAAGACGCATCGATGGAAACCGGGCTTCAATCGTAGAGCTTCTAGTGCCGTACCAGCCTTTGGCTGCGAGGCCAGCGCCTCAAATGGGAAACCGGATTGGGCCGTCTCCTGATCAGCGGCGTCAATACGGGCCCCGCACCCAGCGAAGGCGTCGACGTAGGCCAGATGAAAAGGCTGCTTAGACATGACCTGGAGGTACGCGGCCAGATAGTCGACGACGACACTCTGCTTCTTCGCGGTGTCTTTGTTGCCGAATCGCTGGACGCGACCCGTGCTGCGATTCGGCGATTTGCTCATGCAGCGATGTTATCAGCCTTTTTCGACCAAAGAAGGCGGAAAGAAGGAAGTGAAGCGAAAGAATGTCGTGTTGATGTATGAAACTCACATCGGGTAATATCTTGACATTGGTTGAAATGCGGCTGCCAACGATGGCACATGAGTCGCTCGCCAGCCGAACAGCCACTGTGGCTTTTGAGGTCATGGTTCCTTCCTGGCAATTTTGTATGCGGGGGGCGGAAGCGCCCGACCCTTCTAGCGTCAGAATAAAAATATGGGTTGCAGTTTGCACTATAGCCATGTGAATTCAATGACTTAGGTGCAAACCTAGGCGCCTCAGGTTTGCACTTGGTTTGCACCCAGCCCCCGCATGGTTTGCACCCTTTCGGCGTGATTTCAGCAGCTTAGGTGCAAACCTAAGCGCAACCTTTCCCGGATACCCCCCATGACGCTTCCCTGGATGGCCGAGCGGATCCAACTCCGCGCGATTGCCTCGCTGCGCCCGCATGCCGGCAATGCGCGCGTGCATGACGCAGCGCAGCTCGCGCAGATCATGGCCAGCATGCAGGCCTTCGGCTTCACCAATCCGCTGCTGGTGGACGAAGATGGCGTGCTGATCGCAGGCCATGGCCGGTTGGCGGCGGCGGAAGCGCTCGGCATCGCCAAGGTGCCGGTGATTGTGCTGAAGCACTTGGCACCCGCGCAAAAGGAAGCGCTGCGGCTCGCCGATAATCGCATCGCAGAGAACGCCACCTGGGACCAGGCGCTGCTTCGCGATGCGCTGGCAAGCGTCCAGGCGACGGAAATTGACCTAGCTGCGCTTGGTTTCTCGGCGGATGAACTTGCGGGCATCCTCGCGGCGGCTGGAGATGCCGTGTCCAACGGCGATGCGCCCGAGGCCCTGCCCGCAGACACCGCCGAGAACCCTGCCGCGCCCGCGATTGCCGAAGATGCCGACGATCCTGCCGATGCCGAGCCGGAGGCACCGCGCCAGGCGGTCTCGCGTCCCGGTGATTTGTGGCTGCTGGGTGCGCATCGACTGCTGTGCGGCGACAGCACCGACGCAGCGGCGGTCGCGCGCGTAATGGAAAGCGACCGCGCAGCGATGCTGTTCACCTCGCCTCCCTATGGCAACCAGCGGGCTTACACCACCGGCGGTGTGACGGATTGGGATGCACTGATGCAGGGCGTGTTTCAGCATTTGGACGCGGTGCTACGCCCGGATGGCCAAGCGCTGATCAATCTTGGCCTGATCCATCGTGAGAATGAATGGCAGCCCTATTGGGAGGGGTGGCTGGAATGGATGCGTGCGCGGGGTTGGCGCCGCTTTGGGCTTTACACCTGGGACCAGGGACCGGGATTACCCGGCGATTGGAACGGTCGCTTGGCGCCGGCCTTCGAGCTTGTATTTCACTTCAACCGTTCGGCGCGGCAGGCGAACAAGATCATCCCCTGCAAATGGGCCGGCACGCCGAATAAGGGCAGCGGGCTGCGCGCCGCCGATGGCGAGGTGAAAGCCTATACGCATATCGGCCAGCCGGTGCAGGACATGCGCATTCCCGACGCGGTGCTGCGCATCACCCGCCATAAGGGACGCGGGATCGAGACCGAGCATCCAGCGGTGTTTCCGGTCGCGCTGCCGGATTTCCTGATGCGTGCATACACGGAGGCTGGCGAGGTGGTGTTTGAACCCTTTGCCGGCAGCGGCACGATGCTGATTGCCGGGGAACGCACGGGCCGCGTTGTGCGCGGCATTGAATTGGCGCCGGCCTATGTGGATCTGGCGATTGCGCGTTGGCGGATGCTGCATCCGGATCAGCCGGTGACGCTTGCGGGCGATGGGCGCGATTACGATGCCATTGCGGCAGCACGCGAAGGGGCACTTTCCGATGCAGCCTGAGCTTGCCGTTGTCTCGCTGCCGGTCGCGGCGTTGGTGCCCTATGCCGAGAATGCGCGCACGCATTCGCCGGCGCAGGTGGCGCAGATTGCTTCCTCAATCGCTGAATTCGGATTTGTGAATCCGGTGCTGGTGGATGGTGCGGGCGTGCTGGTCGCGGGCCATGGCCGCATCATGGCGGCCAAGCGGCTCGGCATGGCGAGTGTCCCCGCCATTCGGCTTGCGCATCTCACCGAGCCCCAGGCACGCGCGTTGCGGCTCGCGGACAATCAGATCGCGCTGAATTCCGGATGGGACGAGGCGTTGCTGGCGGCTGAGATCGCGCGCATCCGTGACGATGCCTCGGTGGATTTGGACGTGCTTGGCTTCTCCGGCATGGAGTTGGACCGGCTGCTGGCGGCCGCCGATGCTGGCATTGATGGAGAGGACACTGACGAAGCACCGCCACTGCCAGTCAATCCCATCACGCGCGAAGGTGATCTCTGGCGTTGTGGTGAGCATCGGCTGCTCTGCGGTGATGCGACCAAGCTTGCCGATGTCGAGCGCGCGCTTGGCGCCGGCCATCTGGCGGACATGGCCTTTCTAGATCCACCCTATAATGTTGCCTACGAGGGCGGCACGGCAGCCAAGATGACCATCGCGAATGACGCGCTGGGCAAGGGGTTTCTGGATTTCCTACGCCCGGCGCTGACAAACCTTCTCTCAGTCACCAAGGGCGCAAGCTATGTTTGCATGTCGTCTTCCGAGTGGCCGACGCTGCATCGCGCCTGGCAGGAGGCGGGTGGCAAATGGTCCAGCACCATCATCTGGGCCAAGAATACTTTTGCGCTGGGCCGCGCAGACTACCATCAGCAATTCGAAGCGATGCTCTATGGTTGGAAGGCCGGCGCGCAGCATTACTGGTGCGGCGCGCGCGACCAGGGAAATGTCTGGCATTTCGACAAGCCGGCCAGGAACGATCTGCACCCGACCATGAAGCCGGTGGCGCTGGTCGAGCGTGCCATCCGCAACAGCAGCAAGCCGCGCGATACAGTCCTGGATTGCTTTGGTGGTTCGGGGACGACGATGATCGCGGCCGAGCGTACCGGGCGGCGCGCGGTGCTGCTGGAGATTGATCCCGCTTATTGCGATGTGATTGTGCAGCGTTGGCAGGAGGAAACGGGGCAAGCGGCGGTTCTGGATGGTGAGGACCGTACTTTTGCTGATGTCACTGCAGCGCGCGCGATCAATCGATCATGATTGAAACTTGCCATTTATAGCAACGAAATTACTCTCATTCTAGCTTGGCTCGCCCCCCGCTACAGCGCGAATGGTCCCTCAGGCGCAGGGAAACTCCCCAGCGCCACAGCAAGGAGACCAAGATGAACGATACCCCTTCAACCGACCAGCTTTTCCTGGAAATCGCCAAGCGGCACATGCCCTCGGTTGAAACGCTGGAAACCAGAAACCGCGACGCGCTCGATTTCCATGATGTCGCGGTTTGGTCCATCCGCAACTCTCTCGCGGAAGCCTATGCCGCCGGCCAAGCCGCCGCCAAGCGCAGCAAAAAGCGCAGCCGATAGGGCAAAGTGAGGGCCGAATGGCTCTGCCATTTGGCTCTCACATCATGATCAAAACGCCTGAATCATAGCAATGAAATAACGCTCTATTTCGCTTGGCTCAGCCCCCATCACAGCGCGAATGGTCTGTCACGCGCAGGGGATTTCCCCCGCCGATGACGGAGACAAACAGATGAGCACGATCCTTTCCACCGAAAACCAAGACTGGGGTTTCTGGGGCACCATGCGCGAACACGCCGCCCCTGCCTGGCCGATCGCTTTCACCGCGATCCACAACGCGACCAGCACGGATCCCGCCTCGGTCCGCGCCTTCCTCGACAGCCGCTACGGGCGCCACTTCGCGGATGGGGTGAATAGCAAGATGCATTATGGCGCAAGCCTCGCGGACGCGATTGCGAAAACCACCGCGGAATGGATGGGATGGCGCATCACGCAGCGCACGAGCCGCGAGACGGGCATCCCCGCCGGCCTGCCCTACCTGACGGGCTTCGTGATCAACGAAGGCATCGCCGCCGAAGCGCAGGATTGAAGCGCAGCCCGCCGCGAGGCGGCGCCGCACTGCCCCGCAGGGTCTGCCCGCGGGGCTCCCGGCAGTAGGGGCCGATGGTCGGCACCCGCAACCGGAGACGAAGACGATGAAGCTTTCTGACACACAGCGGATTGTATTGAGCCATGGCGCGCAGCACCCGCAATTGCTGGCGATTGCGCCGAAGCATTTGCCAGTCGCTGCCTGCCGCGCGGTGGTGAACAGCCTGATCAAAAGCCGCCTGCTGATTGAGGTTGCTGCGCCGCGCGATCAATTGGCGATGGTGTGGCGCAAGGATGGGGATGGCACGCCGATCCTGATCCAGGTGACGGATGAGGGGCTGCGCGCAATTGGCATCGACCCGAATGAGGGGCGCGCTGCGCCCGACGCGGCGCCACAGGGCGGGGAGGACAACGCGCCGCAGGCTGAGGAGCAGCCTTCCGCCGAGCCCGCGCCAACCGCGCCCGAGGCGCCGAACATGGGCAGCGTGAACCTGCGCGAAGCCGCCGAGCGCTTGCTCGCAGCCTGGGAAGAAACGCCACCGGCCAACGCGGATAAAGACCCCATTACGCGCGCGATGGACATGCTGCGCAGCGCGCTCTCACGGCGCGGCACACGCGCCACGGGCGCGCCACGCAAGCCGCGCGAAGGCACGAAGCAGGAAGTGGTGCTGGCGATGCTCCGCCGCCCTGAGGGCGCGACGGTGGCGCAAATCGCCGAGGCCACCGGCTGGGCGCAGCATACGGTGCGCGGGTTTTTCGCCGGGCTGAAAAAGCGCCAGGGCATCACGGTGGAAATCGCCGAGCGCATCCGCCAAGTCGGGCCGAACAAGCAGGGTGCAAAAGGATCCTACACCGTCTACCGCGTGACGGAATGAAGCTGCCCAGCCACAGCGGCATGAATGATTGCCAAGCCCAGGGATCATCGCGATCCCTGGCGCTTTATTGCCTTGGCTCACACGAAACACAGCGCGAAGCGTCCGTCAAGCGAAGGGCATGCCGCCCCGTAGGACGGAGATTGAAGATGCAGCAAACGGAAATCGCGAAACTCAAGGATCGTGCCGACCACGCCCGGCTGAGCCACGCACATTGGCTCGGCGCAGCGCGGAAGGGCGGCACTGGCAAATACGGCCCAGCCTATTGCATCGATGGCGCGGGCGTGTGGCGCCGGAGGCTCGGCGAATTGCTGACGCAAATTCGCTACGCGGAGGCGGCGCGATGAGCGCCGGCGTACAGCAACGCTGGATCGTGCTCGGCACCGATGGCCGGCACATGTCGCTTGGGCGCGCAACATCGCCCACCGATATTGAAATCATCGGCGTGAGTGATGCGCTCACCGCGCAGGGGCTTTCTGGATGGCTCGCGTGCATGCAGGGCGACTACTACAGCCGGGGAAAAGTGACGCTCGCTCCTCTCAAGCGCATTGGCGCCGATCACGAAGCAGACTGGCAAGCTGCCCTTGCCGCTTTCCAGCGTTTGCGCGGGTTGGCCCTGGCCCAAGCCACGCGCTGACGGAGTATCTACAATGTTGACACCAAAGGGTGCAAAGCGCTATTGAGGCTTCCTAAGCTAAAAGGAAAGCTACCACCGTGAAGGTGCTCGTCAAGAAATGGGGCAATAGCGCCGCGCTGCGCATACCAGCCGCCGTTATGGCTGCAGCGAAGGTTTCGCTCGATCAGCCGGTCGAAGTGAAAGAGGAAGACGGTCGCATCGTCATCACACCCATTCGTGAGCCGAGCTATGACCTTGATACGCTGCTCAATGGCATCACCAAAAAGAATAGACACGATGCGGTTGAAACAGGCCCCCCCATGGGGCGCGAAATCTGGTGATTGGTCGCCGCTACGTTCCGGAAGCTGGCGATATCGTCTGGTTGGAATTCGATCCACAGGCTGGCCACGAACAGGCTGGTCATCGCCCGGCCTTGGTACTCAGCCCGGCGACCTATAATGGCAAGACAGGCTTGATGGTGTGCTGCCCGCTGACAACGCGCATCAAGGGCTATCCTTTCGAAGTCACTATCAAGGGAAATCCCGCGAGCGTGGTACTGGCAGATCAGGTCAAAAGCCTGGATTGGCAAGCGCGCCGCGCCACGCGGAAGGGTCGCGTTTCCGCATCGGAACTCGCCGAAGTACGCGCGAAGCTCAAGGCGCTGATAGGCTGATCATTTCCTGAACCCTCACCAACGCGCGGCGGGAGGTCGCCGCCATGGCTGAACTGACATCCTCCACGCGCGAAGCCGCACGACGCCTCGGCGTCAGCGACACCACCATGCACAAGGCCGAACGCTCCGGACGCATCACGCGCGAACCAGATGGCCAGTGGGACATCGCCAAGACGCGCGCCCGGCTGCTGGATACCGCGGACCCGCAGCGCTCTCCCCTTTCTGGCAGCGCGGCGGCCGAGGGCACGCCCTTCGCTCGCCTCAAGGTCGCGCAACTCGCCCTGAAGGTCGAAGCCCAGCGCCTGGCGCTCGACGAAAGCAAGGGCCGGCTGCTGGATGTCGCGACGGCCAATGCGACGATTGATGAAATCGCCAGCACCATGCGCGACGCACTGCTGAATTGGCCCGCGCGCGTGGCGGGCGTCATTGCCGCCGAACTCGGCGTCGAACCCCATCTGCTGCAATCCATTCTGCAGCAGCACATCAATGAGCTTCTGACGGAGGCTTCCGATCGCTTCGACCCTCCCGGCATCGGCGGCGAGCGAGAGCCGCACGCGTGAGCATGTGCGCCGCCGCGCCGGGGCCATGCTGCGCCCGCCGCCGCAACTCACTGTCTCGGCATGGGCAGAACAACACCGCATCCTGGGCAGCCGCGCATCATCGGAACCCGGTCCCTGGCGCACCAGCCGCACGCCTTATCTCCGCGATGTGATGGATGCGTTGTCCGCGGTGCATCCGGCGCGACGGATTGTGTTCATGAAGGGGGCGCAGGTGGGCGCGACCGAGGCAGGCAATAACTGGCTTGGCTACATCATGCATCACGTCCCGGCACCGGTGCTCGCGGTGCAGCCCACCGTGGAATTGGCCAAGCGTTTCTCCCGCCAGCGCATTGACCCATTGCTGGAGGAAACGCCGGCACTCCGGGACCGCGTGGCCCCCGCCCGCGCGCGGGACAGCGGCAATACGATGCTGTCCAAGGAATTCCCCGGCGGTATTCTGGTGCTGACGGGCGCCAATAGCGCGGTCGGGCTGCGATCCATGCCGGCCAGGTTCCTGTTTCTGGACGAGGTGGACGCCTATCCCGGCGACATCGAAGGTGAAGGCGATCCGATTGCACTGGCCGAGGCCCGGGCGCGCACCTTCGGCTGGCGCAGGAAGGCGTTTCTGGTTTCTACGCCCACCATCGCCGAGCGCAGCAGGATTGAACGGGAATACGCAGCCTCCGACCAGCGGCGCTATTTCCTGCCCTGTCCTCAATGCGGCGCGATGCAATGGCTGAAATTCGAACGCCTGATCTGGGAGAAGGGCGACCCACGCAGCGTCCGCTACCATTGTGAGGAATGCGACACCCCGATCGAGGAGCATCACAAGACCGCGATGCTCGCCGCCGGCGAATGGCGGCCGACAGCATCGGCGGAGAACCCGCACACGATCGGCTTTCACATCTCGGCGCTTTATTCGCCCGTTGGCTGGTTGTCCTGGGAACAGATCGCGCGCGATTGGGAAGCCGCGCAGGGTAAGGCTGAGGATCTGAAAACCTTCCGCAACACGGTGCTCGGCGAGACCTGGCAGGATCGCGGCGAGGCACCGGATTGGGAGCGCCTGGTAGAACGGCGCGAGGATTTCCTGCTTGGTGTTGTGGCGCAGGACGCACTGGTGCTGACAGCGGGCGTCGATGTGCAGGATGATCGGCTGGAATGCGATATCTGGGCCTGGGCTGAAGGTTATTCCTCCTGGTTGGTGGATCACATTGTCATCGCGGGCAGCCCGCGCGAACGCGCGCCTTGGGATGCGTTGGCGGAATTACTGGCGCGGGATTGGCCGCGCGCGAATGGTGGCGCGATACGCATCGCCAAGGCCTGCGTTGATACGGGCGGGCGCGATACGGCGGCGGTTTATGGCCATCTGCGCCGGCTGCGCGATCCGCGCATTGCGCCGACCAAGGGCGTGGATGGTTGGAATAGGGCTCAGCCGGTGCAGGGTCCGACGCCGGTGGATGCGCTGGTGGACGGACGGAAACTGCGGCGTGGTTTGAAGCTTTGGACTGTGTCGGTTTCGACCTGGAAGGTTGATCTCTATCGTCGGCTTTGGCTCGGGCGTGGCGAGGCAGCGGAATTTCCACCAGGCTGGGTGCATTTGCCGCAGGGGATCGAGGTTGAATGGGTCAAGCAATTGGTGGCCGAGCAGCTGCATCAGGTGAAGGACCGACGAGGCTTTGTGCGTCAGGAATGGGCGAAGCAGCGGGATCGGAATGAGGCGCTGGATTGCGCAGTGCTGGCGCGCGCGGCGCTATGGTTGCTGGGTGCTGATAGGTATGGCGAGCGGTTCTGGCACAGGCTGCGCGAGGACATCGCGAATGCGCCGGTGGAGATGCCGGAACATCCCCGGCCCGAGCCAGCGCCGAACCCGGATCCACCGCCAATGATGCGCCGGCCCGGCTGGCTCGCGCCGCGTGGCGGTTGGCTGCGCTGATGGGCTGGATAGGCTGGTCCTTCCCCCTGCTCTGACGTTAGAATGCGGCATGGGAGAGAACCAACCCTCCCACAATGAAAGACTGCCGGAATGCGCCTTTTTGTGATGACAGCGCTGATCGTGATTGCAGCCAGCTCTGCCATTGCGCAGGGTCTGAGCGTGCCTGGCCTGGGCGGTCAGGGCGGCAGCGCGACCGATGCGTTACGTGGTGCCTTTGCCGAGCAGACGCCCGAACAGCGCCGCGCCTTTTGCGGCCGCGTCGCCCAGGCGGCTGCAAGCTGCGGCACGATCGAAATGGCCGCCTTGTCGGCCTGCCTAATCAGCACCTTGCCTGCGCAGGACTCCGCCCGCGTTGCCCGGGTTGCCAATGCCACGCGCGGCAATGTCGGTGGGTTGGTGCAGGAATGCGGCATCACTTTGGGTCGCTGATCACCAAAGCGAGCGACCGACGCGGCGATCTGCCGCGCTGATATCTTTCGGGAGGAAATGATGAGTAACGGGGAACTCCATGCGCGCGAGCGCGAGGATCTGGCGCTGCATGTCGAGCGCTGCGCCGAACGCTACACGGCGGTGCGCGCCGAGATCTGCGGCCTGCGCAAGCAGACACGCCGGATTGAGGGCGCGATCTGGGGAATTGTCGCCGTGCTGATCGCGCTAGGCGCGGGCGGGGCGCAGATCCTGCCAATCCTGCGCGCCCTCTCGCTCGGCGCTGGAGGATAGGGAGGCTCCCCCAGCTGCCGTAATAAGGCTTCGGCCAAGACCGGATAGAAAGTGTATTTTTCTCAATAGGTTGATAAATTCGGGTGCAATTGGGTGTGATTCCGGGCTTGCCTAATTGGGCTTATTTGGGTGTATATTCGGGAATGTCAGATACTGCCCTCAATACCGAAACTATCATCATCACCCCCGAATTGCTCGGGCTGATTGCCGAAATTGATGAGTTCAAAGGGGCGTGGCGCGCGCTCGGCACGCTCGCCCCCGAGAGGCTTTTGGCGCTGCGCCGCGTGGCCACCATCGAAAGCATCGGATCGTCCACCCGCATCGAAGGCAGCAAGCTTTCCGATCGGGAAGTTGAACAGCTACTGGCCAATCTTGAAATAAAATCATTTGCAACGCGCGATGAACAGGAAGTCGTTGGCTATGCTGAAGTGATGGAGCTGGTCTTTCGCGCTTGGGAAGACATCGCTATCACTGAAAACCACATCAAGCAGCTGCATCGAGACCTTCTTGCGCATAGCGAGAAGGACGCCTGGCACCGCGGCGACTACAAGACCTCATCAAATAGTGTTGCCGCCTTTGATGAGGATGGGCGGCAGATAGGCATCGTATTCGAAACGGCAACGCCTTTCGACACGCCACGCCTGATGGGCGAGCTGATCGGTTGGTTCAACAAGGAACGCGAAGCAAGGCGCCTGCATCCGCTTTTGCTGATTTCCCTATTCAAGGTGGTTTTTCTGGAAATCCATCCCTTCCAGGATGGTAATGGGCGCCTCAGCCGTATCCTGACGATATTGCTTTTATTGCAGTCCGGCTATGCCTATGTTGCCTATTCGTCGCTCGAGAACGTCATTGAGCAAAACAAGGAAGGCTATTATCTCGCCCTTCGGCAAACTCAGGGCTCCATCCGCAGTGATGCGCCTGATTGGCAGCCTTGGCTGGTCTTTTTCCTCAATGCGCTGCTGAAGCAGAAGCGGCGTCTTGCTGCGAAGATTGAGCGCGAAGGGCTGGTGGCGCCAAGCCTGCCAGAGCTTTCATTGCGCGTCTTGGATCATGTGCGTGATCACGGTCGGGTCAGTATAGGCGAAATCATCCGGCTGACAGGCGCCAGTCGAAACACGCTGAAGCAACAGCTTCGCCAGCTTGTCGAAAAGGGGCATCTGGTTCGGCGTGGTGGTGGCCGCACAACTTGGTACACGCTGACGTAAAGCTGGCTGCGCTAAGGAAAAATCTATGGATTCTGTAACACTCGCCTGGGCGCTGGCGCAGTCTGCGGGTAGCCGCGCTGCTGTCCTGGCCTCCGCCTATACCGGCGGCGTCACGCGCGTGACCTTCGAAGGTCGCACCGTGGAATATCGCAGCCTGGATGAGTTGGGCCGCGCCATCGCCGCCCTTTACGGCGCGGAGAACACGGCCGCACGGCGACCGGGCGTGACATTCGCCCAATTCTCTCGTTTGGGGTGAAAAGTTACGATGGTTTGTGCCGTATATTTAAGGTTTGACGGAATTAGAAGATGAACTCGCGATCATTAAGCGTTAGATGTCTACTCTGCGTATCCTACACTCTCTCCCACCAAGGAGATTTGCCATGCGCAAAGCCGCGATAATTCGCGTCCGCGTTGAGCCGAGCCTTAAGGTCGAAGCCGAGGCTGTGCTGGCTCGGCTCGGGCTAAGCCCAACCGAAGCGATCCGTTTGTTTTATCTCCAGGTTTCACTTCAGGGTGGTTTGCCTTTCGAGGTACGAATTCCGAATGCAGAGACGCACGCTGCAATGAAAGACGCCCGTTCGGGCAAGCAACTCAAAACCTTTAAAGGCGCTGCTACTGTCATTCGGGCGGTTGATGCGTGAAGGCGGTAAAGCCCCCCCTAATCGGGCTAGTGCGGCGTTAGTTCTCACGCCGCATAAGCGACATGATTTCATCCGTGCCCATGCCTAAACTGCTACTACCACGCAGCGCGGCGAACCGGTTGGGGTGCCCTCTGGATGCGTGATCTTCATCACACTTACTGAGCGTGACACTACCATCCTCGGCAAGCGCAAAAGTAACATTGCTGCCCGGCTCAATGCCAAGCAGATCGCGGATCGCTTTTGGAATAGTCACCTGACCCTTGGCCGTGACTTTCATCGGCATTGCATTCCCCAGAAACGATCGCACCAGAACTGCTCCTTCCATAGCGTGCCGATGGTCCGGCCATCCACAAAATTCATGGAAATCACCATGCCCCAAACCCAACATTGGCAGCCCGCCACACTGGCGGCTGCACTTGGCGTGCCGGATGAGGCATTCCGCGCCTTCGCCCGCCTGCGGCAGATCGCCTGGGAGAAGGAACTCTCGCCGCCCGAAGCCGCCAGCCTCGCGCTCGCTTGGGTCGCGGCGGATCGCGCGGCCTGCCATGGCGCAATCGCCGAAGCGGCTGGCGCGCTACTTGATGCCATGACCGAGGCCCCCGCCGAATGAAGCTTCACCTGCGCGCTGCCTGGAAGGCCCTCCGGGGTTATGCGGCCGCGCAGGAGAACCGTGCCTCGACCTGGTCGCCCTCGGGCGGCAGCGCGAATGGCGAGGTCGGCATGGCCGCTGCAAGCGCTGCACGCCGCGCGCGCGATGCGGTGCGCAATGATCCCTATGCCGCACGCATCGTGGATCTCTGGACCGGCAATGCGGTCGGTGCGGGTATCACGACGCGCTGGCCTGAAACCGCGCATCGCAATGCCTGGCAGGCCTGGGCGGAAAGCACGGCCTGCGATGCGGAGGACAAGCTCGATCTCTATGGCCTGCAAGCGCTGGCCATGCGGGCAGTCGTCGAAAGCGGTGAATGCTTCATCCGGCTGCTGACCGTGCCGACATCGCCGCGGAACCCGATCGGCCTTAGCTTGCAGGTGCTGGAAAGCGATCATCTGGATACGTCGCGCAACGGCGTGGTGAATGGCGTGCCAACCATCCAGGGCATCGCGCTTGGATCGACGGGCGAGCCGATTGGCTACTGGCTATTCCCAACCCATCCCGGCGCCTGGATGCTGCCGGGTGCGCGGCTGGCGAGTAACTTCATCCCCGCACGCGATGTGCTGCATATCTTTCGCAAGCGTCGCCCTGGGCAATTGCGCGATGTCTCCTGGCTTGCGCCCGTGCTGCTGCGGTTGCGTGATCTTGGCGATTACGAGGCCGCGCTGCTGATGAAGGCCAAGATCGAGGCGTGCCTTGCGGCGGTGGTCACCGATGATGGCGAGGAAACGCTGACCAAACCGAGCGATAGCAACCCTGGCCTGCTGCGCGATGCACAAGGCCGTGCGGTGGAAAGCTTTGAGCCTGGGATGATCCTCTACCGGCGTGGCCAGGGCGATGTGAGTGTGGTCAACCCCTCCGGCGGTGGTTCCCACACCGCCTTTGCGCGACGCTCGCTTGAAGCCGCTGCTGTCGGCGCGGGCCTGACCTACGACCAGGTCTCCGGCGATCTCACCCAGGCGAATTACTCGAGCCTCCGCGCCGGCAAGATCGAATTCCGCCGGCTGTGCGAACAGATGCAATACGGCATGCTGATCCCGATGCTGGTGCGGCCCATCGCCGAGCGCTTTCACGCGCAGGGCGCGCTGCTCGGCCTTTGGGCGGATGCCATGCCCAAGGGTGTCGCGCATGTGCCGCCAGCCCATGAAATGATTGACCCGCTGAAAGACACCACCGCTTTGATCGCCCAGGTGCGTGCCGGCTTTGTGCCGCAGCCTGAAGCCGCCGGCGCCTTTGGCTATGATTTCCGCTCGGCGGTCGAGATGATCCGCGAAGCCAATGCAGCATTGGATGCGGCTGGCATCTCGCTTGATACCGATCCAAGGCGCGTCGCCAAATCCGGTGGCGCGCAGGACGCGGCGCAAATGGCGGCGGTGGAAATCGCCGCGACCGGCGCGGCCGGGGCGGCAGCGCCAACGCCGACAGACACCCCCACAGCATAGGGCTAACCATGACCGAGACCACCGACCCGGGCGGGAGCGATCCCGCGCCGGTTGATCCCACTTTGCCCGATCGACTTCCCCTCGATGGGCAATCGATCACCGCGCGTCGCGCCATCACAGCACCAGCGACCGTGGATCGTGCCGCCCGCACGGTGGAGGTCGTCTGGTCCACTGGCGCAAGGGCGCGCAACTTCGTCCCGTCTCTCGGTGGCATAACCGAGGAATTGGATATGTCGCCCAATGCGGTGCGCATGGCGCAACTCGGCTCTGGTAATGCGCCGGTGCTGAACACCCATCGCAGTAGCGATGCACGTGATGTGCTGGGCCGTGTAATTGCTGCCAGGCTTGAAGGCGGGCGCGGCCATGCGCGGCTGCAATTCTCCGCCGCTGCTGATGTTGAACCGCTCTGGCAGCGCATTGCCGATGGCACGCTGCGCGCGGTCAGCATTGGCTATCGCGTGCATCGCTATGACCAGCGCCCCGATCCAGTGAGTGGCGAGATGATCTACCGCGCCGTGGATTGGGAACCTTTCGAGATTTCAATCGTGCCCATCCCGGTTGATCGGGATGCGCAAGTGCGAGGCGCGGCGCCGCAGGGCGCGCCGTCCTTCGCCATTGAACCCGCCCTGCCTGATGAGGAACCACCCATGACCGAGACGACGCCGGAAACCCCGGCAGCCCCTCCGGCGCCGCCTGTCGCGTCGCCGCCCGCAACCATCACGGTGGAAACGCCGCCTGACCTTGAAGCCCTGCGAAGTGAGGCACAGCGCGCCGAGCGTGAGCGTATCTCCGGCATTGATGGCGCCATTGACGCCGCCCGCGCCCTGGTCGGCACCGAGACCGCCGCGCATATCCGGCGTGAGGCGGTGGAGCGCGGCTGGCATCCGGACCAAGCGCGCCGGTCCTTGTTCGACGCCATGGTGAAGAGTGCCGCACCGCCTGCCATTCCGGCGCGACCGGAAACCGGGCCGGGGCATGACTCGCCCTCGGAAATCCTTGATGCCATGGCCGAAGCCTTGGCGGCGCGCAGCATGCCTGGCTATCAGCCGCAAGGCACGGGGCGCCACGCTGAATTCATGGGCTGGCGGCCCTCGGACATGATCGGCGAATTGCTGCGTGTCCGCGGTGAACGCAATGTGCCGCGCAACCCGACGCTGCTCGCCGAGCGCGCCTTTCACACCACCTCTGACTTTCCACTGCTGCTCTCGGCTGCCGCGAACAAGATGCTGCTGGCGGCGTATCAGCCGGCAGCGCCGAGCTATCGCCAGATCTTCCTGCGCCGTGACTTCCGCGACTTCAAGCCGCATCGGCATCTGCGCGTCGGTGATTTCCCGACGCTCATGCCGCTGATGGAGAATGGCGAAATCCAGGCCGGCACCATGTCGGAAAGCCAGGAAATCGTCCTGCTGCAAACCTTCGCGCGGCGCATCCGCGTCACGCGCCCGATGCTGGTGAATGATGACCTGGGTGCCTTCACGGATTTCGCCGCCGCCATTGGTCGGCGTGTGGCGGATTTCGAGAATGCCACGGCCTATGCGCTGCTCAACCAGGCAAATGGCGATGGCCCGACGCTGACCAATGGCCCGGCTGCAGTGTTCGGCACGGCCGCCGCGCGATTGAATAAGGCGGCGGCGGGCAGTGCGCTGGACATCAACAACCTCGCTGCCGGCCGCGCTGCGATCCTCAGGCAAAAGACGCTGGACGGCCTGCCGATTTCCGTCGGCAACGCCATGAAGCTGCTGGTGGGCCCGAGCCTTGAATTGCCTGCACGGCAATTGACGGTGAGTGTCGGCGCGACCCAGATCAGCAACGCCAATATCTATGCGGGCTTTGTCCAGCCTTTGGTCGAACCGCTGATCCCGAATAATCGCTGGTACCTGTTTGCCGATCCGCCCACCGCGCCGGTCTATGTCTATGGCTACCTGAATGGCGCGGAGGGACCGCAAGTCACCACCGGCCCGGTCTCCGGCGTGGATGGTGTCGAGGTCAGCGTAATCTTCGACTTTGGCGTCGGCGCCATCGATTGGCGTGGGGCCTGGTTCAATCCGGGCGTGTGATGGATCGCGGTACGCTTAATCTGGCGTATCGCTAAAGGGGTTTCGCACCGTGACCCCGCGCCAGGTAAAGCCATCCTGCATGTCTTCGGAAAGCAGGAAGCGGCATCCAGCCTGCGCTGCGGCGGCAAGCATCACGGAATCCCAAAAGCTGAGGCGATGGGTGGTCACCAATTCCATCGCCTCGACAATCACATCCGGCGTTGTCTCGATCATCGCAAAACTATCAGACCAACCAAGCAAGGCGCTACGCACTTCCGCTGCCTCGCGCTTTGCCTTGCGCGTCAGTACAACAAATAATTCGCCCAGCGCCTGAACGGGAAGCATCACTTCATGCTCCCCGAATTCCTGCAATATCTTGAGTGCAGCATCCTTGCGCGCCTGGCCATTCACGCCTTCAGCATAGGCAAGGATATTGGTGTCGAGTGCGACGCGCATTTCAGCGCTCGTATAATTCGTCGCGGCTCCAGCGACCGATATCCTGAACGGGTTGCGCCACAAGGCGCGCCAGCAAAGCCACGCGCGCGGATTTGCGGCCCGCTTCGGCAGCGCTGCAAGGCCCGATCTGGGCAACCTGCTCGCCGTGGGACGTCACGACGAAACGCCGGCCTTCTTCGCGAACTTCGCGGAGCAGACGGGAAAAGGCGCGGTTTGCCTCGGCGGCTGAGATGAGCTGATCCATAGCACAAATATAGTGAATTGCACTACTTTCTGCAACTGGTACTTGCCGGGGTGCGGAGCGTCTTAATCGCGGCCCTGATGGTCATCAGGCTGAGGCCCGTTGCGTTCAATGAAATCCATAATGTCGTCGAAGCCGTTCTCGGCGGCGACCAACAGCGATTGGCGCCGTGCCTCCTGAGCAAAGCCAGGGGCGCTGGTATCCGGCACCCAAATCTCAATCAGGCGCAAGCCGCTTGCACGCATTTCGGCGCGATGTGCGGCACGGCGCGAAGCATCGGCGGAATGGGTCATCGGGCACCTCCATAAACACCCTTTTTCCTAAACCAACCAAAGGGCGGCTCCAACCACGCCGCCCCTCACCATCAGGAGAATTTCCATGCGTAACTTCATCCAGCCGGGCAATAGCCTGGCCATTGCCGTGCCCTATGCGACAGGCGTTTCCGCCGGTCAGGGTGTCCTGGTCGGTGCGCTATTCGGCGTGGCCGCCGTGGACGGCGTGCAGAACGCCATGATCGAAGCACAGACCCAGGGCGTGTTCGACCTTACCAAGGAACCGGCGCTTGCCATCGCCGCTGGTGTGCGGGTGTTCTGGGACAATACCAACCGCCGCATCACCACTACCGCCACCGGTAATTTCCAAGTTGGTATCGCAACCCAGGCCGCGCTCGCCGCCGATGCGACCGTGCGCGTCTGGCTCAATCGCGTTCCGGCGGCGGGGGCGTGAACATGACGATCCTGTTGGCGCGCGATCACGAACGCATGCAAGGCGTGCATCCCCATCTGGTGCGCGTGGTGATCGAGGCGCGCAAGGCCGCGCCCTTCATCGTGATGGAGGGGCTGCGGTCCCGCGAGCGCCAGGCGAAGCTGGTCGCGCTTGGTGCATCGCGCACCATGAACAGCCGGCACTTGACGGGCCATGCGGTTGATCTCGGCTATTGGCTCGATGATGGGGATGGCGTGCCGGAGAATGGCGAAATCCGTTGGGATTGGCCGCTATATGCGCAACTCGCCAGCGCCATGAAGGGTGCGGCACAAAAGCTTGGCGTAGCGATCACCTGGGGCGGTGATTGGCCAGGCTTTCCCGATGGCCCGCATTTCGAATTGGATCGGGGGAAGTACCCATGATCGGCGCCCTGCTGCCCGCACTGGTGCCGATCCTGGGCGATGCGCTGAAACGCCTATTCCCCGATGCCGAGGCGCGGCAGCGCGCGGAGGCGGAACTGAATGCCGCCCTCCTCGCGCGCGCGGGCGAATTGGAAAAGGCCGCCGCCGATATCATCAAGGCCGAGGCGCAATCCGAGCATTGGCTTGCTGCCTGTTGGCGGCCAATCCTGATGCTGACCTTTGGCCTGTTGATCGTTGCACGCTGGCTCGGTTGGTCTGCACCGGGGATCAGTGAGGCCGAGGCGCTCAAGCTCTGGAATATCGTCGAGATCGGCCTTGGCGGTTACGTCATTGGCCGTTCCGCCGAAAAGACGCTGCCGCGCATTGTCGAGGTGCTGAAACGATGAGCGCCTTTGATGGGGCGATGGTCACGCTGCTTGCGGATCCCAACATGGCCATTGCCGCGGAATGGCGCGCGGCGGCGGGCGGTCCCTGGCGGCCCTTGCGCGTGGCGCTCACCACTGCCGCGCAGGAGATTGGCGCCATTGGCGCGCGCGGGGTGGCGCTGGAGGCGGTGCTGCGTGTCGCGGACATCTCGCCTGACACACCACGCCGGGGGGATTTGCTGCGGCGTCTCTCGCCACCCGAGACCTGGCGCATTGAGGAGGCGGAGCCCGATGCACTCGGCCTCACCTGGCGCCTGACACTGGCGCGGGCGCCATGAGTGGCACGCTGCCGCTCCGCGAAGCGGCCCTGGCCGCCATTGCGGAACGCATAATCACCGGCCTACCAGATGTCGCGCTGGATCGCGCGCGCCGTGCGCCAGTGGATGTCGAGGCTGAGACCCTTCCGCGCCTCGTACTACGCGGCGAGGAGATTGAGGCCGACGATACCGAGGAACCGGGCCGCACACATTACCGCATCGGCTTTGTGATTTCCGGTTTTGCGGCGGCAGCGAGTGACCTTGCCGCCGAACAGGCGCTGTCCACGCTTCATGCGCGCCTTGTCTCGCTGCTTGCTGCCTGGACACCAGCCGCGCCTGGGCTTGGCGATGTTGTCGAGCAGGGCGCGGAATTCCGCATGTACGATACTGAGGAATCCGCCCTTCCGGCCGGGGAATTCCTCGCCCGCTTCAGCATCCTCGCCATCGGGCCCAATGGCGGCCCCTGGTCCGCCTGACCGCAATCCTTCCCCTCCCATCCCGAAAGGAACCGCGACATGAGCCTCGATCTCGTGCGCATGCGCTTTGCCGCCGTGGCAGCGAAAATCGAAACCACCCCAGGGCTGGACGCCATTGGCGGCACGCCGGCCAATGCCGACTGGCTCGCCGCTGACTGCGAGATCGATTTCGATCCGATCACGGTAGAGAATAGCGAACTCACCGGCTCACTCGATCGCTCGCCCGCCATTGTCGGTGGCATGCGGCCACGCATTCGGCTGCGCGTGCCATTGCGTGGTTCCGGCACACCGGCGACGCCACCGGAATGGGGCAAATTGCTGCGTTGCTGCACCATGGCCGAAGGCATCACCAATGCGGCCATCGGCGCACCCACCGCCGCCGCAAGCGGCACCACCACCAACCTGACACTGGCCACACCCTTTGCCGCGACCGCGCAGCTTTATCGCGGGATGCCCTTGCTGCTTTCCGGCGATCGCAGCCTTGTCACCGGCATCATTGATTACACCGCCGCGCGTGTGGCGAGCCTGGGCGAGACCATGGCCACACCTGGTGCGGTCGCGACGCTGGCGCAAATCCCGGCCAATGTTCTCTACAGCCCGACGTCGGATGAGGCTGTCTATCGCACGGCCACGATTTACTTTTACGCCGATGGGCTGCGCTGGCGCTTTACCGGTGCAGTCGGCAGTTGGAGCCTGGAGCTTTCCACCGGCGGCATTGGCTTTCTGGTTTTTGATCTGCGCGCGCAATTGCTCGACAAATCTGCGGCCGCGCTACCGACCGGGTGGAACACCGTCATTCGCCCGACGCCGCCGCGTTTTGTGAATGGTCGCTGCCAATTGAACCAGCAATTGGCCCGTGCGCGGCGCCTGACGCTGGATGCCGGCGTCAATGTCATCCTGCCCGACAATCCCGAAGCGGCCGAGGGTTATGATCCGGCCGTGCCGACCGAGCGTGATGCGCGCGGCGCCATTGATCCCTTGATGAGCACCACCACCGCCGTTGCGCTGTTCAACGCCTTTCGCCTGGGCTCGGCTATGCCCTTGATGGCGATCCTGGGCGCCAATCCGGGCAATCGCTTTTGCGTCATCGCGCCGGCGGCCAAGGCCACCGCCATGCGGCCCGGGCAGCGCGATGGGCTTGGGCAATTCGACATTGGCTTTCAGCTTGATGGCGCGGATTGCCCGCTGTTTCTGGCGCAGTTTTGAAGCAGGCCGCCTATTCCGCGGCCTGGACCGAAAGGCGAAGACCAAGTGAACGCATCACACCAAGCAAGGTCGTGAGGCGCGGGTCACCATCCTCACTCAGCGCGCGATAGAGCGCTTCGCGTGTAATGCCGGCACCGCGCGCAACTTCTGTCATGCCGCGCGCGCGAGCAATGACACCAAGCGCATTTGCGATATAGCCGGCATCGCCGGTTTGCATCGCATCCGAGAGTAATTCCGCCTGTGCCTCCGGCGAGGTGAGATGACGCGCCGGATCATAGGGCAGTGTCTTTATCGCCATCAGGCTGGCGCCGCAGTCAATTTGACCCCTAGCGCCCTGCAAACCCTTTGGATGGTGTCGAAGCGAGGGTGCGCATCAGGCCGAAGCGCCTTGTAGAGCGCTTCGCGGGTCAGCCCCGCCGCTTGGGCCACTTGCGTCATTCCTCTCGCACGCGCCACATCCCCGAGCGCCGCAGCCAGAAGCCCAGGATCTCCGTCCTCGATCGCCAGTCGGATATAGTCAGCGATAGCGTCCTCATCATCGAGGTACTTGGACGGATCGAATTCGGCCAGCGCAGATAATTTGATTTTCTTAGTCATCTCAATTCTCCTCAATTGCCTTAGCCAGCGCGGTGGCCTTCTCAATGTCTCGTGCCTGGCTTGCCTTCGTACCGCCTCCAAGCATCAAGATCAGAATGTCGCCACGACGCGCGTAGTACATGCGCCACCCAGGCCCAAAAAATTCTCGCATTTCGTAGACCCCGGAGCCAACGGGCTTCACGTCACCGAGTTGGCCAAGGCTTGCCTTCCTCAGCCGCAGCAAAAGACGCCGTCTGGTCGGCGGATCCCGCAAACCGTCGAGCCACCTTTCAAAGGCTTCGGTGAGAACAATTTTGAACACAGAGGGACTGTAATCGAATGTTCACGTCACTTCAATACGGGCCAAGTATGCCGAGAACCGCTTGAGCAAACGAGAAGGTGAACTTCAGCCAAAAATATCGATTTATCAGTCACATACTCCCACTTTCGTCAACTGAAAGCGGGTTCCCGATAAACATTCCTGCGATGGAGCACCCCCATGAGCGTTGTCTTTTCCCGCCGCGATGCGGAATGGTTCTCGCCACCCCATGCGCCAGAGCGGCGCTATCTGATTGCGCCGCTGACCTTCCGCGAGCGTCAGGCCTTTCGTGCTGATCTTGCGCGCGACGGTGGGATCTACCCGCCACAGGCGCAGATGCTGGAGGCACTGCGCCTTGCCATCACCGAAGCGGCACCCGGCAATAGCGAGGAACTCGCGGCCGCCATTGCGCGCGCGGAAGCCGAGCCGGATGATCCCGAAGCGCAGGCGCCGCTTGCGATGATTGAAGCTGCCTGTGCGGCAATCCCAAGCTATGCCGGCCTGCTGGCAGCGCGGCAGCGCTACATCGGCATGCTGCCCTGGGTGGCGGCGCGTCATGCTTTGCGTGGCTGGGAGGGCGCAGATGTGCCGCCCTTCAAGCGTGATCGCGGCCTGGTCTCCGAGGCATTAATGGATGCCTTGCCGCAGGAGGATATCGAGCCGATCGGCTGGCGCGCGAGTGCGCTGATGCAACCCGGTCGGGATGCGGAAAAAAACTCCGCGGCGCCCTCGCCATCGCCCGCGAGCCCAGCGCCTATGACGGCGGATTGAGACCCGCCGAGGGTGGCGATTGGCTGGTGGTCGGCGAGGCCTGGGCGGAGAACCCGCGCTTGGTGATAGCCGAGCCCTGGCATGGCTTTGTGCGGCTATGGGCCGCGTGTCGCGGCGGGATGGGCGGCATTGCGCATTGGCCAGATGCAGGCGGCGTGAATGACCAGGCGGCGTGGGTGGTGGATGGGTTTGCGGTGCTCGCAGGCGTGGAGGCGGTAATGGAGGCGGAGAGGCGGAAATTGGGGAGCGGTTAAGCAAGATCCTCCATCGGTACACGCAAGGCTTTACCAATGGCGCGGCGTATATCGGTACCGCCAGGCTTATGGCCATTCTCGATCCTGGAGAGATAACTCGCGGAAATACCAACCTTCTCCGCAAGTGCGGTCACCGTCATGCCGCGATGTTCACGCCAGATCCGGATCGCGCTTTCACCGGCGAGCAGACGTTCGACCAACGCACCGGAAAGATAATCGGCGCGGGCGGTTTGCACGCCAAGTAATTTCTCTCGTCGCAGCTGAGCCTTGATTGCCCTTCCATCAATCGCGTTCTCAAGCGCCAATTCACGGCGCTTCCAGGCAACCGCCTCGGTCAGGCCTTCGATCAAAGCTTCGCCGAAAGAGGGTTCCTTTGTGCAGTAGATCGTATTTTTGCTTGTTGGCTTTTGGGACATCAGGATCTGTTATCCTTGGTAGCGCGCGTAAGGTATGCGTCCCTTATCTTTTTTCGCAGTTTGGCGCTACATTTTTTGATTTTTGCGAGCGATAATTATCTCATTCGCTGGCGACAGATCAGGCAGCGTTACCCATGGCGCGGCGCGCAGCACGCGCCAAAAAGGCGCTTCGGCTCAAACCTTGTAGGCCAGCGGCACGATCCACCTCTGCAAGTACGTCTTCAGGCAGCGTAATATTAACACGCACTGCGCGCGCCTGCCTTACGGGTAAAGGCACCAGAAAAGCCACCGCATCACGGTTCTCCCGCTGCGCCATCACTGCATCAAGCGAAGCAGGTTCTGGGATGGATTCACCATCTTCAATCATGCCATCGATATGCAGGGCGAGCGCTTCGACAGCTTCACGTTGCGCTTCATCAAGCGTGACACCGGCTGTGATACATCCCGGAAAATCCGGGAAGGAAACGCCGTAATCGCTGCTAGGTTCCTTATGTATCAGAGCGATATATTCGGACATGGTGTTCACCTCAGTCGTAGGCCGGCTTGTCGTTCGATGCTGCGCAAGGTTCCAGCCGGCAGGTCTCGCTCGGGATGGGGCACCGTCACCCGCCCCGGCTTCGACGCGTGTTTGAACTGCACATGACTGCCACGCTGCGCCACCTGAGCCCAGCCATCGGCTTTAAGGGCCCGGATAACATCGCGACTGTTCATGTGCGTATTTATACACATCAGACTCGGCTGTCAAGATTTTCGTGTGTAGTCATGCGCATTGGACGCCCCGCCCATGCCCCTCCTACTCGCCACCATCCGCGGCGACCTCCGTGCTGCCATGGAGGCCGAGATCCGCGATGTCGCGCGCGCCATGCGCCGTGGCGTGGAACGTGCCGGGCGGGAAGTGCAGGCCGAACTCCGTGCCCAGGCGCGCGGTGCGGATTTCTCCGACAAGGGCCGCGCGCTCGCCAATAGCTGGCGCCTGAAACTCTACCCGCCGCCTGGCGCCGCACCGCGCAGCTTTCGCCCGGCCGCCCTCGTCTATTCCAATGCGCCAAAGCTGGTGGAAGCCTTCGACAAGGGCCTGCCCATCACCTCCAAGGGCGGGCGCTATCTGGCTTTCCCCACCGGGTACAACGCCACGCGTGGCCGGCGTGGTGCCTCATCGCGCGGTGGGCTGCGTGTCACCCCCGCCGAGATGAAGGCCGCGCGTGGTGAGGCTTTCATCATCCGCTCCAAATCCAACCCGGCCGTGCGGCTGTGGTGCTTGCGCGTGCGTGGCGCGAGCGGCCTCAGCAAGCGACGGCGCCTGCGGTTGTTCGTGGGCGCGAATGTCGAAGTGCTCACCGGCAACCGGCGCGGCCAGCAGCGCCTGGCGCGCGCCACTCTCGCCCAGGGGTTTGTCCCGATGTTCTTTCTCATGCGTCAGGTCAGGCTCGACAAGCGGCTTGATGTCGCGGGCGTGCGCCGCCGCGCTGGTGCTATCCTGGCGCGCGCCATCGTCGCTGAATTGGCGCGTGACGCATGAGCGGCGCGGCACGCACCATCGCCATCCGGCTTTCGGCGGAGAATGCGGAGGCTGTGCGCCGGTCGCTCGAGAAACTTGGCACCGATGGCAAGAAGGCGCTGGAGCAGATTGATAGCGCCAGCGCCAAGGCGCAGCCCGCCATGCGCGGCTTGGCCTCGGCGTCTGATGCGGCAGTGCGCAGTTTTGGCGCGCTCGGCAATAGCCTGGGCAGTGCGGGCAGCGCCTTTGTCAGTGTCGCAGGCCGTGCCGGTGGTGCGGCGGCAGCGATGGCAGCGGTGGCAGTTGGTGCGGCAGCAGCAGGCAGTGCCGTGGCGCGCGCGGGTGACCAGGCGACGGAATCACTGGCACGCTTGCAAGCGGCGACGGGCTCCTTCGGTGCAGCCGAGAAGGTCTATCAAAACCTCTATGCCCTTTCGCAACAGACCGGCGTTGCCATCAGCGAAAGCGCCAATGCCTTCGCCCGCTTTGCCATCGCGGCGCGCGAGATTGGCGCGACCAATGATCAGGTGCTGGCCCTGGTGCGCACGGTACAACAGGCTGGCATCATCGCCGGTGCCAGCACGGCGGAAACCTCGGCCACCGTCATGCAGCTTGGCCAGGCGCTCGCCTCGGGCCGCCTGCAGGGCGATGAGTTGCGCTCGGTGCTGGAGAACATGCCGACCCTGGCGGAGGCCCTGGCGCGCGAACTGAGCGCCAGCGTTGGCGAACTCCGCAAGATGGGCGAGGCCGGAAAGCTGACGGCCGATGTGGTGATGCCCGCGCTGATCCGCGCCGGGCAATCACTCAATGCCGAGTTTGAGAAAATGCCGCCCACCATGGGAAGGGCTTTCTCCATCCTGGGCGAGGCCATGTCGCGCTTTGCCGGCGATCTGGATCGTGCGCTAGGGCTGTCCCAGGGCATTGCGCGCGCGGCACAGGCTGCGGCAGCGGCGGTCAATCAGGGCCGCGTGGCGGTCGGGCTTGGCACGCCGATGGAACAAGCGAGCGCAGGCTATGACCGCAGCCGGGAACGGCTGGCGGTGCTGGACCAGCAGATCGCCAATGCCGAGGCCGCCCTTGCCGAGACCGCCATGCCCGGCGGTACGCGCGGCATCATGCGGCGCAATCTGGAAAACCTACGTACCGAGCGTGAGGCCGCGCTACGCGAATTGCAGGCCTTCATCACGCGGCGCAGCCAATTGGAGCGCGAGGCGCAGGAAGCTGGCGAGGCGGAAACCTATACTGCCAGCCAACGTGCCATCATCGCCGGGCGTCGCGCCGATCAGGTGCGGCTCGAGGAATTGTATAAGGCGCTCGACAAGGAGCGCGGCGTCCGCGCCGAACATGCCGAGCGCGTGCAGCAGATTGACGCTTTGGCCGCAGGCGGCGCGATTGAGGGTGAGGAAGCGTCCCGGCTGCGTGCTGCCGCCGACAAGGACCGTGATGAGGCGCTGGCACGTCTTGCAGACCGCACCGAGACCACCCGCGCCACGACAGAACGCCTGACCGAGGCCGAACGCGCATATCAGCGCCTGGTGGAACGCGGCACGTCGCTGGTGGAAGGTGCGGCGACCGAGCAGGAGAAATACGCCGAGCAGGTCAAGGCGCTCGATGCCGCGCTGGCGGCAGCGCGCATCACGCAGGAACAATATAACCGCACCCTATCCCAGCTTGACCCTGCGGCCCGCGCTGCGCGTGAGGCTTCAGCCAGGGCCGAGCAGGAAGCACAGCAATTCGCGGAACGGTCGCGCCATGCACTGGCCTCGATCGGGGAGAATGCGCTGGACCGGATTGGCAATGGGCTAGTGAATGCCTTTGCCATGGGCGGCAAGGCGGCGATTGATTTCGGTTCCATCGCGCGGCAGGTGGTCGCGAGTGTGGTCACCGACATGGCGAAGCTCGCCATCGTCAATCCACTGGTGAATGAAGTATTCGGTGCGTCGCGACCAAGCCTGATGGGGGCATTTGGTGGGGCCGCGCCTGCAACGCCCGCCGCCAGCGCACTGAGCGGCGCAGGCGGCAGCGCGGGCATGTTCAGTTTTTCCCCTTTGCCGTTTTTGAACATGGGTGCACCCAATCTATTCGGCGGCACGGGCGGCCTTGGTGAGTCTCTCGGCCTTACTGGCGCGGGTGGGTTTCTCTCCACACCGATCTATACGCCGACCTCCTTTGGCGCGACGCAGAGCAATTTCTTTGCCGGCACCGCATTGCCGGGGGAGGCAGGCTTCTTTGCCGGTGGTGGCGGTGCAGCGGCGCCAGTAACGCTGGGCAATCTGCTGGGCGCTGGCGCGATGGGGTTCGGCTTGGGTATGGCGGGCGGCACCATCTCGGGCAGCCTACGCGGTACGGCGGATCCCATGCCGGGGACCTTGATAGGCACCGGCATTGGCATGGGCCTCGGCTTTCTGGTGGGCGGGCCGCTTGGCATGATGGTCGGCGGTGCCATCGGTGGCGCGGCGGGCGGCTTATTTGGGCCGACCAAGAAAGGCATGGCAGCGCGTTCTGGCGGTGATGTATTTCTGGGCGTGGATGATGCCGGGCTGCTCACCATCAGCGGCGCACGCGGCAAGCGCTGGGACCAGGCCGGCGCGGTGGCCGAGGTGCAGCAGCAGCTGGACGCTATCAACCGGCAAATCGCCGCACGCAATCTGAGCTTTGCCGCACCGGGTCAGGCAGCAGTCGGTTTTGGCCAGGCATCGGGCTCGCCGCGCGAACTATCCATGACCGCCTTGGTCGGACAGTTGCGCAGTGACAATGCCAATCAGATGACTGCCTTTGGCACGCTAGCCGGGCGCGGCGGTAATCTTGAGGAAGCGCTCTCGGCCGCGGATTTCGTGACCCAGGTGTTTGAGCCGCTCGGCCGTGCGGCGGAGCGCAGCAGCGCTTTCAAGGCCGCGATGGATGCGCTGACGAAAACCTATGATGAGGCCATCAAGAAAGCGCAGGACCTGGGCCTATCCGAGGCCGACCTGAACACCCAGCGCGCCGAGCGCATCGCCAAGCTGGAAGCCGATCGCGCGCGGGATTTGGACATCATTGACCGCAGCCTTGGCATTCGCCGCATGGCCTTGAATGGCGATGGCCGTGGCGTGGCGCTGGGCCAATTCGACCTTCGGGCCGAAACTGAAATGCGCGCCTTTCGCGAACAGCTATTCCAGTTGGGGCTTGAGGAGACCGGC
This sequence comes from Roseomonas sp., assembly GCA_020249435.1. GTDB lineage: Bacteria > Pseudomonadota > Alphaproteobacteria > Acetobacterales > Acetobacteraceae > Neoroseomonas. The sequence goes on along the minus strand of JADCFQ010000002.1, from coordinate 23,194 downwards.
CAGGAATACGTCCGGCGCGTGGTGGCACTGGAACAGACCATTGCCGATGAACGCCTGGCGGTCATGCGCGAATTTGACCGCCAGGCGGAAGCGCTCGCCGCCCAGATGCGCGGCATTGCGCGTGGCTTGCTGGAAAACCTGACCATGGGTGATCTCGGCGGCCTGCCGCTTGAGGCGCGCTATGGCGCGGCATTGGCCTCGCTGTCTGCGGCGCAAGCTCCCTTGCTCGATGGTGCCACGCCCGAAGAACTCGCGGAATTCTCCCGCGTCGCGCAGATCGCGCTGCCGATTGCCAAGGATTTTCTCGGCATCTCCACCAGCTTCGCGGAGTTGGTCGCCGATGTCGCCCGCACGCTCCGCACCGCTGCGCCGGGCAGCGATCCGGCCAATCTTGGCGCGCTGCTTGAAGCGCAAGTGGCAGGGTCGGATCGCTTGGAATTAGCGGTGCTGAGTACCGGCCAGACACAAACAGAAGTGCTGCGCAGCCTGCTTTCCGAACTGCGCCGCCTGACCGCGCAAAACGAAGCCATCCTGGCCCGCGCCAGCACATGACGGGGTGACCCATGCCAATCATCGCCTATCGCGCCAAGCAAAGCACCGATACCGCCGGCACCGGCACGCTGGTGCTGAACGGGGCCAGCAGCAATGCTCGCAGTTTCCAGGCAGCCTTCGGCGCTGCGACGCGGCGCATTCAATACTGCATCTCCTGGCAGACCGGGTTCGAGATTGGGCTTGGGGATTTTGATGGCGGATCGCCCGGGTCACTGACGCGCGCGACCATCCTGGCGTCGTCCAATTCTGGTGGGCTGGTGGCGCTACCCGCCGGCACCAAGGATGTATTCAGCGTGGTGGACCCGACCGCGCGCGAGGTGATTGCGATCGCTGCCACCGCCAATCTGGCGCTGGCGGATATCGGTAATACCGTGGTGTTTTCCGGTGCGGCGGCGGCCACGCTCAATCTGCCGGCGGTTTCCGCCGTGGCCTCCGGCGCTGGCTGGCTGGTGATGAACCTTGGCAATGCGGCGCTGACGATTGATCCCAATGCGAGCGAGACCATCAATGGTCAGGCCACCATTGCGCTGCAACCGGGCATGACAGCCAACATCCTGCGCTTGGGTGGTGCGCAATGGGTGGTGAGCATTTATGGCCATGGACGGTTGATCGGCGAATATGTGCAAGTGGCCGGGCCCAACCTGCCGCCGTTTTGTGTGTGGCCCAATGGGCAGAACCTGTCGCGCAGCGCCTATGCGACCCTCTTTGCCGCACTCGGCACCACCTATGGCGCGGGCGATGGCAGCACCAGCTTTGGCACGCCGGATGTGCGGGGCCGCGCGCTATTCGGCCTGGATAATCTGGGCGGGGCGGCGGCCAGCCGCATCACCAGCGGTGTGTCGGGCATCAATGCCGCAGCGCTTGGCAATGCGGGCGGTGATCAGCGCATCGGCACGCATGGCCACGCCGCGACACAGGCCGCGCATAACCATGCAGGCTCGACCGATACGCGTGGTGGCTCGGGCAGCATTTATGGTTTGCGCTACACCGATCATCGCGGAACGAATGGCATATTCAGCTTTGCGACAGGGCCGAATAGCTGGGATGCGAATAACGGGCAGTCCAATACCTGGTCGGCAAGCCTGGATACGACGCATGCCCACAATGTTTCCATCGGCAATGCCACACCGCCCATCACCGTGAGCGACTTCGCCGGTGGTGCCGCAGCCAATATGCCGCCGGCGCTGATTTGTACGGTCGCGCTGTTTGCGGGTGCTTGACGCGTGAAGGGATTAGCAGGCTGCTTGAAAGTCCCGCCAATCCTACGCCGCCTCGGCAGGCCATTCCCGTCGGGCCTTTTCCAGATCATGTGCGGTTTGCAGGTTCATCCAGAACTCCGCCGAAACACCAAAGCGGCGCGAAAGCCGCAGCGCCGTATCCGCAGTGATCGCGCGTTCACCACGTATGATTTCAGTGATCCGATTAGGCGGCACGCCAATATCGCGCGCAAGCGCTCGGGCAGAAAGCGTCATAGGCAGCATGAATTCCTGCTCAAGCACCTCTCCAGGTGGCACCAGCGGCAGCGCTTGGCCCTTGCTATGCGCCGCCAGCTTGGCTTTGCCGCTTGCGATATCAGCGCGGCTGATCGTCACGGGCTTGTGGGGCATCTGACTTCTCCTCAATGGTAGTCCACCATCTCAACTTCATGCGCGGCGCCATTGCGCCAGACAAAGCAAAGCCGCCATTGATCATTGACCCGAATGCTATGCTGCCCAGCGCGATCACCTTTCAGCGCTTCAAGCCGATTATTCGGCGGTATGCGTAAATCTTCCAGGCGTATCGCAGCATCCAACATGCGCAATTTGCGCCGCGCGACGGACAGAATATCCGAAGGAAAGCCCTTCGGGGCCTGTCCCAGAAACACCAGCGCCGTGCGCTTGCATCCGAAGCTTTCGATCACAGGGGCGTTCTGTATCGCATAACGGGCGTTATGTCAAGCATAACAATACCGCAAGGCGAACTGGCTTTTCGAACGTTCCGACAATTCCAGAGGTGAGGCCAATCATGGACAATGTCATCGAGGATTCCATCCAGGCGCGCGCGACGCTGCCGGCGGAAGGTGCGGATACCTTGTCGGCGCCACGGCTGCGCGTTGCCGCCGAGGTCGTCGAAGCCTTCGGGCCAGCGCTTGCTGATCGTGTGGCGGCTTATGTTGCCGCGCTGGAAGCGCACAGGTTCAGTGTCGGCGAACCCCGCCCGGTCGAGCATCCACTGGTCGAGGCCATCGTCGCTGCGGGCGGCATGGAGGGCGTTGAGATCATCCCCGATCCTCCAAAGCCTGAAGCCGCTCCGGTGGTTGAAGTCATAACAGTGCCTGAGGACCCGCCTCCGCCGCCTGCACCCCCACCTGGCGAAATCACCAAGCTGCGTCTGGTCGAAGCCCTTGGTGCCACGGGAAAACTGCGCGATGCCATGGCACTGCTGAAGCTTGAAGCGCCCGCCACCGATCTCACCGATGCGGAATTGCTGCTGCGCGAACGGTGGCTGGCGGCGCAAAAGCTCAATCTGCTCGCGCCCGAAGTGGCCGCGCTGCTTAAGGCCATCGGCTTTGACTCCTCACGCCTGATCGCATGATCGCCTCCGATGCGCCCGCCATGGATGCGCCGGCCTTTCTTGGCGCAGGCATGTCCAATGCAGCGCTGGCAACGCGGCCTGGGCTGACACTTGGCCCGCAGCCCAGCGCCACCGTGCTGCTGCTCGAAATCGCGATCCGCACGGCGAAGGATGTACCGGCACCACCGGAACCACCACCGCCGCCAAGCATCATTAGCGACGGGTTGGTGCTGCATTTCGATGTCGTCAACCCGGCATGCTACCCGGGTAGCGGCCTCGCCTTCACGGATCTGAGCAGCAGCGCCAATCATGGCACCCTGACCGGGCCCACCAATATCGCCGATGGTGCGATCAATTTCGATGGCGCCACCAATCTCACCACCACCAACCTTATTTCCAACCCGCAAAGCTTTACCATCGGCGTCTGGTTCCGAACCTCTGCCGCGCTTGGGCGCAAGCTGATCGGTTTCGAAACATCGCAGATCGGTGGTTCCGGTGGCTATGATCGGCACTTTTATGTGGATACCGCCGGCCAATTGCGCTGGGGCGTCTGGAGCCCGGGCCCGTCCACCTTCGTCTATGGCAATGTCACCGACAATCAATGGCGTTATGCCGTTGTGTCTTTCAATAACGGCGCCACGCTGCACAGTATGAATGGGCAGGTCGTCGGCAATGTCACCGCGCCGACCAGTGCATATGATGGCTATTGGCGCATTGGCGGGCAGAGCCTGAATTTCTGGCCCTCCGCCGCCGCAGGCTTTTTTGTCGGCAGCATCGCGTCGGTGGAGATCTACAACCGTCCGCTGGTGATCGCGGAGATTGAGCAGAACTTCAACATCAACCGGGGGCGCTTTGGCCTATGATCGGCTTTGACGCCCCTGGCATGCTGGCGCCGGCCTTACTGCCGGATGCCTTTCTGGCACCGGAGCGGATCGCGACGCTGCGGCTGGCCTCGGCCGCCTTTGTTTCGGCGCCGGGCGATACGCCGGCTCTGGCATTCTATGAACCGCGCATCCTGGAGGATATCGAAATCGGCCAATCCGCGGCGGATGCGCTGGCAGTCGGTGGCAGGGTGGCGCTGACGGTCTCAGAAATCGCGCTGGCTGATGGGGATAATTTATCGGCCGACCTTGCGCGATATGGTGTGGCCGATGGTCGGGCCGTGCGGCTGCTCAGCCTGCCGGTGCTCAATCCGCGCGCGAGTGATTTCGGCACCAGCCTTGCTGCCGCCAGCCTGCCTTTCACCGGGATCCTGCGCGGAGTGGAACGTGGTGGTGATTTCCGTGCCAGGCTGGCGCTGGGGGACGTGACAGAGCGCATGGCGACGCCCTTGCAGCCGGTGCTCTATCAAGGCACGGGCAGCCAGGAAGGTGGCCTGGAACTGAAGGGACGCCCGAAGCCCGTCACGCTCGGGCAGGTGTTCAATATCGCGCCGGTGTTTCTCGGCAATGTGGATCTCGGTGCGGGCAGCCTGCCGACCTATCAATCGCATTGGCGGGCCATCGCCGGGCATGACGCCATTCGCATTCGCGGCGTGGCGCAGGTGATTGTCTCTGTGGGCACGCCAACAGTTGGGCAAGCGCTAGACTTTCCGGCGCTGGGACTGTTCCAGCTTGGTGCATCGCCGGATGGTGACGTCACTGCCGATCTGCGTGGCGATTGCGTGCCAATCTATGTGAACAGCATCGCCGGCATTCTGCGCCGTATGCTGGAAAGCCTTGGCCTCGCTTATGACCCAGCGGATTTTGATAGCACTGCCTGGGCTTTTGCCGAGGCCGACCTACCTGGCATTGTTGGCTTTCACCAAGGCGCCACTCTGACCACCACGCTTGCTGCCGCCGAGGAAATCCTGGCCGGGTCGGGTGCGATGCTGGCAGCCGGGCGAGGCGGCAAGCTGCGGCTTGCGGATCCCTTGGCAGCCGATGCGCCGCAATTCGATCTGCCCTCGGCCTGCGTGCTGGCCTGCGAGCCCTTACCACTGCCGGCAAGCCTGCGGCCCCTGCCGCGCGCCATTGCGGTGCGCTGGGGGCGGAACCACGCGCCGCTTTCCAACATGGCTGGCAGCGTCGCGGCGGCGGATCGGCAGCGTTTGTCGCAGGAGGGTAGTTTCGCCCGGGCGGAGAGCAGCCTGATCACTTCGCGCGTGGCACAGCAGCGAGAAATCTCTTTCCCCGCTTCCTATTGGACCGAGGCCGAGGCGCTGGCACGGGCGGAGAAATGGCGCTCCGTCCTCGAAGCCGGGCCGCGCATGGTCCGCGTGCTGACGGATCGGTTCCTCGGGCAGGTCGAGATCGGGCAGATCGGGCGCGTCACCTATCCGGCCTTTGGCTTTGATGAGGGATTTGTCGGTGTCGTCGTTGGCTGGCGGGAAAGCCTGACAGCGCGGCGCGTCGAAATCACACTCTGGGGGGCGGGCTGATGCCGGGGGCGTTCTTGCAGCAGGACAGAGTGGCAACGGGCAGCGTGGCCTCAACGCAGGCGAGCATTGCCAGCATGCCGATCACGAACCTGCAAGATCCGCAGCCGCGCCGGCGCGCGCGCCTGATGGGCAGCAGCGCGACCATCACCGCCGATCTGGGTGCGGAGGTACCGATTGATTGCGTGGCGCTGATTTCCACGACGCTTGGCGCGGGTGCCATGGTACAGGCGCGGCTTTCGAATGTCGCGAATTTCAGCGTGACGCTTGCGGACACCGGGCTGCTCAATGCCGAGGCGCAGGATGAAAGCCAGGGGAATGTCGTGCTGATGCTGCCCGCTCCGGTCACCGCGCGGTACCTACGCATTGACCTGACCGATGGTGCGGCGCCCTACATGGACATCGGCCTGCTTGTTGCTGGGCAGCTCTGGCGGCTGCAGCGCGGCACCGCTTACGGCATTCGCGAAGGGCGCGTGATGCTCGATCGGCGCGACCGCAATCCCTACACAGGGGCAGAATTCCCTGTCCCGGCGATCGTGAACCCCCGCATGGCGGCGTTCACCCTCCCAGCGCTTTCCACCGCCGAGGCGCGCAACCAGCACCGCGATATGCTGCGCCGCCTTGGAGCGGCGCGGGATACGCTTTGGATTGCGGAGCTCACCGACAGCATGGCCGAGCGAAACCGCCGCGCCATCTGGGGGGCAATGAACGCTCCTGGCGAAGACGCCGCCATCAGCCGGGACAGCCTGCCGCTGGCGTCGCGGGGGTTCAGGATGGTGGAGAGGGTGTGAGGGCGAGTAAGCTAGTAAGGGGCCTTTGCCGGAAGACTACGAAGAGCATTTGGCTTCTTTTGAATGAGCTAGGTTCCCGCCGAGATTGAGGAACTTTTTGATTGACACAACCTGGAGTTGTTTGTTTTATTCAATCCGTGGTTGCGTTCTTCCCTCCTTTCTGTCCCCGCTCGCAGCTACCTGCCACCAGGGAGGAGCGCACGTGGCTGCACCGTTAACGCTTTTCGGCCAAACCCATTTTGAATTTGATGGCTCAGGTATTCAATTCAGGGTTTGGACCCGACCGGTGGTAAGCGATGGAGGGCGAAGAGTTACACCAATGACCCTGCTCTGGCGCTTCGAGGATGGCACAAAGGGTGTTCGCCCATGTGGCGGGTTGATTGAGGCAACCGAGTATGCGGCTCGCGTCATCAACGCAGCCTCATGCGGTGAGCGGTTGAGAAACTGATGTTGAACCTGAGGTCCATTTTGTTCCTGTTGGTAGTATCGGCATCATTAGGCTTTTCTGACCTAGGTCATGCTGTTCCCAGCTTAGATGATCCAGCAAAATTTAGTCTCCCAGCCGATCTTCCAACTGATCTACCTCTTGATCATGACGGTATCCCAACGCGTCCCTTGAATGACGATGAGCTCTGGCGCCTTTTACTGGCCATGTCTGCGAGGAATGAGGCCGCTGCCGCATTAATCCTGCGCTGCCACATCGGGGGTACGCCCTACGGGCATCCCGCGTGGCGGCAATGCATTCAATCAAATTAGCGCGCCATGCTTGCTTTAGCAGAAAGACCCATGCCCAATCTTCAAGCTTTTGAAAAAGCGAGGGCCTTCATAAATCGATATGGAGACGAGGCAGAACTCATAATTGCCCTCAGCGCAGATGCCGCATTCCACCGTGGTAACCACCAACACGTAGCTGAATGGATGGACATTCTCTACGCAATTGACGAACTACGGCGTGCCATTCCATCACCCGGCGAGGCTACGCATTAGAATTTGATGATTTCCCCTTGAGATGAATAGGCTGCACAGCCCATCACCCACTGGATTTCAACTTTCTCATGGGGTTTTGACGTTCTTCTCCACCATACATATTATTGGCGCATAGCAACCATGAATGAAACTTCTCCGGGAAATGATCGTCCTTTACTCTCGATGGCCGCGGCTCATTCTGCTGACAGCCTTCCACGTCCTGCTGACCGAACCCGCTTTTGCTGAAAGCTGTTTTTGGCGCGAGCCGAGGCGAACGTTTCCAGTTAATTCAGAGTGGCATTGCTCAGCGCAGCACTGGACAGATGGTGATACATTTACAGTGATATGCAGGGGCCAGGCCGAACCAATAACTATTCGGGTTCGAGGGGTAGATACGGTCGAACGAGGCGATCCGCGCTGGCGTGCGTCACGAGCGGAACTTCGTAAGCGTACCGAATTTACCGAGATCCGAATTCTTCCTCACCACCCCAATCATGGCCGCATTGTTGCGGATGTTATTGTTCGCGGGATGAATGTAGGGCGGGACATGCACGCAACTGGGTGGTCAAAGGCTCAATGCCCAAGACTGTGAAGATACACGCCATTCACTCGAGCGATCGCCACTAGGGTCAGTAAGCATTTGGAGGCTTCCGGCGCTTTATACCGGCGAGGCCCGCAATCCGCACCGCGACATGGTCCGCCGCCTTGGCGCGGCACGGGATACGCTTTGGGTCGCGGAACTCACGGACAGCATAGCGGAGCGCAACCGCCGCGCCATCTGGGGTACGATGAACGCCCCAGGGGACGACGCCGCCATCAGCCGGGACAGCCTGCCGCTGGCATCGCGGGGGTTTAGGATGGTGGAGAGGGTGTGAGGGATGCGGTTGGACAGCACCGCCGCTTGATGCATCACCAAAACGCAGCTTAACCTTAACCCACTGATGGGCCAGATACTCCGTTACAAAGCCCGCCAAATGGTCTCAAATCATTTGACGACGGACAGTGCCGCACAAGCAAAGCAACTCATGTCACAACGAATGAACCTCGCTGAGAGGACGGTCAACCTAACGAGACTCGTGCCGAGAGTGCCCTTGGCCCGTTCCCAGAACCCGGTATACTGTATCTAAATTTCCGCTGCCTCAATACAATTCCTTGGTTTGGACGGCAGACGCTCTTTTTCACTTAGCCTAACAGCAAGTAGATCATTGCTGTTTGCAATTTGCGCTATTGGATGGATCAGTAATGCCGCATATTCTCATTCTGGATGATCGGAGTACCAACCGCCGCGTACTTGAACGCATGGCGGCTTCAATCGCTCCCGATACTAGCGTAATATCCTTTAGTGATCCTATTCTCGCGCTAAACTGGCTAGATGAGAATGCGGCAGACATAATCATCACAGATTATAAGATGCCGCGCCTTGATGGTGCCGAATTTACGAGAAGGGTTAGATCAAAGCCAGACACCGCAGATATTCCAATCATCGTCATTACAATCCACGCTGATCGAGAATTTCGGTTGTTATCACTCGATGCCGGAGCGACTGATTTCCTTCTTTCCCCGATTGATCCGGTTGAGTTCAGCACTCGTGTTCGCAACCTTTTGGCCCTGAGGCGGCACCAAGTCGCCACAAAACAGCAGATTAAGCGACTGCGGGTTGATCTAGAAGCATCTGAAAAACTTCGCATTGACCTAATGCGTGAGAATCGCGAAGCGCTTGCACAAGTCATCGACACTCTGCACGCCATGATCAGCGCTGCTGATCGCCATGGACAGCTTGTTTTTGTTAACGTAGCGCAGGCTTCAGAGCTCGGAAAGGCCCCCGATGATCTCGTTGGGCTGCATGTAGTAGATTTATTTGGTACAGAGCGGGGAAATTCATCATGTCAGCTTGACGCAGATGTCTTTAGAACAGGTAAGCCGATTCTTGGCCTGAAAGAGACGGTCAATGCAGCAGATGGGACACTACGCTATTTGAGCACTACGAAAGCGCCGTTGCATGATAGCGATGGCAATGTCTCTTCTGTGCTGACAACATCGATTGATATAACCGATCAAAAAATGATCGAGGAGCGCCTACTTTATCTTGCCCAACATGATCCTCTCACTGAGCTACCAAATCGCGCGTTCCTAAGTGAGCGCTTGCGCGAACGCTGCGGCCACGGGCGACGATCTGAAGATGCATTTGCCCTGCATTTCCTCGATCTGGATCGCTTCAAGGCTGTGAATGATGCACTTGGCCATCAGGTAGGCGACAAGCTACTTATAGAGGTTACAAAACGCCTCAAGGCAACATTGCGTGAGGGTGATATCGTTGCACGGCTTGGAGGGGATGAATTTGCGATTCTCCAATTCGATATCAAAGGACCCGCAGCAGCGAGTCTTTTAGCCACACGCGTTTTGGATGCGTTCCGGAAGCCGTTTCGTATAGGTAAGCTGAGCATAACGGCTGGCACTAGCGTAGGGATCACGCTGTTTCCAAGGGACGCGCTAGATGCAGACGCGTTGCTGAGAAATGCAGATCTCGCGATGTATCGCGCGAAGACAAGCAGTAGGGGAGGATTCAGTTTCTTCGATCAGGCGATGGATGCGGCTGCCCAGCGTGCTTTACGGCTTGAAGGCGAATTACGGCGTGCGCTGGCCCGAGGTGAGTTTGAGTTAGCCTGGCAACCCCAGGTTTCACTTCGAACTGGCCGTATCTGTGGAGCTGAGGCTCTTCTTCGTTGGAATCACCCCGAACGTGGAGTTATCATGCCCACCGACTTCCTTGGCCTGGCGGAGGAGGCGGGTCTTATAGCCCCAATTACAGAATGGGTGCTGGCTGCAGCATGTGCGCAAGGCGCCATTTGGGCTAATCAACAAGCCGAAGGGGTGCGTATCGCAGTAAATCTTTCGCCCAGTCTCTTTGTGACGCGGGATGTTCAGCGCATGATCACCGAGGCCATTCATCTGAGTGGCCTAAGTCCTACTTTGCTTGATGTTGAGATAACAGAGCGGATTTTACTCAGTAAGCTCAATGAGGCGGCCGCCACTTTAACCGCTTTACGAGAGCTTGGGGTTGCCTTTTCCATAGATGATTTTGGGACTGGCTATTCCTCACTGACCTTTGTTCGTTCCTTTCCGATTCAACGCCTGAAAGTGGACCAAACGTACATAGGACGCCTTGGGATTGATCGGGCCGATACTGCGATTGTGGCGGGAATTCTGCATCTCGCGCACGGATTGAATATGCAAGTCGTCGCCGAGGGGGTAGAGACCGCTTCGCAATTGACTTGCTTGCAAGAAATGGGCTGTGACGAGGTCCAAGGTTTTTTTGTACAGGAACCAATTTCTGCCGAGACTCTGACCGGGATACTCCAAAGCAATCTTTCTGATTTATTGTCTCGAGAATGAGTGGCTCGCCTACCCCCTTCCGTGCACGCCTGGCTAGCCTGCGGGGCCGTCGCGATACAGAGCATGAGATGAGCTTCAACCGGCTCGCTTTTGCGCTGGTTATATCGCTTTATCTCTTCAGCCAGGATGCACCGCCGCTAACTCAAGTGCTCGTGATCGCCTATTGGGGCGTAGCTTTTGCACTTTTCGCACATATAATCCGTTGGCCCGCCATAAATAAGGTCCGACGCATCACTGCGCTTTGTCTCGATATGGGTTTTTTATGTGCAGAGTTGCATTATGGGGATGAAATCGCAGCAGCGCTGGCACCAATTTTTCTTTGGGTTATCCTTGGCAATGGATTTCGATTTGGCGTCAAGTGGATTTATCTAGGGACAGCTATTGGGTTATTGGGTTTTATCGGCGTCTGGATTTCGACGCCTTTTTGGCATAGTCAGCCGCATCTATCCAGCGGCTTCTTCTTGGGGCTCATTGCGATCCCTCTCTACAGCGCAACCCTAATTAAGAAGGTAAACACGGCTAAACAGCAGGCAGAGAAAGCCAGCGAAGCCAAAAGCATGTTTCTGGCCAGTGTAAGCCACGAACTGCGAACACCCCTTAATGCTATCATCGGCATGAGCGTATTGTTGGAGCAGAGCACGCTCAACGCTGACCAACGAGAGATGGCCAGAACTACATCCGAGGCGGGGCAGCACCTGCTTGGAATGATAGAGACCATACTGGAATTTTCGCGTATTGATTCAGGTGCCGTACAGGTGAGGGTTGAACCTGTCTCCCTACCTGCCCTTCTTGGCGAAATCCGTAGAACCTTTGGCTTACAGGCAGCAGAAAAGGGCCTCCAATTACTCTTCCATATAACCCCGCGCACTCCTGAGACGGTGCTGACCGATCCTCGATTACTCCGTCAATTGTTTCTCAATCTTGTCGGCAATGCGCTGAAGTTCACCGAAGCGGGGTACATTATCATTGCTCTGGACGGAATCGCTGCCGAGGATGATGGCCGTACCATTTTGACCATCGAGGTCACTGATACTGGCATAGGTATCGCGCGTCAGGCCCAGAAGTATATTTTTGATAGTTTTGTTCAAGCAGACCCCAGTGTTATCCATCGTTTTGGTGGTACAGGACTTGGCCTAGCGATTTGCAAAAGCATCACCACCCTTATGGGCGGAGAAATCAGCGTCCAAAGCCGACCAGGCGAAGGAAGCACCTTCGTTTTGTCACTTCCAATGGGGATTGGTGAACCAATCATATACCCGGTATCTGCGGAAATTGTTCTGTTAGCTGCGGCATCGCGCTACAAGTCACTTGAAATTTCCTTACCGGGTCTTCGGGTACACCGGAGCAACTCGCTTGTAGATGCAGTTACCCTGCTACAGTTATCGCGGTCGAAAGAGCCGAAAATTCTCCTTCTTTCACCTTCTGATAATGATCTGTCAGTCGAAACAGTGCGAAGCGCTATGCTGGCGCTCGACCCGAAATCAACTTGGCACGTTATTCTTCTGCTGGACACATTACCTCAGGGTCTTCCCGATATTGCTATGAGAGGCGCTGGACTAGCATTCCTCAGGGCCAATGCCACAAGCTCTGAACTTCATTCGATTGTTCGGTGGGTTTGTGCGCTTTCTGCCTCCGTTGAGCCACCCATTGGTCATGCCTCAGCTGATTTACGAAGGTTAGCGATCCTGGTTGCCGATGATAACGTCATAAATCGTCGTGTGGCTCAGCGAATTCTTGAAAGTGTGGGTCACGATGTGACCCTGGTTGTAGATGGTGAAGAAGCTATCGAAGCGTTAGACGCTTTTCAGTTTGACTTGGCTTTGTTGGATATAAATATGCCAAAAATCGATGGTATAGACGTTGCTAAAATGTACAGACTACACTCAATGGGGCGGCCAGAAATTCCATTGGTTGCTTTTACCGCGGATGCCACAGCAGAGACACAACGACGCTGCCATGAGGCCGGGTTTGAAGGATGCCTAATTAAACCCATAACGCCAGCATCCTTATTAGAGGCAGTCGACGGATATGCGAGCGGAAGTAGCGCTTCGCTAGGCACCAAATCAGGTGGATTAGCGAGGGTCGGCGAGGATCAAGCATATCGCATTAGAGAAACGCTCGATGCAAGAGCGATAGATGACCTTCGAGCGCTCGGAGGATCTGAATTTGTGGATAGTCTCATTCAGGATTTTCTTCGGGATGCGGAGGACCTTATTGCCGACCTTGCCCATTCTGCTGAACAACAAGACTCGATCACCTTTAGAGTTAAGGCCCACGCCCTTGCCAGCGCTGGCGCCCATCTTGGATTATTAGCGCTTTGCGATTTCTGTAAGAGAGCCGAGGCGGTAAGCCCGCATATGATCCAAAGCGAAGGGAAGCATCTGGTGGCACTCATTTCGGAGGAGGTGAAGCGTAGCCGCCTTGCACTGTACGAGGCCAGGACAAGGCGGCCTGGCTTAGCCATCACCTAAAAGTTTCTCCCTCAGCCGCTTGGGAAGAGAGATACATCCTACTCCGCAGCTTGGGGAGCTAATTGGAAATGAGCCAGTCGTTTCTCCTGCGCAGCAGTAAGGCGGAGCATCTTTCTCAGGTCCATCTCAGAAATATCAAGCGCGGTGCTGCTCCAAATTTCGACAATGTCGCGCAGCTCGGCCAAAGTGACAGGATTGGAACGACGACGTACTTTATAGATCGCTTGCAGCGCGTTATGCTTTCGATCATTGCGGTTGATGTAGTTAAGGACAGCTTCCTCACCATGGCCGTCCTCCGCCAGTACATCCACCAGGCCGATCAAGTGCAACTCTTCAGCCGAGTATATCCGGCCCGAGGTGATCATGCGTTCGGCCTGGACCGGGCCAACCCGGCGCGACAGGAAGGAGTATGCGCCCATGCCGGGGAAAAGATTGAACATGATTTCCGGAAGACCAAATTTGGCGCTCCGCTCCGCCACGATGACATCAAAGGCCAAAGCACATTCAAAGCCACCGCCCAGGGCATCGCCCTGAACTAGCGCAACGGTGACTACAGGGGCTTGAAAGGCCTCTGAGTTGCCGTAAATCGCATCAACACAGAGATACCCATATTGCCGCAGGGCCATTTCATCCTGAGCCCGGATCTTCTCCGCAAAAAGCGCAAGGTCGCCCCCCAGATTGAAGATGCCCGGGATGCGGCTGCCCATCACATACCAGCGAGCGGCAAGAGCCCCCCTTTCGCGCCGGGACGGCGAAAGCGCCCCGCGTAATAGTTCTTGCTGTGCCAAGATATCCGTCAGCAGCTCGGGGGTGAAACAAGGCTTCGAGCCGGGACGCATCCAGGCCCAAAAGGTACCACTATCCCCATTTAAATGGGTCTCCAGGGTGTCGTAACGTGCTGCCCTCATCTCCTCGTCCGCATCCCTGAAGGACTGCGCCCCGGAAGCTTGGTCGAGGCGGGTGCTGGGAAGGAATGTCATGCGTCTGCTCCGTGGGTTGTGCTCGCCGCCCAGCAGGCCGAAGGACCCCCCTTCGGTTCCCTGGCGGCAGACCAACGTAACACGCAATCAGGGGGTGTGTTTTTGAAATACAAAACAACTTTTGGGGGAATTTTGAGAATCTCCGCATGTACCGTCTAGAAAGGGCGTTCCATCGGCACAGTTACAGGCAAGATCTGGCTTTGAGCTGCTGCCGGTTTGATGGACGCCGGTTGAAACTTGCCCCCCTTAAGGTCGGGCCTGGGCATTCCCACCCACGCGGGTGCCAGCCGAAGAACTGGTCCGCGATATTCGCCGGGCCATGCGCAAGCACCAATCCGTCGATGACAAAATCCGCAGCGTGATGGAAGGGCTCGTCTGCGAGTAAGTTATTGAAATTATTGAAAAGTAGGGGGCAGAGACTTTCGCCTTTTCGGTTCCCTTTCCTGCTCCAGTCGCCAAATAGCCGAACCGGGTTAGCGCCCCAGGCGACCACCTAAACCCCCTTGAAAACAAAGCTTTTTCTGACGAGCTTGAGGGTGCTCAAGCGGAATGTTTCGGCGTTTTTTCTCCGATTCCCCGAATTCTCTCCAAAGCTTGAGGGTAGGCCGATTTTTCCAACAAGGTTTATCGCTATGATCTGAAATGTTTTTCACTATGCTGCGGTGCAGCGTGGTTGGGAAGTGGACTGGTGGGGCGGTGGGGGCTGAAACTGGAAAGTTGATCGGGGGATACAAGGTTTTTGGGGCTGCTGCAGAGCCAAGTCTCAATCATACCAATTGCTTATCCAGTTTCGGCCGCTTCGCTCGTGCCGGTCGCAGTTAGCTTTTTATGGGGTTGCGAGCCGTTTTTTCGGCATCCTGCCTGCCGATAGCTCGGCAAGTCGTGCGATGGTTAAGCTCATGACAATGCGAGTCCTGATCCTCGGTGGCTACGGTAACTTCGGCAGCTATATCGCGCGTGCCCTGAAGGACGATCCGGCGATAACCCTGATCATCGCTGGACGCTCGCTGGCCAAGGCCCAAGCCTTTGTCGCGGGCCTTGGTGGGGCCAATCCCGCCGAGGCTGCAGCATTGAACATAGGCGGTAATCTTACTGAGCCCCTAGCGGCGCTGCGCCCAGGCCTGGTTATTCACGCCGTGGGTCCGTTTCAGCACCAAAGCTATGCCGTGGCCGAAGCGGCAATCGCTATGGGCGCCCATTACTGCGACCTGGCCGATGCGCGCGCCTTTGTCCGGAACATTGGGGAGCTTGATCGCGCAGCGCGTGAGCGAGGTGTTGCGGTCATCTCCGGTGCCAGTTCGGTGCCATGCCTCACGGCTGCTTATCTGGACGACGCAGCGCGCCACTTCGCCGAAATCGAGGAGGTGGATTACGGGATCACCGCGGCGCAGCAGACCAACCGAGGTCTCGGCACGGCAAGCGCCGTTCTTTCCTATGTTGGGCGTCCCTTCACCACCCTGATCGACGGGCGCATGCAACGCGTCTTCGGGTGGCAGGGGCTGCATAGTGAGGTCTATCCGGAGTTGGGCCGACGCTGGTTTGGCTATTGCGATGTGCCCGACCTGGAGTTGTTTCCCGCGCGCTATCCAATGCTCAAGCAGATACGCTTTGGCGCCGGCCATGAGATCGCGCTGCTGCATTTCGGCACATGGTTGCTTTCATGGGGGGTGCGTTTTGGTTTGTTGCCAAGGCTCGACCGCTGGTCAAACGCGTTGCTGAAGGGCTCATTCCTTTTCGATTGGCGGGGTAGCGCACGCAGCGGCTTCCATATGCGGATCAGTGGGACAGGACATGATGGCAAAGCGCTGATCCGCACCGAGCGCATCATCGCCCGCTCTGGCCACGGGCCGAATATCCCCTGTATTCCAGCAATCCTGATTGCACGACGCCTTGCACATGGTGGATCAATCCCTGCCGGTGCACGTCCGTGCCTCGACCTGATCAGCCTGGACGAGTATCTTGGCGCTCTGGCGTCGTTGGATATAACGGCAATACGGGCATGACACGCTATTCCTCAGAAGCCTTCTCCTGGCGCGACGATCCCAATGTGCCGGTGTTTGACGAAAGCCGTCCGCTTTTCGTGTTTGACGGGCATTGTGGGCTTTGCTCCGGCGGGGTGCGCTGGTTGATGTCAGCCGACGGCCAAGGAAAAATCCTTTATACATCGGCGCAAGGTAAGCTTGGCACTGCGCTATACCGCCATTTCGGCGTGGAGATTGATACCACCTATCTGCTGATCATGGACGGGCATTGCTGGGGGATGAGCGGCGGCTATCTGCGCCTTTTGCCAGTGCTCGGCGGTGCCTGGCGCTTGCTGGAGATTACCCGCCTGATGCCTGAAGCCCTTCGCGATGCGCTGTACAGGCTTGTTGCACGCAATCGATATCGCTGGTTTGGGCATCATGAGCATTGCAGCCTGCTAACACCGGAACAGCGGTCGCGTTTGGTGGGTTGAGAAAACGGTCGGCTGCTTGCTGCTTCTCAGTCTGGCTCACTAAACTGCGGCAGATAAAGCTCACCCTCATATTGCAATATCAAACCAAGCAGCGGCAGCGAGACGACCACGGACATTGCATAGGCTTTGTCAGCGGCTAACCATTCCCGTGCAGCGATATGCGGCGCGAGAAATGAGGGAAGCACGAGGCCAAACACCGCGGCGCGCTGCAGCCCCCATGAAATTGCCTCTCCATCCGGGGCCAGCCAAAATCGTAAGGTAACGGGACCAAAGGTTTCGATTAGAAAGCCGCTGCCGCCGGCTTCAATCCGGCTGATAAAGCGGCCCGTCCCGAAGCATCGATCCCAGATCGTACCGCTGCCATCGGGCATGAAGGTAACGTCCAGCGGCTGCTTACCATCACGAACATGTAGACCAAGCAAACGAAGCAGCACGCGCCCGAATACGCCGCCTGTCGTTACCCTTGCCTGCCCGGATACTGTGCGCCTTTCGGCATCGGCGTGAAAACGCCTCAGCCCCGCTGGCAAGGCTGCGCCGAGTGCGCGCAGATGCGGCGAGGCATGGGGTGACATGAAATTCAAATCAATCCAGCACAAGCCCACTCGCCTGCCCCAATTCGCGCCATTGCGGCACTTCCTGGCGCAGTCTTTCAGCCAGCGGCCCAGGGCCATCAAGCCTGAGCGTCGCGCCAATCGCCGCCAGCCTCTCCTGCAATTGCGAACCGCGGCGGAGCGGCGCCATGCCGGCGATCAGCCGATCCACCACCGCGTCCGACATCGCGCGCGGGCCGAGCATTGCGTACCAAATGGAAGCCTCATAGCCAGGCACCAGGCCTGCGATCGGTGGGACGCCAGGCAGCATGGGCAGCGGGGCGGTGGATGTCACGCCAAGCGCGCGCACGCGACCGCCGCTGATATGCTGCATCCCCTCATTCGTGCTGGTGACCATCATATCAATATCGCCGGCCAGAAGCGCCGCGGTGGCCGGGCTGCTCCCACGAAACGGCACATGCAGCAAATCAATGCCGGCACGATGCGCGAAAAGCGCGCTTGCCAAATGCGTTGTCGCGCCAACGCCAGAGGTGCCATAGCTGATGCGCCCTGGATTGGCCTTCGCATGGCTGAGCAATGCTGCAAGGTCCGCGAAG
The DNA here is from genome assembly GCA_020249435.1 of Roseomonas sp. Taxonomy (GTDB): domain Bacteria; phylum Pseudomonadota; class Alphaproteobacteria; order Acetobacterales; family Acetobacteraceae; genus Neoroseomonas. Next base: position 5,470 of record JADCFQ010000002.1, on the reverse strand, counting down.
GGGCTTTCCTGCCGCACCACCAGCACCAGCGAGGAATCGAGCACAAGCGTGATCGGCTTCAAATCCTGGAAAGGATCAAAAATCGGGTTGCGGACCAGTGCGGGATGGATCGCGACCGCGCCGGTCGTCAGCATCATGAAATGCGGATCATTGGCGGCGATGACGGCCTGAGTACCCACAGCGCCACCGGCACCACCGCGATTTTCCACAATGACAGGCCGGCCAAGCGCCTCGGTCAGTTGATCGGCGATGGCGCGGGCGGGCAGGTCCAGCGGGCTGCCGGCGGCAAAGGGCACCATGATCCGCACAGGCCGACTGGGCCAGGTTTCCGCGCCTGCAGCGCGCCCGACCAAAGCCGAGGCAAACCCACCCGCCACGACCGCGCGTCGGCTGACGGATGCTCCTTGCGTCATTTCACCTGATGCCATGCCTATTTCCCCCGACCTTGTGGTTTTGGAAAAAGGCTATCGGTGCCCGCGTGGCGGATCAAGCGATGTTCGGCGCATCAGGCGTGGCCCTTGACCCCTGCCGTCGCCAAATTGCCCCATTGAGTGGAAGCCCCGCCAACGCCCAAAATCCAGCCTTCCACCTGCGCGATGACCTTTTCCGGCGGTGCCAGATCCGGCTGCAGGAAGCCTGCGAGGCTGCCGTCTCGATTGGCTTGGGAAAGCCAGGCGGCGATGGTGAAGGCATCATGCTGATCGCCGGTGCGGTCGGCGCGGGGGTAGGCGTGGCTCCAGAGCGCGGGATAGACCTCGGCGATGGCAGATTTGCCCTGCGGAATTTCCCACCCGTCAAAGGGCCAAAAATGCACGCGCGGGCCGAGTTTCCGGCGGATGAAACGCAGCCAGGGAATACCCGCATGGGTGGATTTGGCGACGGTGCCCTGCACATCGAAATGAAAGACGGATTTCGCATTGCCGGCGCGTTCTTCGGTCAGCCTCCGCCAGCGGGGATTACCCAGGCGCTTGGCGCCATTGCCCGCCGAGCCATCGCGCACGAAATCCACATAGGTGTGATCTTCATCCGTTGGCCAATGGCGCTGAAAATCATCGAGAAACCGAGGCCATTCAGGCAGCAGCCCATGCACTTCAAAATAACGCAGCGGGAAGGAAAAGCCGTGATCTATGCCGACCAGCGTGGGTGGCCCATCGCGGAGCGTTTCCACCAGCCAGGCAGCGATGCCCTTCCGGGACCAGTATTTGCGCGGGCTGGGCGGCGGGGGCACTTCAACCGGCGGCGCATCACCCTCGGCCCTATAGACGCGCAGACCCTTGAGGCTGGCGTTGGGGACTTCCGCGCCTGAGTAATCTATGCCGATGGTGCGGGTGAAGGCGGGCATTATTTCATTCCCTATCGCGTGGTGAACCGGCTTATGAAAGTTGGCTTTCAATGAAAACCGCGGCTTGAGAGCGTAGCCGCGTTTTCTTTCATTGACAGGTGTACGTTCAGGAGCGCCTCAACCGCCTACGGTGCCAAGCTCCCCGCCTGCGCTGCGCCTTGACCGCGGCGCATCCCGGTTCCTAACGTGATTGAAGCGGGCCATGGCGCAAACCAAATGGCCCAAGCCAGCGAGAAATCCAAGGAAGCCCATGGCCAAGCACCGCTTTCACCCCACACGCTATTTCAACGCAATCGGCGTCGCAGAACCCTGCCTGCGCGTTGCGGATGGCGACACGGTGGTCACCGATACACTCGATGCATCCGGGCTGGACGCGCGCGAAGTTACCGTCGCCAGCCGCCCAAATCCGATGACGGGTCCCTTCTTCATTGAGGGCGCCGAGCCTGGGGATACGCTCGCCGTCCGGATTGATCGGCTGACACCGAGCCGCGCAACTGGCTGGACCTATTCGCCGCTCGCCCTGACTGTGCTGGACCCGGCCGCCATCCTGGACCGACCACCGCAGCAGCGCGTCGTCTGGGATATTGATCGCGAGGCCGGGACGGCGCGGCTGCAGGACAAGGTGAAAGGGCTCGAGGATTTCGCCCCGCCCATCCAGCCGATGATTGGCTGCTTTGGGGTGGCGCCCGCTGGCGGCCAGGCGCTCTCCACCGCGACCAGTGCACAGAATGGCGGCAATATGGATTACCGGCTGTTTGCCCCCGGCACGACGGCCTGGTTTCCCGTCGCAGTGCCCGGTGCGCTTTTCTATTTAGGCGACGGGCATGCCTGCCAGGGCGACGGCGAAATCGTCGGCACCGGCATTGAGACGTCCTTCGAGATGGAGGTCACCTTCCGCGTGCTGAAGCGGAAGATCACTTGGCCGCGGGGCGAGACGTCCGACGATATCTTCACCGTCGGCAACGCGCGGCCACTTGATCAGGCCTTGCAGCACGCAACGACCGAAATGTTGCGCTGGCTTGGCGAAGACTATGGCATGGACGCGCATGCCGCCAGCCATCTGATGGGCCAGGTGGTGCGCTATGATGTCGGCAATGTTTTCAATCCCGCCTTTACGGTTGCCTGCCGCATCAGCAAACGCTGGCTCCCGAAGCGGTAGGATTGGACGTCACGTCTCGATCCGGACCTAGCGTTCGGTGAGTATGGTCGGTGCATTGGACGAAAGATGTTGCCGCTGATGTGCCCACCCCACCGGCGTCCCCTCCAGCAGCTGCGGCGACGTCATCCCCTCTGGCCGCCGAAACATCCTCTGCTGCCGCCTGCTCGCCTCATTTCTTTGCTTATGGCTGAATTCGATCCCGAAGCACTGTCGGCGTCAGGATTGGTACCGCGCATAAATGCGAAAGAACCAGCAGGTCCTTGTCGCCGGTGATCAAGGCGTCCGCCTTGGCAGTCAGGGCGAGTGCTAAGAATGGACGGTCAAAAGGATCGCGGCAATCCGGAACCTTGGTCTTGTTCGGCACAGTGACGGTTTCACACCAAGGCAGGTAGTCGCCCAGCAGGTCCTCCCGCTCGTCAGAGGTCAATTTGAATTTTGGGTATGACAATACCCGGATCAATTCCGTCGTCGTGTCGTGACTGGCCAGGGGATGAATGGCTTCCGACTGCCAGGCAGGGCGCAACCAAGAAAGAGCCCCTGCGTGAAACAGCAGTGCTGACAACAAAACATTGGTATCAAGAACGATGCGGGGCGGTTTCATCCGGCCTTGCGTGCCGTCTTGCGCGACCAGGCCACCGCTGCGGTCACGTCCTTCTCGGTGATGCCCAGATCAGCGAGCTTGGCACGAACAGCATCAGCCCGATTGAGCCGCACAGGTGTCAGCACAATGCGCCCGTTATCTTCCACAACGTCGAAATACTCGGCACCTTGACAGGACGACAGCACCGCTTTTGGCAGCGTCAACTGGTTTTTCGAGGTCAATTTAGCCAGCATATCGAATTCCCCTAGTAAGGATGTAAGGAGAGATACTTAGTCCGATCAGCATTTTCAATAGCCCATCCCGCCCGAAGCCGAAGCACGGCCCAACCGCTGCTCCCCCCACGCCGCCGGCACACCCTCAAGCAGCCTTGGCAGCGTCAGCCACTGCGGCTGCCGTCCGTTCAGGATCGCCTCGACCAATTCCGGCGCCAACAACGTGAGCCGTAGCAGCGTGCCCAGATACCCCCGCTCGATCTTCTCCCCCGCCGCCATTTCGCTAATGCTGGCGTAACGCCCCTCGTTCAATAGCTTCTGATAGCGGAACGCCCGCGCCAGCGCCTTCAGCAGCGCCGGATCGGCCTTGGTCGCGATGCGCCCGCCCTCGGCACCAAACCCCAAGGATACCAGGGTCTTGCGCCCAGGGCGCCGGCGGATGGTCAGCGGTACGCGCACGGTGACGTGCGAAACGGGCATGGTCATGCTGCCCGACCTCCCCGCCCAAGGTCGCGCGCCAGGCTGCCCAGCCCCTCCACGCGCAGCCGTATGTCGGCGCCGGTCGGGCCAACCACCACGCGGTCCACCAGGGCATGGATGATGCGCTGCTGCTCGGCTGGGAAAAGTTCCTCCCAAAGCGGGTCAAGCCGTGCCAGGGCGTCGCGTGCATCTTCTTCCGAAAGGTCGGGCGCTTCCTGCTGTGCGGCCAGCCAGCCGCCCGCAACGATTTCCGGCTGGCGCAATAACGCGCGCACCTGGCCAATCACTGCGCCTTCGATTTGCGCCGCGGAAATCCGGCGCAGAATGTCATCGCCGCCGGTGGGCTCCTCCTTCAACACGCGCTGCGCGACGTAGTAGCGATACATGCGTCCCTTCTTGCGCGAATGCGTCGGCGACAATGCCCTGCCATCCAAGCCAAAGATCAGCCCCTTCAGCAACGCTGTCTGGTGGCGGCGATTCTGCGCCACGCGCGCCCGCGGGCTGGTTTGCAGCAACGCATGCACCTTGTTCCACAGCGCGCGCGGCACGATCGCCTGATGCTCGCCGGGATAGATGCGCCCCTTGTGTTCGACCTCGCCGACATAGGTGCGCAGGTGCAGGATCTTGTAGACATCGCCCTTGTTGAGCAGCCGCCCGGATTTGCTGGTGATGCGCTGCGCTTGCAGGCGTTGCACGGTCTCGGTGCCGGAGGCTGTTTCAGTGAAGCATTCAAACACCTGCCGCACGCCTTTTGCCTCGGCGTCATTCACCACCAGCTTGCGATTGGCCACCTCATAGCCAAGTGGCACCTTGCCCCCCATCCACATGCCGCGCGCCTTGGAGGCCGCCACCTTGTCCCGGATGCGCTCGCCAATCACTTCGCGTTCGAATTGCGCGAAGCTGAGCAGGATGTTCAGCGTCAGCCGCCCCATGCTGGTCGTGGTGTTGAAGGACTGTGTAACGGAAACGAAGGTCACGCCATGCGCGTCCATCACCTCGACCAGCTTGGCGAAATCCATCAAGGAGCGTGACAGGCGGTCGATCTTATAGACGACGATGACATCGACTTGATCGGATTCAATATCACGCAGCAGGCGTTGCAGCGCAGGGCGTTCCAGCGAGCCTCCGGAAAAGCCGCCATCATCATAACGATGCGGCACCAGCACCCAGCCCTCGGCGCGCTGGCTCGCGATATAGGCCTCGCAAGATTCGCGCTGGGCGTCGAGGGTGTTGAATTCCTTCTCCAGTCCTTCGTCCGTGGATTTGCGCGTATAGACAGCGCAGCGGCGCTTTTGCACCGAGGCCGGCATGGCGGGTTCGGCACTTGTCTTGCGGCGGGTCATGCGTGCGCCCCCGATTTCAGACCAAAGAACACCCAGCCATTCCAGCGCGTGCCGGTGATGTGTCGCGCAATGGCAGACAGCGATTGATAGGGCCGGCCCTCATATTCAAAATCATCGGCGCGCACGGTGACGACATGCTGCACGCCGTCATATTCGCGAATAAGCTGCGTGCCTGGCAAAGGGCGATTATCGGCGCGGATGCGCCGCAGCACGGCATTGCCGCCATCCAGCCTTTCGCCGAGGGCTTCGAGCCGCTTGCGTGTTTCCGGCCGCAGCCCGCCATAGGCGAGTTCCTGGATGCGATAGGCGAGCCTGCTTTCGATGTAGCTTCTG
>JADCFQ010000019.1 GCA_020249435.1 Roseomonas sp. | reverse complement strand
GGCGACCTTCACGGCCTATGATCAGATTGACAAGGCGCCGGAAGAACGCGCGCGCGGCATTACGATTTCCACGGCGCATGTGGAATATGAAACCGCCAACCGTCACTACGCGCATGTGGATTGCCCTGGCCACGCCGACTATGTGAAGAACATGATCACGGGTGCGGCGCAGATGGATGGCGCGATCCTGGTGGTCTCCGCCGCTGATGGCCCGATGCCGCAGACGCGTGAACACATCCTGCTCGCGCGCCAGGTTGGCGTGCCGGCGCTGGTCGTGTTCCTCAACAAGGTTGATATGGCGGATCCTGATCTGCTCGAACTCGTTGAGATGGAAGTGCGTGAGCTGCTGAGCAGCTACCAGTTCCCGGGCGATGATATCCCGATCATCCATGGCTCGGCGCTGTGTGCGCTGGAAGACCGCGATCCTGAGAAGGGTGAGCAGGCGATCCTGAAGCTGATGGAAGCGGTGGATGCCTATATTCCGCAGCCTGAGCGCCCGATTGATCGTCCCTTCCTGATGCCGATCGAAGACGTGTTCTCGATCTCTGGTCGCGGCACGGTGGTGACGGGACGTGTGGAGCGCGGGATTGTCCGCGTGGGCGAGGAAGTTGAAATCGTGGGCCTGAAGGCCACGGTGAAGACGACGGTGACCGGCGTTGAAATGTTCCGTACGCTGCTCGATCAGGGTCAGGCGGGCGACAATATCGGTGCGCTGCTGCGTGGTACGAAGCGTGAAGATGTGGAACGTGGCCAGGTGTTGGCCGCGCCGGGTTCGATCACGCCGCACACGAAGTTCAAGGCGGAAGCCTATGTGCTGACGAAGGAAGAAGGTGGGCGTCATACGCCGTTCTTCACGAATTATCGTCCGCAGTTCTACTTCCGCACGACGGATGTGACGGGTGTTGTGTCTCTGCCGGAAGGTGTGGAGATGGTGATGCCGGGTGACAATGTCTCGATGGATGTTGAGCTGATTGCGCCGATCGCGATGGATGAGGGGCTTCGCTTCGCCATTCGCGAAGGTGGCCGCACCGTCGGCGCCGGCGTTGTCGCGAAGATCACGGCGTAAGAACAGGGTATCGGGTTCCAGATCATGGACAGCCAAAATATCCGCATCCGCCTCAAGGCGTTCGATCACCGCGTGCTGGATGGCAGCACGCGGGAAATCGTGAATACCGCGAAGCGGACAGGTGCGCGCGTGCGGGGCCCGATTCCGCTGCCGACGCATATTGAGCGTTTCACCGTCAACCGCTCGCCGCATGTTGACAAGAAAAGCCGCGAGCAGTTCGAAATCCGTACGCATCGCCGTCTTCTTGATATCGTTGACCCCACGCCGCAAACGGTGGACGCGCTGATGAAGCTCGACCTCGCCGCTGGCGTGGATGTCGAAATCAAGATCTGAAGGGCCGGGGGAGTTTACCATCATGGCCGCGAAAAATGGCCGCACTGGCCTGATCGCCAAAAAGCTGGGCATGTCCCGGCTGTTTAATGAGGATGGCTCGACCATCCCCGTCACGCTGCTGCATGTTGATAATGTGCGGGTGGTGGCAAAGCGCAGCGCCGACAAGGATGGCTATGAAGCCGTTCAGCTTGGCATTGGCTCCGCGAAGCCCAAGAACGTCTCCAAGGCGAATAAAGGGCATTTCGCGAAGGCTGGTGTGGAAGCGCCGCGCAAGGTTGTCGAATTCCGTGTGGCGTCTGATGCCATGCTGGAACCTGGCGCCGTGCTGTCTTCCGCGCATTTCGTTGCCGGGCAGAAGGTGGATGTGACCGGTGTCACGGTCGGTAAGGGCTTTGCGGGTGCGATGAAGCGCTGGAACTTCTCGGGGCTTGAAGCCTCGCACGGGGTTTCCATCAGCCACCGCTCGCATGGTTCTACCGGTAACCGTCAGGATCCGGGCAAGACCTTCAAGAACAAGAAGATGGCGGGCCATCTCGGCGTTGAGCGCGTGACCACCCAGAATTTGGAAGTGGCGGGCGTGGATGCCGAGAAAGGTCTGTTGTTGATCAAGGGCGCTGTCCCTGGTTCCAAGGGTGGCTATGTGCTGGTGCGTGACGCGGTGAAGCGCGCGCGCCATGCTGATGCTCCCTTCCCAGCGGCCATCGCGTGAACGAGGCGAAGATGCAAACTCCTGTCATCACCCTCGAGAACACCAATGCTGGTGAGATCGAATTGCCGGAAGCGCTGTTCGGTGCCACGCCGCGCGCTGATATCATGGCGCGTGTGGTGCATTGGCAATTGGCCAAGCGCCGCGCTGGTACGCACAAAGCCAAGGGTATGGGCGAAGTCTCCGGCACGACCAAGAAGCCCTATCGTCAGAAGGGCACTGGCAATGCGCGCCAGGGTTCCTTGCGTTCGCCGCAATTCCGCAAGGGTGGCGTGGTGCATGGCCCGGTCGTGCGTGACCATGGCTATAGCCTGAACAAGAAGGTGCGCCGCCTTGGTCTGATCAGCGCGCTGAGCCAGAAGGCCGCCGAAGGCAAGCTGGTGGTGTTGGAAAACGCCGCCCTCGCCGCCGATGCCAAGACCAGCGCTGTTGCTGCGAAGGTTAAGGCGCTCGGCTGGAAGAGCGTTTTGGTGGTGGATGCTGCGGCGGATGAGAATTTCGCGCGTTGCATTCGCAACCTGCCCAAGGTGCAGGTGCTGCCGACGATTGGCGCCAATGTCTATGACATTCTGAACCACGAAGTGCTCGCGGTAACGCGCGCCGGCGTGGAAGCCCTGAAGGAGCGGCTGGCATGAGCGAGAGCGCTGCGAAGCCGAAAAAGCCGGTGATCAGCAAGGAAAGGATGTATCAGACCATCCTGTCCCCGCTGGTGACCGAAAAGGCGACCCTTAATGGCGAACGTGGCCAGGTTACCTTCAAGGTGGCTGGCGATGCGACCAAGCCTGAAATCAAGGCGGCGGTTGAAAGCCTGTTCGGGGTCAAGGTGCTTGCCGTGAACACCATTGTGGTGAAGGGCAAGACCAAGCGTTTCCGCGGCCGTCCCGGCCAGCGGTCTGATTGGAAGAAGGCGATGGTGCGGCTTGCTGAAGGCCAAAGCATCGACCTCACGACGGGGCTCGCTTAAGCCATGGCGCTCAAGAGTTTCAATCCGATCACGCCTTCGCTGCGTGGCACGATTCTGATTGACCGTACCGAATTGTGGAAGGGCAAGCCCGTGAAGGGGCTGACCCAGGGCAAGTCGCATTCGGGTGGTCGTAACAATCACGGGCGCATCACCTCGCGCTTCCGCGGCGGTGGACATAAGCAGTCCTATCGCATCGTGGACTTCAAGCGCCGCGACAAGTTCGGTGTGCCCGCGACGGTCGAGCGTTTGGAATATGACCCGAACCGCACTGCCTTCATCGCGCTGCTGAAGTATGAGGATGGAGAGCTTGCCTACATCATCGCGCCGCAGCGCCTGAAGGTGGGTGATACGGTGATGTCGGCGGAACGTGCGGATATCAAGCCGGGCAATGCGATGCCGATGGCGGCCATCCCGGTCGGCACCATCATCCACAACATCGAAATGAAGCCGGGTGCGGGCGGCAAGATCGCGCGCTCTGCCGGGACCTTCGCGCAGCTGGTCGGCAAGGATGCCGGCTATGCGCAGGTGAAGCTGATGTCTGGTGAATTGCGCCTGATCCGTGCGGAATGCATGGCGTCCATCGGTGCGGTTTCCAACCCGGACAATAGCAACCAGGAACTCGGCAAGGCTGGCCGTAACCGTTGGCTCGGCCGCAAGCCGCATAACCGCGGTGTTGCCATGAACCCGGTGGACCACCCGCATGGTGGTGGTGAAGGCCGTACCTCTGGTGGTCGCCATCCGGTGACGCCGTGGGGCAAGCCGACCAAGGGCGCGAAGACGCGCAACAACAAGCGGTCCGATGGATTTATTGTCCGTCGCCGCAACGCGACGAAGGGCTGATCGCGATGCCGCGCAGCGTATGGAAAGGTCCGTTTGTTGACGGTTACCTGCTGAACAAGGCGGAAGCCGCTCGTGCTTCGACCCGCAATGAGATCATCAAGATCTGGTCGCGGCGCAGCACGATTCTGCCGCAATTCGTTGGCCTGACTTTCGGTGTCTATAACGGCAAGAAGTTCCTGCCGGTGCAGGTCTCCGAAAACATGGTGGGCCATAAATTCGGCGAATTCTCTCCGACGCGGACCTTCACGGGTCATGCGGCGGATAAGAAGACGAAGCGGGGCTGAAGAGCATGAGCAAGCCGAAACACCCGCGCGGCGTGGCTGATAGCGAAGCCCAAGCCGTCACCTTCAATATCCGCGTGAGCCCGCGCAAGCTGAACCTGGTTGCCGCGATGATCCGCGGCAAGAAGGCCCAGGATGCCGTGGCGCAGTTGACCTTCAGCAAGCGCCGCATTGCCGGCACGGTGAAGAAAACGCTGGAAAGCGCGATTGCGAATGCCGAAAACAACCACAGCCTGGATGTGGATCGCCTTGTTGTCTCCCGCGCGGAAGTTGGTCGCGCGGCGGTGATGAAGCGCTTCCATGCACGTGGCCGTGGCCGGTCCTCCACCATCGAAAAATGGTTCAGCCATTTGAAGATTGTGGTGGCCGAACAGGTTGTGGCGGAAGCCGCTGAAGCTCAGGAGGCCGCGTAGTATGGGCCAGAAAGTCAATCCCGTCGGGCTTCGGCTTGGCATCAATCGCACTTGGGATAGCCGCTGGTTCGCTGCCGCGGATTATTCCAAGATGCTGCACGAAGATTTCAAGCTGCGTGAAAAGCTGCGTGATCGCCTGAAGGGCGCTGGCGTGAGCCGCGTGGTGATTGAACGCCCGGCCAAGAAGCCGCGCGTGACGATCCATGCTGCCCGCCCCGGTGTCGTCATCGGCAAGAAGGGCGCGGATATCGAAGTGCTGCGCAAGGATTTGCAGAAGATGGCGGGTGCCGAAGTGGCGCTTAACATCGTCGAAATCCGCAAGCCGGAAATTGATGCTGTGCTGGTCGCTGAAAGCATCGCGCAGCAGCTGGAACGCCGCGTGGCTTTCCGTCGTGCCATGAAGCGTGCGGTGCAATCCGCGATGCGTCTTGGTGCGCTCGGCATTCGGATCAATTGCTCCGGCCGTCTGGGCGGCGCTGAAATCGCGCGCATGGAATGGTATCGCGAAGGCCGCGTGCCGCTGCATACGCTGCGTGCCGATATTGATTACGGCACCGCGACGGCGAAGACCACCTATGGCACTTGCGGTGTAAAGGTTTGGGTCTTCAAGGGTGAGATCATGGCGCATGATCCGATGGCGCAAGACAAGCGCGCCGCCGAACAGGCGCCGCAGCGCTAAGGGTATAGGACAATGCTGCAACCTAAGCGCACCAAATTCCGCAAGGCCCATAAGGGGCGCATCCATGGCCTGGCCAAGGGTGGGTTTTCCTTGTCCTTTGGCGGTTTCGGCCTGAAGGCCCTGGAACCTGAGCGCGTGACCGCGCGGCAGATCGAAGCGGCGCGCCGCGCGATCACCCGCGCCATGAAGCGCCAGGGCCGCGTGTGGATCCGCATCTTTCCGGATGTGCCGGTTTCCACCAAGCCTGCTGAAGTCCGCATGGGCTCCGGCAAGGGGGCCCCGGAATATTGGGTGGCCCGGGTGAAGCCCGGCCGCATCATGTTCGAGATTGACGGCGTGAGCAACGAAGTGGCGCGTGAAGCGCTGACCCTCGGTGCTGCGAAGCTGCCGATCAAGACAAAGTTCGTGACCCGTCTGGGTCTGGAGGCTTGATCATGGCCATGACCAAGATCGGCGATGTTCGCGCCAAATCGGCTGATGAGCTGAACACAATGTTGCTTGATTTGCGTAAGGAGCAGTTCAATCTGCGTTTCCAACGCGCAACCGGGCAGCTTGAAGCTCTGAGCCGCATTCGCCAGGTCCGTCGGGACATTGCGCGGGTGAAGACCATCATCGGTGAGCGCAGCCGCGCCGCCGCAACCAAAGCCTGAGAGGAGACCGACGGCGATGCCGAAGCGCGTCCTCACCGGGCGGGTCGTCAGCGACAAGATGGACAAGACCGTTACGGTCTTGGTCGAACGTCGCGTGATGCATCCGCTCTATAAGAAATTCATCCGCAAGTCGAAGAAATATGCGGCGCATGACAATGCCAACCTGTGCAAGGAAGGCGACGTGGTGCAGATCGAAGAATGTCCGCCGATGTCCAAGCGCAAGACTTGGCTGGTGGTGGCGCGCAACGGCGAAGCCGTGGCGCCGGTGGCGGGGGGCTGATCCATGATTCAAGTGGAAAGCAACCTGGAAGTCGCTGACAATTCCGGTGCGCGTCGCGTGCAATGCATCAAGGTGCTTGGCGGTTCAAAGCGCAAGACCGCTGGTGTGGGCGATGTGATCGTCGTTTCCATCAAGGAAGCGATTCCGCGCGGCAAGGTGAAGAAGGGTACGGTGGAACGCGCGGTGATCGTGCGGACTTCCTTCCCCGTGCGCCGCAATGACGGCTCTGTGATCCGCTTCGACCGTAACGCGGCCGTGCTGATCAACAAGCAGAATGAGCCGATCGGCACGCGTATCTTTGGCCCGGTGGTGCGTGAACTTCGCGCGAAGAAGTTCATGAAGATCATCTCTCTGGCGCCGGAGGTATTGTAAGCCATGGCTCAGAAGATCAGGAAGGGCGACCGCGTTCAGGTTCTGACTGGCCGCGACAAGGGCCGCCAGGGCGAAGTGATCCGCGTGATTCCGACGGAAGATCGCGCATTGGTGCAGGGCGTCAATCTGGTGAAGCGTCACCAGAAGGCGACCGGCGTCGGCAATCCTGGCGGGATCAATGAAAAGGAAGCGCCGATTCATCTTTCGAATCTATCGCTGATTGACCCGAAATCCGGCAAGCCGACGCGCGTTGGCTTCAAGCTGCTGGAAGATGGCAAGAAGGTCCGGGTGGCGCGCGCCTCCGGCGAGGTGCTTGACGCATGAGCGACGTGAAGGAACAGCCCCGGCTGCGCCAGCATTACGATTCCGTGGTGCGCAAGCAGCTGTCCGAGGAATTCGGCTACACCAATCCGATGGAAGTGCCGAAGCTTGAGAAGATCGTGATCAATATGGGCGTTGGCGAAGCCGCTGGCGACCAGAAGAAGCTCGATGCCGCGGTGGCCGATCTGACCCTGATTTCGGGCCAGAAGCCGGTGAAGACCAAGGCGAAGAAGGCGATCGCGGGCTTCAAGATCCGCGAAGGCCAGGCGATTGGCTGCAAGGTCACTTTGCGCAAGGAACGCATGTATGAATTCCTTGACCGCCTGGTGACCATTGCACTGCCGCGTGTGCGCGATTTTCGCGGCATCCCCGGCAATCGTGGCTTTGATGGTCGGGGCAATTATGCCCTTGGCCTGAAGGAGCAGATCGTGTTCCCCGAAATCATTTATGACAAGGTGGATACGGTGCGCGGCATGGACATTGTTTTCGTCACCACGGCGAAGACCGACAAGGAAGCGAAGGCGCTGCTCAAGGCGTTCCAGCTTCCTTTCCAGAACTGAGTTTTTTGGAAAACCGCCGGGTCAGCCCGGCAGGTTCCGGAGGGTTATGACGGTATGGCAAAGACCTCGTCTGTAGAAAAGAACAAGCGTCGCGAGCGGCTTTCAAAGCAGCATGCCGCAAAGCGCGCTGCGTTGAAGGCTGCGGTGATGAATCGTGAGCTGCCGATGGAAGATCGCTTCGAAGCGACGTTGAAACTGGCGCAATTGCCCCGCAATGGCGCCAAGAATCGCGTGCGTTTGCGTTGCGAACTCACCGGGCGGCCGCGCGGCAATTACCGCAAATTCAAGCTCTGCCGTAACGCGCTTCGTGATCTGGCCAATCAGGGTCAGATTCCGGGCGTCGTGAAGGCCAGCTGGTAAGGAAGCCCGGCATGTCCATGTCCGATCCGCTGGGCGATCTGCTCACACGCATCCGCAATGCGCAATCCGCGCGCCAGTCCCGCTGCAAGGCGCCGGCCTCCAAGCTGCGTGAAAACGTGCTTGATGTGCTGAAGCGCGAAGGCTTCATTCGCGCCTGGCGCACTGAAGAACTGCGCCCTGGCGTCAAGCTCATTGATATCGAATTGAAGTATTCCGAAGGCGAGCCCGCCATCCGCGAAATCACGCGCGTGTCGAAGCCTGGCCGCCGGGTCTATTCGAAGATCGCTGAGCTGCCGAAGTTCTATAATGGGCTTGGCATGTCCATCCTTTCCACGCCCCGTGGCGTGATGAGCGAAAATGAGGCCCGCGCTGCCAATGTTGGCGGCGAGGTTCTCTGCCGCGTATTCTGACGGAGGGTTTGGCAATGTCTCGCGTCGGAAAATATCCGGTTCAGGTGCCATCAGGGGTGCAGCTTGCGCTTTCTGGTCGTACGCTGGTGGCGAAGGGCAAGCTTGGTGAATTGAAGCTTGACCTGACGGATGATGTTGATGTGGAAATCAGCGCTCAACAGGTGGCGGTGAAGCCGCGCCGTGATGATCGCCGCGCGCGCACCATGTGGGGCACCACGCGCAGCCTGATCAACAGCATGGTGACGGGCGTTTCCACAGGCTTCGTGAAGTCCATGGAAATCAACGGTACTGGTTATCGCGCTGCGGTGCAGGGCAAGGATTTGGTGCTGAGCCTCGGCTATAGCCATGAAATCCGTTATCCGATCCCGTCTGGCATCAAGATCACCTGCGAACGCCCCACGGCGATCAAGGTCGAAGGGTCTGACAAGCGCCAGGTCGGTCAGGTTGCCGCTGAAATTCGTGCCTATCGCGGCCCCGAACCCTATAAGGGCAAGGGCGTGAAGTACGAGAATGAGCAGATCCTCCGGAAGGAGGGGAAGAAGAAGTAATGGCCAGCAAGCTCGATCTTCAGGAACGGCGCAAGCGTCGTCTCCGTTATCAGATCCGGATGAAGTCGGGTGGGCGTCCGCGCCTTTCCGTGTTCCGTTCCGGCAAGCATATTTATGCGCAGGTCATTGATGATGCTGCTGGCCGTACGGTCGCTGCGGCGTCTTCGCTGGAAAAGACCATGCGTGAAGCCTTGAAGACCGGTGCCGATACCTCGGCTGCTTCGGCGGTTGGCAAGTTGATTGCCGAACGCGCCATGGCGGTGGGTGTGACGGCGGTGGTCTTTGATCGCGGACCTTATCTTTATCACGGGCGCGTCAAGGCGCTCGCGGACGGCGCCCGTGAGGGCGGGCTGTCGTTCTGAGGGATTGAACAATATGGCACGTGAACCAAGAGGCGGTGGCGAAGGCGGCGAGGGCGGGGAACGTCGTCGTCGTGGTGGCCGTGATCGTGAGCGGGAACCGCGCGCGGAACGCCAGGAAGGTGATGAGCTGAAGGATAAGCTCGTTACCATCAATCGTGTGGCGAAGGTGGTGAAGGGCGGTCGTCGCTTCAGCTTCGCGGCACTGGTTGTGGTTGGCGATGAAAAGGGCCGTGTTGGCTGGGGCGCTGGCAAGGCGCGCGAAGTGCCGGAAGCGATCCGCAAGGCGACGGAACGCGCCAAGCGCACGATGATCCGTGTGCCGATGCGTGAAGGCCGTACGCTGCATCATGATGTGGTGGGCGAATTCGGCGCGGGCCGCGTCATTCTGCGCGCAGCGCCGGCGGGTACCGGTATCATTGCCGGCGGCCCGATGCGTGCCGTGTTTGAAACGCTGGGCATGGGCGATGTTGTCGCCAAGTGCACGGGTTCCGCCAATCCGCACAATATGGTGAAGGCCACTTTCGCGGCGCTGCAGCGTTGCACCAGCCCGCGTGCGGTTGCGTCGCGTCGTGGCAAGAAGGTTGCTGATATCCTCGGCCAGCGGAAGGAAGCCGCCGGCGAGGCGCAGGAGGCCGCGAATGGCTGAGAAAAAGACAGTGAAGGTGACCCAGCTTGGGTCACCGATCGGGCGTAAGCCCGGCCAGAAGGAAACCCTGATTGGCCTTGGCTTGAACAAGCGCCATCGCACGCGTGAACTTGAAGACACGCCTGCGGTGCGCGGCATGATCCGCAAGGTTGCCCACCTGGTGAAGGTGGAGGATTGAACCATGAAGTTGAATGAAATCCGCGACAATGCGGGCGCCCGTCCCAAATTCAAGCGCATCGGCCGTGGGATTGGCTCTGGCAAGGGCAAGACCGGCGGTCGCGGCGTGAAGGGCCAGAAGGCGCGTACCGGCGTTTCGCTGAACGGGTTTGAAGGCGGTCAGCTGCCGATTTATCGGCGCCTGCCCAAGCGCGGCTTCGTGAATAATTTCCGCAAGCTCTATGCCACGCTGAATATCGGCACGCTGGATGCGGCCATTGAAGCGGGCCGGCTGCCGGCGGGGCAGGATCTGGATGAAGCGGCGTTGCGCGCGGCCGGCGTTGTCCGTTCCAGCGCCAAGTTCATCGGCGTGCGCCTGCTCGGCAAGGGTGAGATCAAGCGCGCGGTGAAGATTTCCGTCTCCGGCGCTTCTGCTGCGGCGATTGCGGCGGTGGAAGCCGCGGGTGGCAGCGTGACCGTCACCGCGCCGGCCGCACCGGCTGAGGCTGGCTGAACCTTGTTGGCACCGCGCCGCCTGATCGCGATGCGGTACTGATTCTTGGCGGCGCGCGGGGTCACTCGGGCGCCGCTTTCATTCGGGCGAAGCGCGCTTGTCTTGTTCAGGCGCGGCGCCACATAGGGCTTGAAGGCAGGGCGCAAGCTTAAGGGCGCCGGGCAGATCGGGAGAATGCGCATGGCGTCCGCCATGGAACAGGCGATGTCCAATTTGAACCTCGGTGTGCTCTCCAAGGCGACCGAGCTCAAGAATCGTATCTGGTTCACGCTTGGCGCTTTGATCGTCTATCGCATTGGCACCTATATTCCGGTGCCGGGCGTTGATGCGGCGGTGATGGGTGAGATTCTTGCCCAGCATGGCGGCGGCATTCTTGGCATGTTTGACATGTTCTCGGGCGGTGCGCTTGGGCGCATGACCGTCTTTGCGCTCAACATCATGCCCTATATTAGCGCCAGCATCATTGTGCAGTTGATGACCGCCGCGATCCCCGCCTGGGAAGCCCTGAAGAAGGAAGGCGAATCGGGGCGGAAGAAGCTCAATCAATATACGCGCTACCTCACGGTCGCGATTGCGGTCTTCCAGGCTTATGGCATCGCCATCGGGCTCGAATCCATGCGCGGGCAGTTTGGTGCCGCGGTTTATGATCCAGGGATTTTCTTCCGGCTGTCCTGCGTGATTACGCTGGTGGGCGGCACCATGTTCCTGATGTGGCTTGGGGAGCAGATCACCGCGCGCGGTGTGGGCAATGGCATCAGCCTGATCATTTTCGCGGGCATTGTTGCCAATCTGCCATCCGCCTTGATCAGCACCTTGGAATTGGGCCGCACTGGCGCGCTTTCCACGATTTTCATCATCGCCTTCCTGATCATCGCGCTGCTGGTCATTGCCTTTGTGGTCTTCATTGAACGCGCGCAGCGCCGCATTCCGGTGCAATATCCGAAACGCCAGGTGGGCAATCGCATGTTTGGCGGTGAGGCGACGCATCTGCCGCTCAAGCTCAATACTTCGGGCGTCATTCCGCCGATCTTCGCATCATCGCTGCTGCTGCTGCCGGCGACGGTGGCGGGGTTCTCGCAGGATATGTCGGATGGCTGGCTGCAAACGCTGACCGCGATGCTGGCGCATGGGCGCCCCGCCTATATGATCCTTTACATGGCGATGATCATCTTCTTCGCCTTTTTCTACACCGCCATTGTCTTCAACCCGACCGAAACGGCGGATAATCTGAAGAAATATGGCGGCTTCATTCCGGGGATCAGGCCGGGGCAGAATACGTCTGATTATCTGGACCGTGTGCTGACACGGCTCACGGTTCTGGGCGCGGCTTATCTCTGCCTGGTTTGCATCATTCCTGAAATCCTGATCAGTCAATATGGCGTGCCGTTTTATTTCGGTGGCACTTCGCTGCTGATCATTGTGTCAGTGACCATGGATACTGTGGCGCAGGTGCAATCGCATCTCTTTGCCCATCAATATGAAGGCTTGATCAAGAAAGCGCGTCTTGGCGGCCGTGGGCAGCCGCGCGGGCGTTGAACGGAGGAAACGGATGAACCTTATCCTTCTTGGCCCGCCAGGTGCGGGCAAGGGCACTCAGGCCAAGATGCTGGAAGACAAATTCGGCATCGCGCAGATTTCGACCGGCGACATGCTGCGCGCCGAGGTGAAATCGGGCAGCGAGATCGGCCTCAGGGCCAAGGGCATTATGGAACGTGGTGAGCTGGTGCCGGATGAGGTGATCACCGCCATGTTGAAGGCGCGTGTGGCGCGCCCCGATTGCGCCAAGGGCTTCATCCTGGATGGTTTTCCGCGCACCGCCCCGCAGGCGGCTTCGCTCGATTCCATGCTCAAGGAAAGCGGCCTCAAGCTTGATCATGTGATCGAATTGAAGGTGGATGATGCTGCCCTGGTGGGGCGCATTTCCGGCCGTTTTAGCTGCGCCAAATGCGGCGTAGGCTATCATGATAGCTTCAAGCAGCCGGCCAAGGCCGGCGTGTGCGATAGCTGCGGTGGGACTGAATTTTCCCGCCGTGCGGATGACAAGGCGGAAACCGTGGCAGCACGGCTTGAAGCCTATCATCGCCAGACTGCCCCCTTGCTTCCGTATTATGCTGGGCAAGGGAAGTTGAAGGCCGTTGATGGCATGGCTTCCATGGCGGAAGTCGCGCGCCAGATCGGTGAAATTTTGTCAGGAAAGGCTTGACGGGAAATTGCTCCGGGGCTAATCCCGCTGCTCCCGCGGCGGGGGGTAACTCCGGCCGCTCTTTGTCGTTGCAAAATCATTCGGAACACTCCGCCGGCAGGGCCCAATGGGCTACCGCGGCGGTATCGGGGGGCTCGGCCCCAGGAGAGGCACTGTGGCGCGCATCGCCGGCGTGAATATTCCGACCAATAAGCGAGTCCTGGTCTCGCTTCGCTATATCTATGGCATTGGCCCGCAGAACGCGAAGGTCATCTGCGAGCAGTTGAGCATCCCGGCCGAACGCCGCGTGAATCAGCTGACCGATGATGAGGTTATGCGCATCCGCGAATTGATTGACCGCGAATACCGCGTGGAAGGCGATTTGCGGCGTGAGCAGGCGATGAACATCAAGCGCCTGATGGATCTTGCTTGCTATCGCGGGCTGCGCCATCGCAAGGGCCTGCCGGTGCGCGGCCAGCGCACCCATACCAATGCGCGTACCCGTAAGGGCAAGGCGGTCGCGATCGCCGGCAAGAAGAAGGTGACGAAGTAAGATGGCTCGTGAACCCCGCGGCGGTGCCGCTCGTGGCCCGGTGAAGCGCAAGGAACGGAAGAATATTTCCTCCGGTGTTGCGCATGTGCTGTCCACCTTCAACAACACCATCGTGACCATCACGGATGCGCAGGGCAATGCGATTGCCTGGTCTTCCGCTGGCGCACAGGGCTTCAAGGGCAGCCGCAAATCCACCCCTTACGCGGCGCAGGTTGCCGCTGAAGATGCGGGCCGCAAGGCGCGTGAACATGGGATGGAAGTGCTGGATATTATGGTGAGCGGCCCCGGTTCGGGTCGTGAATCTGCGCTGCGTGCCCTGCAGGCCGTTGGCTTTCAGGTGACCGCCATCCGCGATGTGACCCCCATTCCCCATAACGGTTGCCGCCCGCGCAAGCGCCGCCGCGTCTGAGACGCGCGCCCCGCCTGACCGCCGCAGCCCGATAGGAGAGACATGAACGTGCTTGACCGCAACTGGCGTTCCCTGATCGAAACGCAGAAGCATATCGAGCCGACGATCAACCCGCTGCGCAGCGCCACCTTGGTGCTGGAGCCGCTGGAACGTGGCTTCGGCATGACGCTTGGCAATGCGCTTCGGCGCGTGCTGCTTTCCTCGCTGCTTGGTGCGGCGGTGAAGGCGATTCGCATTGATGGCGTGCTGCATGAATTCAGCAGCATCCCCGGCGTGCGCGAAGACGTCACCGACATCGTCCTGAATGTGAAGCAGCTTGCGCTCCGCTATCAGGGTGAAGGTGAAAAGCGCCTGGCGCTGATGGCAACCGGCCCTGGTGAAGTCACCGCGGGGCAGATCCAGACCACTGGCGATATCGAGATTGCCAATCCTGATCTGGTGATCTGCACGTTGGATGATGGCGCCAAGCTTTCGATGGAATTGATTATCGATTCCGGCAAGGGCTATGTGCCGGCGTCTGAAAACCGTCCGGAAGATGCGCCGATTGGTCTTATTCCGGTGGATGCGATCTATTCGCCGGTGCGTCGCGTTGCCTATCGCGTGGAACCGACCCGAGTTGGCCAGCGCACGGATTATGACAAGCTGATCCTGTCGGTGGAAACCGATGGCACACTGGCGCCGGAAGATGCCGTGGGTGTTGCCGCGCGCATCATTCAGGAACAGCTGCAAATCCTGATCAATTTCGACGAACCGCGCCCCGAACTTGGTGCGGAAATGCAGGACGACCTGCCGTTCAACCGCAATCTGCTGCGCAAGGTGGATGAGCTTGAATTGTCCGTCCGCAGCGCGAATTGCCTGAAGAACGACAACATCGTCTATATTGGCGATCTGGTGCAGAAGACCGAACAGGAAATGCTGCGCACGCCGAATTTTGGCCGCAAGTCGTTGAACGAAATCAAGGAAGTCCTCACGAATATGGGTCTTGGCCTTGGCATGACCGTGCCGGAATGGCCGCCTGAAAACATCGAGGATTTGGCGAAAAGGGCAGATGAGCCGTTCTGATCGGCTCGTTCTGAAGGGTAAGAAAGATGCGTCACGGATTGTCTGGGCGGAAGCTCAATATCACGTCAAGCCATCGTGCGGCGATGTTCCGCAATATGGCGACCTCTCTGCTCAAGCATGAGCAGATCACGACCACGCTGCCCAAGGCCAAGGAATTGCGCCCCTATGTTGAGCGGATGATCACGCTCGGCAAGCGCGGTGGCCTGCATGCGCGCCGTCAGGCGCTGTCGCAGATCCGCGATGAAGCGGTGGTGGCGAAGCTGTTTGGCGAAATTGCCGAGCGTTACAAGGCGCGGCCCGGCGGCTATTGCCGCGTGCTGAAGGCCGGCATGCGCTATGGTGATGCGGCCGATATGGCGGTGATTGAATTGGTGGATCGCAATCCGGGCGCCAAGGGTCTGGATAGCGGGCCGAAGCCGGAAGTGGCGGAAGAAGCCGCGGAAAGCTGAGGGTATCCCCCTCTCACGCAAAAGGGCGGTCCTGATCAGGGACCGCCTTTTTTCATTTTATCTGCTGCCGATCGCTTCCGCAAGCGCCGGCGAAACGCTCGCCAAGGGGCTGGCCAACTCCCGCGGCCAGGCGCGCGGGTCCGGCGGGATGGAGGCGCGTACGCGGCCTTCTTCCGTCACCAGCATGAACATCCTATCGCCCTTCAAATCCCAGGCGAGGAAAATCCCCCGCACGCGGCAGCCTTCCCGGTTGCAGCCATGGCCGTGCAGATATTGACCATCCAGCAGCGCAACGCCGGGGCCGGGTTCGCGCAGCGCCTCGGCAATCACGCTGCGATGCCCGCCACTCGCGGGGCGCAACACCGCGCCCACTTCCGGGCGCTGCGCGAGGGACAGCACGGGCTGGCCGATCACGCTCATGATATCGGGGTCCATGGCACGCGCCGGGGCGGCGCTGCAGAGCGCCAGCAGCGCCAGAAGCGCTGTTCTATTCCACACGGATATTGGCTTCGCGGACCAGCACGGTCATGGCGGCGCGGCCTTCGGTGACGAAGCGCGTGAAGGCCTCAGGCGTGCTGCCAACCGGCACGGCGCCAAGCTGCGCGAGCCGCGCGCGCACCTCGGGCTCGGCCAGGCTGGCGGCAAGGGCTTCATGCAGCCGCGCCAGCACCGGCGCCGGGGTGCCGGCGGGGGCGAAAAGCCCGACCCATTCGCTGATATCGAAGCCCGGGAAGCCGCTTTCGGCGATGGTTGGTACCTCGGGCCGCGCGGCCAGCCTTGCGGCGCTGGCAACGGCCAGGAAGCGCGCCCGCCCGCTATCCACCACCGGGCCGGCGGAAAGCGCCGTGATGAAAACGCCATCCAGATTGCCGCCCGCCAAATCGCGCGCTGCATCCGCGCCACCGCGATAGGGCGCGTGGATCACCTCAATCCCCGCAGCACGGGTGAATTGCACCAGGCCAAGATGCCCCGCCGTGGCATTGCCTTGCGTGCCCATGCTGATGGCGCCAGGCCGCGCCTTGGCCGCCGCGATAAAGGCCGCGAGGTCGCGTGCCGGGAAATCCGCCTTCACCGCAACCACCTGCGGGAAGCTGGTCGCCATGCTGATCGGCGTGAAGGCCGTGGCGTAATCAAATGCCAGCCCGCGCAGCAGCGCATGGTTCACGATATGCGACGACGCATCCCAGAGCAGCGTCGCGCCATCCGGCGCCGCCCGCGCCACTTCCGCACCACCAATGGAGCCCCCGGCACCGGTGCGGTTTTCCACCACAATCGTGGCCCCCAGCCGTTCCGCCATGCGCGGCGCCAAGGTCCGCGCTGCCGAATCCGCCGCCCCACCGGCTGCAAAAGGCACCACAAGCCGGATGCTGCGCGTCTGCGCCAAGGCAGGCAGGGGCAGGGCAGCGGCGGCCAGCACCGCTCGGCGAGTCACTTTCATGGGCAGCGTTCCTTATCTTCGCGCCGCATGTGCGGGCGCGGGCAGGGCGCGTCAAGGCAAAAGGGGTGATGCGCGGCGCCGCTTGGCGCTAGACTGCCGCCATGAAGACTCCACCACGCTATGACGACCTTCCGCGCCCCGAGGGCGATCCCACCGGCCTGCCGCTTTCCTGGGGCGTTTGGGGCCCGGATGATCAGATCGGCACGCTGAACCGCATCACGGATGCCACCGTCGCCGCCGCCCGCGATGAAATCCGCGAGGGCCGCCGCTTTAACGTGAACCTGCCGCTGGACGAGCCCTTCGGCGCCGCGCATGCAGGCGCCCATCGCCGCCGCGCTGCCCCCAAGCCTGTGATGGTGAGTGAAGAACACCCCGGCCGCATCACACGCGATGACAAGTTGGATGGCTTCTGGCTGCAAGGCAGCACGCAATGGGATGGGCTTTCGCATTTCGCTGACGCCACCCATGGTTTCTACAATCACGCGCCGCTATCTGCCATTGTGCACGGCCCGCAAAGCCGCAACGGCATAGACAAGGCATTGGCGCATGGCATCGCCGGGCGCGCGGTGCTGGCCGACCTTCCGCGCCATTTCGCCCGCACCGGGCGCGCTTGGGGCGCGATGGGGGGGCAGCGCGCCACTGCCGAGGACCTGGCCGCCTGCCTCAGCGCGCAAGGTGTCACACTCCGCCCCGGCGATATCCTGCTGGTGCGCACTGGCTGGCTTGCTGCCTTCCGCGCCGCCCCCGATGCCGATGCGCGCCATCTGCTCATTCAAGGCGAAGCCGGCGCGCGCGACTATTCCGGCCTGGATGGCGGGGAAGGCATGTGGCGCTTCCTTTGGGACCAGGGCATTGCCGCCATCGCCGCCGATAACCCAACGGTCGAGGCCTGGCCGATCTTCCCCTGGAAGCCGGCACTCCATCTCGCCATTGCGCGGCTTGGCCTTTGCCTGGGCGAGTTCTTTGATTTCGAAGCCCTCGCCGAGGATAGCGCCACCACTGGCCGCTTCACCGCGTTTTTCACGGCAGCGCCGCTCAACCACCGCGGCGGCATTGGCAGCCCCGGCAATGCGCTGGCGATCCGCTGAACCGCCCCATGGCCCGCGCCCCCGCCACCCCTGACCTGTTCGGCGCGCCAGAGCCCGCCGCCGCGCCCAGCGAAGGCGCGCGCCCGCTGGCCGATAGGCTCCGCCCCGCCAATTTGGCCGAGGTTGTGGGGCAGGATCATCTGCTGGGGGCGGAAGGCAGCCTTTCGCGCATGTTGGCGCGCGGTTCCTTGGCATCCCTGATCCTATGGGGGCCGCCGGGGGTGGGCAAAACCACCATTGCGCGCTTGCTGGCCGAAGCCGCGGGGCTGCGCTTCACCGCGCTTTCCGCGGTGTTTTCCGGCGTCGCCGATTTGAAGCGCGCCTTTGAGGAAGCCCGCGCGCGCAAATCCAACGGCCAAGGCACGCTGCTTTTCGTGGATGAAATTCACCGCTTCAACCGCGCGCAACAGGATGGCTTTCTGCCCGTGGTGGAAGACGGCACCGTGACGCTGGTGGGCGCCACCACGGAAAACCCATCCTTCGCACTCAACGGAGCACTTTTGTCGCGCTGCCAGGTGCTGGTGCTGAAGCGCCTGGATGATGCCGCGCTTGAATTGCTGCTGACCCGCGCCGAAGCACTGATGGGCCGCGCCCTGCCCGTTTCCCCCGAAGCGCGCGCCACGCTGCGCGCCATGGCGGATGGCGATGGCCGCTACGGGCTGAACATGGCCGAGCAATTATTCGCCCTGCCCGAAGCCACCCCGCCGCTTGATCCAACCGGGCTTTCAGCCTTGCTCGCGAAACGCGCCGCACTTTACGATAAGGACCGCGAGGAACATTACAACCTGATCTCCGCACTGCATAAATCCATGCGCGGATCAGACCCCGATGCGGCGCTTTACTGGTTTGCGCGCATGCTGACGGGCGGCGAGGACCCGCGTTACATCGCCCGGCGCCTTACGCGCTTCGCGGCCGAGGATATCGGCATGGCCGACCCGCGCGCGCTGCCGCTGGCCATCGCCGCCTGGGAAACATTTGAGCGTATGGGTTCACCCGAAGGCGAATTGGCGCTGGCGCAGCTTGTGGTGCATTTGGCGACCGCGCCGAAATCCAACGCGGTGTATCAGGCGTTTAATGAGGCGATGCGCGCCGCGCGCGAAACCGGCAGCCTGATGCCGCCCAAGCACATCTTGAATGCACCGACGAAACTGATGCAGGAAATTGGCTATGGCGCCGGCTATGCCTATGACCATGAGGCGGAGGGGGGCTTTTCCGGCCAGGATTACTTCCCCGAAGAAATGGGGCGGCGCGTTTTCTATCGCCCGACCGATCGCGGGGCTGAGGCTGCCATCGCCGAGCGCTTGGCGCGCTTCGCGGAACTGCGCCGCAAAAGGAAACGCTGATGGGCACAGTATTTTCGCCCTTGTCCTTGCTGCTGGTGGCTTTGGGTGGTGCCGCGGGTTCCGTGCTGCGCTATTTGGTTTCCCACGCGGGTGTGATGCTGTTTGGCGCGGGCTTTCCCTGGGGGACGCTGGCGGTGAATATCATCGGCAGCGCGCTTATCGGCGTGTTTGGCGCGCTGGGTATTTCCGGTGAGGCGCGGCTATTGCTGGTGACGGGCCTGCTTGGCGGTTTTACGACTTTCTCCGCCTTTTCACTGGAAACCGGCGTGCTGTGGGAAAGGGCGCCGTGGTTGGCGGTGGTTTATGTGGCGGCTTCCGTGCTGGGGGGCTTGGCGGCGTTTGGGGTTTGTTATTGGGGGGTGAGGCGGGGGTGAGGGGCGAAGGAGGCGTTAGGCCTTCCATTCTGACCCGATTGGCTGACCATCGTATGACGAACTATTTGACTACGAACCGAGCGACTATAAAGCCAAGTGCGAAGACGCCGATCCACGCCCAAAGAGAAGTGCCGCGCAATCCTGGCGAAGCCTTTGCAAGTTGGGACGCTTGCTGCTGCGTTTCGACCACAACAGCGATCTGCTTTAGGCCGCTTGCTAACCTGGTTGCGGCATCGCGGATTGTCCATAACGGTGCGACTTGATTTTCCGCCTCTTCGCGCGTTGCACCGCTTGCTTCAATTCGTTCCTGGTAAAAGAGCGCTGTATGTCGTAACTCGACGTGGATATTACGTTCAAGTTTTTCAATTCGCTCGGTCAGCGTTAATTCGTAATCATGGCGCGCGTCAGAATCTTGATCGAAGAGGGTATCATCGTTTGGTAAAGCATACGTGCGATGATCTCGCTTCCATAAACGTTCACCGATCATCCTGAAGGTACTGCTTAAATCTTGCTTGGTACCGAAAGCATCTGGTGTGTCGCCTTTTGCGTTCGTACTTAGTTCGGCAATGAGCGATTTTAGTTTGTCGCGAACGGCGCCACGTTCATGGAATGCCGGGTTTGTCACAGCCTCTCTGAGAAAATCGACGCCATCTCGCGCATAGGTTTGATCGACCAAGTCTTTTGTCCAGGCTCGCGCCCCACCATAAGCGCCAAGGCGGGTCCATCTGTCATCGCTTGATAGCAGCTCGTCCACTAGCACCCTTGCCTTCGTTGAAGCGCGGGCCACGCAAGTTCTCACGCCAGCGTGAAAATCTGGCTCGTACTTACGTAGAGGAGGTAGGTCACTTGGCGCGTTTTCGCGACGCCATTTTTGCAAAGCGTTTAGGACAAATAGTCGCTGCGCCGAATTGTAAGTCTCAGCGCGGTGGCTTTGTTGTCTTGCCTCGTCCATGCCGTAACCATGGTTTTCCAGCGGCGGTGAAAAGCGATTAATATTCAATAAAAGCTGTTCCAAAACTTCTGCCGCTTGTATGGTCGGCTCAAGTGTCTCGACGAGGCGCCACGCCGCTGTGAACCCCAAACTTTCTTGGTAATCAGCCCAGCCATCCTGAGCAAAACGAAGCCGATCCAACCAAATTTCAAAGGACTCGTCCAAAGTAAGCGCTGGTGCGGTGCTGGCCGCCAGTACAGCCTTTAACCATACTGTATCGTCAAGTACTGAAAAGGATCCTTTGCGATCAAACAAGGTAGCAAGGGCGCTGGATGTCATCGACGGGTTGGTAAACACCAATCGCATCAATTCCTCGTCTGGCCGTGCAAAGAGATCGTTTATCGAATCTGAGTCAAAACCTAGAAATCCTATCCGATAAGGATTTGCTGCTATGGCATAGCGGATTGCTTTATCGCCCCGACCCCACAAAACGAGAAGAGTATCATGATCGTCGCACGATTTCGCAACAGCGATGTCGATCAGAGGCTCCTCGCGGGCTAACAGCGCCTTTGCAAGATCGGGGGCAAAGGTCTGTTTAGCACTTATCTTCGCAAATGGCCCAGGTATGGCAATTGGCAACGTCACGATCCAGTCATAAAGCTGGTGTGCGGCGGCGTGTTGGCCCATGTAGATAGCTACAGGTAGCGACGCCGCAAGCGGCGATCTACTTTTTTTATGGGCTCCGACGCTCATTTCGTTTCCAATGACGCTCTTCTTGTCAGAAATTTTACAGCGAAAAATTCATTTTATGCAAATTTTTTTCAGCGATTTTTGTCGATCTCGCCCGAACCACGCTGTCAGCAATGCCTCTTCGTGGGTTTCTTGGTAGCCATGCAACTCTAGGCGCCCCGCGATGGCTGCGCCGAAGGCCTTAGGATCAAGGGTCCCCTCGATTGGCGGAGGTCGAAGGTCCAGGAACGACGTCAGCGCGAGACGATAGAGAGGAGCGGCTATATGAAAAAGCGTTTGGCCCCCAGTTTGAATTTTCAATGTCTTACGGGACACAGGGTTACCATGTAGGAATGCGTTGCGCGCGAAGTAAAGTCGCGCATAGAGGGCTGCTGCAAGCGGCCGTCGCTGAACCTTATTGCGGTAACAAATGCTGTAACGGCGCGCCTTAAATTCCCTGGACCGCCAATCCACGCGGTCGAACATATCCATTACGGAGTTAAGGTTAACGGTCTTGCCCGAACCAGGATGAGCGAGGATTTCGAATGCCGCAACCCATAAGGCGATTTGGCGGCCAACATCATAAAGCGTGTTATCTGTAGCGGGCGACGAAATCAGGCATGCCTGATGAGCCATATTGAGCGATCGAAAAAGAGCGATGTCACGCGGCTTTGGCGCCTTGCCGCAGAAACGAGTGCGCCAACGATTCACGATGGCATCTAGCGCCGGGCAATCAATGGCCTCCTCACTCATACTTGCTAGCGGGACGCTTGGCATTGGCTGCCCTTGGAAGCGCTCTACCGTATCGAGCGCCCCCATAGCCTCGGTTAAGCAGACCAACCTCTCGAATCTGCGATCAACCATCCAGGGATAGAAACCGAAAGCGTCAGCATAGCCGACCCGGTTTCCGCGTGGATGAGTGATTTCGAGGGACCGCTGATACGAAACTGTCGAGACGGCGATAGCATCCCTTAGGCCAGAGATCGATTCGTTGGAAAGGAACGTGCGGGGCGCTTTGTCATGTATCAGTAACACCGCAGGCTGCACCGGCTCGCCAAACGCGTTGACGAAGCGACTCATGAAGGAACGAAACATAGGGTACGCAGCCTCGATCTGCCCCACCCTCGGATCGGAAGGCGGTACGAGTGCGGCATGCCCGGCCTCGACAGTGAAACTGAGGTGAAGGGCAGGAAGAACTGTGGAAGGGTGCCATTCGAGGGGCGGCCCGATCTCTGACATTTACGATCCCCACCACCCAATCACACCATCTGCCCCCGCAAGAACCCAAGTGCCGGCAATGGCGTCCATTTCCGCGGCAGGTCGCTTCGTTTGATGGGTGTCACCGAATAATGTGGCACGGGTTGTTTGGCGCGGATCAGCCAATCGGCGTAGGCGCGCACTTGTTGGTCGCGCCAGTCTCGGTCGTTCAGTGCGGCGGATCGGGATCGGAAAACCTCGGCCACGCGGCTTTTGCGCCCCACGGTTGCCACAACGGCCCAGAGCGTATCCTCATCCCCGCGACTGACTGGCGTAAGCGTCACCACGCCGGAAATAGTGTCAAATCGCGGGGCTCTGGGTCAAGCGCCTAATTCAGGCGGCAACCGGTACGGGAACCCCAATCCGGTCCAGCGGGCCGAATTCGCGTTCCAGGCGGGGGCGGATGGCGCTCTGCCAGGCCTTGATGGTGTTCATGGCGATGGCGGGCGGCAGGTCGCCAATCTGCATTTGCAGCAGGTAGTGGCAGGGGCTGGCGGCGCGGATTTCGGCGGCCATGCGGGCGGCCACCGTATCGGCGTCCCCCACCAGCATGAAGGACCCCATTTCTTCCAGGCTTGGCTCGCCTTCCCAGGTTTTTTCCACCAGCAGGCCGCCATCCATTTCCTGTTCCTTGCGGCGCAGGCTTTGGGACAGGCGGATTTGCCAGCGGGCATTTTCCAAAAACGCCATGGCTTCGGCCTTGTCATCCGTCACGCAGAAGGGGCGCATGGCGCCGAAGCGCAAGGCCTCGGGCGCTTTGCCGGCAGCGCGCCAAATATCTTCAAAGCGCCGGCGCGCGGCGGCCAGAAGGGCAGGGGTGAAGTGGCGTGGGGTTACCATCACCACGCAGTCACGTTGCGCCGCGTAGCGATGCAGATCGGGGTTGTCGCCGGCCACCCAAATCTCCGGCAGCTTGCCGGCGGGGCGTGGGGCGATATGGGTTTGCGGCAGGGAATAATATTCGCCCTCATGGGAAAAGGTCTCGCCACCAAAGGCCTTTTCCATCATGGCCATCACTTCCAGCAGCCGATGCGGCGCTTCCTGAAGGGATGCGTCGAAGCGTTCAAACTCATAAGGCTGGTAGCCGCTGCCAACGCCGAGCACGAGCCGCCCATGCGTCAGCGAATCCACCATGCCGATTTCGGCAATCAGGCGGGAAGGGTGGTACAGCGGCACGATCACCACGCCGGATGCGAGCTTGATCCGTGAAGTCTCGCCCGCCAGCCGCGCCAGCATCATCAGCGGCGATGGGCAGACGCAGTAATTGGAGAAATGATGCTCGGCGAACCAGGCGATGTTGAAGCCGGCGGCTTCCGCGGCCTTCACCTGGGCGATGGTCTGGTCATAGATCGCGGCCGTGGGCACGCCGCGATTGCGATAGCCCATGAGGTTGAAAATACCGACATCCATGGCGCGGTTCCTTCCTTTTGCTTTGGGATATGCTGCGCCGAAGTTCCGGCGGGCTCAAGGGGTCATAACTTGCATGGAAAGGCCGGGCAGGGTGTTCTGCGGGCGGTTCCAGGGGTGATTCCATGATCGTGATCGGCAAGGGCAGCGTGCAAAGCGGCGAATGCGATGTGATGGGGCATATGAATGTGCGCCATTACATTGCCCGCGCGGGGGATGGGCTGGCCTGGCTTGGCCTGGCGCTTGGCATTACGCCGGATCGCGGCTTTTTCACGCCGGTGGATCAGCATATTCGCTTTTTGCGCGAAATGGCGGCGGGGACTCCCTTCACGATTTTCGGCGGCGTTGTGGCGCGGCGCGGCGATCAGCTGCGCGCCTATGTGGAAATCAGGAATAGCGGCACGGGGGTGGCCTCGGCCGCGCTGGTTTCGGATATTGAACTGCGAGACCCGCATTCGGGCGCAGTGCTGCCCCTGCCGGCGGGGCTGGAGGGCAAGCTCGCAGGCCTCACGGTGGCGCTGCCCGCCCATGCCGGGCCGCGTGGGCTGCCGTTTGATCCCATTCACCCGCTGCCCGATGCCGCCGGCGCCGCCGCCATGGGCCTGACCGATGCCTATATCGGCGCCATCCGGGCGGAGGATTGTGATCGCGCCGGGCTGATGCGCCCGGATGTGGTGATCTCCCGCATTTGGGATGGCGTGCCCAATCTGCGCTTTCCGGGGGCGGAGCTCGGCGCGCGGGAGGAAGGGCTGGGCAGCGCGGCCTTGGAATATCGCCTGGCGTATCTGAAGCCGATGCGGATCGGGGATTTGCTGATCATCCGCAGCGGGCTGCGGGCGCTGGGCGAGAAAACCACCACCTGGACGCATTTGCTGCATGATGGCGTGTCTGGCGCGCCGGTCGCGGCGGCGGAAGCGGTGGGGGTCAGTTTTGATCTTGTGGCGCGCAAGGCGGTGGCCATTCCGCCGGAACGGCGGCGCCTATTGGAAGGCTTGCTCGTGCCGGGGCTTGGCCTGTGACCGCACCGCGCGAAATTCGCTTCAATGCTTTTGACATGGCCTGTGTCGGCCATATCCAGCAGGGCATGTGGCGCCACCCAAGGGATCGCTCGGCTGACTATCTTTCGCTCGATTACTGGATGGGCCTCGCGCGGTTGCTGGAAGAAGGCCTGTTTGATGGGCTGTTTCTGGCGGATGTCTTGGGGATTTATGATGTGCATGGCGGCAATGGCGATGCGGCCATCAGGAATGCCGTGCAGGTGCCGCTGCTCGATCCCATGCTGCTTGTGCCGGCGATGGCGGCGGCCACGCGCAACCTTGGCTTTGGCGTGACGTGTAACCTCGCTTGGGAAAGCCCGGCCTTGCTGGCGCGGCGTTTTTCGACGCTGGATCATCTGACGCAGGGGCGCATCGGTTGGAATATCGTGACCGGCTATCTGGATAGCGCGGCGCGCGCCATGGGTCTGGATCGGCAGATGGCGCATGATGATCGCTACGATCTGGCCGATGAATATATGGAAATCGTCTATCGGCTGTGGGAGGAATCCTGGGCCGCCGATGCGGTGAAGCGCGATCGTGCGGCGGGGATTTATGCCGATCCCGCACGCGTGCAGCGCATTCGCCATGAAGGCCGGCAATATCGGCTGGACGCGCCGCATCTGGTGGAACCATCCCCGCAGCGCACGCCGGTTTTGTATCAGGCCGGCGCTTCGGATCGCGGACGAGGTTTTGCTGCGCGCCATGCGGAATGCGTCTTTGTGAATGGCGGGCCAAAGCCGCATGTCGCGAAGCTGGTGGCCGATTTGCGCGCCCGCGCCGCACCGCGCCCGATCCGTGTTTTCGTCGGCGCCACGCTGATCATTGGCCGCACGCGGGCAGAGGCTGAGGCGAAGCTCGCCGAATATCGCCAGCACGCCAGCATTGAAGGCGCGCTGGCGCATGCTTCGGCCTCGCTTGGCATTGACCTGGCGCGGTTCGGCCCGGATGAGGAATTGCCGGAGGCAGGGCAAAGCCAGGCGATCCGTTCCAATGTGGAAGCTCTGCGTGCCGCCGCGCCGCGCGCCACCAAACCCGCGCTGATGGACCGGATGGTGCTGGGCAGCCGCCAGCCGCCGATCATTGGTTCTGTGGAA
The DNA here is from genome assembly GCA_020249435.1 of Roseomonas sp. Taxonomy (GTDB): domain Bacteria; phylum Pseudomonadota; class Alphaproteobacteria; order Acetobacterales; family Acetobacteraceae; genus Neoroseomonas. The sequence goes on along the minus strand of JADCFQ010000019.1, from coordinate 5,933 downwards.
GAAGTGGCCGAGGAACTCATCGCCTGGGTGGATCAGGTGGATGTGGATGGCTTCAACCTCTCCCGCACCGTCACGCCGGAATGCCTGGAAGATGTGGTGCGGCTTTTGGTGCCGGCCTTGCAGGAACGCGGGCGCTATAAGCGCGGCTATGCCCCGGGGGCCTACCGCGAAAAACTCTTTGGTGCCGGGCCTTTGCTGGCCGCACCCCACCCGGCGGCGGGGTGGCGTCGGGCAGGGTGATTTCCCACCGCGCCATTCTGGCCTAGGCTTCACCCATCATCGCAAAGGAATACCCAAATGGATGGCATGCAATTGCCGGCCCCGGCCGCCCTGACAGCGCGTTACGGCGTGGGTGCTGAACCCAAGCCAGGCCCGTGGAATGAGACGATTTCGCTGCTGCTTTCGCACCGTTCCGTGCGCGGCTATCGGCCGGATGCGCTGCCCGCTGGCACATTGGAGACCCTGATCGCGGCGGCGCAATCGGCGGCGACATCTTCCAATTTGCAAACCTGGTCGGTCGTTTCTGTAAACGATCCGGAAAAGCGCAAGGCGCTGGCGGCGATTGCGGGTGGGCAGAAGCATATCGAACAATGCCCGATCTTCCTGGTCTTCATCGCCGATGTGTCGCGCAATGAACGCCTGGGCGAACAGGAAGGTGTTGCACTGGCCGGCATGCCCTTCCTGGAAACCTTCTTGGTGGCAGCGATTGATGCGGGGTTGGCCGCGCAAAACGCGGTGGTGGCAGCGGAAAGCCTGGGCCTGGCTACGGTTTATATCGGCGCGCTGCGCAATGATGTGCCGCGCGTTGCCGCCATGCTGGACCTGCCGCCAGGTGCGGCGCCGGTCTTTGGCCTTTGTGTTGGTTACGCCGCGCCCGGCAAGGAAAGTGCCGTGAAGCCGCGCTTGTCGCAGGAAGCGGTGCTGCATCACGAAACCTATTCCACCGCCAAGGAAAAATCGCTGCGCGCGGCCTATGATGAAAAGCTCGCGGAATATTCCAAGCGTTATGAAATGGCCGCGGATAATTGGTCTCAGCGCGTGATTTCACGCATCGGCACCATTGGCGCGCTGCGTGGACGGGATGGGCTGAAGGCGGCACTGCGCTCCCTCGGCTTCCCGCTGAAATAAGGAGAAAGTCGCGATGCGCCTTGGTCAAGCCAGCCCCGCCCGCGCCACCACACGCTTGCGCGCGCTTCTGCGCGAACCCGCGCCGCTGATCCTGCCGGGTTGCTTCAACGCCATGTCGGCCCGCATTCTGGAACATGCGGGTTTTCCGGCGCTTTACATGTCGGGTTATGGCACGTCGCTCAATCTGCTGGGCCTGCCAGATGCGGGGCTGATTACGCTGACTGAAATGGCGCTGAATGCGAAGCTGATTGCCTCTGCCGTGCGCGCGCCGCTGATTGCCGATGCCGATACGGGCTTTGGCAATGCCATCAATGTGGTGCGCACGGTGGAAGAATATATCCGTGCCGGTGTCGCGGGGATGCATCTGGAAGACCAGGTGGCGCCCAAGCGCTGCGGCCATGTCGCAGGGCGGGAGGTGATTGCGCGGGATGAGGCGGTGCTGAAAATCCGCGCTGCCTGCAAAACCCGCGATGCGCTGGACCCTGATTTTGTGATCATTGCGCGCACCGATGCGCGCGGCGCACATGGCGGTTCCATGGAGGAAGCCATCACCCGCGCCAATGCGTTTTTGGAAGCGGGCGCGGACCTCGCCTTCGTGGAAGGCCCGAAGGACAAGGAAGAAGTGGCTTATATCTGCCAGGCGGTAAAAGGCCCGGTCTTCTATAATATGACAGGGATTTCGCCCCGCTTCACGGCGGAAGAAATGGCCGCGATTGGCATTCGCGCCTGCATCCTGCCCGGGGCGGCGATGCGCGCCACCATCATGGCGATCCATGATTTCGCGACCACGCTGAAGGCCGAAGGCCCCATGGCCGAAGCCGCCTATGATGCGCGCTTCAAGCAGCACCCCATGGGCAATCTGCATGGCTTCGCTGGCTTTGACCGCATTCGCGAAATGGAAGCCGAATTCCTGCCCGCGGACGCGGCCGAAAAATACCAAGGCGGCCTTGGCTATGCGCCCAAGGCTGCGGAGTGATTGGCTTCAACGATCAACAAGCAAACGGAGCGAAACAATGGATGGCACCCCGAAACTCGCCTGCCCCTGGGACCGGACCGAGGAATCCCTCGGCAATGTTGTCGAATTGCAGCATGTCAATCTGCAAGTGCCGGATCAGTTGAAGGCGACGGCTTTCTACATCAGCGCGCTTGGCCTGACGCGTGATCCGTATTTGATGACGGGCATTGACAATATGTGGGCCAATGTCGGCATCAGCCAATTCCATTTGCCGACCGGCCCTGCGCAGGTGTTGCGTGGCACGGTGGGCCTGGTGCTGCCGGATCGCGCGCAGCTATTGCACCGCTTGGATCGTGCGCGGCGCTGGCTGGAAGGCACGCAATACAGCTTTGCCGAAGCCGCAGATCATGTGGATGTGACCTGCCCCTGGGGCAATCGCATGCGCTGCCATGCGCCGGATGCGGATAGGCTTGGCCGCATCACGCTCGGCATGCCTTATGTTGAGTTTGATGTCGCCCCCGGCACCCTGCCTGGCATGGCGCGGTTTTATGAGCAGATCATCGGCACCAGCACGGCGATGCGCGATGGCGCGCTTCATGTGCGTGTGGCGCGAGAGCAATTCCTGATCTTCCGTGAAACCGACAAACCACAACCCGCCTTTGATGGCCATCACATTCAATTGGCCTTTGTGGATTTCGGCGGAATCTACAATCGGCTCAATGAACGCGGCCTGATTTCGCGCGAAGACAGCGCGCATCAATACCGCTTCATCAAGGTGGTGGACCCGAATGATGGCCGCGTGCTGTTTGAAGTGGAACATGAAATCCGCAGCATGACGCACCCGCTTTTCATGCGCCCGCTGGTCAATCGCAATGCGGCGATCACCAATAACTACTACGCCGCAGGGAATGAGGCCGCGGTTTGGGCCATGCCGCCGGCCTGAAAGCGTTTGATCGCATTTTCCGAGCCGCCAGGCGTTTCCGCTTGGCTTGAAAATGCTCAGTCGTTGTGCAGCGCCGCTCGCGCCCTTGGCAGCGGGGGCGGCACTGAGCGGAGAGTGAACATCAGGGGATGTTTGGCGTGAGGCGCCTTGAAAGAAGCGATCAACGAGGCGTAGGCGTAGGCGTAGGCGGACGCGGCTGTCCAGGCGCGGCTGGCTGTGCAGGAGCGGCTTGCTGTCCGGGTGCGGCCTGCCGCGCGGCTTCGGATGGAGGCGCCAATTGCACAAGCTGCGTCGGGTTCACGCAACTGATGCTGCCGATGGTATTCGGACCGTATTGCACGTAAGCGCTTCCGGGCTGAGCGGCAACCAGGGGCGCCGAGATCGGCACATAAACGTAGCAAATGATGCTATTAACAGGATCGCGCCATCTCTGAATAATAGTATCTCGCAACGGTCCGCGGAAGACCAGTTCCAGGGTCATGGTTGGAAATCCCTCCCAGTTTTGGGGGGCTTGCTGCGCCTGGGCTTGACCAAAAGGAATGACCGGCAGCACAAGGCTGCCGGCCAGAAAGAGTTTCGCGAGTTTCGACAAAAATCAGAACTCCAGTGCAAAGCCGATACGACCGACATGGTCGTTATATCCGGCGCTACCATAGCCAGCGGTGATCATCAGCGGCATGCCCACGTTAAGACGGTGAGCGAGCGACAGACCAATGGCACTCTCACCCGCGAAGGTTGCCCCATTCATCGCGAAAGACGTACGGCCGGGCGCGGATGGCATGAACACGGAAGGCAGCGCCGCCGTGGCGGCGATACCGCGCCGTGCCTCCGCCTGAACCGGCCGGATCATTTCCTGGACCTGACCAAGCGGCGTGGCATCCGTCAGAGACTGGGCGCGGCCCACATTCATCAGGCGCCGTTCATTACCAGGTGAGCCAATGGACACGCTATTGGGTGTATTGGCGACCGAATTGGCGCCAATCGCCACTGAGTTTACGGCGGAAGCTGTCGCGAAGGGGCCGATAGCCGTGGCATTGGCTCCGGTGGCGCGGGCACCATCGCCGAAGGCGGCGCCGCCCTGCTGCGCGAAGGCCGCTGCGCCAACCGCCACAGACCCGGTGGCCGTGGCCCCGGTACCTATGGCAATCGCGTTCAAACCGCTCGAAACAGTGTTTTGACCGATGGCCACAGCGCCAGCGGCAGTCGCCCTGGCGGTGGAGCCGACCGCCACGGCGTTTTGCTGCGTTGCCGTCGAAGCGGTACCAATTGCGACCGCATTGGCGCCACTGGCTGTGCCACCCAAGGCAGCAAAGCTATTCGCTCCGCTCGCGGTTGAGCCCGTGCCGAGGGCCAATGCACCAGCGCCGCCCGCATTACCACCCAAGACGGCAAAGCTATTCGCACCGCCCGCTGTAGAGCCTGTGCCGAGGGCAACAGCGTTATTGCCCCCCGCAGTGCCACCCATGACTGCAAAGCTGTTCGCGCCATTCGCGGCCGAGTTGGTGCCAAGGGCGACAGCATTGGCCTGCGTTGCGTTCGCCCCGCTACCAAGAGCCAAGGCGTTTGTGGCCCCGGCACTTGTAGTACCGCCAATGGCTGCGAAGCTGTTATTGCCACCGGCATTACCACCCACCACCGCAAAGCTGTTCGCACCGGCTGCTGTAGAGCCTGTGCCGAGCGCCACGGAGCTTGCACCGGTAGCGTTGGTAGCGCCGCTGACACCGATCGCTATGGCATTGGTGCCGGAAGCATTGCTGCCCTGACCGATCTGCACCTGGCTTGTATTGGTGGTCCGGAAGACCTGACCCACCGCAAGGGCATTATTTGCGGCAGTCCCATTCCCAATGTTTTCGATGCGACCAGCGCCGGCATCAATGGCCACCGTGCTGCCGGCATTATTCACCGTCAGCCCGGGACCTGCGCCGGTGGCCGTGATGGTCGTGTTGCCCTGATTGGTTACCCGGAACGTATCGCCGTTGGTGCTATCATTAACCAGGATCCCACTATCATTCACGGTGACCGTGGTCGTGCCGGTGCCCCCACGGATCGTGGTCGTATTGTTAGTCACTGTCACGCCATTTTGGGTACCCCCCGCATTCTGGATCGTGAGTGACGCGTTATTGTCTTGGACGGACAGCGTCGCAGTGCCCGCTGCGGGGGCACCGCCACTTGAGTCAACAACCAGCGTGTTGTTCACCTGGGTTGCGCCGCCCAGCGTGGTGGTGCCGGTTACGCCAAGGTTGCCGACGCCGGTGATGTTCTGGTTATTGCCCGTAATCGCGCCCTGAAGCGTCGTCGTGCTGAGATTGTTGAAGGTACCAGTACCGCCGCTCACGGTTCCCGTCGCTGCGACAGAGGACCCACTGACCTGCCCTGTCGTACCATTGAGCGTGATGTTCGGGCCAGCGGTAATATTGCCCGACGTGGTGCTAACGTTGCCCGTCCCTGTGCTGATGTTGCCCGTCGCCGTCACGTTACCGGTCGACGACACAGTACCGCCTTGGACGGTGCCCGTCGCCGTCACGTTGCCCGCAGCCGTCACGTTGCCGGTCGACGACACAGTGCCGCCGACCACGTTGGCGCCGCTCACGGTGCCCGACCCTGTGTCGATGTTGCCACTCCCCGTGGTAATGTTGCCCGTAAATGTGGCTATGTTGCCATTCGTCGTGCTAATGCTTCCCGCCGCCGTCACGTTGCCCCCAGCCGTCACGTTGCCGGTCGACGACACAGTACCGCCGCTCACGGTTCCCGTCGCTGCGACAGAGGACCCACTGAGCTGCCCTGTCGTACCATTGAGCGTGATGTTCGGGCCAGCGGTAATATTGCCCGACGTGGTGCTAACGTTGCCCGTCCCTGTGCTGATGTTGCCCGTCGCCGTCACGTTACCGGTCGACGACACAGTACCGC
>JADCFQ010000018.1 GCA_020249435.1 Roseomonas sp. | reverse complement strand
TGCCGGGAGTCTGTCCAGAGTGTGCCGACTGGGCCAAAGAATCACTGAAAATGGCTGTGCGCAGGCACGCGCAGCGTTGAAAACATCCGCGCGAGACAAAACGACGATGCTCAATGACGGCTTTTCAGCAGCCTGCTAGAAACTCCTTGGCCTTCTCTTGGAGCCCAGGAGCCGCTGCAAGGGCGGCGTGCATCTCAGAGAGTAAAGCCAGGATTAGATCGTCACGACCAGAAACGAGCCACGGATCGAAGCGGACTACTACAGGCTTTGGATCGCGTCGCTCAAGCTCATTGGCAAGCAAGTTCAGTACTGATGACTTACCGCTGCCCCATGGGCCTACAATACCTACGATTACACCACGAGCTTTTTTTCCATCGTGCCCGATAAGGCTATTAGCAACACGATGAACGAACCCGGCGCGACCAAAACGGTCCTGCTCTTCGTTTTGGATAGGCCGCTCCAATGGCGGTTCATGCAACGCTGGCCCGGCCATTCTTGCGTCTACGCGTCCCTCACTCATCATGTTGATCCTATATCTTGTCCCGACATTTGACGATTAGCTCCTAATGATGCCGTGCTCTGATCAGTGCCAACCCTGACTACTCGAGCGTATCGCCGAGTCGGGTAGGATTTAGTCACTCTGCCCAAAGGATTCCACACTGAGGCGAAAGGCACGCGTTTCGCTTTACCAATGATCCGGCGCCAACCCCGCCTTGCGTTTCAGCGCGCGAATAAAAACGCGCGGATCGGGAATGCCGCCCCAGACATGCGGCAGAAACAGTGCCTGGCGCTGCCCATCGCGCAAAATCAGCCCATCCCGATCAGGATCAAGCGCATTGATCAGTTCCGCCTCGCTATTCACGGCAATGGGGCGCGCCTGGCTCAGGATGGAAACATCCACCTTCACCGCCGCCAATTCGTCTGCGGTCAGCGGCTTGAAGCGCGGGTCACCAAAGGCAGCTTTCCAGGCGCTATCGGCAATATCCTCATGCAGGACGCGATGCGCCACCACACTGCCGATGCAGCCACGCAAAGCCCCATTCAGCGTGAGTGTCACAAAACTCGCGCGCTGCGCCTTCATGGAAGGGGAAAGCGCGCCCCAGCCAATCTTGGGCCGGCGGCCATGTTCCACCCCAAAGCGCACCATGAATTGCGCGATATCGAAGACCAATTTGCGGTCGGCATCCGTGAGCCGCGCCGCCTGCGCATATTCAAACGCGACCGAGGCATACCCCACCACACGCGCCTTATCGCCCTGCGTGTCGCCGGAATTGCGGTAATCGAGCGTCGTCGCGCGCATATCCAAGGCGCGCGCGCGTTCCAGCAGCCCATACAGCGCATGCCGCCCGCAGGCTTCCGCGCTGCCAATACGATCCCCGCGCAATTGCTCAATCGCCGCGACAGTGCCGATATCCTTGGCCCGCGCCTCATCATAGCCAAGGTAATGCGACAGATCTGAGGAGATGATGATCGCGGTCTCCGGCCCGCCCCAAACCGCTTCCAGCGCCTCTGCCACCTGCTGCGGCGTGGCCTGGCCGACCAGAACGGGAATGATCGCAACTTCGCCCAAGGCGCGCTGGATGAAGGGCAGATGCACTTCAATGCCATGTTCGCGCGTGAAGGGCGCTGGGTTTTCCGCGACAAAGGGCAGCGCCAGCAGCCTCGCCATCGCAGCGCGGTCCACCGGCAGCAGGCCAAGCGGCGTGGCCCAGGCATGGGCGGGATGCACCGCCAGCCCCGGCACTGCCATGCGATGCGGCGGGCTTAGGATCACCACGCGGCTGATGTTGCCGCGCGCCGGCGCCAACAGGCGATAGGCGCTACCCGCAATCGGGCCGGAAAACACATGCCCGGCATGCGGTGCCACCACGGCTTTGGGGCTGAGCGCCGAAGGGCTTGCCGCGGCGATATGGCGATCCACCCCGGCGGCCAGGCTCGCGGGATCGGCGGGATAAAAGGCGCCCTGCACTTCCGGGGCTTTTGTCGCGGCATCCATCGCCCCAATATAGGCGAAATGCCTGCCGAAACCATGAATCCCGAAGCCCAGAAACTCACTGGCGTGCCGACACGCTGGTGGACCAAGCTATCGGATGGCCGCTTTCGCTGCGATGTCTGCCCGCGCGAATGCAAAATGCGTGACGGCCAGCGCGGGCTTTGCTTCGTGCGCGGCGCTAATGAGGATGGCGTGGTGCTGACCACCTATGGCCGGTCTTCCGGCTTTTGCGTGGACCCGATCGAGAAAAAACCGCTCAATCATTTTCTGCCCGGCACGCCGGTGCTGTCCTTCGGCACGGCCGGCTGCAACCTCGCCTGCGATTTCTGCCAGAATTGGGGCATTTCCAAAAGCCGAGAGATGGACAGTGTCGCATCCTCTGGCCGGCCGGAAGTGATCATGCGCGCGGCCAAGCAACTCGCCTGCCGGTCCATCGCCTTTACCTATAATGATCCGGTGGTTTTCCTTGAATATGCCATGGATATCGCCAAGGTATGCCGGGCGGAGGGCATCAAGACCGTTGCCGTCACCGCCGGCTATATGAATGCCGGCCCGCGCGAGGAATTTTTTCGCCACATAGACGCCGCCAATATTGACCTGAAAGCCTTTACTGAGGGGTTTTATCGCGACATCACCAAGGGCCAATTGGAACCGGTCAAGGAAACGCTGATCTACCTGAAGCGCGAAACCAAGGTGTGGTTTGAAATCACCACGCTGCTGATCCCGGGGCTGAATGATTCGGATGCTGAAATCATTTCCCTATCGGAGTGGATTGTAGATGCCCTCGGCCCCGATGTGCCGCTGCATTTCAGCGCCTTCAAGCCGGATTTCCGCATGAAGGACCGCCCCGCAACACCGCCCGAAACCCTGTTCCGCGCGCGGCGTTTGGCGCGGGCGGCGGGGGTGCGGCATGTCTATGTCGGCAACATCCATGCGCCATCGCGCGCCAGCACCTGGTGCCATGCCTGCGGCGGGTCGCTGATCAAGCGCGATTGGTATGACATCCTTGAATGGCGCCTTACCCCGGATGGCGGCTGCCCGGATTGCGGCACGCCTTTGCCCGGCGTGTTTGAGGAAAAGCCGGGGAATTGGGGCCGCAAGCGCCAAAGCGTGCGGCTCGCGCCATAGCCATGCTGCGCCGTGCGATCCTGGCCACGCTTTTGGCCGCACCGGCTATGGCGCAGGCGCCGGAGCGGGCGCTTCGCCTGATCATCGCTTTCCCGCCTGGCGGCAGCACGGATATTCTGGGCCGGTTGATCGCGCCCCGCATGGGCGAAGTACTGGGCGCCTTGGTCACCCCGGAAAACCGCAGCGGCGCTTCGGGCGCGGTGGGCGCGGGGTTTGTCGCGCAAGCCATGCCGGATGGCGGGACGATCCTGCTCGATTCCGGCGGGCAATCGGTCAATCCCTTCCTGATGCGCGGGCTTGGTTTTGATTATGTGCGGGATCTGGCGCCGGTGACGCTGCTTGTCACCCTGCCGCTGATCCTGATCACCCGCGCCGACTATGGCGTGGCGGATTTGCCTGCACTGCTCGCGCGGCTGCGCGCCGCGCCTGATCAGGCGCGCTATGGCAGTGTTGGCGTTGGGTCCCGCACCCATCTGGCGGCGGCGAGCCTGTTGCGGCGGGCGGGCATTCGGGGAGAACACATCCCCTATCGCGGCGGGGCTGATCAGATGGCGGGGTTGCTGCGCGGTGATGTGCCTTTCGGCTTTACGTCACTGGCCTTGGCCACGCCCTTGATCCGGGACGGCAAGGCCCGCGCCATCGGGCTTTCCGCCCCTGGCCGCAGCGCTGCCTTCCCTGCGCTGCCGACCATCAACGAACAGGGTTTTGCCGGGTTTCAGTTGGGCGATTGGCTCGGGCTTCTGGCGCCAGCCGCCACCCCTGCCCCGGTGATCGCGCGCCTTGCCACCGCCGCCAAGGACGCGGTGGAACAACCGCCGCTGGCACCTCGACTGGAAGCGCTGGGCCTGACCCCCGCTGCCGAAGGCCCCGAAGCCTTCGCCCGCTTCCTCGCCGCCGAGCGCGCTGAGATGCGCGATCTGATCGCGGCCGAGGGTATCAGGCTGGACTGAAGCGCCGCCCCCGGGCGATTCGGCAGGGTTTGAACGTCACTTAAGCTTTCAAAATCACCGCTTTGGGCGAATAAACCCGGCGCCCCCGCCCCTTAGCGCTTGCAAACCGCGCCCGAACATCGCAGATAGCGGCCACCAAAGACGAAACCCTGAACCCTCATGGCGGGCGGCGCGCGGCGAAAGCCGGGGCGGGCGTCCGGCTTTTGCTTATGGAGGCCCACCGTGGCGCGTACCCCGCTTGATCGTATCCGCAATATCGGCATCACCGCGCATATTGACGCGGGCAAGACCACCACGACCGAACGCATCCTGTATTACACCGGCAAGTCCCACAAGATCGGTGAAGTGCATGAAGGCAATACCACCACCGATTACATGGACCAGGAGCGTGAGCGCGGCATCACCATCACCTCCGCCGCCGTGACCGCCGTGTGGAATGATCACCGCATCAACATCATTGATACGCCCGGCCATATTGACTTCAACATTGAAGTGAACCGGTCCTTGCGCGTGCTGGATGGCGCGGTCTTCATCATTGAAGGTGTGGCTGGCGTGCAGCCGCAGTCTGAGACCAATTGGCGTCTCGCGGATCGCTACAACGTGCCGCGCATCATCTTCATCAACAAGCTTGATCGCACCGGCGCCGATTTCTATCGCGCTGCCGAGACGCTGACGGAAAAGCTCGGCATCAATTGGGTGGCCCTGCAATTGCCGATCGGCATTGAAGACACTTTCCAGGGCATTGTTGACCTGGTGGAGATGAAGGCGCTGATCTGGGAAGGCGACGAACTCGGCGCCAAGTATCACGAAGCACCGATCCCGGCTGACCTTGCCGACAAGGCCGCTGAATATCGCCAGAAGCTGCTCGATACCGTGGTTGGCATTGATGAAGCCGCCATGGAGGAATATTTCGACAAGGGCGATGTATCCGTTGAAACGCTGAAGCGCTGCATCAAGCGCGGCACCGTCACTGGCGAATTCCGCCCGGTGCTCTGCGGCACGGCCTTCAAGAACAAGGGCGTGCAGCCCTTGCTCGATGCCGTGATTGATTACCTGCCTTCCCCGATTGACCGCGAAGGCATCAAGGTGGCGCCGGAAGAAGGCCAGGATGAAACGGCTGATCGCCGCGTGATCCCCGCCAATGAGAACGAGCCCTTTGCCGGCTTGGCGTTCAAGATCATCAACGACAAATACGGCAACCTGACCTTTGTGCGCGTCTATCGCGGCGTGCTGCGTTCGGGCGACCAGGTGCTGAACACCACCAAGGGCCATAAGGAACGCGTGGGCCGCATGTTCCAGATGCATGCCGACAAGCGCGAAGAAATCAAGGAAGTCTTCGCGGGTGACATCGCGGCTTTCGTGGGGCTCAAGGATACCGGCACGGGTGACACACTCGCCGCGCAGGAAGATGCGGTGGTGCTGGAACGCATGGCCTTCCCGGTGCCGGTGATTGACATTTCGGTCGAGCCCAAGACCAAGGAAGGGGTTGAGAAAATGACCCTTGGCCTGCAGAAGCTGGCGGGTGAGGACCCGTCGCTTCGTCTGCGCACCGATCAGGAAACCGGCCAGACCATTCTGTCAGGCATGGGCGAATTGCATCTGGAAATCATCATTGACCGCCTGAAGCGCGAATATGGTGTTGATGCGAATATCGGCGCGCCACAGGTGGCGTACCGCGAAACCATCTCCAAGGCGCATACCGAAACCTATACCCACAAGAAGCAGTCCGGCGGTTCGGGCCAATACGCCGAAGTGAAGATCATCTTTGAGCCGAAGGAACGGAACGAGGGGATCGAATTCCACAATGGCGTTGTGGGTGGTGCGGTGCCGAAGGAATATATCCCGGCGGTCGAAAAGGGCATCAAGGTGCAGGCCGATACCGGCGTGCTCGCTGGCTTCCCGACGGTGGACTTCAAATACAGCTTGGTGGATGGCAAGTATCACGATGTTGACTCGAGCGCGCTGGCGTTTGAAATCGCGGCAAAAGCCTGCTTCCGTGAAGGCATGAAGAAGGCCGGCCCGGTGATTCTTGAGCCGATCATGGATGTGGAAGTGACCACGCCATCCGACCATGTGGGCGATGTGGTGGGCGATTTGAACCGCCGCCGTGGCGTGATCCAAAGCCAGGACATGGCCGGCACCAGCGTGATTGTGCGCGCGCATGTGCCGCTTAAGGAAATGTTCGGCTATATTTCGAACCTGCGTGGCATGACGAAGGGGCGTGCTTCCTTCTCCATGCAGTTCCACCATTACGATCCGGTGCCGCGCAATATCGCGGATGAGATCATGGCGAAGTCGGCGTAAGTCACGCCGGTTTATGGGTCTGCAAAACGGCGCGGGGCCTTCCCGCGCCGTTTTTGTTTTGGGGTGGGCGGGCGAGACGCTTGCATCCCCTTCGGCAGCGTCATTATGCTGCCCCTTGAATGAGCGCTTTTGACCCGCCGCCCTATATCGGGAAATTGATCTCGGCCATCAATGATGGCGCGAAATCGGCGCAGCTTGGCGCGGTGGCTTTTGTCTTTATCGGGCTCTTTCTGCTCGCCACCTCCTTCTCGGCCACGGATGAGGATTTGCTGATCGGCAAATCCATCAGCATTTCGCATCTTGGCGGCGTGACCGTGCCGGTGGTGCTTTCCTTCGGCTTCATGCCGGCAATCTTCCTGGCTTTGCATCTTTATACGCTGATCCGCTTTGACCTGCTGATGCAAAATTTGCGGCATTTTCAGGTGGAGTTGCGCGCCCATGTGCCCCTGCAGCGGGACCGCGACCGCTGCCTGCAATTGCTGGCGAATACGGAATTCATCCAGGCGGCGGTCCAGCCGGAGGCGAGCCTTGTCTTTCGTTGGACCTATGGCTTCATGCTGGCGGTATTTCCGGTGGCGGTGCTGCTGCTGGTGCAGCTTGGCTCGCTCCGCCTGCAGAGCCATGTGGTCAATATCGTGCACCACATTACCATTCTGCTCGATATCCTGCTGCTGATCTGGTTTTTCCGCCGGAAAAGGCCTTCAGAGGATTCTCTTTGGCGCTGGCTGTTCAGGCGCGGGCGCTTTCTGCTGCCGGTGGCGGTGCTGGGGTTCAACTTCGCCTGGTGCCAGGTGCCGAGCGCAGAGGCGACCACGGTGGGGGTGGGGAAGTGGGAAGAATTGAAACGGGAGTTGTTCGGACGACCTGGTGGCGCCCTTACCCCAAAGCAAAGGGTTGATTTGGCGATCGCATCGCTTCGCCAGCCGGTGGATTTGCTGCTCTGCCCCCATGTCGAACTGGGCTGCCGTTATCTTAGCGTGCCGGGGCGCACCCTGGTCGGCAAGGTCTGGGATAATGGCACTTTTGTACAAGTGCGCGCCGGTGAGGAATTGAACGCGACACGGCGCGCTGCCTTCGAACCCCTTGTGCTGCAAGGAAAGCCCCTGCGCTTTGCCAATTTGTCGGGCAGTCAATTTTTCAACGTGGATTTAAGCGGGGCCGATCTGCAGGGCGCGTCGCTTGACTTAGCGCAGTTGCAGGGCGCGTCGCTTGATAGGGCGCAGTTGCAGGGCGCGTCGCTTCGTGGGGCGCGGTTGCAGGGCGCGTGGCTAACTGGGGCGCGGTTGCAGGGCGCGTCGCTTGATGGGGCGGAGTTGCAGGGCGCGTCGCTTGGTAGGGCGCAGTTGCAGGGCGCGTCGCTTGATGGGGCGGAGTTGCAGGGCGCGTGGCTTGCAGACGCGCAGTTGCAGGGCGCGTCGCTTGGTCAGGCGCAGTTGCAGGGCGCGTTGCTTCGTTGGGCGGAGTTGCAGGGCGCGTTGCTTCAATTTTCGCAGTTGCAGGGCGCGAGGCTTGATGGGGCGCAGTTGCAGGGCGCGTTGATTGCAGGCGCAAAAATCTGGCGCATCCGGGCGCCCGGAGCAGCGCTGGATGATGCGCAATTGCGCGAGCTGCGGTTCAGCGACGCACTACCCTGCCCGGATGAGGTTCAGGCTGGTGAGGCCTGCCCCAACCCGCGCTCCTGGGCTGGCTGGATCGAGGAATGGACCAAGTCCATCCCTGCCGGAGAGGTGCGAGACGCGGCGCGGCAAAGCCTCGCGGTGCTGACGGCGTACAATGCGCCCGAGGGCGCTGAAACCGCGCTAGGCCATTGGGACCGCCATCCCGCACCGCAACCGGCGGCTGTCGCCCGGCGGCTTGGCGACCTCGCCTGTGGCACTGATCATGCCCCGCATATCGCGCGCGGCATTTTGCGGCAGATATGGGAGGACTGGCGCAACCTTGGCTCTCACCGTCAGACCCTTGCGGCCCGCATAGCAGGCGATGATTGCCCCGGCGCTCGCGGCCTTACTGGGCTCCAGCGCGGCCTTCTGACCGACATCGCCGCCGGGCGCCCGTAACCCCTACCCCGCCGCCGCCAATACCTCCGCCGCTGCGCGCAACAACACCCCATCACGGCGCCAAAGCGCTTCCAGCACGCGGAAATGATCCGCCTCCGGCACCGGGATCAGCGCGCCGGGCGCTTGCGCTTCGGCACGGTGGCGATGAAAGACGCGGCTTTGCCGACGCAATTCCGGCAATTCCCGCGCGCCATAGGCAATCGCGATCGGCTTTTGCACCACAGGCCGGCGGATCGGTGAATGCGCCGCGATTTCCTCAGGCGTCAAGCGCAGCTTGTCGTTCAAATTGGTCTCGGCAATCGGGGCCAATTCATAAATGCCGGACATGGCAAGCGCGCCGACCACCAAAGGATGCTCTGCCGCCAGCGCCGCCAAATGCCCGCCCGCGGACCAGCCGGAAGCGACAACCTTCCCCGCCACGCCATGCGCCGCGCCATGTGCGCCGAGCCAATCCAGCGCGGCGTGGATTTCACCCACGATGCGCGTCATGGAAGCCTCAGGCGCCAGGGTATAGCCGCAAATCCCAACCGACCATCCAGCGGCCAAGGCGCCTTCGGCCATGATGGCGAAATCTTCCCGCCGGTTGCGCTGCCAATAGCCGCCATGGATGAAAACCAGGCAGGGCGCATCGGCGCGCGCGGCGGGGTAGAGATCCCATTTCTCGCGCGCACCACTGCCGAAGGGCAGATCAAGATGCCCGGCATGGGCAGCCCGAAACGCCTCAGACAGCGCATTGCGATTGGCAACCTGCGCCGCGCTATCCGCCACGCCATTGAGGTTGTCGTACGCCGCATCGCGCGCGGCCTGGGGCCAGCCGGCCCAGCCTTCGGGCGTGGTGTAGGGGCTTGTCATGGCTTGATCACGCCAATCGGTGCGCCGGCCACAAACGCGTTTATGGCGGCAACGGTCACTTCGTAATAGGTGCGGTAATTCTGTTCCGTCACATAACCCAGATGCGGCGTCAGCACCGTATTGGGTGCACTCAGGATCGGGTGATCCGCGGGCAGCGGTTCAATATCAAACACATCCAAGCCGGCGCCGGCGATGCGGCCTTCCTTGAGTGCCGCAATCAGCGCTGCCTGTTCAATCAAGGGGCCGCGGCTGGTATTCACGATGAAGGATGTTGGCTTCATCAGCGCCAGATCAGGCGCGGTGATGGTATTGCGCGACCGATCCGACAAAACCAGGTGCAGCGTCACCACATCCGCTTCACGCAGCAATGTCGTCTTGTCCACGCGCGTCGCGCCAATCTCAGCCGCGCGCTCCTCGGTCAGGTTGCTGGACCAGGCGAGCACCTTCATGCCGAAGGCCTGGCCGATTTTCGCAACACGCCCGCCAAGCTTGCCAAGCCCGATCACGCCGAGAGTCTTGCCTTCCAGCCCAAGCCCCACATGAGTTTGCCAGCGCCCGGCACGCAGCGCTTCCTGCTGGCGCGGAATATCGCGGACCAGGGACAGGATCAGCCCCCAGGTGAGGTCCGCGGTTGGATCGCCCGAAGTGCCCGTGCCGCAAAACACCACGCCACCTTCGGCGCAAGCGGCAGCATCAATGGAACGATTGCGCCCGCCTGTTGTGATAATCAGCCGGAGATTAGGCAAAGCTTCAATCAGCTTGCGCGGAAAGGGCGTTCTTTCGCGCATCGCAAGGATGGCATCAAAAGGCTTCAGCCGCTCGACCAACGCCGCGTGATCGGTGATGGTATCCCGAAAAACCGTGATTTCGAGCCCCTTCGGCAGCTTCTCCCAGGGGCCAAGGGACAGCGCGACACCCTGGTAATCATCCAGAATGGCAAGGCGCTTGAGCGGTGCGACGGACATGGAATTTTCCTTGAAATTACGAAGGGTTCAGGGTGATGCGCTGAAGCGCGGTGCGCAGCGTATCGGGCAAGGGCGTTGGCGTCTTTTGCGTGGCGCGATCCACATAGACATGGATCAGATAGCCCTCGGCACTCGCCTCATCTTCCTCATTGCGGAAAATGCCGACCTCATAACGAACCGATGTATTGCCGGCGCGGGCGCAACGCAGCCCGCAGGTAATATCATCCGGAAAGGCGATGGGTGCGAAATAGCGGCATTGCGTTTCCACAACCAGGCCAATCACCGGCGCGGTCGGAATATGCAAAAAACCGGAGGAAGTCAGGAAGCGCGCCACCGCGCTATCTATCCAGGAATAATAAATCACATTGTTGATATGGCCATAGACATCATTATCCATCCAGCGTGTCGCGATGGGTACGAACATGGCGTAATCGGCGCGCCTGCCGCGTTGCTTGCTCATGCGCCTTGCCTACTTGCCGAAAGCGCGCGTGTGACAATCGCGCGGTCCACGCATTCGGCGAAGCTAGGCTCCCGCGCAATGACGCCGGCGCTTTTCATGGCACCGCGCAGCTGCGTGAAGGCGGCTTCGGGGAAATGCGGTGTTTCCGGCCAAAGCCGCGCGGCCTGATAGCGCGCCAGGCCATGCGTCAATTCAGCCAAGGTCACATCAGGGAAAAGCGGTGCGACACTTGCGGCGATCTCGGCAGCGGGTGCGGCATAGACATAAGTGAGCGCATCGGCCAAGGCGCGGGTCATGGCTTCAAACTCAGCGCTGAAGCGCTGGATATTCGCCTCGGTCGCGTAAAGGGCTGTATAGGCACTCGGCCCGCGATCTGACGCGCGATGCCATACCGCGCCGCCCTTGGCTTCCAGCCGCGTCGCGAAGGGTTCGAACATTTGCGCGATATCCAAGCGGCCTTCGGCCACCGCGTCAGCGTTTTCCGCCATGGTCTTGTCTGTCACGCGCGCCAGGGCATCCGGGTCCACACCGGCCTGGCGCAAATCATCCTGCAAGCACCACCAGGGTGTCGGCACTTCCTTCACGCTGCCGAAGCGGAGCTTGGGCAAATCCTTCAGGCTGAAGCCCGGATTGGCGCCACGGCCCAGCAGCATGAAGGGATCGCGCATGACTACCGCTGAGAAGGACCGCAAGGGGCAGGTGGGATCGGCGGCGCGCATCATGATCACGCGCATCGGGCCGGACCAGGCGACATCGGCCTGGTCTGCAAGCAAAGCCTCAGCCGCCCGTGTGGGGTCGCCGGCGGTCGCGCGCGTCACAGTCACGCCGTGGCGCGCATAAAAGCCGCGCTGTTCGGCGACATAAAACGGCGCGTAAAAGACAGCGCGGAAGGGTTCGGCAAGGCGGATGGGCTTCACGATGATGGCTCCTGTGGCGCCCGCATTCTGCCCGAGCTTGGCGCCCCGGTCAGCCCCACCCTTCCCTGCCCCGAGTCGCGGTTTGAGGCATTTCTGAACTTCGCCCGCTAAGGCCCTGCCAGATCAGCGGGAAGCAAGCAGCCCCTTCGCCCGCGCACGCGAAGACGCTATATGTTGTGGGTGCCGCCGGGGTCACCCACTAGAAGCTGTGGATAACTCGAAGGCGCATCGAGTCCGAGCCCTTCAGGAGTTTCATGCCCAGCGCCGCGCCCAGGCCCGATACCGCCACCCGCCTTGAACCCTTTCGCCTGCGCGGGGCGAATTTCAATTTGCTTGTGCTGCGCCTGCTGGATCACCGGCCCGAGGCAGTGGTACCGGCCATTGGCGATCAATTCCGCCGCGCGCCGGGGTTTTTGCGCTTCGCGCCCATCGTGCTCGGCCTTGGGGATATTCAGGTACCGCCCAATGAGGTGGATTTCCCTGGCCTGATCAAGGGCCTGCGTGAGCTTGAGATCATGCCGATAGGCACCACAGGTGGCACGGCAGAAATGCGCAATGCGGCGCTGTCCTATGGGCTGCCACCGGTACGCAGTGTCGGCGGCAAGGAATCGGATGATATTGCCGCGCCCGCCGCCCCGGTTGAGGGTGCCCCGCAAACCATAGCGGCACCGCCACCGCCTGCCGCCACGCCGGCAGCAGCGCGCAGCACCATGGTGGTGGAACAGCCGGTGCGTGCCGGTCAGCGCATTTGGGCGGAAGGTTCGGATTTGATTGTCACCTCTACCGTCAATGCGGGGGCCGAGGTGATTGCGGATGGCAATATCCATGTCTATGGCGCTTTGCGTGGCCGCGCCATTGCGGGCGGCGCCAATAATATGGAAGCGCGGGTTTTCGCGCTGAATTTCGATCCGGAATTGGTTTCCATCGCCGGCTTCTACGCGGTGCGGGAAGGCTTTCCGGCGGCACAAATCGGCAAGGCGATGCAGGTGCGCCTGGTGGGTGAGCGCATGCGCTTCGACCCCATCACCTGATCGCAGAGCGAAGATTTTTTAGGGAGGCATTGGCTATGGCTCAGGTTATTGTGGTGACATCAGGCAAGGGCGGTGTCGGCAAAACGACATCCAGCGCTGCCTTCGCAACCGGCCTTGCCCAGCGCGGCAAGAAAACGGTGGTGATTGATTTCGATGTGGGCTTGCGCAACCTTGACCTTATCATGGGTGTTGAGCGGCGCGTTGTGTTCGACATCATCAATGTCATCCAGGGAGAGGCGCGGCTGAGCCAGGCGCTGATCCGCGACAAGCGCGTTGAAACGCTTTCCATCCTGCCAGCGTCGCAGACCAAGGATAAGGATACGCTGACCAAGGAAGGGGTTGCGAAGATCATCGAGGAACTCTCGAAGGAATTTGACTATATCCTGTGCGATAGCCCCGCCGGCATCGAAAAAGGTGCGCTGCTGGCGCTGTATTTTGCTGATCAGGCGATTGTGGTGACAAACCCGGAAGTGTCATCGGTGCGGGATTCGGACCGTATTCTTGGCGTGCTGCAATCCAAATCGAAGCGCGCGGAAGAAAAGCGCGAACCGGTGAAAGAACATCTGCTGGTGACGCGTTTTGACCCGAACCGTGTGGAAAAGGGCGAAATGCTGAAGCTGGATGATATTCGCGAAATCCTGGCCATTCCGCTGCTTGGCGTCATCCCGGAAAGCGAAAGCGTGCTGCGCGCATCCAATACCGGCACGCCGGTGATCATGGATAATGAAAGCAATGCCGGCCAAGCCTATGCCGATGCGGTTTCCCGCTTCCTGGGTGAAGATGTGCCGCATCGCTTCCTGGAAGCCGAGCGCAAGGGCCTGTTCCGGCGCTTGTTTGGTGGGAGGGCCGCGTGATGTCCTGGCTCGATTTCTTCCGTGGCCGGCGCAAGGATGAAAGCGCCGCCGCCGCCAAGGAAAGGCTGCAAATTGTGCTGGCGCATGAGCGCATTGGCCGCAATCGGGAAGATTTCCTGCCCAAATTGCAGCAGGAATTGGTGGCCGTTGTCGCACGCTATGTCGCGATTGACCCGAGCAAGGTGAATGTCAATCTGGATCGCGGCGGGGATATGTCCACGCTGGAGATCGAGATTGAACTGCCAGCGCCTTCCGCGATGCGGCTTGCGTCAGCGCGGTAGGGTAGCGCGACAAGGGCGCTGACCTCCGGAGTATTTTCAAGCCAAGTGGCAACACTTGGCGACTCGGAAAATACGACCAAGAAACGTTGATACGTGTCCAGTGAACGGATGTTCACGGGAAACGTATCAGCGCCCTTCTTGTCGCCACGCCAACACCACGGTGCCAAGCAATAGCAACAACGCCAACCATGGCGGCAGCAACGGCAAGGCGGAAATGCTGATCACGCTATGATCGGCATTGCGCCTAAGGCCAATCCAACCCGCGCCCGCCGCTTCTCGCCCTGGCGGCACCATGCGCAATTCCGGCAGCGCCGGCGCGGCATCCTGGCCCAGCCAGCGGATCGCGCCACGGCCTTGCACCAGCGGGCGCAGCTTTTCACCATCGGCGCGCAGATCAGCGATTTCCATGGGATTGGCTACCGCAGCAGCGGCGAAGGCCACGCGCTTGCCATCGCCAACCTGCCAAACGCCCGGCATGCGCGCCGCAACATCTGCAATCGCGCGCCCGCCGCCTGCTTCTTCCAGCCGGACCGTGCTCCGCGTGCCATCAGGCGCGGTGATGGTCACTTCGGGCGGCGGTGCCGCTTCCAGGCTGCGGCGGGCAATCGCCATGCGCCCGGCATCAATCCGCGCCGTCAGATCTTCTTCCTCCAAGGTGGTTTCACGCATCAGCCAATGGGCGATGCGGCGCAGCAATTCCTCCTGCGGGCCGCCGCCATCATGCCCGCGCCCCCAAAGCCAAATGTGATCGGACATCAGCAAAGCGACGCGCCCTTCGCCGACACGATCCAGCACGA
The DNA here is from genome assembly GCA_020249435.1 of Roseomonas sp. GTDB lineage: Bacteria > Pseudomonadota > Alphaproteobacteria > Acetobacterales > Acetobacteraceae > Neoroseomonas. Next base: position 80,079 of record JADCFQ010000018.1, on the reverse strand, counting down.
GCAAGGGCGTGCCTTCCGGGCTTTCCATTACCGCCATGCCGCCACGCGCCTCACCACGCAGCCAGCGATACCAGCGGCCCCAGCTTGCTTCTGACGCGGCACTATTGGCGCCCGACAGCGCCTCGGTCACCGGATGGCGCGCGCCGAGCGTACTGATGCGCGGACGAAACGGCCCTTCCTCCACCCCCGCACCGCGGCCCATCGGGCGCGCGGGCAAGACCTGCGACAGCGGCGTGAAGGCCAAGGATGCCGGCCCGGCGAATTCCGGCCCGACACTCATCAACAGCGCACCACCCGCGCGCACGTGATCGGCGATATTGCGCATATAGGCGGGCGGCAGCAGGCCGCGATTGGTGAAGCGGTCAAACACAATCAGGTCAAATTCGCGTAGCTTCACCTGGAACAATTCCCGCACCGGGAAGGCGATCAGCGCCAATTCATTGAGCGGCGTCAGATCATCCTTCTCCGGCGGGCGGAGGATGGTGAAATGCACCAAATCCACATTGGGATCAGCCTTCAGCAAGCGCCGCCAGGCGCGTTCGCCGGCATGGGGTTCACCGGAAACCAGCAGCACGCGCAGCCGATCCCGCACACCATTCACCGTGACCACTTGGCGGTTATTGAGCGCACTGACCTCACCGGCGCGGGGTTCCGCTTCAAGTTCAATCACCAAAGGGCCGCCACGCGCGATGGGGACGGAGATTGCGTGCTCACGCCCGATTGGGATTTCCTCACGCCGCGGCGCGCCACCATCGCGGCGGATGATCAGCCCAGCATTGCCGCTGGAAGCTGCGCCCAAATCCTCGATCACCACACGCAATTCGACCTGCTGGCCAACAATGCCAAAGCCGGGGGCCGAGACCAGGCGCAGGCGCCGATCAATTTCGCCGGCGCGGCCAGGCAGCAGCACATGAAACGGCGCGTCAAAGGGCAGCAACGCCGGCGCGTCATGCACCTGACCGTCCGTGAGCGCGATCACCCCCGCCAGCCGCGCGCGCGGCACATCGGCCAAGGCCGCGCCAAGTGCCGAAAATAGCGCCGTGCCGCGTTGGCCGGCTTCCGGTACCTCCACCACCCGCAAATCCAGCGCCGGCAGTCGCGCGGCGCGTGCTTCCAGCGCTACGCGCGCGGCGGCGATGCGTTCGGCGCGATCCGCAATGCCAGTGCTGTCGCTGCGATCAACGGCAAGGATCGCGATATCAGGCCGGGTTTTGCGTTCTTCGCGGAGCAGGCGCGGATTGCCGAGTGCGCCCAGCAGAATCACCGCAGCCAGCGCCCGCCACCAAATGCCGCGCGCGCGTTGATAGACGCCATAGGCCAGAAAAATCAGCGCAATCAGTGCGAATACCGCCAGCAGCCACAGCGGCAGCCGGGGGAGAAAATCTATGTAGGCTAGGTGCTGCGTCATGGCGGACCAAGCCGGGGCAACATCACCGCCCCGGCCCCCGCCATGACTGGCGCCGCATCAGGCAGCAGTGCTGCCCACCAGACGCCAGGTTGGGTCGGCGCTATTGAGGTCACGCTGGAAGGTCCAGACATCGGTCATTTCCGTCACCGCCTCGGCACCCGAAACAATCGAGCCATCCCGCGCCTGCACCAGATTGATCTGATCCGTCACCAGACGCACGGTGATTTCGGCAATGCTGCCGCGCAGCTCTGCCGTTTCAATGCCGCTTTCCTCAACACTGCGGAGTTCCGTGCGCTGGGTTTCGCCAGCAGCTTCACGCGCGGCAATCGCCTGATCGAAGCCGGCATAGGCTTCGTCCGACAAAAGCGGCTTCAAGGTGGCGCGATCACCACGGGCAAAGGCTTCGACAATCATGCCAAAGGCGGTTTCAGCGCCGTCCAGAAAGCGGTTCGGATCGAAACCGCGGTCACGCTTTTGGATTTGCATCAGCGCTTCACCGGCTGGGCTGTTTGGGTCAGGAATGGCACGCCGCGCACCGCCCTGGGACGGTTTGGGGCCGATATCCACCTCAGTCGCTGGGCCGCGCGCGGGCACCGGCGCGGCTTCGGGCTGCGCCTGACGTTCAAACCCCGTCCGGCGGCCAAGCACGCTCCGCAGGCGCAGCACCAAAAAGGCCGCGACCATGGCAAAGAGGATCAGATCTATCGGCAAGCCGCCCATGTTTTTGCTCCTTAGCCCCTAATCTAGGGTCTCGACCGCCCAAGGGCAACGCTTTGATTGGGTGGAACAAGGAATGAATTAGCCAGGCGCAGTACGCTGATTGCCCAAATACAAGGCTGGTTGCGGGGCCGCCGGAGCCTCGCTAGACAAACTGCGATCAAACAAGGGGCGACACTCGTGATTCTGCTTCGGCATGGGCAAAGCGAATTCAACCTGCTTTTCACGCAAACCCGCAAAGACCCCGGCATTATTGACCCCAAGCTGACGCCACTTGGCCAGACCCAGGCCGATGAAGCCGCCGAAGCGCTGGCGCATGAGGGCATTCGGCGCATCATCGTGTCCCCCTATACGCGGGCTTTGCAGACCGCCCTGCCAGTCGCGCGCCGCTTGAACCTGCCGCTGACCGTGACGCCGACAGTGCGCGAACGCTACGCCTTCACCTGCGATATCGGCCGCCCGGTGACTGAATTGCGGCTCGATTTCCCGCATGTGGTGCTGGACCATATTGACGAAATCTGGTGGCCGCCGGTGGAAGAGCCCGCCGAACAGGTGATTGACCGCGCCCAGCTATTCCGCGCCGAGATGGCCGCGCTGCAGGATTGGTCCCATACGCTTGTTGTCTCCCATTGGGGCTTCATCCTGGCCTTCACCGGGAAAAGTGTGATGAATGGCCAAATGCTGCGCGTGGACCCGACCGAAGCGCCGCCCGCCGAAATCACCTGGAAGCATTGAAGGGGGCATACGCTTTTCAAGATCAACATAACTGAACAAGGAACCAGCCGCCGCGTCATTAAAAGGCATTGCAACCGCGACCACATGCGATGAAGGTGAAGCATAAGGGCGGAAATTAGGCCACCGAGTTCAGCAGCCCGTTAGACGTTTTCCGCGTTCCGTTAAATCGCCCCTGATCCGGTACCTTGGCGCGCGCACCAATCGCGCCAAATGCGCCGCCAGGCGGCCTCAAGCCCCTTGGCATAGGTGGCAGCATCGCCCAAAGGCCCCAACGATAGCCGGGCACGGATCGCGGCCAGCCCATCCGCATCTACCGCGAAGGTAATGGCCTTTTCGATGTATTCCGCCGCATCCGCGGCAATCCAATCCTGCAAACCGACGACACTCAGTAGTGTTTCGCCATTGCGGCTGATCATGCCCCCGCGCCCGCGCCGCGTCAGGGTTGGCACGCCGGCATGGATCGCCTCGGCCGTTGTGGTGCCGCCGGGGAAAGGGAAAGGGTCCAGCATGAAATCCACTGTTGCATAGCGCGCAAAATAATCCGCGCGTGGGCTATGCCCTTCCAGATCAAGCCGCGCGACATCGCCCCCCGCTGCCGCGAAACGCGCGCGGAGCTTTTGCCTCGTCGCATCCTCTCGCAATACCGCCGTTTTCAGCAAAAGCCGCGCATCGGGTAGGCGCTTCAGAATCGCAGCCCAGGCGGCCAGAACCTCATCATTGATCTTGGCGAGGTTGTTGAAGCAGCCAAAGGTCACATGGCCCTTGTGCAGCATCGGCGGCGGGCTTGGCGCCACAGCTTCGCGCGGTGGCGTATAGCACAGGTAACAGCCCGGCAGGCGGAGAGGTTTTTCGATATACAGCGCCTCATCTTCCGGTGGCAGCACCACAGCATCCGCGATGATCCAATCCATTGCTGCAACGCCATTGGTATTGGCGTAACCAATCCAGCTTACTTGCACCGGTGCGGGGCGATATTCCATCACGCTGATGCGGCTGGCCTCCGTATGGCCTGTTAAATCAACCAAGATATCAATGCCGTCGGCACGGATTTGCGCGACAATCGCTCCGTCTTCCAGCGTGCCCATGGAACGCCAGGCATCGAAAACCCCGCGTAACCTGGCCGTGGTGGCATCGGCGCGCTTGCCGACATCATAGGCCGTCAGATGAAATCCAGCGCGCTGATGCGCGGTGATCGCCGCTTCCAGAAAATACCCAACGGGATGCTGGCGAAAATCACCGGAAAGCATGCCAATGCGCAGCCGACGATCCGGGTCCGGCACATTGGCAAAGGGTGCGGGGGCAGGGCGCGCGAAACGCGCGGCATAGGCACGATGCGCCGCCGCAACCTCCTCTGCTGCAATGCCTGGCATATAATTCAGCCCCAGCAACAAATTCTGCCAAGCAGGACGGCACAGCGGATCTTGCGCGATGGCACGGCGTTGCACTGCCATGGCCGCGCCAATATCGCCCGATTGCTGCAAGGCGAGGCCATAATTCACCTTGGCATCCGCGCGATCCGGCAATTCTTCGGCAACACGCGCCAAATGCGGATGCGCGGCACTTGGCTGGGCCAACCCCATCAGCGTCGTGCCCAATTCGCTGCGCATCAGCGCATCGCCCGGCGAGGTTTCCAGCAGCGCCTGCAAATGAAACATGGCGCGATCAGGCCGCCCGGCATCCCGCCACAGCCCAGCAACGGCGCGGTGCAAATCCTCCCCAGCGCCGGCGGCAAGCGCGGCAGCAATCACCGCTTGCGCGGCATCGGCCTGCGCGGGCAGCAACATTCCCACCAGATTAGCCGCAGCACGAACATAGGCCGGGCGCTGGCGGAGCGCCTCACGATACGCCGCCTCGGCACCCGCGCGGTCGCCCGCAAATCGCAAGGCCTGGCCTAGGTTGTTGCGAATTTCCGGTGCATCACGGCCAAGCGCGATGGCGCGATTGAACAGCGCCGCAGCAGCGCGATAATCCCGCGCATTCAGCCGCGCCTTGGCTTGATCAAGCAGCGCCCCGCTATCGGCCGCCGCACTCATCCCGCAATTGCATAGGCCGGGCGCCGTGGATCGGCACCGGCGCGCACCAACCCTGATGCGGGGTCTGACATCACCGCCTCCACACTGCCGGCAAGCCAGGTGATATCAGGCCATTCCTTGATGTCATGCCCGCGCCCCGCCAAAGCATTGCGTGTGGCTTCCGGAATGCGCGTTTCCACCGCAAGCCGACGCGGGAAATAATCAAATGGCGCGAAGGATGACGGGAAGGCATAGGAGGAAACGCGCGGCGCTTCGATCGCTTCCTGCAATTCCATGCCGAAATGCAGCACGTTCAACATCACCTGCAACATCGCCTGAATCTGCACATCGCCCCCCGGCGTACCGAAGGGCATCACGCCACCGGCGCGCGTCACCACCATGGCGGGGTTCGGCGTCAGGCGCGGGCGCTTGCCCGGTGCCACGCCGGCAGGATGCGCGGGGTCAGGCCGGCTTTGGCTGCCGCGATTGGACGGGATCAGGCCAAGCCCCGGCACTACAGGCGAATTCCAGGACCCATCGGAAGGTGTTGCGCTGAAGGCATTGCCCCAACGATCCACCACCGCAACATAGCTGGTATCCGCTTCAATCTTCGGCAGATCGCGTCTGACCGGCCCATCGGCTGCACGGCCCGTACCCAGCAGCGGTGGATACATGGCAGGATGCGCGCGCACCGGGTCCAACTCCGCCACACGCGCCGCCAGATGCGCATCCGACAGCAGCTGATCCAGCGGCACATCAATGAAGGCAGGATCACCGAAATGATATTCGCGATCCGCCATCGCTGCCTTCACGCATTCCGTGAACAGATGCAGATATTCCGCCGAGTTGTGTTCCAATCCATCCAGCCCAGCGCGTTCCATCAGCAATAGCGCTTGCAGTAGCGCCGGGCCTTGGCACCAGGGGCCGCAGGTAATCACCTCATGCCCACGCCAGCGGCGCGTGACGGCAGGTTCCAGCCGAGACCGAAAGCCAGCCATATCCTCCATGGACAGAAAGCCACCTTCGCGGTTCTGAAAGGCCACAATCTCCCGCGCGATATCGCCGCGATAAAACGCCGCATGCGCTGCCGCCAATCCCGCAAGCCTGCCCTTGGATGCGGCGCGCTTTTCTTCCTCCACCATATAAGCCAGGCTTCGCGCCAGATCGCTTTGGATGAATCGCTCGCCGATTTTGGGTGGTGCGCCGCCGGGCAGGAAAATCGCCGCATTGGATGGCCAGCGCGCATATTCCGCCACATGCGCCGAAACGCTTTCCGCGAGCAGCGGATACACGGCAAAACCTTCCGCCGCGTAGCGAATGGCATATTGCGCCACATCGCCAAAACCCATGCTGCCATGGCGTTCCAAGGCCGTGATCCAGGCATCTGGCGCGGCGGGCACCACGGTGCGACGCACGCCTTGCGGTATCTTGCCGCCATGTTCGCGCATGAAAATATCGGGCGGCAAAGATGCCGGCCAATGGCCAAGCCCCGCGATTGTTTCCACCTGCCCGCTCGCCAACCGGATCATGATGGGCGCCACCCCCGCCACATTCACCAAATCCGGCAGCAGCACGCCAAGCGCTATACCAGCCGCGCACCCGGCATCCACCGCATTGCCGCCGGCTTCCAGCACCGCATAGCCGGCTGAGGCCGCCAGATAATGCCCCGCCGAAATCGCATGGCGCGGGCCGCTGAGCGTGGGACGGGAAGCGGGCATGGCTGAACTCCGCAGATAAGGCCGTAACCCTCAGCCCGCGCGGGTCTGGCGTCAACGCCCGCATCGGGGGAGAATGGCGCGACCCAAAGGAAGCCCCACCATGACCGAAACAGCCCCATCCGTCCTGCTTGCCATTGATGCGCGCGGCATCGCGACCGCCACGCTCAATCGCCCGCATAAGGGCAATGCCTATAACGCCGCCATGCTGGAAGGGCTGATTGCCGGGCTTGATCAGCTCCGCCCCGATGCCGCCATTCGCGGCTTGGTGATCCGCGGCGCCGGGGCGCATTTCCAGGCCGGGGCGGATATTGATTGGCTGGCGGAAGTGGCGGCCTATCCGCCCGAACCGGCCTTTGCCGCATCGATGGCCACCACTGAAGCCATGCGCAAGCTGAATGAATTCCCGAAACCCACCTTCGCCCTGATCCAGGGCGCATGCTTCGGCGGTGGTGTCGGCATTGCCTGCTGCGTGGATGTGGCGCTGGCCACCCCCGCCGCACAATTCGGCATTACCGAGGTGCGCGTCGGCGTCGCCCCCACGCCGATCAGCACACATATGGTCCATGCGCTAGGCCTCAGGCAAACCCGCCGCTACGCCATTACCGGTGAGCGTTTTGACGCTGCCGAGGCGCTGCGTATCGGCCTGGTGCATGAGGTGGTGGCGGCGGACGCCATTGAAGCGCGGCTCGCGCATATCATTGACCAGATGATGCTTTCCGCGCCCACTGCCATTGCGGTCACCAAAACCTCCTTCCTGGAAGCCAATGGGCTGGCGCTTACCCCGCGCGAGGTCGCGCAATTGGCACAGGAAGGCTGGATGCAGCGTGCCGCGCCTGAGGGCCGGGCGGGTCTGGCCGCATTTCAGGCCAAGCGGCGGCCGGGCTGGTATCAATAGCCCTGTGGATAACGTCCGGACTTGTCCGGGCGTTTGTCATAAAAGCTTCATAAAACTGAAATCGAAGCGTCGCAGGGCCTTTCTAGAAGCTGGTCGCCGCCCTTGCAGGGCGGTTTGATTCAGCAATCGGAGCATTCCCCCGTGAACAGGCGATCCCTACTTCTTGGCGCCAGCGCCGCCATCACCCTTCCTGCCTTTGGCGCAAAGGCCCAGACGGCCCAGATCACGGGCGCGGGGGCGTCCTTTCCGAACCCGATCTATCAGAAATGGGCGGAAGCGGCGCGCGGTCCCACGGGCATTCAGGTGAATTACCAATCCGTGGGCTCGGGCGCGGGGATCAACCAGATCCGCAACCGAACGGTGGATTTCGGTGGCACTGACGCGCCGCTGAATGCCCAGCAATTGACCGAAGGCAATCTGCTGCAATTCCCGACTGTGATGGGCTCGCTGGTCGCGATTGTGAATATTCCGGGCGTTGGTGATGACCAGCTGCGCCTGACCGGCCCGATCCTGGCCGATATCTACCTTGGTAAGATCACGCGCTGGAATGACCCGCAGATCGTCGCGATCAACCCAGGCCTTTCATTGCCGAATCTCGTCATTGCGCCTGCCTATCGCGCGGATGGTTCGGGCACGACCTTTGTGTGGGTGTCCTATCTTTCTGCCGTGTCGCAGGAATGGAAGGATCGCGTTGGCGTGGGTACGTCGGTGCGCTTCCCCGCGGGCACCGGCGCCCGCGGCAATGAAGGCGTGGCTGGTACGGTACGCAATGTGCGTGGCGCCATCGGCTATGTGGAAAACGCCTATGCCATCACGAATAAGCTGGTGACGACGCAGCTCCGCAACAATGCCGGTGTTTTTGTGAAGCCCGAACACAAGACCTTTATGGCGGCTGCTTCTGCCGCCAATTGGAACGTGCCCGGCTTCGCCGCCAATGTGATTGACACGCCCGGCGCGGATTCCTGGCCGATTGTGGCGCCCACCTTCATCCTGATCCCGACCAACCCGACCGATGCGACGCGTAGCGCCAATGTGCGCCGCTTCTTCGATTGGGCCTTCGTCAATGGCAGCAAATTGGCGGAGGAGCTTGAATATATCCCGCTGCCGAATTCGGTGCATGACGCGATCCGCGCTTCCTGGCGGCAAAGCTTCGGCGCCTAAGGCGCAAACGCCCCGCAAGCAGCGCTTGCCTGCGGGGGCTTTCCTCCCATCCCAAACCCCGGGGGTGACCCTTGGCTTCCGCATCCGCCACCCCTCCCCAAGCCGTCAGCCGTCGCAGCGGCAGCTTCGGGGAAAAGGTCTTTGCCCTGGTCTGTCAGGCCGCCGGCATTTTCGTGCTGATCCTGCTCGGCGCCCTGATTATTGAGCTTTTCATCGCCGGCCTGCCGGCTTTTCGCGCCTTTGGCATCGCCTTCGTCACCTCCACGGATTGGGATCCGGTTCGGGAATTATTCGGTGCTGGGGTGTCCATTTATGGCACCATCATCACCGCCATCCTCGCCATTATCATGGCAGTGCCCTTGGCTTTTGGCGTTGCCTTCTTCCTGACGGAATTGGCACCACCCTGGATGCGCCGCCCGGTCGGCACGGCGGTGGAACTTTTGGCCGCAGTGCCTTCCATTATCTATGGCATGTGGGGATTTTTCGTCATTGCACCGACCTTTGCACGATATGTGCAGCCCACCATCATTGATACGGTCGGGGAATTGCCGCTGATCGGTTTTCTGTTCCAGGGGCCGCCCTTCGGCACGGGCTTGTTCACCGCTGCCTTCATCCTGGCCATCATGGTTCTGCCCTTCATCGCCGCGACCATGCGCGATGTTTTCGAACAGGTGCCGCCAGTCTATAAGGAAAGCGCCTATGGGCTTGGCGCCACCACCTGGGAAGTGATGAAGGGCGTGGTCATTCCCTATACGCGGATTTCCGTGGTGGGTGGCATCATGCTCGGTCTTGGGCGCGCGCTGGGTGAAACCATGGCGGTGACCTTTGTCATCGGCAATGCAAACCGCATTTCAACCTCACTCTTTGGACCGGGCAATACGATTGCATCGCTGGTCGCTTTGGAATTTGGCGAAAGCGAGATCGGAAGCCTAAAACTGGCATCGCTTCTGGCGCTGGGCTTCATTCTTTTTGTGCTGTCCTTTGCAGTATTGGCCACATCGCGTTATCTGCTGCGGTCGCGGCTGAAGGTCTGAACCATGTCGCTCGCTCTTTCCTCCATGTCTCATCCCGGCCCACGCAAGGATGCTGCCACGGCTGCGCGGCTCGGTGCTTCCCGCAAGCGGGCGGATCGCATTATCCGCACGCTCTGCCTCGCCGCCACCGTCATTGGCCTGGTGCTTTTGGCGTCCATCCTGATCACGCTTTTCTATCGTGGTTTTGAGGCGATGTCGCTGCGGGTCTTCACGCACATCACCGCGCCGCCGGGTTCCGAGGGCGGGTTGCTGAACGCCATTGTGGGCAGCCTGATTCAATCCCTGATCGGCACCGCGATTGGCACGCCAATTGGCATGCTGGTGGGCACCTATTTGGCCGAATATGCCAAGGATTCCTGGCTCGGGAATGCGGTGCGCTTTGTCTCCGACATTCTGCTTTCCGCGCCTTCCATCCTGATCGGCTTGTTTGTCTATCAAATCCTGGTGCTGCCCTTTGGCGGGTTTTCTGGCTGGGCCGGCATTGCCGCGCTTGCCATCATCGTCATCCCGATTGTGGTGCGCACCACGGAAGACATGCTGCAGCTGATCCCGAATACGCTGCGTGAAGCGGTGGTGGGGCTTGGTGCGCCGAAGTGGAAAATGATCATCCTGATCTGCTGGCGCGCGGCACTTGCCGGCATCATCACCGGCATCCTGCTCGCCGTGGCGCGTGTGGCGGGTGAAACCGCACCGCTGCTGTTCACCTCGCTCGGCAACAACGCCTGGTCCACCGATCTTTCAAAGCCGATGTCGAGCCTTCCGGTGACCATCTATGCTTTCGCTGGCTCACCTTTTGAGGATTGGATCTCGCTCGCCTGGGCCGGCGCGCTTCTGATCACGCTGGGCGTGCTTGGCCTCAATATCCTGGCGCGCACGCTGCTGCGCAGCCGCATCTGACCGGAAGGACGGAGAAAATGAGCCTTTCCACCGAAACACAAGGCCACGGCCAAACCGAAAGCACGAAAAGCTTCGGCGGCATGCAGGCACGGTCAGAAGCCGCGCTGAACAATGCGCGGGTGGCCATCCGCAATCTTGATTTCTTCTACGGCGATAATCGTGCGCTGAAGGGGATCAATCTTGATCTGCCGGACCGGCAGGTCACCGGCATGATCGGGCCTTCCGGCTGCGGCAAATCCACGCTGCTCCGTGTGCTGAACCGCATGTATAGCCTCTACCCCGGCCAGCGCGCGACTGGTGAGGTGATGATGGATGGCGAGAATATCATCGCCGATTCCACTGACCTGAATTCCCTGCGTGCAAAAGTGGGCATGGTGTTCCAGAAGCCGACCCCCTTCCCGATGACGATTTATGAAAACATCGCCTTCGGCATTCGCCTGCATGAGAAGCTTTCCAAGGCCGAAATGGGGGAGCGCATCGAATGGGCGCTGACCCGCGCCGCCATTTGGGATGAGGTGAAGGACCGGATGGACCGTTCCGCCCTTGGCCTTTCCGGCGGCCAGCAGCAGCGGCTGTGCATTGCGCGCACCATCGCCGTGCGGCCTGAGGTGATCCTGTTTGACGAACCCACCTCCGCCCTTGACCCGATCAGCACCTTGAAGATCGAGGAGCTGATTGATGAGCTGAAGCGCGATTTCACCATCGCCATCGTCACGCATAACATGCAGCAGGCGGCGCGCTGCGCGGATCAGGTCGCCTTCTTCTACCTGGGCGAATTGATTGAAGTGGCGCCGGCGGCGCAGCTATTCACCGCGCCCAAGCACCCCAAGACGCAAGAATACATCACCGGCCGGTTTGGCTGAACCAGGCAGGAGAAAGACAGATGCCGACAGAACATATCGTCCGCAGCTATGATGAGGATTTGCGCAGGCTGCGTGACATGATCGCGCGCATGGGTGGCCTTGTGGAACGCCAGGTGGCCGATGCCACCCGCGCCCTGGTGCGCCGGGACAGCGACCTTGCCGGCGAGGTTGTGCAACGCGATGTGCAGATTGACCAGCTTGAACGTGAGATTGAGGCGTTTTGTGTTCGCCTTCTGGCGCTGCGCCAACCCATGGCAGCGGATTTGCGCCTGATCATCGCCGGGATGAAGGTTTCCAATGATCTGGAACGCATCGGTGATTACGCGGCCAATGCAGCGAAGCGTTCCATCGTGCTCGCCTCATTGCCAGGTCTTGGCAGCATGAATGGTTTTGAACGCATGGCGCATCTGGTGCAGGAAAACCTGAAAGCGGCGATGGATGCGCTGGTGCAAGGTGATGCAGAAGCGGCCGAACGCGTCTGGGGTGCCGATGAACCCGTGGATGAAATCTATAACGGCATTTTCCGCGAAATGCTGACGCATATGATGGAAGACCCGCGCAATATCACCGCCGCGACCCATTTGCTGTTCATCGCCAAAAACCTGGAACGCATCGGCGATCACACCACGAATATCGCGGAGCGTATTCACTTCGCCGTCCGTGGCGAAAACCTGCCGGAAGATCGGCCCAAGGGCGATACCTCGGCCTTCGCCGTGGTGCGGGCGCCGGGCGAATAGGCACAGCCATGATGGCCGAAAACTACAGCAGCCTTGCCAAGCCGACCGTCCTGATCGTGGAGGATGAGGCGCCGCTTTTGACCCTGCTGCGCTACAACCTCGAAAAACAGGGGTTTCGCGTGGATGAGGCGGCGGATGGGCAGGAAGCGCTGCTCCGTGTCGCGGAAGCGCGGCCGGATGTCATGCTGCTTGATTGGATGCTGCCATCGCTTTCAGGCATTGAGGTCTGCCGCCAGTTGCGTCGCCGTACCGAAACGCGCGATCTGCCGATCATCATGGTAACCGCGCGCACGGAAGATCAGGATGCAGTGCGCGCGCTGGATATCGGCGCGGATGATTACATCGCCAAGCCCTTTGCGATGGAACATGTGATTGCGCGCATCCGCGCCCTGCTGCGCCGGTCCGGGCGTGTCGCTTCCAAGGGGTCGCTTGCCTATGCCGATCTTGCCATGGATCAGGATGCGCATCGCGTCACGCGCGCCGGACGGCCCTTGCATCTGGGGCCGACGGAATATCGGCTGCTGGAATTTTTCTTGCAGCATCCGGGGCGCGTATTTGCGCGTGAGCAATTGCTGGATGCGGTTTGGGGCCGCGATATCCATGTGGAACCGCGCACGGTGGATGTGCATATCCGCCGGCTGCGCAAGGCGATCAACCAGGGTAATGAGATTGACCTGATCCGCACCGTGCGTTCCGCCGGCTATGCGCTGGATTCAGACCCCGACAGGCTCGGCTGACCCGCATCTTGGCGCGCCCCGCCACAAGGCGTAATCACTGCCGCGCAATCTGACTGGCGAGGGGTGCGATGCGCGTTCTGGTGGTGGGCGGCGGTGGCCGCGAACATGCGCTCTGCTGGGCCTTGGCGGCATCGCCCTTGCTGACCAAGTTGTTTTGCGCGCCGGGCAATGCCGGCATTGCCGAAGTGGCGGAATGTGTCGCGATCGGCGCCGAGGATATTCCCGGCCTTGTCGCCTTCGCCAAGGACCATGCGATTGATCTGGTCGTGGTGGGGCCGGAGGCGCCGTTGACGCTGGGCCTTGCCGATGCCTGCGCTGCCGCCGGGCTGAAATGCTTTGGGCCTTCGGCGGCCGCCGCGCGGCTGGAAGGCAGCAAAACCTTCACCAAGGAAGTGGCGGATGCCGCTGGCGCGCCAACTGCCGCCTGGGCGCGCTTCACGGATGCCGCTGCCGCGCGCGCCTATATCCGCGCAAAGGACGCGCCGATTGTGGTGAAGGCCGATGGCCTCGCCGCCGGCAAAGGCGTGGTGGTGGCCGCGACCATCGCCGAAGCTGAAGCCGCCATCAGCGATATCATGGAAGACCGCGTCCATGGCGCGGCGGGCGCTTCCGTGGTGATTGAAGAATGTCTGGTGGGTGAGGAAATCAGCTTCTTCGCGCTCTGTGATGGCATCACCGCCTTGCCCTTGGGTGCGGCGCAGGACCATAAGCGCATGGGCGATGGCGATACCGGCCCCAATACTGGCGGCATGGGCGCCTATTCCCCGCCGCCGATTTTCACTGAGGCGCTTCAAGAAGATGTCATGGCGCGCATCATCCGCCCGGTACTGGCGGAAATGGCGCGGCGCGGCGCGCCCTTCAAAGGCGTATTGTTTGCGGGGCTGATGATCACAGCGGATGGCCCGAAGCTGATCGAATTCAATGTGCGTTTCGGCGATCCGGAATGCCAGGTGCTGATGCTGCGCCTGAAATCCGATTTGCTGCCTGCCTTGCTCGCGGCCTGTGACGGCGAATTGGCGCGGTTTGATCTGCGCTGGGAAGCCTTGCATGCCATGGTGGTGGTGATGGCGGCACAGGGCTATCCGGGCAGCTATGCGAAGGGCAGCGAAATCCGCGGCCTGGAAGCGGCCGGCCAGGTGTCCGGTGTGCAGGTATTTCATGCCGGCACGGCGCGGCGCGAAGATGGCGCGCTGATCGCAACCGGTGGCCGCGTGCTGGGCATTGCGGCGACCGGCAAAACGCTGCGGGAAGCGCGCGATGCCGCCTATACCGCAGTGGACCAGCTTGATTGGCCAGGCGGGTTTTGCCGGCGGGATATTGGCTGGCGGGCGCTCAATTAGCCCCTTGCCGACTCGGGGCGGTTCCGGCCATGGAAGCCCCGTGTTGAACCTCATCAAACTCTCGGTCGGTCCCAAGGATGTCGCGGCGCTGGCGGCCTTGCAGGCGCTGCGCGTCAAGCAGGACCCGCCCTTGCGTGCCTGGACGCGCATGTTCCCGAAGCGCGTCGAAGAACTGTGCAGTGGCGGGTCCATTTATTGGGTGATCGGTGGCTTTGTCCGCGTGCGTCAGCGCATTCTGGAAATCCGTGAAGAGGAATGGGACGACCAGACCCCCTGCGCGGCACTGGTGCTGGACCCGAATTTAGTGATGGTCGAAGCGCGCCCAGTGAAGCCCTTCCAAGGCTGGCGCTATCTGAAGCCGGAAGAGGCGCCGGCGGATGTGAACCAGGCGCGCCCGCCGACACGCGGCTTGGATGCGCTGCCGCCCAAGCTGCGGCGCGATTTGGCCGAGCTTTGCCTGATCTGAATCGGCTCAGCCATTCTTGATAAAAATTAAGCTGGCGCTCACCGTGCTGAGAGGTGGGGGCTGCAATACTGCAATCGTCGCGCGGCTCATTCCCGGCATGCCGCGCCGCAACTGGTCCGTCTTCGGATGGGTCCTTGGGCTGGCTGGTTTGATCCGGCCGGCCCTATTTTTTTGCCGATTCCGCTTCCAGCAGGGAAAGCAGCCCCTCCAGCAATTGTGCGGGCGAAGGCGGGCAGCCAGGAATGAGCAAATCCACCGGTAGCACCGCGGCGATGCCGTTTTCCACCGCATAGGAACCCTTGAAGACGCCGCCATCCACGGCGCAATCACCCACTGCCACCACCCAGCGCGGTTCTGGCGTGCTCGCCAGCGCACGTTCCAAGGCTTCACGCATATTGAGGCAGGCAGGCCCGGTCACCAGCAGTACATCGGCATGTTTGGGAGAAGCAACAAAACGCAGACCGAAGCGTTCCAGATCATAGGCGACATTCTGCAGCGCATTCACTTCCAATTCGCAGCCATTGCAGGAACCGCTATCCACTTCCCGGATCGCGAGGCTGCGGCCAAGCCGCGCGCGGCTGGTCACGGCCAATCTTTCGCCGAGCGCCTGAATCGTCTCACGCGGCACCAGCGGCGCATTGTCCGTGAGCGGTTTCGCGAATAGCGCGCGGGCGAGCTTTGGCCACAGCATCACAAATCTACCCCGCTATAGGAACAATTGAAGGACTTATTACAGAGCGGGAAATCCGCAACGATATTGTCTTCGATCGCTGCTTCCAAAAGCGGCCATTGCAGCCAGGAAGGATCGCGCGGGAAAAGCGCGCAGATCAGCCCGCCATCATCAAGCGCAATCCAATGCAGGCATTCGCCGCGGAAGCCTTCGATCATCGCCATGCCTTCGCCGGCGCGCACGGGCAATGGCGCCATCAATTCGCCTGCCGGCAGGCTGGCCAGGATTTCTCGGACCAGGGCGATGGATTGGCTGAGTTCCAACACGCGAATCCGCACCCGCGCATCCACATCACCAGCTTCCAGCATCGGCACATCGAAATGCAAATCTGCATAAGGCAAATGCTGCGGCAGGCGGCGCGCATCGAAGGCGCGGCCAGATGCGCGGCCCACATGCCCGCCAGCGGCAAAGGCGCGCGCCAGATCGGGGCGCAAATATCCCGTTGTCACCACACGATCCTGCAAGCTGGCATGCGCCTCATAAATCTGCATCAGCGCGGGAATTTCGCCTTCCACCGCTGCCAGCGCGGCCAGAATGGCCTCGGCCCCGCGCGGCGCGATATCGGGCGCGACACCGCCTGGCAATACGCGGTCCATCATCAGCCGATGACCGAAAGCGGCGGCAATGGCACGCAGCACACCTTCGCGCAGCAAGCCGCAACGCGCATGGGGGTAGGCAAAGGCCGCGTCATTGCAGACAAAACCCCAATCATTGAGATGATTATGGATACGTTCCAATTCCAGCATCAGTGCGCGCAAATGCAGCGCGCGTGGCGGCGGCGTGACACCAAGCGCTGCCTCCACCGCCGCAGAGAAGGCCCAGGAATGCGCCACCGTGGTATCGCCCGAAAGCCGCGCCGCATAACGCACCGCCGCCCGGGGGGAGGTGCCCAACATCAGCGAAAGCGTACCCTTATGCTTATAGCCAAGGCGCTGTTCCAGGCGCACAACGGCTTCTCCCTGGACAGAAAAGCGGAAATGTCCGGGTTCGATCACGCCGGCATGAATCGGGCCGACCGGAATTTGGTGAATGCCATCACCCTCCGTTGGCAGAAATTCCGGCTGCGGCGCTTCTCCTGCAAAAGGAATTGGCTTGGCGGCAAGCGGCCGGCGCAAATTCCAGCGGCCATGATCCAACCAGGGGCGCAGATCCACAGCGCCTTCCGCGTGATGGCCCCATAATTCCAGGATCATGCGTTCAAAGCGCACCGCACCGGGACGCGCTGGCGAAAGTGCTGCGTAATTCCAGCCGGCGGCTGGGGTTGAAGCCAGCACGGCTTCATTGCCTGGTTCATGCAGGAAGCAGGCATGCACCTGCGTTGCATCCGCCCAAAGCCCGAGCAGCGCCAAATCGGGTTCCTGCTGCAAGGCCGCCGGCAATTGCCCCCAGGCAGTGGGGGAAAGCAAAAACCGCTCATAAGGCCTAGCATCTTGCGGATTGCCGCTGCGGATCAGGCTGGAAGCCGGCCCCATCATCCGATCATCCCCGCCGCTGCCTTGAGGAAACTGCTGAAAAGCGCCGGCATGGCGAGCCCCAGCAGCAGCGCCACCGCCAGATGCAGCCAAAGCGGCACCAGCACGGCAAGGCCGTGACCAGCGGGCGCCACATCAGGCGTTGCCGTACCAAAACAAAGCGCTTGCAGCGTGTGGATCAACGCCGTCATCGCCACCACCAGGCCAAGCGCCAGCACCACAGCAAGCCAGGGCTGCGCGGCCATGGCGGCATTCAACACGGCGTATTCAGACGCGAACAGTAAAAAAGGCGGCAGCCCGGCGATGGCGCCAATCGCCAAGGCAAGCCCCCAGCCGAGCCAGGGATCACTCGCCACTAGCCCCGAAATATCCGCGAGTTTCTGGCTGCCCTTTTGCTGCGCCGCGCGGCCAATGCCGAAAAAGATCGCGCTTTTCACCAAGGAATGCCCGATCATATGCAGCAAGCCGGCGAGCGTCGCCGCCGGGCCGCCAATCCCGAAGGCAAAGGCGGCGATGCCCATATGTTCAATCGAACTCCAGCCGAAAAATCGCCTTGCATCACGCCGCCGCCACAGCGCGAGCGATGCCAGCAGCACAGAAGCCAGCCCCAGCGCCATCAGTAAAGGCCCAACCGCCAGCGTATCCGGATGCGCGCCGACAATCGCCTTGGCGCGGAGTACCGCCAGCATGGCAGCATTCAACAAAAGCCCCGATAGCACAGCGGAAATCGCAATCGGGCCTTCCGCATGCGCATCGGGCAGCCATGAATGCAACGGCACCAGCCCCGCCTTGGTGCCATAGCCCACCAACAAAAAAACGAAAGCGAGGTTCAGCGTATCCGCATCACACCGCGCTGCCACGCGCTTCAGCGCCACCCAGGATAGCCCGCTTTCCGCATCCAGCAAGGCTTGCGCGGCGGAATAGAGCAGGATGGTGCCGAACAACGCCAGCGCAATGCCAAAGCCGCACAGCATGAAGAATTTCCACGCCGCTTCCATCGCCGCCGGCGTGCGATGCACCGCCACCATCAGCACACTCGCGAGTGTTGCGATTTCAATCGCTACCCACAGCACGCCAAGATTATCCGACAGCAGGGCAAGGTATTGCGCGCCGAGAAACACCTGAAAGGCGCCGTGATAAGCGCGGATGCGCCAATGGTCGAACCCCTCTGCCGCCAGCGTGGCCGCCGAGAAAATCGAGGTGGTCAAAGCGACAAACGACGCCAGCAAGACAAAGGGCAGGTTCAGCGCGTCAATCCGTGTCCAACCCTGTTCGCCATGCGGCAGGGTGAACAGCGCCAGCGCCAATGCAAAGGAAACAACCGCGCAGCCGATATTGACCGCCGCCGCGATACGGAGCCTCGGCAAGGCCAGCAGAACCAGCGCGCCCACCCAAGGGAAAAACACCATGATCCAGGGCAGCGGCATCATTCGCCTTCCCCCCTGTGCGGTTCAAGGCTTTCCGTATCCAGGCTTTGGAAGCTCTCGCCCATTTGCAGCGCGAAGACGCCTGCGATCACAGCCAGCATCAGCACCAAAGCCGCGGTGGAGAGTTCCATCACCAGCGGCATGCCGGCAACGCCCACCGCGGCCAGAATCAACCCGTTTTCCAGGCTGAGCAGCCCGATCACCTGGCTGATCAGGTTGCGCCGCGTGATCATCATCAGCCCGCCCAGCAGCACGACGGAAAGCGCCAGCGCCAAATCTTCCCGCGCCAAGGCACGCTGCCCAGCGGTGGCCGGCAGCACTACCAGCATGGCGAAACCCGCCAAAGCCACTCCTGCAATCAGCGACACGCCAATGCCAAGCGCGGGATCAACGCCGCGCTGCAGATTGAAGCGTCGCACCAGCCGATGCAGCGCGAAGGGGATCAGCACTGCCTTGGCGCCAAAGGCAATCGCCGCCGTGACGTAAAGCCCCGTGGCTCCCTGCACATAACCTTGCCACGCAGCAGCCAGCGCCAGCAACGCGCCTTGTGTGGCGAAGGCATTGATCACCGCCGAGATGCGCCGTTGATAGAGCAACACGAATGACAGCAGCAGCACCGCCCCACCCAAAAGATGCGCCAGATCGTAAGGGAGCTGCCCGAAACTCATGACAACCCCGTCGAGACAAAAAGGAACACCGCGCCCAACAAGCCCAGCAGCAGCGCCGCGCCCAAAAACTCCGGCACGCGAAAGACGCGCATCTTGGCGATGGCGGATTCAAATACCGCAAGCGCAAAAGCCAGCGCCGCCATTTTTGCGATGAAGACGCCTAGCCCCAAGACCCAGGCGATCGGCCCCGCACCAGGTGCAGCCATGCCGAAGGGCAAAAACACCCCCGCGAGCAAGGCAAGCCAAAGCGTGAGGCGGAGCGATGCCTGAAAATCCCACAACGCCAGATGCCGGCCGGATGCTTCCAGGATCATCGCCTCATGCACCATGGTCAGTTCCAGATGCGTGGCGGGATTATCCACCGGGATGCGCGCATTCTCCGCCACCGCCACCGCGAGCAACGCGACAGCCGCGAAGCCGAGCGAGACACGCAGCCCAAGCGCACCTTCCTGAAAAATGCCGATAATCACATCCAGATTCGTCGTGCCGGCCAGAATGGCGAAGATCAGCGCGGCCAAAACCAGGGCAGGTTCCGCCAGCGCCGCGAAGGCCATTTCGCGTGTCGCGCCCAAGCCGCCGAAGGATGTGCCGACATCCATCCCCGCCAGCGCCATGGCAAAGCGCCCCAGCGCCAAAAGCCCTGCAATCAGCAGCAAATCCGCGAAGGGGGCGAGCAACATGCCGCGCGCGAAACTCGGCACCAGCGCGGCTGCCAGCAATGCAGCGCCGACCGCGACATAAGGTGCCGCGCGCGAAATGATGGAGGCGTTTTCTGCCAATACCGGGCGCTTCTTCAACAGCTTCAGCAGATCGCGCCAGGGCTGCAAGGGATGCGGCCCGTGCCTGCCCATCAGCCGCGCCTTCAACCAGCGCACGCATCCTGTCAGCACCGGCGCCAGCGCCAGGATCAGCGCCAGATGCAAAAGCTGCGTGACGAGGCCGGTGAGGATGCTCATGCCACGGTCACAGGTCGCGAGGGGGTCATACCCCGTGCATGAGGTCCGCGCCCTCGCCCAATGTGCTGGGTTCGCAAGCTGTAATGGGGGACAGCCTTGCCAGCCCGCCTGCTCGCTTGAACCACAAGCAGCTTTGGAAGCCACGCCTGATCCATACCCGCGGCTCGGAAGGTCTTGCTCATGCCGGGCAGTGAATCAGATATGGGGCAAGCCGGCTAGCGGATTCTCAGCCAGGCGCCTTACGCAAGAAGCTCGATCTCAAGATTTCACCAGATCGAATATCGCTCCAAAACAACAAAAGGGCGGGAAACCCCGCCCTTGCTGCGACCAACTTGGCGCCGGCAGTCTATTTGATCTTCGCTTCGCGAAAAACGACGTGCTTCCGGGCCACCGGATCGTACTTCTTCTTTTCCATCTTACCGGTCATGTTCCGGGTATTCTTCTTGGTCACATAGAAATAACCCGTCTCCGCGCTGCTCACGAGGCGAATGAGGATGGTATTCGATTTGGCCATGGTCAACAACTCCAGCCCGCCGGCCGATGGGCCGGAGGTTCTCTCGCGCTCTTCCTAAGCATGGCCGTGCTTTCGTCAAGGGGAAAATCGCGCCAAGCCGGATTTCAGCGCATCAGCGCCGCCTGATAGGCCGCGGCATCCGTCACCAGCGCCTGCGCGAAATCCGCATCCCGCTCAATCCCATCAAGCCCGGGGCAGGCCTCACGTAAGGCTGCGGCTTCCAAACCCGAAACCGGCGGGCGGAGCGCGCGCAGCCGCGCCAGCACCGCGCCCATGGGCTGCTGCCCGGCGCGCAAGGCTGCCAGGGCGGTCGCCGCGGCCTCATCCCCGCCCGCGGTGCAAAGCGCCGGCAATAGCCCCGCCCCCTGCAAGGGCCAGCCAGAGGGCATCACAATGCGCGACCAGCTCAGCTGCAATTCCCCGCCATTGGGCAAGGGCAGCAGGATTTGCACCAGGCCCTTGCCCTGGGTGCCGGTGCCAAGCACTGCCGCGCGCCCGCGCTCCGCCAAGGCCGCCGCCAGGATTTCCGCCGCCGAGGCGGTGCGCCCATCCACCATCACCACAATGGGCCTGCCCTGCGCCAGGTCCGTGTCGGAGGCGCTGTAGCGCCGATTGGCCTCCGGATGGCGCCCGGCAGTGCCCACAATCTCCCCAGCATCAAGGAAGATATCCGCCACCGCCACGGCCTGGGACAGGACCCCGCCGCGATTGCCGCGCAAATCCAGCACAATGCCGCGCGGCGGGCTGGCGGCGGCAAAGGCGGCCTCGACAAAGCCCGTCACCTGGGCCGAGGTCAGCGCGGTAAAGCCCGAGATGCGCAGATGCAGCACCCCATCGCGGCTTGCTGCCGTGACGGTTTCCACGCGCTGCGCCACGCGCCGCAACGTCACATTGCGCCGGCGCCCGGCGCGCTGCGTCACCAGCGTCACCTCGGTCTCGGCAGCGCCTTCCAGCAGCAATTCGGCGCCGGGCAGGTCATTGGCGAAAACCATTTCATCATCCACGGTCACCAGCCGATCACCCACGCGGATGCCGGCCGCTGCCGCCGGGCTATCGCGCGTGACGGCAGCGACCAGCACCTGGCCGCGCTGCGCCGAAAGCCTGAGGCCAACACTGCCCTGCCCAAGCCGGCGTTCACGCGCCAGCTGCGCTTCCTCCGGCGTCACATAGCGGCTGAAGGGGTCAAGATGGCCGAAAATGGCGGAGAAGCCCGCGCGCAGCAGCCTATCCTGGCCTTGATCGCGAATGGCTGGTGAGGCCGCCCAGGCGGCCTCCTGAAACGGCATGAGCGCTTCAGCAGCCGTCATGCCAATCGCTTCCGGTTTGCCGCGCGTGGAATCGCTCGGCAGCACGCGGCTGATCAAGGCGCGGCGCGCGCGCATCAGGCGCAATTCGCGCCCCTGCCGTTCAACCCGAAGGCTTGGATCATGCGCCGTAAAACCCGCAAGGCCCCAGGTGATCAGGTCACTCGGCAGCGCGCGTTCCATATGCCGGTCCAGAATGGCGGCGAAGCCGGCGGCGAAAACCGCCTGCATTTCCTCACGCGGGAAGGGGGCGATGGCCTCATGCACGCCGGCGCGCGGGGCTTCCTGCGCCAAGGCGGCGCCCAAAGGCAGGGCGGAAGCAAGCAGCAGGATCAGAAAAGCAAGTGAGGCAAAAACGCGCGCGCGCGTGCTCAGCGCCGCCCATGCCGTGCTGGCGCGGGCCGACCACCGCGTTTCGGTATGCCTTGCATGATGTGAAACACCATCCCACCCGTGCGCGCGGTCGCTTCCCGAAGCCGCACTTCCACAGACTGACCCAAAGTAAAGGTCAGACCTGTCCTGCGACCAGCCAGGCGCTGCGTGGCTTCGTCCTGATCCCATCTATCATCCGGCAATGAGCCAAGCGGTACGATTCCGCTCGCGCCATTCTCCTCCAAAGTGACAAAGAGGCCGAAGCGTGTCACCCCAGAAATGCGTGCGGCGAATAAATTTCCCACGCGCTCTGACATATATGCCGCAAGGTAGCGATCAACCGCATCACGTTCGGCTGCGGCGGCGCGCCGTTCGGTCGCGGTGATGTGTTCGCCGGTTTCCAAAAACCGCGCCGCTTCCACTTCCGCCAAGCCATCACTGCCAAGTTTCAAGCCGCGGATCAGCGCGCGATGCACGAGCAAATCGGCATAGCGCCGGATGGGAGAGGTGAAATGTGCATAGCGCGCCAAGGCCAGGCCGAAATGCCCGAGATTATCCGGCGCATAGGCCGCCTGGGATTGGCTGCGCAGGACGGTTTCATGCACCAGGCGTTCTTCCGGCTTTTCCTTCACCGAAGCCAGCAGCGCGGCGAAGTCGCGCGGGTGCAGCCGATCACCGGGCGGCAGGGACAATTCCAGGCTGCGCAAAAACTGTCGCAGCCCTTCCAGCTTCAAATCCGAAGGCCGGTCATGCACGCGATACATGCAGGGCTGGATCAGGCGTTCCAATTCCTCCGCCGCGCAGACATTGGCGGCGACCATGAATTCCTCAATCAGCCGATGAGAATCGAGCCGCGCGCGGGGAACCACCGCCGTCACGCGGCCCTTATCGTCCAGCAGCACGCGGCGTTCCGGCAGATCGAGATCCAGCGTGCCGCGCGCCTCACGCGCTGCCAGCAAGGCACGGAAGGCGCCGTAGAGGCTTGCCATATGGCCAGGCGCCAAGCCTTCCGGTTCGGACCCGGCTTCAAAACTCGCCTGCGCCTGTTCGTAGGTGAGCCGCGCGGCGGAGCGCATGATGCCGCGCCCGAAGCGGTGCCCGGTCTTTCGCCCCGCGCCATCGAAGCGCATTTCAACAAACAGGCAGCCGCGATCTTCGCGCGGGCGCAGGCTGCACCAGCCATTGGACAGCGCCTCGGGCAGCATGGGCACGACGCGGTCGGGGAAATAGACCGAATTGCCCCGCGCCCAGGCTTCGCGGTCCAGATGGCTATCGGGGCCGACATAATGCGCGACATCGGCAATGGCGACGGTCACTTTCCAGCCGGCGCCATCGGGTTCGGCATGCACGGCGTCATCGAAATCCCGCGCATCATCGCCATCAATGGTCACCAGCGGCAGGTCGCGCAAATCAATGCGCCCGCGGGCGGTGACACCCTTTGCGGCTTCGGCTTCGCGCAAGGCTTCGGCGGGGAAGACATCGGGGATGCCATGGGCATGGATGCAGATCAGGGAGACCGAGCGCGGTTCGCCCATGACCCCCAGGCTTTCCACAATCCGCGCCGGCTTGGGGCCAAAATGCCGCGTGGCGGGCAAGGGTTCTGCCAGCACAATATCGCCTGGCTTGGCGCTGCCTGCTTCACCAGGGGGCACGATCCATTCGCCCTTCTGACGCCGATCGGTCGGGATGATGCGCCCTTCTTCATAGACGCCCAGAATGCGGGCCGGTGCGCCGCCCGCGATACGCTTAAAGGTGCGGCCTTCATATTTGCCGGCACCGATGGGCTTGAGGCGCGCGAGCACACGTTCCCCAACCGCCAATGCCGGGCGGCCTTTGCCTTCCGGGCGCATATAGATGATCGGCGGGCGGCCTTCGCCTTCCCATTGCAGCGGGCGCGCGATGGGATCGCCATCCGGGTCCGTGCCGGTCACTTCCACCGGCGCCATATCCGGCAGGCGGCCTGGTGCGATAATGGCGCGCTTGCCGGCGGGGCTTGAGCCACCCTCTTCGGCCAATTCGCGCATCATTTGGCGTAAGGCCGGGCGTTGATCGGTGCTGAGCCCGAAAGCGCGGGCGATTTCGGATTTCGTCACGCGGCCCTTGGCTTCCGCGATGAAGCCGCGCAGCGCTGCCTTTGATGGAAGCTCGCCCTTCGTTTCAGCGGCCTGGCGCGCCGCACCGCGACGCTTGGCACTGGCCGCCGGGCCTGAAGCGGCGCGGGATCGGGCCTTGTGGCCTTTCACCGGCGGGCCGCGACGCGGCATCTCAACGGGTGCTCTTGCGCGCGGCGGGTTTGGCCTTTGCCTTGGCGGCAGGCTTGGCTTTGGCGGGCGCGGCCTTTGCCTTGGTGGCGGGTTTGGCTTTGGCGGGCGCGGCCTTCGCTTTTGCCGCCGGCTTTGCCTTGGCCGCTGCTTTCGCCTTGGCGGCGGGCTTCGCTGCTGCGGCAGGGGCGGCGGCCTTGCGCGCACCACCCTTGGCCCCCTTGCGCGCCGCAGCACCGCGCGCCTTCATTTCCTTGCCCTTTTCAGCGAGCAGCGTGACCATATCATCCAGCTTGGCATCTTCCATTGCCAGATCACGCGGCAGATTGGCCACAATCCGCCCATGCTGCGCATAAGGCCCAAAGCGGCCCTTGCGCACCACCACCATCTCGCCATCCTTCGGGTGCGGTCCCAACTCACGAATGCGCGACCGCGCATCGGCCAAAAGCACAATGGCGCGATTGAGCCCGATGGTCAGCACATCATCATCCTTGTCCAAGGATTTGAAGATGCTGCCACAGCGCACATAAGCACCGAAACGCCCAAGCCCCGCCGTGATTTCTTCCTGGCTTTCCGGATCAATACCGATCACGCGCGGCAGGGACAGCAAG
Source organism: Roseomonas sp. (assembly GCA_020249435.1). Taxonomy (GTDB): domain Bacteria; phylum Pseudomonadota; class Alphaproteobacteria; order Acetobacterales; family Acetobacteraceae; genus Neoroseomonas. The sequence goes on along the minus strand of JADCFQ010000018.1, from coordinate 55,044 downwards.
CCAAGCGCTGCTTCCAGCGTCATGCCATCAGGGTTTTGTCCAGCGGCGAGGCTCGCGCGGCGCGGCTTGGTGGGTTTGCCCTTGGCATCCGTGCCGGGCTCCCCAAGCTGCACATAGACCCCGTAAGGCCCGCGCCGCATCGTGACTGCCTGGCCCGTCGCGGGGTCCTTGCCCAATTCGCGATCCGCGCCGGCACCTTCGCCTTGCGCCGGGCCAACGCCGAAGGGGCGCGTATAGCGGCATTCCGGGTAGTTGGAGCAACCAATAAAGGCGCCGCCACGCCCAAGCCGCAGGCCAAGCCGGCCCGCCGAACAGCTCGGGCAAACGCGCGGGTCCGTGCCATCGCCGCGCGCGGGGAAGATATGCGGCCCCAAATCCTCATCCAGCGCGTCGATCACATCGCGCACTTTCAGATCCTTGGTCGCTTCCACCGCGCGGGAGAATTCATCCCAGAAGGCATGCATCACCGCACGCCATTCCGCCCGCCCACCAGAGATTTCATCAAGCTTTTCCTCCATGGCGGAGGTGAAGCCGGTATCCACGTATTTCTCGAAAAACCGCACCAGGAAGGTGGTGACCATCCGGCCCAAATCCTGCGCCACAAAACGCCGCTTTTCGAGCGATACATATTTCAAATCCTGCAAGCGCTGCAGGATGGACGCATAGGTGGAAGGCCGCCCGATGCCCAATTCCTCAAGCTTTTTGACCAGCGAGGCTTCGGAATAGCGCGGCGGCGGCTGGGTGAAATGCTGGCTCGCGGCAATGTCGCCGCGCTTCAGCGCTTCCTTCTCCCGCATTGGGGGCAGGATGCGGCTTTCCTCATCCTCAGCGGGGGCGCCTGGCAGGATGCCGGCGCGTGCGTCTGCCGCGCGATCATCCTCATCTTCGCGATAGAGTTTCAGGAAGCCGTCAAAGGCGATCACCGAACCGGTGGCGCGGAAATTGGCGCGGCCATCCTTGGCAGCGATATCCACCGTGGTCTGGTCCATCTCGGCCGAGGCCATTTGGGACGCCACCGCGCGCTTCCAGATCAGATCATAAAGCCGGGCCTGCGCGCCTTCCAATTCGCCGCCCATGGTATCGGGGCTGCGCGTCACATCGGTCGGGCGGATTGCCTCATGCGCTTCCTGCGCGTTCTTGGCCTTGGAGGCATATTCGCGCGGCGCGGCGGGCATGTAATTCGGCCCACACTCGCTTTTCACATGATCACGAATGGCGGCAATGGCTTCGCGCGCCATCGTGACACCATCCGTCCGCATATAGGTGATGTGCCCGGCCTCATACAAAGCCTGCGCCGTGCGCATGGTTTGCTGCGCGCCCATGCCAAGCTTGCGCGATGCTTCCATCTGCAGCGTGGAGGTCATGAAGGGCGGCGGCGGGTTGCGCCGCACGCGGCGCTTTTCAACCGACGCCACGCTATAACTGCCGCCTTCGGCGAGCTTTTTCGCGCGCAGCGCCGCCGCTTCATCCGGCAGGTCGAATTGCTCGAGCTTGCGGCCTTCAAGATGCGTGAGCCGCGCGGTGAAGGGCGCACCAGCCGCCGTGGTGAAGCGGCCTTCAATGGTCCAGTATTCGCGGGCGCGAAAGGCCTCGATCTCCGCTTCGCGTTCGCAAATCAGCCGGAGCGCCACGGATTGCACGCGGCCCGCGGAACGCGAACCGGGCAGTTTGCGCCACAGCACCGGCGACAGCGTATAGCCAACCAAATAATCCAGCGCGCGGCGCGCCAGATAGGCTTCGATCAGCGGCTGATCCAATTCGCGCGGATGCGCGACGGCATATTGTACGGCTCGTTTGGTGATTTCATTGAAGGTGATGCGCTGAACATGCTTGCCCTTCAGCGCCCCGCGCTCGGCCAGCATATCCTTCACATGCCAGGAAATCGCTTCCCCTTCCCGGTCCGGGTCGGTCGCCAGAAACAGCCGCTTCGCACCCTTAAGGGCGGAGGCGATCTTGCCCACCTGCTGTTCGCCGCGCGGGTCCTTGCCCCAGAGCATGGCGAAATCCTGTTCGGGCAGGACCGCGCCATCCTTTTCTTCCAGATCGCGGACATGGCCATAGGAGGCCAACACCGTGAAATCGCGGCCGAGATATTTTTCGATTGTCTTCGCCTTGGCCGGCGATTCCACCACGACTACGTCGCTCATGCCTTCCCGATTCACCCTCGCCCGGTTAGCGCAACCCGATGCCCGGGCAGCATATCCACCCGGCCTTCCAGTTCCAGATCGGCAAGCGCCGCCTGGAGCGCGGGGGGTGAGAGGTGACAGCGCCGGAGAAGATCGTCAACCGATATCGGTGCCATTCCAATCAAATCAATCAGATGACCGTATTCGCCGGGGGTGGCGTCAGGCGGGATATCCTCCGATATCGGGATTTCCGAGGTCATGGGCAGGGCAAAAAGCGGGGCATCGCGGGGCGCTTCGGGCAGATGGGTCAGCACATCGGTGGCTGATTCCACCAAATGCGCGCCCTGGCGGATCAGGTCATTGGCGCCGCGGCTCCTTGGATCGAGCGGGCTGCCGGGGATGGCAAAGACCTCCCGCCCCGCTTCCAAGGCAAGGCGCGCGGTGATCAACGTGCCGGAGCGCTCGGCGGCTTCCACCACCAGCACACCCAGCGAAAGCCCGGCGACGATGCGGTTGCGCTTGGGGAAGTGGCGGGCGAGGGGCGCGGTGCCCAAAGCATGTTCCGCCACCAGCGCGCCTTCGCGGCCAATCCGGCTTTGCAGGGCAGCATTTTCCGGCGGATAGGCGACATCCAAGCCGCCCGGCAGCACGGCAAGCGTTGGCCCTGCCCGCAAGGCGCCCTGATGCGCTGCCGCATCCACCCCGCGCGCGAGGCCCGAGATCACCAGCACGCCGGCCTTGGTCAGTGCCTCCGCGATATCCTCCGCGATGCGCCGCCCGGCAGCGGAGGCATTGCGGGCGCCAACAATGGCGAAGCTGGGCACCTGGGACAGCAAAGCCGCATCGCCCTGCACGGCGAGCATGGCCGGCGCATCAGGCAACATGGCGAGCAAGGGCGGGTAGTCAGCGCTGCCCCAAAAAATAAAGCGCGCGCCGAGCTTGGCCATGGCATCGGCTTCCCGCCGCGCCTCATCCAGGCTTGGGATGCGCGCTGGGGTTTCGCGCTTGGCGAGCAGACGGGGCAAAGCCTCCAAGGCTGCGCGGCCACTGCCATGGCGGGTGAGCAGGCGGCGAAAGCCCATGGGGCCGATCCCCTCGGTTTCGGCAAGGCGCCAGAGGGCTAGGCTTTCGGCGGGGCTGGGGGTGGCGGCAAGCATAGGCGAAACCCTATGCCATAATTCAACCTATGCGGGAAATACTAAATCGTATCTCTACTTAGCCGTTTTGCCGATACGCGGTTCGGTACCCGCCAGCAGGCGACGGATGTTCTCCTCATGCCGCCAAAACACCAGCACGGCGATCAGCAGCGCCATCAGCGCGTGATCCGCGCTGGACAGAACCAGGGCGAAAAGCGGCGCCGCCGCAAAGGCGGTCAGCGCCGCCGCTGACGACATTTTCAGGAATTTCGCCGCCACCAACCATACCGCGCAGCAGGCGAGCCCCACCGGCCAAGCCGCGGCCAGCAGCACGCCAAGCCCTGTCGCCACGCCCTTGCCGCCGCGAAAGCCAAGCCAGATCGGGAATAGGTGCCCAAGCACCGCCGCTGTCCCCACCACCAAATCCTGATCACCCAGGAATTGCCGCGCGAGCAGCACCGCAACCGCCCCCTTCAGCCCATCCAGGATCAGGGTCGCCGCTGCCAAGCCCTTGCGCCCGGTGCGCAGCACATTGGTCGCGCCAATATTGCCGGAGCCCACCTTGCGGATATCACCAAGCCCGGCGGCCTTGGTCAGCAGCAGGCCAAAGGGGATGGACCCGATCAAATAGCCGCCCACCAGGGCGATCAGGAAGGCGATGCTGTCGGCATGTTCGGCCATGGCTCAGCCCCCGAAAACGCGCCGCCCGGCCTTCCAGGTGCCAAGCACCCGGCCTTCCAGGGCGCGACCATCAAAGGGCGAGTTCTGTGCCTTGCCCGGCAGCTTGCCGGCTTCAACCTTCCAGCCGCGATCGGGATGGAACAGCACCAAATCCGCCGGCGCACCCTTGGCGAGGCGGCCCTGCGGCAGATTGAGCAAACTCGCGGGCCGCGCAGTCAGCAACCCAAGTGCGGTGAGCATCGGCACATCCCCCGCATGCACACGCGCCAGCGTCACGCCAAGCAGGGTTGCCAGCCCCGCGCCGCCCGCTTCCGCCTGGGCAAAGGGCAGGCGCTTGTCATCGGCATCGCGCGGCTGATGGTCTGAGGCAATGGCGTCAATCGTGCCATCCACCAAAGCCGCCACCACCGCCTGCCGATCAACCTCCGTCCGCAAGGGCGGGGAGAGCTTGGCATAGGTCCGGTAATCGCCAATCGCGGTCTCGTTCAAATCAAAATAGGGCGGCGCGGTATCGCAGGTGACAGCCAAACCTTCCGCCTTCGCGGCGCGGATCAGGTCAAGCGCCGCCGCCGTTGAGATATGCGCGAAATGCACATGCCCGCCCGTGATGCGCGCGAGTGCGATATCGCGCGCCACCATCATCGCCTCGGCCGCCGGCGTAATGCCAGGCAGGCCAAGCCGGGTCGCCAATTCGCCTTCGGTCGCGGCGCCGCCGGCAGCGAGGCTCGGTTCTTCCGGGTGCTGCATGATGAAGGCGCCGAAGGCACGCGCATAGGACAGCGCAAGCCGCATGCTGCGCGCCGAGGCAATGGCGCGGGCGCCATCGGTGAAGGCAATGGCGCCGGCTTCGCGCAGCAGGCCGAATTCCGCCAATTCCTTGCCGGCACAGCCGGAGGTGGCCGCGCCATAGGGCAGCAGCGTGACCGACCCGGTGGCTTCCCCGCGCCGCGCGATGAAGGAAATCAGCGCGGGATCATCAAGCGCAGGATCGGTATCGGGCAGCACGCAAATGGTGGTGATGCCCCCGGCAGCAGCAGCCTGCGCGGCAGAGGCAATGGTTTCCCGATGCTCCGCCCCCGGTTCACCAAGATTGGCGCGGAGATCAATTAAACCAGGTGCGAGACAGGCGCCGCCTGCGTCCACCACAGCAGCGCCCTCGGGCGCGGTCAGGCCAGCACCGCAATCGGCAATCAGCCCATCACGGATCAGCAAAGCGCCCGGCGCATCAAGGCCAGAGGCAGGATCGAGCAGGCGGGCATTGGTGATGAGGGTGTCGCGCATCATGCCGGCTTTCATAAGCCTTTACGGGGCGGCGCGCCACCCGGACGGCGATTCCGGCTTAGTCAAAATGCGCAGGTTTCTATCCGCATCCGTGCAGCGACGGGGCCGCTCAACACTGGAACTCATCTCAAGCCCCTCCATAGCCTCGCGTAAATCCGGGCCGGTTCAGAAATGAAAAGCCAAAAACCTCAGCGGGAAGGTCAAAGCATTCCCCTCAACCGCAAGAGACCAAATGTCGCAACAGTCGTGGCGTCGGTTATCTCACCATGCCTAATCATATCTTCCAATTGGCTTATTTTGAACGCCCGTGTGACCAGGTCCTGCTCCTCCGTCTCGAGCGACGATGACCCGCGCGTTAGACCTCGAGCACGGAAAATGTTGTAACCTTGATTGGAATAGCCGCTGGCTAACAGAAGGCGACCTGCATGCTCCATTTCCGCAGCAGTTAATCCGGTTTCCTCTGCTAGCTCCGCCCCGGCAAGGACGAAAATGTCGGTCCCTGGAGCAGTTTCCCAGCTGCCTTGGGGTAGTTCCCAGTGCCGCGTTCGAACTGGGTAACGGTACTGTTGTACCAAGTGTATCTCATCCCCGTCACCAGCGGCAATGACAACGAAATCAGGTTTTTCCACAATGCCATAGATACCCTCGCTCCCATCCCGGCGACGCACCCGATCTTCGCGTACTCGCATCCAGCGGTTCTCATAGACAACCGTTGTTCCGACTTGTACGATTTCGACCTGGGCCGCCATTGAACTGTCTCCGAAGGATCGATGGAAATTAGAAGTGCGAATTTTTCTTAATTTTGTAGAAAAAGTGGGAAAAGTCGAGTTACAAAATTTTGGCGCCTCCGCTTCGCCTGAGACTTGCCGCCGGTTTGGAAAGATAAAGCTATCACACCTTTAGCAAGCATAACGTCAATTGATGTCTAACTAGCGGTCGTATATGTTCCATATTCATACTGATTAAAGGTTCCGTCAGATGGCCGAGAAATGATCGTCCATCCAAAGTTCGGGCCAGGATAGTGATATGGCAGAGATCACGATCAAGTACGATAGAAAAAGAAACAGAATCCGTGCCGGAAAAATGGCTCTCAAACTGACGGGCTTGGTGCATTGTTCGGCGTACTGCACAACATTCAGGGCCGCCCAACTACCGTTCGTCACACATTGCGCCTGAGCCCACGCGCCAGCACATCCAACACCGCCATGCGGCAGGCGACACCCATTTCCACCTGTTCGCCAATCACGCTGCGTGTTGGGTGATCGGCGATGGCGCTGTCTATCTCAACACCGCGATTCATCGGGCCGGGGTGCATCACAATCGAGTCCGGCTTGGCATGGGCCAGCTTTTCCGCATCCAGCCCGTAGAAGCGAAAGAATTCCCGCGCTGATGGCACCAGCCCGCCGGACATGCGTTCGCGTTGCAGCCTGAGCATCATGACAACATCAGCCCCGGCAAGCCCGGCCTTCATGTCGTGAAAGACCTCAACACCCAAACGCGCCGCTTCGGCGGGGATCAGCGTGGGCGGCCCCACCACGCGCACGCGGCTGCCCATGGTGGTCAGCAGATGCATGTTTGATCGCGCCACACGCGAATGGGCGATATCGCCGCAAATCGCGACCACCAACCCTTCAAGCCGGCCCTTATGGCGGCGGATGGTGAGTGCATCCAACAGCGCCTGGGTCGGGTGTTCATGCGTGCCATCGCCGGCATTGATCACCGCCGCATCCACCTTTTGGCTGAGCAGTGAAGGTGCCCCCGATTGCCCATGGCGCACCACCAGCAAATCGCAATGCATCGCGTTCAGCGTGCTGGCGGTATCCAGTAAGGTCTCGCCCTTATTCACGCTGGAGGTGCTGACCGACATATTGATGACATCGGCGCCCAGCCTTTTGCCCGCGAGTTCAAAACTCGTCCGCGTGCGGGTGCTGTCTTCAAAAAACAGATTGATCAGCGTGCGGCCTTTCAACAGGTCGCGCTGGGTTTTGCCGCTGCGGTTGAGCAGGGCGTAGGATTCCGCCAGGTCCAGCAAATCCGCGATATGCGGCGGTTCAAGACCCTCAATGGCGAGGAGGTGTTTGCGAGGATAGGACACAGCGCCCTTTCTAGCCGCGCCAGGGCAGTGAAGGCCAGACCCGTTCAGGGCAGCTTAAGCGCGCCACGCAGCGCGGCGGCCTTTTCATCCAGCGAAGCGCGGCCGGGGCTGCGCTGAACCTCCCGCACCGCCCCATCGGCCAGCCGCAGCACCAGGCGCCATTCCTTTGATGTGGCGGAGAAATCCGTCTCTCCGCTGCGGGTGGTGCCAAGCGGGGCATCAACGCTCTCCACCACCACCCCTGTAATGGCGCCAGGAGGCAGGTTCTCAAACGCATCGAAAAACCGCCACCAGGTGGTGATGCTGCGGGTGAAGAACGCGCTGCCATCGGCGCGAATCGAAAGCGCATGCGGCGCCGGGATGAAGGACAGCCACAGAAACATCCCAACCCCAAGGATTGGGAAACCAAGCCCCAAAAGCCGGGGCGTGATGGCCGGCCATTCGGCGAGGAATTGCGGCAGCAGCGCCAACCCCACCATGGCGAAGCCCAACCCCGCCAGCGCACCAATCGCGTAGCGGATGCGCCCATCAAGGGCGATTTCGACCAAAATCTGATCCATGGGCCTCATCCCTTTGTGGCGTCCAAAGCCGCCTGTAGCATCCAGGCCGCCGCCGCCTTATCCACCGAAGCGGCCCTTTTGCCGCGGCTGAGATCGGCTTCCCCCACCATCATGCGGTTCACCGCCGCCGAGGACAGCCTTTCATCCCAAAGCGCCGCCGGCAAGCCAGCCGCATCGGACAGGGACCGCGCCCAATCCCGCGCTGCCTGGGCCGCCGGGCCGAAGGACCCATCAAGCCCAAGCGGCAAGCCCACCACCAGGCCCCCCACGCCTTCCTTCGCAGCAATCGCCTTGATCTCGGCCGCCATGGCAGCCAGCTTCCCGCGCTTAAGGCTGCCATAGGGGCTCGCCAGCATCAGCGAGACATCGCTGAGTGCGACACCCACGGTTTTCTCCCCCGGATCAAGGCCGATCAGCCGGGAATGGCGGGGGAGTGCCGCGCGTAAATCTGTCAGGTTGATGATAGGCATCGGGGGCCTTATGGTCCGCCGCTCTTTTTCCGGGAAGTAGTGATTTCATGTCCCTAGACACCGCCACCGTCCGGCGCGTCGCGGCCTTGGCCCGGCTGCGCCTTGAAGAACAGGATATCGCCCGCGTGCAGGGCGAGCTGAACGGCATTTTGGGCTGGATTGAACAGCTCCAGGCCGTCAATACCGAAGGTGTGGAGCCCATGGCGGGCGGCACACCTGGCGGTGCGGCGGCCATGCCGATGCGGGGTGACGTGGTGACCGATGGCGGCAAGGCAGAAGCCGTGCTGGCCAATGCGCCGGATCGTGAGGGCGAATATTTCGGCGTGCCGAAGGTGGTGGAATAATGCATCCGACCGATTTTACCCTCGCCGGCGCCTTGGCGGCGCTGAATGAGGGCGCGATCAGCGCCGAGGAATTGACGCGCGCCCATGTGGCCGCCGTTGAAGCGCTGAACCCGAAGCTGAATGCCTTCATCACCACCACGAGCGAACAGGCGCTGGAGGCAGCGCGTGCTTCCGATGCGCGGCGGAAGCGCGGTGAGGCCGGGCCGCTTGAAGGTATTCCACTCGCCATCAAGGATTTATTCTGCACGGAAGGCGTGCGCACCACGGCGGGGTCGAAAATCCTCGGCAATTTCATCCCGCCTTATGAAAGCACCGTCACCGCGCAGTTGAAGCGCGATGGCGCGGTGTTTCTGGGCAAGGCCAATCTGGATGAATTCGCCATGGGGTCATCGAATTTGACCTCGGCCTATGGGGGTGTGCTGAACCCCTGGCAGCGCAAGGATGATCCGGGCGCGCGGCTGGTGCCGGGCGGGTCTTCCGGTGGTTCTGCTGCGGCGGTGGCGGCGCGCATCGCACTCGGCGCGACAGGCACGGATACCGGCGGTTCCATCCGTCAGCCGGCAGCTTTTTGCGGCATTACGGGGATCAAGCCGACCTATGGGCGCTGTTCGCGCTTTGGCATTGTCGCCTTTGCGTCTTCCCTGGATCAGGCCGGCCCCTTTGCGCGCACGGTGGAAGATTGCGCCATTCTGTTGCGGTCCATGGCGGGGCATGACCCCAAGGATTCCACCAGCGCCAATCAGCCCGTGCCGGATTTCGCCGCTGCATGTGGGCGGAGTGTGAAGGGGCTGCGGATTGGCGTGCCGCGTGAATATCGGCTGGATGGCATGCCGGCCGAGATTGAAAAGCTCTGGCGTCAGGGGCTCGATTGGCTGCGCGATGCGGGGGCGGAGATTGTGGATATCTCCCTGCCGCACACGAAATATGCGCTGCCCACTTATTACATCGTGGCCCCTGCGGAAGCGTCTTCCAATCTGGCGCGTTATGATGGTGTGCGCTTTGGTTTGCGCGTGGCGGAGAAGGATAGCGATCTGCGTGATTTATACGAACGCACTCGGGCCGAGGGTTTTGGCGCCGAAGTGCGCCGGCGCATCATGATCGGCACCTATGTGTTGAGTGCTGGTTATTACGACGCCTATTACCTGAAGGCGCAGAAAATCCGCGCCCTGATCGCAGGCGATTTCGACGCGGCCTGGGCCAAGGTGGATGCGATTGTGACCCCCGCCACACCATCGGCTGCCTTTGCCGAGGGTGAGAATACCGATGACCCGGTGAAGATGTATTTGAATGATGTCTTCACCGTGACCGCCAATCTGGCCGGCCTGCCGGGCCTGGCGCTGCCGACGGGCTTGGATCATCAGGGTCTGCCTTTGGGCTTGCAGGTGATTGGCCGCGCCTTTGATGAGGAAACGGTTTTCGCGGTGGGGGCGGCTTTGGAACGCGCCGCTGATTTCAAGGCAGTGCCAGCAATGAGGGCAGGCGCATGAGCTATATCATGGAAGGGGAATCAGGCCCCTGGGAAGTGGTGATCGGGCTGGAGGTTCATGCCCAAATCATGTCCAACGCCAAGCTGTTTTCCGGCGCGGCAACGGCTTTCGGCGCCGAACCCAATGCGCAGGTTTCCTTGATTGATGCGGGCTTCCCCGGCATGTTGCCGGTGATCAACCGCGAATGCGTGGCGCAGGCCGTGCGCACCGGGCTTGGCTTGAATGCCAAGGTCAATCTCTGGTCCCGCTTTGATCGCAAGAACTACTTCTATGCCGATCTGCCGCAGGGCTATCAGATCAGCCAATACGCCCACCCGATCATCGGCGAGGGCGCGATTGACATTGAGTTGTCTGATGGCAGCACGAAGACCATCGGCATTACGCGGCTCCATTTGGAACAGGATGCCGGCAAATCCCAGCACGACCAGCACCCGACAAAATCCTTCATTGACCTTAACCGTTCCGGCGTGGCGCTGATGGAAATTGTCTCGGAACCCGATATGCGGAGCCCCGAGGAAGCCGGTGCCTATCTGACCAAACTGCGCCAGATCATGCGCTATTTGGGCACCTGCGATGGCAATATGGATGAAGGCTCGCTCCGTGCCGATGTGAATGTTTCCGTTCGCAAGGCGGGCGAAGACTTCCGCACGCGCTGCGAAGTTAAGAATGTGAATTCCATCCGCTTTGTCATGCAGGCGGTGGAAGCCGAAGCGCGCCGCCAGATTGAGGTCTGGGAATCAGGCGGCACGGTGGATCAGGAAACGCGGCTGTTTGACACGGGGCGCGGCATTACGCGTTCCATGCGGTCCAAGGAAGATGCGCATGATTACCGCTATTTCCCGGACCCGGATTTGCCGCCTTTGGTGATTGATGCGGCTTTCGTCGAAAGCCTGAAGGCGGCGCTGCCGGAACTGCCGGATCAGCGCCGCGCGCGCTATGTGCGCGATTACGGCATTACGCCCTATGACGCGCATGTGCTGACGCTGGAGCGCGAAACCGCGGCCTATTACGAAACAGTCGCCAAAGGGCGGGATGCGAAGCAGGCAGCGAATTGGGTGATGGGTGATCTTTTCGCGGCCATCAACCGCACGAAAACCTCGATCGCGGAGCCGCCCGTCAGCGCGCCTGATCTTGGCGCGCTATTGGATCTGATGGCGGATGGTACGCTTTCCGGGAAGCTCGCCAAGGAAGTGTTCGAAGCCATGGTGGAAACCGGCCGCGCGCCGGGCGCCATTGTGGAAGAACGCGGCCTGAAGCAGGTGACGGACACCGGCGCGATTGAAGCAGTGATTGACCAGGTGCTGGCCGCCAATGCCGATAAGGTCGCGGAATATCGCTCCGGCAAGGATAAGCTGTTTGGCTTCTTTGTTGGTCAGACCATGAAGGCCATGCAGGGCAAGGGCAATCCTGCGCTGGTCAATGATGTGCTGAAGCAGAAGCTTTCCTGACCAATCGCTACGCGGGGTGTGAACCACCCCGCGCGGCGCTGCGCAATTCCTCGGCGAAATCGGCGCGTTGCTGATGGATGGAGGCGATCACGCGCCCCATCGGCACGCCAAGCGACACCAGCGCGGCTTCTGACAATTGCAGGCTGGCTTCAATCGTCTCCGGTACTGTTTCATTCACGCCTTGCGCGTAGAGATGGCGCGCATGCGCCGCATCCCGCGCGCGGGAAATGATGGGCACATCAGGCCGCAGCCGACGAATGGCGGTGATGATCTGGTCCATCTCCGACGCGGCATTGATGGTGATGATGACACTCCGCGCCGCATCCAACCCGCAAGCCTGCAAAAAGGCCGGGCGCGCGGCATCGCCGAAGAACACATCCTCCGCCGCGCGGCGCGCGCGGGAGACGGTGGCCGGGTCATTATCCACCGCGATGTGGCCTAGCCCATGCTGGCGCAGCAGCGCGGCCACGGTTTTGCCGACGCGGCCATAGCCGATGATGATGGCATGGCCCTGCTGCGCGCCCGGCAAAGCCTCAAGCTCAGGGTCCTTGGGGCGCGCTGCTTCCAGCAAGGGCGCCAGCCTTCGCGCCAGCGCGGAAAGCAAGGGCAGCATGGCCATGGTCAGGCTGATCGCGGCCAGGATGAAGCCGGCCAGGCTTGGTTCAATCAGCGCAAGCCCGGTCGCGAGGCCGATACCGACGAAGGCGAATTCGCTCCCAGGGCCGAGCAACAGCGCCGATTCCAAGGCCGCTGCCGGCGTCAGCGCGAAATAGCGCGCCAGCGCATAGACGATGCCGGCCTTGAGCAGCACCAAGCCAAACGCCAGCCCCAGCAGCAGCACCGGTTCCTTCGCCACTTCGCGGAAATCAATGCTCATGCCCACGCTGAAGAAGAAAATGCCGAGCAGCAGGCCCTTGAAGGGCTCGATCGTTGCTTGCACCGCGCGGCGATATTCGGTCTCGGCCAGCAAAAGCCCGGCGACAAAGGCGCCAATCGCCATGGAAAGCCCCGCCTTGGCGGCCATGATGCCGGTCGCGACAATCACAAACAGTACGGCGGCGATGAAAAGTTCCTCGGAACGCTGCCCACCCACCAGGCGGAAAAGCGGGCGGAGCAGCACGCGCCCGACCAGCACTATCACCGCCAGCACCAGCAGCGCCTGCCCCAAGGCCAGGGCGATGCTCAGCAGGACAGAACCGCCGCCCTTGGCGCCCAGAATCCCGATAAAGATCAGGATGGGCACCACCGCCACATCCTGCGCGAGCAGTACGGAAAAACTGGCGCGGCCACCGCTGGTGAGCAGCCTTTCCTGCTGCGCCAGCAATTCCAGCACAATCGCCGTGGAAGACAGCGCCAAACACGCCGCCAGCACCGCGGCAATGCCGGGCGAGAGGCCAAAGGCCAGCGCAATCAGGCTAAGGGCGACAAAGCTGATCGCCAATTGCAGCCCACCGAGGCCCAGCACCAGCCGGCGCATCGCCTTCAGACGTTCAAAGGAAAGTTCCAGCCCGATCAGGAACAGCAGAAAGACGACGCCAAGCTCGGCAATCGCAGAGACGCTTTTCGCATCTATCACCGTGAACCAATAGAGCAGCGGGTATTCATTGATGAAAGACCCAAGCGCGAGCGGCCCCAGCACAGCCCCGGCGCCAAGATAGCCAAGCACTGGGCTGACACCAACACGGCGCAATAGCGGCACAATCACGCCCGCCGTGCCGAGAACGACCAGCGCATCACTATAGGCTTGGAAATTGATCGCCTCAGCAGCCACCCGGCACCCTTTTTATTGACCTGCTAATGGCAGGATATGGGGCGCTCGTGGTGAATTTGAGGCAGCGAAGATCAACTTTTCAATAAGGCAGCGTAACGCCCTGGATCAAAGCCGATCAGCAGCGCATCGCCCTTGGTCAGCACCGGGCGCTTGATCATGCTGGGCTGCGCCAACATCAGCGCGACCGCGCGGGCTTCATCCAGCCCTTGCTTCTGATCTTCGGGCAATTTGCGGAAGGTGGTGCCGGCGCGGTTCAACAAAGCCTCCCATCCCGCCTTCTGCACCCAGGCTTGCAGCATGGCCTTGGTGATGCCGGCGGTCTTGTAGTCATGGAAGGCATGGGCAATGCCCTCGGCTTCCAGCCAGGCGCGCGCCTTTTTCATGGTGTCACAATTCTTGATGCCATGGATGGTGATGGTCATGTCGCCCCCTGCTGGATCACCCTGCGATACCAGCCTTGCGCGCAGCGGCCAATCGCGCCAGCCTCGGCCCCATTCCACAGGAGCCTCCGCATGAGCAGCACCAGCGATTACACGCCCCCCAAAATCTGGACCTGGAACAAGGCCAATGGCGGGCGCTTTGCCAATATCAACCGCCCCATCGCCGGCCGGACGCATGACAAGGAATTGCCGGTGGGCCGCCACCCGATGCAGCTTTATTCGCTGGGCACGCCCAATGGCCAGAAGGTGACGATCCTGCTGGAGGAGCTTTTGGCGCTTGGCCACAAGGGCGCGGAATATGACGCCTGGCTGATCCGCATTGGTGAGGGCCAGCAATTCGGCAGCGGCTTTGTGGAGGTAAACCCGAATTCCAAAATCCCGGCGCTATTGGATCGCAGCGGGCCAAAGCCCATTCGCGTTTTCGAAAGCGGTGCGATTCTGGTGCATCTGGCCGAGAAATTCAGCGCCTTCTTGCCGCAGGACCCGGCGCTACGTGCCGAATGCCTTTCCTGGCTGTTCTGGCAAATGGGCAGCGCGCCTTATCTCGGCGGCGGCTTTGGGCATTTCTATGCCTATGCGCCGGTGAAGATCGAATACGCGATTGACCGCTTCGCCATGGAAACCAAGCGGCAATTGGATGTGCTGGATCGGCGCTTGGCGGAAAGCCCCTATCTGGGTGGGGATGACTATACGATTGCCGATATCGCCGTTTGGCCCTGGTATGGCGGGCTGGTGCGCGGATACCTCTATGGCGCGGCAGAATTCCTGAGCGTGCATGAATACAAGCATGTGCAGCGCTGGGCCGAGGCGATTTTCGCTCGCCCCGCCGTGAAGCGCGGGCGCATGGTGAACCGCGTGACCGGCGACCCATCAGAACAATTGCATGAACGCCATGATGCCAGCGATTTCGAGACGAAAACCCAGGACAAATTGGCGCCAGGTGGCGCTGCCTGATCAACCGACAACACGCAAGAATTTCAAAGGGGAAACACCATGCCTATTGCTCCGAATTACGCGCGCCGCCGCCTCGAGAAGGGTGAACTCGCCCTTGGCTTTGGCGTGCATCATTTGCGCACACCCGCTGTTGGCATGATTGCCGCGGCATCGGGCTTTGATTGGCTGTTCATTGACATGGAACATGGCGCGATGAGCGTGGATGACGCCACACGCATGGCCATGGCGGCACTTTCGCAGGGCATCACGCCGATGGTGCGCTGCTGCAAGGATGCGCTGTTTGAAGGCACGCGCTGCCTGGATAACGGCGCCATGGGCGTGGTGGTGCCGCATATTGATACTGCTGATGAAGCCCGTGATGTGGTGCGCGCCTTCCGCTATCCTCCACTTGGCGAGCGTTCCTGGGGCGGCCCGCCGGCGCAATATGCCTTCCAGGTTTCCGATACCGCCGCGGCGCAGAAGGAATTGAATGAACAGATCATGGTGACCGTCATGATCGAAACGCCCGAAGCGGTGGCGAATGCCGATTCAATCGCTGCCGTGCCGGGGGTGGATTGCCTGATGATCGGGACTTCGGACCTGACCGCTTCCATGGGTATTGCCGGGCAGATCGGGCATCCGGATGTGCGCGCGGCCTATGCCAAGGTGGCGGCAGCCTGCAAGGCGCATGGCAAGATCATGGGCATGGGCGGCGTTTACGATGAAAAGGTCGCGCCGGATTACATCGCCCTTGGTGCGCGCTTCCTGTTGTCCGGTTCGGACCACGCCTTCCTGATGGCGGGCGGCGGCGCGCGGGCGAAATTCCTGCGCGGCTTGCAGGGGTAGTGTAACGGGAGTCGGTAACAAGCGGGGCTTGCCCGGGCTTCAAGCGGCTTTCGCGAAGGGCTGCCCCGCCTGCCTTGCATGGCAAGCGGCTACAGGACGTCGCTAGACTTCGGGGTGGGCTCGCTTGATTCGGGCCCATCGCGACATCACCTTCCGCGCCGAAAGGTCTACCTCATGCGCCGCCGTTCCTTGCTTGCCCTGCCCTTTGCTGCACCGCTCGCCGCGCCTGCCCTGGTGGCGGCGCAGGAACGCGCGCTCAATCTCTATTCATCGCGCCATTATGATACGGATCGCGCGCTTTATGATGGCTTCACGGCCGAGACCGGCATTCGCATTCGCCTGATTGAAGGTGATGCGGACCAATTGATCGCGCGCATTCAATCCGAAGGGGCGAATAGCCCTGCCGATGTGCTGATTACGGTGGATGCGGCGCGGCTCGCGCGCGCGGTGGATGCCGGCGTTCTGGCCGAAACCGAAAGCGAGATCCTGAAATCGCGCATTCCGGAAAACATGCGCGCCCCGGATGGCAAATGGTATGGCCTTTCCAGCCGTGCGCGGGTGATCATGTATGACCGTCAGCGCGGCGTGCCGGAAGGTGTTGCGCGGTATGAGGATCTGGCCCTGCCAGCGCAGCGCGGGCAAATCCTGATCAGGGCAGCGGCGCATCCCTACAATACCTCCTTGATGGCGAGCATTCTCCTGGCCAATGGTGCAGAAGCGGCAGAGGCTTGGGCGCGCGGCGTGGTGGCGAATATGGCGCGCCCGCCGCAGGGCGGTGATACGCCGCAATTCCAGGCGGTGGCGGCGGGGGTTGGGCGGCTTGCGGTTGCCAATACCTATTACCTCGCGCGGTTCGGCGCTTCATCCAATCCGCAGGAAAAGGCTTTGTTTGATCGGATTGGCGTGATCTTCCCCAATCAGGCGCCAGGTGATCGCGGGACGCATGTGAATGTCTCGGGCGCTGGCGTGGTGCGGAGTTCTGCCAACAAGGCCGTGGCGCTCCGCTTCATTGAATACCTCAGCAGCCAGCGCGCGCAGGAATTATTTGCCAATGGCAATTTCGAATATCCGGTGGTGGCCGGGGTTGCGCCGCATCCCGCATTGCTGGCGCTTGGCAGCTTCCGCGCCGATGAATTGAACGCGCAACGCTATGGCGCGCTGGCGCCGGAGGCGCTGCGGATCATGCAAAGGGCGGGGTGGCGGTGAGGGGGTGGCTTTCAAAAGCTGCGCGCTGAAATGGGGGGCGAGAGAACTCGCCCCCCAAACCCCCCACTCCTTTTTTTGGCTTTTGGTGCTGGGGGCTGCGCAGCGCGGCATGCCATTGCGATGCTTTGGGGGCCTCAGGCGCCGTCAGCCGGCGCGCCAAACAGTCGAAAAGAGTTTCAAGGGCAGGCACCAAACAGCACTGGCCTATCCATGGGCGCAAGCGATAAGCGCGCTGACCATGACCAGGGGGTAAAGAGATAAGGATACAGTATGAAACCCGGTATCAGCCGAGCGTTCTGGCAACACGGAAGCCGTAGATGAAGAATACGGCCTCGGCGGCGTCTGTGAAACGAGTAGCAGAGCGCAGGCCCAAGGTCCCAAGAAAATAGGACCCGCCGCGCAGCACACGCTCAGTTTCGTCAGCCTGCGGCAACGGACTGGCATCTGTCGGGTCCGCGGGATAGGGGCCATAGGCATCCTCTACCCATTCCCAGACATTGCCATGCATCTCGTGAAGGCCCCAAGGGTTTGCCGGCAAGCTGCCCACCGGCACGGTGCGGCCACGGCCTGGGACGCCCCGTCCCGCCGACGTCCCGTCAAAGTTTGCCTGCTCAGGCGAGATCATATCACCGAAGCTGAAGGGCGTTGTGGTTCCCGCGCGGCAAGCATATTCCCACTCTGCTTCGCTCGGCAGCCGGTAGGTGCCAGGGCGAAGCCCGAGACGCTGGTTCAGCCATCTGCAATAGACCTGGGCGTCATGCCAGGACACATTGATCACTGGCCGGTCGTCGCGCCCCCAGCCCTGGTCTGGGGGCGGCTTCGTGCCGGAAGGAGGCACGAAGCCTGCTGCCATCGCCGCATCCCACATGGCGAAGGTCACCGTCGTCCGGCCCAGCGCAAAGGGGCGCCGAATGGTGACATCGCGTTGCGGGCGTTCGATGTTGGCACTGCCCTCCTCACCTTTCGGTGCCCCCATAAGGAATTCGCCGGCGGGGAGCGTTATCATGTCGGGCCAAGCTTCCTCGGGCAGGCCGGGGATGGGTTCGCGCCAACGGGCCAGCGGTTCCAATGGCGGGCGGAAAGGGTTCGAGCCGCTGTTAGGCATGATGGCAGGCGTTTGTGGTGGCGGGTCCCCTTCGTGCCGTAAACGATTTTCCTTCAGCACATTCTCTAGCGCGATGCGCAAATCATCTGGTGCGCTTGCTGCTAGCTCGAGCGCCTGCTCCTCAGCCCGCGCCAGGAAGCTTCCCGCGCGCTGAACCAGGAGAGATTTCGTGGCAAAATCAGAAGAAATTGCGCCTGAGTAGAAACCTATCAACCAAACAACGGCAGCGCGCGTTAACAAGCCCAACGCATTCCCGTGCCCTCGATAGCCTGCCTTCTCTCCCAAAAAACCGCCACGTTCCGCGGTTTCCAGTGGTAGGGCGGCGCGTACCGCATCATCCGGGGACAGAACCCCTTCCTGACCTGCTTTCTCGAGGAATTCACGCGCGGCCCGCTGCGTGCGTCGTATCGGTTCAAAAAGTTCACGGCGGGTCAGAAATTCATGTAGAGCATCATCGGTAGCCTGCACACTAGGAAAGCTACGCAGCCACGGCGAAGCCGATGAGATAAAGTCAACAAGCGCCCGTCTGATATCGTGATCAAGTGGCTCATCGGATGCATTCTTGTCAGCACCAATCGCGTCATCCTGGCTGACATAGGACCCGAGCGAGACAGTATGATCATAAAGATCGACCAGCGCGTCGGGCAATTCTATCGTCGGGCGATTCGCAGCCTCGAGTGCACGCTTCGCTATTTCCGGTAGTCGGCGCCAGGAACGCTGATTATCCAGCCGAGTACCACATGCGTCTATAAGGTCTTCGATTTTCGCGATCACATTGCGATGGCGTTGTGCCGTTGCGGGTTGTGCGGCGACCTCTGCATCCGTTGCTTGCCCTTGTACAATAGCGAAGCCTGTCTCTGTCTCAGCATAGATAACAGAACCGGGCGGCGATTTTGCCGCCTTGAGGGTTTGTAAATCCTGATCGAGACGCGCAATGTCCCAAGTGTCGTCAGGCCTTAATCTCAGGAATGGGTTGCCGGTGGCGATTACGGTTCCCAGTTTCGAAATTATAGCCGTTCGCGCAGATGGGTTGTGCCCCAACCCCACGGAATTTTGCGGCGGGAGCACGCCTCTTTCCGCCCGTTTCGCCTCCTCAAATACCGCCGTTAGGATTGCTCGATCCTCGGAAAGGTCAGGGTCTTTATCGAAGAGTAGCTGTAGGATTACCGGGAATGTTGTTTGTTCATCGGGCAAGGACGCACCGTTCAGCCAGTCTTCGACAGTTTGCAGAGATATCGTCACGCCCGCAGACAGCTCCGAAAGGCGGTTAGCGAATTCCCACTTAGTCCAAATGTTTGGACCTGATATTTCCGGCCTAGTGCCCAGAACAAAAAGATGGTGGGCAAGCAAATCGCCGAACGAGCGGCGAGCTGACGCAGGGCGGAGATCAGACGAGCTAGGCGTACCCGGAGAAGGATTCTTTGCCATTCCTGACGATTATGGCGCTGCTTTGTCCAGCCGTTCAACAGGGGTGGATCGGGTACCCCGTGAAAAAATCCATAAACAACAGTCGCGCTTTATCAGCGTCTCCACCGCAGCCCATCCCATCCCCCTAGCCCCACACCCCATTCCGCCCCATCTTCCCCCCATGTCGTTCCCGAACCACCCCATCTACCTGGATAACCACGCCACCACGCCGGTGGACCCGCGTGTGCTCCAGGCCATGCGCCCCTTTTGGGAAGCGCAATTCGCCAACCCCGCCAGCGCCGAACACGTCATGGGCCGCGCGGTGGCCGAAGCCGTGGAAGCCGCGCGGGAGCATATCGCCGAATTGATCGGCGCCTCGGCCGCCGAGATCATCCTCACCTCCGGCGCGACTGAGGCGAATAACCTCGCCATCAAGGGTGCCGCGCGCTTTGCCGCGAGCCAGGGCGATCCGCGTCGGCGCATCATCACGCTGGTGACCGAGCATAAATGCGTGTTGGAATCCGTGCGTGATTTGGCGCAGGAAGGGTTTGAACCCGTCATCCTGCCCGTCGGCGCCAATGGGCTGCTTGATCCCGAAGTGCTGCGCGCCGCCTGTGATGAAAACACCCTGCTGGTGTCCATCATGGCGGTGAATAATGAAATCGGCGTCATTCAAGATCTGGCGGCGCTCGGCGCCATTGTGAAGGAAGCGGGTGCCGCCTTTCATACCGATGCCGCGCAGGCAGCCGGGCGCATGCCGCTCGATGTCGGGGAAATCCAGGCCGATCTACTGTCGCTCTCGGGCCATAAGGTCTATGGCCCGCGCGGCATTGGCGCGCTTTATGTCCGCCGCCGGCCCCGCATGCGCTTGGCGCCCCTGTTTTCTGGTGGCGGGCAGGAACGGGGCCTCAGATCCGGCACGCTGCCCGCGCCCCTGGTGGTCGGCTTTGGGGAGGCATGTCGGATCGCCGCCATTGAAGGGCTGCTCGATTCCGGGCGCATCGCCGGCCAGCGCGAGATTTTCCTGGATAAGCTCCGCGCCGAAATCCCGGGCCTGGTGGTCAATGCCGAAGCGGCGCCCCGGGTTTCCGGCAACCTGAACCTGACCTTCCCCGGCGGCGTCACCGCCCAGGCCATCATGGAAGGCGCGCCGCTTGTGTGTGTTTCCACCGGTTCGGCCTGTTCCTCGGCGGAAATTGAACCGTCTTACGTGCTGCAAGCCATAGGGCTTGAACCCGCAGCCGCCCGGGCCACCTTGCGGATTGGGATGGGACGCTTTACCTCGCCCGCCGATGCGGAACTCGCCGCGGCAAGCTTGGCCGCTGCTTGGCACCGCGCAGCCTCCGCAACAGACAAGGCAAGTGATTAGCCATGCCGAAAATGGTATTCATCGAACGCGACGGAACGCAAAAGGAAGTGGAAGCCCCGCTTGGCCTTTCCGTGCTGGAAATCGCGCATCGCAACAGCGTTGACATTGAAGGCGCCTGCGAAGGATCGCTGGCGTGTTCCACCTGCCATGTGATTGTGGACCCTTCCTGGTTCGGCAAATTGGCGAAGCCGACCGAGGATGAGGAAGACATGCTGGACCTTGCCTTCGACTTGCAGGAAACCAGCCGGCTGGGTTGCCAATTGATCATGACGGATGCGCTGGATGGGCTGGTGGTGAAGCTGCCCGCCGGGTCGCGCAACGCGGGCGGCTGAAGCGTGCCTCGCGCTCATTGGGATGAATTCGGCGCGGAAGGCGGCTTGTTTCGCAAGCTGTCGGCTGCGTCGGCAACCGAATGGCGCGATTATACTTGGCATCCCTTTGTGCAGCAGCTTTCGGCTGGCACTTTGCCGCTGAAGGCGTTTCAGCATTACCTCATTCAGGATTACCTGTTCCTGATCCATTTCGCCCGCGCCAAGGCGCTTGCGGTGCTGAAGGGCGAAAGCCTGGCGGCGATGCGGGACAAGGCGGCGGCAGTGCTCGCCATTCTGGATGAAACCAAGCTCCATCTGAAATACTGCGCCGAATGGGGGCTTTCGGAAGCGGCGGTGGTTTCCGTGCCGGAAAGTGCCGAGACTGTTTCCTACACGCGCTGGGTGCTGGATCGCGGCTATGCCGGCGATATTCTGGATCTGGAAGTGGCCTTGGTGCCCTGCACGGTGGGCTACGCTCAGGTGGCGTTGCGCATTCTGGCGGACCCCGCGCGGCAGCGTGATCGCAACCCGTATCAGTCCTGGATTGATACCTATGGCGCGGCTTCCTATCAGGAAATGGCCCATGCGGCGGCGCGGCGGATTGATGCGCTGGGCGTTTCCCATGGAGGAGAGGCGCGATTCGCGCGCCTGGCGGCGGATTTCGCCGAAGCGGCGCGGCTCGAACAGCGCTTCTGGCAGCAGGGGCTTGATGCGGTGGGGCGGGCCTGAAGATGCGCGTGCTGGTGGCCATGTCGGGCGGGGTGGATAGCAGCGTGGTCGCCGCGCTGCTCCAGGAAGCTGGGCATGAGGTGATTGGCGCCACCTTGCAGCTTTACGATCACGGCGCGGCCTTGCAGAAAAAAGGCGCCTGCTGTGCGGGGCAGGATATTCTGGATGCAAGGCGCGTGGCGGATCGGCTCGGCATCGCGCATTATGTGCTGGACCGCGAGGAGATTTTCCGCCGCGATGTGATGCGTGATTTCGCCGATAGCTATGCGCGCGGCGAAACCCCGGTGCCCTGCATCCGTTGCAACCAGACGGTGAAATTCCGCGATATGGTGGCGATGGCCGAGGATCTGGGCTGCGAAGCACTGGCGACCGGCCATTACGCGCGCCGCATCGAAGGCCCTGATGGTGCGGAATTGCATCGCGCCGTGGACCCGGAACGGGACCAAAGCTACTTCCTGGCCGCCACCACCAGCGCGCAGCTTGCCATGGCGCGTTTCCCCTTGGGCGATATGCCGGACAAGGCAACGGTGCGCGCTGCCGCCGCAAGGCTCGGCCTCGCGGTCGCGGAAAAGCCAGATAGCCAGGATATCTGCTTCGTGCCCGCCGGGCGTTATGATGCGCTGGTGGGCAAGCTGCGCCCGGATGCGGCGGAGCCGGGTGAGTTTGTGCATGCCGATGGCCGCGTGCTGGGCCAGCATGGCGGGATTTCGGGCTTCACCGTGGGCCAGGGGCGGGGCTTGGGTCAGGCTTCCTGGGATGGCGAGGAAAAGCTTTACGTGGCCGCGGTGGATGCGCCGAAGCGCCGGATTGTGCTGGCCCCGCGCTCTGGCCTTGAACGGCGGGATGCCGAGGTTGCTGAGGTGAATTGGCTCATCCCCCCGCCCGCCGCAACACTCCGCTGCACGGTGAAGCTGCGCGCCCGCGAAGTGCCGCGTGCGGCTGAGGTTGCCTGGGACGGAGGCGCCGGGATTTTGCGCGTGGTCTTGGATGAACCGGGCGTGATTGCGCCCGGTCAGGCCTGCGTGATGTATGATGGGGACCGCGTTTTGGGTGGCGGGTTCCTACGCGCGCGGCTTTCGGTTGACACTGACCGGGCAGCGGCCTAACTGCGGCTCCCAATTGGCGGCGTAGCTCAGCTGGTTAGAGCACGGCACTCATAATGCCGGGGTCAGCGGTTCAAGTCCGCTCGCCGCTACCATTCCCTTATCTGTTCAATGTTTGGCGCCCATTTCCCAAAAGCTTGCGCTTGGGATTAGGCTTCCTTGGCGATCAGTTTCGCCAAGGGGGAAAGCGCCATGACAATCCCAAATCTCAAAACGCTGCGCCTTGGATTATGCGGCGCTTTCGCAGTTTTGGCCTTCTCGCTCCATGCGGCGTTTGCGCAAACCGCCGCGCCGGTTTGGCCGGAACGCCCTGTGCGGATTGTGGTTGGTTTCCCGCCCGGCGGACCGACGGATTTCGTCGCACGCCTGATCGCACCTGGGCTTTCCGCAGCCTGGAAGCAGCAGGTCATCATTGATAATCGCGGTGGCGCCAATGGCACGATCGGCACGGATTTCGTGGCGAAGGCTGCGCCCGATGGCATGACCTTGCTGTTCAGCGGCAATAACATTGTGATGAATACAGGGCTTTATCGCCTGCCCTATGACATGCTGCGTGATTTCGCGCCGATTGGAATGATCGCGTTTTCACCCAATGTGCTCTGGGTTGGGCCGAATGAGCCGTATCGGACCCTGGCTGACTTGGTCGCGGCGGCGCGGGCGAAGCCCGGCGAAATGGGCTATGCCACCACGGGCAATGGCGGCAATGGCCATTTCGGTGGCGAAACGCTGAAGCGCGCGCTCGGGATTGATATCACCCATGTGCCCTATCGCGGCACGGCGCCCGCATTGCAGGATGTGCTGGCAGGGCGCGTGCCGCTTTTCATGCAAACGATTGTTGGTGGCATAGGGCCGTATCGGAATGGCCAGATCAGGCCCCTTGTTGCTTTTGGGCGGGAACGCGTGCCGGAAATTCCCGATACGCCAACCCTGGCAGAGCTTGGGTTTGATGTGCCGGATTCAGGCACCTGGTATGGCGTATTGGCCCCCGCCGCGACCCCTGCCGCACTGGTGGAGCGTATGGCACGTGATTTTCAGGCTGTAACAAGCACAGCAGAATTTCGCGAAAAACTGGCCACGCAAGCAACACGGCCCGAATGGTTGGGCCCCGCTGATTTCGCTGCGCGCATCCGCCAAGAAGTGCCGGCCTGGGCCGAAGTGGCGCGCATTGCCAATATCAAGGCGGATTGAAACACCAAGTCGGATGGCGCCACTTGGTTGCCCAGCAAAGCCAGCCTAGTGGTGCGATTCATGCTGACCTATTCCTTGCCCAAAAAGCCCCGGCGCACCACTAGCCCTATATTTGGTGGGCCGATTCACGCCGCTGTCGGGAACCGACAGCGGCGACCGGACCACTAGCGTGGCTTAGGCACAGACTTCGTAAGTGACAAAGAACGGAAATCACCCCAAAACAAGCTGAAGCCTTCACGCCAGGATAGCCCATGACAAAAACCGCCCAACTGATCTCGGCCGAGGAAGCCGCCGCACTGGTCAAGCCCGGTGATTGGCTCGATTTCGGGGCCTGCTTCAATCAGCCGGATGTTTTTGATCGTGCGCTGGCGGCGCGCCGCGAAAGCCTCAGCAATGTGCGCATCCGCAATTGCCTCAGCATGAAGCCGCGTGCCTTTCTGGAGCAGGATCCGGAAGGGGCGCATTTCGCCTGCTACAACTGGCATTTCTCCGGCTATGACCGGCGCAAGCATGACCAGGGCCTGGTCAATTACCTGCCCTGCCATCTTGGCGAGATTCCAGATTACTATCGCCGCTTCATTCCGCAGACCGATATTGCAGTGCTGCGCGCCGCGCCGATGGATGCCGAGGGGTATTTCAACCTTGGCCCGGTCAATGTCTGGCATCCCGCCATTGTCGAAACCGCCAAGCTTCTGATCATCGAAACCCTGCCCGATATGCCGCGCGTGGTGGGCACGCATGTGCGCGTGCATCGCAGCCAGGTGGATTACGTGATTGAAGGTGATGATATCCCAACGCCCGAATTGCCCAATGCCGAAGCGTCTGAAGTTGACCGCGCTGTCGCTGCCCTGATCGCGGAGCAGATCGAAGATGGCGCCTGCCTGCAGGTTGGTATTGGCGGCATGCCCAATGCGGTCACCGCGCTATTGCAGCAATCTTCCGTGCGTGACCTTGGCATCCATACCGAAATGCTGAATGAGGGTCTGGTCGAACTATACCTTGCCGGGCGGATCAGCGGCGCGCGCAAGGCTTTCGATCAGGGGCTGGTCACCTATAGCTTCGCGCTGGGCAGTCGCCGGCTTTACGATACGCTGCGCGATAATGATGATTTCATCGCTCGGCCTGTTGATCACACGAATATGCCAGACATCATCGCCCGCAATGATCGCGCGGTCGCCATCAACAACACCACGCAGATTGATCTTCAGGGTCAGGCGGCATCCGAATCCGATGGGCATCGCCATATCAGCGGCACCGGTGGGCAGGCGCAATTCGTGCGCGGTGCCTATGCGTCCAAGGGCGGCAAAAGCTTCATCTGCCTGGCATCCACCTATGAACGCAAAGGGGTGCGCAAAAGCCGCATCGTGCTGAACCTGACACCGGGCAATGTCGTTACCACCGCGCGGTCAGATCAGATGTATGTCGTGACGGAATATGGCATCGCCAATCTGAAGGGGCTTGCGGTTGCTGAACGCGCACGCGCCATCATCGGCCTTGCGCATCCCGATTACCGAGAGGCTCTATCACGAGAAGCGCGTGATCATGGGCTGGTGCCGCGGCATTTTCTGGCGTGATCCGTCTGCGTTGTTGAGCTTGCCACACCTTCGCGTCGCCGCAATAAAGCCGCCTTCAATCGGCGTAGAGATCGGCCCGCGTTGGCGGCAGTTCGGACGGGCCCTTGACGCGTTTTGACGCCAGGGTCTGGAAGATTCCAACGGTATTGCGTTGAAACGCCAATGAGCAGCCGGCGAGATAGGCAAGCCACAGCCTGGTCTTGACGCTGCCGATGGCCGCTTCGGCTGCGGCCTGATTTTCAAGCAATTTATCATGCCACAGGCGGCAGGTGCGCGCGTAATGCTCGCGCCAACCCTCAACATCATGCACTTCGAAACCGTGCCGCTGCAGATTGGCAATTGACATGCCAAGGTGATCCAATTCGCCGCCCGGAAAGATGTATCGGGTAAGGGCAGCGTATTCCTTGGCGTGTTTCGCGAAAGCCTTGTCATCGCGTTTCGCGGGCCGCGCGATGGTGTGATGCAGGTAAAGACCACCCGGGCGCAGCAATCGGTTTACGGAGGAAAAATAGGTTGGATAATTGGCGATGCCGACCTGTTCGAACATGCCGATGGACGAGATCTTATCAAATTGCCCCTGCATTTTTGTGTAATCCTGCAGCTGGATCTCTACGCGCCCTTCCAGCCCCAAGCGCCTTATTTTCGCGCGCGCCAATTCGGCCTGTTCAGACGATAATGTCACCCCAGTGGCATGCACCCCGTAATGGCGTGCCGCATGGCACACCAACGCCCCCCAACCGCACCCGATATCAAGCAAACGCTCATTGGGTTTCAGGCGCAGTTTGCGGCAAATCATATGCAGCTTGTCCTGCTGCGCTGTCGCGATATCATTGTTCCAATCGCGAAAGTAAGCGCAAGTATAGACCATTTCCGGGTCGAGAAAGAGCGCATAAAAATCATTCGAAACATCATAGTGATAATGGACGTTTTCGCGGTTGGCTTCTTCGCTGCCATCCTTGCTCGCCTTGTCGCCGCGCACCTGTTCCAGCGGAAAAGGCCCACCACGCGACAGGAACAAAAAGCGGAGCAAGGTCGTGAACAGGTCTTTCCGGTCCAGGCTTCGCAGTAGGGATTTTGTGCGCACAGCCGGGCGGCGCGCAGCCAGGTCGAAGATGGAGCCATTCAGGATATCAAGCCGTGCCGAGACCCATAAATTCGCCAAGGTATCAATATTGGGTTTGCGCAGCAGGGCTGCGATCATCGCCTCATCCGCCAGCCGGATCATCAGCGCGTTTTGCGGCAGGTTGGCCGGAATGGTGGAACCGTCCCAAAGCTGGAAGCCGAACGCAAGGTCCAGACGCTCATGCGCCTGGGTCAATAGATGGCGAAAAGCCTCAAGGCGAGACTGGGCGGACATGAAGCCTGATTCCTTGGTCTTGGGCGCGTTCGGCTCGCGCCACAGGGGAAATTCACGGATCACACTTGGTGTTTGCCTGGTTCACCATGGGGTATCGGACAAGTAGCAGAAACAGCAACCAAGCGCTGGAAGCTGTTCGGCAATTCCGCAAATCAACACAAGCTACATCAGACCATCAGCCGGTCGCATATCCTCGAAAGCCGGATACTTCCGCCGGACTGAAGATGTTCAGGGGGCGTGATCCGCGGCAACGGATCACGCCAAGCGGTTCACCCGCCGCGATGCAGGGCGCAAAGCTTATTGCCGTAAGGATCGCGCACATAGGCCAGATAAAGCCGCACCGCGCCGCCTTCACGCCAGCCGGGCGGGTCTTCAATGCTGGTGCCGCCATTGGCAACCGCCGCATCATGGAACGCCTTCACCTTTTCTGGGCTGTCGCACCCAAAGCCGATGGTGCCACCATTGGCGCCTGTGGCAGCCTTGCCATCAATCGGCTTGCTGATGCCAAGCGTGCCGGTTGGCGTGCGGTAAAAGCAGCGCCCTTTCGGGTCCATCTTGCCTTCCGCGACACCAAGCACGCCGAGTGCCGCGTCATAGAATTTCTTGGAAACGGCGACATCATCAGCGCCGACGAAGATATGAGAGAACATTTCCACCCCATCATGTTGAACGCCCGGCAAAGGGCGATGACCCATCTTCCGATACTGCGCGCCTATTGCAAGTCCCGTTCAAGCCTATTCCGGCTTCAGCCCCACGGCGCGCACAACGGGGCCCCATTTCGCCATATCGGCTTCCATCGCCGCACGCATGCCGGCGGGGTCCTTGTGCCAGACCTCGGCGCCCTGGCGGCGAATACGCTCGGCCACATCGGTTTCGGTGACGATGCGGCGAATGCCGGATGAGAGCTTTTCCATCACCGCCGGCGACAGGTTGGGTGGTGCGATGAAACCGAACCACAAATACATCTCAAACCCTGGCACACCAGCCTCAGCGAAGGTGGGCACATCAGGCAAGGCGGGGTCGCGCGCGCTGCCGGTCACGGCAAGGGCGCGCATTTGGCCGCCGCGAATATGGCCGATGGAATTCGGCACATTATCAATCAGCATATCAATGCGCCCGGCGATGATTTCGGTGCCAGAGGCAGCGCCGCCGCGAAACGGCACATGGGTGATGTCAACGCCGGTCATGTGCTTCAGCAATTCGCCGGCCAAATGCGGGCTGCTGCCGCTGCCGGAACTGGCGAAGGTCATCCGCCCCGGCTGGGCACGGGCGCGTTCCAGAATTTGTTGCAGGCTATTAAGGCCACTATTCGGGTTCACCACCAGCACATTCATCAGCCGCGCGGCAATGCCGATCAGGCTGATTTCCGTGCGCGGATCATAGCCCATATTCGGATAGACAAAGGGATTGACCGACAGGATCGGTGTATTGCCGATGCCAATCGTGTAGCCATCAGGCGCTGAGCGCGCGACATTGGTCGTGCCGATATTCCCCGCAGCGCCGGGGCGATTTTCCACCACACCTGGCTGGCCGAAGACCTCCGGCATCTTATCGGCAACCCAACGCGCCAGCATGTCATTGATCGCACCAGGCGGGTAAGGGACCACGATGCGAATGGGGCGGCTCGGGAAGGTTTCCTGCGCATGCAGTGCGGGCGCGGCGAGCAAGCCCGCGGCACCAGCACCCATTAGGGCGCGACGAGACATCGCCATGGCTGATCCTTTTGTCTGCTTGGGGCGCTGCATGCGCCCTTGTGGGGCGAGGCTAACGCGACAGGGCTCCCCGCGCCACAGGCGTTACGGACAAAATCTTAGCAGCTTATCAATGACCAATTGGCCCATACGCTACGCTTGCGACTGAAGCGGGGTTTCAGGCGGTCTTGTTCAGGTCAGGTGCGGAGTAAGTCTCACGCTCAAGCCACGAAACGAGCGATGTCTTAGGCTCCGGCGGCAGCGGTATCCCCGGGCGAGCGGCGCTGGGACCGCCCGGCGTGACATTCATCGCTTTCACATCTGGTGGCATTTCAGCGCCGAAAAGAATAGAGGCGCGGTAGGCGTCAATTTCCCGGGGGGTTGGTAGACTTACGCTCACCCGACCGACAGTATCTCGGAATTCGATGACGACAATACCTAGGTCGCGGTCAATGCGCAGCCTTGGGTTAGGTGGGCCGACTTCGGGCGAGGGCTCAGGCGGCGCGGCACCCGCAGGACGATCAGCACCGGCTGCTCCAGCAGGTGGGCGAAGTCCGTCCTTGACCTGGGTTTGTGGGGCGTTTAGCTGACTGATCATGGCATCATCACCGGTTCCCTTAATGCAAAAATTCAACACCTGAGTCAAGAAACTTGTTAAGGTCTAAAGCGCAAACCTGACATTTTAATACGTAATGGCTATGCTTCCGGCGCTTGAGGAGCGGGTGAGAGGCTTTTTCTATTAGAGGTTACTCAGAAAGGCGGCCAATGAAGCTGTAATTTCGCGCTCATGGGCGCCCTGTCCCGATCCTTGAGGTCGGGGATCTGGTGCGTCTGACACGGGCTAAGCCCGGACCAGGCCCAGTCGCGCGGGCGGGCGAATGGGGCAGGGTCCGGCGTATTTCTGCCAAAGGCGCCCTGGATATAGAACTTGCCGGCTATTCCCGCCCCCGTGGCGTTGCCCTTTCCATGGTGAACGACATACCACAGACCAATGTCATCCCCTGTGACCAACGCGGCGTGGCGCTTGAATTGCCGCACGAAGCCGATTGGCGAAAAGGTGACGCCAGCGGCTTCAATGCCCGCAAGGATCGGCGTTGACGCGGCCCAAGGGGCGGCGGGGCCGGAAACCAGCCCCGCCCTGACCCGTTTCACCCCGCCATGAGCGGCTTGCGAGAGGCGCAGAATTCCTCCACCGCCGCGATATAGCGCAGCAACTCTGGCTCACCCACCGGCAGGCTGAGTGCCACCATGCCGCGCCGCGCGATGTAGATGCCGGCCTTCATCATATCGAGGAAGAACAGCTCCCGCAGGCCATCTTCCTGCGCGCTGGCGGTATAGGGGCGCAGGATCGGCCCCAGGCGGAAATGCGGCTGCACCATGCTGCCAATGCCGGTGAATTGCATGGCGACCTTGTGCTTGACGCAAATGCCATTCAGCGCATCGCGCAACCCATCGCCGCGCTTGCGCAGCGCTTCCGCCGCGCTGTCATCAAAAATCTCGCCCATCGCCAATGTGCCGGCAGACATGGACAGCACATTATTGTTGAAGGTGCCGGAATGCGTCAGCGCATTGGGCTTGTGGGAATCAAACACCGACATGACATCCGCGCGCCCACCAAAGGCACCGAAGGACATGCCGCCCGCGATATATTTCCCGAGCGAGACAAGATCAGGCGTGATGCCATGCAGCTTCTGCAAACCGCCCGCGGTGTGACGGCTGGTCATCACCTCATCGAAAATCAGCATTGCGCCAACTTCACGGGTTGCGTCCCGCAGCCCGGCCAGAAATTCACGCGTGGCGGGGATGCAGCCGCCGCTGCCCATCATGGGTTCCAGCAGCACGGCAGCAAGATCATCAGCATGTTCGCGGATCAGCGCCAGCGTGCCGGGCAGGTCATTATATTCGGCAAGAGTCACTGAAAACGGCGCATTCACCACGCTGCCGCCGGTGACAAAGCTCATGACGCCGCCATGATAGCCGCCACGGAAGGCGATGATCTTGCTGCGGCCGGTATGCGCGCGGGCGGCTGCAACGGCCATGAGGTTCGCCTCCGTCCCGCTATTGGTGAAGCGCACCAATTCCAGCGCGGGGAAGCGTGCGCACAGAATGGCGGCGAGCTTCGCCTCATTCTCGCCAACTGATGCAAGGCTGATGCCGTTTTCAATCACCTTATGCAGCATGGCCTGAATGCGCGGATCGGAATGACCGAAAAGCCCCGCAGTATATTCGCCGCAAAGGTCGAGGTATTTGTTGCCGTCAATATCTTCCAGATAGCAGCCCTGGCCGCTTTTCATCGCGGTCGGGAAGGGCGTGTAGAATAGCGTGGTGCGCGTATTGCCGCCCGGCATGACAGTGCGGGCTTTCTCATGCGCGGTGGCGCTATTCGGGCGGGCGCGGGAATAATTCTCGCGCGCTTCGGCAAGCGCCGCTTCCAGATCGGAATTGCGCGGCGCGGCGGATGCATCAAGTGGCGGTGTCATCAGCGTTCCTCTTTGTTTTTCTGAGGCGGGGACGGACCCCCTGGGGACCATGACGCCCATCCGCCTTGAAGCCTCACTTCATCATGTTTTCTGCCGTCATGCACCCCTCAATTATGGCCCTCACTTTGCGCCGCTCGGCCGCGGGTGGCATAAGCACGCAGTGCGAATTCTCTATCACCTCCCCCTCTCTCCCTATTCGCGCAAGGTGCGCCTTGCCTTGGCGGAAAAGCGCATTCCCTTTGATCTTCGGGTCGAAAGGGTCTGGGAAAGGCGTGCGGAGTTTCTCGCCATCAACCCCGCCTGCACCGTGCCGGTGCTGCAGGAAGAAAACGGCTTTTGCATCATCGATTCCTACGCCATTTGCGAATATCTGGATGAAGCCTATCCGGATATGCCGCTGCTTGGGCGTTCACTCGGCGAAAGGGCGGAAATCCGGCGCCTGGTGGCCTGGTTTGATGGGAAATTCCACGCGGAAGTCGGGCGGAATCTGCTGTTTGAAAAGCAGATGAAGCAGCTTCTTGGGCGCGGCAATCCCGATGCTGGGGCCATTCGTGCGGGCTATGCCAATTTGCGCCCGCATCTCGATTACCTCGGCTGGCTTGCGGAAACCCGGCCCTGGCTTGGGGGCAATGCGCTGTCGCTCGCGGATTTGGCGGCGGCGGCGCATCTTTCGGCGCTGGATTATCTGGGCGATGTGGATTGGGCGCTGAATGACGCCGCCAAGGATTGGTATGCGCGAGTAAAATCCCGGCCATCCTTCCGGCCGTTATTGCAGGACCGGATCAGCGGCCTGATCCCGCCTGAACATTACGCCGATCTGGATTTCTGACGCTTTTTGCTTGAATATAAGACGAATCTAATTTATCTACTCCTCTGCTGCATGAGGAGCCCGCCATGACTGCCCAATCCATTCCCGCCCGCGAAGCCGCTGGCCTGATCACCTCGGGCGAGGCCGTGCTGGTGGATATTCGCGAAGCCGACGAACGTGCGCGGAGCCATGTGCCGGGGTCTGCCCATGCGCCGGTGTCTCGGTTGGGGAGTGCTGCGCTTGGCATCGCGCCGGGGTCCACGGTGATTTTCCATTGCCAATCGGGCAGCCGCACAGCGCAGAATGCGGGCGCGCTTGCCGCCGCCGTGCCGGGCTGCCGTGTGCTGCTGGTGGAAGGCGGGATTGGCGCGCTGGGTGCCGCGGGTGTGAAGATCGCGGAAGACAAGCGCGCACCTTTACCCATCATGCGCCAGGTGCAGATCACCGCAGGCAGCCTGGTGCTGCTGGGCGCCGTTTTGGGCGCGCTGGTGGATCCGCGCTTTCACGCGCTTTCCGCTTTTGTTGGCGCGGGCCTGGTTTTCGCCGGCATCATGGGGCTTTGCCCCATGGCGAATTTCCTGGCGCTGATGCCGTGGAATCGGCGCGCGGCTTAATCCACCTTTGCGCCGGAAGCGCGGATCAGCGGCGCGAAGGCGGCTTCATTCTCGGCGCGGAATTTCACGAATTCCTCGGGCGTGGTGTACCAGGTGGTCGCGCCGTTTTCGAAAAAGCGCCGCTTGATATCATCGGTTTCCAGCGATTGCTTGGTGAGTTCATTGATGCGCCGGATCAGCGCCGGGGAAATCCCGGCGGGCGCGCAAACCCCGCCCCAGGAATTGATTTCAAACCCCGGCAGGAATTCCGCCATGGTAGGAATCTCGGGCGCTTGCGGGCTGCGCTGCGCACCTGTCACGGCCAGCGCACGCACCTTGCCATCACGCGCCAGCGCCAAGGCTTGCGGGATATTGTCGAAAATCATGTGAACGCGCCCGCCGGCCAGATCAATATGCGCCGGCGCCGCACCGCGATAGGGCACATGCAGCATATCCACGCCGGCCAAATGCTTGAACATCTCACCGGAAAGATGAACCGTGGTGCCGGACCCGGATGATGCGAAAGCAAATTTGCCGGGATTGGCCTTCAGCAGCGCGATCAATTCAGGCACGCTGCGCGCCGGCACGTCATTATTCACCACCAGCATATTCGGCAATTGCCACAGGCCAGAGATCAGCGCGATGTCACGCGCGGGGTTGTAATTGAGCCGCGTATAAAGCGTCGGCGAAATCGCGAGTGGCGCGACAGAAGCAAGCCCAATGGTATTGCCATCCGGGGTGGAGCGCGCAATCGCCTCCGTGCCGACATTGCCGCCGGAACCGGAACGGTTTTCAACCACGAATTGCTGGCCGGTCATTTCGCTCATTTTGATGCACCAGATGCGGGACAGGATATCCGTGCCGCCACCCGGCGGGAAAAGCCCGATGAAGCGAATGGGGCCCGTTGGCCAATTGCCCTGCGCGCTGACAATGGCAGGTGCTGCGAGCAATCCGGCGCCAAGGCCCAAGGTGGTGCGGCGTGTGATGGTGTTTTTCATGGTTATCCTCCCGTTATTCACGTGAAGCATATCGCATTGGTCTTGGCTTGTGCAGGGCGCGTCAAAGGCTATTCCACCACCGCGCCCGCAGCGCGGATCAGGGGGGCGAAGCTTTCCTCATTGGCGCGACGGAATTGTGCCAAATCCTGGGGTGATACCCACCAGACTTCGGCGGCTGCTTCCTCATAACGGCGGCGCACATCGGGGCTTTCCACCGCCTGCCGGCCAAGTTCGGCGATGCGCGCAACAATGGCGGGCGAAATGCCGGCCGGGCCGCAAACCCCGCCCCAGGAAGTCACCGCATAGCCCGGTAGGAATTCGCCAATGGCCGGAATTTGTGGCGCTTGCGGGCTACGCTGCGGGCCCGTTACGCCAAGCGCCTTGACCTTGCCTTCGCGAAAGGCGCGCACCGCTTCGGGAATATTGCCGAACATCATGTCAACGCGCCCGGCCAGCAGATCAATCTGCGCCGGCGCACCGCCACGATAGGGGATATGCAGAATATCCACGCCCGCCATTTGCTTGAATAATTCACCAGAAAGATGAAGCGTCGTGCCCGCGCCAGAGCTTGCGAAGGTAAAGCGCCCAGGGTTCGCGCGCGCCTCACGTATCAGTTCCGGAACGGTATTGGCCGGAAAATCAAGCCGCGTAATCAGCAGATTCGGCAATTGCCAAAGGCCGCAGATATACGAAAAGTCACGCGTCACATCGAAGGGCAGGCGCCGATACAAGGTGGGCGCGATGGAAAGCGACGCGACCGAGGCGAGCCCAATCGTATTGCCATCGGGTGCCGCGCGCGCAATCGCTTCCGTCCCGACATTGCCGCCGGAGCCCGAGCGGTTTTCCACCACAAAAGGCTGCCCGGTGATTTCCGCCATGCGGTTGCACCAGATGCGAGAGAGCAGATCGGTGGAACCGCCCGCTGGGAAGGTGACGATGAAACGAATGGGCCCGGTTGGCCAAAGCGACTGCCCCAAGGCCGGCGTGGCGAGCAGCGCGGCCCCCAAGCCCAAGGCAGTGCGGCGCGTTGTTCCTGACATGCTTCCTCTCCCCTTTTTGCCCTTGTGGGGCTGATTTTCTCCCATGGCAGGGCGGGAAGGGCGGGCGCGTCAAGGGGAAAGCGACGTCACCAAAAAGAATGGCCCGAAAACCATAAGGTTTCCGGGCCAAGTCAACAGGGAGGCTTCACGTCTGGGAGACGAGGGATCAACTGACCCCTTCCGAAAATCTCGGATGCCCATTTTATAGCCGCTCTCGCCTGGGTTGTGGTTCCCGTTCTCGACTACACGGCCATGCAGAAAACGCATGGCTAACCCCTTTCCCGTAACATTCAGTCACACCGCGCCGGTCAGCTCCGCCACCAGGAAGTCCCGGAACACCGCTACACGCTTGGAATGCCTCATTTCTTCGGGATAGACGAAATAGGCCTCAATCTTCGGCCCCTTCACCCCCGGCAGCACCTGGACGAATTCATCCAGCTCCGCCCCGATGTAATCCGGTAGCGCCGCCAGCCCCAAACCACTGCGCACCGCCTGCACCATGCCGGGCATGGAATTGAGTTCCACCGCCGCGCGCCTGGCGGTGCCGGGGCGGCGGCCGACCTCAGCCAGCCAATTGATATTGTCAATCGGCGGCTGATAATCGCCATAGATGATCAGCCGATGCGCGTCCAAATCCTCCGGCCGTTGCGGGATGCCGATGGTCTTCAGATAGGAAGCCGCGCCGCAAATCCGCCAACCGAAGCTGGCGATATGGCGCTGGATCAATTCCGGTTGCCGCGGCGCATGCATCCGGATCGCAACATCCGCTTCGCGCATGGCAATATCCAGATCGGAATCATCAAGCAGCAATGTCACGCTGATTTCCGGATGAATATCGAGCAGTTTCTTCAAGCGCGGCGCCAGCCAGGTACTGCCAAAGCCGATGGTGGAAGTCACTTTCAGCCGCCCCGCCGGGCGCTCTCGGCTTTCGGTCAACATGGTTTCAGTCATCGCGAGTTTCGCGAAAACCTCGCGCACCGTGCGGTTCAGGGTTTCGCCCTGTTCGGTCAGGATCAGGCCGCGCGCATGGCGATGAAATAGCGGCACATTCAGCGCTTCTTCCAGCGCCTGGATTTGCCGCGATACGGCGGATTGGCTGAGGTTCAGTGTCTCACCCGCATGGGTGAAGGACCCTGCCTCTGCGACCGCGTGAAAGATACGCAGCTTGTCCCAATCGGTGGGCATCAGGCTGCCGCCGCGTGGCCCGCTTCAAGCGCAGCAAGATATTTTTCCGCCTCAAGTGCTGCCATGCAGCCGGTACCGGCGGCAGTCACCGCTTGCCGATAAATCTTGTCCTGCACGTCACCCGCCGCGAAAACGCCGGGGATGGAGGTGCGCGTGCTGCCGGGCGTGGTTTCGATATAGCCTTCCGCATCCATGGCGATCTGGCCTTGGAAAAGGGCTGTCGCTGGTGAATGGCCGATGGCGACAAAAACCCCATCCACCTTCAATTCGCGCGCCTCACCGGTAAGGCGATCACGCAGCGCCAAGCCGCGCACGACTGGCATGCGGCCCGATGTATCGGCCAGCACTTCTTCCGTCAGCGTATTCCACATGATCGAAACATTCGGCTTGGCGAAAAGCCGCTGCTGCAGGATTTTCTCGGAACGGAGGGAATCACGCCGATGGATCAGCGTGACATGGCGCGCGAGGTTGGAAAGATACAGCGCTTCCTCGGTCGCGGAATTGCCGCCGCCAATCACTGCCACATCCTTGCCGCGATAAAAGAAACCATCGCAGGTGGCGCAGGCGGAAACACCGAAACCGCCCAATTCCTTCTCCCCCGGAATGCCAAGCCAGCGCGCCTGCGCGCCGGTTGCGATCACCAGCGCATCCGCGACATAGACATCACCAGAATCACCCACCGCGCGGAAAGGCCGGCGCGAGAGATCAATGGAGGTAATGACATCCTGCACCACCTTGGTGCCGCAATGCGTGGCCTGCGCGGCCATTTGGTCCATCAGCCAGGGGCCTTGCACGGCTTCCGCAAAGCCTGGGTAATTCTCCACATCCGTGGTGATCGTCAGCTGGCCACCGGGCTGCATGCCTGCCACCAGCAGGGGCGAAAGCCCGGCGCGCGCGGCATAGATCGCCGCCGTATAGCCCGCCGGCCCGGCGCCCAGAATGAGTAGGTTGCTTTGAAATGTCTCGGCCACGATCCGCACCCCTGAATTCTCTTGCCTGATATCGGCCAGCCGCCCCTTCCGGGCAAGCCACTGCCTGACCGATGCCACATCTTGAAATGATATTGCGCGGCAGCCCGGTTTTGAGCAATGAAGACCCGTGCCCAATCCCAAGACCCCCGCCCCCGATCCGGCCCTGGATGCGCTCGACCGTCAGATCCTGGCGGAGCTTCAGGCCGATGGCCGGATCACGAATGTGGAATTGGCGCGCCGCGTCAATCTCTCCGCACCGCCTTGCCTCCGGCGCGTGCGCCGGCTGGAAGAGGAAGGTGTGATTCGCGGCTATCACGCAGATCTCGACCCCACCGCGCTCGGCTGGGAAGTGGTGTTCTTCGCCCTTGTTGGCCTGGAATCGCAAAAGCAAAGTGTGCTGGATGCGTTTGAAGCGCTCGCGACTTCCTGGCCGGAGGTGCGCGAATGCCACATGATCCGCGGCGGCGGGGATTTCCTGCTGCGACTCGTGGCGCGCAATACGGCACATGAGAATGAACTCACCACGCGGCTTACCGGGGCGCCGAATGTGCTGCGCGTGCAGACCTTGCAGACGATCCGCACCGCGAAGGATGCCGCGGGCGTGCCTTTGGGTTAGGCTTGGTTCAGGGGTAGGGCGGTTTGGCCCAAGACCCAGCCTTCCCAGGCGCGGATCATCGGGTCTTCGGGGATGAAATCCGGGCGCGTGCCATCCGCAACGCCAATCAGGCCGAGCAGACCGATCAGGGAATCGAAGCGATCCTCCCCGGCGGCATCGGTGCCGAAGCCGGCTTGGATCATCTCGGCCAAGGCGGCATCCGGGGTGACGTGAAGCGCAGCCATGGCATCACACAGCACGGGGGCAAGTGCCCGGCGCGGCGCTTCGGCGCGTTTTGACCCCGTGAGTTTCAGCCCAAGATGGCGCAAGGCTTCCGCCGGATAGACCTCAGCGATGGCAAGCTGACCGGGGCGGAGCAGATCATGCAGCGCCCCGGCGAAGGGCCAAAGGCGGAAGGGCGCGCCGGCGGCGAGCGCGGGGGCAAGCCAATCGCGCCAGGCGCTGATGGCGGCCTTGCCGGATTGATTGGCGCCAAGTGTCCAAAATACCGGCGCACCGGCGGGGCGTTCTGCGGTGGCGCGGTCACATAGGCGGGACAGGCCAGCGGCATCGGCCAGGCCAAGTGCGGTCGCATGGGCCAGGCGCGTCATGCCCTTGATGCCGCGCGCGGGGTAGAAGGGCCGGGCGGGGGAGACGGTTTCGAGGGTCGGGGATACCGCGAAAAAATCAGCCTTTCCCGCAAGCCCCGCCAGAAAGGCCGGAAAATCCTTTTCGGGGCGGTTTTCAGCGAAGCCGCGCGGCACGCCAAGCGGCAGGTCCAGGCCCAAAGCGGCGGGGCTGCCTTCCGCCAGCAAATCCGCCGCCAGCGTGGCAGGGTCTCCGACCAGGCGCGGGGCGCTGGCTTGCCAATGCCTCCCCTGGCGGCGGGCGATGCTGACCCAACGCTTGCGGGGATCCAGGCTCCAATCCGCATGGGCGGTAATCATCGTGCGACAACACTCGCGCGCGGCCGGGCGTTTGTGTCATGCTGTCCGCAAGACAAAGGGAGAGCGTGATGGATGGCATGGCAGCTTTGCCCCCCAAGGGGGCGGATGCGGCGCATCCGGCGGGGCAATATGGCGCGATTGCGAAGCTGTTTCATTGGGTGACGCTGGGCCTGATGCTGGTGGCGCTGCCGCTTGGCTTCGTCATCCAGCATGTGAAGGATGGGAGCAAGATGGGGTTTTACGCGCTGCATGAAAGCGCGGGGCTGACCATCCTCTTTGTCGCCATTGCCCGACTGATCTGGCGCCGGCTCAGCCCGCCGCCCAGCCTGCCCAATGATATGCCGAAAATGTTCCGCACTGCCTCAGCCGCCGTGCATCATTCGCTTTATGCGCTGCTGATCATCCAGCCCTTGCTGGGCTTCATGGCCACCAATGCCTGGGGCTTTCCGATGCAGGGTGCCACCGCTTATTTGGGCTTTATTGAATTCCCGAAATTCATGGAAGCCTGGGAAAGCCTCGCGAAAATCCTGTCGCTGTTTCACACCATCGGCGGCTGGCTTTTGGTGGTGCTGATCGCGCTGCATGTGGGCGGCGCGTTGTTCCACCACGCGATCAGGCGCGATGGAACGCTGATGCGGATGATCTGAAGCGGCTGGGGTCAACCCGGATCGCCGGACAGGCCCGCGATCATCTGGTCATTGATCCCAATCAGGAACTCGATATCAGGTTCCTGATTTTCCATTTCCCGCTGCACGCCGCGGCCTAGGCGCATGATGCCGATGCGGGTGACTTCGGGAAGCTGATTTTCCGGATTGACCAGCGCCGCTTCAATAGCCAACCAAAGGCGCCGATTATCCGAAACGGCGCGGGCGCGATCTATGGCATCGCCATTCAGCGCGGCCTTAAGGCCGTAATTCACGCGGCGGAAGACATCGGCTTCCTGTTCGCGGAGCGTCCTGACGCGTTGCGTGGCACCATAGCCACGCGGTCCAAGCATTTGGTTCATTGGTGTCGCCGTCATTCAGCCGTGGTAGCAAATTGCGCGATGGGTGTCAGGCCCAGCACCACTTCTTCATGGCGCATGACGCGGCGGGCGAATTTCAACGCCTGGTAGCACTGATCTTCTTCCGCCAGCGCGAGCGCACGATCAAGATATTCCCGCGCGAGATTTGATGTGGTGGCTTCCTTGAATTCGGCGATGCGTTGCTTCGCTTCTTCCAGGCCGGCCTTCCGTTCTTCGTAATCGCCGATATAGGCGGTCTGCAGGGCGAAATAGATGCGCCGGGCTGGCGTATCCGCCATATCGGGCGTCATCAATTGCTTGCCGAACAGGAAGCGTGCCTTGGCAGTGAGTTCAATCCGCGCGCGGTTGCGGAAGCGGATCGGGGCGCCATTGACGACCATCATGTCGCCTTGGCGGAGTTCGAGTACGAGCGTTGACATTTTTTGTCTCCGGTTTTGGGAGATGGCCCCGGCTTGACCGGGGCCATCACTTTATTCTTGCGCTGAGAAGGTCATCTCCTCAGCCTTGTTGTCATTAGCGAAAGAGACTGAGGAGGACCTGCGGTCCCTGATTCGCAATGCCAAGGGTTTGGACACCAAGCTGCTGTCTTGTTTGCAGTGCCTGGAGCAAAGAACTTTCTTTGGCAAGGTCAGCATCCACGAGCGCGCCAAGACCATCATTCATGGCATCAATCTTTTTGGAGTTATAGACCGTCTGATTGTCCACGAACTGCATCTGTGCGCCGAACTTGTTGAGCGCGGTGGAAATGGCGGCGTCTGTCACATCGAAGTCGCCAGTGGTAGGGGCAAGCCTGGCCACCGCATCTGCTGCGTCCGCCGGCACTGTCGCATTGAGCCTGAGGTCTGCGCCATCGACAGCTTCGATGGTGAAGGTTCCCCCTGATTCGTTGCGGATACTGACGATGTTACCACCGTTAGGACCGGCGGTGCTCAGCAGCGTACGACCATTGTAGAATGCATCGTCAATAAAGCTGCCGATCTGGTTGACGAGCAAGGTGTACTGTTCTTCATACTGGGTACGCGAGGCGCCGGTGACGGCGGCATCAGCCAAGCGGGTCAGCACCGCGCGCGCCTGCTTCATGGTGTCAGACACCACAGAAAGCGCGGCGAAGGTGGTGGAAAGAATACCACGCGTACCACCAAGCTGTTCACCAACCGCCGTGACGCCGGCGACATCGGAACGCACCGCCTGGGCGACAGCGAAAGCGCCACCGTCATCACGCGCGTCAGCCACGCGGAACCCGGTGGAAACGCGCTTCTGGGTAAAGCCCAGTTCCGAATTGGTCTGATTGAGGGACTGCAGCGCGAAAACTGCTTGGCGGTTGGTATTGACAGAATTGAACGACATTGGGGTCTTCCCCTTTCAAGTGGCGCCCGCTCTACCCTGAGTAGCGATTGCCAGTTTGTCATCCGCTTTTTGCGGCGCTCCTCATCATCGTCC
Source organism: Roseomonas sp. (assembly GCA_020249435.1). Classification (GTDB taxonomy): domain Bacteria; phylum Pseudomonadota; class Alphaproteobacteria; order Acetobacterales; family Acetobacteraceae; genus Neoroseomonas. The sequence continues at coordinate 14,305 of JADCFQ010000018.1, read as the reverse complement.
GGCGATGGTTAATAAAAACTAAACATCAGCGGAAAAAACTAAAGCCTGATCAATTTTTTTTAAGCGAAGCTTACTAGGCGGCTTAAGGGGCAAGCTTTGCGGCAGTTTTGAGTGGGATCAAGCCCTGGGGCCAAGGGGGCGCCAAAAAACAGTTGCGCCCAGCACGGGGCTGGGCGCATGGATCAAGGATGGGGAATAGCGGCGGGGGTTTAGCGGAACAGCCCCAGCAGAACCTGTGGTCCCTGATTAGCCAGACCCAAGGTCTGGACCCCGAGCTGTTGGCGGACCTTCAGCGCTTCAAGCGTGGAGCTTTCCTTGGCAAGATCGGCATCTACCAGCGAACCAAGCCCGGTTTCCATGGCGTCCACCTTTTGTGAGTTATACCTGAGCTGGTTATCCACAAAGGCCATCGCGGACCCAAATTCGTTTAGGGCGCTGGAAATTTCCTTGTCCACGTCATCAAAATCTCCCCCGCTGACGATCCAGGTCGTCGCTTGGGCAGCACTGGTCGGCGCGGCTGTGGGCATCTTCAGAGTCTCGCCATCCACCGCGGTGATGGTGAAGGTGTTGCCACTTTCATTGCGGATGGATATGATGTTGCCACCATTTATGGGCGGTGCAGTATTGGTGCTCAGTAGCGTTCTTCCATTATAATACGCATCATCCACAAAGCTGGCGACCTGATTGCGCAGAAGTACATACTGTTCCCCATAGGTGGTGCGCTGATCCGAGCTGATGGCGCTATCCGCCAAACGGGTCAGCACAGCGCGCAACTGCTTCATGGTGTCGGAAACCACGGAAAGCGAAGCGAAGGTGGTTTCCAAAATGCCCTTGACGCCGCCCAATTGCTCACCGACGGCGATGACGCCAGCCACATCGGAACGAACCGCCTGCGCCACCGCAAAAGCCCCGCCATCATCCCTGGCGTCCGACACACGATAACCTGTCGACACACGCTTCTGCGTGACCGACATTTGCGCGTTGGTGGTGTTGAGCGATTGCAGCGCAATCACCGCTTGCGCATTCGTATTGATGGAGTTCATCGTCATCGGACTTTTTCCGTTGCAACAGCGCGAGCCCCCAAACCTGAGTTCTTACGCCTATGTTCCACCGCATTTTGCGACGTGGGGGTAGTAAAACCCGAAATAGTTAATAAATTCTAAACGCGAGAGCGTTTTTTTCACGCGGGGGCAATTTTCCTTAACCAAGATATTGGCGGGCCATTTCCCCATAGCCCGCCCAGAACGCCTTACTTCGCCCTTTCGTAATAAGTCCCATCGGCGGTCTTCACCACAATCTTCTCACCGGCCGTGATAAAAGGTGGCACCATCACCTTGACTCCATTTGAAAGAACCGCCGGCTTGTAGGATGAAGACGCGGTCTGGCCCTTCACCACCGGGTCGGCTTCCACGATCTCCAACGTCACGGTCTCCGGCAGGTCCATCGAAACCGGCTCGCCTTCGATCAGCTTGACGTTGACCGTCATGTTTTCCTGCAAATACGGCAGCCGTTCACCCAAGATATCCTTGGGCACCAGGGTCTGTTCGAAGGTTTCCGGGTCCATCAGGACCAGGTTTTCGCCATCCTCATAGGAATAGGTGAATTCCTTATCCTCAGTGGTCAGGCGTTCCACCGTATCGGCAGTGCGCCAGCGCTGGTCCTTCTTGGCGCCGGTCTTCACATTGCGCATTTCCACCTGGATCACCGCGGCGCCCTTGCCGGGGATCATGATGTTCTGCTTCAGGATGGTGTAGCGCTGGCCTTCAAATTCAATGACCATACCGGCGCGCATCTGGTTGGCTTGCATCTTCGCCATGGGAAGTCCTGCATCTTCGCGGTTGAAACGGGGCCGGCCCGGGCGGGCTGGCATATGCGCGCGGGTATAGGGGCCAGTGCGGGGCGCGGCAAGCTTTGGGCCGATTTGCCATGCCGCCAATCCGATCTAGGCTCACGCCAAGTTCCAAGGATCAGGAGGCACGCCATGTCCGGCCGCACCATCATCCAAGGCGCGCTGCTGGCCGCGGGCCTTGCCGCCGCCGCGCCTGCCGCCGCGCAATACCCCGAACCGCGCGAAGCGGTCTGGGTCGCGCGGGATTTCCGCTTCCACACCGGCGAGGTGATGCCGGAACTCCGCCTTGGCTATCTGACGATTGGTGAGCCCTCCGGCACCCCGGTTCTGGTGCTGCATGGCACGGCGGGGTCGTCGCGGAGCATGGTCTCGCCGGCTTTTGCCGGGCAGCTTTTTGGCCCAGGCCAGGCTTTGGATGCGGCAAGGCATTACATTATCATCCCGGATGCGCTGGGGGCGGGGAAATCCTCCAAGCCATCGGATGGGATGCGGGCACGGTTTCCGCACTTCAATTACGCCGATATCCTGGCCGCGCAGCATCGGCTGCTGACCGAGGGCCTGGGGATCAGCCATGTGCGCCTGGTGATCGGCAATTCCATGGGCGGCATGCTGGCCTGGCTTTGGGGGGTGACCCATCCGGATTTCATGGACGCCATTGTGCCCATGGCCGCCCAGCCCACGGCCATGTCCGGGCGGAATTGGATGCTGCGGCGCATGATGATCGAAACCATCCGGCGCGACCCTGCCTATCTGGATGGGAATTACACCAGCCAGCCGGCTTGCCTGCCCTTGGCCTTCCTGTTTTTCAATATCGCGACCAATGGGGGGACGCAGGCCCTGCAACAGGCGGCCCCGACTCGGGCGGCGGCGGATGCGCTGCTGGATCAACGCCTGGCCCAGCCGGGTCCATCTGATGCCAATGACCTTATCTATATGTATGAGGCATCGCGCGACTATGACCCTGAACCGCTGCTGGGGCGGATCAGGGCCAGGGTGCTGGCCATCAATTCCGCCGATGATGAACGCAACCCGCACGAAACCGGGCTGATGGCCGCCGCCATGGCGCGCATCCCGAATGCGCGGCTGGCCCTGATACCAGGCAGTACCGAGACCGCTGGTCATGGCACCACCGGCCAGGCGCGGTTCTGGCGCGAAGAACTCGCGGCGTTTTTGAAATCCATTCCGTGAAGACCAACAAACCGGGAGAAAAACCATGCCATCACGTCGCCATATCCTGACCGGGCTGGCCGCCCTGCCCTTGGCCGCGCCGCGGCTTGCCCATGCCGCCTGGCCGGGGGATCGCCCCATCGAAATCATCGTGCCCTTCCCGCCCGGTGGCGGGGTGGACACCATGGCGCGCATGATCCTGCCTGGGCTTCAGGCGCAGCTGCCGGGCGCGCGCTTTGTCGTGGTGAATAGGGCTGGCGCTGGCGGGCAGCTTGGCTGGGAAGTGGCCTTCGCTGCCGCACCCGATGGCTATACCCTGGCCGCGACATCCGTGCCGGCCCTGGTGACCTATCCCATGGAACGGCAAACCAGATACCGGGCACTTGATTTCACCTTCATCGCCAATGTGGTGGATGATCCGGGCGGGCTATTCGTCGCGGCCAATTCGCCGCTGCGGGATTTGCGCGACCTGATCGCGGCGGCCAAGGCGCGGCCAGGGCAGATTTCCTATGGCAGCACGGGCATTGGTTCGGATGATCATCTGCTGGTCATCGCCTTTGAGGAAATGGCCGGCGTGCCGCCGATGACCCATGCGCCCTTCAACGGCATGGCGCCGCTTTCGACCGCACTATTGGGCGGGCATTTGCAGGTGGGCGCCTTCAACATGAGCGAGAGCCTCGCCCTGCTGCGTGATGGCAAGATCAGGTCCCTCGGCCAGGCGGCGGCAACACGCTGGGCCGGCACGCCGGATGTGCCAACCTTCGGGGAGCAAGGCTATCGGCTCGTGAGTGGGGCAACGCGCGGCGTGGTGGCGCCGCCTGGCTTGCCGGCAGAAATTCGCACGCGGCTGGAAGCGGCCTTCCGCGCGGCGCTGTCTGATCCGAATTTTATCAAGGAAGCCGAACGCCTTGGCCTGCCGCTGGCGCCGCTGATCGGCGATGCCTATCGCGCCGAAGTCGAGCGTAATGAGAAGGAATTGCGCGGCCTGTGGCAGCGCCGCCCCTGGAGGGAATCATGAAAGCCGCCCCGATCCTTCGTGTTGATCCCGCTGCCTTGCGCGGCTTGGTGCATGCCATGATCCGCGCTGGCGGCAGCGCGGAAGATGAAGCGGCAATGGTCACGGATCATTTGCTGGAATCGAATCTGCAAGGCCATGACAGCCACGGCATCATGCTGCTGGTGCGCTATGTGGAAAATCTGCGCGCCGGCAAACTCAATGCCGGTGCCATGCCGGAAGCGGTGCGGCAGGAGCCATCGCTTGCCGTGTTTGACGGCAAGATGGGTTATGGCCAGCGCATCGGGCGCATCACCATGGATTGGGCGATCAATGCCGCGCGCCAGCATGGCCATGCGGTGATGGCGTTGAAGAATGTGCATCATTTGGGGCGCATCGGCTCCTACGGTGAACAGGCGGCGCGGGCTGGGATGATTTCCGTGCATTTCGTCAATGGCGTATCCGGCCCCGGCGCGGTGGCGCCCTTTGGCGGGACCGATGGGCGCATGTCCACCAATCCGGTTTGCGTGGCCGTGCCGGCGGTGGCGGAGGGCGAACACCCGCTGATCCTGGATTTCGCAACGGCGGCGATTGCGCTTGGCAAATGCCGTGTCGCCTTCAATGCCGGCAAGCCAGTGCCGGATGGCGCCTTGGTGGATGCCAAGGGCAAGCCCACCAATGATCCGGGTGTGCTGTATCGGGACCAGCCACGCGGCGCGCTGCTGCCCTTTGGTGGGCATAAGGGTTATGGGCTGGCGCTGATGTGCGAAATCCTGGCCGGTGCGCTGATTGGTGGCGTGACCGCAGCGCCGCATCACACAAAGGATGGCAGCATCGTCAATGGCTGGCTTGCCTTTGTCATTGACCCCGCGCGCTTTGGCGACCTGGCCGCCTTCCGGTCTGAAATGGCCGCAGTGATTGCGCATGTGAAGGCATCCCCGCCCGCTGATCCCGATCAGCCCGTGCTGGTGGCCGGTGAGAAGGAAAGAGCAACCCGCGCGGCACGATTGGCCGGCGGCATCCCGGTTGATGCCACCACCTGGGATATCCTTGCCGATACGGCACGCAGCCTTGGCATCAATGCCATCCCAACGCCAGGCGCGTTTTAGCGCGTGCTGCGCCTGCTGCTGCTTGCGCTGAGCCTTTGCGGGGCGAGTGCTTATGCGCAAGCGCCGGATTGGCGCAGCGTGGCGCCGCCCTTGCCGTTAAGTGCTCCTGTCACGCCGGCCACGGCGCCGGTGGCGATTGGTGGCGCGGCTTGGGGGCCGTGGCGGAAGCTCTGCCGCGAGCAATGGGAAAGGCTGGACCGCGCACCACGGCGCGATTGCCTGAATGTTGCGGGCGTGGAGCGTGATGCACCGGCGCGTGCGACGCGCCTTTTGCTGGCGCCGGAGGCGTTGCGCGGTGAAAGGCTGGCCGTGCTGCGCCGCGATGATGGCGGCATTACCAGCTTCACGCATGAACCACCCGATGCGGCGCGTGATGGCGCTCTGCTTCCCTGGCGGCGGCATTTTGAAAGCTGGAGCCTGACGGCGCGGCGCATCCCTGTTGGTGCGACCTTCGAATTGCCCGTGCCCGATAGCCCGCGCGGCGTGACCTGCCGTGCCGAGGGGCTTTCGCGGATTGAAGCGCGCCAGGTGCTGGTGGCGATCTGCGCCGTGGAATTGGCCGGCCGGCTTGGCAATACACGGCAGGAGGCGCGGATCGCCATGGCTGGGCGGATTGCGATTGATCTGCCAAGCGCGATGATTGTGGCGCAGGGCTATGCTTCCAGGATTGAAACCTTCGCGGGCGGGCGTTCCAATGGCGTGGTGATCACCGCGGCGCGGCATTGGTTGGAATAGCGCGGGTTATTTTCGCTGATTTTAAGGAAAAACTTGCGATTGGCTTGGGAAAGGCCCATATGGGACGTGTCACCTCGTCCGGTTTGGGCGTTTCGGCCCGGCCCCATGAAGGTTTGGCGAGTATCCTCAAACCTGCTTCCCGTGCCTTCCCATGGTTGGGCTGTAGCGATGGTCGGCCCGTAGCGCGATTCCGCGCGTCGGCTTTTCTCAACCGGAGTAAACAGCATGGCAACCGGCACTGTAAAATGGTTCAACGCTACCAAGGGTTATGGCTTCATCCAGCCCGATGATGGCAGCAAGGACGTCTTCGTCCATGTCAGCGATGTCCAGCGTTCTGGCCTTCAGGGCCTGAATGAAGGCGACAAGATTGATTTCGAATTGCAGAAGGGTCAGCAGGGCAAGATTTCTGCCGGCAATCTGCGCAAGATCTGATCTTGATGTGCGGCGCTTGATGGCGCCGCGATTTTTGGGGCGGGGCGGCGTTTGCTGCCCCGTTTTCTTTTCGCATTTGGAGAAGCGGCATGGCGCGCAAACCGAATTACGGGCAGAACCGGGCCGATGTGAACCGGGCCAAGCAGGCGCGCAAGGAAGCGAAGCTTGAAGCGCTGAAGGAAGCGGTGGCGCGGCGCAAATCGGGCGAAGACCCGCAGCATGCCGAAGGCGACGCAGATAAAGACGTGAAGACTGAAGGAGAACACCATGGCCAATAAGCCAGGCACCCAAGCGCGCTTTGTGCTGTTTGATGTTATTTATGAAGACGGCAGCCGCCGTTCCAACCGCAAGGTCCCGGCGGAATTGCTCGGCGGGCTTGATGGTGATTTGCCGGCGCAGAAGGAAATTGAAGCGCAGGACAATGAAATCGCGAAGGCATCCGGCAAGGCTGCTTTGCGTATTGCTTCCATCCAAAGGGTGGGTGGGAAGAAGCGGTAGGCCATTTAGGTGAAAGCCTTGCCTTGCCGCTTGGTTTCACGCATGCAAGATAAGCGCTGAAGATAAATACGCGCTCTGCGCTGCCCTTTTTGACCTATCCGGGATTCTACGTGATGCCGACTGACGCCGAATTGCTGTCTCGCCTGACCGCCCTGGGCCATGCCCTGCCACCTGCGGCCAAACCTGTGGCGGAGTTCATCCTGTGGCGGCGAGAGGGCAATTTGATTTTCCTCGCGGGCCAGATCTGCGAACGCAACGGCGTGCCCTACCCCACAGGGGTTTATGGCAAGGATGTTGACCTTGCTACGGCGCGCGCAGGCGGGCTCGCGATCGGTCTGCAGCTTCTATCCACGCTCCGCACCGCGCTTGGCGGCGACCTTGGCCGCGTCCGTCAGGTGGTGATGGTGCGCGGCTTCGTCACCGCGGCACCCGGCATGGGCGATTATCCCAAGGTCATCAACGCCTGTTCGGAGCTGTTCATCGCGCTTTGGGGTGAAAATGGCCGGCATGCCCGGACCTCAATCGGCGTGGCGCAATTGCCGCTCGATGCGACGGTGGAGATTGACGCGGTCTTCGCTGTGGATTGAGTGTCAACCGTTGGTCGAGGCTTCCGGCGTGAAGCTGGAATAGCCTATAGACCCCACGTGGAACCACTCGCGCTTTACATCCATTGGCCGTTTTGCGCGGCCAAATGCCCCTATTGCGACTTCAATTCCCATGTCCGTGACAGGGTGGATGAGGCGCGCTTTCGCGCGGGCTTGCGGCGCGAATTGGCGCATGAAGCCGCGCTGATTGGTCGCCGCCCGCTTGCCAGTATTTTCTTCGGCGGCGGCACGCCAAGCCTGATGGCGCCGGAAACTGTGGCCGCCTTGATTGAAGATGCAACGCGCTTTTTTGACCCGCTGCCCGATATAGAAATCACACTCGAAGCCAACCCCACCAGTGTTGAAGCGGCGAAGCTCGCGGCGTTTCGGGATGCCGGGGTCAATCGCGCGAGCCTTGGCGTGCAATCCCTGAATGCCGAGGCTTTGGGTTTTCTTGGCCGCAAGCATGACGTGGCACAGGCGATCACCGCACTGGAAGCGGCGCGCGGCATTTTCCCTCGGCTTTCCTTTGATTTGATCTATGCAAGGCCCGGCCAGCAGGAAGCCGCCTGGCGTTCAGAACTGCGCCAGGCCTTGGCGCTCGCGGCTGATCATCTCTCGCTTTATCAATTGACTATTGAACCAGGCACGCAGTTTGAAACGCTCTATCGCCGAGGCGCCTTTGCGCTGCCGGCTGAAGATGACGCGGCGCGGCTTTATCTGGCAACGGCGGAAGAGGCGGCGCGCTTTGGCCTGAAGCCTTATGAAATCAGCAATTACGCCAAGCCAGGTGCGGAAAGCCGGCATAATCTGGCCTATTGGCGCTATGGCGATTACTTGGGCATCGGCGCCGGGGCGCATCAGCGCGTGTTGCGCGGGGGCGCCATCCACGCCACGCGCCGCCATCGCGCGCCGGAGGAATGGCTGCGCCTGGTCGAAGCCCAAGGCCATGCGGCAGTGGATGTGGAAACCCTGAGCCCCGCGGAAGTGGGGCGGGAGGCGATGCTGATGGGGCTCCGCCTGACGGAAGGCGTGAACCCAGCCCGAATCGAAGCCCGCGCCGGGCTTGCCTTTGCCGAGGTGGTGGACCCGGCCATGCTGGCGGCCTGCCTGGACGAGGATTACCTATTCTGGGGCGAAAATGGCCGGCTTTGCGCAACCGGGGAGGGGCTTTTGCGCCTGGATTCCATGCTGCCGCTGCTGCTGCGCTGATAAAACTTGATCCTTCCTGAAGAAGCCGTAAAAATATGGTTGATGGCGATCACCCATGCCCCCGAACCACGCAGCGCGATCGAAGCCGCCGGCAGCCTGCCGGATCTGGAGCTTGATATCGCGACCGTCGCCTTGCAATTGGCGCGGGTGGATGCGCCTGAGGCCGATTGGCGCAAGGTAGCGGCGCATTTTTCCGATATCGCGCGCAAGGTGGTGGATGCCGCCAGCATGGATGGCAAGGCCGATGGCGGCGATCTGGAAGCGCGTCGGCTGATCCTTGCGGAAACGCTGCATGGGCATTTTGGCTATCAGGGCGATTCCGAAACCTATGAGGATATGGCGAATGCCAATCTGATCCATGTGGTGGAACGCCGGCGCGGGCTGCCTGTAGCGCTTGGCATTTTGTGGTTGCATGCCGCCGATGCCGCCGGCTGGGGCGCTTTTGGCTTGGATTTCCCCGGCCATTTCCTGCTGGCTTTGGAAGGGCCCAAGGGCAAGCTCATTCTGGATGTCTTTGCCGGCGGCAAGGTACTGGAAGCGCAGGATTTGCGCGCGCTGCTGAAGCGCGTGGAGGGCGAAAAGGCGGAACTGCGCCCCGGTGTGCTGCGCCCCATGACGCGCCGCGAAGTGCTGCTGCGGTTGCAAAACAATATCAAGCTGCGGCGCTTGCGCGGCGGGGATGTGAAGGCGGCGCTTTCGGCGACCGAAGACATGCTGCGGCTGGCACCCGATCATGCCGCGCTGTGGCGCGAAGCGGGGCTGATGAACCAAAGGCTGGAACGCATTGGCGCGGCGCTTGGCTGCCTGGATCGCTTCCTGGAATTGGTGCCGGAAGGGGAAGCCGCTGCCCGCGTGCGCGCGCTCGCTGGCGAATTGCGCCAGCGCCTGAATTGACGCTGACCATATCGCCAGCGCACACGGCCAAGGCTAAACTGACCCCATGACCCAAGCCCGCCCGCGCGTTGCCCTTTTCGTCACCTGTCTGGTGGACCTTTATCGGCCAAGCGTCGGCTTTGCCGCCATCAAGCTGCTGGAAGAGGCCGGCTGCCAGGTGGAAGTGCCGCCCAGCCAGACCTGCTGCGGCCAGCCCGCCTATAATTCTGGCGACCGCGCCAATGCCAAGGCTTTGGCCCGCGCGGTAGTGGATGCCTTTCAGGGCTATGATTATGTGGTGGCCCCGTCTGGCTCCTGCGCCGGCATGATCGCGCATCACTATCCCGCACTTTTTGATGATGACCCGCATTATCGTGGAAAGTCGGAAGCGCTTGCCGCGCGCACGCATGAGCTGGTGTCTTTCCTGACCGATGTGATGGGTATGGAAAAGGTCGCGGCGCGGCTGGATGGCAGCGTGACCTATCATGATTCCTGTTCGGGCCTCAGGGAAATGGGCGTGAAGGCGCAGCCGCGCAAATTGCTGAAAACGGTTGAGGGACTCAGCCTGATTGAATTGGCAGAACCGGAAATCTGCTGCGGCTTTGGCGGCACCTTCTGCGTGAAATACCCTGATATTTCCGTGCGCATGGTCACCGATAAATGTCGCGATATTCAGGCAACCGGTGCGGGCACCTTGCTCGCGGGTGATATGGGCTGCCTGTTGAACATGGCGGGGCGGCTGAAGCGCGAAGGGTCTTCGGTGAAGGTACGCCATGTGGCTGAAGTGCTGGCAGGCATGACACGCGATGCCGCGCCGATCGGGGACGCGAAAGACGGCTGACTTATTCCGCCATCGCAAAGGGGCGGATGCGGCTGACCAGATCCTCTGCCGTGTTCACGCCCCCAAGTGACGCGCCGAGCCCCATGGCCGTCAGCGCCTGCGCGGTCCAGGTATTGCAATTGTTGAACATGTGAAACCGCCCTGTTGCCGGATAGAACAGGCTGAAAGGGTAGATGCCACGCGCCGTCACCACCGCGCGCCCCGCCCCGGCACGGTCAAAACTATGGCGCAGGAAATCAAGCAAGCGGCGCAGCGCATCGGCATCAACGGCAAAGGGCAGGATGGTGACATTGGGCCAAATGCGCGCGGGATGATCCGGAAGGCCCGCCACATGCATCACAGCCGGCCCTGGAAAGGCCGCGCGCAAGGCAAGCCAGGCGCCGGCTTCGCGCGCCGGGTAGAATTCCGCATCGCCCCAGCCGAATTCGAAAAACCGCGCATGGGGGAAATCGGCGATTTCCGGGATCACGCTTTCCGGCACATCGGCGCGGGCCAAAACAATCCCGCTATGCCAGCCATTGCTGACCACCCAAATCCGGTGCGCAGCACTGGCCGCATAGGCCAGTGCCGGTGAAAGACACAGCGCGCCAAGAACGGCGCGGCGCCGCATCATGCGGGCAGCAGCACGCCTTGCACAACATGCACCACGCCATTGCTCGCCATCAGATTGGCGCGGATGATGCTTGCCGAAGCACCAGAAGGCGCCTGGCCCGGGCGCGCCGCCTGAATACGCGGGCTATCAGCCGTGCCGCCCACCACGCGCACGTCAATCCCGCTCAACATGCGGATGCGCCCGCCGCGCGCCTGAATATCCACAAGGCTCAGCCGCCCACCCGCGATCAGGCTAAGCAGCCCTTCGCGTTCGCCGTTACGAATACGCTCCGGCGCGCCGGACCAGGCAAGGTTGGTTGGCGCGAGCACGGTGTAAATGCCCGGACGCTCAAACAATTCGGAAGCGAGGCCAGAACTGCGCAACGCAGCGCGGAAACTCGAAAGATTGGAATCACCGCCAAGCACATCCATCAGCGGCGGGCCGCCTTCCGGCGCCACCTGCGCGCAGCCATTCAGCAAAAGGGCAGCACCGCCGACGGCGAATAGGGAACGACGCGACAGCATCGGCGTTTCTCCTTGGCATAGGGGGCGAATCGGCCCTGTTTATCCTGACCCTCTTCTGGCGCCGCGCGCTGGATGGGGCAAGCCCTTTCACGCGTCACGGGGCCGGCATCAGCACAATGGTGACGGTGCGCGATGGGGGCTCGGCAGCGCGGACGCTCGGGCTGAATTGGGCGCTGCGCGCTTCGGACCGCAGCCGTTCCGGCGCAATGCCGCGCTCCGCCAGGGCATTGGTCACGGCGCGGGCGCGCTGTGCGGCCAATTGGATGGAGGTTGTGGCCCCGCCTTCCTGCCCGGCATGGCCCAGGATGCAGATATTGCGCCCTGGTTCCGCGAAGGCAGCTTCGATGGCCGCCGCCAGCGGGGAACGTGCGGCTTCCGGGATGGTGGCGCTGCCGCGCGGGAAGGGGATGGAATACACATCATCTTCCAGCTTTTCCGCGCCCACGCAGGAAAATCCCGCCGCCTGGGCAGGCACGGTCAGCGCGACAAGCGTGACGCCAAGCGCAAACACGGCAAAGCGCTTCATGCCGGCAGCAGAATTTCCGCCGCGCGGAGCTTTTCAATCAGCGCTGCCGTATTCGCGCCGGGACAGGCCAAGGCGAGCGAGGTTTCCGTGATGCTCGGCTGGGTGATGATCCAGGCAGCGGGTTCAACCTCCTGCGCTGTAATCGCCAAAACACCCATCTCAGTACGTAGCCCGTAATCCGCGCCGCGCCGGACGGTTTTTACATTGGGACGCACGCGAAACATTTGCGCGCCACCTGACTCCGTGGCGGGCGCCGCACCGCGCGCCGCCAGCAAATCATAGCCGCCGCGTTCAAACCGGTAATTGGCCTGGAAGTTTTCCACCGCTTGCAGGAATTTCGGGTCACGCGACCATTCGGCGATGCGTTGGCCAAGCAGGGCTGCGCGCTGCGTCAGCGCATATTTTGCCGCTGGTGTGCCATCCTGCCGCGGCAAGGGCTTACGAAACTCCGCATCATGGAAGGCGCGTTCTGTCAGCAGGCCCATGAAATCAACGCCCATCGGCGCATGGACGCCGTAAGCGATGTGGACCGAATTGGGTGCCTCGGCCAGGGCATCATGATACCAGCCGCGCGGCAGATAGAGCAGATCGCCCTTTTTCAGATGTGCCTTGAAGCGCAAGGCGCCCTTGGCTTTTTCGTGAAATTCCTGACCCTGGCTGCGAAAGATTGCATGCGCCACCGGCCATTCCGCGCGGCCTTCCCAGATGTTCCAGGTTTTCTCCCCTTCCACCTGCACGGCCCAGACATCATGCGTGTCATAATGTGCTTGAAACGCCTTGTGGCTCTGCCAGGAGATATAGACATTCGCCTGCGCCTTGCCGAGGCCGGCACCTTCCAGCGCATTGGAAATACCGGCCAGACCTGGCGTCAGGCTATCCACATCATTCATCACCACGGAAGCGCCGCGCGCCACCCATTCCTGCACCTTGGCGGGGATGGGTTGCAGGGAATTGGCACCATCACGCGACATGGCGCTTTGGCTATACTGCGCGGCAGGGATCGTGGTGCTGTCCATCACCACCTTCAGGCTGCGTTCGGACCAGATATGCGTCATGCCGAGCATACTGTTGATGCCGGCCCAATCCAGCACATGGGCGAATTTCTCGGCAGCGCCCGGCAGATGCAGCGGTTGCTGATCGTAATATTCGGCGAAGAAGCGGTCCGGCGACATGGGCGCCAGGATATCGGCCAGGGTCGTGATCATCCCGCCTTATATCAGAGAAAACGGGGCGCGCGCGAGGGGCCAGGGGTGGACGCCGCGCGGCGAATCGGGCGCTATGAGCATGCATTTCACGGGGGCTGCGATGAGGCTTTGGTACCAATCCCTGACTAGGCCGGATGCCTGGCCGACCTATGCCAAGGCGCTCAGGCGCGTGCTGGATGCGGGCGCCGATCCGGGCACGGAAATCGCCATCCATGGCATTGAAAAGCGCGGCGGCATTGGCGACCAGTATCGCTACCTGGAATTCATCGAAACCGGCGAAGTGCTGGACAATGTGGCGCGCGCCGAGGCCGAGGGTTTCGATGCCGTATTGCTTGGCAATATCGTGGACCCTGGCCTTCGCATCGCGCGGGAGATCGCCAGCATCCCCGTGCTTGGCTTGTGCGAAGCCTCGCTGCTGACCGCCTGCCAGATGGGCGCCTCCATCGGTATTGTCTTCTCAAACGACAAGCACGAGGCGCGCGTGGCCGAAAATATTCGAAGCTATGGCCTGGCCAGCCGGGTGGCCGCCACGGCGCGGATGGATGTGGCCAAGCTGACCGATCTGGAAGCTGCCTTTGCGCCAGGTGCGGTGCGCGATTCCGTGCTCGCGCAATTCCACAAGGCGGCTGAGGATTGCGTGGCACGCGGGGCGGAGGTGGTGATCCCGGCAGTTGGTGTGGCGATGGTGCTCCTGTTTGAAGCGGGCGTGCATGAAATCGCACGCGGCGCGCCGGTGCTCTGCGGGCCTTTGGCGCTGATGCAACAGGCGCAGGCGGCGGTGAAGCTGAAGCGCGCCATGGGCGGGCGTTTCACCAGCCGGCGCGGCGCCTATGGTCAGCCGCCGCCGGCGCAGATTGCTGAGCTGCGGCGGTATTACGGGGCGATTTATCCGGGAGTGGCCGATGTCATATTATTGCAAAATCAATACAAATAACTTCAACTAGCGTTCATGGCGTGATAGGCATTACACGCTGCGGTGGAAGCGAAGCAGATAGAGGAGGCCAGAGATATGAGAGACTCTATCAGGCTGCTGAAATTCGTAGTCTAATCTCCGCATTTATGATTCACTGTCGTCGCATTTGGTTGAGGTTGCGATGCGTGGTAATGACGCGGTGGCTGGTTCCCTGTTCAGCTATGTTGATCTTGAAAAGCGGGTGCGTCCTG
>JADCFQ010000017.1 GCA_020249435.1 Roseomonas sp. | reverse complement strand
TAGGCCGTGAAGGTCGCCCCACCCGCCTTCGCCAGAACCTTGGTGATCGCCGCCGTCAGCGACGTCTTGCCATGGTCCACATGCCCGATCGTCCCGATGTTGCAATGCGGCTTGTTCCGCTCAAATTTCGCTTTGGCCATGTTCGTGATTCCAGATCGGGGGGTTGCTTACCAGCGGTAGTGGCTGAAGGCCTTGTTGGCTTCAGCCATCCGGTGCGTGTCTTCGCGCTTCTTCACGGCAGAGCCGCGATTATTCGCCGCATCCATCAGCTCAGCCGACAGACGCTCTTCCATGGTGTTCTCACCGCGCTTGCGCGCGCTTTCGATCAGCCAGCGGATCGCCAGAGCCTGGCGACGTTCCGCACGGACTTCGACGGGAACCTGATAGGTGGCGCCACCAACGCGGCGGCTGCGCACTTCCACGGCGGGCTTCACATTATCCATCGCCTCATGGAACAGACGCAGCGGGTCGCTATTGGGCCCACCCTTCTTCTTCAGCGTATCCATCGCCGCATAGACGATGGATTCGGCTACGCTCTTTTTCCCGTCATACATGAGAACATTCATGAAGCGGCTGAGAACGATATCGCCGAATTTCGGATCCGGCAGAACCTCACGCTTTTCAGCGCGGTGACGACGCGACATGGTTCAGCCCCTCACTTCGGACGCTTCGCGCCGTAGAGCGAACGGCGCTTACGACGCTTGGCGATGCCCTGGGTATCCAGCACGCCGCGCAGGATGTGGTAGCGAACGCCCGGAAGGTCCTTCACGCGGCCACCGCGGATCAGAACCACCGAATGTTCCTGCAGATTGTGACCTTCGCCAGGAATATAGCTCACGACTTCAAAGCCATTCGTCAGACGCACCTTCGCAACCTTGCGCAGCGCGGAGTTCGGCTTCTTCGGCGTGGTCGTGTAGACGCGCGTGCAGACGCCGCGCTTCTGCGGGCTGCCCTTCAGGGCCGGAACCTTGTTCCGGTCTGGCTTCGTCTCACGCCCTTGGGCGATGAGTTGGTTGATCGTCGGCATGACGCCCCTTCAGATACCATCCAAAAGACCTTCAGCCCCGCCAAAAGGTAATGCCCGGCACGGCACGAGTTATCGTGCCCTCCGGGCTTCCAATCGGCTGCCGGCCTCAGCCCCCTGAAAGGAGGCGGCGCCGGCGGCGCAGCTTTGGGTCCAAATTCAGCAATTCCCCCAACGGGGAGTCGCGTAAGGAGCGGCCTTTTACGTCCCGCCCCGGTTCAAGTCAAGCGCCGTTCACCTGTTGGAAGGGGATAATTCGACCTGTTTCCACAGCGATTTTCACCCCGATCACAGGCATCGGCCAAAGCCGCCTTATTCGGCGGCCTTGGGTTCCGGCAAGGCCGGCGAAGCCGCCGCCAGGCGGCCCCGATCGCGCTGCGCGGCCAAGGCCCGCAGGCGGTTCATCACAGAACCCGTCCCGGCCGGGATCAGCCGCCCGACGATGACGTTTTCCTTGAGGCCGGCCAGGTAATCCACCTTGCCCGCCGTCGCGGCTTCCGTCAGCACCCTGGTCGTTTCCTGGAAGGACGCGGCAGAGATGAAGGACCCGGTCTGCAAGGACGCCTTGGTGATGCCCTGCAGCACCGGCTCGGCCACTGCCGGGCGTTCCTTGGCGGCGATCCGCTTCTCATTTTCAATCTCGAATTCGATGCGGTCCACCTGTTCGCCGATCAGATAGGTGGTGTCGCCCGGATCGGTGACCTCAACCTTCTGCAGCATCTGGCGCACGATCACTTCGATATGCTTGTCGTTGATCTTCACGCCCTGAAGCCGATAGACCTCCTGAATCTGGTCCACCAGGTAATCGGCCAGCTTTTCGACACCCAGCACCCGCAGAATATCATGCGGCACGCGGGGGCCATCCACCAGCGGATCACCGCGCTTCACATAGTCGCCTTCCTGGACAGACACATGCTTGCCCTTGGGCACCAGGTATTCGCGCGGCACAGGCGGCTCATCGCCCACCTGTTCCGGCACCACCAGGATGCGGCGCTTCGCCTTGTAGTCCTTGCCGAATTCCACACGGCCATCAACTTCGCTGATGATCGCATGATCCTTCGGCCGGCGCGCTTCGAACAATTCGGCTACTCGCGGCAGACCGCCCGTAATGTCGCGCGTCTTGGAGCTTTCACGCGGCAGGCGCGCCAACACGTCACCGGCAGCGACAGTCGCGTTGTTTTCCACCGAGAGAATCGTGCCCGGCGTCAGGAAGTAGATCGCTTCCGTGCCGTTTTCACGCTTCACGACATTGCCGGCCTCATCACGCAAAATCAGGCGCGGGCGGAGATCGGCGGCCTTGCCGGGCGCCTTGTATTCCACGACTTCACGGAAGGACAGGCCCGTCACTTCGTCAACGCGGTCAACCTGCGTCACATTTTCGATCAGGTCGGCGCATTCAACGCGGCCATTGCGTTCGGTGATGATCGGCAGGGTGAAGGGATCCCATTCGGCCAACTTCTGGCCGCGCGTGACCTGCACACCATCTTCCGCAATCAGGCGCGCACCATAAGGCACACGCTGACGCGACCGTTCACGACCCTGCGCGTCATACAACGCGATTTCGCAATTGCGGCTCATGACAATCGGTTGGTTTTGGCTATTGGCCACCACCACGCGATTGAGGATTTTGATGGTGCCTTCAGATGCGGCTTCCACCGCGCTCTGTTCCGCACCACGCTGCGCCGCACCACCGATATGGAAGGTACGCATCGTGAGCTGCGTGCCGGGCTCCCCGATGGATTGCGCGGCGATAACGCCAACCGCCTCACCGATATTGACCGGCGTACCGCGGGCAAGGTCACGGCCATAGCACAGGCCGCACACGCCTTGGCGCGCATCGCAAGTCAGCACGGAGCGGATCTTCACCTGCTCCACGCCGGATTTTTCGATGCGTTCCGCCTGCACTTCATCAATCAGGTTGTGGCGCGCGACGATGATCTCACCCGTTTCCGGATCGGCCACATCTTCCTGCGCGGTGCGGCCCAGGATGCGTTCAGAAAGTGAGGAAACCACTTCCGCGCCATCCATCGCCGCCCGCACGGAAAGCCCACGTTCGGTGCCGCAATCGGGCTCCACAATGATGCAATCCTGCGCCACATCCACCAGACGCCGCGTCAGATAACCTGAATTGGCGGTCTTCAGCGCGGTATCGGCCAAGCCTTTGCGGGCGCCGTGAGTGGAGTTGAAATACTCCAGCACCGAAAGACCTTCCTTGAAGTTGGCGATGATCGGCTGTTCGATGATTTCGCCCGAGGGCTTCGCCATCAGGCCGCGCATGCCGGCAAGCTGGCGCATCTGCGCGGGCGAACCGCGCGCACCGGAATGGCTCATCATCCAAACGCTATTGGTCGGCTTGCCGATTTCCTGGCGCTGAATTTCCTTCATCATCGCGCCGGCCACTTCATCCGTGCAGCGCGACCAGGCATCAACCACCTTGTTGTAACGCTCACCGGCAGTGATCAGGCCATCCAGGTATTGCTGTTCGAATTCCTTCACCTCGGCCTTGGTGCGTTCGATCATGCCCTTCTTGTCGTCAGGCACCACCATGTCATTCTTGCCGAAGGAAATCCCCGCGCGCGCCGCATGACGGAAGCCAAGCCCCATCAGACGGTCAGCGAAGATCACGCTCTCCTTCTGGCCGCAATGGCGATAGACCGCGTCAATCACGTCCGAGATGTTCTTCTTCGTGAGCTGACGGTTCACCAGCGCATAAGGAAGCTGCGGGTGTGAAGGCAGCAAATCCGCAATCATCATGCGCCCCGGCGTGGTCAGCACCGTGGCCGGGCCGCCATTTTCAACACCGATATCAACCCGCGCATGCACGGCGGAATGCGGCGCAATCAGCCCATTCGCCAAAGCCTGTTCAATTTCACGCTGGCCGCGGAAAATTTGCGGGCGGAATTTCAGCGCCTCGATTTCTTCCGCCGTCAGGTCCTTGCCACCCTTGGCGCCGGCGCTTTCAATCAGCGCCCGCACCTCATCCACGCGCTTTTGCACCGCGCGGAATTCCGGTGTTTCCAGGCTGAGGTAATACAGCCCCAACACGATATCCTGGCTCGGCACGATGATGGGCTTGCCATTCGCCGGGCTCAGAATGTTGTTGGTGGACATCATCAGGACGCGCGCTTCCAACTGCGCTTCCAGGCTGAGCGGGACATGCACCGCCATCTGGTCGCCGTCGAAATCCGCGTTGAAGGCGGTGCAGACCAGCGGGTGAAGCTGAATCGCCTTGCCTTCAATCAGCACAGGTTCAAACGCCTGAATGCCCAAGCGGTGTAGCGTCGGCGCGCGGTTCAGCAGCACCGGGTGTTCGCGAATCACCTCCTCCAGGATGTCCCAAACTTCGGGACGTTCCTTTTCCACCATCCGCTTCGCGGCCTTGATGGTGGTGGCGTGACCGTATTTTTCCAGCTTCGAATAGATGAAGGGCTTGAAGAGCTCCAACGCCATCTTCTTCGGCAGGCCGCATTGATGGAGCTTCAATTCCGGCCCCACCACAATCACCGAACGGCCAGAATAATCCACGCGCTTGCCGAGCAGGTTCTGACGGAAGCGGCCCTGCTTGCCCTTCAGCATATCGGACAGCGACTTCAGCGGACGCTTATTGGCGCCCGTAATCGCACGACCACGCCGGCCATTGTCAAACAACGCATCCACCGATTCCTGCAGCATACGCTTTTCATTGCGCACGATGATATCGGGCGCGCGCAACTCAATCAGCCGCTTCAGGCGGTTGTTGCGGTTGATCACGCGGCGATAAAGATCATTCAGATCCGATGTCGCAAAGCGCCCACCATCCAGCGGCACCAGCGGGCGGAGTTCCGGCGGAATGACCGGCACTACATCCAGGATCATCCATTGCGGATGCGCGCCCGATTCGGCAAAGCTTTCAATCAGCTTCAGCCGCTTCACCAGCTTCTTGCGCTTGGCTTCCGATGTCGCTTCCTTCAATTCGGCGCGCAACGTCACGCCTTCCTTCTGAAGCTCAATCCCGCCCAGCATCTGCTTCACGGCTTCCGCGCCGATGCCGACACTGAAGGAATCCTCACCGAATTCATCCAGCTTCGCCTGATATTGATCTTCGTTCAGCAGCTGATGCAGCTTGAGATCCGTGAGGCCCGGTTCCAGCACCACATAGCTTTCGAAGTACAGAACCTTCTCAAGCTCCTTCAGCGTCATATCCACCATGAGGCCCACGCGCGACGGCAGGGACTTCAGGAACCAGATATGCGCGACGGGGCTCGCCAATTCGATATGGCCCATGCGTTCGCGGCGCACCTTGGCCAGCGTCACTTCCACGCCGCATTTTTCGCAAATAATACCGCGGAACTTCATCCGCTTATACTTGCCGCAAAGGCACTCATAATCCTTGATCGGGCCAAAGATGCGCGCGCAGAAAAGCCCATCCCGCTCCGGCTTGAAGGTGCGGTAATTGATGGTTTCCGGCTTCTTGATCTCGCCATAGGACCAGGACCGGATTTGCTCCGGGCTCGCCATGGTGATCTTGATCTGGTCAAAAGTGACGGCCTGACCCGTCTGACCCAGGATTTTCATAAGCTCGTTCATGCGGCCAACCTCTTGAGCGGGGCCGCCGCCACGAACACCTCGTGGCGGCTGAGCGGTGAGAGAATAAGACTAAGCTGATCCATCAGACCGGGCGGTTTTCCAGGTCAACATTGAGACCAAGCGATTTCAGTTCCTTCACCAACACGTTGAAGGATTCCGGAATACCAGCCTCAAAACTGTCCTGATCACGCACGATTGCTTCATAGACCTTGGTGCGGCCCGAAACATCGTCCGATTTCACGGTCAGCATTTCCTGCAGCGTATAGGCAGCGCCATAGGCTTCCAAAGCCCAGACTTCCATTTCGCCGAAGCGCTGGCCGCCGAATTGCGCCTTGCCGCCCAAGGGCTGCTGCGTGACCAGGCTGTAAGGCCCGATGGAACGCGCGTGGATCTTGTCATCCACCAGGTGATGCAGCTTCAGCATATAGATGTAGCCAACCGTCACCTTGCGTTCGAAACGCTCACCCGAACGGCCATCATGCAGCCAAACCTGGCCCGAGGTATCAAGCCCGGCCTTGTCCAGCATGCCTTCAATATCGGCCATGCGCGCACCATCAAACACAGGTGTCGCAATCGGGATGCCCTTCTTCAGGTTTTCGCAAAGCTCCACCAGCTGATCATCAGCGAGCGGCGCAATATCGCGGGCAAAAACATCCTCGCCATAGATATCCTTGAGCTTGGCTTCCAATTCACTGCGGCGCGCGCTGCGATGGCGATATTCATCCACCAATTCGCCGACCTGACGGCCAAGATTGGCGCAGGCCCAGCCCAAATGGGTCTCAAGGATCTGCCCCACATTCATCCGCGATGGCACGCCAAGCGGGTTCAGCACCAGATCAACCGAGGTACCATCTTCGAGGAAGGGCATGTCTTCCACCGGCACAACGCGGCTGACCACACCCTTATTCCCGTGGCGGCCAGCCATCTTGTCGCCCGGCTGAAGCTTGCGCTTCACCGCGATGAAGACCTTCACCATCTTCATCACGCCCGGCGGCAATTCATCGCCGCGCTGGACCTTTTCGACCTTACTCTCGAAGCGCTTTTGCAGCCTTTCAATCGCCGCGTCGAATTCGCGCTTCATGGCTTCAATTTCGGCCATCGCGGCATCATCCGCGACCGAGATTTGCCGCCAGGTCGCCTTGGCGAATTCATCCAGCACTTCATCCGTGATGATCGTGCCGGCCTTGACTGCCTTGAAGCCGCCAGTGGCCTTGCGGTTCAGCAGACGTTCACGCAGGCGCGAATAGAAGGAACGCTCCTGGATCGCCTTTTCATCATCGCGGTCCTTGGCAAGGCGTTCAATCTCGGCGCGCTCAATCGCCATCGCGCGCTCATCCTTGTCAATGCCGCGGCGGGAGAAGACGCGCACATCAACAACGGTACCGGCAACACCTGGCGGCAACTTCAGCGACGTGTCACGCACATCGGAAGCCTTTTCACCGAAGATCGCACGCAGCAGCTTTTCTTCCGGCGTCATCGGGCTTTCGCCCTTGGGCGTCACCTTGCCCACCAGAATATCGCCCGGATTCACCTCGGCACCGATATAGACAATGCCGGCTTCATCCAGATTGCGCAGCGCTTCTTCACCCACATTCGGAATATCGCGAGTGATTTCTTCCTGGCCAAGCTTCGTGTCGCGCGCCATCACCTCGAATTCCTCAATGTGGATCGAGGTGAACACATCATCACGCGCGATGCGTTCGCTGATCAGGATCGAATCTTCGAAGTTATAGCCATTCCAAGGCATGAAGGCGCAAAGCACATTGCGGCCCAGCGCCAATTCGCCAAGCTCGGTCGAAGGGCCATCGGCGATGATGTCACCGGTCTTCACCGCATCACCCACCTTCACCAGCGGGCGCTGGTTGATGCAGGTGGATTGGTTGGACCGCATGTATTTGCGGAGCCGATAGATATCAACGCCGCTGGTGGTGCCATCGGAAGAAGTCGCACGCACAACAATGCGCGCACCATCAATCGAATCCACCACGCCATCACGTCGTGCGACAATGGTCGCACCGGAGTCACGCGCCACCGCGGCTTCCATACCGGTGCCGACCAGCGGCGCATCGGCGCGGATCAGCGGCACCGCCTGGCGCTGCATGTTGGAACCCATCAGCGCGCGGTTCGCGTCATCGTTTTCCAGGAAGGGGATCAGCGCCGCCGCCACCGACACAAGCTGCTTCGGGGAGACGTCAATCGCCGTCACTTCTTCCGGCTTCACCAGACGGAAATCACCACCCTGACGGACCGAAACCAGCTCATCCTTGAAGCGGCCATCCGTATCCACATTGGCATCGGCTTGCGCGACGATCAGCCGTTCTTCTTCCATCGCGGAGAGATAGCGGGAATCACCCACAATCTGACCATCCTTCACCAGACGATACGGCGTTTCGATAAAGCCGTATTTATTCACCTTGGCAAAGGTCGCGAGTGAATTGATCAGGCCGATATTCGGGCCTTCCGGCGTTTCAATCGGGCAGATGCGCCCGTAATGCGTTGGATGCACGTCGCGCACTTCAAAGCCGGCACGCTCACGTGTCAGACCACCCGGACCAAGCGCCGAAAGGCGACGCTTATGCGTCACTTCCGAAAGCGGGTTGGTCTGGTCCATGAATTGCGACAACTGCGAGGAACCAAAGAATTCACGCACCGCCGCCGCCGCCGGCTTCGCGTTGATCAGGTCATGCGGCATGACGGTGTCAATATCCACCGACCCCATGCGTTCCTTGATCGCGCGTTCCATGCGCAGCAGGCCGACGCGATATTGATTTTCCATCAACTCGCCAACCGACCGCACGCGGCGATTGCCGAGGTTATCAATATCGTCAATCTGCCCGCGCCCATCCTTCAGGTCGAGCAGCACACGCAAGGTCGCGACAATATCCTGCTTGCGCAGGATACGCACATAATCCGGCACTTCTTCCAGCGAAAAGCCCAGGCGCATATTCATCTTCACGCGCCCGACCGTGGAGAGGTCATAGCGTTCCATGTCGAAGAACAGGCCACGGAACAGCGCTTCTGCCGTCTCCGGCGTCGGCGGTTCGCCCGGTCGCATCACACGATAAATATCCATCAGCGCTTCATCGCGATTGGAATTCTTATCCACCGCCAGCGTATTGCGCATCCAGGGCCCGATCGCCTGATCAATCGCGAGTGTCGGCAGGCGATTAAGGCCGAGGTCTTCAATCTGCGTCAGCTTTACTTCGGTCAGTTCTTCACCGGCTTCGGCCCAGATTTCCCCGGTTTCCATATTCACCAGGTCTTCCGCCACGAAGCGGCCGAGCAATTCAGCGCGGCCCACCAGCACTTCCGTCGTGCCGGCTTCGGCGATCTTGCGCGCCATGCGCGGTGTCAGCTTGGTTTCCTTCTCGGCCACCACTTCACCGGTGCGCGCATCCACCAGCGCTTCGGCCAGTTTCACACCACGGAAGGCATCGGGGTCGAAGGTGCGCGACCAGCCCTTGGGGCCGCGCGCAAACACTACCTGACCATAGAAGGAATTCAGGATTTCCTCGGCATCCATGCCGCGCACTTCCTGCGGTTCAAGCTGATCATTCCGATCAGCGCGCAGCATTTCAGTGGCGGCACTATCCAGCGCGTAAAGCAGCGTGGTGACCGGCAGCTTGCGCTTGCGGTCAATGCGGACATAGCAAATGTCCTTGGCGTCAAATTCGAAATCGAGCCAGGAACCGCGATAGGGGATCACGCGCGCCGCGAACAGATACTTGCCGCTGGAATGCGTCTTGCCGCGGTCATGGTCGAAGAACACACCGGGGCTGCGATGCATCTGCGAAACAATAACGCGTTCCGTGCCATTGATGATGAAGGTGCCGTTATCGGTCATGAGCGGCATATCGCCCATGTAGACATCCTGTTCCTTGATGTCGCGGACCGAACGGCTGCCGGTTTCCTCATCCACATCCCAGACGATCAGGCGCAGCCGCACCTTGAGCGGCGCGGCATAGGTCAGCCCGCGCTGGATGCATTCCTCGACATCATATTTCGGCTCTTCGAGTTCGTATTGCACGAATTCCAGGCGGCCGCGCCCGGCGAAATCATCAATCGGAAAGACGGAACGAAACACTTCCTGCAACCCGGTGACGGTGCGTGCATCCGGCAAAACTTCCATTTGCAGGAAGCTTTCATAGGATGCGCGCTGCACATCAATAAGGTTCGGCATCGGCGCCACTTCCGGCAAACGCCCGAAGCTCTTGCGGATCCGCTTACGCCCGGTGAAAGACTGGGTGATCGCGTTCATGCCTGTCCTGCTCTTCTCTATCTGTCCTGCCGGCCTACCCTGCCGGCCCGGGTTACCCGCTGAACGCCACCCCGGTCCGGGACCGGAGAAACGCGGCCACGGGCGGAACTGACCCCCTTTTCAGGGAAGTTCCACCCGCGCCCAAGTTTTTTCGTCCGGCCCCGGCAGCGGATGCCCAGGGCCGGCCTGAAGTCTTACTTCACTTCGACCGTGGCGCCGTTTTCTTCCAGCACCTTCTTGATCTTGTCGGCTTCGTCCTTCGACACGCCTTCCTTCACAGTCTTCGGCGCGCCTTCCACCAGGTCCTTCGCTTCCTTCAGGCCGAGACCCGTAATGGTGCGAATTTCCTTAATGACATTGATCTTCTTGTCGCCGCCATTGGCCAGGATGACGGTGAATTCGGTCTGCGCTTCGGCAGCCGGCGCGGCAGCGGCAGCAGCCGGCGCAGCGGCAACAGCCACCGGCGCGGCGGCGGAAACGCCCCACTTTTCTTCCAGCATCTTGGAAAGCTCGGCAGCTTCCAGAACGGTCAGGGCGGACAGTTCGTCCACCAGCTTCGCGAGATCAGCCATGTCTTTGTACTCCTTGATCTAGTAGCTTGGTTTGGTTCTTGCAACTCCCCCAGGGCGGCATGCCTTGGGGGACAAAACATCCGGGCCTCAGGCCGCGTCCTTCTTGGCGTATGCCGCCAACACCCGCGCCACCTGCCCACCAGGGGCCTGAAGCACGCCCGCGATCCGCGTCGCCGGGGTCTGGATAAGACCCACAAGCTGCGCGCGCAGCGTCTCCAGGGACGGCAACTCGGCCAGGGCCTTCACGCCATCGGCGTTCAGCGTCTGGGTTCCAAGAGCACCGCCCAGGACGACAAACTTATCGTTTGTCTTGGCGAACTCCACGGCGGTTTTGGCCACGGCCACAGGATCAGCTGACCACGCAAGCGCGGTCGGCCCCTTCAGCATTGGCGCAACGCCTTGGAAACGGGTGCCTTCGAGGGCGCGGGTGGCCAAGCGGTTCTTCGCGACCTTATACGAAGCCCCCGCCGCACGCATCTTGCGCCGAAGCTCACTCACATCCGCGACAGTCATCCCGGCATTGCGGGCGACCAGCACGAAGGAGGTCTCGGCGAAGATCGCAGCGAGAGATTCGACGAATTCGCGCTTCTCCGATCTTTCCACTCTACGTCTCCGTCGGTGACTGGGGCCTTTTGGAAGGGCTCCAGCCGGGTTCACTCGGGGGCGGGTGCCGGCATGGCACCAACCCCGGTTCGCCTGTCAGTCCGGAACGCCAAACCAAGCCATTCCAGGGGCCTGGCCCCGGGGTGGTCTCTGCTTGGGCACACCGTCTATCCCCTGCGGGCCAAAAGGCCCTTCACTGTCCCGAAGGACTACAGGGGGTCTCCGACAGGTTCGGGAATGGCAATCGCCACCCCCTGCCCGCCCGGCCTTATCGTCCGGGCGTATTCTGCGCGTGGGCCAAACCCACGCGAAAAGCTTAGCTGGCCGAGGCCGAAAGGCTGGTGACATCCACCTTCACGCCGGGGCCCATGGTGGAGGAAACCGCCACCTTCTTCACATAGGTCCCCTTGGCGCCGGTCGGGCGCGCGCGCTGGATCGCTTCCACGAAGGCGCGGGCATTTTCGACCAACTGCGCCTCAGCGAAGGAAGCCTTGCCGATACCGGCATGCACAATCCCGGCCTTCTCCGCGCGGAATTCGACCTGACCAGCCTTGGCTGCGGTCACGGCACCCTTCACATCCATGGTCACGGTGCCGAGCTTCGGGTTCGGCATCAGGCCACGGGGGCCGAGCACCTTACCAAGCCGGCCCACCAGGCCCATCATGTCAGGGGTCGCGATGCAGCGATCAAACTCGATCTTGCCTTCCTGCACCATCGCCGCCAGGTCATCCGCACCCACCACATCCGCACCGGCGGCCTTGGCTTCATCAGCCTTGGCGCCACGGGCAAAGACGCCGATGCGCACAGTCTTGCCGGTGCCATGGGGCAGGCCCACCACGCCGCGCACCATCTGGTCCGCATGGCGGGGGTCAATGCCAAGGTTCATCGAAATTTCAATGGTTTCGTCGAATTTCGCCTTGGCCGCACCACGGGCGAGCTTCACAGCTTCGTCCAGCGCATAGGTCTTTTCACGGTCAAAACCCGTATAGGCCGCCTTCAGGCGCTTACCGATCTTCGCCATGATCTTAGCCCTCCACCACGGTCAGGCCCATGGCGCGGGCGGAACCCGCGAGCATGCGCACGGCAGCGTCAACGTCATTGGCGTTCATATGCTGCATCTTCACCTTGGCGATTTCGACCAGCTGAGACTTGGTCACGCGGCCAATCGGCGCGGATTTGCCCGGCGCGGTTGAGCCCTTATCGAGCTTCGCGGCCTTCAGCAGGAAATAGGTATTGGGCGGCGTCTTGGTGATGAAGGAAAAGGTGCGGTCCGAATAGGCAGTGATGACCACGGGCGTTGGCGTGCCCGGTTCCATTTGCTGCGTCGCCGCGTTGAATTCCTTCACGAATTGCATGATGTTCAGGCCACGCTGACCAAGCGCGGGACCGACGGGCGGCGAAGGATTCGCCTTGCCGGCCGGGATTTGCAGCTTGATATAGCCTGCAATCTTCTTAGCCACTGTCTATATCCTCTCTTGTACAAGACCGAGAGGCCCGCGGTGCATGCGACCCGAAAAGGGTCTCCCACGTTCCCCAAAACGCCAAACAGCCCCTGGATTGCTCCCGGGGCCATGCAGCGGAAGGCGGCGTTTAGGGGGTGTGGGCGGGCGCGTCAAGCGGGTTGCCATCTGGTCTTTTGCGCGGGCTTTGCCCATAAGGTGAGGTATGCCCGCACAAGCCTGGATTGTCGTCATCGCCGCCGCTGCCTCGGTCTCCCTGGCGCTTGGGGCGCGGCAGACCTTTGGATTGTTTTTGCTGCCCTTGGGGGCGGAACACGCCATTCCAGCCTTTGCCTATGGCGCGGCGGTTGCGCTTCATAACCTGATTTGGGGCGTGGGGCAGCCTTTTGCCGGCGCCATGGCGGATAAATTCGGCGCCGGGCGGGTCGCGCTTGGTGGGGCGGTGATTTACGCCATTGGCCTGATCCTGCCCGCGCTTTGGCCGAATACAGCCAGCCTGATTATCGGTATTGGTATTTGTACCGCGCTTGGCGTGGCGGCGGCGGGGTCTGGCACGGTGCTGGGCGCGGTCGCGCGCGCCGTGCCGGAAAATCACCGAGGCGATGCTTTGGGGCTGGCCTCTGCTGGCGGGTCCATCGGGCAAGCGGCCATGATCCCCTTCGTGCAATGGGGGATTACGGATTACGGCACCTCTGGCGCCTTTTTGATGCTGGCGGCCACCATGGCGCTGATGGTCTTTGTCGCCCCCCGGCTGGAATGGGCGCCGCCTGGCCCCGCAACAGGGCGCCCGACGGGGCTGGCCGGCCTGCCGGCGCTGGCAAAGCGCGCCTTGGCCGAGCGTGATTTCGCGCTGCTGACACTCGGCTTCTTCGCCTGCGGCTTTCAATTGGCGTTTTTGACGACGCATCTGCCGGCGCATCTTTCGCTTTGCGGCCTGCCGGCGGGGCTTGGCGTGACAGCGCTGATGCTGGTGGGCTTGTTCAATATTCCGGGGTCATGGGTTTGTGGCCGGATTGGCAATAGCATCCGCCCGGAAGTGGCCTTGGGCGGGATTTACATGGTGCGTACCCTGGCGATTGCGGTTTTTGCCAGCGTGACGCCGACCGAATGGGGCACGCTGATCTTTGCCGCGGTGATGGGCTTCATTTGGCTTGGCACCATCCCGCTGACCTCGGCCGCGATTGCCCGGCGCTTTGGGGTGGCCGATCTGGGCGCGCTTTACGGGATTTGCTTCTTTTCGCACCAGCTCGGCGGGTTTCTTGGCGCGGGTGCGGGCGCCTGGGTGGTAGATGCCACGGGCAGCTATGCTGTATTCTGGCCGGTGATGATGGTGGTCGGCGTGATTGCCGCGCTGGCGAATTGGATCACGCGCCCGCCACGGATGGCGGCGGCGTGAAGCAACGCTTGCCGCCGGTTGTCCCCCTGCCCCGGCTGGGCTAATCCACGCCTCCCGAGGCGCCTTGCCGCGCCGCATTCTTGAGCCAGGCCTGACCACCATGCCCATCATGCCCGATAGCTGGATCCGCAAAATGGCGGCGGAACACGGCATGATCGAGCCTTTCGTCGAGGCCCAGCGGCGGGAGGGCGTGATTTCCTTCGGCCTGTCATCCTATGGCTATGACGCCAGGGCAGCGGATGAATTCAAGATTTTCACCAATGTGGACAATGCCCTTGTGGACCCCAAGGCATTCTCGGAAGACGGGTTCGTCACGCGCAAGGGCCCGGTTTGCATCATCCCGCCCAATTCCTTTGTGCTGACGCATACGGTCGAATATTTCCGCATCCCGCGCGATATTCTGGTGATCTGCCTTGGCAAATCTACTTATGCGCGCTGCGGGCTGATAGTGAATGTGACGCCGCTGGAACCCGAATGGGAAGGCCAGGTCACCATCGAAATCAGCAATACCACCCCCCTGCCCGCCAAAGTCTATGCCAATGAAGGCATTTGCCAATTCCTGTTCCTGAAGGGTGATGCCCCGCCCGAGGTCAGCTATGCCGACCGTCGCGGCAAATATATGGGCCAGCGCGGCGTCGCGCTGCCGAAACTCTGATGGATCGCATTCTGATCCGTGGCGGGCGGGTGCTGTCGGGCAGCATACCGATCTCGGGCGCCAAGAACGCAGCCCTGCCGCTGATGGCGGCGGGCTTGCTGTCCGATGGACCGCTCACGCTCACCAATGCGCCCGACCTTGCCGATGTTGCCACCATGGCGGGGTTGTTGGCGCATCACGGCCTTGATGTTTCACGTGACACATCGCAGCGCAGCATCACCATCAGCGGTGCGGCGACCGATCTGGAAGCGCCTTATGATTTGGTGCGCAAGATGCGGGCTTCCGTCCTGGTGCTTGGCCCCTTGCTGGCCCGCCATGGCCGCGCGCGCGTCAGCCTGCCTGGCGGCTGCGCCATCGGTACGCGCCCGGTTGATCTGCACCTGAAGGCGCTTGAGCAAATGGGCGCGGAGATCGAAATCACCGCCGGCTATATTGAAGCTCGCGCGCCCCAGGGGCTGAAGGGTGCGCGCATCATCTTCCCGCAAGTCTCGGTTGGTGCCACCGAGAATATCCTGATGGCCGCCGCCCTGGCGCGCGGGCAAAGCGAAATCGTCAATGCGGCGCGAGAGCCCGAAATCACCGATCTCGCCGCCTGCCTGATGCGCATGGGCGCGCGCATTGAAGGCATCGGCACGGATCGGCTGCTAGTGGAAGGTGTGGCAAGCCTTAGTGCCGCGACGCATCCCATCATTGCGGATCGGATCGAAGCCGGCACTTTTGCCTGTGCCGCCGCCATCACGGGCGGATCGCTGCTGCTGCAAGGCGCGCGGCTGGATCATCTGGGCGCGGTGACGCGCACGCTCCGCGAAGCGGGTGTGGATGTGGCGGAAGAAGAAGGCGGCTTGCGCGTGACGCGCAGCAATGGGCTTCGCGGTGCCGATGTGATGACCGAGCCCTTCCCGGGCTTTGCCACCGATATGCAGGCGCAATTCATGGCGCTGATGTGCGTGGCCGAAGGCGCTTCCATGATTACGGAAACGATTTTCGAAAACCGCTTCATGCATGTGCCGGAACTGTCCCGCATGGGGGCACGCATCAATTTCCATGGCGCTTCCGCCATTGTGCGTGGGGTGAAGCATCTTTCCGGCGCGCCCGTGATGGCAACCGATTTGCGTGCTTCGGTCTCCCTCATTCTCGCCGGTTTGGCGGCGGAAGGTGAGACGATTGTGAACCGCGTCTATCACCTGGATCGCGGTTATGAACGCGTGGAAGCGAAACTGGCGGCGGTGGGCGCCGATATTGAAAGACTGGCGGGCAGGTAGCCATGGATATCCCGATCCCCAATGCGCTGAATGGCGCCCCGGCGCAGGCAGATGCGCCTTTGGTTATCGCCCTCCCCAAGGGGCGCATTCTGAAGGAACTGCACCCCGTTTTGGCGCGCGCTGGCCTGATCCCTGCTGAGGATTATGCGGATGAGGATAGCCGGCGGCTGAGATTCCCAACCAATGATTCCTCAGTGGATGTCATTCGCGTGCGCCCCTTTGATGTCGCGACTTTCGTTGCGCATGGCGCGGCGGCGATTGGCGTTTGCGGCGCCGATGTGTTGATGGAATTCGACTATCCGGAAATCTATGCGCCGCTTGATCTCGGCATTGGCCGTTGTCGTGTATCAGTGGCGGAACCCGTGAATGCCACCCCAGATGATCCGCGCCGCTGGTCGCGCGTGACGGTCGCGACCAAATACCCGAATATCGCGCAGCGCCATTATGCCGCGCGCGGGGTGCAGGCAGAGATTGTGCATTTGAATGGCGCGATGGAATTGGCGCCTTCCATGGGCCTTGCACGCTTGATCGTGGATTTGGTGCAAACCGGGTCCACGCTGAAGGCCAATGGGCTTCAGGAGACCGAGGTGATCGCCCATGTCACCTCCAAACTCATTGTCAATCGCACTGCGTTGAAAACGCGGCCCGAGGCGATTGGTGCCTGGATCGCGCGCTTCCGCGCTGCCTTGGAAGCCTCTGCATGAAGCGCCTTGATACGCGCGACGCAGGCTTTGAAGCTGCCTTCACCGCGTTATTGGATGCTGCACGCGAAACCACGCAGAAGGTGGATGGCGTTGTTGCCGGCATCATCGCTGATATCCGTGCACGCGGTGATGCGGCGCTGATGGAATATACCGCGCGCTTTGATCGCTGGCAGCCCACCAATGCTGCGGCGCTGCGTGTGACGCAGGCCGAAATTGACGCGGCGGATGCGACGATTGCGCCGGAACTGCGCGCCGCACTCAATCTGGCGGCAGAACGGATCGAGACATTTCACCGCGCGCAATTGCCGCAGGATCTGGTGATGCACGACGCGGCGGGGCTGACGCTTGGGCTGCGTTGGGGGCCGGTGGATGCGGTCGGCATTTACGTCCCCGGCGGCAAAGCGGCCTATCCATCCTCGGTGCTGATGAATGCGCTGCCGGCGCGCGCGGCGGGTGTGCCGCGCATTGCCATGGCGGTGCCAACGCCGGATGGCGCGCTTAATCCTTTGGTGCTGGCAGCAGCGAAACGCGCTGGCGTGACTGAGATTTACCGTATTGGCGGCGCGCAGGCGGTGGCGGCACTCGCCTGGGGCACGGGCAGTATCGCGCCGGTGGATCGCATTGTCGGGCCGGGCAATGCCTATGTCGCGGAAGCCAAGCGCCAGGTCTTTGGTCGGGTTGGCATTGATTCCATCGCCGGACCTTCCGAGGTGGTGGTGATTGCCGATGGCGCCAATGATCCCGCGCATGTCGCAATGGATTTGCTGGCCCAGGCCGAACATGATGAAAGCGCGCAATCCATCCTGATCACGCCGGACGCAGCGCTGGCAGATGCGGTGACTGCCGGCGTGCAACATGCGCTGAAAACCCTGCCGCGCGCTGCGATTGCGGGCGAAAGCTGGGCGCGGCATGGCGCGGTGATTGTGGTCCGCGACCTGGCGGAAGCAGCAGCGCTGACCAATCGCCTGGCACCCGAGCATCTGCAATTGATGGTGGATGATCCGCGCGGCTTGCTCTCCCAAATTCGCCATGCCGGCGCGGCGTTTCTGGGCCGTTTCTGCCCGGAAGCCGTTGGCGATTACATCGCCGGGCCTAATCATGTGCTGCCGACCGGGCGCACTGCGCGCTTTGCCTCCGGGCTTTCGAGTTTCGATTTTCTGAAGCGCACAAGCTGGGTGGAAGCCGATGGCGCGGCGCTCAAGCAAATCGGCTCAGCCGCAGTGGCTTTGGCGGAAGCCGAAGGGCTGCAAGCCCATGGGCGGAGCATCAGCATCCGCCTGAACTGATCAAGAAAAAAGGCCGGAAACATGATGAAAAAACGCGACTTGCTTGCCGGTTTGGCGCTGCTGCCTTGGGCCACGCCCGCCTTGGCGCAGGAATACCCCTCTCGCCCGATCCGCCTGCTGGTTGGCTTTGCGGCAGGCGGTTCCACGGATGTTTTTGCCCGCGCCATTGCGCCGCGCTTGCAGGCGCTGCTCGGCCAGCCTGTCGTCATCGAAAACCGCCCGGGTGCTGGCGGCAATATCGCAACGGAAGCAACGGCACGCAGCGCGCCGGATGGCTATACGTTGCTGCTCGGCACCATCGGCCCGCTCGCGATCAACCCCACACTTTACGGCAATCTTTCCTTTGACCCCTTGAAGGACCTCACCCCTGTTTCGCTGGTGGGTGAGGTGCCGAATGTCCTCGCCGTGCCCGTGGATCGGCCCTTCCGCAGCGTGGCGGATATCATCGCTGCTGCCAAGGCGCGGCCCGAGGCATTGAATTTCGGCTCCTCCGGCATTGGTTCAGCGGGGCATTTGGCGGCTGAACAACTCAATCTGATGGCGGGTATTCGCACGACCCATGTGCCCTATCGCGGCGGTGGCGCGTTATTGCCGGAATTGATTGCGGGGCGCGTGGATTACGCCTTCACCACGGCGCTGAATGGCATTCCGCAAGCGGAAGCGGGCAAGCTTCGCATTCTTGGTGTGCCCAATGGCAAGCGCGTGCCGCTGCTGCCCGAGATCCCGACCATCGCGGAATCCGGCCTGCCTGGTTTTGATGGCGTGGATTGGGCCGCAATGATGGCCCCGCCTGGCCTGCCGGCGCCGATCCTGGCGAAGCTCAATGCCGCGATGCAGAGCGTGCTGAAGGAACCGGAATTGGTCGCTGCCATGGCCGCGCGTCGCCTGGTGCTGGAAGCATCCACGCCTGAGGCGTTGGCGGCATTCCTGCGGCAGGAAACCGCGCGCTGGGCGCCCGTGGTGCGCGCTTCCGGCGCGCGGCCCGACTGACGCTTTAGCCCTTTACGGCAAACCCTTCTTCTTCCACCGCGCGCACCACCTCCGCGCGCGGCAGGTTGGTTTGCGCGATAACGCGCTTGGCGGCCAAATCCACCTCGACCTTTGCCGCACCATCCAGCGCGGTGATGGCGTTGGTCACGGCGCGGATGCAATGCCCGCAGCTCATGCCGTCAACCTGAAGCGTGATGGCGTCAGCCATGGCAACCCTCCTTTCCTTTTTGTTTGGTCGCATTTTCCGAGCCGCCAAGTGAAGCCACTTGGCTTGAAAATGCTCCGCCTAACTCTTCCAAAATCGGGCAATCCGGCCGCCCGTCACCATGGCAATGCGCGGCCAGATGACGCAGGCTTTCCGCCATGGCGCTGAGGGATTTAGCCTTGGCTTCAAGTGCCGCGACATGATCCAGCGCAAGGCGTTTGACCTCCGCACTTGCCCGCGCGCGATTGCGCCAAAGATCAAGCAAGCGCTTCACATCCTGAAGCGGAAAGCCAAGGTCACGCGCATGGCGAATGAAGCGCAGCTCCGCGACATCGGCCTGGCTATACAGGCGATAGTGATTGGCGCCGCGCCCGGCGGCGATCAGCCCAATCGCCTCATAATGGCGGATCATTTTGGCGGAAATGCCCGAAGCGCGGGCCGCGTCACCGATATTCATGACCGGGGCCGCCAGCGTGAAAGCAATAACGCATTCGTCAGCACACTCACGCTCGAAGCCGCCATGGCGGCACCTGCGATAGGCGGAGACAGCAAGCCAAAGGCCGCAAGCGGCACGCCGAGCAGATTATAGCCAAAGGCCCAGAACAGGTTTTGCCTGATCTTGCGCAAAGTCAGCCGTGTAATCCCCAAAGCCGCCGGCACCAGCGCTGGATCACCGCGCAACAGTGTGATGCCTGCGGATTGAATGGCGATATCCGTCCCCGTGCCCATCGCAATGCCAAGATCAGCCTTGGCAAGGGCCGGCGCGTCATTCACGCCATCGCCAACCATGGCGACAGCTTCGCCCGCTTCCTGCCAGGCAGCGATGCGCGCGGCCTTGCCATCGGGCAAAACCTCGGCAGCGACATCGGTAATGCCAAGTGGCGCCGCGACGGCAAGGGCAGCGGCGCGCTGGTCACCACTGATCATGGCAGGCTTCACGCCAAGCGCAGCAAGCCCCGCCACCGCAGCGGCAGCGCCGGCGCGGGGTGCATCTTCAAACAGGAATAGCGCACGCGCTTCACTGCCTTCGATCAACCAGGAAAGGCTTTGCCCCGCTGCTTCACCAGCGGCGGCAGCCTCGGCCAGGGCGCCGCGAGCAGCGCCCGCTTCCTGCAACAACCGCGAACTACCGAGCGCGTAACGCCGCCCGCCGACCACGCCCTCTACGCCGCGTCCGGGCAAGGCGCGGAAATCGGCAGCGGGCGGCACAGCGCCCGCTTCGCGCAATACCGCCCGCGCCAGGGGGTGTTCACTGCCCGCTTGCAGCGCGGCGGCGATGGCGAGCGCTTCCTCGCGCGTCATGCCGGGTGCGGGATGCAGCCCCGCCAAACGCGGCTTGCCTTCCGTTAGCGTGCCGGTCTTATCAAAGGCAACCAGGGTAATGCGCCCGGCGCGCTCAATCGCCTCGGCATCGCGCAGCAATATGCCGGCCCGCGCTGCCGCCCCGGTGCCGGCCATGATGGCGGCAGGGGTCGCAAGGCCAAGCGCACAAGGGCAGGCAATCACGAGGACGGAAACAGCATGGATCAGCGCGGCTTCAAAACCCGCGCCTGCCAGCAACCAACCGATCAAGGTCGCCAGCGCCAGCCCAAGCACCACGGGGACAAAAACCGCACTCACGCGATCCACCAGCTTTTGCACTGGCGCGCGCGATGCCTGCGCTGCCGCCACCAACTGCGCCACACGCGCCAGAGTGGTATCGCCACCCACGGCAAGCGCTTCGATCACCAGGCGCCCATCCAAAGCCATGGTGCCGGTTGAAACCCGCGCGCCTTCTTCCTTTTCCACCGCGCGGCTTTCGCCGGTCAGCGCGCTTTCATCCACGCCCGCGCGGCCCTCTCGCACAAGGCCATCCACGGGAATACGCTCACCGGGGCGCACCACCACCAAATCGCCGAGGGAGAGCAAGGCAGCGGGCACTTCGCGTTCCTCACCGGCTTCCAGGCGGCGTGCCTGACGTGGGCTGAGGTCAAGCAAGGCGCGGATCGCGGCACCGGTCGCGCGCTTGGCGCGGGCTTCCAGATATTTGCCAAGCAGGACAAAGAAAATGACCACCGCTGCGGCTTCGAAATAAAGATGCGGCGTGCCGTGATGTGCGGGCGCGGTCAGCAATAGCCAGGTGGAAAGCGCCCAGGCCGCACCGGTGCCGAGTGCGACCAGCACATCCATATTGCCCGTGCCGGCACGGATCGCGGCATAGCCCGCGCGCCAGAACCGCGCGCCGAGCCAGAATTCCACAAAACTCGCCAGCCCGAATTGCGCCCAACCGCTTGGCATCCAATCCTGGCCGAGCCCCATGCCGATCATGCCGATCAGAAACGGGGCCGAGAATATCCCGGCCAGCACCACATCGCGTCGTTCGGCAGCAAGCGCTCGTGCCGCCGCTGCCTCCCCGGCTTCTGATGTGCTGCCGCGCAATTCATAGCCAGCGGCTTCAACCGCAGCGCGGAGCGGAGCCTCGGTCACACCCGCAATCGCCCTGACATGCGCCTGTTCCGAGGCTGGGTTGACGCGCGCTTCCAGTACGCCGGGCACGGCGCGTAGCGCGGCTCCAACGCGCCCCGCGCAAGCCGTGCAACTCATGCCGCCAATGGCAAGGTCAAATTGCGCTTCCGTCACGCCATAACCGGCGCCTTCAACCGCCTGTTTCAACGCCGCCGCATCGGCGCTGCCCTGCACTTCAGCGCGATCCGTCGCCGGGTTTACCTGCACCTCCACCACGCCGGGCAGTTTGCGGAGCGCGCGTTCCACGCGCGCGGCGCAGGCAGCGCAGGTCATGCCTTCAATGGGCAGGGACAGGCGCGGCAGGGGGGCAGCGGCATCGGGCATGATAGGGCCTATGTGGCGCTTCCCATTATGGGAAGGTCAAGCCCAGAGCGATTGACGAAGGCGTCATCCATGCCGAGATAAAACGCATCATGCCTGCCCTGTTCCTTACCCTTCTCGCCCTGCTCCTGGCCCCATCCCCTGCGCTGTCGCAGACGGAGCCCTTCAGAGTGCTCAATCAAACCGAGCAATCGGCCCATTCGCTTTTTGCCGTGCGCACGGGGCGGCCGGATTGGGGCGCCAATATGCTGACGCGCGGCCCGCTGGCGCCAGGTAACGGGATTAACATACGCCCCGCCGAGAATGCCGGCTGCCGCTTTGATTTCCGCATGGTGCTGAGCGATGGGCGGGAGATCATCAATCGCGGACAGGATATTTGCGCGGAAAAAGTCGTTGCCATGCAATCGCCCCTGCCCCGCCCACCGGGCGCCGCCGCGCCGGCCCCAGGCGCACCGCCTCAGGCGGGCCGAGGGCGCGCTTCCACCGGCACAGGCTTTGTCGTGGCGCGCGACCGCGTGCTCACCAATCATCACGTGATTGATGGCTGCAACGCCATCACCGTACGCAGCGCCGATGGCCGCAGCCTGCCCGCCACCATGCCCGCGCGGGTGGATGTGCAGCGTGACCTGGCGCTGCTTGCCGTGCCGAATGATCCCGGCCCCGTTCTGCCATTCCGCGCCAATCCCGTCCGGCGCGGCGAAAGTGTGGTGACTTATGGCTTCCCACTCGCGGGCCTATTGGCCGCAGGGCCAACCCTGACGACGGGGGAGGTCAGCGCACTTGCGGGCCTCGCCAATAATGAACAGCATTTTCAGATCAGCGCGCCGGTGCAGCAGGGCAATTCCGGCGGGCCATTGCTCGATCGGCAGGGCCATGTGATGGGCGTGATTGTCTCCAAGCTCAATGCGCAGCGCATCGCGCAACGCACCGGCGATATTCCGCAAAATGTGAATTTCGCCGTGAAGGGCACGGAAGCGCTTGGCTTCCTCCGCCGCGCCGGCGTGGAGCCCACCTTGCGCGAAAGCCCGCCCACGGAATTGAGCGCGGCCGAGGTCGGCGAACGCGCCCATGCCAGCACGGTCTTTATTCGCTGCGAGAAATAGCCGCGAAACTCAGAACGCCGTCGGCGGCCTCAAGCCCCGTCTATTGCCTGTGCGAGTGCGGCAAAGGAATCCTCAACCGGTGAAATCTCGCCCTTGCGTTGGCGGAGCACCGCTTCAATCCGCGGCGCCAGCTTCACCGCCGCATCCGCTTCCGGATCATTGCCGGTGCGATAGGCACCAAGCCGCACCAGATCCTTCACCTCATTATAGGTGGACAGCAAACGCTTGGCTTCCGACACCAATTGCCATTCATCTTCTTCCAAAACGCCGGGCATGCTGCGGGAGACGGAGCGCAATACATCCACCGGCGGATAACGCCCGGCCTCCGCAATCCCTCGGTCCAACACCACATGTCCATCCAGAATGCCGCGCACAGCATCCGCCACGGGTTCATCATGATCATCGCCTTCGACCAGCACGGTGAAAAGCGCGGTAATCGCACCCGGCGCATTATCCGGCCCCGGCCCGGCGCGTTCCAGCAAGCGCGGCAATTCGGTGAAGACGGAAGGCGGATAGCCGCGCGTAGCCGGGGGTTCACCCACCGCCAGGCCAATTTCGCGCAAGGCCAAGGCAAAGCGCGTCACGCTATCCATCAGCAGCAGCACTTGCAGACCCTCATCGCGGAAATGCTCAGCCACCGTCATGGCGGCATAGGCGGCTTCGCGGCGCAAAGGTGCGGCGCTATCCGATGTGGCACAAACCACAACGCTGCGCGCCAAGCCTTCCGGCCCCAGATCATCTTCAATGAATTCGCGCAATTCGCGCCCGCGTTCGCCAACAAGGGCAAATACAATCACATCCGCCGCCAAGCCCCCCGCCAGCATGGCCATCAGCGTTGATTTCCCAACGCCGGAAGCCGCGAAAAGCCCAAGCCTTTGCCCGCGCCTGACTGGCGTGAAAAGATCGAGCACCCGCACACCAAGTGGCAGCCGCACGCCAAGCCGAGAACGCTGCCCAGCCGCCGGCGCCGGCGCATGGGTTGGGCGTTGGATCGCACCTGGCGCTGGCATGGGTCCGCCATCGAGCGGCCTGCCCATCGGGTCCAGCACGCGCCCAAGCCAGGCATCGGAAACCGGCAAGGCCGGGCGCGGCGCCAGTGTGGCACGCATGCCGGATGTCAGGCCCGTCAGCGGGCCAAGCGCAATCGCCTGCGCCTTGCCATCCCGAAACCCAGCGATTTCCGCCATGACCGGCGCCCCGGTCGGCGGCGTGATCGCCACCCGATCCCCAATCGCCGCCAGCGGGCCAAAGCCTTCCAGCGTAATCGTGAGCCCGGTGATGGCATTGACGCGGCCATGGACGCGTTCACGCGGCAAGGCGCCCAGGGCAGCGGCGGTGGCGTGGAAATCAGGCAGCATAGAAGCATCCTAGCACGAAATCCCGGCGCTTCGGTAAAGAAGATATTGGCATGCGGGGCGCCACCGGATCAGGCCTCCAAAGCTGCCGGGCGCGCCTTCAGCAGGGGCCGCAGCAGCGGATTGGGGAAGGACCGCGCAATGGTGACCGCGTAGAAGGTCTCGACCAGGCCGGAAAGCTGGGTCGCGCGAATAAGGGTGCCGGCGCGCAGCTCATCGCGCACCACAATCGCGGGCATTACCGCCAGCCCGACATCCTGGCGCGCAAGGAGCCGCATCATCGCCATATCATCCACCTCGGCCGCGATGCGGGGGGCGACGCGCAGCCGGTTGGCCAAGGCTTCAAATTCCGCGCGCAGCCCGCTTTCCGGCCCCGGCAGAATGACAGGATGGCGCGCGAGCAATTCCGGCAGGCTGCCCCCCTCGCGCAGCCTTTTGGGCGTGCCGAAAAGCTCCACGCGCTGCCGCGCTACGCGATGCCCGACCAAGGCAGGGCCAGGCCCGGCAGCCGGCAGCCGATCCATCAGCACCACATCAAGATTGAGTGCGCGCAATTCCGCCAGCAATTCCACCGCGCCGCCGGAGCGCAGGACAAAATTCAGATCGCCCCGTTCAAGCAGCGGCTGCAAGAAAGCCAATTGGAAATTGCGCGAAAGCGTTGCCAGCGCCCCAATGCGCAAGGTCGCGCGCGCCGAGTTTTCGCCCTTCAGGGTGGCGAGCAATTCCTCGCCCGTTGCGAAAATCGCATCCGCGTGATCCAGCGCGACGCGCCCGGCTTCCGTCAGCACCAGCTTGCGCTGCGTGCGTTCGAATAAGGGATGGCCCAGCCGATCTTCCAAGGCGCGGATTTGCACCGAAAGCGCTGATTGCGACAGGCCAAGTCTTGTTGCCGCGCGGGTCAGATTCCCCTCATGCGCGACAGCACGGAAATAGCCCAGATGGCGCAGGTTCAGCCGGTTCATCCTTCTATTTTATCGAACAATAAAATTGATACAATGTATTTTATTTATCCAAAGCGGCAGCCTATGGGGGGGTCCCTTCACTTGGACGGAAAGAAACCCATGCCTGGCTTTGACCTGCT
Source organism: Roseomonas sp. (assembly GCA_020249435.1). Lineage (GTDB taxonomy): Bacteria > Pseudomonadota > Alphaproteobacteria > Acetobacterales > Acetobacteraceae > Neoroseomonas. The sequence goes on along the minus strand of JADCFQ010000017.1, from coordinate 79,417 downwards.
GCTGACCAATCTTCTCTCGCCCATCGTGCTCGCCTTTGCGCTTGGTGCGGTGGCCGGCTTTATTCGATCAGAGCTTGAATTGCCCGAAGCGGTGCTGAAGCTCATTTCGATCTATTTGCTGTTCTCCATTGGCCTGACGGGCGGGCGCGAGTTGGCCCAGGTTTCCTTCAGCGATGTCTCAACGCTGATTGCCGCCGCCGCCGCCATGACCATCGCCATTCCCGTCACCTGCCATGCGGTGCTGCGCCGCGTCGGAGGCTTTGATGTCTCCAACGCAGCGGCCGTGGCGGCACATTATGGGTCAGTTTCCAGCGTCACCTTCTTCGCCGCCATCGCCTTTGCGCGCGCCATGGAAACCCCGGCGGAAGGCTATATGACCGCGATTGTCGCTGTGATGGAATTTGCCGTCATCATCTCACTCGCCATCGGGCGCTGGGGCAATCAAGCCAATCGGGGCCATTTCCGGTTTGGCGCGCTTTTGCTGGATACGCTCCGGGGCCGGGGCATTCTGCTGCTCACGGGCGGCATGTTCATCGGCTATATGGCGAGCGATGCCGAATGGCGGCGGATCGCGCCCTTTTATGAGCACCTGTTCCGCGGCTTCCTGATGCTATTCCTGCTCGAGATGGGCATGACCGCGGCGCGGCAAATCCGGGCCTTTGCCGAGGTTGGGCGCTTCATGACGGGCTTTGCCATTGTGGCACCCATCTGCTTTGGCCTGGCAGGGCTGATGGCGGGATATCTTGTGGGCCTTTCGCAAGGCGGCGCCTTTGTCTTCGCCGCCATCTGCGCCAGCGCATCCTATATTGATGCCCCCGCCGCCTGCCGCGCGGCACTGCCGGAAGCAAGCCCAGGCATTTACCTGACCGCCTCTCTCGGCATCACCTTTCCCTTCAATCTGGTGGTGAATATGCCGCTGCTTTATGCCGTAAGCGGCTGGCTTTATGCCTGAATAATGCTTGGCAGGGCGGACCACCACACCCGCCCTGCCGACACCGCTTGATTCTTCCGCCCCTTCGGCCCAAGGATCACGCCCATGATCCTGCTGATCGACAATTATGACAGTTTCACCTTCAACCTTTTCCACTTCCTGGGCGATCTGGGCGCGCGGGTGGAGGTCAGGCGAAACGACGCCATAGACCCGCAAGGGGTGCTGGCGATGAAGCCCGAAGCCGTGGTGCTTTCCCCCGGCCCCTGCACGCCGAATGAGGCCGGGATTTGCCTGCCGCTGATCTCCTTGGCGGCCGAGGTCAAACTCCCGATCCTCGGTGTCTGCCTTGGCCACCAAGCGATTGGGCAGGCCTTTGGCGGGCGCGTGATCCGCGCGCCGGAGCCCGTGCATGGCAAGGTTTGGGATGTGCATCATGGCGGGACGGATATTTTCTCGGGCCTACCCTCGCCTTTTTCAGCCACGCGCTATCATTCGCTGATTGTGGAACGCGAAACCCTGCCCGCAAGCCTCCGCCCCACCGCCTGGACGGAAGATGGGTTGATCATGGGGCTCGCGCATCGCGACTTGCCGATCTGGGGGGTGCAATTCCACCCCGAAAGCATCGCCTCGGCCCATGGGCACGATATTCTGCGCAATTTCCTGAAACTGGCCGGCGCCAGCCATGGCGCTGCCGTCCCGGCCTGATCCCATGTCGCTGAAGCCCATCATAGCGCGGCTGGCAGATTCAGCGCGCCTGACCGAGATCGAGGCCGAGGAAGCCTTCGGCATCATCATGGCGGGCGAGGCAACACCGGCGCAGATCGCCGGCATGCTGATGGCGATGCGCCTGCGCGGCGAAACGGTCGAGGAAATGACCGGCGCAGTGCGCGCCATGCGCGCGCGCATGGTCGCGATTGAAGCGCCACCGGGGGCGATGGATATCGTCGGCACCGGGGGGGATGCGGCGGGCACGCTCAATATCTCCACCACCACCGCCATGGTCGTGGCGGGCTGCGGCGTGCCGGTGGCCAAGCACGGCAATCGCGCGCTGTCGTCGAAATCTGGTGCGGCGGATGCCATCTCGGCGCTTGGCATTTCGCTTGATGTGCCGATGGAAAGGCTGCCCGAAGTGCTGCGCGAGGCAGGCATGGTGTTCCTGATGGCGCCCCGCCATCACGCTTCCATGCGCCACGCCGCCGGGCCGCGCATGGAATTGGGCACGCGCACGATTTTCAACCTGCTCGGCCCGCTCGCCAATCCCGCCCGCGTCACGCGGCAAATGACAGGTGCTTTTTCGCCCCAATGGCTGCGCCCAATGGCCGAGACATTGGCGCGACTCGGCACTGAACGCGCCTGGCTGGTGCATGGGCAGGGGCTGGATGAACTGACGCTCGCCGGCGAAAGCCAGGTGGTGGCGCTGGAAAATGGCGCCATTCGGGAATTCACCGTGACCCCGGAAGATGCCGGGCTGCCCCGCGCCCCGGCCTCGGCGCTCAAGGGGGGCGACCCCACAGAAAACGCGGTGGCTTTGGAAGCCTTGCTGCGCGGGGCGCATGGTGCCTATCGCGATGTTGTTTTGCTCAATGCCGCCGCTTCCTTGATTGTGGCCGGCAAGGCAGCAGACCTGAAGGCCGGCGTCGCTTTGGCCGCCCGGGCCATAGACGAAGGCGCTGCCTTTGGAGTATTGGCGCGCCTTCGGGCGCTTTGCCCCCCCAAGGACCCTGCTGGATGAATGCACCCCATATCTCGGTGCCCTCGACCGATGCCGCATCGGTCCCTGACACCCTGGCCCGTATTCTCGCCGATAAGGCGCGCGAAGTCGCCGAGCGGATGGAAATCACGCCGCAGGCGGAAATTGAACGCCGCGCTGCCAGCGCGCCGCCGCTCCGTGACTTCGTGGGTGCGCTGTGCGAGCGCATCGGCGAAGGCCGCACCGGGCTGATTGCCGAAATCAAGCGCGCCTCCCCTTCCGGCGGCCTGATTCGTGACCCGTTTGAACCCGCCAACCTGGCCCGCGCCTATGAGATGGGCGGCGCTGCCTGCCTTTCCGTGCTGACCGATGCGCCCTGGTTCCAAGGCGCGGTAGAGCATCTGGAAGCCGCGCGCGCCGCCTGTGCGCTGCCCGTGCTGCGCAAGGATTTCATGATCCATCCCTGGCAGGTGTTTGAAGCCCGCGCCATGGGCGCTGATTGCATTCTGCTGATCATGGCCGCGCTTTCCGATGCCCAGGCGAGTGAATTGGAAGATATCGCGCGGTCGCTTGATATGTCCGTGCTGGCCGAAGTGCATGACCGGCGCGAATTGGACCGCGCGCTTGGGCTGGAAACCCGCCTGATCGGCATCAATAACCGTGATCTGCGCACGCTGCAGACCGATCTGGCGACCAGCGAAGCGCTCGCCCCGTTGGTGCCGGCGGATCGCCTGCCGGTCGCCGAAAGCGGCATTCGCACCCCCGATGATGTGCGCCGCATGGCCGCCGCCGGGGCGCGCTGCATTCTGGTGGGTGAGCATCTGATGCGCCAGGCCGATGTCGCCGCCGCCGCGCGCCAATTGGTGGACGTGTCCTGACCGCGCCGCGCCTCACGCATTTCGATGCCGCAGGGCGCGCGGCGATGGTGGATGTCTCGCCCAAGGCAGAAACGGCGCGGACGGCCACCGCACGCGGGCGGATTGTGATGGCGCCGGCAACGCTGGCGCTGATCAGGGAAGGCCGCGCCGGCAAGGGTGATGTGCTGGGCGTCGCGCGGCTCGCTGGCATTATGGCGGCCAAGCGGACATCGGATCTCATTCCGCTCTGCCATCCGCTGATGATCTCAAAAGTTTCGGTTGATCTGGAACCGGAAGGCGATGACGCCATTGTGATCGAAGCGACTGTCAGCCTGACCGGCAAGACGGGGGTGGAGATGGAAGCACTCACCGCCGTCAGCATCGCGGCACTCACGGTCTATGACATGGTGAAGGCGGCGGATCGCGGGATGCGGATTGAAGATATCCGCCTGGTGCATAAGGCCGGCGGCAAATCGGGCGAGTTCATCGGTGGCTGAGAAGGGCGGCTTGCTGCCGGTTGAAGAAGCCCGCGCGCGCATCCTGGCCGCGCTGACACCCACTGCTGCCGAGACCATTGCACTCCCCGAAGCAGCCGGGCGCGTGCTGGCGCGGCCGGTGCTGGCGCGCCTCACGCAGCCGCCGGCGGCGGTCTCCGCCATGGATGGCTATGCGCTGCGCGCGGCGGATGGCGTTTTGGGTGCCAAGCTTGCCGTGATAGGCGCGGCGCCGGCGGGGCATCCTTTTGCGGGGGTCGTCGGGCCAGGTCAGGCCGTGCGGATTTTCACCGGCGGCTTTGTCCCGGAAGGCGCTAATGCGATCCTGTTGCAGGAAGATGCCGAAGCTTCCGATGGCGCGGTACTGGTCAGGGAAAGCGTGGTGCCAGGGCGCTGGGTGCGCAAACGCGGCTTGGATTTCGCCGAAGGGGAGGCGCTGCTGGCTGCTGGCCGGCGCCTGACGGCGCGCGATATCGGCCTTGCGGCGGCCAGCAATAACCCCTGGCTTGCCGTGCATCGGCGCCCGCGCATCGGGATTCTGGCGACGGGCGATGAAATCGCCCTCCCCGGAGACCCCATCCCGCCCGGTGGCATTGTAAGTTCCAATGCCCATGCCCTGGCCGCCTTGATCCGCGCGGCGGGGGGAGAGCCCATCATCCTGCCCATCGCGCCGGATGATGCCAGCGCCATTGCCGATGTCGCCGCCGCCGCCCAAGCCTATGACATGCTGGTGACGACCGGCGGCGCCAGTGTGGGTGAGCATGATCTGATCCAACAGGCACTCGGCAATGAGGGGTTTGAGCTCGGCTTCTGGAAAATCGCCATGCGGCCCGGCAAGCCGCTGATCTGGGGGCGGTTGGGGCGCGTGCCGGTGCTGGGGCTGCCGGGCAATCCGGTCTCGGCGCTGGTGTGTGCCATTATTTTCCTGCTGCCCGCCTTGGCGCGGCTTTCTGGCCTGCCCGGTGCGCCCACGCCAAGCCGGCGCGTGATCTGCGCCACGCCCCTGCCTGAGAATGACCGCCGTGCCGATTTCCTGCGCGCCAGCCTGGGAACCGATGCGGATGGCCGCGTCACGGTGCGGCCCTTTCCGGTGCAGGATAGTTCGATGCTGGCGACCCTTGCGCGTGCCGAGGCTTTGGTGCTGCGCGCACCCTTCGCGCCCGCCTTGCCGGCGGGGGCGGAGGTGGAGGCGATTATGCTGGGCGAATTGGGGGTTTGATCCGGCGCTATTCCGCCCGGATGCCCAATTGCCGGATCAGCGGGCCGAATTCACCCCAGAGTTTTCGCATATGCTGCAGCATGGCCTCGGGCCCCATCGGGTCAACATCGAAGCCCACAGCCTCATAGCGCTGGCGCACTTCGGGCACTGCCATGCCGTCGCGGATTTCTGTGTAGATGCGATCAATGATCGGGCGCGGCGTGCCCGCTGGCACCATCAGCCCATTCCAGCCACCGACATCGTAATCGGCTGGCCCGCCGACCGCCGCGACCGGCGGAATGCCCGGCACCTGGGCCGAGGGCTTGCCGGTACTGAGGCCGAGCGCCTTCAACTGCCCATCGCGCACCAACCGGCCAGCGGCAGCCGGCGTGTCAAAACCGAAATCCACCTGCCCGCCGAGCAATGCCGCCAGCGCCGGCCCGCTGCCCTGGAAGGGCACATGCAGCGCATCCAAGCCTGATTTCGCCAGGAACAGCGCGCACACCAGATGCTGCGCGCCACCAATCCCTGAGGAATTATAGCTGTATTTGCCTGGATTGGCCTTCAGCAGCGCCATGAAGCTCCGCAAATCCTGCGCCGGGAAATCGGGCTTCACCAGCAGCATGAAGGGCGCGATGCCGAAGATTACCACCGGCGCCAATTCTCGCTCAGCATCATAGGGCGTGCGCTGCACCAGCGGGCTGAAGGAGATCGGCCCGATCGAAGCCGAGAGGATCACATTGCCATCCGGCGGCGCCTTCGCCACCAAATCCGTGCCGATCTGCCCGCCCGCACCGGGACGGTTTTCCGGCACCACCACCTGGCCCAGGCGTTCTGACAAGCGCTGCCCGGCAAGCCGCCCGACTACATCTGTTGCCTGACCAGGCGGCCAGGGGATCACCATGCGGATTTGCCGATTGGGCCAAGGCGCCTGCGCGGCAGCGGGGCTGATGGCGCCGCGCAAAAGCGCCGGCGCGGCAAGGGGTGACAGCGCAGTCAGCGCCAACAGCTTGCGACGGACAACCATGAAATCCTCCCGCTTTTTGTCTTGGGGTCGTGGTGCCCCCTTTGATGGCGGGAAGCATGACGCAATCCGGGGCGGGAAGCAAAGCCTTGATGATCTGCCCTTGCCCCGCGCGCTACTGTCCTATTGGATCGGGGCATGGGGCTTAGCAAAAAGGCTCCTGCAAAAACGGGGAGGAACACGCATGCATTTGAAACGTCGCACTGCCCTTGTCGCTGGCTTTCTTGCCGCACCTGCCATCGGGCGCGCGCAGTCGCGCAGCGTGACGCTGGTAGTGCCCTTCGCCCCCGGCGGCACCACGGATATCGGCGCGCGGCTGATTGCGCCGCGCCTTGCTGCGCATCTTGGGCAGAATGTCGTGGTGGAAAATCGCGCCGGTGCCGGCAGCGCGACAGGCGCTGAACATGCGCGGCGGCAAGCGCCCGATGGGCAGACCATCCTGATCGCGGCGGCAGCCACGCTTGCGGTCAATCCCGCGTTGTTTCCCGATGCACCCTATGACCCGATCCGTGACTTTGCACCGATTGCACTGCTGGGCGTGACCGGCTTCGTGCTGGTGGTGCCGGCAGCATCGGGCATTACAGATCTTGCAGGGCTTATCGCCAAACTTCGCGCTGAACCGGGCAAGCATAATTACGCCTCCGCCGGGGTTGGTTCCATGCCGCATCTGGCGGGCGAATGGTTCCGCCATGCGCTTGGCCTGCAAACCGAACATGTCGCCTATCGCGGCGGCGGACCCGCCATGCAGGCAATGCTCTCGGGCGAGGTCACTTTCATGCTGGAATCAGTTCCGACCGTTGCGGGCGCGATTGCGGATGGCCGTTTGCGCGCTTTGGCACGCGCGAGCCTTCGCCCCGCCGGGCCCTTTGCCGCACTGCCGGCCATCGCCGATCGGGCAGTGCCGGGTTTTGATGCGGAAACCTGGATCCTGGCCGCCGCCCCTGCCGGCACACAGCCCGCGACGCTTACGCGCCTGAACGCTGCCTTCAATGCGGCGCTGACAGAGCCTGAATTAGCGCAGCGCCTGGCTGAGATCGGCACGATTGCGGTGGCCGATAGCACACCAGCCAGCGCCGCGCAGTTCGTGGCGCAGGAATTGGACCGGTGGAAGAACGTGATCAGCCAAACGGGCGTGAAGATCGAACGGCGCTGAGATAGCGTCCTGACGGATCTTTGGTGATAGACCAGATCAGGTACAAACCACGTCAAGCGTCCATGACTATCCGCGCCACTGCACAATCTTTTCCGCCACAAACAAGGTCGCGACCACGCTGCCGATAAAGATCAACACATGATTGCGGATGGCATCGCGCTTGGGCACCATGTCGACGGGCATAGGAGGCATGCTTGGCATGACCTCAGCCTGCGCGGCTTCCGCTGCCACTTCAGCCGGTGTCAGCGCCGGGCCAAGATAGCGAAAGCGCCGCGCTGCCTCTGCCGGCGCCAGGGCACTGCCATCCCAGGAAAGCCATTGCCGCACGGCAGGATTCCACCCAAGCGGTACCGGCGCCTGTCCGCCATCATCCAAACGCGCCAACCAATGCCAGGGCCGCGCGGTATCCGCAGGCTCCCCCGGGCGGGCGGCATCAGGCCAAGCATTCATGGTGTTTCCCCTTGTGGTTTGGAAAATGATTCCCGATCCCGGCGCGGGATGCAATCAGTTCCGCTGCCTTGCCCTGACCAGCGCCGCGCCGCAGACTGACGCAGAAAGGAAACGCCATGGATCAGGATGCACGGGCGCGAAACCCGCTTTTCGGCCCGAATAAATTCAAGCTCGGTATTTTCAGCGCCAATTGCGATGGCGGCCTGACCATGAGCCGCGCGCCGGAACGCTGGAAGGCCGATTGGGATGACATTGCCGCCATGTCGCAAATCGCTGATGCGGCGGGCATTGAATTCATCCTGCCGGTCGCGAAATGGCGCGGCTATCAGGGGGATGCCAATATCTATGGCCGATCGCTCGAGACCCTGACCCATGGTGCGGCGCTTGCCGCCATCACCAAGCGCATCGCGATCTTTTCCACCGTGCATGTGCCGATCGTCACGCCGGCTTTTGGTGCCAAGGCGATTGCGACGATTGACCATGTGAGCCATGGGCGCGCCGGGCTCAATATCGTCTGCGGCTGGAACCAGGCGGAATTTGACCTGCACGGCGTCACGATCCAGCAGGATAAGCGCTACCAGCACGGCCTGGAATGGTTCCGCATCTGGTCAAAAATGCTGGCAGGCGGGCCGGAATTCGATTGGGATGGCGAATTCTTCAAGCTCAAGAATTGCCACACCAATCCGGTTTCCGTGCAGCGCCCATGGCCGCCCGTCATGTCGGCGGGGTTTTCGCCGGCGGGGCGGGATTTTGCCTCGCAGGCCGCAGATGTGCTGTTCCTGAACGTGACGGAATTGGCTCAGGTGCCGGCACTGCTTGAAGATGTGCGCCAGCACATGGCGCGGCATCAACGCCAGATCAATGTTTTCACCATGGGCCATGTGGTCTGCCGCCCGACACGGCGCGAGGCTGAGGAATTCTTCCATTATTTCGCCGAGGAAATGGCGGATACGGCAGGGCAGGCCTATTATCGGAGCAATCGCGGCGCCATGGTGGGCACGCCAGGGCAGCAGATCGCGCGGCCTTTCGAAAACCGCTTCACCCGCGAGGGCCGTTTCAAATTCGATGGCGCCTATCCCGGTTCCTACCCCTTTGTCGGCACGCCCGATGACATTGCCGATGAAATGGCGCGCATGAGTGCGACAGGGCTCGCCGGCTGCACCATCGCCTTCCTCGATTACCTCAAGGAAATTCCCTATTTCGTGCAGGAAGTGTTGCCGAGGCTCGAAAAGCTGGGGCTGCGCCAGCCGGGTTGAAGCCGGGCCTTGCCGTGGCCCTGCTTTCACCCCCAAACTTGGCCCAACAAAGGAGGCTTAGGACAATGGCGCAAATCACCCGTCGTGCGGCGCTTGGCGCTTCGGCATTGCTTGCCATGCCGGCTTTGGCGCAAACGCGCTTTCCGGAACGGCCCATTCGCCTGATCATTCCCTGGGCGGCCGGCGGGCCGGCGGATATCGGCTTTCGCATCATGGCGGATCATGCATCCCGCAGCCTCGGTCAGCCGGTGGTGGTGGAAAATCGTGGCGGGGCTTCCGGCATTCTGGGCGCCATGGCGCTGCAGGAAGCTAGGCCCGATGGCCATACGATTTCGCAAATGCATGTCGGCGTGGTGCGGCAAATGCTGCTCAATCCCCGCCCACCCTATGATCCGATCAATGACCTGACCTACATTCTGCAAATTACCGGCTTCGTCATGGGCTTGGTAGTGCGCGCGGATTCTCCATGGCAGAGCCTTGAACAATTGCTGGCCCATGCCCGCGCCAATCCGGGCAAGCTCAATTTCGGCACGCTTGGCATTGGCTCCACACAGCATCTTGTAGTGGAACGCATCGGCTTTCAACGCGGCTTGAGCTGGACGCATGTGCCCTATCGCGGCACCTCCGACACGTTGCGCGCGCTGCTGAGCGGGGAGATTGACTTCGCGTCAGAGGCATCCGGCTGGGCGCCGATGGTGGAAGCGGGGCAATTGCGCCTGCTCGCGATTTATACCTCCACCCGCGCCAAGCGGTTTCCGCTTGTGGCAACACTGAAGGAACAAGGGCTGGATATTGTGGTGGATAGCCCAGGCGGGCTGATCGGCCCGCGCGGCATGGATGCCGGCGTGGTGCGCGTGCTGGCGGAAGCCTTCACCGCTGCCGCGCAGGACCCCGCGCATCTGCAATTCCTGGAACGCGTCAATCAGCCGCTGATCCTGCTGGATGGCCCTGCCTACCGCGAAGCGATGCGCCAGACCATGGAAGAGGAACGCGCCTTGCTGCGCAGATTAAACCTCGCCCCCGCTTAAACAGCGGCGCTATGGCGCGTGGCAGCCGGCGCCAGATAGGCGTCAAAACACGCGGCCAAATGCCGCAGGAAGCGCGCGCCCTTCGCGGTCATCGCCAGGCGCCCGGCGCCTTCCGCCACCAGCCCATCAGCAATAAGCGGATCGAGCTTCGGGCGCGCACTGGCCAAAATATCAGCCGGCACCAGCGAAAGGTCCAAGGCCTGATCGCACATGATGCGTTCAATGATCTCTGCGCGGATCAGGTCTTCCCCCGTAAAGGCGCGCCCGCGCGCAATCGGCAACCGCCCCGCTCCCACCGCCGCAAGCCAGCCACGTTCATCGGCATTATTCTGGAAGAAACCAGCGCGACAACGACCAATCGCCGAAGCACCAAGGCCGAGCAGCACCGGCGCGTCATCCGTGGTATAACCTTGGAAATTGCGCCGCAGCCGACCTGAAGCAGCCGCACGCGCCATGGCATCTTCGGGCCGCGCGAAATGATCAAGCCCAATCGCGACATAACCCGCATCGGTCAGCACGCGCGCTGCCGCTTCCGCCTGCGCCATGCGGAGCGTCGCATCGGGCAAATCCTCAAGCCTGATCGCCTTTTGATGCGTCTTCATCCAGGGCACATGTGCATAGCCGAAAACCGCCACGCGATCCGTGCCGTGTTCCGCGGCAAAACGGGCCGAGGCTTCAACTTCCGCCACCCCCTGCCCCGGCAGGCCATAGATCAAATCCATATTGATGCCGCCAATGCCGGCAGCGCGCAGCCTTTCAACCGCAACCGCCACTTGTTCCGCCGGCTGCACGCGCCCAATCAGCCGCTGCACCTTGGGCGAGATATCCTGCACGCCAAGGCTTGCGCGCGTCAGGCCCATGCCGGCCAGCGCATCAATCATGCGCGTGTCGAGCGTGCGCGGATCAAGCTCGGCAGCAATCTCGGCGCCCTGCTGAAATGGGAAATGCTGGCGAAGTGCTGCACCCAGCGCGATCAGCCCTTCCGGCCCCAGCGCGGTTGGCGTGCCACCGCCCAGATGCAAAGCCGCCACACCGCCATGGGCGGGCAGCACCGCCCCCAATAGCCGCGCTTCTTCCGCCAAAGCCGCGCCATAACGCGCAATACGCGCCGCTGAGCGCGTCACCGCCGTATGGCAGCCGCAATACCAGCAAAGCGAAGCGCAAAACGGCACATGCACGTAAAGCGACAGCGCATCGGATGGGCGGGTTTCCGCCAACCAGCCGCGCAAGGCAGCCTCATCCAAGGGTGTGAAATGCGGCGCGGTTGGGTAGCTGGTGTAGCGCGGCAGATTGGCGCTGGCATAAGCGAGCAGGCCGGAATCCGGCGCTTGGGCGGCTTGGGTCATGCCGCACAAAAAAGCCCGGACCATCGGCCCGGGCTTTGCGTTGGCGCAAAAGCGCTTTTCAGATCAGCGCGGCAGCCGCCCGAATTGCCCCGAACCGGGGGCCGAAGCCGACCGGCGGCGCGATTCCTGCCCGCCACCACCGGAGGCCCGGCGGGGCCGCTGCTGTTGCTGTTGCTGCCGAGGCTTTGGCGCCGCGCGCTGCGGGCGGGGCTGACGTGGCGGACGGGCGGGCGCCGCTTCCTCCGCTTCGCCGGTGCGGCGATCTTCCGCCGGGATTTGCGTGCGGATCAGTTTTTCAATCGCGCGCAGCTTGTCACGGTCTTCGCCAGAACACAGCGCAATCGCAATGCCCGCCGCGCCGGCGCGTGCCGTGCGACCAATGCGGTGCACATAGGTTTCCGGCACTTCCGGCAAATCGAATTGGATGACATGCGTCACGCCATCCACATCAATGCCGCGCGCGGCGATATCGGTCGCGACCATCACCGGCGCGCGACCATCGCGGAATGCAGCCAAAGCCGCTTCACGCGCATTCTGGGACTTGTTGCCATGGATCGCATTGGCCTTGATGCCATCCTGATCGAGCTGATTAACAATCCGATCCGCCCCATGCTTCGTGCGGCTGAAAATCAGCGCTCGGCCAACACCTTCACCGCGCAGCAATTCCGCCAAGACGCGGCGCTTATCCTGCCGATTGGCGTGAATGACGCGCTGCGCCACTTTCTCGGCCGTGGTCGCCACCGGCGCCACTGCAACACGCACCGGCGATTTCAGCATTTCATCGGCCAGGCGGTTGATTTCCACCGGCATGGTCGCGCTGAAGAACAGCGTCTGGCGTTCCGCCGGCACCGCGCGAATCAGGCGACGAATGGCCGGCAGGAAGCCCTTGTCCAGCATCTGATCCGCCTCATCCAACACCAGCGTGCTGACGTGATCGAGCCGCGCGGAGCCCTGTTCCAGATGGTCCTGCAAGCGGCCAGGGGTTGCCACCAGCACATCAATGCCGCGGCCCAAAGCCTGACGCTGCCCGCCAAAACCAACGCCGCCGAAAATGGTCGCGATGGAAAAGCCGAGATGCTTGCCATAGGTGCGGAAGCTTTCGGCGATTTGCGTCGCCAATTCGCGCGTGGGGCTCAGCACCAGCACGCGGCAGCCACCGCGCGGCGGGCGGCCCTTCAGCAGGGCAAGCTTATGCAGCAGGGGCAGCGCAAAGGCCGCAGTCTTGCCGGTACCGGTCTGGGCAATGCCCAAAAGGTCGCGCCCTTCCAGCACGGCGGGAATGGCCTGGGCCTGGATGGGGGTTGGAGATTTATAGCCCTCATCCTTCAAGGCCTGAAGGATAAGCGGGTTGAGGCGCAACGCCTCGAAACTATCAGTCACGATTGATCCTAATCAGCCGCGCGCAGCCTTCCGGGCCAAGCGCGGCTTGGGGCAGAAAGCCCCGCGGGATTGGGACCGTCCAAAGTGGGAAAAGCGTTCTGGCTAACCCGGAACCGCGCCGCGCTTAAACCAAGCCGGGGGTCCGATCACGCAGCCGCCAGGGCGCGCGGCGCGCGGAGACGCGCGCTGACAAAGCCCATATGGGCGCCCTTCAAGGCGAAAGCAAGGCGGGGTTACCCCGTAGCGTGTTACGCCGACATCTTGATCGGCGGTTCCACATCCGGCGGCAGCGGGCAGACATAGGGCGTCGCCGTTATGCGCTTCTGGTGATCCGCCTTGGCGGCGGCGAGGATTTCCGGATTGGCGATGGCATCCACCGCCGTGCCGGCCATGATCTTCGCCACATGCACCAGGCCCTTTTGGGCAATGCCGGATTTGCCCTGCGCCGTCAGTTGCCAGGAATGCCCTGGCGTACCCACCGCACAAGTGGCACCGCGCGCCTGCACGGTTGGCACCGCCCAGGACACATCGCCCACATCGGTGGACCCCACACCGCCAAAGCCCTTGTTTTCCAGCGGCACGATCTTGTCGCACAAGGGCAAATCCATCTCCGGCGTCAGGCCATGGCGACGGAAGGCGGAGATGATGTCCTCGGGCTTCAGCGTTGCCTGGATTTCGCGCGCATAGCGGCGATCATCCTCATCAAATTGCGGCGCACCCAGGCGCTGGAAATTATCATACATCGCCTTTTCCAAGGGCGTATTGCCGAGCAGGTTGGACACCGCACTGACCACCTTGGTCGAGACACTGGTTTCCGTCATCAGCGCGGCGCCATCGGCAATCTTGCGCACGCGCGCGACCAGCCCGTTCAGTTCCACCAGATCCCGCGCGCGGATCAAATAGCGCACCTTGGCCGTGCCCTGCACCACATTGGGCGCAATGCCGCCGGCATCCAAATAGGCGTAATGGATGCGCGCATCGGATGGCATATGTTCGCGCATATAATTGACGCCGACATTCATCAATTCCACCGCATCCAAGGCGCTGCGGCCCAAATGCGGCGCGGCGGCGGCGTGGGAAGACCGCCCCGTGAAAGCGAAATCAATGCGCGTATTCGCGAGTGAGACCGGTTCATTCACCGCCGAAAACGCTGCCGGATGCCAGCAAATCGCCATATCCACATCATCAAAGCAGCCCGCGCGCACCATGAAACCCTTGGCCGCACCACCCTCTTCCGCCGGGCAGCCATAATAGCGCACGCGCCCCTTGATGCCGTTTTGCGCCAGCCAATCCTTCACCGCACTCGCGGCCAAAAGCGAAGCGGCGCCGAGCAGATTATGCCCGCAGCCATGCCCGCTGCCATCGCCTGGCAAGGGGCGCGGTTCAGCAATGCCGGCTTCCTGGGACAGCCCCGGCAGCGCATCATATTCACCAAGGATCGCAATGATCGGGCCTTCTTCGCCGGCTTCACCCATCACTGCGGTGGGGATACCCGCGACATTCTTCGTTACGCGAAAACCATGCGCTTCCAGCATGGCGGTATGTTCGGCGCAGGAACGATGTTCGGCGTAGCAGAGTTCTGGCATGCCCCAGACGCGGTCGCTGAGTTCAATCGCCTCAGGCGCCTTGGCATCCACCAGCCGCCAGATTTCTTCCGTATTGCGCATCGCCTTGGGCTCCTCAATCTAAGGAGGCGAGTTTCGCGCGGTGCCCCCGCCAAGTCCAGGGGTGGACGGGGCGGGGCGAGCAGCGCAAGCTTTACGTCTTCTGGAAAGGAAACCGCCATGGCCCGTGTGCGTGAAGTCTCGCCCGAGGAATTGACGCCGGAGTTGCGTGACATCTGGCATCGCTATGTCACCGGCTATGGTCCGTTTGAGGAGCAACTGGCGGTCTTTGCCCATGTGCCGGCGGCTTTGCGCCACTTGATGCCGATGCTGATGGAATTGCGCGCCGCGGGCACGCTGCCGCGGCGCTATTTGGAACTCGCCATCGTTGTCGTCTCCAAGCTCAATGCCTGTGATTACTGTGTGGATCATCACGGCCCGTTTCTAGCGGTGGAAGGCATCCCAACCGAGGCTTTGGAAGGCCTGCCGGGGCGGATTGATCACCCATCCCTCACGCCGATTGATCGGTTGGTCGCCGAATATTCAGTGGCCGCCTGGGAAAACAGCCACCGCGTGCCCGAGCGCCTGTTCCGCGCGCTGCGGGAGCATTTTTCCGAAGCGCAGATTGTGGAACTGACCCTCCGCATTACGCTTTGCGGCTTCTTCAACCGTTTTGCGGGTGCGCTTGGGATTGACGCGGCGGCGCATAATCAGGCGGCGGCGGAATAGCCCGGTTCAAGCCCCCTTCACGCCACCTACGCTTCCCAGCGCTGCGGCTTTCAATACCAGACTGACATTAAGATTTCTCCTGGCGCGCAGGATTTTGGGCTCCCACCACGTCTATGGAATGGAACTGGTGCGGGAGACACGCCGACATGTCGAAGCTTACGCGAAGCCGCGCCACCCGCAGAGGCGCAATCCTTGGGACGCTGGCGCTCGGCGGTGCCGCCATTCTGTCCATCAAGGCTTGTGCTGATCACCCGGGGAGAATCTGGCGAAGTCTGCATGGTCCCGATGCCCTGCCAGAGCCATCAGCAGACATGTTTTTTGCCCCCCCATGGCGCGTGCTGAGTTCAAACCTGGTTCCAGACCATGATTTCGGCCCATTCCCCAATCCCGGGAACCCGTTTTCGGTTCGCGCCCGGCGCCGGTCCTTTATCGTGCCCTCAGACCCGGTCGCCGCGTCAGACCCCATGCCCATCGGTTTCTCGGAGTTTGGCGTCATGCTGAACGGCATTCCTTTGGACCCGGCAGGGCCACATTGGCGAGGCGACCGGCGCAGCGGCTGGCAGTTTGAGGTTATGTCACCGAACGCCCGCCCGCATCTTGGCCTTGATGACAGTAACGCGCATGTCCATCCGGATGGTGTCTACCATTATCACGGCCCGCCTTCCGGGTTGTTGCGGTCGCTTGGCGTTGCTGATGCGCCCCCCAAAAGCATGGTCCTTTTGGGTTTTGCGGCGGATGGCTTTCCAATCTATTGGCGCTGGGGGCATCTTGTGGCCGATGATCCTGCCTCTCCGCTGGTTGAATTGCATTCCGGCTATGTCCTGCGGTCCGGTACCCGTGATGGTGGACCCGGCGGCCGCCATGATGGCACTTTTGTTGAGGATTATGTGTATGATGGGGCCCGTGGACGGCTTGATCCGCTGAATGGCCGGATCGGCGTGACGCCGGATTGGCCGTCAGGCATCTTCCACTATATCGTCACCGCTGCATTTCCCTGGATTCCAAGGTTTTTCCGAGGGCAGCCACATCCCTCCTTTTCCGGGCACCGTGTTGGCCCTGGCATTGATGGGGTACCGCCAGCTTTGCGAGGTTACCGCGCCTGATCGAAAGAGCCATCTGGCCGCGCAGGAATCCCATTGGCTCAAGCGTTATGGGATTGGGTTGACCTTATGTGACGGAAGAAAGTTATGGGGGTTTTCATCAATATGCATGATGTTGGCGAATAAGGGATTTCGGGGCAAGTTTTTGGGAGCAAAGGCGGTTGGCCGATGTGCGCGGCGGTGATGTTGAAGACCGTCAACTATTGCTGGCTTCGGGTCGGGGAGATCGCAAGGCCTTCGCCCGCCTGGTATCGCGCCATCGTAGCCTGGTCGCGCGCGTTGCGGGGCGATATGGTCTTGGTTCGCACGATGCCGATGACATGGCGCAGGAGACTTTCTCACGTGCCTGGGATGCAGCCCCAAACTGGCCTGCAGATGGCGCACCTTTTGCCGCTTGGCTTTATCGCGTCGCGTCCAATCTCGCGATTGACTTGTTGCGGCGCGAAAAGCGTCGACCTGTGACATCGCTCGAGGCCGCGTCCATGATCGCCGATATGGCACCTGCCCCAAGCGCCACCGTGTTGCAGGCGGAACTTGCGTCGGCAGTCCGCGCTGCCTTGCTTGAGCTGCCGGAACGCCAACGCCTCGCGGTTGAACTTGTGCATCTGGAAAGCCGGTCTGGCGCCGAGACCGCCGTGCTGCTTGGCACGTCCATTGGCGCCTTGGAAGGCTTGCTATCCCGTGCACGACGCGAACTCAGGATTGTGCTGGCCCAGCGTGGCCTGGCGGCGGCCAAGGATTGGGATGAGGGTTTGTCATGAGACCAGAACGTATTGATCGAATGATCCGGGCCTATGGCACTGATGTCGCGAAATGGCCGGAAGCTGGTGATTTGTCAGACTACGCCCAGCATTCGCCTGGTCTTCTGCGCGCGGCGGCTTCGGTTGACGCGGCGTTGCAGGCTTTGAGACGGGAGCCGCCGGCACGCGGCATTCTTGACGATGAGGCATTGGCCGGGGCAGCGATTGCACGCGCCGCCAAGCGAAGGTGGGATAATTGGCCCCTACGTGCGGCCGCTGCCTCCGTTCTATTCGCGGCCGTCCTTGGTGCTGCGACGGGATCCTTCACCGAAACGAATCGCCATGAAAGCTTGCTTTTTTCGACAAAGCAGGGTGCTTGGGGCGCTCCAATCCGACCTTTGGCCGGGAGGGTCGAATGACATTTCGCAAGGTCTTGTTGACAGGCATCGTGATCGCATCTTTCGCAGCAAATGCCTTCATCCTTGCCAATTGGACCGCGCATTGGGCCGTGAGGGAGGCGCGGTCGGCCAGCAGCCTTCCACCGACACCGGCCGAACGCATGGCAGCCGCCGTTGGTGCGGAGGATGCCCGCCTCTTGCGCGCTGGATGGCAGGTTTGGGACGCTGAGTTCACCGCACGCCGCGCTGCCTTGGAGCGGGCGCGGGCGGAGGTGCTTCGGGAGTTTCACCGAGACACCCCTGACAAAACGCGTCTTGCCGACGCATTTGCATCCATGCGAGAGGCCGAGGCGCGGATGGAGGCGATTGCGCATTCCTTCGTGGTATCCGTCGCGCCATCCTTGAGTGTTGAAGGGCGCACGCGAATCTCCGGCCTGCGTCCACCTCGGTCCTGATCGCGTATTGCGCGATCCTTGCGCCATCCCGCGATATTGCACGACCAAAGGCCAAGGGTTTGGGGGCAGTCTTCAAGTCGGATGGAATGACGTGGCGCGCAGGAATGCTAAGGGCTCGGACGTTATGCTTGGGGGAGGGGCTTTTTGCTCCTTCTCGCCGACCGGCAATGGCGGCGTCGGGCAGGGTGGGCAACAATGGAATGAGGGAGATCGAGTGGCATTCTACCCCATCATTTCCCTTGGCTTTGCTCCCGCTTTGCCAGGCACGTTTTGAATTGACCGGGCAACACCTGTACCAAGGAGCGTTCGAAAATGAACATCTCTTCTCTAGGGGCGCCGCCCCCTGCCATGCAAAGGCAGTTTGTATCGCAGCTCACCAGTAATGGTCTGACAACAGAAAAAGCGAACTTCGTTGCGACAGAAGCAAAAGCCGCTTTTCAGTCGGTAGGCAATATGCCTCCTGGCGCCTCTCACAAGGAGAGTGTCAAGTCGGCTCTTGAAAAGCGCATCTCAGCGGATGTCGCTTCGGGTAAACTTTCCGACGAAGATGCGAAAATCGTCTTCCAGACATTCGAGGATCTTGATCCGGCCAAACAAACTTCCGGGCAGGGACCACAGGCAGGCATAGGCATGATGCCACCAAATGGCGCTGGCGGCCCTCCTCCTGGTGGCGGGCCGGGCGGCCCTCCTCCTGGTGGTGGTCCGGGCGGTGCCCCTCCTGAAGGGGGACAGAAAGGGGCTTCCCGCCCAGCCCAAAATAGCGGCTCCAACGACAATGCGGTGATCAGCATGCTCACGGAGTATCTCGCCAGCCTGAAGCCCGGCAGTTTCGTCAATCAGACGGCCTGATGCGGTTGCTGAGCGTTCCCAAGCCGCGTGGAAAAAACAGGCGGCTTGGGGGATGCTTCGATCTCGGCGCGTTGGATTGCGGCAAAACGGATATCATCGAGCCGACACTTTAGAGCGTGTTGGGTTCACATGGGTTCACGCAACATGCTCTACATCTTTATTTTGCGAGCATCTTCACGCGTTCAGATTTTCCATTTGAAGGCGATCTACTCTAAGCCCCCTTCACACCACCCGCCGTCAGCCCGGCCACAATCTGCTTCTGCGCCAATAGCGTCAGGATCAGCACCGGCGCGGTGACCAAAAGTGCCGCGGCAGAAAGCGGCCCCCAGGCGACTTGCTCGAAGGTCAGCATATTATTCACCGCAACCGGCAAGGTGCGGGTTTCTCGCCCGGCCAGCACCATGGCGAAGATGAAATTATTCCAGGAAAAAATGAAGGACAGGATGGTGGCAACGGTGATCCCAGGCCGTGCGAGTGGCATCGCCACATAGCGAAACGCCTGCCAGATGGTCGCACCATCCACCAAAGCGGCTTCCTCCAATTCCGGCGGCAGGCCTTCAAAGAAGGAAATCATCACCCAGACCACAATCGGCACCGTGATCACCAAATGGGTGATGACAATGGGCGTCAGCGTGCCGGTCATGCCGAGCCATTGGAACAGCAAAAACAGCGGAATCAGGTAGGAAAGCCCAGGCGTGATGCGCGCAATCAGGATCAGCGCCGCGGCGCGCATGGCGTGCATCTTGGCGATGCCATAACCCGCCGGCACGCCAATCAGCAGCGCAATGCCGGTGGCACCGAAGGACACCACCACGGAATTCCAGGCAAAGCGCAGGAAATCATTGCGCGCGAAAACCTCTCGGTAATTGTCCAAGGTTGGCGATTGCGGAATGAAGACCGGCGGCCAATCCGTATTGTCCAGCTCATTCTTGAAGGACAGCGACAGCATCCACAGGAAGAACAGGATGGCCGGCGAGATCAGCACCAACACCGAAAAACCAAAACCGATATTGCCGATCAGCCGGCGCAGCCGATACTGCGCGGGGCTACGCTTTGCTTCCACAATCATGTCATTTTCACCCGCTGACGCGTCCATAACAGCAGCGCGGCCAGCGCCAGGATGATCGCGAAGAATACCACCACCACGGCCGAGGCATAGCCGACATTGTAGAAGGCAAAAGCCTGCAGATAGAGGAAGATATTGATCGTCTCGCTCGCCGAACCAGGCCCGCCCTGGGTGATGACATAGATCGTATCAAAGGCCTTCAGCGCATCAATGCAGCGAATGATCAGCGCCACAACTATGAAGGGCATCAGCAAGGGCAGCGTGATGTGGCGGAAGGCCTGCCAGCCATTGGCGCCATCAATCTTCGCGGCCTCATAAGGATCAATCGGCAGGGAGGCGAGGCCACCCAGGATCAGCAGCATCACCAAGGGTGTCCAATGCCAAACCTCGATCATCACCAGCGTCGGAATCACGGTATTCGCGCTATAGATCCACATGCTGGGCGGCAGCCCCACCTGGGCCAGCAGCCAATTCAGCACGCCAAGCTGCGGGTGGAAGGTCATGGTCCACACCAAGGCGACCGCCACCGGCGTTGCCATCATGGGCAGGATGAAAATGGTGCGCGCCAGACCGCGCAGCGGAAATTTGCGATTGAAGGCCAATGCCGCCGCCAGACCCAGGATCATCGGGAAGATCACCGCCAGCACCGTGTAAAACAGCGTCCGCAGCATGGCCCAGCCGAAGCGGGAATCCGAAAACAGTTTTATATAATTATCAAACCCAACCCAACTTCGCGCCCCACCCAGATGCCAATCATGGGCAGAGACATAAATAGTAAAAATCCAGGGAAAGATGATGACGGCAAGCACCACCACCGCCGCGGGGACGATGAACCAGCCATAATGCCGGGCGTAATTGCGCACCCGCGCCCCCTTACCGGGGGACGCGGTGATGGTTTCAGCCTGTTGCATCAAATCGTGAAAGCCTCAGCTTTCCCTTTCGCTTTGCTCAAGAACCGGGCGGAATTCAGCCGTGGCGCGACGCAGTTCCGTCGCCACATCCGAACCGCTGATGGTATTGGTGAGTGCCGTGCCGATCACGTCGCGGAATTGCGTCACCGGCACAATCTCCGGTAGGCCAGCGCGCGCAATCTTGGCACTTTCATTAAGCGTATTGAAGAATTCGCGCGGGAAGGTGCTGGCGGCAATCGCTGCCTCATTGCCGAAGGGGCTGCTGCGCGCCGGCACGCCGGCACCGCTAGTGAGGAAGCGGAGCTGATTCTCCTTGCCCAAGGCCCATTGCAGATAAAGCCAGGCAGCGCCCTTCTTGCGCGAGGCCTCGGGAATGCCATAGCCCGCGCCGAACAGGCAGCAATGATGATTGGCACCGCGCCCCTTCGGCACCAGCGCATAGCCAACCTTGCCCGCGACGCGTGACCGCTGACGATCTTCCAAGGGTGCAGCAAAGCCGATGCCATCAACCCACATGGCCGCGCGGCCCTGCATGAAGGTGGTTTGGCATTCATTCCAATTGAAGCCGATGGACCCGGGCGGTGAGACATCGCGCAGGAACTTCTTGTACATCTCCCCGGCCCAGATCGCGTCATCCGTATCGGTGATCAATTGCCGGTTCGCATTGATCATGTCGCGCTGCGCCGTGCCAAGCAGATAGCTGGACCAAAGCACCACATTGGCGTTCTTCAGGCCGCGCCCGACATGGCCATAGATCTGGCGGGAAGGTTCGGTCAGCGCGCGCGCCGCTTCGAACATGCCATCCCAGGTGGTCGGTACGGCGATATTCTTCGCCGACAGCAATTCCTTGTTGTAGTAAAGGATGAAGTAATCCGCGAAGGCCGGCAGCGAATCCATCCGCCCATCGGCTTGGGTCGCGTATTGCACCATGCCAGCGCCAAAATCGGCAAAGTCGAAATCCGGCGCGGTGATAGACGTATCCGCGATCAGCGCCTTGATATCCGTATTCCAGCGCGCCTTGCCGACTTGCCGCTTATTCACATGCAGGCTCAGTTCCGCCACATCAAAGGAAGGCCGGCCAGAGGCATATTCGACGATGATCTTCTGGCGATGCTGCTGTTCCGGCACCACTTCAATGCCGCAGCGAATGCCGGTCAGGTCTTCGAATTCCTTGTTCTGGCGTTGCAGCAGCAAGCCGCGTGGCGATGTTTGCAGCGTGACTTCAATCCGCTCCCCGGCGAAGCGCTTCCAGTCAAAGCGGCTTTGCGCATTGGCCTGCCGCACAATGGCAGGCGCGGCGAGCAAGGCAGCGGTGGCGCCAAGCGCCTGGCGGCGCGTGATGTGATTGGTCATTTTCCGGACCCTCCCGATTCCGGGCGGCTTCGGTGCCGCCCTTTCAGGGGTGATCCTTCACGCAACTGGGCCGCACTGCAAGCGGGAAGCTTTGTATGGTCGCTTTTTCCGAGCCGCCAAGTTTCCCACTTGGCTTGAAAATGCTCTCAGATCGCCTCTCCCCGCAGCGCTTCCAATACCGCCGGATCAGTGATGGGGCTGGTATCCCAGGGCGGCGGCGGGGGCGGGTCGAGCGTCTCAAACACCGTGGAAAGCTCGATATTCCCGGCATCGGCGGGCCGCGGATAGGGGGTGGGGTCTGGCGCGCCCGGCAGTTTCGGTCGGCCAATGCCGATGAAAAAATCCTCCAACCCCGCCGGAATCAGCAGCCACAGGAACCGAAAGGGATGCGAACCGTCATTGATGAAGCCATGCCGAATATGGGGCGGTGCGACCATGAAACTGCCGGTCGGGATGCGCCGCACCACGCCATCCAGCCGCCCCAGCGCTTCGCCGGCCACCACCCAGAAGATTTCGGTCTGGGCCGGGTGGGCGTGTTCGCGGATTTTGCCGAGCGGCGGCAATTCCTGAAGCCCTGCCGAAAACCCAGCCGGCATACCGGCGATGCGGGGTGAGGTCAGTACCTCGATCCAGCCATTGGCCGGTTGCGGCTGCCAATGCTGGGCCCCGCCGCCCGGCGGGATAAGGATGAAACCACCGGCCTCTGACATGGGCTTCCCTTTTTTTAATGTAGGCGCGGGCGCTTCAGGAATTGCACCCGATCGGCTGAGGTGATGGTCACATCCCGCCGCGCCTTGCCCCGCGTCACCTGCAGATGAACATGGCTGCCCGCCGGGCCTATCGCCCAAATGGCGCGCCAGAAATCGGCCAATTCGCTGACCTCGGCTCCCTCCACCGTCAGGATGCGGTCGCCATTGCGCATCCCCGCTGCCTCGGCCGGGCCACCGGGCGCCAGTGAGGCAACCGAAAGCCCATCCTCATCTTCGGTGGCGTAAAGGCCAAGCCAGGGGCGCGGCGGGCCAGATCGCCGACCCTGGGTCATCAGCTCATCCAAAACGGGCGTCAATTGATGCACGGGGATGACCATATTCAGGTCCAGCCGGCGGCCTTCTTCCCCTTGCTGCAAGATCAGGGAGCCGATGCCCACCAGCTTGCCATCCGGACCGAATAATCCCGCACCACCCCAGGAAGGATGGGCGGGTGCGACAAACAGCGCATCCTCCATCAGATATTCCCAATAACCGGCAAAGGGCTGGCGCGCGACGAGCTTGCCGGCCACCGCATGGGCGCGCCCGCCCGCCGCCGCCATCACCGTCGCCGCACCGATTTTGAGGTTTTCGCTATCGCCAAGGGATGCGGGTTTCATCGGGATCTTGCCCAGGGCCTGCACCAAAGCAAAACCGGTTTCCTGATCCACCGCCAGCGCATGGCCCGGCACCGCGCGGCCTTCGGCGGTGGTGATCCAAATGCTCTCGGCCTCGCTCACCAAATAGCCAACCGTCAGCACCAGCCCATCGCCAATCAGCACGCCGCTGCCTTCGCGTTCGGT
Source organism: Roseomonas sp. (assembly GCA_020249435.1). Lineage (GTDB taxonomy): Bacteria > Pseudomonadota > Alphaproteobacteria > Acetobacterales > Acetobacteraceae > Neoroseomonas. The sequence continues at coordinate 55,856 of JADCFQ010000017.1, read as the reverse complement.
GCCGAGTACCCGCGCGGTAAAGGCATCCGGCGGCACCTGGCTCCGCAAGCTGACCACGGCGCGATAGGCCTGATCCAGATCGAAGCCATGCTCCGTTGGGTCAGGCTGCAAATGCTCAGGAATGTCCCAGTCTTCGTCGGCCATGTTCTCTCGGGTCAATGCGTCAGCCTGTATATCATAGGCTTTGTTCCGGGTCAGGTTACAGGGTTTGGCAGCGGCGCCAAGGCCGGGCAAGATAAGACATCTTATTGGGAAAAGGGGGGAGATATGCTGCTGCGCCGGATGCTCTGCTGTGCCGTACTGGTCCTGGCGCCCTGGGTGTCGGCCTATGCCTCTCCCGAAAGGCCCATTCGCGTGATCGTGCCTTATGCGGCGGGGGGAGCGACCGATGTGGTCGCCCGCGTGCTGGCGGAAGCCATGGCGCCGATCCTGCCTCAGCCGCTGATTATCGAAAATCGCGGCGGCGCTGGCGGCATGGTGGGGGCCGAGGTGGTGGCCCGCGCGCCGGCTGATGGCCATACGGTGTTGTTCAACAATACTGGCCATGCGGCCTTGCGGGTGCTGGTCCCCAATCCGCCGATTGATCCCATCACCAGCTTGCAGGCGATGGCGGTGGTGGCGGAGTCACCAATTGTGATGTTGGTCGCGAATAATGTGCCGGCCAATAATTTGCGCGAATTCACCGCACTCGCGCAGGCAAGGCCGGGCCAATTGGATTATGGCAGCTCTGGCGGTGGCGGCATTCTGCAAATGGCGGCGCTGCTTTATCTGAAGGCAACGGGCGTGCAGTTGAATGAAGTGCCCTATCGCGGCGGCGCGCCGGCAACGCTTGACCTGGCTGCCGGGCGCATCGCCATGATGTTCGATGCGGGGCTGACTGGCTTTCAGACCGCACGCGGCAACCAGGCCCGCGCCTTTGCGGTGACCACAACGCATCGCAATGCCGCCAATCCTGATGTGCCGACCTGGCGCGAAGGCGGCGTGGATGCAGAAATGAGTGTCTGGCAAGCGGTTTTTGTCCCAAGCGCAACACCGCGCGACCGGCGTGACGTGCTGAATGCCGCCATCAATCGCGCGCTTGGGCAGGAAGCGCTGCGCAAGCGCTTGGGTGATCTTGGCGCTGACCGCATCCTCAGCCTGAATGTCGCCGAAAGCGAAGCCTATATGGCCGCCGAGGTGACGCGCTGGGAAGCGCTGTTGAAGCGCTGATCACGTGCCGGAACCCCTGCCCGAAGCCATCACCACTGGGCTTGTCGCCATGGGGCTTCTCGCCCCCGGCGCGGCCATGCAGGGGGATGCGCTGGCGGGTGGCGTTTCATCCGATATCTGGCACCTGACGCTGCCCGATGGTCAGGAGATTTGCGTCAAGCGCGCTTTGCCCAAGCTGAAAGTTGCCGCCGATTGGCGCGCGCCGGTGGTGCGCAATATCTATGAAGCGCGCTGGCTGAAGGAGGCAGATCGCGCATTGCCAGGTGCCGCGCCAAAACTGCTCGGCCAGGATGAGGCGACGGGCGCGCTGGCCATGGAATTTCTCTCGCCCGCGGATCATCCGGTCTGGAAGACGCGGCTGCGTGATGGCCTTGCGGATGTGGCCTTCGCGGCTGAGGTCGGGCGGCGCATCGCCGCCATCCATGCGCATGCTGCGGCGCAGCCTGAATTGGCCGCAGCCTTCCCCACCGATGAGATTTTCCACGCCATCCGGCTGGAACCCTATTTGCTGGCAACCGCGCGCGCGCATCCGGATTTGGCGGTGGTGCTGGAAGATATCGCGGCGGTGACCGCGCGCAGCAAACGCAGTTTGGTTCATGGTGATGTCAGCCCAAAGAATATCCTGTGCGGGCCATCAGGCCCGGTATTTCTGGATGCGGAATGTGCCTGGTGGGGTGACCCCGCTTTCGATCTTGCCTTTTGCCTCAATCATCTATTGCTGAAATGCCTCTGGACGCCACGCGCTGCCGCCGGCTTCATGGCCTGTTTTGAGGCGCTGGCGGCGCGCTATTTGGCGAGCATCACCTGGGAAGCGACGGATGCGCTGGAAGCGCGCGCGGCGCGGCTGCTGCCGGGGCTTTTCCTCGCGCGGGTGGACGGTAAAAGCCCGGTCGAATACCTGACCGCAGAGGCAGACAAAAACCGCGTGCGCCGTGTGGCGCGCGCCTTGTTGACCAGGCCCACGGATCGCCTGATGGCGGTGCGCGCGGCCTGGGGGGAAGAAATCGGCGCATGAACAGCACCATCATCACCGCCATTCGTGGCCGCCGCGTCTGGGATAGCCGAGGCCGGCCTACCGTGGAGGCGGAAATCACGCTCGCCGGCGGTGCTACAGGCCGCGCCATTGCCCCCGCCGGTGCGAGCACCGGCAGTGGTGAGGCTTTGGACAAGCGCGATGGCGGCAGCGCCTTTGGCGGGTATGATGTGACAAGCGCGGTGGATGCCGTGAACCGCGAATTGGCCCCTGCCCTGCTTGGCATGGATGCGCGCGCGCAAGCCAGGTTGGATGCGCGGCTGATCGCGCGCGATGGCACGCCGCAAAAAACGCGCCTCGGCGCCAATGCAACACTCGCCGTTTCCATGGCTGCCGCCCATGCGGCCGCCGCGGCGGAAGCTGTGCCATTATGGCGCTATCTGGGCGGTGATGCGCCGGATGTTTTGCCGCTGCCGCAAATCCAGATTCTGGGTGGCGGCGCCCATGCCGGGCGGCGCGTGGATATCCAGGATTTTCTGGTGATGTGCCCGGCCGCGACCAGCTTTGCCGAGGCTTTGGATTGGACCGCTGAGGTCTATCGCGCCGCCGGCGCCATCATGAAGCAGCGCGGCCTATTGCAAGGGGTCGCCGATGAAGGTGGCTGGTGGCCGGCTTTCACCGCCAATGAACAGGCTTTGGAAACCCTTGTTGCCGCCATCGAAAAAGCAGGATTCACGCCGGGTAGCCAAGTGGCGATTGCGCTTGATATTGCCGCGACGGATTTCGGCAAGGGCGGGCGCTACAAGCTTGGCCTTGAAGGCCGCGAACTCGGCACTGATGAGATGATCCGCATGCTGCTTGGCTGGATTGCGGCCTATCCCATTGCGTCCATCGAAGACCCTCTGGCCGAGGATGATGCGGCGGGCTTTGCCGCCTTCACCCGTGAAGTGGGCGGGCGCATTCAGGTGGTGGGCGATGATTTCCTGGTGACGGATGCCGCGCGCGTGCGCCGGGCTGCCGCCATGGGTGCCGCCAATACCGTGCTGATCAAACCGAACCAACGCGGCACGCTGACCGAAACGAAAGCTGCCTGGGATGCCGCGCGTGACGTGGGCTTCGCCGGCATTGTCAGCGCCCGGTCGGGCGAGACCGAGGATGTCACCATTGTCCACCTGGCGATGGGTTGGGGTGTCGGCCAATTGAAGGTCGGCTCCTTCGCGCGGTCTGAACGCATGGCGAAATGGAACGAAGCCTTGCGCGTGGAAGAAAGCCTTGGCGCGAGGGCACGCTTTGCGGGCGGCGCCTATCTTGGGCGGTCCGGGCCATGAAAGTGCTCCTGCATTATGACGCCGGGCCGGGGCTGGCAGCGCGATTGGCCTCCCTTCCCGGCCTTGACCTGACCATCTGCCCGGAAGCCGATGCGGCGCTTTTCGCGCGCCTGCTGCCGGAGACGGAGGTGATCTGGCATGTGCTCCGCCCCATCACCGCGGCTGATATCGCCGCCGCACCCAAGCTCCGCCTGATCCAGAAAATCGGTGTGGGCGTGAACACGATTGACCTGGAAGCCGCCCGCGCACGGGGCATTGCAGTGTGCAACCTGCCCGGCACCAATAGCCGGGCCGTCGCGGAAATGACCCTATTGCTGATGCTGGGGGCACTCCGCCGCATCGCCTATTTCGATGCCGAGACCCGCGCCGGGCGCGGCTGGTCCCAGCCCCCTGCCCTGCAGGATGGGCTGTTTGAATTGGGGGGGCGGAAAGTGGGCCTGGTTGGCTATGGCGCGGTGCCGAAGCTGCTGGCCCCTGTTCTGCACGCCATGGGGTGCGAGGTTTTGTATACCGCCCGCACCCCGAAGCCCGAGGCGGTGGGTGAATTTCGGCCCTTGGAGGCGCTATTGGCAGAGGCTGATGTCGTCTCACTCCATATCCCGGAAACGCCAGAAACGCGCGGCTTGCTCAATAAGGCAGCACTTGCCCGGATGAAGCCGGGTGCCGTGCTGGTGAATTCCGCCCGCGGCGGCCTCGTGGATCAGCCGGCCCTGGTGGCGGCGCTGCAATCCGGCCATTTGGCCGCCGCCGGGCTGGATGTCTTTGCGGCCGAGCCTGTGGACCCTGGCGACCCGCTGCTGTCCCTGCCCAATGTGGTGCTGGCGCCGCATGTCGCCTGGCTTTCCACCGGGACCTTCGCCCGGTCCTTCAGCCTTGCTGGCGAGAATTGCCGGCGACTCGCCGGCGGAGAGGCGCTTTTGCACCGCGTAGCCTAAGGACGCGGCGGCAGTTTTATAGCCTGAGCAAAACGCCCATCAGTTGAAAAGAGCCCAAAAAATTCCCCTGTGCATTGAAAATCGCTAGCAAGAGCGTTTATTTTTCGGCACGGCACCTCTAAATCTTTCCAAAGTCTCTATCCTTCTGGTAAATTTTAGGGATGTCCAATTCCCTCGCCGAACTTGACCGGTTCCGATCAGATGCCTTTGAGCCAACGAGTTTTCGTGATAGGGGCGCAACCGTCCCTTTCACGACGCCTCTTTTGCTCAATGCGCGTATCCGTGTCGCCGCATCCGGACGCGGCTTTGAAATGGTGGTTGCCAATCCTTCCGGGGGCAGAGGCGCGCTGATTTTGCCGTGGTCGGCGATGGTGGACATCTGTTCGCCAACACTTTTCGATCGACATTTGTGGGAAAGCCTTGCCACAAGCAGCGATATCTCGCCCATCGGCATCAGGCATGAGGCTCAAAGATTGGCAACCTTGGGGCTTGCGGGGCGGCAAGCTGCATTGGCGGCGAAGGATGCCCTGCGCAGGGAACAGGCAAGTCAGCGGATGGTCCGGGGCATGCTGCTTGAAAGCCTGATCGCCGCCACTGAGACAACAGACGAATCCTCAAGCCGCCCCGCTACAGAAGACGGCTCAGCTTTCATGAAACGCGCCAAACGCGCCACGGCGCGTGCCGCTACGGTCGCGAAAGTTGGATTGGCGGAGTTCGCGGCTGATCTTGAAGCACTCGCCGTGGCTTTGAGCGGCGCCCGCCCCAAAATGAAGGGCGAAGAGGGACGGCTGCGGCGAATGATGTCAGAACTCAAAAGAACAACAGATGAGATTACCGATTGGATAGATGGTGAACAGCAGGAAGGCGCGCATATCATGGCTGCCAAGTTCGTGGTGGCAACGGCGCGTCAGACCTTGGAATGCGGCAACTTGGCCTTGGCGAGTACGGATGCCCTAATCGCCGATCTGGGGAACCGCATACCGAGATGGCGTACCGAAAGGGATAGCATTCTCGAAAGCGCACGTGGGCCTGATTGGGTATTGGATGGCTGGAAAACACCCATGGCGCTTTGGCAGGCGGCGGGCCCCAATCAGCGCCAAGCGGCCATATGGGAAATGGCCACGATCGCGCCGATACTGCCGCGCGAAGGTAAAATCTGGCTTGGCGAAAAAGCCGATTGGCGAGATACGCCACGGCGCATCACGCAGGTTGTCCGCGAAAAATCAGATTGGCGTAGCGGCAATACGATGGAAATGGTGGCGCGTAACGAAAACCTGATCGGTCTTTCGATCGCTTTTGAAAACCGTGTTTCATCACCCGCCATGCTGCACGAAAAAGTCACGATGTCACGCATGAATGGGGCGACAGTCACGGGAAAACGTGACAATACTACCCCTAACATCAGTCAAGCCAAAGACCAGTCGCCCAATGGCGGCAAAGACGACGCAAAGCAGACTACCGGAGAAGCCGGCAAAATAAACGAAACAATGTCACTGGGATTCGCTATCGAAACAGCTTCGGAGCGGGTGCTTAGCAAGATCGTCGCATTGGTGGATAGGATCGGCAATGCCGAAATTCATGAAAGGCTTCTTGGACCTTCCTTGCCGCGCCTGAAGCGCCTGCGCCCGCCTCGTCCGGCAAGCCTCATGCGTCTACTATTCATCCCGCTTGAGGGTGCCCTGATAGACCCGTTGCAATGGCGGCGCACTGAAGGGCGAATACCCCGTTCTGCGCTTGCCCCGCTGCTGGGGGCCGTTACGGCTAGGCTCGGGCCGCAGATCGAAGCAGCAACGCTACAGCTCCGCGGCGCCACCCTTGAAGACGATAAGCTTATAGACCGTGTCGCTCGTCCATTATGGCAAGCTGCAGGTTTGGCGGTGCCGCAATTAGTGCATGATGCCTCCTGGTCGCGGATTGAACTTGGGCGGCCGGAATTTGACGCAATCACCAGTCTTGCCGGCGCCCTATGGCGCCATGCTGGGCCACTATGGGATGGCATGCAGCAGGTTGCCGGGGAATGCACGCCGGAAGGCCTTCGCGCTGCCTTGATCGGTCCTGCCAATGAGAACAAGACCGTATTTGCCGCCGCCATGAATGGGCTTCTGCAACGCGCCGCGCGGCCTTCGGTCTTAGTTCCCCTGCTGCAGGATCTGCCGGCCCCAACAATACCGATCGTTGAGGATATTCTGAACAAATGGGTTGGCGCCACCCTGCGCATCTTGCTGGAAGAGGATCTTGCGGCTGGCGCGCGCCTTGCCAGAGAGATCGGTATCGTCATCCTTGCACTTGAGAAATTGCCGCGCATTGCGGCAAAAACTGACGCCAAGGAGCTTGTCGCCCATCGGCGCAACCTGGATCAATTCTGCCGCAACACCTACCGCGAAGTTGTATCCGTGCACGTGATTCAGGCCTTGCTCGAATTGGCAGTTGATGATTTGGAAGGTATCGGCCAGATCGAAAGCATGGCGCGTACCGCGCGCATATTGGAAGACACCGGCAAGCTTTTTGGCTCATCCATAGTCTATGAGGAGCTTCAGGACGAATTCCGTACCAGGATGGAAACTTGGCTGCAGCAGGAAAAATCACCCGCCGCGTCATCAATGGAAGTGGCCCGCATCGAAGAAATCCTCATCGGGCAGAAAGCCGCCGAGAGATTCGTGCCCCGCGCCCGCCGCCAAAGGCTCAGGAACCAGTGATTTTCCACCCAAGCTGCACGGTCCGCGTAGCGGCCAATGCGTTTTTCTGTTCGCAGGCCATTGAACCGCTAGCATCATGGTACCACGCCCGGTGAGTACGTCTGTGCCCAAAGCCATGACGCGCGAGGAAGCGCAATCGGCACGGGAAGATGTTGCCTCCTTCGCGGCCCTTGGCGCGAGTGTTCCTTTTACGAGCCCAAGATTGTTGGGGGCTCGGATCAGGCTCGAGCCAAATGGCCGCGGCTTCGAACTCATTCTGATCAATCCGGCACAGACCAAGGGCAGCTATGTAATGCCCTGGCGCGCCCTGCCTGATATTGGTGCGCCCAGCCTTTTCGACCTTCGGCTTTGGGAAATCCTTTCGCAGTTGAAGGATATCAACCCAACCGCGATCCGCCATGAAGCACTCAAGGTCGCCAGTGAAGGTACTGCGGGACGGCAGGTTGCCCATGCAGCCCGCAAGGCGCTTGCGGATGAACAATGCAATCAGTCAAGGCTCATGCGCCAATTTCTAGCGCAGCTGGCTGGTGGGGCGCCGGCGAGCCTGCAAGCTGAGGCGGCACCGAACGCCGATGAGCAGCGCATTCAGACCCTGCAGCCGCCGGCGCAACCACTCGATCCCGCAATGATGGAATCTCTTGGAGCACTGGCAGAAACGCTGGCCTGCCTTGGTCCCTCCGGATCGGCCGAGAAGGCCCCCTTCGTCCGGCTGAAGGAAGAAATCCTTGGCATGAGCGCGGCATTCAGGGCAGCCGCCGACAAGCGTGAGACTGGCGATGACGCCTCCGTAATGCGCTTTCTTTCGGAAGCTGCAGCGACGACGCTGCATTATGTGGATCTTGCCTGGGCTGAAACGGACGCGCGCCTTGGCGATATGGTGGAGCTTCTGTCCCGCCCCAGAATCAATGCGGCTAGAATTCTTGAAAGAGCAAGGCGCGTTGAATGGCTTCTTGATGGCTGGTCAATATTGGTGGCCCTTTGGCATCGCACCCCGCATGATCTTCGCCACGTCATCGCCTGGGATATGGCAGCCTTGCTCCCGCCTCTCCCGCGGGAGGTGCATGAATGGTTTACGGCTGAGAAAAACAGGGAAGCCCCCGCAAGACTGACGCGGGTGATCTCGCAAGGCACCGATTGGCGCAGCGGGCGCAATATTGAAATCACAGCCCGAAATGAAGGGCTGATCGGCTTCACGCTCAATTATGAAAATCGCATGACCGGGGCTGGGGAACAGCCAGCCATTGGAAAAAGGCGTGTTCGGATCAACAAGTATTCAGGCGGTGGCACGAAAAGGTCGGCAAGCGCCGAATTCCAGGATGGCATCAGGAAGCAGGCGCCTTCGGATGGCGCCAATGTGGATGGCTTGGCTGCCAATCTCAGCAATGCCAGTGATGAAAATCTGCTGCGCATCATGGCGATGATTGATCGCCTAGCGGATCGTTCTCAACTTGATACATTATTGACCGATGTTCGGCCAAGGCTGGCACAGCTACGGCCGCCGCGTCCGCTTAACATGATGCGGCTGCTTTTCATGCCGCTGTCAGGCGCCTTGGTGGATCGGGCCGCCTGGCGCCAGGATCCGGCTTCCATTCCAAGGGCCGCACTCAGGCCGATTTTTTCGCTGCTGCGTGATCTACCACATGGTCCCTTGACAGAGGTGGAAGCAGCGCCATCGCAAGCGCTGTTCACGGATCTTGATCTTGTGGAACGCTTGGGAAGCCCCGTTTGGGCCTCTGCCGCACGCCTATGCGAGAAAATCACCCCAGGTTCCCGTTGGGCCGATGCGGGCTTCACGCCCGAAGATTTCCGCAGCATGATGCGCCTTGCTGCCGGTGTTTGGCGCCATGCTGGTCCCATTTGGGGTGTGCTCCGCCAGGGTGCAGCGCCTGTCTCCGCCGATGCACTGCGCGCTGCCCTGTCCGGGCCAGCCGGCGAAGGGCCTGATGTATTTCGCGCGGCGTTCAGAACATTGCTTTTGGCCTCCGGCAATGTCGCCAATTTCACTGCGCTTACCGCAGGCATGCCGCCGGGGGCTTCAGAAGTAGTCATTCAGGCCCTGGAAGAATGGATTGAAGCCGCGCTGCCAAAGCTTGCCGAACAGGACTGGATCGAAGCCACCAACCGGGCTGAGGAAATCGGCAAGACCCTGGAAGCGCTTGGCCTGACGCCCTATTTCCAAATCCCACGCAGACGACAGCAGCTATCCTCCTTTTTCTGGCGGCTTGAGGAGCATTGCCGTGAAGTGCTGCTCGAAATCATTGATGAGGAGATTCTGCCGGCGCTTAACCCAAGCACCGAACCCTATTCGGATAACCGTCTACTCGCTGTCGAAAGTCATGCGCGGGCAGCACGGCGCTTGGAAATTCTTGGCCGACATTTCGGCAATGATCCTGTCTATGGTGAAAATCAGCAGCGCCTGGCAAGGGCCTTTGACGCGGCCGAGAAGGTAAAATCAGATTTGGGCATAACGGCGACCGATTTGGCACGACTCCGTGAAATCCTGCTCGACCGACAAGACGTTTCCTGAGTGTGAATATCTTTGACCGCCTATTGGCGTTTCGTCTTTTTTCATGATTTTCGTTCAGATGCCCTTCAGGCCTCCGTTGCAGAATTTTTAAGCCTTTCATGCAAAAACGTCGGGTGTGTCGACAAACCTTGCACATGACCTTCAGCGTCTAAGCCCGAACCTCTATGAGCCGGTGACCTTCACCGAGCGTGGTGTGAATGTACCTTTCACAACACCCATTTTGCTTGGTGCGCGCGCGAGACCTCAACAAGAGCGCGAGGGCCTTGAGGTATTGATCCCCAATCCTTCAGGCGGAGACGGGGTCTATATCCTGCCATGGGCCTCCATACCCGAAATCTGCACCCCAACCTTGCATGATCGCAGGCTTTGGCACCTGCTGCGCGATGAGGCCATTCTGACGCCTGCGATCGTTCGGGAGGCAGCCGAGACGGCAGCGCTTGAAGGCCATGCCGGGCGCGCGGCCATGATGGCTGTCAATCAGACACGCCAAGGCCGCGAAGATCGTGCCAAGCGTATCAATTTCGGATTATTGCTCGGTCTTATCAAACAAATGGAAGGGCCCAACCCCGGTCGTCCGGCACCGGAAATGGATGACCCGCGCCAAGTTGCCATGCGCGGCCAACGCGCGGTCATGGCCTGCGCGCAAGAACTGCGCATGACGACCGAGGCGGTGGCTGCCGCGCTTGAGGAATTGGCCCGGGCTTTCAACGGCTTTGGCATGCCAAAAGACAATGATATGGCCCCCTCACGCCGGGTGATTTGGGAGCTTCAAACCCTTGCGGCTTCATTGGAAACATGGCGGGGCGACCTGCCCGCGCATATGGATTCCGGTTCAGCCGCTTTGGTCGGGCAGTCGCTGCAGCTGACCCTTGAAGGCTCACTCAGGGCAACCGAGCAATTTGACGCGCTGATTGGCAATACCTACGCGGCCATTCAGGCATGGCAGCGTGACAGGACGGATATTCTCCAGGAATTGTCGAGGCTTGATTGGTTGCTGGACGGGTGGGAGGCGATTCTCGGCATCTGGAATGCAGCCGACGCATCGGACAGGAGCGCCGCCATCATTGAAATGGCGATGCTCGCGCCAATCCTGCCTAAGGAGGTCATGGGGTGGCTCGGCTTCGCGCCTGACATGGCACAGGAAAGGCGCAAGCTCAGGATCATCCGCCAATTTGAGGATTGGCGGAGCGGGCGCGTGATTGACATGATTGCACGCAATGAAAACCTGGCCTTCAGTGTAGGCAAGTCGCGCGGCAAACCCATCATCATCAAGAAAGCGAGCGTGTCTCGCCCGGCAAACAACAATGCCAAAGCCGCTATCCAGCCGGCGGCGGCCAAGGTGAATGGCCATGGGGGAAAGGATACCGGGCGGGGCAGGAACCAATTCGCAGAAACACGCCACCTGATACATGCCTTGGCATCAGCATCGGATATGGCGCTTGCGCAGGTCATCGAAATTCTTGACCGACTGCCCGATCGTTCCGAGGCTGATCGCCTGCTTGATGCGGCGCGGCCCAGGCTTCGGCAGATCAGGCCGTCGCGCGGCCTGCAATTCACCCGCCTGCTGTTTCTACCCCTCGACGGGGCCATTTCCGATAATCGGGATTGGCAAAAGGGCGATGCCAGGCTGCCACGAAGCGCATTACCCGCGATAGCCGAGGCCGTGCGCCTGGCCATGGGCGCAGAAGCTGAACAGCTTGAAGCTTCCTTCAGTGGCAAATTTTTTCATGACATCGCCGCGGTTGATCATGCCGGGCGGATCCTCTGGGGGGCCGCCGCGCGGCTCGCACCGGAGCTCAGGCCAGGTCCTCGCTGGGAACGCACTGGCCTGCGCGGCGATGACTTCGCGCCCCTGGTTCAACTCGCTGCCGGCATTTGGCAGCATGCCGTCCCGCTTTGGGCAGCGATCCAGCTTGCCGGCTGGGGGCCACCGGATGATGCCGTGCGCGCCGCGCTTTCCCCCATGGTCGCCGAGAATTCGCCCGCCTTCGGCATGGCGCTGGCGACCTTGATGCAAAAGGCAACCAGCCCGGGCCAGGTCGCCAAGGAAGCGGCCAGATTATCCGACAAGGCGGGCATTATCGCCGATGCAGCGGTGGATGATTGGCTGGAAAGGGCGCGGGTTCATTTGCCGGGCGAGGATCTCATCACCGCCGCTGCCTTTGCCGAATCCTTTGGAAGAGCCTTCCAGGATCTGGAAAACGCGCCCACCACACGCAATCCGCGCCGTGGCACGCGTTTGGTGCAATTACGCCAGGAGGCCGAGGTGACCTGCCGCCTCGCCTATGAAGAAGGGCTTGAAACCCATATCCTGCGTCAATTGCCCGCCCTCTGCGCCGCTGCCACGCCGGAACTCATCCTGGCCATGGAAGGCCAGGCACGCGCCTTGCGCCGCATTGAAAACATTGGGCGCCGCTACGGTGCCGACCACGGCTATGATGGCGCCGCGGCGCGCATCTCTGCGGCGCTCGGGGCAGCGCAAGGCGCGCTGGAGCCGAGCGGAATGACGAGATTGGACCTTGCGCGTTTGGCAGAAATTTTGCTGGGGCCAGAAGCAGGCCTCGCCTTTCTTGCATGATGACCCACGAAGGACTGTGACATTACGTGCAAAAGCCCTTGGAGAAATGATCAAGATGCCCTAACCTCACGAAGGTTGTGTTTCATGACCGTGAAACGAATGGCAGTAACGATAATCCAGGATCATGTCAGGAAGCGGCAATTCCCCCCCCTCAGTCCCGGGACGGCAGAGTAGAGACGATCCGGCTGGCTTTGCGGAACGCGGCGTTGTCGTAGCGTTCACTACGCCGCAATTGTTCGGTGCCTGCGTCAGTCGCGCCCTCCCGGGTGCCCAGCCCCATGTGACTCTGAGCCACCTTGCGGGAGAGTCGGGGCAAATGACCCTGTCGGAAACGCAATTCCTACGTACGCCTTGGCTCACGGCGCATGACAAAGTACTCTGGAGAAAACTCCAAGCCATACCCGAAATTTCCCCGGACAGGCTGCGTGAGGCAATGATCAGCGTTGCCCTTGAAGGGTGGCGTGGCAGGTCTGCCATGGCCTGGGCAGAGGAACAAAAGACGGCTGATACCAATGCGCGGCGCCGCATATTCTTTCTGCTACTGACTGACTTGATTCGTCGTACCGAATTGCACGCCGAGGCAAAGGTGCCCCCGGAACAGGAAAGTCTGCTTTACCTACGTCCACGTATCGGCAAGGCAGTGGCCCGCATCGCTAAGCGCTTTTCCATGACCGTTGAGGCGGTTGAGGCGGCGTTGGAGGCCTTGGCTAGCGTTTTAATGCCTCTCGGCAAGCGAAATGATTCTGTGACCGGCCATACCCGAAGGGCATTGGCCGATCTGCAATCCTTTATTGCCGAGCTTGAGCAGTGGCTCGCCCCTCGCCGCGACAGCGCGCGTGGGTTTCGGGCAGAATTCCTGTTGCGTAAGGCAAAGCTTTCCCTGATCTGCGCTCAGGCATCGATTAGCGAACTTGATCGGGTGATAGAGGATACTACAATCCTTCTGCGCGCTTGGCAGCGCGATCAGGCAGCGGTAATGCAGCGCATACTCCGCCCGCAGTGGTTGCTCGATGGTTGGGATATCATTATCGCCTTATGGCGGCAATCCGCGCCACCCGACAGGGAAGCATCATTCTGGGAAATGAGTGATTTGGTGCCGCATCTCCCGAAGGAGGTCGAAGGCTGGAGTGGCTTCCCCAAAGGCGCCAGCAAAGACCGAAAGGAAAGGGCAACCAGCATCGAGGGCGTCGACTGGCGGCGTTTCCGCCCGATGGAATTCATCGCCCGCAATGAAACACTTCTGACCGGGTCACATGGCACAAGCATCGCCGCTGAAGCAAAGAAGCTGCGTGAAGCCTATCTGGTGCAGTCCACACGCTCCCTCACCCAGGCTGGGCATGACGGCAATGATGGCGCGGACGCGCTTTCGCGCATTTCCAAGCGCACCTCCCTTGCTTCCGATTCGGTATTGCGGCAGGTCGTTGCGGTTTTGGAAGCCGTACCTGCGCGCGCGATGCTTGATCCGATCATCGAAGCAGCACGCCCAAGGCTGAAGCTCCTGAGGCCGCCGCGCCCAATCACTTTCACGCGTATATTGTTCTTGCCCTTCGATGGCGCGGTAGTGCCCATGAGTGAATGGCGCGCCGGTAGCGCGAAATTACCGCGCCCTGCCCTGCAGCCGATTGCAGATGCACTCCGAGAAGTGATGGGGCCAGAGGTACAGCAGATTTCGGCCAAACTCGGCGGTCGCAGTTTCTTTGATGTCTTGCAGGTTGATTCGGAAGGCCGCGCACTTTGGGCCGAAGCCGCACGTCTTTCGGCGACCCTGTCATTCCCCCAAGGCTTGCCGGGTGTCGGGCTTGACGCGGCAGGAACCAGGCAATTGCTTGATCTGGCGGCCAGCATTTGGCGGCACGCGGATGGGATTTGGGAAGCGAAGCTGGCCTCCTTTTCCGGACCATCTCCAGAACTGGTCCTGGCCGCGCTCAAGGGACCCGCGGAGGAGGGACAAGCCGCGTTCAGCTTGGCTTTGGCAAGCCTTCTGGACCGCGCGCAGAGCCCCAGTTCGGTACTAGCAACTGCGACTCGTATCTCGGCGGTCGCTGTCAGCATTATCGATGAAAATCTTCAGGCATTACAACGAAATCCTTTGCCGTCTCTACCCTCCGAAGACGCTGTGCGCGCTGCGCAAATCGCCGAGGAATATGTCGCTCTGCTAAGCGAATTCGAAATCGCATCCCGTGGACGCATCAAGGATAAGCAAAAAATCTTTACTCCTCTGCTAGATAACATCGGTTCAGTAATCAAGGAGGCCACGCAACAGATCATCAAACTGCAATTTCTGCCCGCCCTTCATGAACCGAATGCCAAGCGCCGTGCTGCCGTTGTCCTCAATATTGAAGTTTTAGCCCGGGCGCTAAGGCGCCTGGAAGAGGCCGGTCGCCGTGCCGGACACTTTCAAGCGTTCGACAATCTGCAGACTAGTCATTCCGTAAAGCTCAAATCCATCCTCAACGGGCTGGATGGCGGTGGGCTGCAACGCCATGACATCATCAGGTTTGCCGAAATCCTGCTTGGCACAGAAAAGGCGATGGCCCTGGTGGCGCCGCCAGCCAATTCTGCCCCGCGCAAATAGCGCGTCTTCAAACCAAGCGCCTTCAATTGGTGACTCGGAAAATGCGATCAAACAAGAGGTTGGAGCGTATCCCGTGAACGAAAGTAAACGAGATTCAAATTGAGGCCCCCTGGTCTGAGCTGCTATCTCAGGGGTTTCCTCCTTACCGGCTCTGGGTCATTATCCCTTGAATTGCAACACTCAGCCCAGGACTGCGCCATGGCTCTCCGCTGCGATCTGATCATCCGCGATGCGACCATCATTGATGGTACCGGCGCTGCAAGCCGGCGCGGCGATATTGGGGTTTCGGGGGATCGCATCGTGGCCGTCGGTGATCTCGGCGGCGCGAGTGCGGACCGTGAAGTGATGGCGGGCGGCAAGGCAGTGGCACCCGGCTTCATTGACAGCCACACCCATGATGACCGCGCCGTGCTATGCGGGCCCGCCTGCATGACCTGCAAGATCAGCCAGGGGGTCACCACGGTTGTGGTTGGCAATTGCGGTGTCAGCCTGGCCCCCGCGCGTTTCACCAATCGCCCGCCGCCGCCGCTTGATCTGATTGGCGAAGATGGCTGGTGGCGCTTCGACAGTTTCGGCGATTACGCGCATGAGCTGAAAAAGCAGGGTTCTGAAGTGAATACCTATGCGCTGGTCGGCCATCAGACCATGCGGGTTGAGGTGATGAATGGCGATGTCATGCGCGTTGCCAATGATGCCGAAATTGAGCGCATGCGGCTGCGCGTCAAGCAATCCCTCGCTGAAGGTGCATCCGGCTTTTCGACCGGGCTTTACTATCCGCTGAATATGCATGCGACGACCGAAGAAGTGATCGCGGTGGCCGAGCCGCTCCGCGCCTATGGCGGCATATACGTCACACATATGCGTGATGAGGCGGATCGCGTTTGCGCTTCCATCGAGGAAACGCTGAAAATCGGTGATCGTGTCGGCTGCCCGGTCTGGATCAGCCACCATAAATGCTCGATGCCGGAAAATTATGGGCGGTCCAATCAGACGCTCGCCCTGATTGATGCCTATGCGCAAAGCCAGGAAGTCTGCTTTGACGTTTATCCCTATCCGGCGGGGTCCACCGTGTTGATGCCGGATCGGCTGCGCGATGATGTGAAGGTGATGATCACCTGGTCCATTCCGCATCCGGAAATGGCGGGCAAATATCTGTCCGATATTGCGCGCGGCTGGAATACGGATATTCGCCTGGCGGCTGAGCGTTTGCTGCCCGCAGGCCAGATCACCTTTCAAATGGATGAGGCCGATGTGCGCCGCATCATGGCGCATCCCATGTCGGTGATTGGCTCCGATGGCATTCCGCATGATGCGCATCCGCATCCTCGGCTGTGGGGCACTTTCCCGCGCGTGCTCGGCCTTTATGCGCGCGAATTGCGCCTGTTCACCCTGGAGACCGCCGTGCATAAAATGACCGGCCGTCCTGCTGCGGTCTTTGGCATGGTGGATCGCGGCGTGATCCGCGAAGGCGCCTATGCCGATCTGGTGCTGTTCGATCCGAATACGGTGATTGACCGCGCGACTTTCGAAAACCCGAAGCAGGAAAGCGCCGGGATCGAGGAAGTCTGGGCCAATGGTGTATCCACCTTCGTTGCCGGCAAGGGTGCGACGGGCGAAAAGCCGGGGCGCTTGGTCACGCGCGGAAGGGCGTAGCTTTTCAGTTCCAGCGCCAGCGCCAATCCGCCCAGGCCACAGCCAAACCCGCGAGTGACAGCAAAAACCCCGCCGCAAATACCGCGGCGTGGCTTTCATCGGTCATGCGAAATAGTGCTGCCAAGGCAAAACCCGAAATGGCCTGCGCAACCGCAAAGCCTGCCGTCACGCGCACCCAGATCACGCCGGCCAAGGCGCCCGCCCTCTCCCGCGCTGCGGCCAAGGCGACGGTCGTAATACCAAGCGCGGCAAAGCCGGAAACCAGGCCAAGCGGCACCAGCACCCAAAGCGCCCGCGGCAAGGCGAGTGATAGCGCAATGCTCTGGATCACCATCCATACCAGGATGGCGAGGCGCCCTCCCCAACGATCCACCGCGCGCCCACCCAGCACGGCACCGGCGATGCAGCCAAGGCCGAATAGCACCCACATGCCGGCACCAAACGCAACACCAAGCCCCCTGCCCCGCGCGGCAAGGTCCGACAAATAGAGCATCGGCGGCACCAGCCCCGCACCTGAAAGCCCATAGGCGATGATGATGCCAAGCGCCGGCGGGGCGCGGCCTTCCGGCGCGGTTTCCGCCACTGGTGGGCGCGGCCAGAAGGGGCGCATCACCAGCCACAAGACCAGCGCAACGCCAGCAAGCCCAAGCCAGGCCGCAGCGACCCCTCCATGCAGCAATAGCGGCACCAACAGCGCCCCAAGTGTAATGCCGCCGCCAACACCAAACAGCACCATGCCTCCCGCGCGCCCGCGACGTTCCGGCGGTGTCACCGCCTGCACCGAAGGCCCCGCAAGGCCCATCAACATGCCGCCTGAAATACCTGCCAAGCAGCGCCAAAAGCCGAGCCAGGCCAGCCCGCCATGCCAGGCACAGGCGGCGAAAGCGATCACCGCCATCGCCATACCCATATCCAGCGCACGCGGCACGGAAACGCGCCGCGCTAAGGCCCGCACGCCACCAACCCCAATCAGATAGCCGGTAAGATTGAGCGCGCCGAGCAAGCCCGCTTCCGCGCCATCAACCCAGCCGGCCGCGACCATCGCCGGAAACAGCGGCACATAGGCAAAGCGCGCAAGGCCGATGCCGGTGCAGGTTGCCGCCGTGCCGGAAAGCGCGGTGAGCGTGGCGCCCCTCATCCCCCCAAATCAGGACGCCGCGCCATCCACCCCACTGCCTGTTCATAAGCCTGCGCAATGCGCAGCAGCATGGCTTCCCCGTAACTCCGCCCGATCAATTGCAGCCCCAAGGGCAGGCCAGACGCGCCAAAGCCGCAAGGCAGCGCTAGCCCCGGATGGCCGGTGGCATTGAAGGGGCCGGTGATGGGGTGGGATTTGCGGAACGGTCCTTCATCCACATCCACCACACGCGGCGCGGCGGTTGGATTGCCTGCGCAGAGAATCGCATCACAACCGGCCAGCACCGCATCCACTTCTGCCGTGATGATCCGCCGCAGCCGCTGCGCCTGGACGTATTCTCCGCCGGTGACGAAGGCGCCCATCATCAGGCGTTCGCGCGTGACGCGCCCATAATCCTTCGGGCGGGTGCGCAGCCACCCACCATGAATGGCGAAACCTTCCGCGATCAGAATGGTCTGAATGCAGGCATCCATGCGCCGCTTGCTCGGCAGCGCAACGTCAACAATCTTGGCCCCCAGCGCGCGCCATTGTTCAGCCGCCGCATCCACCGCGGCCATGACTTCGGCATCCACACCCGCTTCACTATCGTAAGCACGCGCGCGCCCGATCGTGAGGCCCGCCACACCCTTGCGCAGATCGGCGCTGTAATCCGGCACCGCTTCCCGCGCCGAGCCCGGATCGCCGGGATCATGCCCGGCCAATACCTGCATCGCCAAAGCGCAATCTTCCACCGAGCGCGTCAGCGGCCCAGCATGGTCCAGTGTGAAGGAAAGCGGCACAATACCGCGCCGGCTGATCACGCCATAGGTCGGCTTCAGCCCGACAACGCCGCAAAAGGTGGCGGGCAGGCGAATGGACCCGGCCGTATCGCTGCCCATGGCAAGCCCCACCATGCCAGAGGCGACGGCAACGCCGGAACCGCTGCTGGACCCGCCAGCGAAATGCGCGGTGTTCCAAGGGTTCTTCGCATTGGGGAAGGGCAGCACATCAGTCGGCCCGCCGCGGGCGAATTCATGCGTCGAAAGCTTGCCGAGCAGCACCATGCCGGCGGCTTCCAGCCTGGCGGTGGAGGCAGCGTCTTCGCGCGCAACATTGTCAATCAGCAGCTTGGAATGCGCCGTGGTGCGCACGCCCGCCACATCGTAGATATCCTTAAGCGCATAGGGGATGCCATGCAGCGGCCCACGCCTTCTGCCGGCCTTGATTTCAGCCTCGGCCAAGGCTGCCGCGCGCCGCGCGCGATCCGCGGTGATGGTGATGAAGGCATTCAGCTTCGGATCAAGTGCGGCAATGCGCGCCAGCGCCGCTTCTGTCAGTGCGACAGGTGAAAGCGTCCCGGCGGCAATGCCAGCCGAGGCTTCCGCGAGGGAGGGAACGGGTGCGGTCATCTTGGACCCATTGGTTGCGTCAGCGCGAAAGCGGGTTCAGTCGCCAGCGGCATGGGTTCATTCAGCAGCTTCCGCATTTCCAACCAGGCGCGAAAGCCTTCCATCATCGCGGCACGCCGTTCCGGTGGCACAACCACACCGGCGCGCGCCAGCGCCATATCAAATTCGGCTTCGGGATCGGGTTCGGACATGGGGGGCTCTCCCAGGACGGGCTTCGCGGCGCTGAAGCGTCCCCTGCCACATCCCAAGCGTCAAGCATGAAAAAGGGCGCCGGCTTGTGACCGGCGCCCCCTCAACTTGTCGCGGCTTACAACCTCAGCCGAGGTCGAAGCGATCCAGCATCATCACCTTGTTCCAGGCAGCCACGAAATCCTTCACGAACTTCGCCTGATTGTCGTCCTGCGCGTAAACTTCAGACAAAGCGCGCAATTCGCTGTTGGAACCGAACACCAGATCAACACGCGTCGCGGTCCATTTCACATTGCCGGTGGTGCGGTCACGGCCTTCGAAGATATCGGCGCTATCAGAGACAGCCTTCCACACCGTGCCCATATCCAGCACATTGACGAAGAAGTCATTCGTCAATTGGCCCGGACGCTTGGTGAAGACGCCATGCTGCGCCTGGCCGACATTGGCATTCAGCGCGCGCATGCCGCCCACCAGCACGGTCATTTCCGGCGCGGTCAGCGTCAGCAGCTGCGCCTTATCCACCAGCTGTTCTTCCGCCTTCACCGTATAGGCAAGCTTGCGGTAATTGCGGAAACCATCCGCCTCCGGCTCAAGGACCGAGAAGCTATCGGCATCCGTCTGCGCAGCGGTCGCATCGGTGCGGCCCGGCGTGAAGGGTACCGTGACGGCATGGCCGGCTGTCTTCGCAGCCCACTCCACCGCAGCGCAACCACCCAGCACGATCAGATCAGCCAGCGAAACCTGCTTGCCATCCTTCGCCGATGCGTTGAACGCCTTTTGCACGCCTTCCAGCGCGGCCAGCACCTTCGCAAGCTGCCCCGGCTGATTGGCTTCCCAATCCTTCTGCGGCGCCAGGCGAATGCGCGCGCCATTGGCGCCACCGCGACGGTCAGAACCACGGAAGGTGGAAGCGGAAGCCCAGGCGGTCGCGACCAATTCGGGAATAGAAAGACCCGTCGCCAGGATTTGCGCCTTCAGCGCCGCGATATCGGCGGCATCAACCAGTCTATGCGTCACTGGCGGCACGGGGTCCTGCCAGATCAGGTCTTCCTTCGGCACATCGGTACCGAGGTAGCGTACCTTCGGCCCCATATCGCGATGCGTAAGCTTGAACCAGGCGCGCGCAAAGGCATCGGCGAACTTGTTCGGATCCTTCAGGAAGCTTTGCGAGATTGGCCCATAGATCGGATCCAGCTTCATCGCCATATCCGCCGTGGTCATGATCGGCGCATGGCGCTTCGTGGGATCATGCGCATCCGGCACAGCATCAGCCAGCGCGCCATTGGCGGGGATCCACTGATTGGCACCAGCGGGGCTTTTGGTCAGCACCCAATCATGGTTCAGCAGATTTTCGAAGTAATTATTGTCCCACTTGGTCGGGTTGGTGGTCCAAGCACCTTCGATGCCGCTGGTGATGGCATCGCCACCCATGCCGGTGCCGAAGCTGTTCTTCCAGCCAAAGCCCATCTGTTCTAGCGGCGCGGCTTCCGGTTCCGGGCCCACATTGCTTGCGGGGCCGGCGCCATGGCACTTGCCGAAGGTATGGCCACCGGCCACCAGGGCCACGGTTTCTTCGTCATTCATCGCCATGCGCGCGAAGGTTTCGCGAATATCGCGGCCGGAGGCGATCGGGTCCGGCTTGCCATTCGGGCCTTCCGGATTGACGTAAATCAGGCCCATCTGCACGGCGGCCAGCGGGTTTTCCAGAATGCGGTCGCCCGTATAGCGCTTGTCATCCAGCCAGGTTTCTTCGGTGCCCCAATAGATATCCTGTTCCGGTTCCCAGATATCCACGCGCCCACCGCCAAAGCCAAACGGCTTCAGACCCATGGATTCAATCGCGCAATTGCCGGCCAGGATGAACAGATCGGCCCAGGAAATCTTGTTGCCGTATTTCTGCTTCACCGGCCACAGCAGGCGGCGCGCCTTGTCCAGATTGCCGTTATCGGGCCAGGAATTTTCCGGCGCGAAGCGATGCGCGCCCGTGGAAGCACCACCACGGCCATCGGCGGTGCGATAGGTGCCGGCAGCATGCCAGGCCATACGCACGAAGAACGGCCCGTAATGCCCGTAATCCGCCGGCCACCAGGGCTGCGACACCGTCATCAGCGCAAAAATATCGTTCTTGAGCGCCTGCAGGTCGAGCTTCTTGAACGCCTCGGCATAGCTGAAGCCGGCATCCATCGGGTTGGATTTGGCGGATTGCTGGCTCAGGATGCGCAGGTTCAACTGATTGGGCCACCAATCATTATTGGCGCGCGTGCTGAAGCGCGCCGCAGTGGGCTTGCCATGCATCACCGGGCATTTGCCCATGCTTTGATTTCCGTCCATCTCTCTCTCCGCTACTGGCTATGGTTCGGGGCGAAGCCCGCCCCGCTGATATGGCGCCGGATCACGCCTTGCCCAGACGTCCCGGCACTCTGCCCGAGTGACTAGGCCAGCCCCGGCAAGCTGTCCAACTCATAATTTTGAAGTTTTTAATTCACGGGGTGGATGATCCATCAGGTCAGCGTCTGGCCGCCATCCACCACCAGGGTCTGCCCCGTGATCCAGCCGGCCAAGGGGGAGGCCAGGAACAGCGCCGCATTGGCCACTTCTTCCGGCGTGCCGTAGCGGCCGAAGGGGATGCTGGCCAGGATGCGCCCGTATAACGTGGGGTCGGTGGTCTTGCGTTCTTCCCACATGCCGCCCGGAAATTCGATGGAACCGGGCGCGATGGCGTTCACGCGAATACCATCCTTGGCGAGGCCCGCCGCCTGGGATGCCGTGTAATTGATGACCAGCGCCTTCACCGCCGCATAGGCCGGCGTGCGCACCGAAGGCCCAAGCCCGGAGATGGAGGTGGTATTCACAATGCACCCCTTGGCCGCCCGCAGGAATGGGAGTGCGGCGCGGGAGGCACGCACCGTCGCCATCACATCCACATCAAGGCTTTTCTGCCAGCCATCTTCCGTATCGGCCATGCCAAAGCCCGAGGCATTATTCACCAGCACATCCACGCCGCCGAGCGCCGCCGCCGCAGCCGCCACCCAGGCTTCGATCTGCGCCTGATTGGCGAGGTCCGCGGCCATGGCATGGGCCGGCACGCCATGCGCAGCAATCTCCGCCCGCGTGGCTTCCAGCCCGGCAGCGCCACGGGCACAGATGGAAACCGCAGCCCCGCCGGCGGCGAAGCCCAGCGCAATGGAACGCCCAATGCCGCGGCTACCGCCCGCGACCAAAACCTTCTTGCCGGTGAAATCGAATGTCATGAGGGGGTCTTTCTTTCATGGAGTTAAAGCCATTGTCGGGGCTTCGCGCCGCCCCGCCAAGGGGGCAATTGCGCGCGCCCGGCAAATGGCGGATTTAGCGGCGGTTGGCTTCAGGATGGGTTGGCTTGGTTCAGGCGCTCTTTATTCACCAGAATTTCCCCGGCCAGTATCGCCATTTGGCGCCGGTGATTGCCGCGCGTCCCGGCACGCGCGTGATTGGCCTGGGGGAGCGGGAGAATATCGCCCTGCCTGGTGTCACCCATATCCGCTACCCGGAACCGCAAGGCGCGGGCGAGCAAACACATCACTATCTGCGCGGCATGGAAGCCGCCATCCGCCGTGCGCAAAACGTGGCCCGCGCCTTGGTTGATCTGCGGAGCAAAGGCTTCCGCCCCGATATCATCTGCTGCCATCCGGGTTGGGGGGAGGGCATGTTCCTGCCCGATATCTTCCCCGATGCGAAGCTGCTGCAGTATTGCGAATTCCACTTCACGACCTCGGGCGGCGATGTCGGCTTCAACCCGGCGCACAAAGTGGAATTGGATGAGGCAGCGCGTACGCGTTTGCTCAACCTGCCGCAAACCCCGGCGCTAGAGGCGATGGATTGGGGTGTCAGCCCCACGCATTTCCAACGCAACCGCTATCCTGAAGTGTTCCGCCGCAAAATCTCCGTGGTGCATGAAGGCGTGAATAGCGAAGTCGCCACGCCCATTGGCGCGCATCACGTGAAACTGCCCAATGGGAGCGTGATCAAGCGCGGTGATGAGGTGATTACCTATGTCGCCCGCAATCTGGAACCCTATCGCGGCTTTGATGTTTTCATGCGCGCCCTGCCGGAAATCCTGGCGCGTCGCCCACAAGCGCAAGTGGTGCTGGTGGGTGGTGAGGCGCGTGGCTATGGCGACAAGCCCGCCGATGGGCGTTCCTGGCGCGAACATCTGCTGGAAGAATTGGGCGACAGGCTTGATTTAAGCCGCCTGCATTTCACCGGACGCATTCCGCACCCGGCCTTGCTCGCGCTATTTCGTATCAGCCGCGCGCATGTCTATTTGACGTATCCTTACGTGCTTTCCTGGTCCATGATTGAGGCGATGGGGTGCGAGGCTTTGGTGATTGGCTCCGCCACACCGCCCGTGCAGGAAGTGATCGAGCATGGCGTGAACGGTTTGCTGGTGCCGTTTTACGACACGGCAGCTTTGGCCGAGACCGTGGTGCAAGCGCTGGCAAACCCGGACCAGTATGAGCCGATCCGCAAGGCCGCGCGACGGACCTTGCTGGGACGCTATGACCTGCAATCCATCTGCCTGCCGCAACAGATAAAATTGTTTGATGCGGTGCTGGAAGGCAGGTCCGGCGATAGTGTGATCTCCAGCGCGCGTTAGGCTTATCTGGCCAAGGCAGCGCGCAGCGCATCCAGCACATCATCCATGGCGCGCTGAAAGCCTGGCCCATCAAGGTAGCCATCCATCGCGCCGGTACGTTCCAGAAAGGTTTTCCAGGCCGGCGCCTGCATGCCCTGGCGGAAGCGATCATGCAGGCTGGTATAAATCTCATCCGGCAGACCCGCCGGCGCATTCAGCCCCTTCATGTTTTCAATCACCACATCAAAGCCCAATTCGCGCAGCGTCGGCACATCCGGGTAGCCAGGTATGCGCGCAGCCGAGGCCACCGCGAGCGGGCGGATTTCACCTGCATTGGCAAGCCCCGCCATTTCTTCCGGCGCCAGCACTGCCAATTCCACCGTATTCGCCATCAGTGCCTGCAAGCTTGGCGCGCCACCCGTGAAGGGCACATGCAGCAATTCGATATTCGCCGCGCGTGACAGCAACACAAACACCGCATGATAAATCGAACCCTGCCCTGATGAGGCATGCGGGATCGCTCCCGGTGCGCGCTTCGCCGCTTCAATCACACTCTGCAAATCAGCGAAGCGCCCGCCGCGCCGCGCGACAATCAGCAGCGGCTGGCGTGTGATGCGAATAATGGCGCGGAAGGATTTTTTGGGATCGTAGGGAAGTTCACGAAAGGCCGGCAGGGCGATGCTCTCACTCCCGCCGCCGACGAGCAGATTGAGCCCATCCGGCGCCATGCCCGCCACTTGCTGCGCGGCAATCGCCCCGCCCGCGCCGGGGCGATTCATCACCACAATCGGGGTTGGGAAAAAGCGCGATGAGGCCTCGGCAATCGCGCGCGCTGCCAAATCCGCGCCGCCGCCTGGCGCGAAGCCGACAATCAATTGAATGGGCCGCGATGGTTCCCAAGCCCGCGCCGGCGCGGCGCTGCCCAAAGCGGCCAAGCCCGCCGCGCCAGTGATGATGTGTCTGCGAGATACCATGTTGGTCGTCCCCCCATTCTTGGCGGGCAGCCTAACCACTTTCACCCGCCTTGCCAGCCTGCGCAGCTGGGGCGCGTGCCGATGGGCGCAGCCCCATGCCCTCCGCCAATCGTAGCGAGGCGACCAAGGCCCATCACAAATATCCAGGCGGCCAGAAATTTGGGAAAGCGGCGCGAAGCCAGCGAAGGCCCCGCACCAAGGCTTCGGTGCTGGGTGAACCAATGCTCACATAGATCCGGTGCAAAGGCCCGGTGAGGTAGAGGTTGCAAGACATGGTTGGATGAGGCAGCGGTGCACCCATAATGGGAACGATATCACGACAACTAATGCGAATACCGGTTCCATCTGCGGCATCGTTACGCGATGCGGCAAACCAAAAAATATCGGGTTGCTCACGCACGGGGGTCCATACAACAGGCGCACCCGACGGCCTTCGATCGAAACACCCGAATTCATAACGCCCCCTGGTCTCCTCCACAAGAACACGACCGTCCTTGTTGTACAAAAGAAACAAATGACGACCAAACCAAATATCATTATCTGGCAGCATCGAATGAATAGGAGGGGCAAGAGTCAGGCTTATGCGTGGCCACAATTTTGGGTCGATTGATGGAGAATCTATAAAAACACGGAAGGAGCTAGAGACTATTCCCTGTTCGACATAATCCAGGATTTCCTGCGAGACGACATCACTGTTTCTAGGACCTTCTGGGAGTGTCAGCACACGAAGTGGTTTTTGCGCATTGGACCATTCTAATGCGTAAACCGCAATATTGACCGGAACTTCCAACACGGCATGTTCCGGGCGAGGATGCTCCTCCAATATGGCCGCAACTCCGGACATGGCACGACAGGCTTCCCAATTTGGTTGCGGCATGCGCGAACCCTCCGCCCGGGCGAGACCGAAACAAAATAAGCCGGCAAGCAGGACAAAATAAAACCACAGCTTGGGTAACAGCCTCCGCGCACCCGAACCCTTCGGTTCAACTTCGGCGCAGGATTGCCTGCTCAAAGGCAAAGCCCCGGCCCCCGCCGCCCTAACCATGACCTGTCCGCGCAACGGCATGATGGTTTTCTCCCGTCAGCAAACCCAGCCTAACCGCTTTCATCCGCCTTGCCAGCCACATTCCCGCAACGCGCCTTCCATATGCGGCGGCGGCGGCGCTTCCGCCTGCAAGGGTGGCTCAAGCGGCAGCGCAATCGCCCGCGCCAGCAAATGCAAGCCGCCCGCCCCGCCAGCGCCGTAAAGCGCATCACTCAAAATCGGCCAGCCCATCGCCGCGCAATGCACGCGCAACTGATGCGTCCGCCCGGTCTCCGGCGCCAATTCCAGCCAGGCCATGCCAGCACCGCGCCCCAGGCAGCGCCAACGTGTCAGTGAAGCCAGCCCATCCGCATGGGCTTCCATCCGCCACCCCTGGGCGCGAGAACTGATCTTGCGGATCGGCAAGGCGATCTCCCCCACATCCTCCAACGGGCCGCCCTGCACCACCGCCCAATAGGTCTTCGCTGCCGAGCCCTTGGCGAAAATGGCGCCAAGCGTCGCCAAGGCCGGTTTGGTGCGCCCCAGCACCAGGCAGCCCGCCGTATCCTGATCCAACCGATGCGCTGGTTGTGGCAGATGGCGCCTGCCCATTTGCAAAGCGGGCAACCAATCTTCCACCGAAGCCCCACCGCGCGGCCCGCGATGTGTCGCAAGCCCCGCCGGCTTGTTCAGCACCAGCGCATCATCGCGCAGCAGCAGGATGCGGGACGCGATTTCATTTGGCACTTGGCCAAACCGGGCTTGCCGTGACAGGCTTTGCCCCATCATGGCCGCCCCCCTTTCTCCGCCGCGTGTCGTCTGCCTTGGCAATGTCGTCGCCGATCATGTGTTCCGGGTGGAGGATATACCCCAACCGCCCGCGAAAATCGCCGCCCGATCCTATGTGCTGAATGCCGGCGGCATGGCGGCCAATGCGGCGATTGCGGTCACGCGCCTTGGTGGTCGCGCGGATTTCTGGGGCCGGGTTGGCGATGATTTGAACGCGCCCTTGCTCGCCGCTGCCCTGGAAGCGGATGGCGTGAACACTGCCGGCCTCAAGCGCGTGGCGGGTGGGCGGAGCCCGGTTTCCGCCGTGTTGGTGGACCGCCACGGGGAGCGCACCATTATCGGCTTTCGCGGCGCTGATGTGGGGATAGACCCTGCCTGGCTGCCCCTGGAAACGCTGGTCGGTGCCGGTGCCTTATGCTGCGATCCGCGCTGGCCCGAAGGTGTCGCCGCCGCCGCTGCCGAGGCGCGACGGCTTGGCATTCCCATAGTGTTGGATGGCGAGAAAAGCGAAACGCGCATTCTGGTGGATTTGGTGCCGCGCGTGGATCACGCGATTTTCTCCGTCACCGGCTTGCAGAATTTCGCACCCGGTTGCGCGCCGGAAGAAGGGCTGCGCCGCGCCTTGGCCTCAGGCCCCGTCAAGCTCGCTGCCGTGACGCGCGGGGAGAAAGGCACGCTATGGCTGGCCCCCGGCATGGCCGCGCCGCAGGAAATCCCGGCTTTTCCGGTGGAGGCCACCAATACCACCGGCGCGGGCGATGTGTTCCACGGCGCCTATGCCTTGGCGATGGCAGAGGGCATGGGGCTGGATGCCGCGCTGCGTTTCGCCTCAGCGGCGGGCGCCTTGCGCGCACGCGATGGCACCACGCCCTATCGTGCGATGGTGGAGGCGATGTTGGCGGGGAAGTGACGCGTTACGGTTTCGCCCAGCCAATCGCCGCCCGCGCCAGCGCATCAATCGTATCCGCCACCGGAAAGGGCAGCGCCGGCCCCGCCGCAATGCCAAGCGGTATTTCCGTACACCCCAGCACCACCGCCTTCGCACCCCGCGCCATCAGGCTGCGCGCCACTTCCGCGAGCGGTTCATAGGCTTCCACCAGTTTATTTGCCTTCACCGCCGTAATCGCTGGCGTCACGCGGCTTTGCATTTCGGCCTCGTTCGGCGTCAGGCATTCATAGCCGAGCCCATCCAGCCTTTGCTGATAAAGCCGCATCGCGAGGGTGCCCGCCGTGCCCATCACGCCAATGCGCCCGCCCGCAACGCCAAACCGCTGCAATTCCGCGCCCGCCGCATCCACAATATGCAGAATAGGCAGCTTCGTTGCGGCACGCATGCCATCATACCAGCCATGGGCGGTATTGCAGGGAATGGCGATGGCGCTACAGCCGGCGGCTTCCAAGCCGCGAATGCCGCGCACCAGCGCGGGCAAGGGGTCTTCCCCGCCGGCGACCCGCGCTGCCGTGCGGTCCGGCACGCGCGGGTCAGACCACAGGATGGTCGGGATATGGTCCTGATCACGCTCTGCCGGCGTCAGTAGCGTCAGGCGCTGCATGAAACATGCACTCGCGAGCGGCCCCATGCCGCCCAAAACGCCAAGGATTCGCGCATCAGCCATTGAAAACATCCCCTTGGCGCGCCCCCATGGGGTGACGCGCAAGCCAGGGCGCTTTATGCCACGCCGCTTGAGGACGGCACAGCGCCACTAAGGACAAAAGATGAATTACTTGAACGATCCGCTTTGGCTCGGCGCCCTGGCTTTGGCCATGGCAGCAACCGGTCTGGTTTCCGGCACGCTCGCGGGCTTGCTTGGCGTTGGTGGTGGCATCGTGATTGTGCCGCTGCTGTTCAATGTTTTTCCGCTCTTTGGCATTCCTGAGGCGGTGCAGATGAAGGTTGCCGTCGCGACCTCACTCGCCACCATTATCCCAACCTCGATCCAATCGGCGCGCAAGCACAGCGCGACGGGGGCGATGGATATGGCGCTGCTGCGCTCCATCTGGCCGAGCATGTTGGCCGGCGTTTTGGTGGGCACGCTGCTCGCGGTTTATGTGCGGGGAGAAGGGCAGACAGCGATCTTCGCCCTCGTTGCCCTGCTGGTTGCCTTCAACATGGGCTTCACCGGGCTTGACTTCAAATTGACCGATCGTGTGCCGGAGGGCGCGCCGCGCGCGGCGCTTGGTTTGGGTATTGGTTCGGTCAGCGCCATGATGGGGATTGGCGGCGGCACGCTTGGCGTGCCTTTGCTGTCCCTGCTTGGCTACCCCATCCGCGCCGCGGTCGCGACCGCATCGGCCTTTGGGGTGATTATCGCCATTCCAGCCACTATTGGCCTGATCTGGGGCGGCTGGAGCGATCCGCGCGTGCCGCCCTTCTCACTCGGCTATGTCAGCCTGATCGGCTTTGCGCTGATTGCACCCACCTCCATCATCGCAACCCCTTGGGGCGTGAAGCTTGCGCATAGCATCCCGCCCTTGGTGCTGAAGCGCGCCTTCGCGGTGTTTCTGGCAATCACAAGCGCGCGAATGTTTTGGTCAATCTTTACGTGATGCCGGAGGATTCTGGCCCCAAAAGCCGGATCAGCATGCGGCGAATATGATCCTGCCCGCCGAAGAATATCCCGAGCACCCGGACCGCCTTCGCTTCGTCATCAACATCATACCAATAGATTGCGCGATCCATCACCATGAAACGAAGACCGGGCAGGATATCGCTACGCGCCGTGCCACGTTCGGGAAATAGCGTTAGGCCTTCAGCGGCAGCGCGAATATGCATGATGCGCTCTGCCGCATGATCCAAGGCATGGACAGTGCTTTCGCCGAAGCCAAGATAGCTTTCGAACAGATGATCGAAAATCAGTTCAAGATCACGCTCAGAGGCTTCGGCGAATTCAATCCTGTGCGGCATGGGCCTGGCGCTTGCGGGCCAGCATCGCCGCGATGCGCTCATCCATCTTGTCGCCAGCGATGAACCTGCCCGCGCGCCGTTGCTTCAGCACTTCCGCGAGCGCCGCACGCTCCAAGGCCTCAGCTTCCATTTGCTGGCGCAAAAGTTCGACCCCTTGCTGCAACACGGCACTCATGCTCGGGAACCGCCCGGCATCAACCAGCGTCTTGGCGAAGGCGTGCTGTTCATCGGCGAGCGAGATGGAAGACTTCACTGTCATGGCTCTTTGGTAATACCAGGTAGCACCGTTGTCAAAGCTTTTCCAACCCTTACCCCAGGCGCCCCAGCCTTAAACGCGTCATCGAAGCGCCTCCATCCGCTACCCCTTGGCCGCCTTTAAACACGCCATATCCCAACGAACCTCACGAGAAACAAAATTTGCGAAGAATTCTTCTTGACGGCCCCCGTTTATAAGAAGTATTCTTCGCTTATGAAGCGTCCTTCCTCTGCATCCCCCGAAATGCCCGTGCCGAACCTTCATCGGCAGGTCCCGCAATACCTGGCGCGCCGTTTCTGGCAGATAGCCGCAACCCTGCAGAGCGAAGCGCTGGCCCCCTTTGGCCTGATGCCCTGGCAGGTCGCCTTGATTGCGCAAATCAGCGCGACCCCCGGCCAGGATCGCAACTGGCTCGCGGCCGCGATCGGCATTGACGCGACCTCGACCGGCCAGGCGCTGACATTGTTTGAAGCGCGCGGTCTGGTGCGGCGGGAACCAAATCCGGCTGATCGTCGCGCCAATGCCTTCTCGCTCACCCCTGCCGGCGCGGCACTAAGGGCCGAAATGGCCGGCCCGGTCCGCGACGTAGCCCGGCGCCTTCTGTCGCCATTGTCTGAGGCGGAAGGCGAAACCCTGCTTCTTCTGCTGTCGCGGGTCGTTGACTCGCATCAGGTTTTTGCGCGCCCCGGGGCCGGTCGGCGGCCACCGCGACGCGCCAACCAAAAGGGAGAGACAACATGATGAATACGGTATTCGACAGGCGTGCTGCGCTTGCCGGCGGCTTGGGCCTGCTGCTGGCCCCCATGCGGTCTTTCGCCCAGGGCGAGCGGCCCTGGCCAGATCGGCCGGTTCGCTTGATCAATTCAGGGGCGCCGGGTTCTGGGATTGACCTTCTCGCGCGGCTCCTGGCGGATGGCTTCAGTCAGCGCTTCGGCCAAGCCTTTCCAGTGGACAACCGCCCGGGCGCGGGTTCCGTCCTCGCCGCCCAAACCCATGCGGCGGCGCGGGCAGGCGAAACCCTGCTGTTGGGCGCGACCGGCATGGCAAGCACAGTGCCCTATACTTTCAACGGTCGCCTTCCTTACGACCCGGATAGCGACCTTGTCCCGGTTGCCATCGCCGGCAGCGAATTCCTCTGTTTGGTTACGCATGGGGACCTGCCGGCATCAGACTTGGCCAGCCTTATCCGCCTGATGGAGGCGCGGTCTGGTGAAATGAACTGGAATTCCGTGCCGGGCTACGCGGAACTTGATATGCGATTGTTTCTGCACCGTCGCGGGCTTCAGGCAAGCTTCGTCGGTTTCCGAGGCTCACCGCCCGCAGTGCTCGACCTGGCTGCGGGGCGTCTTCACTTCGCAATACTGCCCCTGACGCCACTGCTTGGCAGTATCCGAGAAGGCAAAATCCGCGCCCTGGCTGTCACATCCAGTCAGCGCGCTCCGGCGCTGCCAAATGTGCCCACCATGGCCGAGGCTGGCTTTGAGGAACTGCGCTACGATGCCTTCACGGGCCTATTCGGCTGGAAGGGCATCTCGGAAAATCAACGCAGCAGCCTAGCAGCCATCGTCGCGGCAATGTTTTCTGATCAGACAATGGCGGATCGCTTGCAGCAGGCGGGCATTGTCGCGCGCCACGGATCAGGCGCGGAACTGGCCGAGGTGATCGAAACGCAGCGCCGAAAAGTGCGTGAAGCGGTAAGCGTCGTGGGTGTTCAGCCGGGCTAAAGCCGGGGGGCGGAAGCCCCGCAGCTTCAACCCCCCCGCCGAAACTCCTCCCCCCGATACCCCTGCGCAAACAAAAGCGCACGCAAATCCGCGTGATCCACCCGCGCCCGCGCTGCCGCCGCCACAACGGGCTTGGCCTTGAAGGCAATGCCAAGCCCTGCCGCGCCCAGCATATCCAGATCATTCGCGCCATCGCCCACGGCCAGGCTCGCCGCCAGATCAATCCCTTCTTCCGCTGCCAGGCGCTTCAGCGTAACCAGCTTGGCATTGCGCCCCAGAATGGGCTCGCCTACCTGGCCGGTCAGCCGGCCGGCCTCATGCAGCAGGGTATTGGAGTAATGTTCATGAAAGCCGAGCCGTTCCGCGACCCGGCCCGTGAAAAAGGTGAAGCCGCCGGAAACCAGGGCGCAGCGCGCGCCATGGGCACGCATGGTCGCGACCAATTCCTCGGCGCCGGGCATCAGCGCGGTGGTGGCCCAGGTGCGCTCCAAAGCCTCCAGCGCGAGGCCCTTCAGCATGCCAACCCGTTCCCGCAGCGCGCCTTCGAAATCCAATTCGCCATTCATGGCGCGGCGCGTAATGGCCGAGATTTCATCCTTCAGCCCAGCCTCTCCCGCCAGCTCATCGAGCGTTTCACTGGTGACCATGGTGCTGTCCATATCGGCAATCAGCAGGCGCTTGCGCCGCCCGGCTGCCTCCTGCGCGATAGCATCCACGTGGCTGCCCGCCAGAGCCGCACGCGCCGCGCGATCAGCGACATCGAGCGGCAGTCCGGCGAAGGGGATATCCGCGGCCTCATGCGCGGCAAGCGGCGCTGCGGCACCGACTTCAGCGCCTGCATTTCGCAGCGCTGCGGCGGCCTTGGCATGGTGTTCCGGGACAAGCGCGCCGCGCGGCGCGATCAGGGTCAAAACCTTTTCCATATCCGGCCTATGCCCGCGCCATGAGCCAGGATCAACCTCTCGCTCTGTTTGTTGTGGGGCCGACCGCCTCAGGCAAATCCGCCCTTGCGCTGGCCATCGCTGAACGCCTTGGCGGCGCTATCATCAATGCCGATAGCATGCAGCTTTATCGGGAACTTCACATCATCACCGCCCGCCCGAGTGCGGCGGATGAGGCCCGCGCGCCGCATCTGCTTTACGGCGTGCGCCCTGCCGCTGAGGCTGCCTCCGTCGCCTGGTGGCGCGATGCCGCGCTCAAGGCCATGGAGGAAGCGCGCGCCGCAGGACGGCTCCCGATCATTTGCGGCGGTACGGGCATGTATTGCGCGGCCCTGACGCAAGGCATCGCCGCCATCCCGCCCATCCCGCCGCCGGCGCGGGAAGAAGCCCGGCGCCTTCTGGCCGAGGAAGGCCCGGCTGCCCTGCATGCGCGGCTTGCGGCTGAAGACCCTGCCTCCGCCGCGCGGCTCCGCCCCAGTGACAGCCAGCGCTTGGCCCGCGCCTGGGAGGTTTGGCGCGGCACCGGGCGCGGCATCGCCGCTTGGCAGGCAGAGGGCGCCGCCAGCCCCGCCCCCTGGCGCTTCGCCGCCATTCTGCTTGATCCGCCACGGGCGGAATTGCGCGCCGCCATCGCCCAGCGTTGGGCAGCGATGATCAAGGCCGGCGCGGTTGAGGAAGTGCGCGCCCTGCTGGCGCAAGGGCTTGATCCCAGCCTGCCCGCCATGCGCGCCCATGGCGTGCCGGAACTCTCGGCCATGCTGGCCGGGAAGCTGGGGGCAGACGAAGCCTCTGCCCGCGCTATCCTGGCGACCGGGCAATACACCAAGCGTCAGGCCACCTGGTTCCGCCACCATGAACTGGCCCCGCCCGAGCGTACCTATATCATAAATGCGCGATTTGAAGATTTCGCGCAATTTTCGGAAAGTGAATCAGCCAAATTTTTCGCATTTCTTGATTTTATCCGTTGACGCCCCGGTTTTCAGGGTCTAACAGACCGGCCTCGCCGGCCCCGCACCCTTGGGGCCGGTTGTTTTTTCATGAAGGAAGTCACCCATGTCCGCCGCGACCCAAGCCCCGCCCGCCTCTGATGCCCTGACCATGTCGGGTGCCGAGGTCGTATTGCGCGCGCTGAAGGATAACGGCGTTGAGGTCATCTTCGGCTATCCCGGCGGCGCGGTGCTGCCGATCTATGATGCGATTTTCCAGCAAAACGCCATTCGCCACATCCTGGTCCGCCATGAACAGGCGGCGGTGCATGCGGCGGAAGGCTATGCGCGTTCCACCGGCAAGGTTGGCGTGGTGCTGGTGACCTCTGGCCCCGGCGCGACCAATGCCGTGACGGGCCTTGTGGATGCGCTGATGGATTCCATCCCGGTGATCTGCCTGACCGGCCAGGTGCCGACGCATCTGATCGGCAATGATGCCTTCCAGGAAGCCGATACGACCGGCATCACCCGCCCCGCGACCAAGCATAATTATCTGGTCAAGAAATCCGAAGACCTTTCGCGTGTGATGCATGAGGCATTTTACGTCGCGAAATCCGGCCGCCCCGGGCCGGTGGTGATTGATCTGCCCAAGGATATTCTGATCAACAAGGCGCCCTATCGGGAAGCAACCACGCAAAGCCATCGTTCCTATCGCCCGCGCACGGAACCCGATGCCAAGGGCATTCATGATGCGGTGCGCCTGCTGAAGCGCGCGCGGCGCCCGATTGTCTATGCCGGGGGCGGCGTGATCAATGCCGGGCCGGAAGCGTCCCGCCTGCTGCGTGAATTTGTGCGCATGACAGGGATGCCCTGCACCAATACGCTGATGGGGCTTGGCGCCTATCCGGCGGAAGACCCGCAATTCCTTGGCATGCTTGGCATGCACGGCACCTATGAAGCCAATCTTGCGATGCATGGCTGTGATGTCATGTTCAATATCGGTGCGCGTTTCGATGACCGCGTGACGGGCAGGCTCAATGCCTTCTCACCAGCATCGAAAAAGATCCATGCGGATATCGATCCGTCTTCCATCAACAAGAATGTCGCGGTGGATGTGCCGATTGTGGGCGATGCGCGCGCCGTGCTCGCTGCCATGATTGAAGCCTGGAAGGCGGATGAAGCGCCGCAGGATAAGGGCGCCATCGCCGCCTGGTGGCGCCAGATTGATGAATGGCGTGGCAAGCAATGCTTGTCCTATCGCCAGGAAAGCAAGATCATCAAGCCGCAGCATGCGGTGAAGCGGCTATATGAGATCACCCGCGAATTGGGGCGTGAGACCTTTATCACCACCGAGGTTGGCCAGCACCAGATGTGGGCTGCGCAGTATTTCGGCTTTGACAAGCCCAATCGCTGGATGACCTCAGGCGGGCTTGGCACCATGGGTTATGGGCTGCCGGCGGCCATGGGCGTGCAGATCGCGCACCCGGATGCGCTGGTGATTGATATCGCGGGTGAAGCTTCGATCCTGATGAATATTCAGGAAATGGGGACGCTTGCGCAATATCGCCTGCCGGTGAAGGTGTTCATTCTGAACAATGAATATATGGGCATGGTGCGCCAATGGCAGGAATTGCTGCATGGCGGGCGCTATTCCGAAAGCTATTCGGCATCCCTGCCGGATTTTGTGAAGCTCGCGGAAAGCTTCCATGCGGTTGGCATGCGCGCGGAAGGCATTGATGATCTTGATCGCGTGATCCGTGAAATGATCGCGATAGACAAGCCCGTGATTGCCGATATCGCGGTGGCCAAGGATGAAAACTGCTTCCCCATGATCCCATCGGGGGCGGCGCATAATGAAATGATCCTGGCACCGGGGCAGGAAGGTGGCGTCGCCGGCGTTACCGATGAAGGCAAGGTCCTGGTCTGAGGAGCGTTGAAATGTCTGATCTGAAAGGCGGCCAACGCGCCGCGACCATTGCTGTTCTGGTTGAAAACGAAGCGGGCGTTTTGGCGCGCGTCATCGGCCTGTTTTCTGGCCGTGGCTATAATATTGATAGCCTGACCGTGGCCCCGGTTGATGAAACCGGGCGCATTTCACGCATCACGGTCGTCACCAGCGGCACGGATATGGTGATTGAACAAATCAAGGCACAATTGGATCGGCTGGTGCCGGTGCATAAGGTTTCCGACCTTACGATCGAAGGCCCGCATCTGACGCGCGAATTGGCGCTGATCAAGGTTGTCGGCAAGGGCGATAACCGGATGGAGGTGCTGCGCCTGGCCGATGCCTTCCGCGCGCGCGTGGTGGATGCCACCACGGAAAGCTTCGTGCTTGAGATGACCGGCAATGCCGACAAGATTGATGCTTTCGTGGCCCTGATGCGCCCGATTGGCCTTACTGAGGTTTCGCGCACCGGCGCCGTTGCCATTGCGCGCGGGCCGAAGGGGATCATGGAATAGCGCAGGTGGCGGAAGCCCCGGGCAAGACGAAGGCTTTCGCCTGGGCGCTTTATGATTGGGCCAATAGCGCCTTCCCGACGGTGGTTTCCACCTTCGTCATTGCTGCCTATTTCACGCAAGGCATTGCGCCCGATCCGGTGACAGGTCAGGCGCAATGGGGTTGGATGCAAACCCTGGCCGCCATTGCGATTGCTTTGCTTTCGCCCATTCTGGGCGCCATTGCCGATCAGGGGCGGCGGCGGCGTGCGATGCTGGCGATATGTACGCTGCTGACCGCAAGCTTCACCGCGCTGATCTGGGTCGCGCGCCCCGATCCAGCCGATGCGCTTTACGCGCTGATCTGTATCGGCCTGGCTACCATCGCCTTTGAATTGGGCACGGTCTTCTACAACGCCATGCTGCCCGGCCTGGTGCCGGAAGAACGCATGGGCAGGCTTTCGGGCCTGGCTTGGGGGCTTGGGTATGCGGGCGGGCTTGCGTGTTTGGCTCTGGCACTTGTGCTGTTCATTCAACCCAACCCATCCCCTTTCGGCCTTGATCGCGGCGCGGCAGAGCATGTGCGCGCCACGGCGCTGCTGGTCGCGGTGTGGCTATTGGTGTTTGGCTGGCCGGTACTGCTGGCGCTCCCTGACCCTGCCGGGCCGCGGCCTGGGTTGCGGTCAGCCATGCGCGCTGGCCTCGCTGAGACACGCAGCATTCTGCGCGGCCTACCGCAGCACCCTGCCATGGCGCGGTTTTTGGTGGCGCGGCTGTTTTATACCGATGGCCTCAATACGCTGTTTGCCTTCGGCGCGATTTATGCCGCCGGTGTGCATGGCATGGGGTTTGAGGAAATTCTGCTGTTTGGCATTGCCATGAATGTCACGGCGGGGCTGGGGGCCGCAGGTTTCGGGCTGATCGAGGATCGGCTCGGTGCCAAGCCCACTGTGCTGATGGCGCTTGGCGCCATGATTGTGTTGGGCAGTTTCCTGCTGCTGAGCAATGACAAGACCCTGTTCTGGGCCTTGGCGCTGGCGCTTGGGCTTTTCATGGGGCCGGCCCAGGCGGCGTCACGCACGCTGATGGCGCATATGGCGCCGCCCGAGGAAGTGGCGGCGCATTTCGGGCTTTTCGCGCTTTCCGGGCGCGTGACGGGCTTTCTTGGCCCGGCGGTCTTGGCGCTGGTCACTGAAGCCACTGGCAGCCAAGCCTGGGGCCTTGCGACCGTGATCGCCTTCCTCGCCCTTGGTGCGGCCATTCTGGCGCCCATGCGTGTGGCGCGCCATGGCTAAGGCACACCCGCTTCTGCCATAGTCCCGCCGCGGAGGCGTGCGAAAGACCCTTCATGGCAGAGGATAAATCTGAGGCCGCCTGGGCGGCGCTGATGGCTTTGGCGGCACGGCCGGGGGCAGCGGAAATTCGCCCGCTTTTCGCCGCTGATCCTGATCGTTTCGCCCGGTACTCACGCCAGACGGGCGATGTGCTGCTCGATTTTTCCAAAACCGCACTCTCGGATGAAGCGCTTGCCGCTTTGCTCGCACTTGCCGAAGCGCGTGACGTCGCAGGCTTTCGCGCGCGGCTTTTCGCGGGTGCGGCGGTGAATGAAACGGAAGGCCGCGCCGCGCTTCATATGGCGTTGCGCGCCGCGCCCGAAGACCAATTCAGCGCAGGTACTGAAAACATCATGCCCGAACTGCTCGCGGTGCGCGCGCGTATGGAGGAATTCACCCGCGCCGTGCATGAAGGGCGCATCCTGACAGCCAAGGGTGAGCGTTTCACCGATGTGCTGAATATCGGCATTGGCGGGTCTGATCTTGGCCCGGCCATGGTGGCGCGCGCCCTATGGAATCCTGATGCACCGCTGCGCGGGCATTTTCTCGCGAATGTGGATGGCCATGCCTGGGCGGAGATGCAAGCGAAGCTCGATCCCGCGCGCACGCTGGTGCTGATTGCGTCCAAAACCTTCACCACGCAGGAAACCATGGCCAATGCCGCTTTGGCGCGCGATTGGTTGCGCGCTGCCTTGGGTGAGGCAGGTGCTTCGCAGCATATGGCGACCCTTTCCACCAATCTTGCCGCAACCGGCGCCTTCGGCATTTCGCCTGATCGCGTCTTTGGGTTTCGCGATTGGGTCGGCGGGCGGTTTTCGCTCTGGAGTGCGA
This sequence comes from Roseomonas sp., assembly GCA_020249435.1. Classification (GTDB taxonomy): domain Bacteria; phylum Pseudomonadota; class Alphaproteobacteria; order Acetobacterales; family Acetobacteraceae; genus Neoroseomonas. Next base: position 17,915 of record JADCFQ010000017.1, on the reverse strand, counting down.
TTGGGCTATCGCTGGCGCTGGCGCTTGGCTGGGATGCTTTCGCGCGGCTGCTGGCTGGCGCACGCGTGATGGATCAGCATTTTCGAAACGCCCCACTCGCCGAAAACCTGCCGGTGCTGCTGGCGCTGGTGGAGGTCTGGCATGTAAACGGGTTGGGTTATCCAAGCCGCGCCGTGCTGGCCTATGATGAACGCCTGGCACGCTTGCCCGCGCATTTGCAGCAAGTGGAAATGGAAAGCCTGGGCAAGCGTGTGGCGCTTTCTGGGGCACCCTTGCAGCGCGCGTCTGGTCCCGTGGTGTTTGGTGAGCCGGGCACCAATGCGCAGCATTCCTTCATGCAATTGCTCCATCAGGGCACCACGCCCGTGCCGGTAGATTTCATTCTGGTGGCGCGGCCGGATCACGCCCATGCCGATAGCCATCGCAAACTCCTCGCCAATGGCCTCGCACAAGCTGAAGCGCTGTTGATGGGCAAGGATGCAGCGGCCGTGATTGCCGAAATGCGGAGCGCTGGTGTGGCAGAGGCCGAAATCACACGCCTTTTGCCGCATCGCGTTTTCCCTGGTGATCGGCCAAGTGTGACCATGCTGCTGCCGCAACTTGATGCCTTCACCCTCGGCCAATTGGTCGCCCTTTATGAACACAAGGTCGCGGTGCTCGGCGCGCTTTGGGGGATCAATCCCTTTGATCAATGGGGGGTGGAGCTTGGCAAGCAACTCGCCAACGTCATCCTGCCGGAACTGAGCGCTGGCGTCGTGCAAAAGCCGCATGATGCGTCAACCGCGGGGCTGATCGGCAAGCTGGCGGCGCTATGGCCGGAAGGTCGCGCATGACCGCGCCTTATATCCAAGCACTTGCCCGCGATGGCGCGCATCGCTTCAGCAAGCAGCCAGCGCAAAGCCTGACACTTCTGACGGGGCTTGGCGTGGAAGGCGATGCGCATGCGGGTGTGACAGTGAAGCATCGCTCCCGCGTTGCGCGCGATCCATCACAGCCCAATCTGCGCCAGCTGCATTTGCTGCATGCGGAAATCATTGAAGAACTCGCGCCCCAGGGTTTTGCGCTGAAGCCCGGTGATATTGGGGAGAATCTGACAACGCGCGGGCTTGATCTGCTCGGGCTTGGCACCGGCACGCGGCTTTGCCTGGGGACAGCCGCGATTTCCGTTGAGAGACGAATGAACCCGGGGATCAGACGGTGGACGCCCGCGGCAGCGTCCACAGGCCAGGCAGCCCGGCGACGCGATCGACCCACGCCTGCACGCCCGGCCAGCGCGCAAGCTCGAACCCTCCCTCGTCGGCCCTGTGCGTGTAGGCGAACAGGGCAAGGTCCGCGACCGTCGGCGCATCGCCCGCGAGCCACGCGGCGCCTGAAAGCCTGCGCTCCATCACGTCGAGCGCATGCGCGCCGCGCGTGGCGCATTCGGCAAGCCGCGCCGCATGCAGATGCGCCTCGCGCCGCCAACTGATCAGGTTCCGCGCCACCGCGATATACGGCTCATGGCTGTACTGCTCGAAGAACAGCCACTCATGCACGCGCGTCCTGGCCAGGCCCGGCGCAGGCAGCCACGACGTGCCCTCGGCGAAGTGAAGCAGGATCGCGTTGCTCTCGGTCAGCACCGCGCCATCGTCGAGCACCAGAACGGGCACCTTGCCGGCGGGGTTGATGGCGAGGAACTCCGCCGTCCGCGTTGCCCCAGTATTGGCATCGGTCTCGATCAACTCAGCAGCGTGGCCGGTCAAGGCCAGGATCTGGGCCGCCTTCCAGCAATTGCCGGAGACCCGCATGGCGTAGAGCTTCATCCGTCATCTCCGCTACTGAGGCCAACGAGAGCCTGCTCTATAGGAAAAACAAACGCCATCCGGCCTTGCCTGTCAAATGCCGATGCGGAGGCGGATTCGGCGGCGGCGCGCGCAAAAGCGCCCGAATCTCGGTCCTGGCGTGTGGTCCCCGGCGTGTTCGGGTTGGCAGGCGCGTCGGTCGCGGCGCCTTCGGCTGCACCGACACCCGCACACTCGACGCCGCGCGGCCGGGGGCGCGCGTGCGGCTCGCTGGCCTCGTTCTGGTACGGCAACGGCCCGGCAGTGCGAGGGGCATCGTCTTCGTCACGGTGGAAGCGGTCGTGGAAATAACCGGGCTCCGCAATCTCTGCGCGCAGCTTGATCATTTCCAGGCAGGGTTGATGGCGGCGATGCTCGGGCGCGATGAAGCGGGCGGGCTGATCCGCAAATCCGGCGTCATGGCGATTGTGCTGCAAGGTGGTGTGCTGCGCCTGGGTGATCCGATCATCGTGATCCCGCCCGCCGGTCCGCATCGGCCCTTGCAGCCGGTGTGACACACCCAAAAGGCGATGCGCCCCGGCGGTAAGGCCGGGGAGCATCAGCGAATACAGGGCCGGGTGAGTTTGGGGCAGGTCAGGCCCTGATCCGCTATGCCCAAATCTGGGACGCAAATATTGCTGGCAAAAGGCACTGGGCATGCCAAAGTGCAACGAACAGCAACTGGCAGGGCGCACGATACACTTCGCAACATGGGCCGATGAATGGCGCCACAAAACCACTAATGTAACAGGGCATGGAAAACGCACCGCATATCCTGATCGTTGATGATGATCGCGAAATCCGTGATCTTCTGTCCCGCTTCCTGGAAAAGCAGGGCCTGCGCGTGAGTGCCGCACGCGATGCCCGCGACGCCCGCCGGCTTTGGCCGCTTGGGCGCTATCATCTTGTTGTGCTTGACCTCATGATGCCGGGCGAATCGGGGCTTGATTTCGCCCGCTGGCTGCGCACCCAATCCGATGTGCCCATCGTGATCCTGACCGCGATGGGTGAGGAGACGGATCGCATCGTGGGACTGGAACTCGGCGCTGATGATTATCTGGCAAAGCCCTTCAACCCGCGCGAATTGCTGGCGCGCATCCGCGCCGTTTTGCGCCGCGCCTCTGGCGATGGTGCCGCCGCCAAGGAACCGCCCGCCAAGGCGATCCAGTTTTCCGGCTGGACCTTGGAACCCTCCCGCCGTCGTCTGCTCAACCCCGATGGGGTGGAGGTGCCGCTCACTGGCGGCGAATATGAATTGCTGCTGGTGCTGCTGGATCGGCCCAATCGCGTGCTGACGCGCGATATGCTGATGGATTTGCTGCGCGGGCGGCAGGCCGGGCCTTATGACCGCGCGATTGATGTCGCTGTATCGCGGCTGCGGCGCCGGCTGGAAGATGATGGCCGCAACCCCGCCCTGATCAAGACCGTGCGCGGTGGCGGCTATGTGCTGGCCACCACGGTGGATCGTGGCTGAAGCAGCCCCTGTCGCCGCGCCCCCGCGGCGGCGCTGGTGGCCTGGCAGCCTGGGTGGCCGCACCGCCGTTGCGCTGATTGTAGCACTCATGCTGGTGCAAGCGGCGGGGCTCACCATCCATGCGCTGGATCGCGTGGATTTGCAGCGTTTTGTGCAGGCACGTGAGATTGCCGGGCGCAGCTTGGGCGCCTGGCGCGCGGCAGTGCTGACCGCACCGGATCGGCGCGCGCAAATCATCGCTGATCTTGATCTGCCCGAAGGCCTTACGGTGGATTTGGATTTGGCGCCGATTGTGCGCCTGGGCGCGCCGCCGGTCTCGCCCCATATCCTCAGGCTGTTTCGCCTGGATTTGCTGTCTTCCGGCCCGCCAAGGTTGCGCCCGCGCGAAATCCGCATTGCGGAATTGGGGCCGGCTGGCTTCGCCGCGTCGCTTCGGCTGCCCGATGGGCCTTGGCTTAACCTCCGGGCGTCCCTGCCCACGCCACGGCCCTGGCATTCGGATACGTTCCTTGCTGCCTTTCTTGGCATGACGCTGGCGGCGGTGTTGCTCATCCTTTGGGCGGTGGCGCGGCTCATGCGCCCGGTGCGGCTTTTGGCGGAGGCAGCGAATAGGCTTGGGCGCGATGTGAATGCGCCGCCCCTGCCCGAAAACGGCCCGACCGAGGTTGCGACCGCAGCCCGCGCCTTCAATGAAATGGCCGCGCGCATCCGGCTTTTTGTCGCGGACCGCACGCAAATGCTGGCCGCGATTGGCCATGATCTGCGCACCCCGATCACGCGGCTGAAACTGCGCGCGGAATTCATGGATGATGATGAACAGCGCCGCAAAATGCTGGCTGATTTGGATGAGATGGAAGCGATGATCGGCGCGACCCTGGCTTTCGCGCGGGATGATGCGGCGACGGAACCGGCGACCCAGATGGATATCGCGGCGCTTTGCCGCACCGTGGCCGATGAGGCGAGTGACGCGCATCCCGATCGGGCAGAGAAAATCAGCTATGAGGGGCCGGAGAAACTGGTGATCCGCGCCAAGCCCCTGGCGCTTAAGCGCGCCATCGCCAATCTGGTCGCCAATGCGCTGAATTATGGCGGCGCGGCCCAGCTTACACTCGCGCAAGAAACTCCCAATCAGGTGCGCCTGACTATCGCCGATGAAGGCCCCGGCATTCCGGAAGCGGAGCTGGAAGCGGTTTTCACCCCTTTCCGCCGGCTGGAAGCCAGCCGCAATCGCGAAACCGGCGGCACAGGGCTTGGGCTGACCATCGCGCGCAATATTCTGCGCGGCCATGGCGGCGATGTGGTGCTGCAGAACCGGCCAGAAGGCGGCTTGATCGCGGTGGCAAGCCTGCCGGTTTGAGCATTTTCAAGCCAGGCGAGATTGCCTGGCTCGATATATCGATCAATAGCGCAAGGCAATGGAAAGCTTGGTGATATGCCCTGTGGCAACACTGAATTTATTGGCGTCGAAGCTCGGAACCGATAGTCTCGGCATCACATTATTGCTGACGCCAACACCTTCGGTGGGCATACCGAGAAAATTCGTATCGGCCCGCCCATTGCCATTGGTGTCATGCACCACGGCCATGGCGTAGGTGCCCGGCGGCACATTATCAAAGATGCAAAGCGCCGCGCCGGCCGCCGGTGCCACGCGCAGAATCCTGACACTGGGCTTGTCCGATTCCAGTGGAAATCCAGCCGCTGAGGGGAAGAGCGCACAGCCCACCATGCCTTGCGCATTCGAAACGCCGGAAACTGCGGCTTCAATCCTGCCACCGGATGAGGCGGATGCCGTGCCAGCAATGCCGATCAAGGCGCAGGCAAGCAGCAGTGAGATATGGTGCGTGGTTGACATGGGAATGCTTCCTTTCTTGTTGTTGATCATTGATTTCTGGCGCCTTGCTTCAACATCGCAGCGCTTAGCAAGGCCGTGAACGTCCGCGGGGAAAGCCGGATCATCTGCGCCGAAAGCCAATTCATGCTTCCCACAATGCTGGACGGACCGGCAGCATCGAGCGCCTTCAGGCAAGCCCCGACCGCTGCTTCAATCGTCATCGGGTTTCGGAAAATTGATGTCCGGCGCACATCAGCGCCCATGGCATTGATGAAGGGTGTCTCGACGGGGCCTGGGCAAACCGCCGCAACACGCAAGCCGCGATCACGATACTCGGCCCATAAGGCTTCCGAGAAGGACAGGACAAATGCCTTGGTCGCGCCATAGCTGGACATGAAGGGCGTCGGCTGGAACGCGGCCGTTGAGGCGATATTCAGGATCGTACCCTTGCGGAACAATAATTCGGGCACGAATAGCCGCGTCAGTTCCGCCAGCGCGACGATATTCAGTTGCAAGGTTCGGCTCAGACGCTCGGTGGGCTCATCTTCAAAGGGGCCGTAATAGCCAGTGCCGGCGTTATTGATCAGCGTATCAACCGAAAGCCCCAAGCCGCGGATGGCTTCATGCAGTTTTCGCGCAGCGCCGGCTTCCGTAAGGTCCATCGGCAGCACATGCGCAACGCCACCGGCTTGGCGCAGGCGCGCGGCCAGTTCTTCAAGCCGCGGCGCGGACCGCGCGACCAAAACCACCTGCGCCCCCCGCGCCGCCAGCGCTTCCGCCAAACCGGCCCCAATACCTGATGAGGCGCCTGTGATGACTGCCACTTGTCGTTTCATGGATGCTCCTTTCCGGGGGGGGCGCAGGGGTTTCGAGATGGCCGGCGTCAAAGCCCGATGCCGCGCGCCATCAGGGCGGCGAAGATCGGCAGGGCGAGCAAAAGCCCGGCCTGAAGCAGTACCCAGCGGCGCGTCGTTGCGATTTCGGTGACGGGCGGTGCGCTGCCTTCGGCCCGCGCCAAGCGGCGCCAGCGCAGGAAGGTCATGGTTGGCCTGATGGAGACCAGCGCAATCAGCAGGAATAGCCCGAGCTTCAGCCAAAAAACGGGGTTTTCCATGTAAAAACCGCTTCCGCGCGCACCCCAAAAAACCCGCGCCAACCCAAAGCTGAGCACTGCCCCGGCGATCAGGCCATAAGCGAGGTCAATGCGCGCCAAGATTTCGGCGGAGCGACCATCAGCCCGCAGGGATAGCAGAGCAAGCTCCGCTGCCAGGCAGCCGACCAATATCAGAATGCCCAGATGGTGCAGTACCGCCAGCACAAGATCGAGCGTGAGTGGCATCGGTAATCCCGTTTCCCGAGTCAAACGCAGCAAATGTATGCAACGTATACATTGGAGTAGATGATAGGAGTAGACATTGTCAACATTAAAATTTAAGAAGCGCCACGGTGGATCGAAGAATGAAAAAACCCTATCATCACGGGAACTTGCGGGCGGCTCTGCTGGAAGCAGCGCGCGCGCGCTTGGCCGAAGGGGCAGAGGCAACGCTCAGCCTGCGTGATCTGGCCGCGCGCGTTGGCGTCAGCGTCAATGCCACCTACCGCCATTTCGACAGCAAGGAAGCCTTGCTTATGGAATTGGCCGCAGAGGGCTTCGACGCCTTGCGCGCGCATATGCTTGGGGCCGTGGCGCAGCTTGGCGCCGCCGACACCATCGAAAGGCTGCACGCCACCGGAGAGGCTTATGTCCATTTCGCGCAGCATGACCCGGCGTTGTTCCAGCTCATGTTCGGGCGAGAGGGACGCTTCGCGGAATATGAGCGCTTCCGCCAATCGGCCGAAGCGGCCTTTGCCGTGGTGGTTGGATGCGTCGCTGCGGTTCAGCAAGTGGCCATGGATGAACCCAGCGCGACCAAGGCGGCGATTGCGGCCTGGTCCCTGGTGCATGGTTTCGCGATTTTGAGCCTTGGCGGCTATCTCGAAGCGCTGCCCGAAGCGCTTCGCCCCAATGTGCGTGAAGTTGTGAAAATGCTGGAAGTAAGTCTGGCCTGAGCGACAAAAACTGGCTTATGCCATCACGCGCTGGTCAAGCACGTCACCCGCCCAGCAAACGCTTCAACTTCAACACTGCACTATCGGGCGTGGTCAGTACGGGTTTGCCGGTGGCTTGCTCCACCAAAGCCTTGGCGCGCGCCAGGCTGAATTGGCCAAGCGCGATGGCATCACAATCGGCCAAATCACGCGCCGCTTCGGCGGCCAGCCGATCATGCGTGGCCAAATCGCCCGCATCAAGGGCCGCCAAGGCGCCCTCGGCCAGCTTCGGCACCACGGTAATGCCGGGTGGAAATTCAGGGATCATGGACGGGATGGTGCCGGCGAAACTCACCAGCAGGCCGATGCGTTTGCCCTTGGTGATCGCTTCCTCAATCATCGCCTCATTCGGTTTCAGCACCGGCATCGGTGCCAAATCCTGCGCGCAGGCTTCAATGCAGGGGCCGAAGGCAGAGCAGGTGAACAGGATGCCATCCGCCCCGGTGCCGGCGGCATAGCGCGCCAGAGTCAAGAACCGTTCCGTCATGCGGGGCGTGAGCTTGCCTTCCCGCGCCAGATCGGCGGAAAGGCTGTCATCCAGCAGATTCATGAGAGTCTGGCCCGGCCAAAGCCGCGCGAAGGCGGCTTCAATCGGCGGCGGTGAATGGCGCAGCGCATGGATCAGGGCAAGGCGCATGGAAAACCCTTTCGGAACAAATCAGGCGGTCACGGGCTGGGTGCGCGGGCCGTCACGCATCGGCATATGGATCACGGCGGCGAAGACTGCGGCCAGAATGCCGATCACCCACATCAGATCATAAGACCCGGTGCGGTCAAAAATAATCCCGCCCAGAAAGGCGCCGGTGAAGCCGCCAATCTGATGGCTGACAAAGACCATGCCGAAAATCGTGGCCAGCCAGCGCAAGCCCCAATTGCGCGCACAAAGTGCGAGGCTTGGCGGCACGGTGGAAAGCCAAAGCAGCCCCATCATGGCCGAGAAAATCAGCACGGTTGCCGTGGTTTTCTCCGACAACAAAAACACCGTCATCAGCACGGCGCGCGCCGCGAAAATCCCGACCAGCAATTCGCGCCGCTTCCAGCGTTGTGAGAGTTCACCCGCAGCCAATGAACCAATGATGTTGAACAGCCCGATCATGGAAATGGCACCAGCACCGACATAAAGCGGCAAGCCGCAGCTATGCACAAAGCCCGGCAGATGCACGGTCAGAAAGGACACATGCAGCCCGCAAACAAAATTGCCGGAAGACAGGTACCAAAAGCTCGGGTCACGCAAGGCGCGGCCCATGGCGGACCGCGCGGTTTCATTATCCGCGGCCACACCAGGTGTCGCTGCCGGCTGCTTATCGGCCAATGGCAGCGCGAGCGGGATCATGAATAGCGCCGCAATTGCCATGGCAAATAGCGCGCCCTGCCAGCCAAAGCCCTGAATGGCGAAGCCCGCCAGCGGCACCACCAGAAACTGCCCCGCCGAGGACCCCGCCGTGCCAAGCCCTGTCGCGCGCCCGCGCATTTCGGGCGGCAACATGCGCGTGAGGCTCGCGATAATGGTCGGCATGCCGGCGGCTGAGACCGCCATGCCCAAAATCAAGCCCGCAAAAAAGGTGAAGGGCAGAACGGATTCGGACAGCGCCATGCCGAGGATGGCGATGCAATAAAGCACCGCGCCGCCCATCACCACGCGCCGGCCACCGAAGCGATCCGCCAACTGGCCCATGAAGGGCTGGCTGATGCCATTGATCAGAACCTGGAGCCCGATGGCAAAGGCGAAGTCGCGCGCTGCCCAGCCATGTTCGGTGGTCATGGGCGCCAGGAACAGGCCGAAGGATTGGCGCAGCCCCATGGCGAGCATGGCGCCGGCAATCGCGCAAGCGATCACCAGGGCAATCGGCAGGGCAAGCGGGCGGGCCGGCGCGGTCTGGGTCATGCACCCACCATGTCATTTTGCGCGGGGGCCGCGCAACCCAAGGCTTCGCGGTTGACGGCGCCGGGCGGGCGGGCCTATTTCAGCGCCGTTGGTGGCGGCCATAGCTCAGTTGGTAGAGCGCCAGGTTGTGGTCTTGGATGTCACGGGTTCGAGTCCCGTTGGTCGCCCCAGCTTTCCCCCTTCCTGTCAGGTTTGCGTCTTGGCCCAGTTGCGGCAGGATGGCCGCCTTCATCGGGGGAGAAATCCATGAATATCACCTTGAATGGGCGCGCTGCGCTCATCACCGGCGGGTCCAAGGGCCTGGGGCTTGCCATGGCAAAGATGTTTGCTGAATCGGGCGGGCATGTCGCGATTGTGGCGCGCGGGGCAGAGAGCCTGGCCAAGGCCGAAGCCGAAATCCGCGCTGCCGCCCCCACCGCCAAGGTGGCCGCCATTGCCGCCGATATCCGCACTGCTGAGGGCTGCGAGGCTGCCTATGCGGCGGCGGTGAAAGGGCTCGGTCAGGTGGATATCCTGATCAATAATGCCGGCACATCGCAGCGCGGCGGCTTCCTCGAGGTATCCGATGCGCTTTGGCAGGATGATCTGGACCTGAAGCTGTTTGCCGCGATCCGCTTCTGTCGGCTGGCGCTGCCCGCGATGCGGGATCGCAAATGGGGCCGCATCATCAATGTGCTGAATATCGGCGCCAAGGCGCCCTTGGCGGGGTCCACGCCGACTTCGGTATCGCGCGCTGCCGGCATGGCGCTGACCAAGGCGATGGCGAGCGAATTCGCCCCCCATAATGTGCTGGTGAATGCCATGCTGGTTGGCATTATTGAAAGCGACCAATGGGTGCGGCGGCATGCTGCCGAAAAGCGCAACATCTCTTGGGAAGATTGGAAGGCGGAGCAGGGCAAGGCCGTGCCGCTTGGGCGGATCGGCAAGGCCGAGGAATTCGCGGCTATGGCGCTGCTGCTGGCGAGCGAACAGGGCGGCTTCATCAGCGGCACCGCGATCAATGTGGATGGCGGCAAGAGCCCGGTAGTCTGACCAGCGCTGAGGGCATCACGCACCAAGCCGGCGGGGCTGGCTTGGTGTGAAATGATTAAATTCTAATCAAATTGGTGATTTTGCGGGCTTGTCACCCTGATCCAGGCAGTGTTTTCGCCCAAATTCGCGGCATAAGCCTTGCTATTCCCGGTGTGAACAGCGCCCCGCGCTGACACACCGGGAGATGTCACATGGCCTTTCGCCCTCGCCCCCCTTCGCGTCGCCTTGCCGCTTGCGGCTGCGGTGTCGCCCATGATTCCGGTTTCGCGTGTGATGCCGCGCCAACCGATGGCACCGGGGCTTACGGTGAGGTCGCGCAGGAAGCGGTGCTGCGCGCGGCCTTTCCGCAAGCGGCCACGCGGCGCGCGCTGATCAATGCGGTTGGTGCCGGCACGCTGTTTGCCGCGCTTGATAGCGTCTTCCCGCTGGCCCGGGCGCGCGAAGCCATGGCGCAAGGTGGGGGCGCGCCGGAAAAGCGCGACCTCAAAATCGGTTTCATTCCGATCACCTGCGCGACCCCGATCATCATGGCCGATCCCATGGGCTTCTACAGGCGCAATGGCCTGAATGTGGAAGTGATCCGCACCGCAGGCTGGGCCGTGATCCGCGATAAATCCATCGCGCGCGAATATGACGCTTCGCATATGCTCTCGCCCATGCCGGTTGCGATGTCGCTTGGCGTTGGCGTGGCGCAGCCCGTGCCGTGGTCGGTCGCGGCGATTGAGAATACCAATGGCCAGGCGATTACGCTTGCCAATAAGCACAAGGAAAAGCGCGACCCGAAGGATTGGAAGGGCTTCCGCTTTGCGGTGCCATTTGATTTTTCGATGCATAATTATCTGCTGCGCGCCTATGTCGCGGAAGCTGGGCTTGATCCTGATCGCGACATCCAAATCCGCGCCGTGCCGCCGCCGGAGATGGTCGCCAATCTGCGCGCCGATAATATTGATGGCTTCCTTGGCCCCGATCCCTTCAATCAGCGTGCGGTATTTGATGGCGTTGGCTTTATTCATGTGCTGACCAAGGAATTTTGGGATGGTCACCCTTGCTGCGCCTTTGCTGTGCCGCGCGGCATGATGACCGAAACGCCCAATACCTTTGCAGCCCTCATGCGCGCGATTGTGGAAGCGACGGCCCATGCTTCCAAGGCAGAAAACCGGCGCGAAGTGGCGCAAGCCATATCGGGGCAGAATTACCTGAACCAGCCGCAGACCGTGGTAGAACAGGTGCTGACCGGCACCTTCGCCGATGGTCTTGGCCGCGTGCAGCGTGTGCCAGACCGGATCAATTTCGATCCCTTCCCCTGGCATTCCATGGCGGTCTGGATCCTGACGCAAATGAAGCGCTGGGGACAAATCCGCGGCGATGTGGATTACGCGGCCGTGGCGCAGCAGGTGTTTCTCGCGACCGATGCCGCGAAAGCTATGCGTGATCTTGGCATGACCGTACCGGCGAGTGCTTCGCGCACGCATCGCATTTTCGGGCGTGATTTTGATCCCGCGCAGCCCGAAGCCTATCTCAATGGCTTCGCCATTCGCCGTTCGTAATGTCTGCAAGCGTATCCTTCTGGCGTTCTGCCGGGCTTTCCCTGCTGATCCTGGCGCTGTTCCTGGGCGTTTGGGAAATCGCCGTCATGCCCAAATCGGGTGGCGGCGGTGCTGCGCTTGATCCTGAATACGCCGCGCTTTTGGGGCAGGCGGCGGCGCAGGGCGGCACCACGCCCATGCCGGGGCCAAGCGCCATCGGCAAGCGGCTTTTGGAATTGCTCGCTGATCCCTTTTATGTGCGCGGGCCGAATGATCAGGGGATTGGCGTGCAAATCGCCTATTCCCTGCTGCGTGTTGGCGCGGGCTTTGGGCTTGCCGCGATTGTTGCCATTCCGCTTGGCTTCGTCATCGGCATGTCGCCCTTGCTGAATGCCGCGCTCAATCCCTTCATTCAGGTGCTGCGCCCGGTCTCGCCCCTCGCCTGGATGCCCTTGGCGCTTTATTCCATCAAGGATAGCGCGATTTCAGCGGTGTTCGTGATTTTCATCTGCTCCATCTGGCCCATGCTGCTGAACACAGCCTTTGGTGTCGCAAGTGTGCGGCGCGAATGGCTGAATGTGGCGCGCACGCTGGAAGCGGGGCGCTGGCGCACTGCCATTCGCGTCATCCTGCCCGCTGCCGCGCCCACCATTGTGACCGGCATGCGCATTTCCATCGGTATTGCCTGGCTGGTGATTGTCGCCGCTGAGATGTTGGTGGGCGGCACCGGCATTGGTTATTGGGTCTGGAATCAATGGAACAATCTTTCCATCGCCGATATCGTGATTGCCATTCTCATGATCGGGCTTGTCGGGCTTGCGCTGGACCGGTTGCTTGGCCTCGGCGCACGTGCCGTGGCCTGGCGGGAGTAACGCCATGACCGCCTATGTTTCCATTGAAGGTGTCGCGCGCCGCTATGGGCCGACCACGATCTTCCAGGATGTCTGGTTCGGCATTGCGCGCGGCGAATTCGTCTGCCTGGTCGGGCATTCGGGCTGCGGCAAAACGACCATCCTGAATATCCTGGCCGGGCTTGAAGCGCCGGATGATGGCGCGGTGATTGTGGATGGCCAGGCAATTTCCGGCCCATCGCTTGATCGCGCTGTGGTGTTTCAGGGCCATGCGCTGATGCCCTGGATGACAGCGGCCGGCAATGTCGCCTTCGCCATTTCCTGCCGCCATCGCGATTGGTCGCGCGCTGCCTGCGATGCCGCCGCACGCGAAGCCTTGAAGCGTGTTGGCCTGGATCACGCCGCGGATCGCAAACCGGCCGAGCTTTCCGGCGGCATGAAGCAGCGCGTCGGCATTGCCCGTGCACTCGCCATCCATCCGAAAATGCTGCTGATGGATGAACCGTTTTCGGCGCTTGATGCGCTGACACGCGGCGCGCTTCAGGATGAGGTCGCGCGCCTGGTCAGTGAAACCGAACAGACCGGCTTCATGATTACCCATGATGTGGATGAGGCGATTTTGCTCGCGGATCGCATTCTGCTCATGTCCAATGGGCCGGAGGCACGCATTGCCGAGGTTGTGTTGAACACGCTGCCGAAGCCCCGCACACGGGCCAATCTGCACCACATGCCAGGCTATCATGCGCTGCGTGATCATATCCTCGATTTCCTGATCGCGCGGTCGCGTGCCTTCAAGGCCGATGCACCGCCGGCTGGCTGGTCGGCGCGCGCCGTGCCGGAAGTCAGCCCCGCCCTTTCCGCCCCGCCGCTTGCGGCGGCGTGATCCTTCCCAAACCAAAGCTGGAGAAACGCGATGACGCGCGCCCAACTCACTGAAAAAATCCTCGACATCAAGCGCGAGAAAGGCTGGAGCTGGAAATACATCTGCGAGGAAATCGGCGGCATGTCGCCAACCCTGGTGGTAGGCGCGCTGCTTGGGCAGATGAAGCTCGTGAAGCCGCTGGCGGCGAAGGCCGCGAAGCTCTTTGGCCTTTCTGAGGTTGAACAGCGCATGCTGAATGAAGTGCCCTATCGCGGCACGCAAATGCCGCCGACGGACCCGCTGATCTATCGCTTCTATGAAATGGTGATGGTGAATGGCCCGGCCTGGAAAGCGTTGATCGAGGAAGAATTCGGCGATGGCATCATGTCCGCCATTGATTTCGATTTCGATTTCGAACGGGTTGCCAATCCCAAGGGTGATCGCGTGAAGATCACCATGTCCGGGAAGTTCCTGCCCTATAAATATTACGGCAATGAGCAGGGCATCCCGGATTACGGGTTCAAGGAAGAATAGCCTTCGGCTCTGCCCCAAACATGCTGCGCGGCCGCGCCCGAATGTCGCGTGGTGCGGGCGATTTTCCGACGGGGTTAATTGAAGCGGCCCGGATCTGTGCCGGAACAGGTCCTGGCTGCGGACGCTCGCCGGCGATCACGTTTGAGCAAAACGCGCCTTGACAGATATAATTAGGACTCCTATTTATACTGTATGAGCCACGCCGAAACGCCCGATTCCGTCACAACCCGCCTGCGCGAAGGGTTCGAGAGGATCGCGCTCGTGCTCCGGTCGGACCTGTGGACAGCCTCGGGCAAGGCAGGTCTCAACCCTGCTCAGGCACAGGTCTTGGCCTTACTGGTGGAACGGGCGGACGGCCTGCGCGCGAAGGACATCGCCGCACATCTGGCCGTATCGCCGCCAACAATCGCCGATACGCTCGCCGCACTCGAACGCAAGGGCCTCGTCGCGCGCGGGCCGGACCCTGCCGATGCACGCGCCATGCGCGTTAACCTGACGGAGGAAGGCCGGCAGGTCGGGCGCGCAGTTACGCAGTCCAAGTCGCAGGTGACGACAGCGCTCGCCGGCCTTTCACCCACCCAACAGGCTGACCTTCTGCTGTCACAAGTTCGGATCATCCGATCCCTTCAACTGGCAGGTGCCATTCCCGAGCAGCGCATGTGCCTAAGCTGCCGCCATTTTCGGCCGAACGCCCATCCAGGCGCGGCCCAGCCCCATCATTGCGCCTTCGTGAACGCCGCCATCGGCGACCGGGACCTCCGGCTCGATTGCGGTGAGCATGAAGCGGCCGCTCCGTCCATCCAGTCTGCCAATTGGATGAGCTTTGAAACGGGACAGCCGCCCTTCCAAGCAACCCAAGAGACCTAGAAAGGAAAACTTCAACATGAGCATTTTGAGCGTGCGGGGCCTTGGCCTTGCAGCGACGACCTTGCTTTGCCTTGGCGCAGCCGCCTGTGCGAACGAGATCAGACCCGACGCGAACCAGGCGGTGAATGCTTCCTTCGACATCATCGAAACCAGGATCACCACGGCCAACGGCATGGCGACCTTCCGCACGCGTGTGCGCGGAGAGGCCGGCAGCGCTCGGCCAGCAGCCACGGGCAAGTTCGAAGGATCGCAGGTATTCGCCTATGTTTGGCCAACATCGCTCAATTCGGCCGACGTGGGCTTTGAAAGCGATCAGGGCATCGTGGCGCTTGCCGCAACCTTCCATCCCGATTTCGACGACGCATCCAAGCGGGCGCAAAGCGCCGTCAACCGCGATCGCTGGCATGCGCATTGGGTCATCCTGAATGAGGACAAGGCCTGGCCAGGCGGCTTGAAGGTCAAGGACATTCCGGCCGGAACCACGCCGAGGCTGCCGCCGGATTGGCCCGGTGCGCCGATCCTGATCGACAGCCCAGACTTCAAGACTGATTTCATGGGCGATGCGGTCGAGGTGCAGGTGCCTCTCGCCCAGCTCGGTGCCCTGGCAACGGCACGGTTTGATGGCGTGACGGCGGGCCTCAAGGTCAACGCCAATCTGCACGCGCCGCTGCTATGCGTTGAGAATGTCTTCAAGGTCGCGTCAGGCAATCTGAGCCTGCCTGGCCGCGTGGTTCCGGCGCGCTAAGGGCGTGTCGTAACAAAAAGGCGGCCCGGCGACTGCCATCGTCGGACCGCCCGATTATTCCCCTCCAAGCAACAGAGAAGGAGATTTCTTATGGCACGTGTGAACCTTGTTGACAAAGCCTCGGCCCCCGCCGGGTCCAGGGCAGCGCTGGAACAGATCCAAGGCGCCTTCGGCATGGTCCCGAACATGTTCAAGGCGGTTGCGAATTCGCCCGCCGCGCTGCAAAGCATGTGGGGGTCCTTCGCCGCACTCGGCGCCGGGACGATTGGCGCGAAGCTCGGCGAACAGATCGCCGTTGCGGTAGCAGATCGAAATGACTGCAATTACTGCCTTGCGGCCCATACCGTGCTTGGCCAAAAGGCCGGCGCCAGCGCTGCCGAAATGGCTGAGGCGCAGACGGGCCTTTCCAGCGATCCCAAGACAAGAGCAGCGCTCGCCTTCGTGATCAATGTGGTTGAAAACCGTGCTGCGATCACTGCCGCGAATGTGCAGTCGCTGCGCGCGGCTGGGTTCGATGATGGCGCCATTGTCGAAATCCTGGCCCATGTCGCGCTCAACCTGTTCACAAACTACGTCAATGTCGCCTTCGATGTTCCGGTGGACTTCCCGGGCGTGAAGCTCAGCCGCAGCGCCTGATCTGTCGCGCGGTCGCGGGTTGCCTCGCGGCCGCCCCTCAGCAAAACCCCACACGGAGTCCGACATGACCGTCTTCGCACCCGAACTCGCCGTCTCGCGCTGGTTCAATGCCGCGCGCCCACTCTCGCTTGCTGGATTGCGCGGCAAAACCGTGGTCCTGCATGCATTCCAGATGCTTTGTCCCGGCTGTGTCATGCATGCACTGCCGCAGACCGAACGCCTGCATCGTCTGTTCATGAACCATCCCGGTGTTGCCGTGATTGGGCTGCACACTGTCTTCGAACACCACGCCGCAATGACGCCGGTTTCACTTGAAGCCTTTATCCATGAGTATCGCCTGAGCTTTCCCATTGGTGTTGATCAGGCAAGCGATAATGAGGCCATTCCAGTGACGATGCGGCGCTTTGGCATGCGCGGCACGCCAACGACCATCATCATTGACCCGGCGGGCCGCATTGTGGAGCACGCCTTCGGTCAGGAAGAAGACCTCGCTTTGGGTGTGCTGCTTGGTTCGCTCATCGCACGGGCGCCGATGCCGGATGCAATCTCTGCTTCTGATGCGGGATGTGCGGAAGGCGCCTGCCCAGCACCAACGGGCGAAGCCGCCTGATCAGCCGAACCAGACCCAGGGTTCTTGTCGGCGCTTTCGCACCCCTCGGGCTGGTGGCCGTGCAAACGGAAACGCCTTGCGCCTAGAGCGTGTTGCGTTCACATGTGTTAACGCGACCCGTCCTTCCTCGTTTTTTCGAGCATCTTCACACGTTCAGATTTTCCATCTGAACGTGATCTACGGTAATGGTGCGTGCTTTCGGATCACGCGGCACGCCCTGATCAACGACGCAAATGACGACCGCGCGAAGACCATCATCTGAGGCAAATTCCTGCCCTATGCGCATTATGGTAATTCGATGGGGCATCCCGGATTACCGATTCAAGGAAGAATAGGCTGCATGCATTGCTTTTACGATTCCACGATAGCCGCGCCTCTTGAGATCGCTTGGAATTTCATGAAGCTCACTCATGAGCCCGTGAGATCGGATGCTATCCTGGCGCTTGGTAGTTTCGACGTGGAAGTCGCGCGTGTGGCTGCGCGGCTATGGCGAGCAGAAGTGGCCCCGATCATTGTCATGTCTGGTGGTATTGCCCATCAGGGAGGCTTGCTCGATACGGGATGGGACAGGCCGGAAGCAGAGGTCTTTTGCGACCGAGCCATCGCTGAGGGCGTTCCCAGGCACTCGATCCTCATCGAAAACCAGGCGCAGAATACCGGTGAAAACTTCATTTTCAGTCGGCGTCTTCTTGAGAGTGTCGGATTACATCCAAAAAAACTGACCGTAGTCGCCAAGCCCTATATGACGCGACGAGCCTGGGCAACCGGCCGCCGGGTTTGGCCTGACGCGGAACTTTTTATGCAGTGTGAAGACATTGGGCCAGAAGCCTATTTTGCACGTGATCCCAACCCGGCTAGGACCCTCAGCGCCCTGGTCGGCGACCTTCATCGCATCTTTGTCTATCCCGCGCTCGGCTTTTCTGAACATCAGGACGCACCGCCGAAGGTCATGGCGGCGCTCCGCAATCTGGTTGCCGCTGGCTATGGCCAACGCCTTGTGCCGGGCCATGCCGTCTAGGAGCCTGTCTGAGAATTCGCTAGTTTTTTGGTATTATTTCTGATTCACTTGTTTTATGAGCAAGACCTTCCGAGCGTGGGATGTGGACCAGGGTTGGCTACTTCCCGCTTCGCTGCATCAGTTTGTCCCCCCCGGT
>JADCFQ010000016.1 GCA_020249435.1 Roseomonas sp. | reverse complement strand
TGATCGAATTATTCTTAGCCGCCATGACTTTTCAAGTGGCCCCAATATGCCCTCAAGCCGCCCCTTCCTGCCAATAGCCCTGATGCGGCACCGCACCTTCTTCTTCCAGACACGGCCCCACCACCGCGACCTTCTCCGCCGCGCTGTTCAACACCGCCCGGCAGGACAATGACAGCCCCGCCGTATGCGGCTGCGCATTGCGCAAATGCAGAATGGCGCCGGCGGAAAGCCCATAAACCGCGCGGCCAATGCCGGTATAGAATATCGCCGCCGAACACATCGCACAGGGCTCGCCCGAGGAATAGATCGTGGCAGCCCGCAGCACATCGCGCGGCAGCCCGGCCCGCAAAACCGCGTGCAGCGCATTCATTTCGGAATGCGCGAGCGTGCCGCCGCCGCCCTTGCCCTGGGTGGACCCGGCCTCGGCCAGCACGTGGCCTTTCTCATCGGCAATCACCGCAGCAAAGGGGCGATCACCGCGCGCGCGCGCCTCACTGGCCAGCGCAAAGGCACGGCGGAGCAGGCTGGCATCAAGAGCTGAGAGTTTTTCATCCTCGGCCATAGCAGGCTTCCTATTCATTGCGCAGCAACGGTGCCGCCTTGGCACGCAGCGCAAAGGCAGTACCGGCATAACCGAAGGCAAGCGTGATGGCCATGCAGGCCAGCACCGTCATCGCCAATGTACCCGGCAGAAATACCCAATCCGCGCGCATGACAAAGCGCACCACGCCCCAGGCCGCCGCCGTGCCCGCCGCCGCTGCCAGCAAGCCAGCCGTCAGGCCAAGCAGGCCGAATTCCACCAGGAAACTCGCGCGGATTTGCGCACGCGTTGCGCCGATGGTCTTCAGCACCACGGCATCGCGAATGCGCCGCCTTTGCCCCGCCGCCACCGCGCCCGCCAGCACCAGCAGACCCGCCAGCAAGGTAATGCCGGCAACGGCGGAAAGCGCGAAGCCGATCTTCTCCAACAGCCCCACCACCTGATCCAAGGCGTCGCGCACCCGAATGCCCGATACATTCGGGAAGCGATCCGTCAGCAAGCGCAGCAGCGTCGCTTCCTGCGCCACATCATTGCGCATGGTCGCGATATGCGTATGCGGCGCGGCAGAGAGCAAACCAGGTGACGCCACCAGCACGTAATTGATGCCAAGCCCGCGCCAGGCGATCTCTCGCAGGCTTGCGATTTTCAGCGTGATATCGCGCCCCAGCACATTCACGGTGATGGTGTCACCAACACCAATCCCCCAACCGCGCGCGAGTTGCGCATCGAAGGAAACCAAGGGTGGGCCGGCATAATCCGCAGGCCACCATTCCCCGGCGACCAATCGCGCGCCCTCTGGCGGGGTCGCGGCATAGGTCAGGCCACGATCACCGCGCAAGGCCCAGGCGGTTTCCGGTGTTGCATTTACCTGTTCCGCCGGCACGCCATTCACCGCGACAATACGCGCGCGCAGATTGGGCACGCTGCGGATTTCCGTCACACCTGGTTGCGCGCGGGCCAGAGCCTCAAACGCCTGGATCTGATCGGATTGGATATCAATGAAATAAAAATTCGGCGCGGCAGCGGGCATTTCATTCGCCAATTGCCGGCGGAGATTGCCTTCAATCAGCGCAATGGCGGCCAGCACCGTGAGCCCGACACCAAGCGAAACGAGCATGAGCGGCGTCGGCGCGCCGGGCCGATGCAGATTAGCGAGCCCCAGGCGAAGCGCCGGGCGGCGCGCATGCGGCAAGCGCCGCGCGAGTGCCATCAGCGCCCCCGCACCAAGGCGGAACAGCAAGAGCGTGCCAATCACCGCCACGATAAACCCAGCCGCAAAGCGCGGATTTTCCGCCGTGCCAATCACCAAAGCCGAAAGTGCGCCCGCTGCCGCCAGGATCGCGGCCAGAATGCCAAGGCTTGGCCGGCCCCCGCTTGGCGCCACCACATCCCGAAACAGCGCCGCGCCCGGAATGCTGCCGGCCCGCCCCAGCGGCCATAGCGTGAAGGCGAGCGCCGTCAGCAGCCCATAAGCCGCCGCCATGATCAGCGGCGCTGGATAGGGCAGAATGCGCGGCGCCACCGGCAGAATGGAAGCGAGTGCCGCCGCCCCCGCCCAGGTCAGCGCAAAGCCAATCACCAGACCAAGCGCAATGCCGAGCAACGCAAGCGCCATTACCTGTACCAGATAGGTCAGGAAAATCAGCGCTGGCGGCGCGCCAAGACAACGGAGCGTTGCAATGGTGCGCGCGCGTTGCTCCAGCCAGGCCGATACGCCGGTCGCAATGCCAATCCCGCCCACCAGCAGCGCCGTCAGGCTCGCCAGCGTCAGGAAAAACGCCGCGCGATCCAGGAAGCGATTGACGCCGGGGGCGGCGACATCAGAACTGCGGATACGCCAGCCGCTTTCCGGAAAATCGCGCCGCAGATCAGCAATAAAGCGCTGCCGATCCACGCCCGGCGCCAGCGCCAGCCGGTATTCATAGGTCACGAGACTGCCGGGCTGAATGAGCCGCGTTGCGTCCAAAGACGCCAAGGCAATCATGGCGCGCGGGCCGAGCAAGGAGGGGCTTGCGACCTTATCCGGTTCCTGCGTGATGGTGGCGCGGAAGGTCAGCCGCGCTTCGCCAATGCGCAGCACCGCACCAGGCGCGATGCCAAGCCTTTCGGCAATGAAAGGATCAAGCAGGATATCGCCCGCAGCAAGCGCCACGGGTGGTTGCACTTCAAGCGTGCCGAAAAGCGGATAGGCGCCATCAACCGCCTTCACCTCCACCAGCATGCGCTGGCCGGATTCCGCGACCGCCATGGCGCGGAGCGTCACCACTTCGGAAACCCGCGCGCCCCGCGCCGCCAACCAGGCACGCGGCGCTTCCGCCAAAGGCCGGTAGGGGGAGGCGATTTCAACATCGCCGCCCAGAATGCGCGCGCCATCCGCGGCAAGCCCGGCATCAACGCCGGCGCGCAGCGTGCCAACGGCGGTAATCGCTGCCACACCAAGCGCGAGACACGCCAGCACAATGCGCAAACCGCGCAAGCCGCCACGCAATTCGCGCCGCGCGATCCTGAAGGCGAGTGACAAATTGCTCACGCCGGCACCCTGTGATCTGCGACAATCAACCCATCTTCAATGCGCAATTGCCGCGGGCAGCGCGCCGCCAGCGCGGGGTCATGCGTGATCAGCAACAGCGTCGTGCCAAGCCGCGCGCGCAAATCGAAAAGCAGCGCCATGACTTCCTCGCCCTTGGCGCGATCAAGATTGCCGGTGGGTTCATCCGCCAGCAGCAAGCGCGGTTCCGCAACAAAGGCCCGCGCCAGCGCCACGCGCTGCTGTTCACCGCCCGAAAGCTGCGCGGGGTAATGGCCCAGGCGATGCCCAAGCCCAACCGCGCGCAAGGCTTCGGCCGCACGATCAAAAGCATCGCGCACGCCAGCAAATTCCAAGGGCACCGCGACGTTCTCAAGCGCCGTCATGGTCGGGATCAAATGAAAGGCCTGAAAGACAATACCAAGCCGCTCACGCCGGAAACGCGCGAGCGCATCTTCCTCCATGGCGCCGATATCCGCGCCATCAATCAACAACGTGCCGGATGTCGGGCGTTCCAACCCGGCCAGCAGCATCAGCAGGCTGGTTTTGCCCGAACCTGAGGGGCCGACGATCCCAACGGCCTCCCCCGCTGCGACTTGCAAATCAAGGCCGCGGAGGATGTTGATCTCGCCCTCCCCCGCCCTCACTTTGAAGCCAAGGCCGCGCGCGTCGATCAGGGGTTTGGTGACCCCGGCGCTGGTCGTCTCGGTGACGTGAAGGGCATCCATGGTATCGCAAAGCTCCTATCCTGCCCGCGCATATGGTCGCAGGTGGCTCGCGCGCCAATCGCTGGCGCTGCTGGCTTTGGGAACAATTCCGGCGCGGGCGGCGGAAATCCGCCTGATGATGCTGGGGGATTCCATCACCGCCGGGTATGGCCTGGCGCGGGGGGAGGCCCTGCCCGCCAGGCTGGAAGCCGCCTTGCGCGCCAAAGGCCGGGCGGTGCGGGTGATTGATGCCGGGGTTTCCGGCGATACCACGGCGGGCGGGCGGGCGCGGCTCGATTGGGCCTTGGCCGATAACCCCCATGCGGTGATTGTGGCGCTTGGCGGGAATGATGGGCTGCGCGCGCTGGAACCCCGGTCCAGCCGGGCCAATCTGGCCGCCATTCTGGA
This sequence comes from Roseomonas sp., assembly GCA_020249435.1. GTDB lineage: Bacteria > Pseudomonadota > Alphaproteobacteria > Acetobacterales > Acetobacteraceae > Neoroseomonas. Next base: position 3,078 of record JADCFQ010000016.1, on the reverse strand, counting down.
TGCCTTGGCCGCAAAACGCCTGCCCACCATGCTGACCGGCATGCTGGCGCCGCCCAACCTCGGCGCTGATTACGGGCGGGAATTTGCTGCCAGTTTCAGTGACTTGGCCCGCGAAAGGCCGGGCGTGGTCTTCTACCCCTTCCTGCTGGAGGGGGTGGCGGGCGATCTTTCGCTCAATCAACCGGACGGCATTCACCCAAATGTCGCTGGCGTCGCGGAGATGGTTCGTCGCATGCTACCCTATGTCGATTCGCTGCTGGGGAAGGTTGCTGCCCCTTAGGCGAGCCGCCGGACCGCACCAGGAGGGCCCCCGCCATGCTGCGTCTTTTCGTCGCCCTTGCCTTGCCGGCCTCACTCCGGGCGGAAATCGCGGGCCTTGCGGGGGGCATTCCCGGCGCGCGCTGGGTGCCGCCCGAGAATTACCACCTGACCTTGCGCTTCATTGGTGAGATTGAGCCCTGGCGCGCCCAGGAAGTGGATGACGCGCTGGCGGCGATCCGCGCGCGGCCCTTCACCTTGCAGCTTGCCGGCGTTGGCACGTTTGAGAAGGCCGGGCGCATCCAATCGCTTTGGGTCGGCGCCGAGCGCAATGACGCGCTGACCCATTTGCAGACCAAGGTGGAAACCGCTTTGCAACGCGTGGGCCTAGCGCCGGAACGCAAGCGCTTTTCGCCGCATGTGACCTTGGCACGCACGGATCGCGCCGCGCCGGAAAAGCTGATGGCCTTTGTGCAGGCTTATAATCTGTTCCGCGCGACGCCGGTGGAAGTTGAGCATTTCACGCTGTTTTCCTCTCGGCTTGGGAAGGAGGCTTCGGTCTATACGCCGGAAGTGGATTACGATTTGGTGGCAAGGGTGGCGGCTTGAGGGGGGGCGCTGATGGGCGGTAAAAGTAAGGGACCGAGTTTCGGTGAAGGTTTGCTCGAAGGCCTGCGTGAGGCGGTGGCCTGGAAGCGTGGCGAGGTGGTGCTGGAGGTTATGAATATTGATCCAATGCCGCCTGCCCGCATCTGCGCTGTCCGCAAGCGTAAAGCCCGTTTCGCCACGGATGAAAAGGAACTTTAATACATGCGTTTCATGAAGCAAGAACAGGAAATGTGGCTGGTTGCACCGCGTGACCCGCGGGTAATATTCACAGATTTGGAAATTAATGAGAAATATGACCGTGGCGAAGGCCGTATTGTGGTCGAAAACAATCGAGAGAGGCTACCAGGGTTTGTTAATCAATTAAAGAATTCTGCCTACATGGATTTGAGGCCGTTCTATCAGCGACGTCCGAGATGGGATCAGACTCGACAGAGCCGACTGATTGAGTCTCTACTAATAAATCTTCCGGTGCCTCCGGTCTTTCTTTACGAAAAAGACTTCAATTCTTATGAGGTAATGGACGGCCAGCAGCGAATTACGGCCATAAATGATTTCTACAATAATAAATTTGCACTTCAAGGATTGCAGTACTGGCCAGAACTCAACGGCAGACATTACCATAGTCTACCAAGTTTGGTTAAGGCCGGCATCGACAGACGTTCTATCTCGATCATTGTCATGCTAAAGGAATCAGCACCTCAAGACGAAGAGGCTCTTTTTCTACGACAAATTGTCTTCGAGCGATTGAATACCGGTGGCATTGAACTTGAGCGTCAAGAAATCCGAAACGCTTTGTTTCCAGGTATATTCAATGATCTACTTGTTGAGCTTTCTCGTCATCCATGTATAAGGCGTACGTGGGATTTGCCGGAATTTCATGTTGATGAGATGAGCAGCGGCAATCGCAAACTTACGGAATCGCCATTTTTTCAGAAAATGGAAGATGTTGAACTTATATTACGTTTCTTTGCGTTGCGTCATGCAGATCACTATACGAGGGGAATGCAAGGGTTCCTCGATCTTTATATGATGCGCGCATCAAGGTTCGACTCGGAAGTGGTCAAAGCACTGCGTGAGGAATTTATAAACACCATCGAGACCGCAAACCGCGTTTATGGTGACGTCCTTTTCCGTCCCTACGACGTCAAGCTGGAAAAGTGGTCTGATCGACCTCAAAAGGCTTTTTTTGACGCGGTCATGGTTGCGATTTCAAGGAACATTCATCTGGCCGACAAGATGGAGGAAAAACGAGATAAAATCTTGACTGAAACTATACAGTTGTTCCGCACGCATGAGGCCGGAACTTTCACAGGGCGAGGAAACACGAAATCCGACGTGCAGAACAGAATTAATCTTATGTCAAACATGATAGATGAAGTTGTGCGGTAATTAAGTTATGACGCCAACTCTTCTGCGCCTGGAGACTGGAATACGGGCGGCGATAAATTTTTTTCAGTGTAATAATGCAATGAAAACTCTGATCGAAGCTCAGAGCGCTCATATGGAGCCATCAATCCTCGAGGCCCAACTCCATCAACAGAGATATTTATTGGTCGAAGACACGCAAGCACGCATTCTAACACATTGTGCGTCAATTAGTTGGATGTATGCGCTATTTGAGCAGTTTTGCGAGGCAATTTTGGGAGACTGGATCGATTTCAGATCAAAAGATTGTCTCTTTTCTGATCTTCCTGAGAAGATGCAGGAAGGTTATAAATCTGGTTTAATAATGATATTATCTAATCTATCAAACCCTCGATATGGCCACCTTTCTGAAAACAACCTCATCGCGAATTATGACCGCGCACTAAATAACGAAAGGGGCTTTACGCTGACCCCGGAGTGTTTGACGCATCATAAAAATAATTTACGATGGCCAGACCTTCTGGAAATCTTCGGTCGTTGCGGCATAGGTGATTTAGAAGGATGGGCTGCCAATCACCCCCTACTTACAGACTATTTCGACTCTCCAAGAAAAATCGTCGAAAGATTGATTAGAAAGCTCAGCGTTTTTATCCAGTATCGGAATGAGGCGGCTCATGGAAAAATAGATGTCGATCAAATCTTGGGTTTAGCAGGCTGCTGAAATTCGTAGCCTGATTTGCGTATTTATGATTCACTGTCGTTGCATTTGGTCGAGGTTGCGATGCGTGGCAATGACGCGGTGGCTGGTTCCCTGTTCAGCTATGTTGATCTTGAAAAGCGGGTGCG
>JADCFQ010000015.1 GCA_020249435.1 Roseomonas sp. | reverse complement strand
TACAAGCTTTTCGGCAGGTACCCGCGTGGGTGGGACGGAGGATTTCTGGCTCATCTTCACTCTCCTTGGGGTTACGATGAGCCAGAAATCCTCCGTTACTCAAATCGCCAATTTGGTCCCATAGGTGCTGACGCCGGACATGGCGGCGCGATACGCATCGCCAAGGCCTGTGTTGATACCGGTGGGCGCGATACGGCGGCGGTCTATGGCCACCTGCGGCGGCTGCGCGATCCGCGCATTGCGCCGACCAAGGGTGTGGATGGTTGGAACCGCGCGCAGCCGGTGCAGGGCCCGACGCCTGTCGATGCGTTGGTGGATGGGCGGAAACTACGGCGCGGCTTGAAGCTTTGGACGGTGTCGGTTTCGACCTGGAAGGTTGATCTCTATCGCCGGCTTTGGCTCGGGCGTGGCGAGGCAGCGGAATTCCCGCCCGGCTGGGTGCATTTGCCGCAGGGGATTGAGGTTGAATGGGTCAAGCAGTTGGTTGCCGAACAGCTGCATCAGGTGAAAGACCGCCGCGGCTTTGTGCGCCAGGAATGGGCGAAGCTGCGGGATCGGAATGAAGCGCTGGATTGCGCCGTTCTGGCGCGCGCCGCGCTGTGGTTGCTGGGCGCGGATCGGTATGGGGAGCGGTTTTGGCTGAGGCTGCGTGAGGATATCGCGAATGCGCCGGTGGAAATACTGGAGCATCCTCGGCCTGAGCCAGCGCCGAACCCTGACCCACCGCCGCTGATGCGTCGGCCTGGTTGGCTGACGCCGCGTGGCGGTTGGCTGCGCTGATTACTTTCGGGAGGAAATCATGAGTAACGGGGAACTCCACGCGCGCGAGCGCGAGGATCTGGCGCTGCATGTCGAGCGTTGCGCCGAGCGCTACACGGCGGTGCGTGCGGAGATCTGTGGCCTGCGCAAGCAGACGCGCCGGATTGAGGGCGCGATATGGGGCATCGTCGCGGTGCTTATCGCGCTTGGCGCGGGTGGCGCGCAGATCCTGCCGATCTTGCGTGCCCTCTCGCGTGGTGCGGCTGGGTAATCCGCCTTGAACCCCGCAACCCTCGCCTGGGCGCGGGCTCAGCCGGCGGGCAGCCGCGCGGCCGTGCTGGCCTCCGCCTTTACCGGCGGCGTCACCCGCGTGACCTTCGAGGGCCGCACCGTGGAATACCGCAGCCTGGATGAATTGGGCCGCGCCATTACAGCGCTTTACGGCGCGGAGAACGCGGCCGCGCGGCGGCCGGGCGTGACCCTGGCACAGTTTTCTCGTTCGGAGTGAAAAGTTTTGATGGGTTGTGCCTTGCTAGAAGGTTTTGACCGGGACGGCGCCTTAACTCGCGCCCATGGGAATTGAAATTGTATCCCACGCGTGCTACATTGCTTCGCAAGGAGATTAGCCATGAGCAAAACCGCAATGATCCGTGCTCGCATGGAGCCGACCCTTAAGGTCGAAGCCGAGGCTGTGCTGGCTCAGGTTGGGTTAAGCCCAACCGAGGCGATCCGTTTGTTTTATCGTCAAGTTTCACTTCAGGGCGGTTTGCCCTTCGAGGTGCGGATTCCGAATGCAGAGACACGTGCCGCAATCAAAGAGACCCGCACAAGCAAGAAACTCAAAACCTTCAAAAGCGCTGCTGCTCTCATGCGGACGGTTGATGCGTGAAGGCGGTAAAAGCAACCAATCGATTCCTACGGGACCTGAAGCTCGCCAAAAAACGCGGTAAAGAGCTCGTCAAAATCGAGACCGTCATCGATACCATCTCCAACGGGCAGCAATTAGCCCCGAAGCATCGCCCCCATCGTCTTCAAGGCGAAATGCGCGGATTGTGGGAATGCCATATTGAGCCAGACTGGCTTCTGATCTGGGATGATGCCGAAGACGCAATCATCCTTGTGCGTACGGGTACTCATACCGATCTGTTCGACTAGCGAGGCGTCAATTCTCGCCCCGCATAAGCGACATGATTTCATCCGTGCTCATGCCTGAACTGCTACTGCCACGCAGCGCGGCGAACCGGCTGGGCTGGGCTCTGGAAGCGGGATGCTCATCACACTTGCTAAGCGTGACACGACCGTCCTCAAGCAGCGCAAAAGCAACCTTGCTGCCAGGCTCAATACCAAGCAGATCGCGGATCGCTTTTGGAATAGTCACCTGACCCTTGGCCGTGACTTTCATCGGCATTGCATTCCCCAGAAACGATCGCACCAGAACTGCTCCCTCCATAGCGTGCCGATGGTCTGGCCATCCACCAAATTCATGGAAATCACCATGCCCCAAAACCAACCTTGGCAACCCGCCACGCTGGCGGCAGCGCTTGGCGTGCCGGAGGAGGCGTTCCGCGCCTTCGCCCGGCTGCATCAGATCGCCTGGGAGGAAGAACTCCCGCCACCCGAAGCAGCAAGCCTCGCACTTGCCTGGGTCGCCGCGGATCGCGCGGCCTGCCATGGCGCGATTGCTGAGGCCGCCGGCGCGCTGCTTGATGCTGTGACTGAAACCCCCGCAGCATGAAGCTTCACCTGCGCGCTGCTTGGCAGGCCCTCAGGGGTTATGCGGCCGCGCAGGAGAACCGTGCCTCGACCTGGTCGCCCTCAGGCGGCAGTGCGAATGGCGAGGTCGGCATGGCCGCTGCCAGTGTCGCGCGGCGCGCGCGCGATGCGGTGCGCAATGATCCCTATACCGCGCGTATCGTGGATCTCTGGACGGGCAATGCGGTCGGTGCGGGCATCACGACGCGCTGGCCGGAGAAAACGCGCGGCACTGCCTGGCAAGCCTGGGCGGAAAGTACGGCTTGCGATGCGGAGGGAAAGCTTGATCTCTATGGCCTGCAAGCGCTGGCCATGCGCGCGGTTGTCGAAAGCGGTGAATGCTTCATCCGGCTGCTGACCGTGCCGACTTCGCCGCGGAACCCGATCGGCCTCAGCTTGCAGGTGCTGGAAAGTGATCATCTGGATACGGCGCGCAATGGCATGGTGAATGGCGCACCGACCATCCAGGGCATTGCGCTCGGGGCAGCAGGCGAGCCGATTGGCTATTGGCTTTTCCCGACGCATCCCGGCGCCTGGATGCTGCCGGGTGCGCGGCTTGCCAGCGATTTCATCCCGGCGCGCGATGTGCTGCATGTCTTTCGCAAGCGCCGCCCTGGGCAGTTGCGCGATGTCTCCTGGCTTGCGCCCGTGCTGCTGCGGTTGCGTGACCTTGGCGATTATGAGGCCGCGCTACTGATGAAGGCCAAGATCGAAGCGTGCCTTGCGGCGGTGGTCACTGATGATGGCGAGGAAACGTTGACCAAGCCCAGCGACGCAAACCCTGGCCTGTTGCGTGACGCGCAAGGCCGCGCAGTGGAAAGCTTCGAGCCGGGGATGATCCTCTACCGGCGTGGCCAGGGTGATGTAAGTGTGGTCAACCCCTCAGGCGGTGGATCGCATACCGCCTTCGCGCGACGCTCGCTTGAAGCCGCTGCTGTCGGTGCGGGTCTGACATACGACCAGGTTTCCGGCGATCTGACCCAGGCGAATTACTCAAGCCTCCGCGCCGGCAAGATCGAATTCCGCCGGCTTTGCGAACAGGTGCAATACGGCATGCTGATCCCGATGCTGGTGCGGCCCATCGCAGAGCGCTTTCACGCGCAGGGCGCGCTGCTCGGGCTTTGGGGCGATGCCATGCCGAAGGGTGTCGCGCATGTTCCGCCAGCGCATGAAATGATTGACCCGCTAAAAGACACGACGGCTTTGATCGCCCAGGTGCGTGCCGGCTTTGTGCCGCAGCCCGAGGCCGCCGGCGCCTTTGGCTATGACTTCCGCTCGGCGGTCGAGATGATCCGCGAAGCGAATGCTGCGCTGGATGCGGCTGGCATCTCGCTTGATACCGATCCAAGGCGCGTCGCCAAATCCGGTGGTGCGCAGGACGCCGCGCAAATGGCGGCGGTGGAAATCGCAGCAACTGGTGCAGCGGCCTATTCCTCTGCAACGTCCCCCGTTTCGGCATCAGCGCCACCATAAGGTCGGACTGCCTCCGGCGTGCACAAGCTTGGATCAAAGGCAGGCAGCCCGACATATTCGTGGGCGTGGCTCCCCTCGTGTTTAGGCATTCCAGGCTCCGTAAGACGACCTTGCGGGGTTGGGTAACTATCGATCTGTCTTTTGGGGCACTCATGCCATTGTAGGTTCACGGCCCAAAGCTTCGGAAAAAAATGCATGGTTGAGTAAGGCAGATGGTCATGGATCCACCAAGCAAGCTTCTGCCAATCTCCCGGCTTCTGGTACCGATCATGGAACCATGGCACGACGACACATGCGGTCGCACCCATATAGCCATCCTTGTCCCGCTTGTCCCATATATGGTCAGCATAATTCGCCTCATTCGACGCACATTTATGACCATTATCGTTTCCGAACTTATTCACTTCCTGTGAGCGATATGCGGATCTGATCGCGATTCTACCGAAGTGATTCTGAAGCGGCTCCAATAACTCCTGACACAGCATAGTGCCTGCCTTGATTGCAAGGTGTGGATCATCAGGAATGTTCGGAATGCTGTGTATCTGTGAGATATCCGAATAAAGGAAATCTCTCATAAAAAACGATTTGGACAATCGCACTCGACCGAAATTCTCGAGCGTCTTGACGGACATTGGCTTTCGCATTGGGTTGGCTCTCTCACTTAAGGCGGTTCCGCATTTCGCCGCAGTTCGAAACTATTTGCAAGCTTGAACATATCGTCTCGACTACTGGGCCTTAGATTGGCGAACCGGGCTCAGCAAGCACCTCGTAGGCGAGGATACTCCCAGGAGATTCAATGACCGAAACCACCGATCCGGGCGGGAGCGATCCCGCACCGGCTGATCCCGCTGTGCCCGATCGAATTCCCTCTGATGGGCAATCGATCACCGCGCGCCGCGCCATTACAGCACCCGCGACCGTGGATCGCGCTGCCCGCACGGTCGAGGTCGTCTGGTCCACCGGCGCGCGGGCGCGCAACTTTGTCCCGTCCCTCGGCGGCATTACCGAGGAATTGGATATGTCGCCCAATGCGGTGCGCATGGCGCAGCTCGGCTCCGGCAATGCGCCGGTGCTGAACACCCATCGCAGCAGCGATGCACGCGATGTGCTGGGCCGTGTGATTGCCGCACGGCTTGAAGGCGGGCGCGGTCATGCGCGGCTGCAATTCTCTGCGGCTGCTGATGTGGAACCGCTCTGGCAACGCATCGCCGATGGCACGCTGCGCGCGGTCAGCATTGGCTATCGCGTGCATCGCTATGACCAGCGCCCCGATCCGGTGAGCGGCGAGATGATCTATCGCGCCGTCGATTGGGAACCTTTTGAGATTTCGATCGTGCCCATCCCGGTTGATCGGGATGCGCAAGTGCGTGGCGCGGCGCCGCAGGGCGCGCCGCCCTTCGCCATTGAACCTGCCCTGGCTGATGAGGAACCACCCATGACCGAGACGACGCCGGAAACCCCGGCAGCCCCTCCGGCGCCGCTTGCCGCGTCGCCGCCCGCAACCACCACAGTCGAAACGCCGCCTGTTGCTCCACCCGATCTTGATGCCTTGCGCGGTGAGGCACAGCGCGCCGAACGTGAGCGTATCGCCGGTATTGATAGCGCCATCGAAGCCGCCCGCGCCCTGGTCGGCACCGAGACCGCCGCGCATATCCGGCGCGAAGCTGTGGAGCGCGGCTGGCATCCCGATCAGGCGCGCCGTTCCTTGTTCGACGCCATGGTGAAAAGCGCTACACCGCCTTCTGTTCCTGCGCGACCGGAAACCGGGCCGGGCCATGACTCGCCGTCGGAAATCCTGGACGCCATGGCGGAAGCGCTCGCCGCGCGCAGCATGCCTGGCTATCAGCCGCAAGGCACTGGGCGCCATGCGGAATTCATGGGCTGGCGGCCTTCGGACATGATCGGCGAATTGCTGCGCGTCCGCGGTGAACGCAATGTCCCGCGCAACCCGACGCTACTCGCCGAGCGCGCCTTTCACAGCACCTCCGACTTTCCGCTGCTGCTCTCGGCTGCGGCGAACAAGATGCTGCTCGCGGCCTATCAACCGGCAGCGCCGAGCTATCGGCAGATCTTCCTGCGGCGCGACTTCCGCGACTTCAAGCCGCACCGGCATCTGCGGGTCGGTGATTTCCCAACGCTGATGCCGCTGATGGAGAATGGCGAGATCCAGGCCGGCACCATGTCGGAAAGCCAGGAAATCGTCCTGCTGCAAACCTTCGCGCGGCGCATCCGTGTGACGCGGCCCATGCTGGTGAATGATGACCTGGGGGCCTTCACGGATTTTGCGGCCGCCATTGGCCGGCGCGTGGCGGATTTCGAAAATGCCACCGCCTATGCGCTGCTCAATCAGGCCAATGGCGATGGCCCGACACTGACCAATGGCCCGGCTGCGGTGTTCGGTACGGCGGCAGCGCGCGCCAATAAGGCGGCGGCGGGCAGTGCACTGGATATCAACAACCTCGCTGCTGGTCGCGCTGCCATTCTGCGGCAAAGGACGCTGGATGGTCTGCCGATTTCCGTCGGCAATGCCATGAAGCTGCTGGTCGGCCCGAGCCTGGAACTGCCCGCGCGGCAATTGACGGTGAGTGTTGGTGCCACGCAAATCAGCAACGCCAATATCTATGCTGGCTTTGTGCAGCCGCTGGTGGAACCGCTGATCCCGAATAATCGCTGGTACCTGTTTGCCGATCCGCCGACCGCGCCGGTTTATGTCTACGGCTATCTGAATGGCGCCGAGGGTCCGCAAGTCACCACTGGCCCGGTCTCTGGCGTGGATGGGGTTGAGGTCAGTGTGATCTTCGACTTCGGCGTCGGCGCCATTGATTGGCGCGGGGCCTGGTTCAATCCGGGCGCCTGATCGCTCCCCGTCTTTCTCATCATCGCAATTTCGCAACGGGCGTCCTTCGGGGCGCCTGTTGCGTTTCAGGAGGTTCTTTCCATGCGTAACTTCATCCAGCCGGGCAATAGTCTGGCCATTGCCGTGCCCTATGCGACCGGCGTTTCTGCTGGCCAGGGCGTCTTGGTCGGTGCGCTGTTTGGCGTGGCGGCCTTGGACGGCGTGCAGAACGCCATGATTGAGGCGCAGACCATGGGCGTATTTGATCTCACCAAGGAACCGGCGCTGGCCATCGCTGCCGGCGTGAGGGTGTTCTGGGACAATACCAACCGGCGCATCACCACCACCGCCACCGGGAATTTCCAGGTGGGTATCGCAACCCAGGCCGCACTCGCCGCCGATGGCACGGTGCGCGTCTGGCTTAACCGCGTTCCGGCGGCGGGGGCGTGAGCATGACCAACCTGCTGCCGCGCGATCACGAACGCCTGCAAGGCGTGCATCCCCATCTGGTGCGCGTGGTGATCGAGGCACGCAAGGCCGCGCCCTTCATCGTGCTGGAAGGGCTGCGGTCCCGCGAAAGGCAAGCCAAGCTGGTCGCGCTTGGTGCCTCTCGCACCATGAACAGCCGGCATTTGACGGGCCATGCCGTGGATCTCGGCTATTGGCTCGATGACGGCGATGGTGTGCCGGAGAATGGCGAGATCCGTTGGGATTGGGCTTTGTATCCGCAGATCGCCAGCGCCATGAAGGGTGCGGCACAAAAGCTTGGCGTGGCCATCACCTGGGGCGGCGATTGGCCAAGCTTTCCCGATGGTCCGCATTTCGAATTGGAACGGGGAAAATACCCATGATCGGTGCGCTACTTCCCGCGCTGGTGCCGATCCTGGGTGATGCGCTCAAGCGGCTATTCCCCGACGCCGAGACGCGGCAGCGTGCCGAGGCGGAACTCAATGCCGCCTTGCTCGCGCGCGCTGGCGAACTGGAAAAAGCCGCTGCCGATATCATCAAGACCGAGGCCCAATCCGAGCATTGGCTTGCCGCCTGTTGGCGTCCGCTGATGATGATCACTTTTGGCTTGCTGATCGTGCTGCGCTGGCTCGGCTGGTCGGCGCCGGGCATCAGTGAGGCCGAGGCGCTGAAGCTCTGGAACATCGTCGAGATCGGCTTGGGTGGCTACGTCATTGGCCGTTCCGCCGAAAAGACGCTGCCGCGCATTGTCGAGGTGCTGAAACGATGAGCGCCTTTGATGGGGCGATGGCAGCGCTATTCGCAGATCCGAATATGGCGATTGCCGCGGAATGGCGCGCGGCGGCGGGCGGCCCCTGGCGGCCCATCCGCGTGGCGCTCACCACTGCCGCGCAGGAAATCGGCGCGATTGGCGCGCGCGGGGTGGCGCTGGAGGCAGTGCTGCGCGTCGCGGACCTCTCGCCCGACACACCACGCCGGGGGGATTTGCTGCGGCGTCTCTCCCCACCCGAGACCTGGCGCATTGAGGAGGTGGAGCCGGATGCGCTCGGCCTCACCTGGCGCCTGACATTGGCGCGGGCGCCATGAGTGGCACGCTACCGCTGCGCGAGGCTGCGTTGGCCGCCATTGCGGAACGCATCATCACCGGCCTACCCGATGTGGCGCTGGACCGCGCGCGGCGTGCGCCGGTTGATGTCGAGGCTGAGGCCCTACCGCGCCTGGTACTACGCGGCGAGGAAATCGAAGCCGACGATACCGAGGAACCCGGCCGCACGCATTATCGCATCGGCTTTGTTGTCTCAGGTTTTGCGGCGGCAGCGAGTGACCTTGCCGCCGAACAGGCGCTGTCCACGCTTCATGCGCGCCTGGTCTCCCTACTCGCCGGCTGGACGCCCGCCGCGCCCGGCCTTGGCGATGTTGTCGAACAGGGTGCGGAGTTCCGCATGTACGACACCGAGGAATCTGCCCTACCCGCCGGGGAATTCCTCGCCCGCTTCAGCATTCTCGCCATTGGGCCCAATGGCGGCCCCTGGTCCGCCTGACCGCCATCCTTCCCCTCCCATCCCGAAAGGAACCGCGACATGAGCCTCGATCTCGTGCGCATGCGCTTTGCCGCCGTGGCAGCGAAAATCGAAACCACCCCAGGGCTGGACGCCATTGGCGGCACGCCGGCCAATGCCGATTGGCTCGCCGCTGATTGTGAGATCGATTTCGATCCGATCACGGTAGAGAATAGCGAACTCACCGGCTCACTCGATCGCTCGCCCGCCATTGTCGGTGGCATGCGGCCACGCATTCGGCTGCGCGTGCCATTGCGTGGTTCCGGCACGCCGGCAACGCCTCCGGAATGGGGCAAATTGCTGCGTTGCTGCACAATGGCCGAAGGCATCACCAATGCGGCCATCGGCGCACCCACCGCCGCCGCAAGCGGCACCAATACCAGCTTGGCGCTAGCCACCCCCTTTGCCGCGACCGCGCAGCTTTATCGCGGTATGCCTTTGCTGCTTTCCGGCGATCGCAGCCTTGTGACCGGCATCATTGATTACACTGCCGCGCGTGTCGCAAGCCTGGGTGAGACTATGGCAACCCCTGGCGCGGTCGCCACACTCGCGCAGATCCCGGCCAATGTTCTCTACAGCCCGACCTCGGATGAGGCGGTCTATCGCACGGCCACGATTTACTTCTACGCCGATGGGCTGCGCTGGCGCTTTACCGGTGCGGTCGGCAGTTGGAGCCTGGAGCTTTCCACCGGCGGCATTGGCTTTCTGGTTTTCGATCTGCGCGCGCAATTGCTCGACAAATCTGCGGCAGCACTGCCGACGGGCTGGAACACCGTCATTCGCCCGACTCCGCCGCGATTTGTGAATGGCCGCTGCCAGTTAAACCAGCAATTGGCCCGCGCGCGGCGCCTGACGTTAGATGCTGGCGTCAATGTCATCCTGCCCGACAATCCCGAAGCGGCCGAGGGTTATGATCCGGCCGTGCCAACCGAGCGTGATGCGCGCGGGGCGATTGATCCCTTGATGAGCACCACGACTGCCGTTGCGCTGTTCAACGCCTTTCGGCTGGGCTCTGCGATGCCCTTGATGGCGATCCTGGGCGCCAATCCGGGCAATCGCTTTTGCGTCATCGCACCGGCGGCCAAGGCCACCGCCATGCGGCCCGGGCAGCGCGACGGGCTTGGGCAATTCGATATTGGCTTTCAGCTGGATGGTGCGGATTGCCCGCTGTTCTTGGCGCAGTTTTGAGAGGGCCGCCTATTCCGCAGCCTGGACCGAAGGGCGAAAGCCAAGAGAACGTACCACACCAAGCAAGGTCGTGAGGCGCGGGTCGCCATCCTCAGTCAGCGCGCGATAGAGCGCTTCGCGTGTAATGCCGGCACCGCGCGCAACTTCTGTCATGCCGCGCGCGCGAGCAATGACACCAAGCGCATTTGCGATATAGCCGGCATCGCCGGTTTGCATCGCATCCGAGAGTAATGCCGCCTGTGCCTCCGGCGAGGTGAGATGACGCGCCGGATCATAGGGCAGTGTCTTTATCGCCATCAGGCTGGCGCCGCAGTCAATTTGACCCCTAGCGCCCTGCAAACCCTCTGGATGGTGTCGAAGCGGGGGTGCGCATCAGGTCGAAGCGCTTTGTAGAGCGCTTCGCGGGTCAGCCCCGCCGCTTGGGCCACTTGCGTCATTCCTCGCGCACGAGCCACATCCCCGAGCGCCGCAGCCAGAAGTCCAGGATCTCCGTCTTCGATCGCAAGCCGGATATAGTCAGCAATAGCCTCCTCATCATCGAGGTACTTGGACGGATCGAACTCGGCCAGCGTGGATAATTTGATTTTCTTGGTCATTTCAATTCTCCTCAATTGCCTTGGCCAGCGCGGAGGCCTTCTCAATGTCTCGCGCCTGACTTGCCTTCGTACCGCCTCCCAGCATCACGATCAGAATGTCACCACGACGCGCGTAGTACATGCGCCACCCAGGCCCAAAAAATTCTCGCATTTCGTAGACCCCGGAGCCAACGGGCTTCACGTCACCGAGTTGGCCAAGGCTTGCCTTCCTCAACCGCAGCAAAAGGCGCCGTCTGGTCGGCGGATCGCGCAAACCATCGAGCCACTTTTCGAAAGCTTCGGTGAGAAGAATTTTGAACACATCGGGACTGTAATCGAAGGTTCACAGTCTTTCAATACCTGCCAAATTTGTCGAAAGACGCTTGATCTAACGAGAACATGGACCACACCCATGATTTCTCGATTTATCAACTAGATGCTTCCCCTTTCGTAAAGTGAAAGTGGGTTCCCGAAAAACATCCCATCAATGGAGCAACCCCATGAACGTTGTCTTTTCTCGCCGCGATGCGGAATGGTTCTCGCCACCCCATGCGCCAGAGCGGCGCTATCTGATCGCGCCGCTGACCTTCCGGGAGCGTCAGGCCTTTCGCGCTGATCTTGCGCGCGACGGTGGGATCTACCCGCCGCAGGCGCAGATGCTGGAGGCGCTACGCCTTGCCATCACTGAAGCGGCACCCGGCAATGCCGAGGAACTCGCGGCCGCCATTGCGCGTGCGGAGGCCGAGCCGGATGATCCGGAAGCGCAGGCGCCGCTTGCGATGATCGAAGCCGCATGTGCCGCCATTCCAAGCTATGCCGGGCTGCTGGCAGCGCGGCAGCGCTATATCGGCATGCTGCCCTGGGTTGTCCGGCGTCAGCACCTATGGGACCAAATTGGCGATTTGAGTAACGGAGGATTTCTGGCTCATCGTAACCCCAAGGAGAGTGAAGATGAGCCAGAAATCCTCCGTCCCACCCACGCGGGTACCAGCCGAAAAGCTTGTAC
>JADCFQ010000014.1 GCA_020249435.1 Roseomonas sp. | reverse complement strand
CGCACCCGCTTTTCAAGATCAACATAGCTGAACAGGGAACCAGCCACCGCGTCATTGCCACGCATCGCAACCTCGACCAAATGCAACGACAGTGAATCATAAATACGCAAATCAGGCTACGAATTTCAGCAGCCTGTTAGAAATCGGTGTGCATGATCAAGAAAGCCTTGTTGGGCGCGTGAGGGCACCTCATTGCATACTGCGCATGCCTAATCAGCCTGACGCAAACCGCTATCGCGGATCAACCCAGCATATTTCTCAGCCTCGGCCTTCACATAGGCGGTGAAAGCCTGATGGTTCAAATAACGAATGGGATGCCCGGCGCGGGTCATGCCTTCAATCACCGATGGGGTGCGCAGGGTGCGCGCGCAGGCCTCATCCATGCGCGCCACCATGGCTTCCGGCGTACCGGGCGCGGTGAATATCCCGGTCCAAAGCGGATAGACCAGATCAAGCCCCTGTTCACGCATGGTTGGTGTATCGGGGAAATCGGGTGAGCGTTGTTCGGCAAAAACCGCCACCGCATGCAGCCCATATTGCTTCACGAGATTGGCTTCCGCGGTCAGCATCGGCACGGTGCCGGAAAGCATCGCCTGCACGCTATCGCCCGAACCGCGGAAGGGGATGTGGTTCATCTCAATGCCGAAGGCGCGTGACAGGCCTGTCATCGCCAGGTGCCCAAGCCCGCCAACACCGCCAGAGGCATAGGGCAATTGCCCTGGATTGGCCCTGGCGCGCGCCACGATATCGGCGACCATACGAATGCCCGTTGTGGTTGGCGTCATCAGCGTGGCCGGCGCTTCCGCGACCAGGCAGACAGCGGTGAGCTGATCCGCGCGATAGGGAGCCCGCGCCATGAAGCTCGGTTGAATGGCAATCGGCGCCATGGAGGTGAGCAATATTGTCTGCCCATCCGGCTTGGCGCGCACAACCTCTGCCGTGCCGATGGTGCCTGTCGCACCGCCGACATTGCGAATGACCACCTGCGTGCCCATGGCTTCGGTGAATACCGGCTGGATCAGGCGGCCGATAATGTCCGTGCCGCCGCCAGCGGGCCAGGGGATGATCATTTGTACCTGTGCCGAAGCTGGCGCGATGCCTGCCATCAGCGCAGCAAGGGCCAGCGCGGCCCGCGACAGGAGTTTCATCACCGTGTTTCCTTCCCATGACGGCACTTTGCGTGCCTTGGCGGGAAGCTTGGCCCAAGCGGTCTTGCCGGAGCAAGCGGAATTTGCGGCTAGCCACGGCGCGGTCTAGCCTTTGGCCCACAAGAACAGGGAGGAAACCCATGATGCGTTACGCCTTGGCCCTTTGCGCCGCGCTTTTTGCCGGCAATGTGCAGGCGGCGGATCTGCCCTATGGCGGCAGCGGGCCGGCGGCGACGGTTTTGATTTCCCTTGACAAATCTTTTGGGCGAGCAGGAAAAACCCCGCATCAGAATAACGCACAGAAATGGGGGATGATGACCGCGACAGCAAACATTCAACTGGCGCAGGCACGGCCAACACCGCGATCACCGCAGGAACAATTGCAAAGTTTGGTCAACGCCTTGGGTAACGGCGGCACTGCTTATCTTAGCCGCATCGCCTGTATGAATGGTGAAATGGCGCAAAGGAGGGACACGAAGACGGGGGGATATTTTGATAGCAGGCCAGATGTCACAGTTGGTCAGGCTTGCCGGGGTTTGATGGAATTTTCTGCGGATGCGACCGCCAGAGGCGACAATACCCCTGCCGAGTTGCTTGCTCCCTATCGTGAGCTGGTGGATTTTAGTAGCACGAATCCCAACCCTCAACGGAATCAAGCCGCGCAAGCGTTGGTGAATGGGTTTGTGAATGGCAGTCGTGATCCGGAAAATGCCAATACCAGAGGAGTACTTGCGCGGTTGGATGGGCAAGGTAAAACCTTTTCATTGACGCCGGGCGCTGCGCTGGATGCCAGATTTACGCAGGTGGTTTTGGGTGTGCGGGATGGGAGTGTTACTACGGTTCCAAATCGGATTAGTACTTGGAGCGAGGAACAAGTTAACATTGCCGTGGAAACCTGCGTTCGTGGTAATGCCACCCTTCGCCAATGCACTGCCATTGGGCAGGAAGTAGCCGCGATTTATCTGTCACGTCCAAGGCCGGAACGTCAGCCCCGTTAGCGAATGCGATTACGTGCGCGCCCAGGCTTTAGGCGCATGGCGGGGCTACTCTCCGAAGCATGACGGAGATGGCCGTCCTGCCTAACCCGCCCCCTCATCCCGCAACAGCTTCTCCACCATCTCCGCCGGCACATCGCTGCTGGTGAAGCAATCACCTGGGGCCCGCAGCAGCACAAAGCGCATCTTGCCGTCGCGGTTTTTCTTGTCCTTTGCCATGCGCCCGAGCAGCGCTTCCACCGTGAAGCGACGCGGCAAATTACTGATGCGCGCGGGCAGGCCACACGCAGTCAAATGCGCAATCACGCGTGAAGGCCATTCCTGGCTGCAATGCCCAAGCCGCGCAGAAAGCGAAGCGGCCAGGCCAAGCCCGACCGCCACCGCCTCCCCGTGCAAAACGCTACCATCAAAGCGCGCTTCGGCTTCCAAGGCGTGGCCAAAGGTATGCCCCAGATTGAGCAAGGCGCGCCCGCCCTCAGCACTTTCCTCACGCTCATCCGCGGCGACCACTGCCGCTTTCAGCTTGCAGGATTCGATCACGGCAATAGCAAGTGCGCCCGCATCGCCGGCCACAACGGCGGCACCATTGGCTTCGCACCAATGCCAGAATTCGCCTTGCAACAAACCGTGCTTGGCCACTTCCGCATAACCTGCGCGCAATTCGCGCGGCGGCAGGGTGCCGAGCGTATCCGTATCCGCCAGCACGATCCTCGGCTGATGGAAGGCGCCGGCCAGGTTTTTCCCGGCCTTCAAATTCACCCCGGTCTTGCCGCCAACGCTGCTATCAACCTGCGCCAACAGACTTGTCGGGATTTGCACAAAGGGCAGGCCGCGCATGGCAATCGCCGCCGCGAAGCCCGCCAAATCCCCGACCACACCGCCACCCAGCGCAATCACCGCCGTGCGCCGATCAACGCCGGCCGAGAGCAGATCATCCAAAAGCCCATGCAGCCGGCCGAAATCCTTGCTCGCCTCGCCGGGGGGCACGGTCAGTTCGGCTGCAATCGCAAAGCCCGCTTCCTGCAAGCCAGCGCGCAAAACCGGCAGATGCAATGGCGCCACTGTCGCGTCCGAGATGATCGCGACACGCTTCGCCGGCAGCACCGGGGCCAGCAGGCCGCCGGCGCGCGCCAGCAAACCCTGCCCGACCAGCACTTCATAAGCGCGTTCCCCAAGGCCGACAGGCACGCGTTCGGGCGGGTGATAGGTCTTCAAGGCATGCTCCAAGCGACGGGTGGTGTTTTCCAGGCTTTCATCATTGCAGGCGAGTGTGATGTCAGCCTCGGCATAAAGCGGATGGCGGGTATTCATCAGGCGCTGCAGCACCTCGGCCGGATCGGCATTCAGGAACATCGGGCGATGTTCGCGCCCCGCGACCCGGCGGATCAGCACCGAAAGCGGGCATTTCAGCCAGATGGAAACGGCGCCACTCGCGCGAATCGCAGCGCGCGTGGCGGCATCGGCAAAGGCGCCGCCGCCGGTTGCCAGCACCAAGGGTGGGCCGGCCAGCAGGCGGGAAATCACGCGGCGCTCACCATCGCGGAAATGCGGCTCACCATAGCGGGCGAAGATTTCCGTAATCGGCATGCCGGCAGCGTTTTCGATTTCCGTGTCGGCGTCTCGAAAAGGCAGGCCCAAAAGCCCGGCCAGCCGCCGCCCGAGCGCGGATTTCCCCGCCCCCGGCAGCCCGACCAACACAATGCTGGGCCGCGCCGGGTCGCGCCCGGTGGCGGGTTCGGGCAGGCCCGGCAGGGCATCATCGAAGAGAGAGTTGCGCATCTTGAGGAGCAGCGTTAGCACGATTTCATCTTTGCGAGAGGGAGCCGAGCTACCAGCATGTTCCGTAACCCGATTCTGCTGGTTGCTGCCGTGGTGCTTGGCCTTTTTGCCCTGGGCCTGATCCTGATTGGCGCCTTTCCGCCGAGCGTGACGCCCCAGGCCGTTGAGCGCACCATCCCCAATGACCGCTTCCGCGGGCGCTAAACACGCTGCCCGGGCGGGGCTTTCCCGCCATGCCGAGGCATTTCTGGAAATGTTGGCCGCCGAACGGGGCGCGGCGCGCAATACCCTCGCTGCCTATCAGGCGGACCTTGAGGATTTTGCGGGTTTCGCCGCCGCCAATGGCACCCCGCTGCATGGGGCGGATAGCGCCTTGCTCCGCGCCTGGCTGGCGGGCCTGGCCGCCCAGGGCTTGGCGGCGCGCACCCAGGCAAGGCGGCTTTCCGCCATCCGCCAATTCCATCAATTCCTGCTGCGGGAGGGGGTGCGCGCCGATGACCCCTCAGAATTGCTGGAAGCCCCCCGCTTGCCGCAAAGCCTACCCAAGGCACTGCGCGAGGAGGAAATTGAGGCGCTGATCGCCGCCGCCGCCTCACTGCCCGGCAAAAGGGGGCCGGTGGCGGCGGCGGTGGTGGAAATGCTCTATTGCAGCGGGCTGCGTGTTTCGGAATTGGTCAGCCTGCCGGCGGCGGCGCTCCGCCCCGGCGCGCCCCTGATTGCCGTGTGCGGCAAAGGCGGGCGGGAGAGGCTGGTGCCGGTTTCGGAACGCGCGCGGGATTTGGCCCTGGCCGCACGGCCCGAGGAAAAGGCCAAGGCCAGCCGCCATCTTTTCCCTTCCCGCGGCGCTTCGGGGCACCTCACGCGGCAGGCTTTGGGCTTGATGTTGAAGGAGGTTGCGCTGGCGGCGGGGCTCGACCCCGGCCGGGTCAGCCCGCATGTGCTGCGCCATTCCTTTGCATCCCATTTGCTGCAGAGGGGGGCGGATTTGCGCAGCCTGCAAATGCTGCTGGGCCATGCGGATATCGGCACCACGCAGATTTATACCAAGGTGCTGGAAGAACGGCTCCGCGCCCTGGTGGCCGAGCACCATCCTCTATCAACACAGGGGGTCGCATCCCGGGCCGATTTGGGCTAACCCCCCGCCATGCGTCACTTCCTGGAATTCGAAAAACCCATCGCCGAGCTTGAAGGCAAGATCGAGGAGCTGCGTCGGACCACCGATGCCGGCGGCATTGATGTGGCCGAGGAGATCGGGCGGCTCGGCGAAAAAGCCCAGGCCCTGCTGAAGACCACCTATGCCAAGCTGTCGCCCTGGCAGAAGGCGCAGGTTGCGCGCCACCCCGATAGGCCGCACGCGACCGATTATATCGCGGCGCTCATTCAGGATTTCACGCCACTCGCGGGGGATCGCGCCTTCGCCGATGATGCGGCGGTGGTGGGCGGCATGGGGCGCTTTCGTGGCCGTGCTGTCATGGTGCTGGGGACGGAGCGCGGCCATGATACCGATAGCCGTGTGAAACATAATTTCGGCATGGCGCGGCCCGAGGGTTATCGCAAGGCCCGCCGCCTGATGGAACTGGCCGGGCGTTTCGGCCTGCCTATTCTTTCCTTCGTTGATACCTCTGGCGCTTTTCCGGGGATTGATGCGGAAGCGCGCGGCCAGGCGGAAGCGATTGCGCGGTCCATCGAAGCCGGGCTGGATGCGCCCGTGCCCTTCATCGCGACCATTATTGGTGAGGGCGGGTCAGGTGGCGCGATTGCGCTGGCGGCGGCGGATCGCATCATCATGCTGGAACACGCGATTTATTCCGTGATCAGCCCGGAAGGCTGCGCTTCCATCTTGTGGCGCGATGCCGCGCAGGCCAACACCGCCGCCGAAGCGCTGAAGCTGACGGCGGATGATTTGCGCAAGCTTGGCCTGGTGGATGTTGTGGTGCCGGAACCACTCGGCGGTGCGCATCGCGATGCGGCGGCGGTGATGACGGCACTCGGCGATAAGATCGAAACCCTGCTGACACCCTTGCTCGCTTTGGATGGCACGACCTTGCGCGCCCGCCGGCGCGACAAGTTCCTTGAGATGGGACGCAGCGGCGCCCTGTGATGGCGGCTGATCCGGCCGGCGAGCTGCGCGCGCGTTTCCTGCGCGGCTTTCCGGCGATTGCGCTGGTGATTTTCCTCTCCGCAGTGGATCAAACCATTGTCGCGACGGCGCTGGCAGATATCGCAACCGATATGGGCGGGATTGAGCGTGTTTCCTGGATTTTGATTGCCTATCTGGTCGCGGCTACCTGCGCCGCGCCGGTCTTTGGACAGCTTGGTGATTTCTTTGGCCGGCGGCGTTTGTTGTTTGTGGCGCTGGCGATTTTCTTTGTGGGCTGCGCCGGCTGCGCGATGGCGCCCAATCTGCCAAGCCTGGTCATCGCGCGCGTGGTCCAGGGCTTTGGCGGTGGCGCGCTGCTGACCCTGACCCAGGCCCTAATCGGTGAGATTGTGCCGCCGCGTGAGCGCGGCAAATTCCAGGCCTGGATTGCGGGCGCTTATGGTTTTGCCTCGGCCTTCGGGCCGGTGGCGGGGGGCTTCATCACCCAGGCTTTCGGCTGGCGTTGGGTCTTTTGGTTCCTGCTGCCCTTGCCTTTGGTCTGTGCCTATATCGCGCGCCGGCTGCCCGATATTGTGCCGGACCATGCCGGGCGGCGTTGGCGTTTTGATTGGCTGGGCCTCGCGCTTTTTGTGCTGACCATGGGTGCGGCCTTGGTCGCACTTGATCGCGCGCGGCGCTTTGATGCGGCCTATCTGCCCTTGATCCTTGGCCTGGTGGCCATGGCGCTTTTCGCGGGCATTGTGCTGTTGCGCGTGGAACGCCGCCACCCGGAACCCTTGCTGCCCTTGCCCTTGTTTGCCGAGGCGAGCATTTGGCGCCTGCTGATGCTGTCCATTCTGGTGGTGGCAGCGCAAGTCGGCCTGATTTCCTTCCTGCCGCTTTGGCTGCAAGTGGTGCGCGGCTATGATCCGGCCTCCGCTGGCTTAGTGCTGCTCGCGATTTCCATCGGCTCGTCTTTTGGCGCGTTTTTCTCGGGCAAGATGGTGGCGCGCACCGGGCATGCGATGCTCTGGCCGAGTATCGGTCTGCCCGTGGCGGCGCTGATCTGGAGCCTGCTCGCGATCTATGCTGCGGCGATGCCGCTTTGGTTGATGTTGACGCTATTGGGCGCGGCTACTTTCGGGTCCGGCACATCCTATCCGGTGGTGCAGACCACGGTGCAGGCGGCGGCGGGGCAGGGGAGGCTTGGCATCGCGGCGGCAGGCGTCGCGTTTTCACGCAATTTCGGCGCGGCACTTGGCGCAGCGGTAGCGGCGGCGGCCATTTTCGGCGCCATGGCCCTGTTCACGCCGGCATTGACCGAGGGTTTCGCCGCACTCGTCACCGATCTCGGCGGCTTGAGCGCCCGCATGGGCGGCGATGGTGTTGCGCAATTGCGCGCTGGCTTGGCCGAGCCCTTTCGCGGCCTGTTCATCATCGCCGCCGTGCTGGTGGGCGCCGCTTCCATCATGGCCTGGCGCGTGCCGCTGCGCCGTTATTGAGCTTGTATTGCGCGGCCAGGGCGCGGCAAGCCGGCGCTGTGTTCAAGGAGCGCAGCCATGGCCGAAACCACCCCGCCCAAACCCGCCTTCGCGCCGACGCGCAGCCTGCCTTTGCCGGGCGGTGCCAAGCTGGTGTTCTGTTCCGGTGTGACGGCACGCGGCAGCGCCGCTGAAGCGCAAGGCGTGGAAGCGCAGGCCGAGGAATGTTTCGCACGCTTGACACGCGCCCTGGCGCAGGAAGGCGGCAGCTTCGCCGATGTGCTGAAGCTGAATACCTATCTTTCGGATATGCGCGATTATGCGGGCTTTGATGCCGTGCGTCGGCGTATCCTGGCGCCATTGGCCGTGCCGCCCGCCAGTACTTGCGTGGGTGGCGCCAGCTTCACCACGCCGCTGACGCGCATTGAAATCGAAGCCATAGCGGTGATTGGCGCGAAGGGATGAGACACGCCGCCGATTAAGGCCTCATCAACACGGAGATCAACCGTGACCGCCGATGGCTAGGCTCTTCGAAACTTCCGCGTCAAAATGGTCAAAAAGGGGAGGGGGCGAAAACAGCCTACCCCATCCGCCCAGCCGCTTCCGCGGCCAATCAGGCGAGCCTGCCTTCCGCAAAAACCGCAACCGGCGCGCGGCGCACCTCGTCCACCACCACCACATCACCACGCAGGCCCGCTGCCAGTCTGCCACGATCATGCAGACCACAAGCCTCGGCCGGATTGGTGGAAACCAACGCCCAGGCGCGCGGCAAATCCAACACGCCGCGCCCGGCCATGATGAAGGCCGCTTCCAGCATCGCCGGCCAAAAATAATCGGACGCCAGCACATTCACCAAACCGCGTTCCGCGAGTGGCGCGGCGGAGGCCCAACCCAAATGGCTGCCGCCACGCACCACATTCGGTGCGCCCATCACCACGGCTTCACCGGCGGCGCGCGCATCTGCCGCTACAGCTTCAGTGATGGGAAACTCACAAATCCGCGCGCCATGGGCCCGAAACAGCGCGCGGCGTTCGATACTGTCATCATCATGGCTGAGCATGGGAATGCCAGCATTTGATGCCGCTTCCGCCAAGCGCGAGCGCGCCGCCGGCACTTCATCGCGCCGCGCATAAACCTGTTGCGCCAGCGCCATAAAGGCATCGGCCTTCATGCCGGCGCGCCCGGCATATTTCGCGACATCATCCAGATTATTGAGCTTCTTCACAATGCTTGGCGTATGGTCATTGAAGCCGAGCAGATGCACATCGCCCGCCGCGATATCGGCCAGCACATCATCCAGCGCATCGAAGTTATCCGCCTCAAACCGCAGATGAACACGCAGATCAGTGGCGGCGCTGCCTTTCATCTCCCGCAGCGCGTCCTTCATGCCGCGCCAGGCATCGAGCGAACGCAAGCCAGGTTCCCAGGAAAGCGTCACGCCAAGATAGGCCGTGGTAATGCCGCAGGAAATCAATTGCGCCGCCGAATCACGCAAGGCGAGCGCTGCCGGAAAGCCAATGCCAGGGCGCGGCTGGAATTGCCGTTCATGCGCATCGCCGTGGATATCCACCAAGCCCGGCATGACCAGAAGCCCCCGTGCATCAAAGCGCCGTGCATCGCGCGCGGGATTTTCGGTAATGATCCGATCCGCCATGAACAAATCATCCTGCGCTAATGCCTTATCGCGCAGCACCTGCCCGTTCTGAATAATCCAAGCCATGGTCAACTCTCCATCACCAATTGCACACGCGCTGCGGCGTAACAGGAAAGCGTCCAATCCACGGGCATACCTTCCGGATCGGTATTCAAGGCTTCGGCCACAATCACCGGACGGGAACGCGATTGCATCAGATGCGTGGCTTCTTCAGGTGTGGGCAGGCGCGCGGTGATGCGCGTGGAATGGCGCCGATAATCGGCCACGCCACAAGCCGCGAGGGCCACAGTGATGGAAGCCTGCTGCGTGAGGGATTGCGCCGCCATCGCAAAGCGGGGCAGCGGAAAGTGATGTAGCCCAAGCACCAGCGGCCTGCCATTCGCGAGGCCAAGGCGCGCAACACGCAACACAGGCCTGCCGCGCCGGATGCGTAAACCGGCTGCCACCTGCGCATCCGCAGGTATTTCAGCAATATGCAAAACGCGCCCTGCTGCTTCGCGATTTTGCCGAAGGATCGTCTCAGAAAACCGCGTGCGCGGCCCCAAAGGATAATCCAGCACATCTTCCGCCACAAAGGCGCCGCGCCCCTGTTCCACGCGAATAATGCCGCGCGCTTCCAATTCTTCCAAAGCGCGACGGACCGTGTGGCGATTGACGGCGAAGCGTTCAGTCAGCACGGCTTCGGTCGGCAGCCTTTCGCCCGGCTGGCGCTTACCGCCCGAGATATCGGCTTCCAGCGCCGAGGCAATCTGGCGCCAGAGCGCCACACCCGCCCCGCGCGCCAAGCCAGCCTTTGTCATCAAAGTTTCAACCATGACTGCGCAAATCCATGACATATCCGTATTGCACGCGGCGCGCTTCCTGTCTATAGGTCTAGACAACTGACATGACCCAGACAGACAAGCCCTCCCCCCAACTCGCGCGGCAAAAATGGATGGCCGTGCTGGCACGCGCCTCGGCACAAGAATTGGCCGATGGGCTTGCCGCGCTGCCCGCCCTGCAGGAAGCAGAAATGCTGCGCGCACCGGAAACCGGCCTGGTGATGGTGCGAGGCCGCGCCGGTGGCGATGGTGATGCCTTCAATCTGGGTGAGATGACCGTGACGCGCTGCGCCATCCGCCTCGGCGCGCATATCGGTCATGCCTATATCGCAGGACGCGATCATGCGAAGGCAAGGCTTGCCGCTTTGCTTGATGCGGCCTTGCAGGATGCCGCGCTGCATGACGCGGTAATGCAGGTGATTGTGGAGCCCCTCGCCGCTGCGCAACAGGAAGCGCGCGCGGTTGAAGCGCGCAAGGCGGCGGCGACGCGCGTTGATTTCTTCACCATGGCGGCAATGCGATGACACGCTTGACCCCCGGCTTCGCCGATCCTGTTCTGGACGCGCAGGCAAGCTTCCGCGCCATTCTGGAAGCAATGAGCCGCCCTGGGCGGATTCAAACGATTGACGGGCGCATCACCCCGCCGGCACCGCTATGTTCTGCTGCCGGGGCGGCTTTGCTCAGCCTCGCCGATGCCGATACGCCGCTTTGGTTGGATGCCGGCGATGCAGTAGCCGAATGGCTGCGCTTTCATTGTGGTGCGCCCATCACGCCCGATATCGGCGCGGCGCGGTTCGTCGTGGCATGCGCTGCAGCACCATCGCTTGATTCGCTTGATATCGGCACCGATGAAGACCCGCAGCTTGGCGCGACGCTGATTCTGCAAGTGGCAGCACTTGTCGCGGGCGATGGTTGGCGCCTGACGGGGCCTGGCATTCAGCATGAACATCGGCTGCATGTGCTTGGCGCACCCGCCGGCTTCGTTGCTGCTTGGGCGCGTAACCAGGCGCTATTTCCGCGTGGCGTTGATGTACTGCTCTGCGCTGGTGACAGTATCGCTGCCCTGCCGCGCAGCGTCATGATTGCGGAGGGCTGAGCATGTATGTCGCAGTCAAGGGCGGCGAAAAGGCGATCAGCGCGGCCCATGCCTGGCTGGATGAAACACGCCGCGGCGATACGTCACTGCCGGAACTCAGTGTCGCGCAGATTGAACAACAGATGGCCTTGGCAGTTGATCGCGTCATGGCGGAAGGGTCCTGCCATGACCGCTTCCTGGCAGCACTTGCCATCAAACAGGCCAAGGGTGATTTGATCGAAGCGGCGTTTCTGCTGCGCGCCTATCGCACCACCCTGCCGCGTTTTGGTGCATCACTCCCGCTTGAAACCAGCCGCATGCGGCTCCGTCGCCGGATCAGCGCCACCTATAAGGATTTGCCGGGCGGGCAGGTTTTGGGGCCGACATTTGATTATACGCATCGGCTGCTGGATTTCGCGCTTGCAGCGGAAGGGCGCGAAGCGCCCACCACACCAGAAGCACCAAGCGATGCCGCCGATGTGCCGCGCGTGACAGAAATCCTCGCCCGCGAAGGGCTGATGCAGCGTGAAGCAACCACCAGCGGTGAGCCGGGTGACCTCACGCGCGAACCGCTGAGCTTTCCCGCACCGCGCCCGGTGCGGCTGCAAAACCTCGCGCGCGGTGATGAGGGGTTTTTGTTGGCACTCGGCTATTCCACCCAGCGCGGCTATGGGAATGCGCATCCCTTTGTGGGTGAAATCCGCGTCGGCCATATCGGCGTTGAAATCATACCGCCGGAATTGGGTTTTGCGATTGATATCGGCGATATCGGCGTCACCGAATGCCAGATGGTCAATCAATTTGCGGGCAGCCGCACGGAACCCGCGCAATTCACCCGCGGCTATGGCCTGGTTTTCGGCCATGGTGAGCGGCGCGCCATGTCCATGGCTTTGGTGGATCGCGGGCTACGCGCACGCGAATTGGGCGAAGAAGTGGATGCCCCGGCGCAGCAGGAAGAATTCGTGCTGTATCATTCCGACAATATCGAAGCGACCGGCTTTGTCGAGCATCTGAAACTCCCGCATTACGTGGATTTCCAGAGCGAGCTTGAAAACCTGCGCACCATTCGCCGCGCCGCCGAGGCTGAGCTGCAGGAGGCTGCGGAATGACCGAAGCCGGCTATAATTTCGCCTATCTGGATGAGACTACCAAGCGCATGATCCGCCGCGCCATCCTGAAGGCGGTGGCGATTCCCGGCCATCAGATTCCCTTTGGTGCGCGGGAAATGCCTCTACCTTATGGGTGGGGCACGGGCGGCATTCAGGTAACGGCCTCGATCCTCGGGCCGCAAGATGTGTTGAAAGTGATTGACCAGGGCGCCGATGATACGACCAATGCGGTTTCGATCCGTCGCTTCTTCACGCGTGTTGCCGGCATAGCGACGACGGAAGCGACGGGTGAGGCCACCATCATCCAGACGCGCCACCGCATTCCGGAAAAACCGCTGACCGAAAATCAGATCCTGGTCTATCAGGTGCCGCAGCCAGAACCGCTATTCAAGCTGGAACCGCGCCGGGCGGAAACGCGGCGGCTGCATTCGCTGTCAGATTACGGCCTGATGCATGTCAGGCTTTATGAGGATATCGCGCGGCTCGGCCATATCGCGAAAGCCTATGATTATCCGGTGATGGTGAATGAACGCTATTTGATGTCGCCATCGCCGATCCCGGCCTTTGACAATCCCAAGATGCACCAAATGGCCGCCTTGCAGCTTTTCGGCGCGGGGCGTGAAAAGCGTATCTATGCGGTGCCACCCTACACGCCCGTGCGTAGCCTTGATTTTGAGGATCACCCCTTCCGCCCCATTCGCGCACCACATGCTTGTGCGATTTGTGGCAGCAAGACCAGTTATTTGGATGAGCTGGTGACGGATGATGCGGGCGGGCGCGCCTTCATCTGTTCCGATACGGATTACTGCCAGGAACGGCAGCAAGCGCCAAAGGCGGCTGCGGAATGACCTTATTGCTTGAAGCCAAAGGGCTTGATCTGAAGTTCGGCACAATCGCAGCTTTGGATGATGTGGCGCTTGATGTCACCGCCGGTGAAGTCGTCGCGATTGTCGGTGAAAGCGGTTCGGGCAAGACAACGCTATTGCGCGTGCTGGCTGGCCAAATGGCACCTGATGCAGGTGCTGTGCATTACCTGGGCCGCGATGTGCTTGGCATGACGGAAGCTGAGCGCCGCCGCTTGATGCGGAGCGATTGGGGTTTTGTGCACCAGAACCCGCGCGATGGGCTGCGCATGGGTGTCTCAGCCGGCGGGAATGTCGGCGAAAGACTGATGGCGCTTGGTGCGCGGCATTACGGCAATATCCGCGATGAAGCCAAGGCTTGGCTGCAACGTGTGGAAATTGATGCGGCGCGGATTGATGATCTGCCCCGGCATTTTTCGGGCGGCATGCAGCAGCGTCTGCAAATCGCACGCACCTTGGTTACGCGCCCGAAGCTGGTGTTCATGGATGAACCAACCGGCGGCTTGGATGTTTCAGTGCAGGCGCGACTCCTGGATTTGATCCGCGCGCTGGTGCGCGAATTGGGGCTTTCGGTGCTGATCGTGACGCATGATATCGCTGCTGCACGGCTACTTGCGGACCGGATATTGGTCATGCGGCGCGGGCAGGTGGTGGAACAGGGCCTGACGGATCGTGTGCTGGATGATCCGCAGCACCCCTATACGCAGCTTCTGGTTTCATCGGTGCTGGCGGCATGAGCATTCTTCTTCGCACTGAAGGCTTGGGCAAACGCTTTACGCTGCATTTGCAAGGTGGCACACGCATTCCTGTGCTGGCTGGCGTTGATCTTGCTGTGCGGGCCGGCGAATGCGTGGCGCTTTCCGGACCATCTGGTGCGGGCAAATCCACCCTCATGCGTTGCCTTTACGGCAATTACGGCGCGGGCGTGGGGCAGATTTTGCTGACCCATCGCGGCGCAGAGCTTGACCTTGCCAGCGCCGAACCGCGCGCCGTGATCGAAGCGCGGCGGGAGAGTATTGGCTATGTCTCGCAATTCCTGCGCGTCATTCCACGCGTCAGTACGCGCGATATTGTGGCGGAGCCCATGGTTGCGCGTGGCATGGCGCGCGATGCGGCATTATCGCGCGCCTCCGCCCTGCTGGATCGGCTGAACCTGCCGGAACGGCTGCACGGCCTTCCGCCCGCGACGTTCTCAGGCGGGGAGCAACAGCGCGTGAACCTCGCACGTGGGTTTGGGCCGGGCTATCCGGTATTATTGCTCGATGAACCCACCGCTAGCCTTGATGCCGCCAATCGCGCTATCGTGATCGGCCTGATCCATGAGGCGAAACAGGCCGGCACCGCCATTGTTGGTATTTTCCATGATACCGAAGTGCGTGAAGCCGTCGCGGATCGTGTTTTCACCGTTGAACCCATGCAGGATGCCGCATGAGCGCAGAGATTATTCTGACCAACGCCAAGCTCGTTCTACCCGATGCGGTGCTGGATGGCACGCTGATGCTGCGCGATGGGCTGATTGCCGATATCCAATCTGGCCGCAGCCAAGCCACAAGCGCGCTTGACCTGGAAGGTGATCATCTGATCCCCGGCATTGTTGATGTGCATACCGATAATCTGGAACGCCAGGTGCTGCCGCGCGCCAATGCGCGTTGGCCATCGCGTTCCGCCATGATCGCGCATGATGCGCAATGTGTCGCCGCTGGTGTGACCACCATTCTGGATGCGCTGTGCCTGGGTGATCTTGGCTTTGATACGGAACGCGGCCAGACCTTTCTGGATGGCGTGCGCGATCTGGATGAACTCGCCGATATGGGCGCGCTGAAGGGCGAGCATTTTCTGCATCTGCGCTGCGAATTACCGGCGCGGGACATGCCACCAGCGCTTGACCCGGTGGCGGATCATCCGCGCGTGGTGATGGTAAGCCTGATGGATCACTCACCGGGCGTTGGGCAATATCGCGATCTTTTGCGCTACGCCGCCATGCGCAAGCGCCAGACGCAATGGAATGACGCGCAGGTGCAGGCGCGGATTGACAGCCTGCTGGCGCAACGTGCGGAGCTTCGCGAAAAGCAGCGCACCTGGCTTTTGGATCGCATTCGCCATCGCAATTTGCCATTGGCATCGCATGATGATGACTCACCGGCCGAAATGGCGCGCAACTTGGTTGATGGGATCACGATTTCTGAGTTCCCCGTCACCATGGAAGCAGCCCGTGCCGCACGGGAGTTGAAGGTGGAGGTGATTGCCGGCGCGCCCAATATCGTGCGTGGCGGTAGCCATTCCGGCAATGTCGCGGCGGCTGATCTGGTGCGGGAAGGCTTGGCGCATGCTTTCGCGTCAGACTACGTGCCCGCTTCCATGCTGGAAGCCGCCTGGCGCGCGGTTGAGGCGGGCGGCATCACCCTGCCGCAAGCGATTGCAATGGTGACGGATGCGCCAGCACGCATGGCAAGGTTGGCTGATCGCGGCCGGCTCGCGCCCAACCTCAAGGCCGATCTGGTGCGCGTGCGGAGCATTGGCGATATGCCACTCGTGCGCGGGGTTTGGCGTGCCGGGGAACGCATTGCGTGACGCCCTACCGCATTGCGCTTTACTATGCGCCGGCGACAGATGATCCCTTGCATGGGTGTGCATCTGCCTGGCTGGGGCGCGATGCCGCGACCGGGGAAGCGCTGTCCCAAATTCCTGTCGCTGGCGTTGATATTGCGGAGATCACCGCCGATGCGCGCGGCTATGGGTTTCATGCGACACTGAAGCCGCCCTTTCGTGTGCGGGGCGATGTACACTCAGCGCTGCAAGCCGCGCAGGATTTCGCGGCGCGCACTGCACCCTTCTCCCTGCCACCGCTGCAAATCACCGATCTTGATGGCTTCCTTGCACTGCGCGAATCCCTCCCCTGCGCTCCGCTGCAAGTGCTGGCGGATGGCGCTGTTACCGCGTTGGACGCACATCGCGCGCCGCCCACCGAGGCTGAGATTGCGCGCCGCAAGCCGGAAAAGCTCAGCCCGCGTCAACGCGAATACCTGCACGACTGGGGCTATCCTTACGTCTTTGCCGAATGGCGCTTTCACATGACGCTGACGCGGCGCCTGACGGCCGCCGAGAAAACCATTATCCTGCCAGAGGTCACGGAAGCCTTGGGCAATGCACCGGCCCTAAGCCGCACCATCTCAGATATCTGTGTTTTCGCCCAAGCCGCACCGGGCGCGCCCTTCACAATCCTTGAGCGTCTGACGCTGCGCGGTTGAGCGCGGCCAATACGCGCGCCACACCTTCCGCCACATCCGCATCATTCATCACGCGTTCAATATCCAGCCCATCGGGTAGTGCTACCTCTCGCGCCAGCCGCGCGGCGATATCGGCAGCGCTTTCGCGGCCACGCGCGGCAAGGCGCGCGGCCAGAACCTCGATCGGGGCGGTGATGTTCAGCACGCGCAAAGCATAGCGCGTATTGGCTTCCGGCAGCACGGCGCGGGAGAGATTGGCAATCACCACGCGACGCGACGCCATATCCGCTTCAATATCACGCGGAATACCGTAAAGCAGCCCATGCGCTTGCCAATGCAGCGCGAAGCCACCAGCATCACAGCGCGTAATGAAAGCAGCTTCGGTCAAAGCCTCATGATCCTCACCGCCGGCCTCAGCAGGGCGCGTGATGGCGCGGCGCGCAAAGCGAAAGCGGGCGTCCCGTGTCAAGGCAGCACGCGCGCCGGCCATCAGCGTATCCTTGCCCGCGCCGGAAGGCCCCACCACCGCAATCAACATGCACGCGCCCCACCCATAGCCAGACCTGATGCGCGTGATACTATCGCAAGAACATGCAAAAGGCAGCAGCGTCATGGAAGAATCACAAACCGCGCTTCATCCCCTCAAGGCCAAGATGCAGGCGGGCCGGGCGGTGCTTGGGCTATCGTTGCGCATGATCCGTAGCCCCGATGCCGCGCGGCTGGCACGCAGCACGGGCCATGATTTCCTATTCATTGATGTGCAGCACGCCATCTTCAATCTGGAAAGCATTTTCGCCATTGCGCAAACCGCGCTTGCCATTGGCATCGCCCCCTTGGTGCGCGTGCGCAGCATTGATGATCCGGATGTGCCGGTGCTGCTGGATAACGGTATCACCGGCATTGTCTTTCCTGATGTGAATACACCGGAACAGGCGAAACATGCCGTGGATCGCTGCCGGTTTCCACCGATTGGGCGGCGATCCGTCGCCGGTGGCTATGTGCATTTCGATTATCGCGCCATGCCGTTCGCGAAGGCGACTGCCGCCTTGGAAGCGCATACCCTTGTGGTCTGCATGGTGGAAACGGCGGAAGGGCTTGCTAATCTGGAAGCCATCGCCGCCGTGCCGGGCGTGGATGTGGTGCATATCGGTGCGAATGATTTGCTCGTCTCACTCGGCAAGGCAGGGCAATTCGATGATCCGATTGTGGTGGAAGCCATGGACCGCGCCATTGCCGCGACCGCGCCGCATGGTGGCTTTGCTGGCTGCGGCGGCAATCGCGATGTACCGCGCCAGGCGGCTTCCATCAAACGCGGTGTGCGGTTTTTGACGACGCAGACGGATATCGGGTTCTTGAGTGCCGCCGCTTCGCAATGGACGGCTGGGTTACAGGCAGCGCTGAAAAGCTAAAACCTTCACACCACCGGCTTGCGGCGCAATTCCGGTTCCAGCAATTGCGTGAAGACATCAGCGCCGACCCGCTCCAATGCGCCATCATCCAAGGCAGCGCGCGGGTCATCCGCATTCCGCAGATGCTTGTATTCATCACGAAACGCCCAACTGGCAGATCGCGCCAGCAGATGCACCCAATTCATTACGGTAATGGTGCGGCCACGTTCCAAGGCGACAGCTTCGCGATGGCAGGAATGGAAAATGGTGCAAAGCGTATCCGCCCCATGCCGCGCCATGGCGGCCAGATTCGCCTCATGCGCTGCGGCCAATGCGCCGGGTACGCTGGCCAAGGCGGAACACATATGGCCAGGCAGTGCTTCCTCATCCTCCACCAACTCCAGACCAGGGATCAGGCGCAGCAGGTTTGAGACGAGATCATTCACCGCAACACGCGGCTGAAACCCGACATGCCGATGCAGCAAAACGCGCAGCGGCAAAGGGTGCACCAGCAATTTCTGCAAGGCAGCGCGACGTTCCCACAGCACTTCCGTGACATGCGTCGTGCTGAATTGTGCTGGCGTTTCCGGCGCCATCACATCTTCCATGTTCATATGGCAGGAAGGGCACCAGGTGATCACCTTATCCCGCCCCGTTGCATTAAACGCGGCAACGGTGCGCCGGCCCATGCCTTCCGTGATGCGCGCATTATGTTCTGTTGTAGAACCGCAGCAATGCGAAGGCCCACCGCGTGGTGCCGCATCCACGCCAACGGCTTCCAGGAAGCGTGCCGTCAGGCGCAAGATGTCGCCATGGCGCAGCAGATTGCAGCCATACCAGAATACCGCACGCTCCGCCGGCAAGGGGTGATGCGTTACAGCCATTCCGCTTGCTCCTGTTCTGTCAGGCCAAGCCGCGCAAAGCCCTTCACGCGGGCGGACCAGCCGCTATCGGTTTTCACCGGTAGCAGCGGCACGCCATCCAAGGCGCCGCGTGCACGCATACTGGCAAAGCGCATCATCAAGGCGACATCCAGCTTTTCGGGGCAGGCGCTGTTGCAGGCGGCACTTCGCGTGCAGGCACCAATCCAGGCAAGTGAAACGCGCGATGCTTCCGCACCACGCAGCAGCGCACGCATGCCGGCTGCTACCTCGGTCGGATCGGCCTCCGCAATACCAGTTGCAAAGCTCGTCATTGGGCAGGCTTGCACGCAAGCGCCGCAGGCGGTGCAGGCTTCCGCCATGCGGGCACCTTCTGTCGCAATACGAGCAGCGAGGCTCATGCGTGGTTGTCCCCGTCTTCGATCATGCTTTGGCTCCGCAGTGGCATCGGGCGGCCATACCGACTTAATGACGCCCATAGGCATCGCGCGTGATGCCTTGCGGGTCGGCAGCAATCGCCGCTACGCGGACCCGCGGCTTTCGCGCCGCGATTGCCTCATTCAATCTCATGCTGCCATGGCCTTTGCATCGTTCAGCACCATATCTGCGGCTTTCTCGCCAATCATGATGCAGGGCACATTGGTATTGCCGGAAGTCAGCGCCGGCATGATGGAAGCATCCGCCACGCGCAACCCGGCAATGCCATGCACGCGAAGCCCTGCATCCACCACCGCCATAGGGTCCTGCCCCATTTTACAGGTGCCAACAGGATGATAGGTGGTCTCACCCACCTGCTTCACCCATTCGATGATGTCCGCATCGCTTTGCCGCACCGGACCAGGGGCAACCTCCGTCAGCCGCAGCGGCGCCATGGCGGGCGCATACATGATGGACCGTGCGATTTGGATCGCGCGCACCGTCAGCGCCGCATCCACAGGTGCCGAGAGGAAATTGAAATGGATCGCCGGCGGCGCCTTCGGATCGGCCGAGGTGATATGGATATGCCCCTTGCTTTCCGGGCGCATGACGTGGGCGTAGCAGGTCATGCCGGATTGCGCGGCAATGCGCGGCCCATTCCGCCCCGGTTCAGTGAAGGCCGGCACCCAACCGAGCAAAAGATCAGGCGCTTCCAAGCCTTCACGCGAAAAGACAAAAGCGCGAATGGGCGCCGCGACCGAACCCAACATGCCCTTGCCGGTCAGCGCATAGCGCAAGGCCTGTTCCACCAAACCGAGCCCGCGCCCGCGATCATTCAGCGTATAGCCCTTGGCACCCACCGCCCAGCGTGTGCGCGGCGCGTAATGGTCGCGCAGATTCTCCCCAACGCCGGGCAGCGCATGCAGTGTTTCAATACCCAGCGCCTGCAGGCGTTCCGGCTGACCAATCCCTGACAATTCCAGCAATTGCGGCGAATTGATTGCGCCGCCGCTGATGATGATCTCTCGCCCGGCGCGCGCCTCCGGCGCCTGATCACCCTTCCGATAGCGCACGCCAATGCAGCGCCTGCCTTGGAATAGCAGTTTCTCCGCCAGCGCCTCGGTTTCGATATGCAGATTGGCGCGGCCCCGGATCGGGTCCAGGTAGCAGGCAGCCGTGCTCATGCGCCGCCCGCCAGAGATGCTCGCCTGGCTCATGGCAATGCCATCCTGGCGCGCCCCATTGTAATCGGGGTTGTGGCGAATGCCGACCTCACCAGCGGCGTTGATCAGCGCCTGGAATATCTCTTCCCGAGGTTCAGGATTCGTCACACGTAAAGGCCCATCCTTGCCGCGATAGGTGGCGTCGCCATCTCCCTGATAGGTCTCGATCCGCTTTAAGAAGGGCAGCACATCGGCATAGCTCCAGCCGCGATTGCCCATTTGCGCCCAAGTATCGAAATCCTGCGCCTGGCCACGTACGAAAGCGAGGCCATTGATCGCACTCGACCCGCCTAGAATGCGCCCGCGCGGCACGGGTAGGCGCCGGCCATTCGTGGTGGCTTCCGGTTCCGATGTATAGAGCCAATTCACCGCAGGGTTATTGATCATGCGCGCATAGCCCACGGGAATGCGCGTCCAGCGATAGCTGGCAGGGCCGGCTTCCAGCAGCAGCACCTTGTTGCGCGGATCAGCCGAAAGGCGATTGGCCACCACCGCGCCCGCCGAACCGGCGCCGATGATGATGTAGTCATATTCTGGCATGACCTGCCCCTTTTTCCTGCATGCCTATCAATCCATGCAAAGCGCTTCGGGGCAAGGTCTGGCCGTTCATGCCAGCGCCAGCATGCTCAGCGCATCGGGCGCATGTATTCCATGGACATCTGCGATGGGTTCTGAATGCCCATCATTGCCATGTTGCGATCAATCTCCTCAGACAGCAGACCAATCGCATGCTTCACGCCTTCTTCACCCGCGACCGCCGCGGCGCAGAGCATTGGGCGGCCGACAAACACGAAGGAAGCACCAAGTGCCAGCGCCTTCAGCACATCACTGCCGCGCCGCACGCCGCCATCATACATCACCGTCATGCCGCCGGCATCGCGGGCGATCTCCGGCAGGCTGCGCAGGCCGGAAATCGTGCCATCCAATTGGCGGCCCCCATGATTGGACACCATGATGCCATCCGCCCCCGCATCGCGGCACATGCGCGCATCTTCGGGGGAGATGATGCCCTTCACGACCAGCTTGCCCTTCCAGCGTTTGCGGATCAGTTCCAAATGCTCCCACGCCAGCCCATCACGTGCGCCGAAGGCGCGCATCAGGGTGCGGGAGACAATCGGCGGCCCGCGCCCGGCATCCATATTCTCGAAATGCGGCATGCCGTGATTGGCCATGGTCTTGAAGAAGGTATTCAGCACCCAGCGTGGATGCGTAATGCCATCCCAGATCAATTGCGGCGTGGGCTTCAGCGGAATGGAATAGCCATTGCGCACATTGTTTTCGCGGTTGGATGAAACCTGCACATCAACCGTCAGTACAAAGGTCTTGAAGCCGGCGGCGGCGACACGATCCACCAGCGGTTCGATGCGTTCAGCTTCACCCGGCAGATAGGCCTGATACCAGGCATCCGGATTGGCCTTCGCCACATCTTCCAGCGGGATCAGCGAAGAAGCGCTCATGATCATGGGCACATTGCGCGCGCGGGCGGCCTGCGTCAGCACCAGATCACCGCGATAGGCGACCAGCGCGGAAGCGCCCATGGGCGGCAGGCCGAAGGGCGCGTCATATTCCTGGCCAAACAGCGTGGTCTTCAAATTGCGCCCGCGTGTGTCGCGCAGCACGCGCGGCAGGAAGCCCCATTCCTGAAAGGCTTCAAGATTGTCGCGCAGTGACGCATTGGTCTCCACCGCACCCGAGACAAAGCCGCCAATGCTGCGCGGCAGATAGCGCGCGGCGGCGGCTTCAAAATCCGGCAGGCTGAGGTACCGGCGCACGGAAGCCGGCGGCGGCGGCGGGCGCTCCTGGCTCAGTTTCTGGGGGGCTGTGGGCGCCTGGGCCCATTCGGGCGAATTCGCCGTCATGTAAATTTCCTTGGAATGACGTGTCTTGGTGCTTTTATTGCCCGGTTTTGCGCGGCAGGCCAGCCCAAGGTGGGCGATTTCAGGGCCAAAGCGGGCGGATCACGTGCTCATAGAGCGTGAAGGCCACTTCAATGCCGACCAGCACGACCACGGCGGCTTCCAGCCCCAGCGCGCGCCGCGCCTGGATCAGGGACAGCAGCGTCTGAATGGCATTGCCGATCCAGGCGAGTTTGCGTTCCAGCGCCTCGCCCCTTTCGGTAAGCTCATATTCATCGGCAAGCCGGGCATGCAGCCGTTCCAGTTCCGGGTGATCCCAGAGCACTTCGGGCTTATCCGCGGCTTCGACTCGAGCCAGGTTGCGGCTATGGGCGGAAAGCGCATGGCCGATCTGCCGATGCAAGGCGCGGGAGGAAAATCTAAGCCGGCCCGCCGCGCGTAAATCCGCCACGGCGGGTTCCAGCCGGTCCAAGGCCTCGGCGATGCGGGCTTCCTGTTGGGCGAGGGCCGCGCTTTTCGCGAGCGCATCGGCAACCACGGCAAGGCGTTCCGGCGCCGCATCACAAAGCTGAATGACGCCTTCGGCATCAACGCCGTCGCGTTCGGCGCCGAGCGCGATCAGTGCGGTTTCCTCGGCGGGGCTATCGGCGGGGTTGGTGATGCGCGGGGCAAGCGCTGTGAGCAAGGCGCCTTCCTGAGTGGCATCGGCGCCGAAGATCACCACCGCGCCCCAGCGGAAGGCGAAGGCAGTGATGGGGGCGGGGGCGGCGATGGGCACGGGGTCTGCAATGGCGGTGCCGCCGGGGCCGAGGCCGCGATGATCCAGCCTTTCGCCGAGGATCACGGCGCGGGCGCGCAGGATTGTGCCAGGCATTAAAGACTAACGCCGCGCTGGCGGTGCCGCTGTTGCTGGCGGCAAGACGGATTTCAGATCAGCCAAGGCCTGTTCGCGGCTTGGTGGATTGCCATTGCTGACCGCAACCATGTGCCGCGCCGCAATGCGCGCCAATTCCGGGAGATACTGCACATTCTGCGCCTGCATTTCCTGCTGCACCACATTGCCAGCATCCGCGATCCGCAGCCGATCCGCACTGCGGCCAACGGCGAGCACGCTGCGCAGATAGCTCGCGGTCAATTCCTGCGCACGCGCGGGCTGGCCTTCCGCCTGGCTCCGCAGCGCCGCTTCAATACGCGCCATGGTATTGGTGATTTGCTGCGTGCGTTCCTGCTGCCGGCGAAGCGCTGCTTGCACATCGGCCTGAGTTGCGGCCGCGATGCGGCCCTGATCTTCGGCAAGCGTGCGCTGCGCCTGCACGGTTTCCGCCTGCACGCGCGCAAAGGCGCCGAGCAATTCGCCGAAACCTTCCGCGAGCAGGATTTGCCGGCCGATTTGCGCCGCCGCAGCGATTTGGCCTTGGATGGCCTGCATTTCCTGGTCATTGCGCTCTCGTTGCGCGGTACGCAGCGCCGCGCCTACACGATCAATGCCCTGGCGCAGCGCTGGGTCTGGCGTATCATTCTTCAATACTTCCAAAAGCCGCGCCGGGTCTTCGCTGGCACTGCCACGCGATTGCGCTTCAGCTTCAAACGCTGCGCGCAATTGCGCGGGGCGCTGATCGCTGCTTGTCGCAACCAAAGCAAGCACCGGGCGAAAGCCAAGGCTGCGCAGCCGCAACGCTTCGCCATTGCGATCAAGTGGCGGCAATTCCACGCGCAGGCTTGAACGGATTTGATCTTCCGGTGTCAGGAAATCCCCGCCGCGTGCCACCATGCCGCCGGCCTGACCATGAGGCCGCCCAACGCGATTGAGCCGATAGGGTTCCAGCACCCATTCCGCAACATTGCCGAGGATATCGAAAACCCCAAGCGGATTGGGTTCCAGCATGCCAATGGGCCGCACGCGCCCGCCTGAGGATCGCGTACCCTGAAACCAGACATGGCGCTGCATGCCTTCCGGCATGGGGAATACACGCGCGCTGAAATCCGCTTCTGATACCGCCGCACCACCGCGCGCGGCGAATTCCCATTCATCTTCCGTCGGCAGGCGCACAAAGGCGCGCGCATCATCGCGCATCGGCAAGGCATCACGCGCATTGCGCGCAAGCCAGGCGGAATACCGCATCGTGAAGCCAATCGCCTCATGCCAGGCGATATCCGCTTGCGGCAGGCGGCCGGCGGTGGCGGGGGTGGGGCAGGTTTCACTGGTGACAGCGCTGTATTGATCGCGCGTCACCTCATATTTGCCGATGTAATAACGCGGCGGTGCAGCGGCATCGCTGCCGCGAAACGGGCCGGCGATGAAGCTCTGGCGCAGAAATTCACTGTAATTGGTTGCCGCATCGGACTGACCCAGCATAGCCGGCCGGTCCGCAAGCAAACCCTGCCCGAGCGGTGTTGGCACCGGGCGAAATACCATGGCGCCGCCGCAGGGCATGGGCAGGATCAGATCATCGGCGAGGGGCTTTGGGTTCCAGAATTCCGCCGCCCATCTTTCCTGCGCAAGCGTCGCTTGGGGCAAAGTTGCTGCCATGGCAATCAAGGTGATGATTAGCTTACGCATCGCAAAGCCCCTCTGCAGGTTCGATCCGAGCGGCGCGATACCCGGCAAAAGCGGCGGATAGCGCCGCACCCAAAAGGCTGACAAGCAGTGCGAGCAAAAGATGCTCTACCGCAATGACACAAAGGGCGCGCCCGCCTGCAGGATTGGCACCACCAAGCGGCAGGCGATTAACCAGCCCTGCCACACTCAGCGCCAGCACGCCCGCCAAGGCCGCGCCAGCAGCGGCGATGATCAGCGCTTGCAACAGCGGAAACACCACGAGATCACGCCGCGAAAGCCCAATCAGCCGCAGCAGCGAAAGATCACGCTGTTTGCGTTCCACATTGGCATAAAGCCCAACCCCAAGCGACACGAGGTACCCAAGACCACCCAAGCCCGCGAGCAAGGCAAATAGCAACGTCAGGCTGCGATCAAGGCTGAGCAAGCCGGCCACCTGTTCCGCCAGCGTTTCAACCTCCACCCCATCGCGGCGTAGATCATGGTCAATCCTCGTAACATCTTCCAGCCGCCGCGCATGGGCACGAAAACCGGCAAAAATCCGCATTGGATCATCCGCGATATCGGTGGGGCTGGTGGTGACTGGCAGCGCGCCATCGGTGAAGCCATCCACCAGCAGCAGCGTCTTCAGATCCACAAAAACACCGTCTCGCCCAAAGGCGCTGGGCGGCGCGATGGCCGTGACAGTGACCGGCAGATTCAAGACTTCCCGCGCGCTGGTATCACCACGAATGGCACGCAGCGTCACCTGCATGCCAGGTTGCAGATCAAGCCGCGCCGCGAAGGAAGCGCTTGGGATGATCTGGCGCGGCGCAATGCTGGGCAGGCCCTGCAGCAAGGGATCGCCCGCAGCGGTGGCAAGCAATTCCGCGCGCAGCACCGTGCCCGGGCGCGCTGGGTTTTCAAACCGCGCTTCGGTATTCAGGCTGCGAATGCGCGGAATGACGAAAGCGATATCAGGCCGCGCGGCAAGGTGCGTGAGAAATGCTGCATCAAAATTGCGATTGGCCGCATTCACCACCATGCGGCTGCGCGGATTATCAATCAGCTCCGCACGCAGCCCATCAATCACACCCTGCTTCAAGCCAAACAGCACAATCAACGGCGCCAGCACCGCCGCAAGGCCAATCAATGAACAAAGCGCCAGGGTGCGTTCATGCAAAAGATCACGCAGCGAAAGCCCCGCCAGCAGCCCGGTATGGCTTCTCATGCCGGCACGTCTGCGCTTGCGCGACCAAGCCAGGAACGCCCGGCACCTTGGCTCGCTTCCGTCTGGATCGGCAGCAGCGCAAAACCATGGCGCGCCGCGCGATCCGGATCATGCGTTGCCAGGATCAGCGCCGTATCCTGTTCGCGTGCCTGTTCCAGCAGCAGCGCCATCACCGTATCGGCCAAGGCGGGATGAACACTCGCGGTTGGTTCATCTGCCAGCAAAATCTCCGGGCGATGCGCCAAGGCGCGCGCAATTGCGACACGCTGCCTTTGCCCAACGGAGAGTGACGCAGGCATCCTGTCCAGCAATGCCGCAATTTCAAGCCGCGCTGCCAAGGCTTCGATATGCGCGGGATCAGGCCGGCCCAGCACAGCCTGGCTCAGCGCAATATTGCGACGCACGGAAAGAAACGGCAGCAACCCGCCCGTTTGCAATACATAGCCGAAATGCGCTGCACGAATGGCGGTCAGGCGATTTTCATTGCGGGCGCGCCACAGGGCGGCCAGGTCAATTGCCGTGCCATCGCGCGGTGTCAGCAGGAATTGCGCGGCACTTGCGGGGCGCCGCGCCAAGGCCAACAGATCGAGCAAGGTGGATTTGCCGGAACCGGAAGGCCCGACAAGCGCCAAAGCCTCACCACGCGCGATGGAAAAGGCTTCGACCACCAATTCAAAACCCGGCGCGCCGCCTGGCGCCTGATGGCGGATCACCACATCTTGTAGCAACAAGGTCGGCGCGTTTTGGTTCATGCATGCCCTCAGGGCAGCGCATCCAGCGGCACGGGATACATCGCCTCACCAGGATTGCGCCCGCCATCGAAACTTACCCAAAGTGACGGCTGGCGATTGAATTCCTCAAAAAGGCGCAGCTTCGCTTCCAAAGAATTGACGATTTCAGTGCGCCGCCCAGCGCCCATGCTGTTCCATTCTTCCTGCGTGAATTCCATGATCTGGCTTTGATAGGGCAGGTCTTGCAGGAATTCGCCAAAAGCCCCGCCAAGGCGTTGAAACTCCGCCATGCGGCGCGGGTCACGCGCGGTCGCGGCGGCGGCAGCGCGCACGCGTTCAAAGAAGCTTTCCGGTGAAAGCCGCGCTGCCGCTTGCGCCTGGATGATATTGCGCAAGGTCGTTGCCAGATCGGAAAGCTGATTGCGCGTGAGCAATACGCGCACATCCAAGGGCCGCCTTTCGGGGCGCGGATCGGCGGGGTTCAATTCCTGATCCAGCACGAAACTCCGCACCACATCAGGCGCGGTTTGCTGCCTTTCGCGCCCGAGATAGGAAAGCCGCATGGCGGTGCCGACAATCTCAGCCTGTTCCGAAAGGCGCCGTTCCGCCGCGCTCTGTGGCGCGCGGATGCCCGCAATGGGCCGCCCGACAGCGGCAGCCACTTGCGCCAGCAGCGCATCTGTCAGCCCATCCACGGTCTGGCCGAATTGGTTCAGGTTGCCTTCATTGATCGGGTAATAAAGCTCCCCCGCAGCGCCGAAGCGCGTCAGTTCACGGTATTGCCGTTCAGCCCGCGCGTGGTTGTTGCGCCCTTCCGGGGTCTTCAGATGAATGGCGTAGATCGCAACCTGCTTTGCTTCTGACTGCGCCAATTGGCGCATTTCTTCCGGGCCCATTTGCGTCTGCCCGCGCGGGTCTTTCGCATCGCGCGCGCCGGCATCCGTGATCAGAATGACAAAGCGTCCGCCATATTGCTGCCAGGGCACCTCATCCAAGGCGAGCTTGATGCCAGCGAGAGAATCCTCATCAAAGCCTTCATTGCTTTCACGCGCTTCGGCCAATTGGGACAGGCGCGGCAGGATCGCGTCCGAAGCCTCGGCCAGATCAGGCAGGGACACCATGCGCGTCACATATTCAAGCCTGGGATTGCCGCCCATATGGTCACGAAACGCCACCATGCCGAAGCGGAAATTGTCACGCACGGCGGTGTCGCGAATGCGATCCACCACGCGCTTCAGCGCTTCGCGCGTGCGTTCAATGTAAGGCCCCATGCTGATGGTGGTATCCACCACGAAAACCACCGCACCGCGATAATTGCGGAGCGCATCCGGATCAGCGGGCGGCGGTGGTGCTGGTTGGGCGGGGGCGGAAATCACCTCCAGCAGCCGCGCTTCCTGCGCCGCCTCATTTTCCACGCGCTGGGCAGAGATGATTGGCAACAAATAGAATTGCCGCGTGATATCAATGAAATTCTCAGGCTCCAGCGCAATCACCGGGCCTTCGGTATTGGCACGCGCCGCTTCGCGCAGCCGCGTGGCTTCCGCCGCACCGCCGCGCGTATTCAGCCACAGCGCGCGCGGTGTTTCGGCTTCGCGGAAAAACATGGCGCGTTCGCGCCCGGCGGGATTGTTGAAAGCCAGCACCATGGTCTGCTTCCAATCAATCGTGCGTTCCGCACGCACCCAACCCTGCGTGCGGCCATCCTGCGCTGCGCCAATTTCAAGCCAGGCATCAGCCCCGCTGCCCTGCCGCGCATAGACGTAGAACACGCCAAAGCCAGGTGTTGGCTGCGCAGGCGCGTTTGCATCCGGCCGTTCCGCAAGCCGCGCGCCGGGGCGCAAGATCACGCGCTGGAATAACGCGCTGCGCCCTTCCATCAGCAGCGGTTGCCGCGCCGCTTGCTGCGCGCTGGCTTCCGCCACGGGCGCGATGCAGAACAGGCCAAGCACCAGCACCAAAGCTGCGCGACGCAACATCATGGCCAGAATTCCTTGAGCGCGCTTTCCGCCGTGCCATTGCCCGCGCGCGCCTGTTCTTCGAGCCAGGTCTTGAGTGCAGCACGCGGTGCCGCTGCCGCCGCATCACCCTTCTGGACCGCATCGCGATAATAGCGCGCCGCTGCACGCGGGTCAGGCGCGCGGAAGGGGCGCCCGGCGACAAAGCCAATCGGGTCATACAAGCGCGCCACGGCGGTTAGCGCCGGCGCATGGCCACGTTCGCCCGCTTCCTCAAACAGCACCAGCGCATCATCATGCCGCCCGGCTGCCTGACGCCTGAGAGCAGCAGCATGGATCGCGGCTGCATCCGAGGCAGATTGCACCAGATCGCGCAGGCTCATGCCATCGCTGCGTTCAAGCCATGGCCGCTCCGCTGTCACCGGTGCGGGTGGTGGTGCCGGCGGCGCAGGCGCGGCGGGCGGCGTCGGCGCAGGTGTTGCGATGGGCGCAGGTTGTGGTGTGGAGGTGAACCACCACGCAGCGCCGCCAATCACGGCCAGCAGCAATAGCCCTATGCCGGCCAGCAATGGCGTGCGCGATTGGCTTGGCTCTGCTGGCTTCACCGCCACATCTTCGCGCGGCACTGGCGCGGGTGGCGGCGGGGGCGGCGCCGGTGCTGCGGCGATCGGCGGCGGCTTTGGCGCTACTTCCGGCTCTCGCGGCATGACCGGTTCGGGCGGTAAATCGCCGTCGAAGACATCAATATCATCGGGCCAGAACAGGCTTGTTTCCAAACCTATCGCAGGCAACAAAAAAACCAGCGGGCCAGATTCCAGATGCCGCGTCAGCCGCGGCCCCAGCACCAGAACAGTGTCAGCACCTTCCTGGCGGATTTCCACCGGGGTCAGTTTTTCTTCCTGCACCTGCCAGCCGCGCCGCCCGAGATTGGCCGCAGCATAGCCTTCGCGCATGATCCGAAAGCCACCATCAGCCGG
Organism: Roseomonas sp.; assembly: GCA_020249435.1. Lineage (GTDB taxonomy): Bacteria > Pseudomonadota > Alphaproteobacteria > Acetobacterales > Acetobacteraceae > Neoroseomonas. The sequence goes on along the minus strand of JADCFQ010000014.1, from coordinate 82,592 downwards.
CACTTGCAGGCCAGCAATGGTGATGCGCGCATGGCCAAGGGAAAGGCGCCGATCATTTTCAACACGCAGATTCATGTGGTGCGGCCTTTAGGTTTCATGTCTCAGGCGGCTGCCTTCCGAAGCCCACTCAGCAGGCTACCAAGCCGAGCATTGGATTTTTCATCCACCATCGCACCGCCCGCGCCACGCACATTGTCTTCCACCAGCCGCACAAAAGCGACCGCCCAATCAACGTAAAACGCAGCGTCATAGGCAATGGGCGTTTCGGAAAGCCGCGGCATGTCATCAGCAGGCGCGGGCGGGCGGATGAAAATGCTGCGCCCTTCGCGCCCAGCCTTGGGGCGGGCTTCAACCGGCATCCTGTCAAAACCCATCCAGGTGACGAAATCATTGATCGCGCGTTCGGCAATCATCACCGGTTTCAGCAGCCGATTGGCCATGGATTCATTATAGGCGGCCTCGGTCCGCATGCGCGTTGCGATGTTTTCGCGCAGCTTCAGGCGACGTGCGGCCGCGGCAAGCTGCGCAACCAATGTCGCGATGGCTTCGCGGTCCATGCGGAACAATTCGGGGCTGTCATTGCGCGCTGCGAAGCGGTGCATATTCTGCAACCATTCCGCCACCGCAGCCTCCGCAAAAAGATCAGCCTGATCCCGCGGGCCTTCTTCCGCTTCCTCAACCGGGGCAGCGGGCGCGGGATCATCTTCAAATAGCGCTTCAAATTCGCTCCGCAATTCGCGCGCTGTTGTCTTGCGCCCGACAGGCGCGGTCACGGCAGAAGGTGTCTCGGCGGCAGCCAATTGCTGGCGGCGGAACAGCTCGGCCAAGGTTTCGCCCTGCACCTGCAATTCGCGCAGCAACAGCCCAAAGGCCTGAGCTTCCGCACAGGCCAGCAATTGCCGCCCGACCAGCCGCGCTTCCGCCCGCCGCTTGGCCAATTCCGCATCAAGATCACCGGAGACATGATAGCCTTCCAGCCTTCCCGCCATGCGCTTGGCAAGATCACCCAACTGCCCCTGCACCTGACGGCGCTTCAGTGCAGGATTGCAGACCGGGCGGAGCTTTTCGGAAAGATAGCCAATGCCGCCATCATTCAACGCCATGCCCGCTTCCCAGGCGCGTTCCGGATCGGCGAAATGCTTTTGCACATCCGTATTGGCAAGGAAATTCGCCTTCAACTGTGCCACCCGTGCCGGATCGCGGAAGCTCGCTTCACGGCCATTGGCGTCATAATCCAATAGCCCCTTGTTCAGCACTTCAGGGTTACGCAGCCAAAACGTATTATTGAAGGGCTGGCCAGGTACCCATTCCGATGGCCAATCATGGCCAAGACCCAGGAATTCGAAAATCGTCGTCTTCAATCGCGTGGACCAGCGTTCCACATTATCTTCGGCGCCGCCTTTGATTTCAAATTCCATGTCGAACATAGTGAGCACCAGAAACAAGGCGACATCCTGGCCCTTCCGTGCCTCTGGTGTGGCGCCATGGGTGCCATCAATCCAGTTCCGCACCATGGCGGGCACGGTGCGCACTTCCTGATTGCTGTGCTTCAGGCAGAGCAACATGGAAGTCAGTTCCTGTTCCGCCAGATAGCGCTGATACAAATAAGCAACCTTGCCGCGCCGGAGCAGCATGAAAAGATCGGTCTGCGCCACTTCCTCGGCCTTCGCGGCGTTGTATTTCTCGCGCCCGCGTGCACCGGGAAAATCGAGCAGATCGGTATAATCAAAAAAATCAAAGGGCTTGTCTTCAAGCTGCAACTGCAATTCGGCCACGACGGCCGTGAGGACCGCGCGCGGCAATTCCGCGCGCCGCCCGGCGCGGGTAGCCACCGGCATCGGATCGCCATCGCCCTTGCCGAGAAGGGACATGGTCTCGACATCAATAATGCTTTGCGCCTTGGGCTCCACCGCGAGCATCGGGCAGCAGGCTTCTTCCGGAAAATCGAGCTGTGCCAAAGCCTGCACCAGTTTCAGCGCGGTCGCTGTCATGGTTGGCGTATTGTTCCAAAGCAGGCCGTAAAGCTCCACCCGATCCGCAATGGCCAAGCGTGGCGCGAGGCTTTCAATCTCCCGCCAAGCACCTGGCTTCAGCGCCAGATGCGTCGGATGGTTCAGGAAATAGCGTTCGAAATACTCGAACAGATCATAGATATCATCTTCATTCAGCCGCCCTACCGCCGCCGGCGCAGCCTTCGCGCGGGCTTTGGCAAGGCTCGATTCAATCACGGCGCCATCAAGCGGGATCACCGTGTCACGGTCAAAATCTTCCATGAAGGCATTGGCCATGATTTTCACGATGTCAGTTTCAGACAGCATGCGGCAGACCACAGGCATGCCGGGCAGGCCGCCCACCGGGCGCGTCGTGAAGCGCGTCACAAGGCCGGTTGATTCCTTGCCACCATCAGGATTGATATCGCGGTTGAAGCCGCGCAACTCCTCCCCAAAGCGGATCGTGGTTGGCTTGCCTTCCTTCCGCGCCAGGGAGGCGATAAGATAACTTTTGCCCTGTTGGCTTGGGCCAAAGACGGAAACGCACATGGGCCGGCGTGCGGCATTGGCAAGCTTGCGCGCGCGCAAGCCTTCGCGCCGGAAATCGCGCGCCAAGGCAGGACCTTCTTCGCGCACCACATCGCCGGCCTGGGCGATCCATTCAATGGCCCCATGCGCGGCATCCGCCACCGCATCACAGCTTTGCGCCAGGGCTTCGTTTTCGGCATTCGGTGTTGTCATTGCCTGATCCTCACGGCACCGAAAGCGCGCCGGTATCGCGCCAATAGCCAGCCTCACTGCGTTCGGTTTGCAGGCGCAGGCGCACAATGCCGCGATGCTGCGGATCGCCCTCCGCATCCAGGATTTCGTCTATGGTGAAATCCTCCCGCAATTCCTCGGCATCCGCGCTTTCGGGGTCTATTTCCGCGCGCTGAATGGCAAGCTTCAAGGGCAGTTTCAGCCGCGGCACATTATCCGGATTGGCATATTCCAGAATGTAAAGCCGGCTCGCGGTCCAGCGTTCCAGATCCAATTGGCGGAAGCCAAGAAAAACCGGCGCACGGAATTCCATCGTGAATTTCACATCCTGCGATGCCCCCGGCGCCTTGGACAGTGCCGCATCCGGGTCTTGCAGCAGCACATTCTGCTTCAATATCTGCCCCGAAATTTCCATCCGCCCGAGGTATTTGGCGGTGGAGCGCATGGCAAGCCTGCTTGTGCGCATCAGGAAATTTTCCAAACGTCCTTCCGCCACGGCGCAGAGCATGGCGCCAACCGCCGCCGTGGTTTTCGGGTCATCCACGCGCCCGGCGGAATCGCGGAAGGGATACCAGCTTCCGGCGCGGTAGCGATGCATGCCGACAATGCGATGCGGCGGCACCGGCATTTTTGCCAGCACCATGTCAAATATCGCGCGCAGCCGGGATGGCCGGCCGGATAGCAGCAGCCAATCGCAGTCAAAGGCATAAACAACTTCGCAGAGATCAGCGATCACCTGGCCAAGCGCGGCCTGCACAATCGCATCCACACTGCCGGCGGCGGCAGCCATTTCCGCTTCCAGCAATTGGAAACCGGAAGCCCCGGCACGCGCTGCCTGTTGTTCGAAATAGCGCAAGGGCGCCGCCACATCGCGTCCCTGTAGGATGGACGCCAGTTTCTCGCGCAGGAATTCACCGCTCGCGCGTTCATCAATCTTTTCATAGCCATGCAGGATTGCAAGACCGGTCGGTTCCAGCACTTGCGTCACGAATTGTCGGCGCAAATGCCGTTCCAATTCGCTTTGCGCCCCGCGATCGCCACCCAATACTTCACGCAACAACGCCTTCGGGTCACGCGCACCGGCCACACGCAGGCATTCTTCAAGCTGTGGCAGGACGATGCTTTGAATCACCTCCTGCAACACCTCATCACCCGCAATGCGGAAGCCCTCACGGAAATTCTGATGCGGTTCAATTTCCTGCCCCGCTTCGGCGGAATAGGTGCAGATCATCAAATCCGTGGTGCCGCCGCCAATATCAATACTCGCCAAACGGAGCGACGGGGCCTTGCCATAGCCTTCGCGTGCGCGCCCGGTCAGCGCGAAGAAGCTTGCCGGATCGCCACGCAAGCGCTGGCTTGCTTCAGTGTAAAGGAACACCAGTTGAGTCGCCGTCGCCTCATCCAAATTGGCGATGATGCGCGGTTCCGGCGGTGGCGCAGCGGCGCCAGGTGCCGCATTGCCCCAGCCCATCATATCCCAAGCCAGGCGCACGGCAGCTTCGGCGCGATGGCGGAAAATCCGCTGTTCGGCCAGTGCCATGGCCGGCGGCATGGTCAGCAAAATGCGCCGCAGCCGGCGCGGCACATCGGGGAAGCTCCGCGCATAGCGCGTTTCCACCGAATTGATTTGCGACAATGCCTGCAACAGGATTTCGGCCAGCAGAAAACTCATCAGCGATGAACGGCTGAAACGTGCGCGCACGGCAGGTTGGCGCGGCGCGCCGCCTCTGCCCCGTGGCTTGGCGCGCAGCACTTCGCCTTCTTCCGTCACCCAGGCCATGAAACTGCCACTGACAGGCGGTTCCGTCGTCACGCCATCCGCAGCCATGCCATTGAAGCGCCAAACCTGCGTGGTTGGTCTTTCGTCCCAAAGATAGCGCTTGGGCGATGAAAGCCCCGTTGCCCCTTCATTGCCGCGCGCCGCAGCAGAAAGCCGCACTGCTTCCGGGCCGATGCGCACAGGGCTCAGCCATTGAAAGGCATTGCCGCGCCCGGAACGGCGGCTGAGTGCATCCTTGCCGAAACTCGCGCGCGCAAATTCAACACGGCTTTCGAAGGGAAAGGCATAACCCGCTTCCGGCGCACTCAAATCTCGCAGCTTCAGGGGATAGCTGTTGTTCAGATTAAGCCGGCTGTCGCGTTCATCTTCCACCAGAATGCCGCAGGTGCGCGCATTGCCAATATCCAGCACCAGATCAACATTGATCGGCTCATAGGATTTGCTGTTGGACACCACATCCACCAGCTTCACGCGCGGCAGGATGCGCGCTTCGGCGATCAATTCCAGCAGCGTGATATAGCGAGCCCAATGTTCGCAGACGCGCTGTTCATCCTCGGGGCGCGGGCGCCGGCCAGATGCGGCGCGCATTTCCTGCAGGATTTCTTCCAGCCATTGAATAAGCCACGGTTCATTCATGAACCAGCTTGTCTGTTCCCGATCCGACACAAAGGTGAATTCGCCGGCGCGCTCGCTATCCGCGGGCGAAATCGCGGTATAGGGGCGTCCTTCTTCACGCGCGCGCAGCGCCGTATCAAAGGCCAGCACAGCATGATGCGTATGGCCTTCCTCATCCGGCGCGGACAACGCCGTGATGCGCAGCCGCGCCCAATTGGTCGGCCCCTTGTCATAGACTTCCTGGCCCGAGGCACCCACGGCCGCCACACGGAAATAAGGCAGCGGCAACCAGCGCCCCAGGATGAACTCCAAAGCCTGCCCGCGACCGATCTGGTAGATTTCCTCATCGGGCGGGCTGCGGCCACTGATCGGGTCCAGCAGCGCGCCTTCGCCGTTTTCCGTGAGGCGCCGCAGATTAACCAAGCCGCCGCTCGCCGGTTCAGCGCCGGGCGGCAGCGGCTGTTCCCAGAAGGAACGCGGCGCACGCGGCAGGCGGTCCAGGTTGAACCGGATGTCAATGAATTGCAGACCGGTCTGCGGCACCAGGCTGATGATCTGCGGCAGGCCCTGCATTCCCGAAAATCCCGAAATTAGAGTGTGCTTTGCAGCAATATGCCGCCCACCCCTGCCGGGCGCAACTTCAGGCGGGCAGCACGACCGGCTGCGGGTCCAGCCATTGCTGAAACCAGGATAGGCTGAAATGCAAATGCGGCCCGGTCACGCGCCCTGTCATGCCGATGGCGCCGATCCTTTGCGCCTTGGCGATGCTCTCCCCCTCCCGTACCGAGACCTCAGACAAATGGGCGTAAAGAGAATTCACCCCATGGCCATGATCCAGCACGATCAATTTGCCAAAGAAATGAAACTCATCGGCCAAAGTCACCCGCCCGGCGGCACAGGCCAGTACTGGCGTGCCGGTTGGGGCAGCGAAATCCAGCCCGTAATGGGGCTGGCGCGGCTGGCCGTTCAAGATCCTCTGGCTGCCGAAAACGCCGGAAATCCGGCCAGGGGCGGGGCGCACAAAACCCTCGGCAAAGCCGGTCAGGGCGGTTTCAACCGCCCGCACCGCGCCCAGTTTTTCCCTTTCGCGGGCAATGCGCGCCAGGGTTTCGGCATCCGGCGTCACCTGGGCGGGGGGCAGGCCGGAAATGCTCTCGGTCGGCCAGGCGCGCTTGGCGATGTTCAGCACGCGGGTTTCCGCCGCACCGCCGGGGGCCGTGATGACCAGCCGGGCCTGCGCCGCATGATCGCGCCCGAAGCCAAAGGCAAATTGCCCGGCTGACGAGACCCTGACCGCGCGGCCATCCAGCGCCAGCCTGCTCCCCGGCGCGGCGCGGCCCAGCACAAAGCCGCCCTGGGTCAGCGCGGCCTCATTCAAGGTTACGGCGCGGGCGGGTGCGGCCAGCAGCAGTGCAGGTGCCGCCAATAGCAGCCGACGAGGCAGGGCATTCATCAAAATAGGCGTCCTTGGCGCGTGCCATCGGCACTGACCCCCACTTCGCCATCAGCGAAGGTCAGGCGCAAGGGCTGGCCGGGGGTAATCGCGCCCGCCGCCACCACGGGCGCGCCCTTGGCATCGCGCACCAGGGCAAAGCCCCGCGCCAAGACCGAGGTATAGGAAGCGCTTTCAAGCCGGGCCGCCAGCCCCTCCAATTGGGTCCGCCGCTGGCGAAGCGTCGCCAGCACCGGTGCTGCCGAAAGCCGCGAGAGGCCAGGCGCCCCCGCCAGCCCATCCCGCCGCCGCGCCCAGGCGCTGCCAAGGCGAAGGCCGAGCGCTTCAACCGCCGCGCGCCGCGCCAGAATGCCTTCCCGCGGATGGGGAATGCGGAGCGCGCCAAGCCGTTGCGCCCGCGTGCTGATGCTTGTGCCGGCAGCGCGCGGCAGTCTTTCGCCCCAATCATCCAGGCGTTGGCGCGATTGCGCGAGCCGCGCCGGCACATCCGGCAAGCCACGTTCGGCCCTGAGCAGCCGAAGCCGTGCGGCATTCACCAAACCCGAAGCGGCCTGGCCAAGCCGCGCCCCGGTTTGCATCAGCGCGGCGGAAAGCTCTGCCCGCGCCGGCACGGCCAATTCAGCGGCGGCGGTCGGCGTCGGTGCGCGGCGGTCAGACGCGTAATCAATCAGCGTGGTGTCGGTTTCATGCCCCACGGCGGAAATCAGCGGAATGGTGCTTTCAGCGGCAGCGCGGATGACGATCTCCTCATTGAAGGCCATCAAATCTTCCAGGCTGCCACCGCCGCGCGCAACAATCAGCACATCGGGGCGCGGCACGGTGCCGCCGGCTGGTAGGGCGGAAAAACCCCTGATGGCGGCGGCAATCTGTTCCGCCGCGCCCTGGCCCTGCACCGCGACGGGCCATAACAGGATATGGCGCGGAAAGCGCCGCGCGATGGTGGTGCGAATATCCTGAATGACCGCGCCTTTTTCGCTGGTGATCACGCCAATCACGCGCGGCAATATCGGCAAGGGGCGCTTGCGGGCCTCATCAAACAGCCCTTCTTCCAAAAGGCGTTTGCGCAGCGCCTCAATCCGCGCCAGCAAGGCACCTTCGCCGGCATATTCCAGTCTTTCAATCACCAGCTGGTATTTTGAGCGATCCGCATAAGTGGAAATCCGGCCGGTCGCGATCATCTCCACGCCGTTCTCCGGCATGGTACCGATATTGCGGAGCGAGCCTTTCCAGATCACCGCTTCGATCTTCGCTTCCTGATCCTTGAGCGACAAATAGATATGCCCGGAAGGATAGCGCTTCATTTCGGTGATTTCACCGCGCAGGCGAACCCGCCCGAAAGCACCTTCCAGCGTGCGGCGAATGGCGCCGGCCAGATCGGCGACGCCATATTCGGGGATGTTATTCGGCCGGGATTCGTCCATGGGCCGAATCTAGCCGGGATTGGGGGGCGATGGAATCAGCCCCCAAAGGCGAAAGCGCGCCTATTCGCCCGCCACACCACTCCGCGCTACGGCTTGGGCTTGGGCGGCCAAGGCGCGCGCCATTTGGCTCAGCGCTTCCTGGTGCTTGTCATTGTCAATCAGCGCGAAATTGCGCGCGAGTTCAAGGCACATGCGCTGGCGCTGAGACATGGAAGGATCGGCGGTTTCGGATTTCAGCCCTTCAAAGAACCAGGAAATCGGCACACCCAAAACCTGCGCAATACCGTAAAGCCGGCCGGCGGAAATGCGGTTCAGCCCACGTTCATATTTATGCGCCTGCTGATAGGTTACGCCGATCATCTTGGCCAATTGCTGCTGCGACAGGCCAAGCATGGTGCGCCTTTCGCGAATGCGGGCCCCCACATGCTTATCAGCGGCATTCGCCCTTTGGGTGGAGACCACTTCGGCGATCCCGGTCTCACCCTGCCGGAATGATTCTGCAATTTCGACGATGCTGTCCATCAACCCGATTCCTCAGCGGGGCATCATGCCCCCTACTGAGTGCGGATTATGCGTGGCATAGATGATCAAGCGGTGAAGATGCGCCTCAAAAAAACAACGCCATCAGCCCTTGTTGCGCGATTTCAGCGCCGCCAATTCGCCGCGCAGTGTCTCAATTTCTTTCTTTAACGCCTCGGTTTCATCGCTCGGGGCGTTTTCCTCGCGTCGCGCGAAAGGGGTAAACAAACTCATCGCGCGTTCCATCATGGCGATGTTCTGTTTGCTGACTTCCTGCATATCCGAAACACTCGACGGGAAGGGCATGAAGCCGCTCATGGTCTTGCTCAGCGTATCGCGCATCTGTTCCTGCTGCTGCCCGAAGGAAGCCATGGCCGCTTCCAGATAACGCGGCACGAGCGATTGCAGATTATCGCCATAAAGCCCGATCAATTGCCTGAGGACCGAGGTGGGCAGCATATTCTGCCCCTTGCCTTCCTGTTCCACGATGATCTGCGTCAGCACGCTGCGGGTCAGGTCTTCGCCGGATTTGGCATCATAGACCACGAAATCCCGGCCAGCGCGCACCATGGCGGCCAGATCATCCAAAGTGACATAGGATGAGGTTTCAGTGTTGTAGAGCCGCCGATTCGCGTATTTCTTGACAACAATCGGGGGCAGCGCCTTCTGCTCGCCGGCTTCGGGGGATTGACGACCAGACATGGGTGCTTGCCTCGGCTTCTGCGGTTCTGAATTGGACCTATCACGCTTCATACCGCAAGGCGCAAGCCTGTTGCAGTGCAAAAACGCGCCCTTTGGGTCATATCGCGCTGTCGCGGATGCGGCTATAAGCCTGCCCCATGGCTGGGCCCGAGGATCTCGACCGATTGGCGGAAGACTGGATCGCGCTCTGGCAGAGCGAGGTGGCCGGGCTCGCCGCCGATCCCGAGCTTGCGGAAAGATGGGCGGCTTTTGCCTCGCTGGGTGCGGCCTGGTTCCGCGCGGCAGCGCAGTTCAGCAAGCCTTTCACGCCCGGTGCCGCGCCGCATGACAGCGCCGCTCCGCCGCCGCGGCCCGCGCCCGCTGCCGCTCCATCTGGGGCTGGCGGGGATACGGGCCATGGCGGCAGCGGGGGCGCTGCCCGGGATGCCATGGCCGAACGGCTTGCCACCCTGGAACGGCGCCTGGCCGATCTCGAAAGCGGGGCAGGCGGAAGCCGCGCGAATCAGCGCCGCCCTCGCCAGCGCCGGCCACGCGCCTGAGGCGTTTCGCGGCGCGGTTCTGAACCGGCTGCTGCGGGCGGATCGGGCGCTGGTGGCCGGGCTTGCAGCCTATCGGCGCCATCCTTTTGTGCGTGAGGCGCCGCCGGTGCCGGCCATTTGGGCCGAGGAAGACAGTAAATTGCTGGATTATGGCGGGCGGGGGCCCTGCGTGGTTTTTGTGCCTTCGCTGGTGAACCGCGCCTATGTGCTTGATTTGATGCCGGAAGCATCCCTGCTGCGCTGGCTGCCAGGGCAGGGGTTTCGCACCCTTTTGCTCGATTGGGGCTGGCCCGGTGAGGCCGAACGGCACTTCACCCTGACGGATTATATCGCCGGGCGGCTGGAACGCGCGCTGATGGCCGCCCCTGGCCCGGTGATCCTGGCCGGCTATTGCATGGGCGGCTTGCTCGGCCTGGCACTTGCGCTGCGCCGGCCGGATTTGGTGCGTGGCCTTGCTTTGCTCGCGACCCCTTGGGATTTTCATGCGGGGCCGGATGGAGAGGCGCGGGCGCGCGCCGCGGCCGGCGCCCTGCCGGGGCTGGAAGCGCTGATGGAACCGACCGGCGCGCTGCCGGTGGATGTGCTGCAAACCCTGTTTGCCAGCCTTGATCCCTTTGGCATTGCCGAGAAATTCCGGGGTTTTGGGCGGCTGGACCAGGCATCCGCCGCTGCCAGGCGCTTTGTGGCGCTGGAGGATTGGCTGAATGATGGCGTGCCCTTGGCCGCCCCGGTGGCGCGGCAATGTATTGGCGGCTGGTATGGGCGGAATGAACCGGTGGGCCTTGCCTGGCGCGTCGCGGGGCAGGTGGTGGACCCGGCGCTTTGGCAGGGCCCGGCCTTTGCCGCCATTCCGCATCGGGACCGCATTGTGCCGCCCGCTTCCGCCCTGGCGCTGACCAGCCGCTTGCGTCAGGTCAAGCTGCACATGGCGCCGGCGGGGCATATCGGCATGGTCGCCGGCATTGCAGCCGAGACCGCGCTATGGCAGCCCTTGCGCGATTGGTTGCGCGGTTTGTGATACGAAGCTGCAAATGACCCATTTTTGAGGAAGGAAATCCCCATGACTGAAATCGTCATCGCCTCTGCCGCCCGCACACCGGTTGGCGCCTTCAACGGGGCCTTTGCGTCCTTGCCGGCGCATGCTTTGGGCACGGTTGCCATCAAGGCCGCCATGGAACGCGCCCGCATTGAAGGGGCCGAAGTGGATGAGGTGATCCTGGGCCAAATCCTGGCCGCCGGTGCGGGGCAGAACCCGGCGCGGCAGGCTTCGGTGAATGCTGGCATTCCGGTGGAACACACGGCCTTTGGCATCAATCAGCTTTGCGGCTCAGGCCTGCGCGCCGTGGCGCTGGCAGCGCAGCAGATCGCAACCGGCGATGCGCGCATTGTGGTGGCCGGTGGTCAGGAAAGCATGACGCAAGCACCCCATGCGCAGCAGCTGCGCGCCGGGCAGAAGATGGGTGATCTTTCGCTCATGGATACCATGCTGCGCGATGGGCTGATGGATGCCTTCCATGGCTATCACATGGGCAATACGGCCGAGAATGTCGCCCGCGCCTTCCAGATCACGCGCGATGAACAGGATCAATTCGCCGTCAATTCGCAGCGCAAGGCTGGCGAAGCCATGGCGGCTGGCCGCTTTGCCGATGAAATCACGCCGGTCACGGTCAAGGGCCGCAAGGGCGATGTTGTTGTCTCGGCCGATGAATATCCGAAGCCGGACACAACGCTGGAAATCCTGGGCAAGCTCCGCCCCGCCTTTGCCAAGGATGGGTCGGTGACGGCCGGCAATGCTTCCGGCATCAATGATGGCGCGGCGGCGGTGGTGGTGATGACGGCGGCGGAAGCCGCCAAGCGCGGCATTGCGCCGCTCGCGCGTATTGTATCCTGGGCGACGGCGGGCGTTGATCCTTCCATCATGGGCACAGGCCCCATCCCTGCTTCGCGCAAGGCCTTGGCCAAGGCGGGTTGGAAGATTGATGATCTGGACCTGATTGAAGCCAATGAGGCTTTTGCCGCGCAGGCCATCGCCGTGAACAAGGATCTCGGCTGGGATACCAGCAAGGTGAATGTGAATGGTGGCGCCATTGCCCTTGGCCATCCGATTGGCGCTTCCGGTGCCCGCGTGCTGACAACGCTGTTGTTTGAAATGCAAAAGCGCGGCGCGAAGAAGGGCTTGGTGACGCTCTGCATCGGTGGCGGCATGGGTGTTGCCATGTGCCTGGAGCGGTAAGCGCTTCCTGCGCTTATTGCGTCACGAAAAAGGGCTCGCCGGTGTGATCCGGCGAGCCCTTCTTTTTAGTCAGAACTTCGCGACGGCTTCGGCAATCGCGCGGCCGACATCCGCCGTGCCGGCCTGCCCGCCCATGTCGCGCGTGCGCGGGCCACCTTCCGCCAGCAGCTTTTCAATCACGGCGAGGATCGCATCGGCAGCCTGTTTTTCGCCGAGATGTTCCAGCATGATCGCCCCCGACCAGATTTGCCCGATCGGGTTGCAGATGAATTTGCCGGCGATATCCGGCGCGCTGCCATGCACGGGTTCAAACATCGAAGGAAAACGCTTTTCGGGATTGATATTGGCACTCGCCGCAATGCCGATGGAACCCGCCACCGCCGGCCCAAGGTCTGACAGGATATCGCCGAACAGGTTGGACCCCACCACCACATCAAACCAATCCGGATGCTGCACGAAATGGGCGCAGAGGATATCAATATGAAACTGATCCGTGGTGATGCCCGGATAATTCTTCGCCATCTCAGCAAAGCGTTCATCCCAATAGGGCATGGTGAAGGTGATGCCATTGGATTTCGTGGCACTCGTCACCTTCTTGCGCGCGCGGGTCTTGGCCAATTCAAAGGCGTAGCGCAGCACGCGATCCACACCGATGCGGGTGAAGACGCTTTCCTGGGAGACGAATTCGCGGTCTGTCCCCACGAACATGCGCCCGCCGCTTGAAGAATACTCGCCTTCCGTATTTTCGCGCACCACGATGAAATCAATATCCTTGGGACCACGGTTCGCGAGCGGCGTGGTCGCACCTGGCAACAAGCGGCAGGGGCGCAGATTGACGTATTGGTCAAAGCCGCGGCGGATCGGGATGAGCAAACCCCAAAGCGAGACATGATCCGGCACGCCGGGCCAGCCCACAGCACCCAGGAAAATGCTGTCGCTATCCTTCAGACGGTCCATGCCATCATCCGGCATCATCTTGCCGGTCTTGGCGTAGGTTTCGCAGGACCAATCGTAATGCGTCAGTTCCAGTTCAAAACCGAAGCGCCGCGCCGCGGCATCCAGCACGCGAAGCCCTTCGGGCGTGGTTTCCTTGCCAATGCCATCCCCTGGGATGACGGCGATGCGATGCTTGCGTGTGGCCATGGGTCTCTCTCCTGCCCTTTCTTCGGGCTAGTCATAACGCGGGATGCGGGCTTTGCCAGCCCTGCCGGTATCAGCCTTCGGCGCTGCGCCAGGCCTTGAGCAGCCCATGCGCAACAGCAAGCAAGGCGGGGCCGATGAAAAGCCCAAGGAAGCCAAAGGCGATCAAACCGCCAAAAACGCCAAGAATGATCAGCGATAACGGCATTTCGCTGCTGCGTTTGATGAGCAAGGGCCGCACGATATTGTCGCTGCCCGAGACCATGATCAGCCCCCATAGCCCCATGAAAATGGCCCAAACCATTTGGCCTTCACTATAGAGCCAAGCCGCCGCGCCAAGCCAGGCGACCACCACCAGCGGCCCAAGCACTTGGCTGATGGAAAAGATCAGCGTCAGGAAGGAAATGACGCCAACGCCAGGCACGCCCGCAATGGCAAGGCCAATGCCCATCAGCATGGCCTGGATGATGCCGGTGCCAACAATGCCCCAGGCCACACCGCGCACCGCGCCTTCGGCTGCACTCACCGCATTTCGTCCTGCTTCACCACCAAGACGCGTGGCAATGTCCGTCACCTCATGCGCCAGCTTGTCGCCATTGATCCAGAAGGCAGTGGCGACAATCAGCGCGAGCAGGATTTGCACCACACTCGCGGCCGCCGCCTGACCGATATCCACCAAAAGGCTGGTGATGCGCCCGGCATAAGGCGCCAGCAATTCCGAAAAATCGCCCTGAAAATGGAGTAATTGCGGCCACCAATTGCTGATCGCGCCACCGACCAAAGGAAGCCCGGAAAGCCAGGTGGGCGGCGCCTCCGGCAGGCCCGCCAATAATTCGCGCGCGACTTTGGAAGCATTGGCAATCTGCCCGCCCAATTCCGGTGTCAAGGCGAGCGCGGGTATCGCCAGAGACAGGATCAACACCAAGAGCATAAGGGTTGCAGCGATACTGCGTGGGATACCGCGGTTCACCATCGCATCTCTGAGCGGCCAAGTGCCGATGGCGATAAAGGTGCCAAAAGCAATGGCAAGGCCGAAGGGCTCCAGCACACGAATAACGCCATAAAGCAGCAAGGCCAGCAGCAGGAAAACCGCGCCCCTTTCGGCGAGTATGGCGGTTTGCGTATGGCGCGTTGGCGACGGCCCGGGCGATTCGGCATTTGGCATGGTTGGCTCCTGCAACCACACCCAAGCACAGGCAGGCCCCTTGGGGAAAGCGGCCTGAGGGGTTCAGGCCTGCACGGCGCTCCGCTTGATGGCGGCGCCAGAGGCAAGACTGTGGCGCGCCCTTACCCTTTCTTCCTGGGAAGAAATTGCCAATTCGATTTCAATCAAGGCCTGTTCAACCCTTTCGATATCGGACCTTTCGTCGCGTAATTGCATCACCAAATCAGCCGCATAATGCAGGCCAAGTGTCAGGCAACCCGTGTGCAGGCCCTTCAATCGCCCAACGACGTCCTGCACATCCTGCAGGTTTTGGGACCGGCGCAAATCACGCGCGAAGACCGCGCATTGCCCGCGGAGTGAATAGAGATAGGTCATCAACTGATCCGGCGCGATATTCAGTCGGTTCAATGTCGCCGGGGGTGGTTCCGCGATTCTTTCCCAGGCGGCGTTGAGGATCTTTTGCAGCGAACCGCGTGCCTCGCGCGCATGGAAGGGCTTGACGATGTAATGGCTGATGCCAAGCGTCACTGCCTTCCTGACAGTATCCATGTCTGATGCCGCTGTCACCAGAACGAAGGGAATATCCTTGAAGCGTGGCGAAGAACGCGCGCGCTTCAGCAAATCAATGCCGGAAAGCCGCGGCATCTGCACATCGCAGCAGCAGATCATGGGCGCCGGGCCCATTTCCAGCTTTTCCCAGGCATCCTGCCCATCCACAGCCTCAACCACCTTCAATTCAATGAAGCTGCGCATCAGGTCGGCAAGGGCCATGCGCGATACGACATCATCATCAACAACAAGCGCTCTCATGTATCGGCCCCTTCCACGATTTCCATCAGCATCGCGCGAAAACGCGGTATCTCCCGTTTAATGGCGTCCCACTCATTATGGTCCGCCAGTCTTTCCAGTTCCGCGCTCAATTTGACGAGATCACCTTCCGGCCAGATAAAGCCAAGGCTGCCCTTCAGGCTGTGAAAAAGCTCTGCCAGCGTGCGCAGATCCTGTTTGGCATCGGCAGCATCAAGTGCCTGGATGCGAAGCGGGAGGTCCTCTCGAAGGGCGCGTTTCAGGCGTTGCTTAAGATTGGCCGCATCGTCCCGCCCCGATTTGCCGCGACCTGAGGATTTGGCGTCATGGGCTGTGGTGGGATCTGATGGGACCACCCCGAAGATCCGCGTCAATTCCTCATCATGATCGCGCAAGAGCGGCAGCAGCTTCGCCCCCTCCGCCAACCGCGCTTCCATCACCCTTGTCAGGCTTTGATGGAGTAGCGCTTCGTCAACCGGTTTGACCAGAAAATCATCCGCGCCAAAGGATAGGTAGAATTGTCGGTTTTCATCCCCGGCATTGGCGGTCAGCATGATGATATGAATTTTCGGATTGGGAATGTGGAATTTCCCATCACCCCCGGAACGGATCAGGCGGATCGCGGTTGCGCCATCCATTTCCGGCATGCGCCCATCCATCAGGATCAGATCAAAGTTGCGGAGCGGCAGGGCTTCCAGCGCTTTGCGCCCATTATCCACAAACTCGGCCCTATGGCCCATCTCCTCCAGAAGGCCCTGGATGATCAGCTGGTTTGGCAGAAAATCTTCGGCACAGAGGATCTGCAGCTGATGCGTATGGGGTTGCAGATCAACTTGCAGGCTCTTGCCCTGGTTGGTTCCCAACCTGAAGGGAATGGTAAAGGTAAAGCAGGCTCCCTTGCCAACTTCACTGGAAAGCTGGATTTCGCCTTGCATCAGATCAACAATCTGCTTGCAAATCGCCAGTCCAAGACCCGTGCCGCCAAAGCGCCTGGTTGTGGAAGTGTCTCCCTGGGCAAATTTTTGGAACAGCCTGGATTGTGCTTCTGGGGAAATACCGATCCCGGTATCCGAAACCACGAATCGGATTCGACATTTTTCTTCCAGGCTTTCGTGCAGCGCTACCTTGAGTGAAACGCCGCCATGGTCGGTAAATTTGATGCCATTGCCGATCAGGTTGAGCAGAATCTGCTTGATCCGCGCGGGGTCGCCTTCAAGCGTATCGGGCACCTCCTCATCAATGCCAACATCAAGGGAGATGTTCTTGGCCTCGGCACGTTCAGCAAGCAGGGCAACGCTGTCGCCAATAAGATTGCGGAGTGAGAAATCTACCGATTCAAGAACCAGCTTACCGGCCTCGATTTTGGAGAAATCCAGGATATCATTCAATAATTCCAGTAGGAATTCGGCATTGGTCCGCGCCAAATCAAGATGCTTGCGGGTTTTCTCCCGCAACTCGGGATCGCGTAGTGCCAGTCTTTGCATGCCAATGACAGCCGAAAGAGGTGTGCGAATCTCATGACTCACCATTGCCAGGAATTCATCCTTGGCGCGGGCGGCATTCTCGGTCGCCTCCTTGGCGGAAATGGTCTCGGCCAGGCCATTCCAGACATCCTGCTCAAGCTTCTTGCGGGTTGTGATATCCTCAATCATGCAAAGGCAGGCATTCTCCTTACCGGATGACGCAATGCGCGAAATGCCCACCTTCAGCCAAAGCCGCGTACCATCTTCACTTTCGAATTCAGTTTCCACATGGTCATCGCCATGTTCACTGCCCTCACCCCATACGGTCTCCATGAAGAAATCATAAGCCTGTTTGTCGGACAGGATGCGTGAAACAGGTTCCCCCACCAGGCTTGCCGTTGGGGTTGCCAGAATTTCAGTGAGTTTCGGATTTGCCTGTGTAATGCAGCCATTGGTGACCATCATCAGCCCCAGCGGGACGGAATCGAAGAAGGCCCGGTCCTGTTGTAGCAGATTGACGAAAGTCTGAAATCGCGCCCTGGCCGCCAGATGTTGTTGCCCGTGGCTGCTGGTCGTGATGTCTTCAAGACTGGCGATCACAAGACGCCCGGGGCGAAACTCATCCAAACGGCCGGTGAACAATACAAGCTGGACGCCTGCCGGCGTCTTGCGCAGCAATTCGACCGGACGGCATTCCCCTTGCGTCAATATGTCTTCAAGCGCGATCGCCAATTTGCTCTGGCTTGGCTTTTTGAAAAGCGCGACAAGTTCGGCCTCATGCGCTGGGGCTTCCGCTGGCTGCAAGCCCAAAACTTCCAGTGCCGTCGCCGAGAGATGCAGCTCATCCGTATCGGCATTCCACTCCAACCAGGCACGGCCTTCCGAGGCAGGCCAGGGTTCCGCGGGCGGGTACTGTGACAAGGTGATGGTCATGGGGCTGACTGCCTAACCGAAGGGTATCAACAAAGGATTGAGAAGGGCGGAGCGCGAGCCTTCTTCGATAAGCAGCCTGCAATTCAGCGCTTTCCGGGATGGGACGCGGGTGCAGATCAAGGGCGTGGTGTTCATGGATCGGGATCGACAATTTTTGTTGAGGATGAAGTCTATTCAGGCAAACGTGAAGTAAGCTTTAAGGGCAGGCCGCAGCCCCCGCTCGAGCTACCCGAAGCCCACCAGTCCTGCGGCTTGACGTATTGCCGGCCTGGGGCAACGCTCATCTTCCATCAACCTCCGGAGGATAACGGGCATGGTTCGTTTCAAGGCGCTGCTTCTTGCAGCCGGCTTGGTGGTGTTATGGGCGGCGCCCATTCAGGCGCAGCGCACCCTGACCATTGGTGCGCAATCCGCCCCTTCGGGCATGGACCCGCATTACCATTCCTCCAACCCGAATAACGCCATCCTGCGGCAGATTTTCGAAACCCTGGTGGATTTCGACACTTCCGGCCGCCTGGTGCCACGCCTTGCCGAATCCTGGCGCGCGATTGATGACCTGACCTGGGAATTCAGGCTGCGCGATGGTGTGAAATTCCATGACGGCACGCCCTTCTCGGCCGAGGATATTGCCTTTTCCTATGCGCGTGTGCCGACCATCGCCAATAGCCCCGGCCCCTTCACACCCTTTGTGCGCAGCATTGCCGCCATTGAAATCCCGGAACCGCGCCGCGTTCTGATCAGGACCAAGGAACCCAACCCCTTTCTGGATTGGGACCTGTCAAACATCATGATCCTGTCGCGGACCCTGCACGCCAATGCGACGCTCGGGGATTTCAACGCGGGCCGCGCCATGATTGGCACCGGCGCCTATCGCCATGTCAGCTATACGCAGGGGGAGAGGCATGAAATCAGCCGCAACCCCAATTACTGGGGTGAAGCGCAGCCCTGGGAAAGGGTGGTGACGCGCTTCATCAGCAATGCCGGGGCGCGTGTTGCAACGCTGCTCTCCGGCGATGTGGATTTGATTGATTTCGTCCCCGTGCAGGATGTGCAACGCCTGACCAATGATGCGCGGCTATCTGTCTTCGGTGTCGCCAGCAATGGCACGGCCTATCTTTTCCCCGATGCCGCGCGTGACCCTTCACCCTTCGTCACCGACAAGCAAGGTCGCGTGCTGGAACGCAACCCCTTGCGCGATGCGCGGGTGCGGCGCGCGCTTTCGCTCGCGATCAATCGCCAAGGCATTGTGGATCGGCTGCTGATGGGCCAAGGCATGCCGGCGGAACAATTCGCTGCCCCCGCTGTTGCCGACCGCGCGCCCAATATGCCGCCGCCGCGTTATGATCTGGATCAGGCACGCGCTTTGCTGCGTGAAGCGGGCTATCCGGATGGTTTCCGCATCACCATCCATAGCCCCAATGGCTGGTTTGCGTCGGACACTGATGTGGCGCAGGCCATCGCTCAGGGTTGGACGCGGCTTGGCATCGAAACGCGGGTGGAGGTCCTGCCGCCCGCCAATCTTTTCACCCGTGCTACAGCGCGGGAGTTTTCGATGTTCATGACCACCTATACCTCCTCCATCGCGGCCAATACGCTTCGCCAGGTGCTGATGACCCGCAATAGCGAAACCGGTGCCGGCCCCTTCAATCGCCAGCATTATTCAAACCCGGCGATGGATGCGCCCTTGGCCGAGGCTTTGCGCACCATGGATACCACGCGGCGCAATGCACTGACCGCTGAGGCGATGCGGATCGGCATCGAAGATGGCGGTGTTCTTCCGATTTTTTATCTGAAGGTTTCCTGGGCGGGGCTCAGGAATAAGGTGAAATATGATGCCTCGCCTTCCTGGTACACCAATGCGCTTTTGGCGAGCCCACCCTGAACGCAGCATGACAACCACTGATAGGAAAGACTGATCAGCATGGCCGATAAGGAAGCCATGGCGCGGATTGCTGCGGCCATTGATACGAATTTTGACAAGCAGGTGAAGTTCCTGGCGGAGCTGGTGCGCTTTCCAAGCCTGCGTGGCCGCGAAGCGCCCTTGCAGGATTGGTTTGCCCGCCAAATGGCGGCGCGCGGTTATGCGGTGGACCGCTACACCCTGGCCGATGTGCCGCCGCATCCGAAAATGGCGCCCATGGTGGAATGTGATCCCGCCGGCAGCGTGCAGGTGGTGGCGGCCTATCGCGCGAAGAACCCCACCGGGCGCAGCCTGATCCTGCAAGGCCATATTGATGTGGTGCCCGAAGGCCCCGCCGATATGTGGACCCATCCGCCCTATGCCGCCGTGATCCGCGATGGCTGGATGTATGGCCGCGGCGCGCATGACATGAAATCGGGTGTCGCTTGCATGGTCTATGCCATGGATGCCATTCGCGATGCCGGGCTTGAACCCGCCGCCGATGTCTATGTCGAGACCGTGACCGAGGAAGAAAGCACCGGCAATGGCGCGCTTTCCACGCTGCTGCGCGGTTATCGTGCTGACGCTGCGCTGGTGCCTGAACCTACCGGCCATACCATCACCCGCAGCCAAACCGGCACCATCTGGTTTCGGCTGCGTGTGCGCGGCATTCCTGTGCATGTCGCGGTGGCGCAGGATGGCAGCAACGCCATCATGTCCGCCTATGTGCTGATCCAGGCGCTTTACGCGCATACCCGCACATTGAACGAAGCCGCGCGGGCGAGCACCTGGTATGCCGACATCAAGGACCCGATCAAATTCAACCCCGGCATCATTCGCGGCGGCGATTGGGCTTCTTCCACCCCCGCCTGGTGTGAGGTGGATTGCCGCATCGGCCTTGTGCCCGGCACCTCACCGGAAGAAGCCATGGCCGGCATTGAAGCGACGGTGCGCGCGGCCGCCAAGGGTGATGGCTTCCTGGCGAATAACCCGCCTGAGATCGTCTGGACCGGCTTTCAGACCGACCCCTATGTGCTGGAACCGGGCAGCGAGGCCGAGGCCGTGCTGGCCGCCGCCCATGCCTCTGTCCATGGCGGGCAAATGCCGGAACGGCGCACCACGGCGGTGAATGACACGCGCTATTACGGGCTCTATTTCGACATCCCCGGCCTTTGCTACGGCCCGAAGGGAGAGGGGGCGCATGCCTTTGATGAGCGCACCTCGATCGAGGATTTGCGCAAATGCACCCGCACCATCGCCACCTTCATCGCCGATTGGTGCGGGGTCAGGCCGCGCGATTAAACCCTCATGCATCACCAGGAGGGGCTTGGCCTTGGGTCCGGCAGGGGCCATGATGTCCGGGTGTGGCTGGCGCAAAACCGGCTTCCTGAACCTATGGGAGACAGAAGTATGATCCGATTTACCCGCGCCCTTTCCGGCGCGGCCCTGGCGGGGCTGATGGCCGTGACGGCCGCCCCGGCCATGGCGCAAGCGCCCGCGGCCGATACCATGGCTGCCATTCGTGCCCGTGGGCAGTTGATTTGCGGCGTTTCCACCAATGCGCCGGGCTTTGCCCTGCCCGATAGCCGCGGCGAATTCCGCGGCCTGGATGTGGATACCTGCCGTGCAGTGGCCGCTGCCCTGTTGGGTGATGCGACCAAGGTGCGCTTTGTGCCCAATACCACCGTGCAGCGCTTCCCCATGCTGCAATCGGGCGAATTGGACATTCTGGTGCGCAACACCACCTGGACCATGGCGCGCGAAAGCGCGCTCGGCCTCGCTTTCGCGGGGATCAATTTCTATGATGGTCAGGGCTTCATGGTGAAGCGGAGCTCTGGCGTCACCTCGGCGAAGCAGCTTGATGGTGCCACGGTTTGCGTGCAGCCCGGCACCACCACGGAACTGAACCTTGCTGACTTCTTCCGCACGAACCGCATGCGCTTCACGCCGGTGGTGATTGAACAGGCGGAAGAAATCCGCGCGGCCTTCGTGGCCGGCCGCTGCGATGCCTATACTAACGATGCGTCTTCACTGGCGTCTTTCCGCGCCACGCGCACGACGGATGCGGCGGATTTCATCCTGCTACCGGAAATCATTTCCAAGGAACCGCTTGGCCCGGCGGTCCGCAAGGGTGACTGGAAGTTCTTTGACCTGGTGCGTTGGACGCTTTTTGCGCAGATCACTGCTGAAGAATTGGGCGTGACTAGCCAGAATGTCGAGGAAATGGCGCGCACCAGTGTGAATCCGGATGTGCAGCGCCTGCTTGGCCGGACCGGTGATCTCGGCAGGTCGCTTGGCGTTGAGAATGACTGGGTGGTCAAGATCGTCCGCCAGGTCGGCAATTACGGTGAAATGTATGAACGCAGCATTATCCCGATCGGTATTCCGCGTGGCGTGAACAACCTGTGGAATAATGGCGGGCTGCATTACGCGCCGCCCATTCGCTGATTGGCTTTAGGACAAAAGAAAAGGCGGTGGAATTTCCACCGCCTTTTTTGTTGAACCAGACTTCTTCAGCCAATCGTCAAGCGCCGATCCATGATCTGCTGACGCATGGATTTTTGCAGCTTTTCAAAGGCGCGCACTTCAATCTGGCGCACGCGCTCACGGCTGATGTTGTAATGCTGCGAAAGTTCTTCCAGCGTCGTCGGTTCTTCCTTCAGCCGGCGTTCGATCAGGATATGCCGTTCACGCTCATTCAGCGTTTTTAGCGCACCGCTCAGCAATTCGCGGCGGTTTGACATGTCCTGATGTTCGGCGAGTTCCTGTTCCTGGTTGTCGCTTTCATCCACCAGCCAATCCTGCCATTCGCCTTCGCCATCGGCGCGGAGTGGTGCATTCAGGCTGTTATCGGCAGCCGCAAGGCGCCGGTTCATGGAAATCACGTCCTGTTCCGGCACCTGCAGCACATGGCTGATCTTGGCCACCTGTTCGGGCTGCAAATCGCCTTCTTCCAGGGCCGACATCTGCGCCTTCAACCGGCGCAAATTGAAGAACAGCTTTTTCTGCGCTGCCGTGGTGCCCATTTTCACGAGCGACCAGGAATGCAGGATGTATTCCTGAATGGCCGCGCGGATCCACCACATGGCATAGGTCGCCAAACGGAAGCCGCGATCGGGATCGAAGCGCTTGACCGCCTGCATCATCCCGACATTGCCCTCAGAGATCAGTTCACCAACCGGCAGGCCATAGCCGCGATAGCCCATGGCAATCTTGGCAACCAGGCGCAGGTGGGATGTGACAAGCTTATGCGCTGCCGGCTCATCGGCATTGTCGCGCCAACGGCGCGCCAGGCTGAGTTCTTCCTCAGCCGAGAGCATCGGGAATTTGCGAATATCCTGGAGATAGCGGGAGAGGTTGCCCTCAGTCGCCATCGGAATGGCCATAGAAGTTGCCATGGTTTCATACCCTCCTGCACCGACCTGCTCTGCCCCAAAGGCGGCATCCTGGGCCGATCATTACAATTACGTCATCTACCTCAAAGCCCTGACTGGTCGCCTGCCCCTTGTTGGGGCCTTGGCCGGCCGGGTCGCACTGGCGCCCTGAGGAATCCGACACCCGGTTAATAGCGGGAATAGGGGGGGAATGCAAGAAAAACCGACTGAAATAGTCGGGTTACTCGGCGTTACCATCCAGTAATGTAAGCAGCGCGGCCATATCCTCGGGCAGCGGGCGTTCGAAGTGTAGCGGCTGGCCGCTGATGGGGTGGCGGAAGCCAAGGCTGGCGGCGTGCAGCGCCTGGCGCGGGAAGGCAAGAAGCGCATCGCGCACCGGGGGCGGCAGGGTGCGGGCGGTCGCCGGGGTGCGGCGCAGATAGACCGGATCGCCCACCAAGGGATGGCCCAGATGCGCCATATGGACGCGGATTTGATGCGTCCGCCCGGTCAGCAGCCGGCAGGCAACCAGGGCGCAGGCCGTCCCCCAGGAACGCAGCACCTTATAGCGCGTGATGGCCGGCTTGCCGCGTTCCACCACCGCCATGCGCTTGCGATCCGCCGGGTGCCGGCCAATCGGGGCGTTGATTTCGCCCTCCATCACCGCCGGCAGACCCCAGCAGAGCGCCAGATAATGCCGGTCCAGATCTCGTTCGGCGAAGCTTTCGGACAGCCGGCGCAAGGCCAGTTCCGTCTTGGCCGCGACCATGACGCCGGAGGTGTCCTTATCCAGCCGATGCACAATGCCGGGCCGCTTTTCCCCGCCAATGCCGGGCAGATCATCCCCGGCATGGGCAAGCAGCGCATTGACCAAGGTGCCATCCTGATTGCCCGGCGCGGGATGCACCACGAGCCCTGCCGGCTTATCCAGCACGATCAGGTCCGCATCCTCATGCAGGATGGTCAGCGGAATATCCTGCGGCTGGGGCAGGGCAGGGATGGCCGCCGGGATTTCCAGCGCGTAAAGCGCGCCGGGGCGAATGGCCTCGGCGGGTTCCCGTAGTGTCTGACCATCCCGGCTGGCATGGCCTGCGACAATCAGGGCCTTGACGCGGGAGCGGGAGAGAGAACCTATCGCCTCGGCAAGGAAGCGATCGGCACGGAGCCCGGCCGCTTCCGGGGGCGCGCGGAATTCGTGGCGTTCGGCGTTCAAAAGGGGGTCTTCCGTGCGGTTGCTCAAGGCTTTGGTGATTGGGATGGGGGTGCTGATTGTGGTCGGCACCGTGACGCTGATTGTGCTGATCGTCCAGCGCACGGCGAATATGGGTAGCAGCTTTACGGCTTCGGGGCTTGGTCAGCCCGAAGGCTCGCGCATTGCTGGCATTTCCGGGGCTGATAAGACCATCGCGATATGGGTGGTGCGGCCCGATGGGGAAAGGGTGCTGTTGTTTGACCCGGCGCGCGGGCGCGTGGTTGGCGAAATCCGGCCGGGCGAATAGGCGTGGCGCATCGCAAGCCCAATCTGCCGCAAAAGCTTTGCGCGGCCTGCAACCGCCCCTTCACCTGGCGCAAGAAATGGGAACGGGTGTGGGAGGAAGTGCGTTATTGCTCGGATGCCTGCCGTGATGGGCGCCGGGCGGCCAGCATCGAAAAGCGCAAGGGCTGAACGCGGCAGGTTCAGCGGCGTGATGCCGGGCGCATCATGCCAAGCAGGGCCAGGAAAAACGCCCCAAAGGCCAATTGCAGGCCAAGCAGCATGGCGGTGACGGAAGCAATCGCAAGGCGCATGACATTGCCGCCGGCAAGCGCGCCGAAATCCCGCGTGCCCCATTGCGCAACAGCGACAAGGCCAAGCCCAAGGCCGAGCAGCAACAGCACCCCCGCCACCACCAGCGCCGCTTCCAGCCCGAAACGCGAGAGGCCCTGCGGTTCGGGCAGGATCCCCGTCACCGCGCCATAGGCCCGCGCAAAAACCCAGAACTGCATGGCCTGAAACCCCATCACCACAGCGCCCGAGGCATAGAGCAGGCTATGCACATCAAGCGTAATGCTGCCCAGGCGAACAGGCCCCGGCAATAGTGCGGCCATGCCAAGCGCGCCCAGCGCGAAAAGCACTGCTCCGGGATAAAGAAACAACCAGCGCGGGCAAAAAATCAGCAAAAACCGCAAATGCCGCCAGCCATCGCGCCAGGACCGCAAATGCGGCGGGCGGGACCTTCCATCGGGGGAAAGCGTGGTTGGCACTTCAGTGATGCGCAGCCCGCGCATGGTGGCCTTCACCACCATCTCTGACGCGAATTCCATCCCTGGCGCGCGCAGATCAAGCGCGGCAATGGCGGCGCGCGAAAATCCGCGTAGCCCACAATGAAAATCGCGGATTGGCCCGCCGAAGAAAACCCGCCCAATGGTGGACAGCACCGGATTGCCCAAATAGCGATGCAAGGGCGGCATGGCGCCAGGGGCAATGCCGCCCTTGAAGCGATTGCCCATCACCAGATCATAGCCATCGCGCAGTTTCGCGATGAAGGGATCAAGCGCGCTGAAATCATAGGAATCATCGCTATCGCCCATGATGACATAGCGGCCGCGTGCGCCCGCAATGCCGGCAATCAGCGCTGCGCCATAACCTTTTTCGGGCACATCAATCACCCGCGCGCCAAGCCCGCGCGCAATGGCCTGGCTGCCATCGGTGCTGCCATTATCGGCGATCAGCACTTCGCCCGAAACACCACTATGCGCCAAATACCCAACCGCCTTTTGGATGCAGGTCGCGAGGGTTTCCGCCTCATTCAGGCAGGGCATGAGGATGGTGAGTTCAACCGCCGCCGCTTGGCCGATGCCTGTTGTGGTTGTGGTTTCGACCATGTTGCTGCCCGGATGCCTGCTGCTGCGCTTGCCGCTTAATGCTTGGGTCATACTCTACACCGCCAGCCAGGGCGAGATGAAAATGGGCCAAGCCGCCGCGCTTGCCAAAGCCTGGTTCTGCCGGAATGATCCCCGGCATGATGCAGCACGCGACGCCCGAACCACTCACCATGTTCGACAAGATCTGGATGCGCCACCGCGTCCTGGAACGCGAAGATGGTCAGGTTTTGCTTTATGTTGATCGTCACTTTATCCATGACGGCACCGCGCCTGCCTTTGAAATGCTGCGCAAGCGTGGCGCGGCACCGCGCGCGCCGGAGCGGATTTTCGCAACCCCGGACCATTACGCGCCGACCGATACGCGCCAAACCACTGAAATCGCCAATGCCGAATATCGCGGCATGGTCGAATCCCTGGAACGCAATGCGGCTGAATATGGCATTCGGCATTTCGGGCTGAAGGATGACCAGCAGGGGATTGTGCATGTCATTGGCCCGGAAACCGGCCTGAGCCAGCCAGGCATGCTGCTGGTATGTGGTGATAGCCATACCTCCACCCATGGCGCCTTGGGGGCACTCGCTTTTGGCATTGGTATGACAGAGGTGGCGCATGTGCTGGCCACGCAATGCCTTTGGCAACGACGCCCGCGCAATATGCGCATTACGGTGGAAGGGGAACTTGGTTTTGGCGTGACGGCCAAGGATGTGATCCTGCATATCATCGCCACCATCGGCACCGCAGGTGCAACCGGATGCGTGATTGAATATGCGGGTTCCGCGATACGCGGGCTTTCGATGGAAGGCAGGCTGACGCTTTGCAACATGTCCATCGAAGCCGGGGCACGCGCCGGCATGGTGGCGCCGGATGAAAAGACCTTCGCGTATCTTGAGGGAAAACCTTATGCGCCGAAGGGCGCCGAATGGGATGCGGCGCTGGCCCGTTGGCGCGCCCTGCCAAGCGATCCTGGTGCGCGCTTCGATCATGAGGTGCTGATTGATGCCGCATCCATCGCGCCCATGGTGACCTGGGGCAATAGCCCGCAGGATGCGTTGCCCGCGGATGGCGTGATCCCTGATCCGATGGCAGAGCAAGACGCCGCCCGCCGTCAGGCAATGCAAGATTGCTTTGCCTATATGGGGCTTGAGGCAGGCGCCCCCTTGGCGGGATTGCGCATGGATCGGGTCTTTATCGGTTCCTGCACCAATGGCCGGATTGAGGATTTGCGCGCCGCCGCCGCCATCGCCCAAACCGGCACGGTCGCGGATGGTGTGACCGCCTGGGTGGTGCCGGGCTCGGCGCAGGTGAAGCGCCAAGCGGAAGCCGAAGGGCTGGATACGATTTTCAAGGCGGCAGGCTTTGAATGGCGCGAAGCGGGTTGTTCCATGTGCCTTGGCACAAATGGCGAGATTGGCACGCCGGGCCAGCGCATTGCCGCAACCTCCAATCGCAATTTCCGTGGCCGGCAGGGGGCAGGGGTGCGCACGCATCTCATGAGCCCTGCCATGGCTGCCGCTGCGGCTTTGGCCGGGCATGTTGTTGATATCAGGCGCGTGCAGGGGGCTGGGTAGAAGCATCATGGAGCCCTTCATTTCGCTGAAATCCAATGCCGTGCCGCTGGCGCAGGACAATATAGATACGGATCAGATCATCCCGGCGCGCTTTCTGGCGCGACCCCGTGATGATGATCATGGCATCAATTTCTTTCGTGATTTGCGCTTTGACGCAGCGGGGCATGAGGTCGTGGAATTCCCGCTGAACCGGCCTGGCTGGCGCGATGCGCGCATCATTCTGGGCGGGCGCAATTTCGCCTGCGGGTCATCGCGCGAAAACGCGGTTTGGGCACTGCATGGCTGGGGCGCGCGGGCGGTGATTGCACCATCCTTCGGTGATATTTTCGCGATCAATGCCGTGAAGAATGGCGTTCTGCCCATCATCCTGCCGGCCGAGGCCGTCAGCGCGCTGATTGCTGCCAGCAACGCCGATCCGGCGGCGGAAATCGCGATTGATTTGCCGGCGCAAACCGTCACCGCGCCGGATGGCACAGTGCATCGCTTTGAAATTGATCCCTTCGCCAAGCGCAGCCTGCTGGAGGGCCTGGATGAATTGGCCTTCACCCTGACGCATGAGGAAGACATCGCCGCTTTTGAACGGCGCTTTGGCCGGGATAATTTCTGAGCCTGACCAAGACAAAACACAAAAACCGGGGAGGAATTCCATGATCAACTCACTCAATCGCCGCGCCATTCTTGCTGCCACGCTGGCCGCGCCCTGGGTAAGCAAGCTTGCCCATGCGCAAGGCGATTGGCCCAATCGGCCGATACGGTGGCTGGTGGCCTTTGCCGCCGGTGGCGCTGCCGATACGGCGGCACGCGCACTCGCCGCCGATATGCAGGAAGCGCTGGGGCAGAATATCGTCATTGAAAACCGCACCGGCGGGAATGCCATCATCGCCGCCAATGCGCTGCTGCAAGCGCCGCGTGATGGCTATACGTTTTTGGTGGATGCGGCCAATCAGCTGACCAATCCCGCGCTGATGCGCGACATTCCCTTTGACTACGCCACTGCCTTTACGCCGACGACCCTGATTTCGGTGTTTCCGCAAGTGATTGCGGTGAAGCATGATTTTCCCGCGAAGGACATCAAGGAATTCATTGCGGTGGCCAAGGCGCGGCCCGGCACCATCACGGTTGGCACGCCGCCGGCTGCGGGCATGGCGCATCTGGCACTTGCCGCCTTTGAAAAACGCGCAGGCATCAGGCTTGTGCATGCACCCTATCGCGGAGGTGCGGATGCGGCGCGTGACATATTGGCGGGCAGCATTGATGCGGTGCTGATCACCTCATCTTCCGTGCGCCCGCCGGTGCAGGCGGGGCGCGCGCGCATTCTGGCGGTGAGCAGCCTTGAACGCATCGCGACCCTGCCGGATGTGCCGACCCTCGCGGAATCGGGCTTTCCTGGTGTTGACATGAATGATTGGAACGGGCTTTTCGCCGCTGCCGGCACGCCGAGTGCCGTGGTTGAACGCATGGCTGCCGTCGCGGCGGTTTCGGCCAAATCCGCCGCGGTGCGCGCGCGCATGGACCCGGCGGGTGCCATCATGATCGGCAATGCGCCGGATGTGTTTGCGCGGTGGCTCACGGAACAACGCCAAGGGGCGCTTGAGGTGATCCGCGATGCCGGTATCACGCTTGGCTGAGGGCGGTCGGATTATGGGGCTGCTCTATGGCCCCCCATCCGCAGCTTCGATGATCAAGGGTGGTTTCTTCAAGCCATCGCTTGCGGAGATGATGCAGTAAAACTATGTCCTCTGCGATTGGGGTGA
The DNA here is from genome assembly GCA_020249435.1 of Roseomonas sp. Lineage (GTDB taxonomy): Bacteria > Pseudomonadota > Alphaproteobacteria > Acetobacterales > Acetobacteraceae > Neoroseomonas. Next base: position 53,611 of record JADCFQ010000014.1, on the reverse strand, counting down.
GGCGTTCCTCGCCAATAGCCTTCGCTAATAGGAGTAGTCGCCTTGGATCAGGAAGACGTGCCGCTGGAAGGGCAAATCCGCGAAAAGCTGGTGCGCACGAAGGAGCGCTGGGCCGAAGAAGGCCGCCTGCTGACCGGCACCACGGCGGACCCGACGCGCGAACGCCTGCCGCCTGGCCAGACTTTGGTCAAGGATTGGCCAGTGCTTGATCTTGGCGTGCAGCCTGATGTCAGTACGTCCAAATTCCGGTTGCGCCTTGAAGGGCTGGTGGAAAATCGCCTCGCCTTCGATTGGGAAGGCTTCATGGCGCTGCCGCAAACCGACATGGTCTGCGATATCCACTGCGTCACGCAATGGAGCCGTTATGACAATCGCTTCACCGGTGTGCGTACTGCGACGCTGTTGGAAATGGCGCGCCCGCGCCCCGAAGCGCGCTTCGTATCCATGACATCCTATGATGGCTATACCACGAACCTCACGCTGGAAGCCTTCGCGGCCGCCGATGTGATGGTGGCGCATTCCTGGGAAGGCGCGCCAATCACCCGCCAGCATGGCGGGCCGGTGCGGCTGGTGCTGCCGCGCCTGTATTTCTGGAAGAGCCCAAAATGGCTGACACGCATTGAATTGCTGGCGGAAGATCGCCCCGGCTTTTGGGAGGTGCGCGGCTATCACAATCAGGGCGATCCCTGGCTTGAGGAACGCTATGGTTAAGCCAACCCGCCGTGCCTTGCTGGCCCTGCCGCTGATGGCCGCTACCCCCGCCCCCGCAACCGCCTGGGATTTTCGCTTTCCTGCATTGGAAGGCGGTGAGCATGATCTGGCCGCCTGGCGTGGGCGGGTGTTGCTGGTGGTGAATACCGCATCCTTTTGCGGCTTCACCGGGCAATATGCCGCGCTGCAACGCCTGCATGAAGCGCAGGAAGCCGCCGGGCTGGTGGTGCTTGGCGTGCCTTCCAATGATTTCAATCAGGAAAGCCAGGATGGCCGCAAGATCAAGGAATTTTGTGATGCGCAATTCGGCATCACCTTTCCCATGACAGCGCTGTCCCGTGTACGTGGACCTGAGGCACACCCCTTCTATCGCTGGGCCGCGATCCGTGCGGGCGGTGAGCCGCGCTGGAATTTCCACAAATACCTGGTCTCACGCGATGGACGGCAGGTGCAGGGGTTTCCGGCGCGGGTTGACCCCGATTCACCTGCCCTGAAGCGCGCCCTGGAACAGGTCTTGGCGGCGGTACCCCGGGCCAGTTGAGGCCTACCCCCGGTCACTCTTGATCGAACCAGACAAATTTGGGTTTAGCGGCGCTGAAAAAACTCGCGTATTGGTAGCAAAATCCTCTAGTATTCTCGCATGATGAGACAATTCCTCAACCGCCCGATCGGGTCGAGCCGTCTGCCAGCCGCCTACAAGGGGCTGCGCAGGGCCCTTTTCTTACTTATTGCCCTGCTGCTTGGCCAAGGCTTGACGAAGCCCGCCTTGGCGGAGGGGGAGGCGCCCATTCGCATGCGTATCGTGGGCGGCCTTGCCGATGTCAGCCAATATTTGCGCTATGAGGAGCCCTTTTGGCGGGAGCGCATCGCCCACGCGACAGATGGTCGCATTGTCGCGGAAATCGCGCCCTTTGATCGCAGCGGCATTCGCGGGCAGGAAATGCTCTCCCTAATGCGGCTTGGCGTGGTGTCCTTCGGGACAGCCCTGCTTGCGGTGGTGAGCACTGAAGAACCCGAGTTCAACGCCATAGACTTGCCTGCAGTGAACCCGGATATCAGTGCCCTTCGCCGTTCGGTTGCGGCGTTTCGCGGGCATTTGAGCGAGACCCTGCGTGAGCGGTATGATGTCGAATTGCTTGGCGTTTATGTCTATCCGGCACAGGTGGTATTTTGCCGTCGGCCCTTTTCCGGCTTGGCCGATCTTGCCGGACGACGCATTCGCACATCCTCGGTTGGGCAATCCGAGATGTTCACCGCGCTTGGTGCTACGCCGGTCGTGATCCCCTTTGCGGAGATCGTCCCCGCAATCAGGTCAGGCGTGGTGGAATGCGCCGTGACCGGAACATTGTCCGGCAATGATATCGGGCTGCATGAGGTGACTTCACATGTGCATGGCATGGCGATCACCTGGGGGCTTTCCATTTTTGGCGCCAATCTTGGCACCTGGAATGCGCTGCCGGCATGGGCGCGCGATACCATCCGGGGCGAAGTCGCCAAGCTTGAAGCCGATATCTGGGATGCGGCGGACCGTGAAACAGGTGAAGGCCTCGCCTGCAATGCCGGTCAGCCAAGCTGTCAGAATGGCCGGCGCGGGATGATGGTGATCGTTCCGGTCACCGCAGCCGATGAACAACGACGGCGCCAATTGCTGACCGATAGCGTGCTACCTGGCTGGGTACGGCGCTGTGGTGCCGACTGCGTAGAAGCATGGAACAAGACGCTTGCCCCCGTGCTTGGCATAAGGGCGCGGCCGGAATAGCGCCATGTTCTCTACGCGCCTCCTTCGGTATGCAGTCCTTCTTGCCTCACTCGCGTTGTTGATCGCGCAAATTGTGGCAACCATGTTGCTGGTGGACCGCGCCAAGGAAGCGCAAATCGCAGCGGCTGTTGACTCGCTCAACAAGATTGGGCGTTCCACCGAAGCGGCAATCAACCGTTCCTTTGTTCAGGTGGATGCGATGCTGGCGGGCTTGCCTGCGGTACTGGCGCCATTTCAGCATGAAGGTCGGCTGGAAGTATCGCAGGTCAATCGTGTGCTGCGCGAATTGAACAATCAGAATTTCACCTATCGGGATATACTGCTGATCGGTCCGGACGGGCTGCCGGTTGCCACCGCCTTGCCTGTATCGCGCCGCCGACGCTTGTCATTGCCCAGCGCTTCCTCCTTTGCGGAAGTCGCCGCCCGTGGTGGTAGTGTTTTGATTGGCGGACCCGTGCTGAATGCCAATACCGGTGAATGGACCCTTTTCTTTGCCCGCAACATCGTTTTGCCGAGTTTGGGCCCAGTGTTGGCCGTTGCCGAAGTACCGGTACCCGTGGTGCAGAGCATCCTGTCGGGCGCTGGGGAAAGCCTTGGGCTTCGCGTAACGCTTGAGCGGGATGACGGGACCTTGCTCGCCTCCGTGCCGCATGATGAAACGCGGATCGGGCAGAAACTTGTCCCGACAGCCGCTTCGCTTCGCGGCATGGCTCCTGCTGATCAGATCAGAAGCCGATTCTCGCCGGATACGGTTTTCTTGGCGGTGCGCCCTACGCTCTATCCCGCGTTGACCGTTGCCGTAACGCTTGAAGTGGATACGGCCTTGAGAGGCTGGTACGCTGACCGAAGCCGGGCTTTTCTGGTTTCGGGTACGCTTGGGCTCATGATCCTGCTTGTGACGGGGGCCCTGATGGTGGGGTTGCGGCAGAGAGAACGTGTCGAAGATGAACGCGCCACTGCGCGACGTACACTTGAAAACGCGCTTGAATCCATGTCGGACGGCTTTGTCATGTTTGATCCGGATGATCGGCTGATTGCCTGCAACAGTCGCTACAAGGATTTTTACAAGATCAGCGCCCCCTTCATCGTCCCTGGCGCGCTGTTTGACGACATCATGCGCGAAGGTGCGCTGCGCGGCCAGTACCCGCAGGCCCAGGGTGATGTTGAGACCTTCGTGACTGAGAGCAAGGCCTTTCACCGTGGCAACCACCCGCCCATGGAACGGCTATTGCCCGATGGGCGCTGGGTATTGATCACGGAACGCCGTACACCTGATGGTGGCGTGGTCGGCATCCGTACAGACATCACGCCGCTCAAGCGCGCCATGCAGGATTTGGCGACCGCGCGCGATACGGCGCGGGCAGTCGGGGAAGCCAAAAGCCAATTCCTGGCACGCATGTCGCATGAATTGCGCACGCCGCTCAATGGTATCCTGGGCTTTTCGGAATTGCTGCTTGATGATCCGCGGCTTGCTGATGACCAACGCGACAAGATCCGTACCCTCTACAACGCCGGCAGGCATTTGCTGGAGCTGGTCAATGGTTTGCTCGATTTATCGAAAATCGAGTCTGGACGCATGGAATTGGCCAGGCGCGCTTTCCCCTTGCAGGAGGTGATCCAAAGCTCTGCCGCGCTTGTGGCCCCAGACGTAATGCGCAAGAAATTGGAATTCACGCTCAATCTCGATCCGCGCTTGCCGAAATCCGTACTGGGCGATCCGACAAGGTTACGCCAAGTGATTCTCAATCTGCTTTCCAATGCCGTGAAGTTCACGCCTTCAGGCGGCAGCATCTACTTCATCGCGCGGCAGAAGGAAGCCGAGAGGCTCCGCATCGAGGTGCGTGATACCGGCCCAGGTATCTCATCGGAAAATCAGCGCCTGATCTTTGAGGATTTTGTGCAGATCGCCTCCATGACCCAAAGCGAAGCGCTGGGCACTGGGCTAGGCCTTGCCATCACATCCAGGCTTGTCAAGCAAATGGGTGGGGAGATCGGTTGCCAGAGCAATTCCGGCGCCGGTTCCACCTTCTGGATTGAGATACCTCTGGTGATGGCTGAGATTTCCGGGGCAGGGCCGGAAACGCCGAGCCTTGATCCGGCCGCACTGAGGGGTGGGAGAAAACTGCGGATTTTGGTAGTGGATGACGTCAAGGCCAATCGCGATGTGGCCGGGGCGCTATTGGTCAGCCTCGGTCATGAGGTTGCTTTCGCAGGCAGTGGCGTCGAGGCGCTTGAGAAGCTGCCTACAGAACAGTTTGACCTGGTGCTGATGGATTTGCAGATGCCGCAAATGGATGGTTTTGAGACCGCGCGCGCCATCCGGTCCATGCCCGCACCCTTGGCGCAAATGCCGATTTTCGCGTTGACCGCTTCCGTGATGCCTGACCAGATCACGGCCGCGCGGGAGGCGGGGATGGATGGCCATATCGGTAAACCATTGAGTCGCGATGCGCTTGCTACCAGTCTTGCCGGCCTTCGGAGTCTTGCAACCGATAAGATATCGCGCCCGCATCTGGGAGATGAGCCAGCGTCCCCGCGAGAGGCCGGGCTGGTAGATCAGCGTGTTCTGGATTTGCTGAAAAGCGAATTGAAGGGTGCCGCAGCCGGGGTGGTCCGGGAATTCATGGTTGAAATGCAGGCCGCTCGCGATCAATTCGCCGCAGAATTGGCCCAGGCCGCCCCCCGCGCAGATGTGCTTGCGCAGCATGCCCATCGCCTGCTTGGCGCGGCACGCACCCTGGGCGCGTTTCGGCTTGCCCAGCAGGTGACCGAATTCCAGAAACTGCAGCCGCGCGAGAGCAGCGTATTGCATGCCCAGAATGAGGAAGCACTCAGCCACCTGATAAAGGAAATTGACCTTGCCTTGGAAGCTCTGGAGGCGTTCTTTCAGGCGGCACTGGTTGGTGCGGACGTGACCTCCTGATTGTTACAAGGTAGTGTTCTCCATAGAGCCAAGTCCGACGCGCAGTTTTCTAAACTTTCTCACCTAATGCTCAGCATACGCTTGAAGCCAATCCATTGTTGCGCAAACCAGCCACCGGTCGCTGTCTTTTCCGGAGCATCTGGATCACCGGTTCGCGGATAGACATGTCGATTGAAATCGGCGGTTCCGAAAATCCAATCCCAGGCCGGGAAAAGCACTGCGTAATTCCTGCCATGTTCAGCAACCGAAAGCACGCCATGATGCAAACGATGATAACGTGGCGATACCAGCAGACGTTCACCAATGCGCCCGAAGGACAGGCGGATATTGCCGTGCGAAAAAGCTTCCACCAGGCGCATCAGCAACAGCAATATCGGGAATTGCGCCGGCGATACACCAATCAATAGCGCGATGGTGCCGAACCAAAGGGCGGCAATGACCTCATCCAATATGTGGTTGCGGTCATCGGTCCAGAAGGTCATCTGCCGCTGCGCGTGATGGATTGAATGCAGGGCCCACCACCAGCCGATGCTGTGTTGCAGGCGATGGCGCCAATACTCACCGAAATCGAGGATCACCACATAGATGAAGAAGGTCAGCAGGGGCGCCTCTCGCAGGAAGGGAAAGATCGATTCCAAGGTTGGGGAGACAAAGCCGGTATCCGCCAGCATCCCTTGCAATTGGCTTTGGATGGCCGACAGAAGGATGAAGGCGAGCAGCGGAAAAATACCAAGCCTGGCGAGCAGGGTGTAAATGATATCGGTCCTGATCGCGCGCCGATCGGTCACCGGTTCAACGGGACGCCAGGCTTCCAACGGACGACATACGACATAGGTCACAATAATGCCGAAGATACTGAACAGGGCGAAATCCACCCATTCCAGCATTTCATCCGCGATATTCATCAGATCGGTAGTGTAGAGAATGGGCTGGAGGAAGGTTTCGAAAATCCAGCCTGTCAACTGGGTATGCCAATCATCAAGTGTCTTGAACATGGCTCAACGCCTGCCTTCAGCTGTCAATTGACCGAAACAAAACCCCTTGGCCTGCAACCCCGCCAGCACGTCTTCCAGAACATTCGCGTAAGGGTCTTTCCGGCTGCGCACGCCCCAATGCATGACCAGCACTTCCCCATCCCTGATGCTTCTGATCGCGCGGTCGCGCAGCGCGGCATTGGTATGCGTGTCGCTACTCAATTCATCGCCAAGAAAGCCATTGGCTGTCCAGCCCTGATGCCGCAGGCCGCAAGCTTCGGCCATGCGGAGCGTATTGGGCGTGGTAATGCCACCCGGCGCGCGCCAAAGCGGCAGCACCACCGCATCCGGCACGGCGGCGCGCAGCCTTTCGATCGGGGCATTCAATTCGCGGCACATGGCGGCTTGATCCAGGCGTGTTTCATTCTTTTTGTCGTAGGCGACAAAGCGCACCTCGCCCGGCGCGGGATCACCGCGGAAATACCAATGCCGGTCGGTGTGGCTCGCGAAAACATGCCCTTCAGCGGCGCGGGCGCGCCAGAATTCTGCCCAACCCGGGTCGAGGCTTCGATCACCGCGATGGGTTGGTTCCTGCGCCACAAAAAGCGTTGCGCGTATGCCGCGACGTTTCAGGATTTCAGCGATCCGTTCCGCTTCCCGGCCCCAGCCCGTATCAATCGTAAGGAAGATTGTCCCAGCACCACATGCTGCCGGCGTGCGCGCGCCAAGGCTGCCGGGCGTCAGCATCGCAACAGCAAGCGCCCCCGCGAGAATAGGGCTGATAATCCGCCTCGTTATCATTGCGTCGCGCGGGGCTGCACGAAAATACCATGCGGGCTGCGCCCGACACGGATGCTGGTAACCTCGCCTGAGGCCGGGTCGAGCCTCGCGATACGCCCAGCCCAGCGAAGCGTTGTCCAAACCGCGCCATCAGGGGCGAAGGCGATGCAATCCGGCCCGCCCGGAACCTCATGAATGCGGCGCACCTGCAGCGTATCGGGCTCGATCTCGGCAATGCGGCTTTGCACGCGGCTGGTGGCCCAAAGCGTCTTCCCGTCGGGGGAGACGAAAATCGTATGCGCGCCGCGACCCACACGAATGGTGCTTTCCACCTGACGCGTTTCAGGATTGAGCACCGCGAAACAATCACGCCCCATGATGCCAATAATCAGCCGCCCCCGATGCCAAATAATGCCCGCCGGTTCAGGCCCAACGGCAGTTTGCCAGGCAATGCGGCGTTCCTGCAGGTCAATCGCCATGACCATGCCGTCACCTTGAATCGTGACATAGGCAAAGCGCGAATCGGGACTGAAGGCGATGTGCGAAGGTTTGTTCCCGGCGCGAATTCTCTCAAGCAGCTTTGGCCCATTCGCGTCATAGATATCCACCTGCCCGCGCCTGAGGCTGGCAACCACCAGCAGACGCCCATCGGGCGTGAAATCCAGATGATATGGGTTGGAAATGCGTTCCCGGCGCAGCACATTGCCGGTTGCGGGTTCGACAAACAGGATTTCATTGCCGGACGAATCGGCGATCAGCAATTCCTTGCCATTCGGCGAGAGCACCAAGTGATGCACTTCGCGCAGACCCTCAATCCGCCGGACTTCCTCACCAGTGCGCGAATCGATTTTCACGATGCTGGGGTCAGTCGAATTGAGCACATAGACCAGATCGGCCCGCGCCGGGGCAGCCGCGAGCGTGAGGCCGATCACCCCTGCGCCGCACACTGCACGGCGCGGATGGCGCAGCATTTTCCTAAAGTTCATGGCTTATCCGCACTCTCGAAGGTCATTGCGGCGCCGTTCATGCAGTAGCGCAGCCCGGTGGGCGGCGGCCCATCGGGGAACACATGGCCCAGATGCCCGCCGCAATTGGCGCAATGCACTTCGGTGCGCACCATGAAAAGCGCCCGATCAACCTGCGTGCCCACCGCACCTTCAACCGGCGCGTAGAAGGAAGGCCAACCCGTGCCGCTTTCATATTTGGTCGCCGCGTCAAACAAGGCCTGGCCGCATCCGGCGCAGACAAAATGCCCCGCGCGCTTTTCGTGATTGAGCGGCGAAGACCCGGGCCTTTCCGTGCCATGCTGGCGCAAGACGCGATAGGCTTCAGGTGCCAGACTTGCGCGCCATTCGGCATCGCTACGCTCCAGCGGGAAGCTTTTGCCCTGTGTCGGGCTCTGCCTGAAGAATGCCATGGCTTCTCAATTGCCTCCCTGGGGCTTCAGCGATGACGCGAAGGATTTCCGAAACTTCGCGAGTTTCGGCGCGATCACCGCTTGGCAATAGCCCGACCAGGGGTTGCGGGCAAAGTAGTTGTCATGTTCGGGCTCGGCCGGCCAGAACACGGTCAAGGGCACGATTTCGGTTACAATCGGGCGAGGCCATAGCCCGGCTGCGGTGATCTCTGCCATCACGGAATTGGCGGTCGCTGCCTGATGAGTGTCATGGGGCAGGATGATGCTGCGATATTGCGGGCCGATATCAGCACCCTGCCGGTCCTTGGTGGTAGGGTCATGGGTCGCAAAAAACACCTTCAGCAGATCGGCAAAGGAAACCTGCCCTGGGTCGAAGGTGATTTGCACCACCTCGGCATGGCCGGTGCGCTTGCCGCAGACTTCCTCATAGGTCGGGTTGGCCACATGGCCGCCGGCATAGCCGGATTGCACGGAAGTAACGCCAACCATTTCCCGAAACACGGCTTCCAGGCACCAAAAGCAGCCGCCGCCGAGTGTTGCCTTTTCCATCTCGCCTCCCCGCTTAAGCCCTGGGGGAAGATGCAAGCCTCCCGCCGCGGACTAAATCCAGCCTTCGAATAGGGCCAGTATATCGGTCAGGCTTTGGCCACCTGCAAGGATAACGTCATTGCCCGCCCCGCCCTCAAACCGATGGGCCAAGCCATTGCCGATTATGATGTCATCCAACGCACGGCCGACCAGATAGAGATCGCTGGCGCTCTCGCCCACGATAAGGACCTCGACCTCTGCTGGCATGAGAAGATCGGACATTGTGATGATCGTATCCTGGCCGCCATCCGGTCCCTCAAGGACCACATCCTCGGGGTCAACAATCAGGTAGAGATCGTCGCCCGCACCGCCTGCCATAGTATCTGCATCGGTGCCGCCGATGAGCGTATCATTGCCCGCGCCACCATTGAGGGAATCCCGCCCGGCACCACCGGCGAGGATATCCGCCTCGCTGCCGCCGGCAAGAATATCATCCTGTCTGCCCCCTTCGAGCGTATCTGCGCTATCACCGCCATCAAGTGTGTCATTGCCATCGCCGCCAAGCAGTTCATTGGCATTGGCATTGCCGATAAGGAGATTATGCCCAGGCCCGCCCGTGCCACGGATTGCGGCGCTGCCTGGTGCCAGGATCAGAACCTCGATTTCGGGAGGCAGGTTGAAATCAAACGCAGCGACGACCGTGTCGTTGCCAGAGGCACTGGCTTCCAGCACCAGGTCATCGGCTCTGTCGAGGATATAAAGATCATCGTCCGCGCTTCCGGCCAGCGTATCTGCGCCTTCGCCGCCGTCAAGCGTGTCACTGCCCGCGCCACCATCGAGGGAATCCTGCCCTATATCACCAGAAAGGCTATCCGCCTGATTTCCGCCGCTCAGCACGTCATCTTGATCGCCCCCTTCAAGCGTATCAGCACCATCGCCACCCTCGAGCGTGTCATTGCCATCGCCGCCCAAAAGCTCATTGGCATTGGCATTGCCGATCAGGCGATCATGGCCAAGCCCGCCGCCGCCGCGGATTGCCGCGCTGCCTGGTGCCAGGATCAGGACCTCAATGTCGGGCAACAAATAGAAATCACAGGATGCGATGATGGTGTCGTTGCCTTCGCCATACCCTTCAATCACCAGATCATCCGCGCTTTCCACAACATACCAATCGCTGCCGGCCCCACCCTCCAGAATATTCAGACCAGAGCCACCAACCAGGGTGTCATTGCCACCTCCACCCTGCAGAATGTCATCACCCGCAGCGCCAAGAATGCTGTCGCTGCCGGATCCGCCCATCAAAAAATTGTCTTCGCCGCCGCCCATCAAGGTTACGGCACCGCTCGCGGCAGATGCGTTGACTGCTTCGAAGCGGGCGAGCCATGCGCCACCACTTGCTTGATTTTCCGCCACGCTTAAGTTGATCGAAAGGCTGTTGGAGATCACAAGCCAATCAAGTCCATCGCCACCATCGAGGCGATCGGAAGTTTCCCCATAGACTAAGGTATCGCTTCCGCCGCCGCCATCAATACTGTCGGCACCCGTTCCGCCGATCAGACTATCTGAACCGGCGCCGCCGAGAAGTGTGTCATTGCCTGCGCCGTCTTCAAGCGTGTCCGCACCATCATTGCCAGCAGCAAAATCATTGCCACCGCCGCCAAGCAGGCAATCGCCCCCTGAGCCCCCATAAAGTGAGTCGTTGCCGCCTTCTCCTTCAAGCCTATTGAAGGCATCTGAGTTATCAATTTCAGAAATCCCCGGTCCGAAGGCATAAAGCGCATCATTGCCGTTGCCGCCGAGCAGCCAATCATCGCCAGCCCCGCCCCGGAGTTGATCATCGCCAGCATCGCCTGCGAGCGTATCCTGCCCATCGCCGCCTGAAAGCGAGTCATTGCCACCGCGTCCCAGCAGCACATCTGCGCCGCCAAGGCCGAGGAGTTGAGAGCCGAAAAGCCGGGCCTCCAATACCTCTCCACCCGCAGCACCGGCCCAGCCAAAAAAACTTCCTGCCTCAAAGGCCTGGAAGACCCGATTCGGTGTCAGATCAGGGGACCGCAACTCTATTAATATATCTGCCGCCCCGAGCGATCTATTCTGATCAAGGTCGATGACAATCCAGGCGCCGGTGGCCGTCACCTCGGATGACGGGGTCAACAACCACGCCTGAATAAATCCGATCCCCAGATCGTCACCGGGCAGGGCCAGGCCGGTTTGCGGCCCAGCAGGAGCCAAAAGGCTCCCCCGCCAAATGAGCGGTGCCACCCCATTTGGTCCGGTAAGTTGGCCGTCCACGAGGCCAAAGGATAGAATATCACCTTCTGAGAGCGAAAAATCCGCAATGGTATCAGCAGCACCGAAGCCACTGATCAGTTGAGGGTCGGCGGACAGGTTAATGAAGAATAAATCCGCGCCTGCGCCGCCCTGTAGCCAATCCGCACCGACCCCACCTGAGAGAAAATCCGCGCCATTGCCGCTATCCAGCGTATCGCGTCCGTATCCGCCAAACAGCATATCATCGCCGTCCCCGCCGATTAGAAGATTGCGAGAGGTCTCGTTATCATTGATACCGGTTGGGTCATCAGCAAAAAGAATATCCCAGCCATTGCCACCAAGCAGCGTATCATCGCCGGAATTGCCTTGCAGGCCATCGGCCAGATCACCGCCATCTAGGCAATCATTGCCTGAGCCGCCAAAAAGCTGATCCACGCCGCCGAAGCCAAGCAAAGTGTCGTTGCCGTCAAGTCCAAAAATACTATCATCCGTGATGCCGGGTACTGAGAGAAGATCATCGCCGGCCGTTCCGATAAATGGTGCGGTGCCGCTCATGACACTGCCTTGGTCACTGCTGGGACCGTCCAGGTAGAGTCGGCAGCCTGTGGCAATAATCCGCTAAAAATTATGCATGATGTGTTAAGAATAGCAGCGCCGATCGGCGTAACTCTCTCTTGCAAAAGCGTAGATTTTTTCTGGGATGAGAACATTTTTTGCTCCTCATCTCTTTTTTGCCAGGGTAAGATTTACATTTGGAAAACGCGCGCGCTTTTTGTTTGGGTGGATTGCCTGTCGCCAATGTTTTTGGTTATATTCTGTTGGGAATAACGGAGGCCCGCGATGCGTCGTCGCCTGATGGTGGTTTTGGCGGTGCTGCCATGCGTGACGGCCCGTGCATCTGTGGTTGAGCGTCCGTTGATTGCCGCCGCCGCCAGTCTGCAGCCGGCCTTGGAAGAAGCAGCTGCGCTGATCACCGTACAAACCGGCATCGCGCCGCGCTTCGCCTATGGCGCCAGCGGCAATCTGGCGCGGCAAATCGCGCAGGGCGCGCCGTTTGAAATGCTGCTCGCCGCTGATGAAATCAGCATCCAGAAACTCGCCGAGGCAGGGCAGGCGCGTGATGCGGGGCATGTCTTTGCGCTTGGCAGGTTGGCGTTGTTTGCCCCGCGCGGTTCAGCGCTTGATCCCGCTGCCGGCTTGGAAGCGCTCCGCCCCATGCTGGCGGCAGGGCGCGTGCAACGCTTTGCCATCGCCAATCCGGAGACCGCCCCCTATGGCCGCGCTGCCGAACAAGCCTTGCGCAGCCTTGAATTATGGGAGGCGCTGCGCCCGCGCCTAGTGTTTGGCGAGAATATCGCCCAGGCAGCGCAATTCGCCATGACGGAAGGGGCGAGTGGTGGCCTAGTTGCCTATTCGCTCGCGCTTTCCCCCGCGCTCAAGGCGCGCGGCAGCTTCAGCCTGGTGCCAGCGAATTTGCATGACCCTTTGCGCCACCGTCTGGCGCTGACCAGGCGCGCGAGCGATGCGGCGCTGCGTCTGCAAGCCTGGTTCCTCTCACCCCAGGCGGCGGCGGTTTTCGCGCGCCATGGCTTGGAGAAACCCTGAAGCATGGATTGGCCCGCCTTCCGTCTTTCGCTCTGGCTTGGTCTTGGCACGGTGGTGATCCTGCTGCCCTTGGCGCTGTGGCTTGGGCGGTTTTTGGCGCTGCGACGTTTTCGTGGGCGCGGCGTGGTGGAAGCGGCGGTGGCGCTGCCTTTGGTGCTGCCGCCGACCGTGCTCGGCTTTTATTTGCTGACTGCCTTCGGAGCGGGGTCTTGGCTTGGCGGAGCCTTCCAGGAGGCCTTCGGCAAGACCCTCGCCTTTTCCTTTGAAGGGCTGCTGTTGGCGAGCGCGATTGCCAATATCCCCTTTGCCGTACAGCCGATTCAAAACGCCTTCGGTGCCATCCCGCCTAATCTGCGCGAAGCCGGCGCCACTTCCGGCATGGCGCCTTGGGCCGTGTTCTGGCGCGTTGAATTGCCTTTGGCCTGGCCCGGCATTGCCACCGCCATCGTGCTGACCTTTGCCCATACGCTGGGCGAGTTTGGCGTCGTGCTGATGGTGGGCGGCGCCATTCCCGGCGAAACCCGCACCGCCGCCATTGCCATTTATGATCGCGTGCAGGCGTTTGATGATGCCGCCGCGGCCAGCATGTCGGCGCTGCTGCTGGTGATTTGCTTGCTCGCGCTGCTGCTGGTGCAACGCCTCACGCGCGGGATCGGGCGGCGCCGCCATGACTGAATCGGGGCTTTCCGTGCGGCTCAACTCTGCCGCACCCATTGCGCTGGATGTCGCGCTGGAATGCGCGCCGGGCGAGCTTCTGGCGATCATCGGCCCCTCAGGTGCGGGCAAATCCACCACGCTTCGCGCCATTGCCGGGCTGCATCATCCGGCCAGTGGCAGCGTGATCTGCGATGGGGAAACCTGGCTCGATACCAGCCGCGCGTTTGATGTGCCGGCGCATCGGCGCCGCGTTGGCCTGGTGTTTCAGGATTATGCGCTGTTTCCGCATATGACAGCGCTTGGCAATGTCATGGCCGCGATGGGGCATGTGCCAGTCCCGACGCGCGCCGAACGCGCCGCCGCCTTGCTGGCGCGCGTGCATCTGGCCGGGCTTGAGGAACGCCGCCCGGCGGAGCTTTCCGGCGGGCAACAACAACGCGTCGCCGTCGCACGCGCCTTGGCGCGAGACCCTGCCGTATTGCTGTTGGACGAGCCCTTCAGCGCCGTGGACCGCGCCACGCGACGGCGCTTGCAGGTGGAATTGGCCAATCTGCGGCAGGGGCTTGCCATCCCGATCATTCTGGTCACGCATGATTTGGATGAGGCTGCGTCACTCGCCGATCGCATGCTGTTGCTGCATCGCGGGCGCGGGCTGCAAACCGCGCCGCCCGCTGAAATGCTCGCCCGCCCTGCCTCGGCCGAGGTCGCGCGGCTGCTCGATCTCCGCAATCTTTTCACCGGCGTTGTGCTGGCGCATGAGGATGGCCTGACGCGGCTCCGCTGGGGTCATCAAATCCTGGAAGCCGCGCCCATGCCAAGCCTGCCGCCGGGGACCGCGGTGGATTGGTTGGTTGGTGCGGGCGGGGTGGTGTTGCATCGGCGTGGCCGCCCCTCAGCCGGCGAAAGGGAGAACCCGGTGTGCGGCACCATTACCGCGTTGCTGCCGATGGGCGAGGAAATGCGCGTCACGCTGGATGTGGGCGACACGGAGGGCCGGCAATTGACCTTCGCCCTGCCGCGCCACGCCGCGCAACGCAATGGCCTGGCAGCCGGTGAGGCGTGCAGCGTTTCCCTGCTGCGCGATGCGCTGCATGTGATGCCCCGGCCATGAAGGATGCCGCGCTATGGCTCCGGCTTGATTTTGCCGATGGCCGCGTCGGCCCCGGCAAGATCGCCCTGCTGGAAGCGATTGCGGAGGCCGGTTCGATCAGCGCCGCCGCCAGGTCACTCGGCATGTCCTATCGCCGCGCCTGGGAATTGGTGGCGGAGTTGAATGAGACCTTCTCGGCCCCGGTGGTGGAGCGGATCACCGGCGGCGCCGGGGGTGGCGGGGCGCGGCTGACCCGCCTGGGGGAGGCTTTGGTGCTCGGCTTTCGGGAGATTGAAGCGGCGGCGACCCGCGCGGCTTCCCAGCATTTGCGGCGATTGGCGAAATCCTGAAGCGCGACACCTTGCGGCGGAGCCCTGGGCGCGCTGCAATACGGGCATGAGTGATCGCACCGCCGCCCCCGCCCGCCCCGCTTCCACCGTCATGCTGTTGCGTGACGGGGCGCGCGGCATGGAAGTTTTCATGGTGGTGCGCCACCGTCAGATTGATTTCGCCTCTGGTGCCTTGGTGTTTCCGGGCGGGCGCGTTGAAGCCTCTGACCAGGTGCTGGCCGGTGGCGATGCGCATGGCGCGTTTCGTGTCGCGGCCATTCGGGAAACCTGGGAAGAATGCGGCGTATTGCTCGCCGAAGCAGGTCAGACGCCGGAAGCCGAGGGCGAATTCGCTGCCATGCTGGCCACGCGCGGCCTGATGCCCGCGACCTCCGGCCTCGCGCATTTCGCGCATTGGATCACGCCCGTGGATGTGCCGAAGCGCTTTGATACGCATTTCTTTCTGGCCGCCGCGCCGGAAGATCAGGCCGCCCTACATGATGGGCATGAAGCGGTGGATAGTGTCTGGATCAGGCCCGCCGATGCGCTGGCAGAAGGCATTGCCGGCACGAAGAAACTCGTGTTCCCAACACGCATGAATCTGACCAAGCTCGCCCGGCATGACAGCGTGGCGGAAGCCTTCGCCGCCGCCCGCGCCACGCCCGTGGTGACCGTGCTGCCGGAACAGATTGGCATGACCCCTGAAGGGCGCATCCTGCGCCTGCCTCGTGCAGCCGATTATGGCGGCGAGGATTTCCTGGCGGGCGATCCGCCTTCCATGTGATGGAGAACCCACCCATGCTGCCTCGCCGCCTTCGCTTTGGCATCTTTTTGGCCCCGTTTCATCGGGTTGGTGACAACCCGACACTGGGGCTGACGCGCGATTTGGAATTGATCGAATGGCTTGATCATCTGGGCTTTGATGAGGCCTGGATCGGCGAGCATCATTCCGCCGGCTGGGAAACCATCGCGAGCCCGGAAATCATGATTGCCGCGGCGGCGGAACGTACCAAGCACATCAAGCTTGGGTCTGGCGTGACCAGCCTGCCCTATCACCATCCGCTTCTGGTGGCGCAGCGCTTCGTGCAATTGGATCACATGACGCGTGGGCGCGTGATGCTGGGCTGCGGGCCCGGCGCGCTGGTATCTGATGCGTATATGATGGGCATTGATGCCGCGCATCAGCGCCGGCGGATGGATGAATCGCTCAATGCCATTACGCGGCTTTTGGCCTGCGAAGAACCGGTCACGATGGAAACCGATTGGTTCACCCTGCGAGAGGCGCGGCTGCATCTGGCACCTTATTCCGAGCCGCGTTTCCCAATCTCGGTCGCGTCTTCAACCACGCCATCGGGTGCGCTAGCTGCGGCGAAATATGGGCTTGGGTTGCTCTCACTCGGTGCGGGCTTGCCGGGCGGGCCGAAATCGCTGGCCGAGCAATGGCAAATGGCCGAAGCGGAAGCCGCCAAGCATGGCCAGAAGATGGACAGGCGCAATTGGCGTCTGGTCGTCAATCTGCATTGCGCCGAGGATGATGAACGCGCTTTGCGTGATGTGCGCCATGGTGAGGCTTTGGAGACGCTGACCTATTTCAGCGAAACCCTGGGCCGGCCGCCGATGCGTTCGGAAGACCCGCTGCGCGATGGCTTGGCGATGGGCTCAACCCTGGTGGGATCGCCGGAGACAGTGGCGGCTGGGATTGAACGGCTGCTCGGCTTCACCAATGGCGGCGCAGGGGGTGTCTTGTTCCGCGCCCATGAATGGGCCGATCGGGAAGCCACCATGCGGTCCTTTGAGCTTTTCGCGCGTTGGGTGATGCCGCGCTTCCAGGGATCGCTCGTGATGCCGCAGCAATCGCGCGATTGGGTCAGCAGCAATCGTGAGAGCATTTTCGCACCCAATATGGCGGCGCTGAAGCAGGCCTTCCGCGATGCCGGGCAGGAAGCGCCGGAAATGTCTCGGCTGAAGCTGCATACCGGCAAGGTTGAAGTGCCGCAGGTTTGACGCCCATGATCACGCGGCGTGGCTTGGCGGCGGCGGCCCTGGTGCCGCTTGCCGCGCCGGTGGCGGCGCAGGGGCGCGCGGTAAGCCGTATCGCCTTCGGCACCTGCGCCGATGAAAAGCAGCCGCAGCCGATCTGGCGCGCGGTGCGTGCCTGGCAGCCGGAGTTTTTCATCTTTGCCGGCGATAATGTCTATGGCGGGGTGCGTCGGCATGATCTGGCGGAATTGCAGGAAGCCTATGCAAGGGCACAGCAGCATCAGGAATTCATGGGCTTCATCGCGGGACAACAACATCACACCGCAATCTGGGATGATCATGATTTTGGCGTGAATGATGGCGGCGTTGAAAACCCCTTCAAGCAGGAAGCGAAGGATGCCTTCCTGGAATTCTGGCGCGTACCGGCCGATGATATCCGGCGCCGGCGCGATGGGCTTTATCATCATCTGACCCTCGGCCCGGCGGGGCAGCGCGTGCAAATCATTCTGTTGGACACGCGTTGGTTCCGTTCACCCTTGCGCATCACTGATGCGCGCGGTGCGCCGGGGCGGGAACGTTATTTGCCCGATGACGATCCCGCCAAGACCATGCTGGGCGAAGCGCAATGGGCCTGGCTTCGTGCCTGCCTGCAAGAACCGGCGGAGCTGCGCTTGATTGTTTCATCCATCCAGGTCGTGGTGGAAGGACATGGCTGGGAAAGATGGGGCAATTTCCCGCGCGAACGGCAGCGGCTTTATGATCTGATCGCCAGCACCAGGGCGCGGGGCGTGGTGTTTCTGTCTGGTGATCGGCATATCGGCGCGCTCTATCGCGAAAGCCAGGGCACGCCCTATCCACTCACGGAAATGACCTCAAGCGGGATCAATCGGCAGTTTGTCAATGCGCGAGAACAAGGCCCCAATCGCCTTGGGGAGCTTTACCCGCGCGTGAATTTCGGCACGGTGGAGATTGATTGGCAGAACAGGCGCGTTGGGTTGGCACTGCGTGATGAGGATGGCGCGGTGCAGCGGCAAGTCTCGCTCGCGCTGGATGAATTGCGCGCGGGGTAGCACGGGTGGCGATGGCAGTGGTGCCGCCATCGCCAGGCCTTGGTCAATTGATGCGCAGATTGAGGCGACGAATAATCGCGCCTTCCTCTTCGATAATCTTGGCCACGGATGCGCGGTAATCCTCACTGTTCTTGTAGATCAGCGGCATGTCGAAGCGTTCCAGCGCAGTAGTGTGCACAGGGTCATAAAGCGCTTGCTTGAAGCCATCATGCAGCACCTTGACGATGCCGGGATCAACGCCCTTGGGCGCGGCAATACCATAGGGTGAGGTGGAGACAATATTGATGCCGCTTTCAACCAGTGTCGGCGCATCCGGGTAGCGTTTGGCGCGTGTCTCACCCCAGGTACAAAGCAGGCGGAATTGCCCACCGTCCACCAAGGGCGCCCAGGAGGTTGAATCGACCATCGCCTGGGTCTGCCCACTCAGCAGAGATTGCGCATTATCGGCACCACCGCGGAAGGGCACATGCAGAAATTCAATCCCGCGTTCGAGCGCGATGCGTTCCATGGTGATATGCAGCGTGGTGCCAACACCGGGCGAACCATAAGCAACCTTGCCCGGATTGGCCTTTGCATAGGCGAGGAATTCTTCCCAATTCTTCCAAGGACTATCGGCCTTCACCACAACGCCGAACAGATAGCCGGTCAGGTGGATGATATAGGTGAAATCCTTGAGCGGATCCCAGGTTGGTCGGCTTGACATCATCGGGAAACGAAACACGGTGATGGGCAATTGGCCGACCAGATAACCATCGCCGCGCTGTTCCTGCGCCATGGCCGCCGCCGCCAAGGTGCCACTGGCGCCGCCGCGATTATCAATAATCACCTGTTGGCCAAGATAGCGCGACCCTGCCTCGGCCAAGGCGCGCAATTGGCCATCAGTAGAACCGCCAGGCGGCCAGGGGACGATCAGGCGAATGGGGCGATTGGGAAAGCCCGATTGCGCAATGGCGGGGGTTGCGAGCAGCCCCGCAGCGGCGGTCAGGGTAGTGCGGCGTGTCAGTTTCATATCTTGCTCCCGGTTGCTGCGCGGTGTTGGCATGACCCGCGCTAATAGCTCGTCAGTTTATCACAGGCCTGTACGGCAAGGCCATGGCTTTTGATTAACGCGCCAGCCGGCCGGCTTCGGCCCAGCATGCTGCCCGCGCATCGGCAAGGCGCTGGTTGATGGCGGAAATCGCCGCACGGTCTTGTGCCAACCTATCACGCCGGTTTGCGATCAGCGCTGCCATGGCATCAGGCGCGGGGCCGCCTTGCACGCTGCGTCCACGCAAATTCTCCGCCGGATCAAGTGCGGCGCGGAGTTTCTCGGCTGGAATATGCAAGGCTTTGCCGAACAGCACTTGCGCCGCCGCATCCAGGGCAGCGCTTGAAATGCTGTCCGCCGTGCGGCCTTCCGCTAGCGCATCGCGCACGACAATCGCAACAATATTATGCGCCATGCGGAAACTGAGGCCGGTTTCGCGCACAATCACATCCGCCAATTCAGTGGCTGACCCAAACCCCTCCCGCGCGGCATTTTCCATGCGGGTTTCATTCAGGCTGAGGCCCTGCATCACTTCCTGAAACAATGCCAGGATGCGCCGGCTGCGCAGTGCGGCATCCAGGACAGGTTCATTCACCGCGGTGACCGCATCATTCACATCGGCGAAGGCAGTGTTTTTTGTGCAGGCCATGGCGGCGTGATGCGCGCCCTGCACCATGGCCGCCGCGGCCTTCAGATGTTCCAGCGCCACAGGGTTTTTCTTCTGCGGCATGATGCTCGAAACCGCCGAATGGCGATCCGCCAATTCGACAAAACCATATTCCCAACTGCCCCAGTTTTGCAGATCGGTCGCAAGGCGCGATAGCAGCGTCATCATCACGGCCATGGCGGATGCCGCTTCCAGCGCATCATCGCGCGACGACACGGCGTCATAAGCCAGTTCCAACGGCGCCGCGAAACCAAGCGCGCTTGCCACCCAGGCACGATCAAGCGGGAAGGCTGTGGTGGAAAGCGCGCCTGCACCCAAGGGGCACAGATCACAATGGATCAGGGCACCCATCAGCCTGATATGATCGCGCGCCAGTGCATCCGCAGCCGAGGCCAACCAATAGCCAAAGGTGATCGGCTGCGCGTGCTGCCCATGCGTATAGCCAGGCATGATGGTGGCGATGTGTTCTTCCGCCCGCGCCAGCATCACGTGCCGCAGATCAGCAAGCAGCCCCAGCACCGCGAGCAATTCTGTGCGCAACGCCATGCGCCAAGTGGTGGCGTTCAGATCATTTCGGCTGCGCCCGGTATGCAACCGCCCGCCAATATCGGGGCCAAGTTTTTGGATGATGCGCTTTTCGACATAGGAATAGAGATCTTCCTGCCGATAATCCACCGGCACCGCATCCGGCCCTGCATGAGCCATAATGAGGATTTCCGGCAGGATTTGCGCCATGGCATCACGCGCAATAATGCCTTGG
The DNA here is from genome assembly GCA_020249435.1 of Roseomonas sp. Taxonomy (GTDB): domain Bacteria; phylum Pseudomonadota; class Alphaproteobacteria; order Acetobacterales; family Acetobacteraceae; genus Neoroseomonas. The sequence continues at coordinate 33,063 of JADCFQ010000014.1, read as the reverse complement.
CGTTGCAGCATCAGCCCATGCGCCAGATGAACCCACATTTCATGCTGAAAGACATGATGCTGCGCCCGCGCGACGGATCCTCGGTAATAGCTTTCGACCAGCAATGGCGAAGGCGGTTCCTTCACCCTTTCGCGTAAATTCACCGCCTCCGTCATGTGCAACCTTCCTCAGGGACGCTGATTGCTCAGCACCACCGTACCAGACGCAGAGAACATGCCGCCCACGCCATGCGCCACGCTGATCTTCACATTGGGCACTTGCGCAGGCGCGGTGCCGCGCACCTGGCGCACGCTTTCCTGCAGGGCGAACATGCCATACATGCCAGTGTGCGTATAAGACAGACCGCCGCCATTGGTATTGATCGGAAGCTTGCCACCCGGTGCGGTATTGCGTTCCCAAATGAAATCCTTCGCCTCACCACGCTTGACGAAGCCAAGATCTTCCAACCCATACATGGGCAGATGCGCGAAGGCGTCATAGATCATCAGATGATCCACATCGGCGTGCCTGATGCCGGCCATGCGGAAGGCTTCCGGCCCCGCCACGCGGAAGGCACGAGATGAGGTGAAATCCTCCATCTGGCTCACCATGGTGGTTTCCACACTCTCGCCCGTGCCAAGAATATAGCAAGGCTTGGTCGGGAAATCCTTGGCGCGATCGGAAGATGTCAGGATCAGCGCGCCGCCGCCATCCGTCACCAGGCAGCATTGCAGCAGCCGGAAGGGATAGGCGATCATTTTGCTGTTCAGCACATCATCAATTGTGATCGGGTCCTTGAAGGCCGCACGAGGATTCTTGGCTGCCCATTCGCGCTGCACGACGGCAACCTGCGCCATTTGTTCATGCGTGACGCCATAGGTTTTCATGTAGCGCAGCACAGGAATGGGGAAGAGCGTCGGCGGACCCATGGGGCCGAAGGGCGCTTCGAATTGGCCATTCAGGCTTTGCGGTTCCGCCGGACGCGGCGTGCCATTGACGCGTGATTTGCCGCTTTCGCCATGCGTGATCAGCACGGTCTTGCAATAGCCGGCATGAATGGCTGCCGCCGCATGGCGCACATGCAGCATGAAGGAACAGCCACCGACACCTGTGCCATCCACCCATTTCGGCGTAATGCCAAGGTAATGCGCGATCTGCTGCGGCATCATGGGGCCAACACAGGCAACGCCATCAATATCGCCGGGCTTCAGGCCGGCATCTGCCATGGCATTCAGCGCTGCATCCGCATGCAGCATGATTTGCGCCATATCAGGAACAGTGCCGATGCGGGTGCTTTCGGCTGCGCCAACAATGGCAATTTCACCTGGATTTATCATGGATCAACCCTCCTTCGCGGGGCGGAAAAGGGGCAGGGTGATGTCATCATCCATCTTGGTCGGCGCCAATTCCAACTTCATGTCCAACACAAGGGCTTCCGGCGTCTGCGGGCATTCAACGATATTCGTCATCATGCGCGGGCCTTCTTCAAGTTCGACAACCGCAATCGCGTAAGGCGGCTTGAAGCCGGGCACCGGGCGATGATGGATCACATAGGAATGCAGTGTGCCGCGGCCTGATGCTTCGAACACTTCGACATTGCGCGTGCCCGTATAGGGGCTGAAGGGGCGCGGCGGGAAATAGGGTTTGCCCGTATCACCACAGCGCTGGAGCAATAGCTTGCCTTGGCGCAGCCCCTCCCAGAAATGGCGGGTTTCGGGTGTGGGTTCCGGCCGGGCGCGGCCTGGTTCAAGGCTCATGGCAGAGCTTCCTCCTGATATTGATCAGGCGATGTTCCTATGGCTTGGGCAGAAGGGGAAGGGGGTAAATGCGCCGGGCGCGTCCGCTACAATTCCAGGACGCGTTCGGGTGTGACGCGCCCGCGCAGCAAATCCCAAAGCCCGATCATATTACCGCGAAACCGCCCCCAGCGATCCGCCCAGGGTTCCGGGAAAGCCGAGCGCAGCAGGTTCTTCAAGCAATGCCGCGCGGCGCTTGGGATGGCGTGACTCCAAGGAAAAGAACCTTTGATCGCGAGATAAATCGGGTTCACTACCTGCGAATAACCAAGCCTGAGGCCCGGCACGCGGCCCGCCTTGACGCCAAGATGCACGCCGCGCGCGCCCGCAAGGCGCAGGATTTTTCCATACGCGCCAAGCCGGCGCGTGACATCAATATCCTCATACCAGGCGTAAAGGGGCAGGCGTTCATCAACACGAATATCATGCGCGCGCACCGCAGACATGCGAAAGGCCATGTTGCAGCCATAGCCGTTGAAGGCTTCCGTCACCGCAAGCGCATCTGCCGCACCAGTATCGGCGGCGAGCAAAGCGGCACCTTCAGCCAGATCATAGCCAGGTGCATTGGCGCCATCGGCAATCACCGTGCCGGTGGCCACCACCATTTCAGGGTGATTTTTAAAACAGCTTTCCAGCACGGCAAGGAACGCAGCATTGCAGAGGAAGTCATCATCCAGAAACAGCACCACGTCGCTGTCCTGCGCTGCATCCAGAATATGGTTGCGCTGGCGCGGCAGGCCGGCCGGGGCGGTGATGAACTCCACGCCGGGAATGGCTTCACAGCCGGTGATATCGTCAGCCGAGACATGGCAGACGATAATGCGATCCGCGGGGCGCGATTGCCGCGCCAGATCACGCAGCACACCGGCGAGAATAGCAGGCCTGCCGCGTGTGGCGATGCCGATGGTGATATGCATCACGCGGCCCCTTGCAGCGGCGCAGGCAGGGGGGCTTCACGCGCGTCGCGTGCGAGGCCACCGATCAGCCGCCCCCAAAAACTCATGGTATAGTAGGCGGCATTGTGAAGGCGCAGTTTTGCGAGGCTGAGCAATGCGCCGCCAATGGGTCGCACCAAAAAGGCGAACCACACCGAGGCCGGCACGCCATGCCGGCGCAATACAAAACCAAGCCCGCGCCCGTAACTCGCGGCACGCGAAACCGCCACTTCCGTCAGCCGCTTATCGGGGTGGATGATACGCAAGCCCGCATCATATTGCGCCACTGCCCCACTTGCCATAGCGCGGCAGACCAGATCATTGCCTTCAGCCGAACCCCAGCGCGTGCCGGGGCCAAGCCTCTCATCAAAGCCGCCCAGCGCCAGCATCAAATGGCGTGGCAGGAACAGGTTGAATTCAATCACGCTGGTCCAGACATTGGCCAGGTCAATCGCACCTGATTCTTCACGCCAGCGCCCTGAACCAAGCCCGCCTTCCGGCGATGCCGCTGGCCCCGTCAGCACACCAAGCGATGGCGCCGCGCGAAACGCAGCATCAACGCGCGTGAGGACACCCGGCGGGTAAAGGCAATCATCATCAGGAAATGTCACGATCTCACCACGCGCCTGGCGCAGCCCAAGATTGCGTGCGTGATTGGCATTGCGAATCGCGGAACGCAGATGGGTGATGGGCAGGCGCGCCGCATAAGGCTGTAGCACCGGCGCCACGCGATCATCCGCATTCTGATCCACGATGATCACTTCAAGATCATCGCGGCCTTGCGCCAACAGGCTTTCCAGCAGCGCGCCGATTTCGCTGCTGCGGCCAAGCGTTGCGACAATCAGCGAAAACCTCATGTCGCGGCGATCCCAAGCGCGTCATGCACCACCTGCCGGAAGCGGCGGCGGAAATGCGCATTGCTGAAGCGTTCCGCATTGGCGCGGCAATCCTCAGGCGAGATGGCAGGCGCCATGGCTTCAAAACGCTCCACTGCGGCGATCAGGCTTGCGGTGCCTTGTTCCTGAAAGAAAAGACCGGTCGGGCGCGCATCAGGTGGTGCCACGACAATATCGCGAGCACCACCGCGACCATAGGCAATCACCGGCGTGCCGCAGGCTTGCGCTTCCACCGTTGCGATGCCGAAATCCTCCTCGGCGGCGAAAACCGCGGCGCGAGCACCTTGCGTCAACGCAATCAATTCCGCGCGCGGAAGTCGCCCCTTGAAGGTGATATTGGGCGCATCGTCGGCGGCGGCGCGCGCCTGCGCCTCATTCGGGCCATCGCCCACAATGATCAGCTTGCGGTTCGGCATGGCGCGAAAGGCAGCGGCAATCAGATCAACCCGCTTATAGGGCACGATGCGCGATGCGATCAGATAGTAATCACCCTTATCCGGCGCTGGCGTGAAGCTTTCGATATCCACGGGCGGATGCAACACCTGCGCATCGCGCCGCCAGGTCTTTTGGATGCGTTCGGCGATATAGCTTGAATTGGCGAGAACAATATCCGGGTTAAGCGCACTCGACCGATCCCAAAGCCGCATGCGATGCAAAAGCCAGCGCGTATAGGCGCCCTTCAGCCCGCGCGTGAGGCCCGCTTCGCGCAGATATTGGTGCTGCAAATCCCAGGCATAGCGCATGGGGCTATGCACATAGGAAATATGGATCTGCCCCGGCCCCGTCAGCGCGCCCTTGGCAACCGCATGGGAGGATGAAATCACGACATCATAGGCCGAAAGATCAAGCTGTTCGATTGCAAGCGGCATCAGGCCCAGGAATTTGCGGAAGTGCTTGCGCGCAAAAGGCATGTTTTGGATGAAGCTGGTGGTGATAGGCTTGCCTTGCAGAAAACCACGCTCGGCTTCCGGCATGAAATCGCAGACGGCGAAGACATCTGCTTCCGGCCATTCCAACAAAAGCTGTTCCAGCACGCGTTCGGAACCCGCATAGCTATCCAGCCATTCATGCACCAGCGCGATTTTCATGGCGCCTTCTTTCGGATCAGGGACAACAAGGCAAGCGCTGCCTTTTCCCAGGTGTAAAGTGCCGCGCGCTTCAGCCCCGCATCGCGCATACCGGGGGCGCGGCCTTCGTCATCCAGCAGGCGTTCCAAAGCCTCGGCCAAGGTCTCAGGCCGCAGCGGGTCGAACCACAGCGCCGCTTCGCCACACACTTCCGGCACCGCGCCGGCATGGGCGGCGACAAGCGGGCAGCCGCAGGTCATGGCTTCCAGGGGCGGTAGGCCAAAACCTTCATAGCGGGAGGGGAAAATCAGGCAGAGCGCGTTTTCATAAAGCGCGCGCAATTCGGCATCAGTGACACGGCCCAGGATGCGCCCGGCATCGGCCGCCGGCCCGCCACCGGCGCGGAATACGGCGGGATCAGCGGCACCCGCCACGGCCAATGTCAGGCCACGAGCGCCCAGCAGCGCCGCAGCACTGGTCAATGCCGCCAGATTCTTATGCGCCGCCGGATTGCCGACCACCAGGGCATAGCGCCCCGCTTCCAGATCATGCCGCGCCAATACGCCGCTATCGGCCGAAATGCGCAGCATGTGATCGCCACCTTCCGGCAAGACGCCAATGGAATCGGGTGCCACACCAAGGGCCGCAGCAATACGCCCACGCGAAAACGCGGACACTGTCAGCAATTGCGCGCCGGAGCGCGCGAGCATCTTGTGTAAAAAGCGATACCAGCTGCGGAAAGCCAGCGAATAACTCTCTGGCGTGTCAAAGACGCCGGCATCATGGATCACAACCGCCTGCCCGCTGCCCAGCATCAGCGGCGCGGTATTGCCAAGGTTGACCAGAAAGGAACCCTTGGCCGCCTTCGGCAATTCCCATTGTTCCCAGAGCTGGCCTGATTTCTGCCCAATGGCTTCTGCCTTCAAATAGGCAAAGGGGTTTTGCGCCACGCTGCTTGGCATCAATAGCCGCGTCTCGGGCCAGGCATCATGGCCCGCCAGCCGATCCGCCGCTGCGGTGATTTCGCGCGCAAAGCGCTGCACGCCGGTCATGCCCTGGGTCAGGAAGCGACCATTGATGGCGATTGGCATCATGCGCTGCGGCGCCCCATTCTGCGGATCATCCCCAAGGCATGAGCCTTGTCCTGAGGCGCGGCAATGGACCAGCCGGCCGCGAAAACCAAGCCGAAAATAAGCGCCGCCAAAAGCGCGGGCCAAAGCCAGCCGCTAAGTGGCTCCAGCAGGGCCAAACCAAGCGCCGCCGGCACGATAGGCCACAGCAATTGCCGCATGGTCTCACGCACCGCCGGATAAAGCCGTGCTGCGAACCAGCAGCGCCCCAGGCAATCCATCAGGCAGCGCGCTGCCCAGGCAAGTGCTGCGCCTTCAATGCCAAGCCAGGGCAGCAGTGCCGCGCTCAGCGGCAGGAAGATCGCCGCCAGCGCGAGGGAAAATTTCGCCGTCACATCCGGCCGCCCAATCGCCTCCAGCAAGACACCGGGGATAAAGGCAAGGCAGGAAAAGAAAATACCAAAGCCCAGAATGCGCAGCACCGGGCCACCGCCCTGCGCGAATTCCGCGCCCAACCAAAGCCTGAGGAAAAGCTCCGCGCATGGAATAAGGATCAGGGATGCAGGCAGGCTGAGCAGTATCACAATCAGCGCTCCGCGCTTGATCAGCAGGGCAGTATGATCGGGGAGTTCGCGGAAGGACGAAGCAATCGCCGGCAGCATGGTCTGCGCCACCGCCACGGGAATAATCCAAAGCCGGATGACCAGATCAAGCGGCGTTGCGTAAAACGCCACGGCTGAAAGCGTCAGCACCGCACCGATGACGAAGCGATCCGCGTAAAGCAGCAGCAGCGTGAGCACGCCCGAAAGGCTCATCCAAAGGCCCTGGCGCAGCAATGGGCGCATCAGGCCAAAGCGCGGCGCCCAGAGGCCAAGCCCCGGCACATCGCGATGGGCGATGATGGCATAGGCAATGCCGCTGAATAGCCGGACCAGGATAATCGCCAGGATCACGCCGATCAGGCTGTTCCAGAAGAACAGCACCAGCAAGGGGCCGAGATAATAGAAGGTATTGAGCGGGATATTGACCAGATTGGCGATGCGAAAGCGCTGCCAGGCAGACAGCACACCCCATAGCGCAGCATTCAGCACCACCAAGGGCGCGCCGGCGGCGAGCAATTGAAAGGCGATGGTGGCTTCCCGCTGCAAGGCTTCCGGCACATTGAGAAAACGCCCAACCAGCCAAGGCACGGTCAGAAAAAGCGCCGCCGCGATGATGGAAGAAACGCCGAGCAGGGCAAGCAATGTCGCGCCGATCATCGCGCGCGCCTCATCAACCGCGCCGGCGCCGAGCTTCTCCGAAACGCCGCGCGTCAGCGCCATGCCAAGGCCAAGATCGAAGACGCCGAAAATGCCGATCAGGGCCAGCGCCAGGGTGAATAGCCCCCAGCGTTCAACACCAAGCGCCGCAACCAGAAATGGCGTGATGACAAGGGCAAGCATCAAGGGCAGCCCGCGCCCAAGCCCGTTCCAGAGGATACCTGAAACCAGCCGGCGTCCGCCCGCGCGTTCTGCGGAAGTGGAGTTTTGCGCCTCAGCCATTGGCAGATCCTTCAGCCGGCTGCGCGCTGGAATTTACAGGAAGGGCGCGGCAGCTTGGCCGCGCGCCTTTGCCTTCAATGCGCGCCGCGGCGCGACAATACCGCAACCGGCGTGCGCAGCAGAATGGAAAGATCCGCCAGCATGGAAGGGCGCGACACATAGGACACATCCAAGGCCACGCGGGATTCGTAGGATGTTTCGCTCCGCCCGCTCACCTGCCACAGGCCAGTGATGCCAGGGCGCACCGCCATGTAATGCGCGGCAGAGGCACCGTAATAGCGATCAATCTCGGCTTCCTGCACGGGGCGGGGGCCAACCAGGCTCATTTCACCGCGCAGCACGTTGATCAGCTGCGGCAATTCATCAAGGCTGGTGGAACGCAGGAAGCGCCCGATGCGCGTAATGCGCGGGTCGTTCTTCAGCTTGCGGGTGGCTTCCCATTCAGCGCGCGCCGCAGGATCATTCGCGAGCAGCGCTTCCAGGCGCGCTTGCGAATCAATCACCATGGAGCGGAACTTCAGGCAACCGAACAGCTTGCCGCCGCGCCCCACGCGCTGATGCGCGAAAAAGGCCGGCCCGCCATCGGCGCGCACGAGCAGTGCCACCACCAGAAAGAAGGGGGAAAGCAACACCAGCCCAAGGCCAGCGCCGATGATATCCAGGGCGCGCTTGGCGATGGGGAAGAACGACTTGCGGTCACGCTCCAGGCCAATGGCCTGCGTCGCGGGCTGCTGGATGGTCTGTACGGGTACGCTGGACATGGTGTCCTCAGCCTTCGAACCTGAAAGAAAGAGGCGGTGAAACCTCTCACGGGGGGTACCGGATTCCCGGTATTGGTGAAGCGTTAGAGCCCTCAACGGGGGCGGATTTGGGCCGTGGTTGCGGCCAGATTGTGGCAAGCGCGGCGTAATTTGCGGCGCTTGGCATCGGGTTCGGCGAGGGCGTGAGAAAAGCGGTATAAGTTATTGGTAGGGCGATATTTTACTTGCGGGCGTGCCAACCCGGTGCCAGCACCCAAAGCCCGTTAAAACCGCCAATCAGGTCGCGGCCCGGCTGATGGCTGGTGCCAGCCAGGGCGAGCGCGCCCTCATCGGCCAAAACATAAAGGGTTTGCGGCTCAAATTCGCCCTCGGCCAATTGCTGCGCCAGCTTGGCATTCAGCGCCGCCACGCGCTTCGGGTCGAGTCGTGCCAGATACACCGCATCGGTCTCCAGCCCCATGGTGGCGGCATAGACCGCGATCTCCTCCCACCAGGGCGCCTGATTGCCGGATGGGATGATGCGGATGCGGGTGTAATGCCGCGCGGCCTCGGCCCAAAAGGGATCGGAAAGGCGCAAGGGCACAGTGGCGGCAGTAGGCGGGAAGAAGTGATGCAGCCGGGCAAAGCCGGGGCGCATATCCAGCACCTGGATGACGACAAGCCCCGCAAGCACAAAGCCGGCAAGCCGCTCGCCAAGCCAGCGGATCAGCAGAAAGACCGAGGTGATCAGCGCCGCATAGCCGATCGGCCAGATGAAGCGTTCAGATGCGCGCAAGGCATCCGCGTAGCGGAGAATCCATGATGGCAGCTCAAAAACCGTGAAGCTCCTGCCGGCGACTGAGACATTGGGCGAGACGGCAAATAGCGCCATGGCCAGCAGCACCAGGATCAGCGGCCAGAAGCGCCTTTCCGGTTTGGCTGGCTTCACCGCCCAGCCAATCAGCCCAAGCAGCACCAGCAAAAGCGCGCCAAGCCCGGCATAGGAATGGCCGACTTCGAGGTGATTTGGCCCTGGCAAATCTGGCAGGAAGGCGCCCCAGGGCGAGGGGTCCAGTGGGGCGAGCAAATCCATTTGCATCTGCCCATAACCGCCCCAAGACCCGCCAAAACCTCCGCCCAGCATGAACATGCCGCCCGCCCAAAGTGCCGCACCCACCATGGCAAAGATGATGATGGCTTCAGCAAAAAGCCCGCTGCGCCTGGCGCCAGCCAGCCAGCGCGCTAGCACATCCGCCGTCCAAAGCGCGGCCACCATCGGCAGCAGATAGGCATGGATGAGCGCGGTCGCGACCAGCAAGGCGGCCCAGGCCAGCCAGCGCGACTTTGCTTTCTGCGTCAGGCAAAGCCACAAGCCCATCAGCAGCAGGAAATGCGCCGAAAGCGCGAAATGCCCACCCATGCGCGCGAGCATGGTCGGTTGCAGCACGAACAAGGCCGCACCCGCGACCCGCGCCAAGGGGTCATCCGTCGCCAGGCCAATGATGCGCCACGCCATGAAAGCTTGCAGCGCAGCGCAGCCATAAATCCAAAGCCCCCAATATTGCGAAACCTCGATCACCGGGCTGATCGCCTTGAAGAAAAACGCCAGCAGCGGGATCGCATCCGCGTAATAGATGGAGGAACTCACCTCCAGCCCCCAAAGCGGGTTGAGGCCCGGCGGCCAGGACCAGGGCGCGCGGCGAAAGAAGCTCCAGCCCAGCCAATATTGCACCGGGTCGGGGCCGATCATGCCGCTCAACATCCAGCCCGTATTCCAGGGCGGCAGGATATGCAGCCCGAAAGCATAGGCGATGACCGCCCAAGCCATCAGCACCGAAGCCGCGGCCCCGGCCCAAACATGCAAGGGCTTGCGCGTCACGCCTTATCGCCCGGCAGATAGCGTTCCACCAGGTAAAGCGGCCGTCCCTTGGTTTCGTTGAAGATGCGCCCGAGATATTCGCCAATGATGCCAAGCATCATCATCTGCACGCCGCCCAGGAACAGTGTCACGGCCAGCAGGCTTGGATAGCCGGCGACAGGATTGCCAAAGAAAATGGTGCGGAAGATCAACTGCGCCAAATACAGCAAGGCGCCGATCGCCGTGATCAGCCCGATATAGGTCGCGATTTTCAGTGGTGCGACGGTGAAGGAAGTGATGCCCTCCAGCGAGAAATTCCACAGCTTCCAGTAATTCCATTTCGTGGTGCCGGCAGCGCGTGGCGCGCGATCATACCGCACGGCAATGGCGGGAAAGCCGATCCAGGCAAACAGCCCCTTCATGAAGCGATGCTGTTCGCGGAGCTTCAGCAGCGCATCCAAAGCGCGGCGGCTCATCAGCCGAAAATCGCCGGTATCGGGCGGCAGATGCACCTTGCCGCTGATGCGCTGCATCAGCCGATAAAACGCTGCTGCGGTCGCCTTTTTCAGCCAGGTTTCACCGGCCCGCGTATTGCGCTGCGCATAGGCGATATCAAAGCCCTGGCGCCAAGCGGCGATCAAATCCGGGATCACCTCCGGCGGGTCTTGCAGATCGGCGTCTATCACCACCACCGCCTCAGTGGCGCGGGCGTGATCCAGCCCGGCGGTCAGCGCAATCTCCTTGCCGAAATTGCGGCTGAGATTGAGCACCGAGGCGCGCTGATCCTGCGCCTGAAGGCCGAGCATGACGGCAAGCGTGCCATCCTTCGACCCGTCATTCACATAAACCACTTCCCAGGAAAGGCCGATGCCGGCCAGCGCCGCTGCCAACCGCGCATGGAATTGGGGCAGCACTTCCTGCTCATTGTAAGCGGGCACGACGATCGAAAGCGCGGGCGGGTCCTGGGACAAAGGCAGTGCCTCAAAAGCGGTTCACGACAGGGCTGTTAACAGCCGAGATGGGGCGAAAACATGGCCCCTCACAGGCTTCACATGGGGCTTGGCCGTGGTTTTGCATCCTGGGCCGAAATCCTGGATGCTTCACCCTGAACGAAAGGAGCCTTACCGCATGCCGGCCCCGCGCAATCTGACCGAGCTTGAAGCCGATATCAGCCGCGATCTGGAAATGGTGGCCCATCCGCGCGCTGCCTGGCTTGAGGCGAAAACCAGCGGCGGCGCGCCGGTGCTGGATTGCCTGATCATCGGTGCGGGACAATGCGGCCTGGCGGTGGCGCATGCGCTGAAGCGTGACAAGGTGAGCAATATCCTGCTGCTGGACCGTGCGCCTGAGCGCAAGGAAGGCCCCTGGGTCACCTATGCCCGCATGCCGACCTTGCGGTCCTGGAAGGATCAGAATGGGCCGGATTTGGGCATACCCTCACTGACCTATCAGGCCTGGCATGAGGCGCAATTCGGCGCGGCGCATTTCGCGGCCATGCGCATGATCCCGCGCGAGGCCTGGCAGGATTATTTGAATTGGCTGCGGCGTGTGCTCGCCTTGCCGGTGCAAAACGGGGTGGATGCTGGGCGCATTTCCCCCGCGCGCACGGATGATGGGCTGCCCTGTCTGCGGGTGGAAAGCTCAGCCGGACCTTATCTAGCGCGAAAGGTCGTGCTGGCGACCGGGCAGGAAGGCGTCGGCGAATGGTGGATGCCCGATTTCCTGCGCGCCTTGCCGGCGGAGATGCGCGCGCATAGCGCGGATGCGATTGACTTCGCGGCGTTGAAGGGAAGCGTGGTGGCGGTGCTGGGCGCGGGGGCCTCGGCCTTTGACAATGCGGCCATGGCGCTGGAGGCCGGGGCGGCCGAGGTGCATCTTTTCTGCCGCCGCGCCGATCCCATGATCATCCAGCCCTATCGCTGGCTGACCTTTGCGGGCTTCATGCGCCATATCTTCGAAATGCCCGATGAATGGCGCTGGCGCTTCATGTCCTACATTCTGGGGCTGCGCGAGGGCTTTCCGGCGGATACCTATGCGCGGGTCAATGCCTTTCCCAATTTCACCATGCATGTCGGACGGCCCTGGACCGGGGCGCAGGTTGTGGATGGGCGCGTGGAATTGGCGACAGCGCGCGGCGCCTTCCGGGCCGATTATGCGATCTGCGGCACGGGTGTGCGCATGGACCCGGCGCTGATCCCGGCCCTTGGCGATTGCGCGAACAACATTGCGCTATGGGCGGATCGTTACACACCGCCGCCCGAAGAAGCGAGCGAAAGGCTTGGCGAATTCCCCTATCTGGCGCCGGATTACGCCTTTGTGGAAAAGCGGGAAGGTGAGACACCCTGGATTCGCGATATCCATTTGTTTGGCATCGGCACCACCATGTCGTTCGGGCCTGCGGGGTCTTCCATCAATGCCATGACCATGGCCGCACCGCGCCTGGCCGCAGGGGTGACGCGCGGCCTGTTTGAAGGCGATCTGCCGCGGCTTTATCGCGATTTGCGCAGCTACGACATTCCGCAAGTGGTGCTGGACCCAAGCCGCATCGCGGCGGAGTGAAGGCTTCACGACATGAAAAACCCGCCCAGGTCGAAGATCAGGGCGGGTTCTTTTGGGCGCTTCAGAATTTCCAGGTCAGACCTGCCATGACGCGATTGTCGCAGATTTTCAGATCAAGGCATTCCTTCTGGCTGATATCGGTGCCGTAATAGCCAACACTGACCGAAAAGCCTGCGGCAATGTCGCGTTGCAGGAAGATGCCATAGGCCAGGTAATCCGGCGCACCGAAGCGGTTATTGCGTTCGATCCACTGATGACCAAGCCGGCCCGACAGCGTCACATCAAACACCGGCGTCTTCCAATCAAAGCCGCCTTCAAGCCAAACACCCGTGCCGGAGCTGCCAAAGAAATCCGGCGAATAGGCCGCGGTGCCGAGCAGCGTCACGGCATCAATCTCATAAGAAAGCTTCATCACACCTTCAGCGAAGGCGAGGTCATATTGGCCAGGCTGTGCGGTGTAGCCGGGGTAGGAGTAATAGACGCCGCCGATATCAACCTTGAGGCCGCTTAGCTCAAAGCGAAAGCCTGCCAGCCCATCCACTTCCTGGCGCGCATCGGTGCCGACGAAAGCGACATTGCTGACGAAGCCACCGACGTAAAAGCCGCTTTCATGGGACAGTTCCAGGCTGCCCTGCGCGGCGGGGCGATTGCGCGTCTGGCTGATGTTGCGGAACATATAGTCGGTCTGACCAACGGCAGAGCCGGTGACCGAAAAGCCGCTACCCAATTCGACTTGCGCCAAAGCAGGCGTCGAAACCAGGCCAAGCGCAAAACCGAGCGCCATGAGTTTCTTCATCATCCGAAATTTTCCCTTCGCAAGTGAGTTGCACTGATGATGTAGGACCAACGCCATCAGCCTATTGCGAAACGAAGTTTACCGGAGAATGTTTTTCGAGCATTTAACGCCTGGCAGTGAAAATCTGCCCATAAATCGTGCAGATATTGCGGGCGGGATAACAAAACGCGCAATCGAATAATATTCGAAACAAAACCATACTAAAAAATTACAGAAATTCCATCTTGATGCGAGATCTCTCGGGCCCGCAAGCTGCATCGCGGGCCCGAGTATGGCGGCCTCAAGCAGCCGGCAAAGGCATGGTCCTTTTGCGCCAGGCGGAAGCCTGCATGGCCGATGATTTCACATGCACCAGCACCGGGCGATCCGTAATCGCGAAAGCTTCCGCAAGCGCGCCTTCGATTTGATCTTCCGTTTCAATGGAAACCGCCGCCGCACCAAAGGCCTTGGCCCAGGCGACGAAATCCGGATTGGCAAGCCGGATCGCGGCATCATAGGCGCGGCCCGGATAGCGACCTTCATGATGCATGCCGATGGTGCCGTAGCAGGAATTATCCGAAAGGATGATCACCGGCGCCACGCCTTCGCGCACCGCGGTCGCGATTTCATTGCCGGTCATCAGAATGCCGCCATCACCCACAAAGGCGACAGCGCGCTTATTCTTGCGCCGCAGGGCAGCGGCAACCGCCATCGGCACCGCAGCCCCCATGGCACCGACAACGGAAGCCAGGAAGCATTGCGTCTGCCGGAAGGGGAAATAGCGATGCAGGAAGGATGAAAAATTTCCGGCATCTGACGTAATCGCCGCATCACGCGGCACATGCCGCGCAGCGGCGGCGCAGACCGCGCCGAAATTCACGCCATCTTCCATCTTGTCCCATTCGGGGGCCAGCAGCTTGCGGTGAATGGCATTCAGGCCCGACACCCAACGCTTGCGCGCCTCACTCGCTTCCGGGGCATTGCGCGCGAGCAAGCCACGAATGACCGCGAGCGGATCAGCCGCAATCGGCAAATCCACGCGCCAGACGCGGCCGATTTCATTCGCATCCGGCCAGACCTGCACCATGGTGAGCTGCGGTTCGGGCGCGGCGGGGAAGCTATAGGATTGGCTGATCGAATCCGACATGCGTTCGCCAAGGCAGATCATCAGATCGGCCTTTTTCATTTCCTCGATCAGCGGCTTGGGCACGCGAATGCCCATATAGCCGCCGTAATTCGGATGCTCGGCGTCAAACAAATGCGGGCGACGATGGGTTGGGCTGATTGGCAAGGTCCAGGCTTCCGCCAGGCGGTTCAATTCGGCGGCAGCGTTTTCGCCATGGGTCGCCAGCGCCCCCCCCACCAGCACCAGCGGGCGTTCGGCATTGGCAAGCATTTCCGCAAGCTGATCCAAATCCTCGGCGCGCGGGCCAGCCAGCGGCATGGCGCGCGGCTTGACCACGGGGCCTTCGGCAGGGGCGTCAAAAATATCCTCGGGCAGGATGACCGCCACCGGCCCAGGCGTGCCGGATTCCGCCAAATGGAAGGCGCGCGCAATTGTCTCGCTCGCCTGGATCGGTTCAATGACTTCAAAGACACCCTTGGTCACATCGGACAAAAGCCGCGAATAATTCTGTTCCTGCAACGCAAGCCGGCCCACATCCTTGCGCTCGACATGGCCGATCAGGATCACCATCGGCGTTGCGTCATGATAGGCGGTATGAAGCGAGATCATGGCATTGGTCGCGCCCGGCCCGCGCGACACCAGCGCAACACCAGCGCGGCCATTGCGCATGCGCCCATCGGCCGCCGCCATGAAGCCCGCACCGCCTTCATGCCGGCAGACCACCAGCCTGATGCCAGGAAATTCGCTCAGCGCATCGGTCAGGCCAAGATAGCTTTCCCCCGGCACGCAATAGATAATGTCAATGTCATGCGCCGCGAGGCTTTCGGCCAGCATGTAGCCGACGGTCTTGGTCATGTGTTTCTCTCCGATCCTGTCTTATTCTGCGCGAATGCCAAGCTGCCGAATGACAGCTTCAAAATTCGTCCGATACTCCGCTAAAACCTGTCGGAAGGCATCCGGGCCGGCGAAGAAGGCCTCGGTTCCGATATTCGTCAGACGCTCATGCGTGTCAGGCTGTGCGGCGATTTGTTCCACGGCGGCGGCGATTTGCGCGATGATGGCGGACGGTGTGGCGGCGGGTGCCATCAGGCCGATCCAGCCTGTGTAATCATAGCCAGGGATATCGGCGGCTTCGGCAAGCGGCGGGATATCGGGGGCCAAGCGACTGCGCCGCCCGGCGGTGGAGCCATAGGCTTTGAGTTTGCCTTCACGGATCAGCGTGCCGCAAGCGGCCAGCGTTTCGATAGCGAAATGCACCTGCCCACCCAGCAAGGCTGCCATGGCCGGCCCGCTGCCCTGATAGGGGATATGCAGCGCCTCCACATTCGCGCGCGCCAGGAACAATGCGGTCAGCACATGCTGCGATCCCGCCGCGCCGGAAGAGGCATAGGTGTATTTGCCGGGATCGGCGCGCAGCAAGGCCAGCAGGGCGCGCGCATCGGGTGGCGGGAAATCCGCCCGCGCCACCAGGATATAGGGCGAGCCTGAAAACCGCGCGACCGGCGCCAAATCGCGGCCAACATCATAAGGCGTGCGATGGATCAGTGGCCCCAGGCTGATCGGCCCGATGGAAGCAGCGAGCAGCGTATAACCATCCGGCGTCGCCTTGGCGACGATATCTGTCCCGATGCTGCCGCCCGCGCCAGCGCGGTTTTCCGGCACGATGGGCTGGCCCAGCCTTTCCGAAAGTCGTTGCGCCATCAAGCGACCAACCTGATCGGTCGCCTGGCCAGGCGGCCAGGGCACCACCAGGCGAATGGGCCGGGCCGGCCAAGTTTGCGCCACGGCCGGCCGGATCAGAAATGGCAGCGCTGCCAAGCCAAGTGCGCGGCGATTGATCATGATGCGTTTCCTCACCCTCTTGCTATCCTGACGCATTGGCGTGCGAGCGCAAGCGGGTGCGGCAGCGCTCTATTGCGGCTTGATCCCGGCGGCCCGCGCCAGCGCGCCGAGTGTTTCCAATTCGCTTTTGATGAAGGCCGTATATTCCGCTGGCGTCCATGGCGGCGGCGCGCCGCCCAAATCCTCAAGCCTTGCGCGCGTTTCGGGTTCCGCCAGCATGGCCTGGGTTTCCCGCGTAATGCGCGCCAGGATGGGCGCGGGTGTCGCGGCAGGCGCGGAGATGCCAAACCAAGCCGCCGAGACCACATCAAGCCCCGCTTCGCGCATGGTGGGCAATTCGGGGAAAAGCGGTGAACGGGTTTCAGCAAGCAGCGCCAAGGCGCGGAGTGACCCGCTGCGGATATGCCCAACGGCGGAAGGCAGGCTATCAATAATGCCCGGCACGATGCCGGCAATCACATCGGTCAGCGCCGGACCAACACCGCGATAGACGACGGAGCGCACCTCAACACCCAGCGCCAGACCAAGCCGCACACCCGCCAGATGGGAAGATGTGCCAATGGCCGCCACCGCCAGCGTCAATTCACGCTCACGTCTGCCCATGTCCAGATATTCCTGGATATTGCGTGCGGGATGATTGCGCGTGACGAGTAGCGCCGGCGGTGTGCGTGACAGCAGCGCGAGATGCGCGAAATCCGCCATCGGGTCATAGCCGATATTGGGATAGATCGCGGGCGAAACGCCGTGTGAAGTTGAAGAAGATACCAGCAGCGTATGCCCATCTGGTTCTGCGCGCGCCACCAATAGCGCGCCAAGCGTGGCGCCCGCGCCGGGGCGGTTTTCCACCAGCATGGGCTGGCCAAGCCTGGGGCCGAGTTTCTCAGCGGCCAAGCGCCCGACAACATCGGTGGTGCCGCCTGGCGCGAAAGGCACAATCAGCCTGATCGGGCGGGATGGCCAAGCGGGTGCCTGCGCCTGCGCTGCCATGGGCAGCAAGGGAAGCGCCAAGGCAAGACGACGTGAGATCATTCCACCCTTACTCCTGCCCGGCGTACCACTGGGGCCCATCGCGCCTGATCTGCGCTGTAAAAGGCCGCGAAGCTGGCGGGGCTTTCGCTGGTTTCAACATCAATGCCGCCTTCTTCCAATTTGCGGCGTGTTTCGGCTTCATTCACCGTGGCGTTCAGCGCGCCATGCAGGCGCTGCACGCGATCCATCGGCGTGCCGCCGGTGGCGAGCAAACCAAACCAGGTTGCTGTTTGGATTTCGGGGAAGCCAGCCTCGGCCGTTGTTGGCAGCTCCGGCAAGGCGGCATTGCGCCGCGGCCCCGCAATCGCCAGCGCGCGCACCGTGCCGGCCCTGATCTGCGGTTGCAGCGGGGCGAGCGCATTGGTGAATACCTGCAAGCGCCCGGCGATCAAATCATTCAAGGCAGGACCCGTACCGCGATAGGGGATGTGTTCCATCTCAACATCCAGCACCTGGCTGATCAGCGCACCCGCCGCATGGCCCGTGCTGCCAACGCCGGGGGAGCCATAGGTGAAAGGCGCTTTTGACGCCCGCGCCGCCGCCTGCAATTCGCGCAGATTTGTCGCGGCCACGGATGGATGCACAACAATGACATTAGCGCCGCTGCCAATCAGGCCAATTGGGGCGAAGGCGGTGGCGGGGTCATAGGGCAGGTTGCGCCGGACCAATTGATTGATGGTGAGGCTGCCCGAACTGCCAAGCAAAATGGTGTAGCCATCGGGGGGTGTTTTTGCGACCACTTCAGCACCCAAGGCGCCGCCAGCGCCGCCGCGGTTTTCAATCACCACCGGTTGGCCGAGCCGCGCTGCCATGCCATCGGCCACCAGGCGCCCGACAATGTCATTGGTGCCGCCGGGCGGGAAGGGGATCACGAAGCGGATCGGGCGATCCGGAAACTGTGCCAAGGCATTGGTGCCGGTCAGAATCAGCGCCACCAACACCAGCCAAACACAGCACCGAAGCGCCCGCATCACCTCAGCCCTTCTTCTTGCGGGCTTCCCATTCATCCAGATCAATGCGCGGGATTTCGATGCGGTCCGTGGTGCGCGCATACCAGCCGCGCCCATGCATACGGCCAACCAGGCCAAGCTTGGGCGTATCAATGTAATACTTGGCCGGGTCCATCACGCAATCATCCTGCACATACATCCCAACCACCTTGCCGAGTACAATAATATGCCGGCCCGCAGGCACGAATTGGAAAATCTCGCATTCCAAGGCGACCGGGCTTTCGGCAATGCGCGGCACGGCGACCTTGGTGGAAGGCGCGGTGGAAAGCCCCGCTTCGGTGATTTCGCTGACGCCCGGCGGGAAATCCACTGCGGTGATGTTCATTTTCTCGGCCAGATCAGCCGAGACCATATTCACCACGAATTGCCCCGTCGCTTCGATATTGGCGACCGTATCCTTGAGCGCGCCCGGTGCACGCGGCCCGCAGCCAAAGCCCACCACCACGGGATTGTCGGAAAAGGCGTTGAAGAAGGAATAGGGCGCGGCATTCACCACGCCATCCTTATCCTTCGTCACCACCCAAGCGACCGGGCGCGGCACCACAGTGGACACCACAAGCTTATAGGCCTGTTCAAAGGGGATTTTTGCGAAATCAAAATTCATCTCGTGTTTCCTTGGTGTTGAGAGCGAAAGATCAGACGACGCGATGCGGGGGCGAAATGCCCTGGATCAGCACGGCGGTGAGGTTTTCAATGCAGCGCATGCCCATGGCATGGCGCGTTTCGATGGTGGCGGAACCCAGATGCGGCAGCAGCGCCACATTCTCAAGCGCCATATAGCCGGGATGGACGCGCGGTTCGCCATCATAAACATCAAGCCCGGCGGCGCGGATATGGCCAGATTTCAGCGCGGCGATCAGCGCTTCATCATCCACCGAAGGCCCGCGGCCGGAATTGATGACAATGGCGCCCTTTTTCATCTGCGCGAGCCGTTCAGGATTGAGCCATTTGCGTGTGCCATCCCCGCCCGGCACATGCATGGAAAGCACGTCAATCGTCGCCAGAAAGCCGGCATCGGTTTCATGGAAAATGGCGCCTCGTTCGACCTCAGGCGGCAGGCGCTGCATGTCGCGGTAATGGATTTCCATTTGCATGCCGCGCGCCATGGCGGCCAATTCGCGGCCAATGCGGCCATAGCCCAAAACGCCGAGCTTTTTGCCTTGCAGCGTCACACCCATGAGCTGCGTGGGCGCCCAACCTTCCCAAAGCCCGGCGCGGACCATGCGTTCGCCCTCGCCGGCGCGGCGGGCGGCCATCAGCATCAGGGTGAAGGCGCATTCTGCGGTCGCGAAGGAAAGCACTTCGGGCGTATTGGTCACGGCAATGCCGCGCGCGCGCGCCGCATCAATCGCGATATGGTCAAAGCCGACACTGAAGGTCGAGATCACATTCACGCTTTCCGGCAGGGCATTGATGGCGGCGGCGTTCATCGCGTCCCCGGCGGCGGTTAGGATACCAGCCGCCCCGCAGGCCTTGGCGCGGGCGGCGATTTCCGAGCCATCGCGGCCCCATAACGCGTCTTCGGGGTTCAGCCTGGCGTCGAAAACCTCGGTGAGCCGTGCCTCAATGGCCTCGGGCAATTTCCGGGTGACGAGAATGACTGGCTTGGCCATGGGGGTAATGCGCTCCGCTGGTCTGATCGGGCCGCACCATGGCCCGGCTTGGCCCGTCTTGCCAGAGGGCGGGTGAGGGGGCAGGGTCAGGGCATCATTCTTTCGTGGAGAAACGGGTCATGGATTTGGGGTTGAAGGGCAAGCGCGCCTTGGTCATGGGCGGTTCCAAGGGGCTTGGGCGGTCCATTGCGGATGCCATTGCGGCTGAGGGCGCCATTGTGACTGTCAGCGGGCGCGAACAGGCAAGCCTCGATAAGGTGGCGGCGGAATTGAAGGCACTCGGCGCCCAGGCGGCCTATGGCATTCAGGCTGATGTCTCCTCAGGCGCTGAGATGGATAAGCTTGCCGATGCGGCAGTGGCCGCCATGGGGGGCGTGGATATCCTGGTGCTGAACCATGGCGGGCCGCCGGTCTGCACCGCTTCCCAGATGAAGGAAGAAGATCTGGTCAAGTGGTTCCAGAATATCGTGCTTTCGCCCATTCGCATCACCAATCGCCTGATGCCGGCGATGCGCGCGCAAAAATGGGGCCGCGTGATTGTGGTGGGCAGCACGGGCATGCAGCACCCGATTCCAACGCTCGCCCTTTCCAATACGCTGCGCGCTTCGATCTGGGGTTGGCTCAAGACGCTCGCCGCCGAAGTGGCCGCTGATGGTGTCACCATGAATGTGCTGGCACCTGGCAGCATCCTGACCGATCGCATCACCACCAATACCGCCATTCGCGCGAAGCAAACGGGCGTTTCGGAGGATGAAATCCTGGCGCAAACCGCCAAGGAAATCCCCGCCGGGCGCATTGGCATGCCGGCGGAATATGGGCCGATGGGCGCGTTTTTGGCGGGTGAGACCGGCGCTTACATCACCGCTTCCATGATCCGCGTGGATGGCGGGCGCGTGCGGAGCATGCTGTAAGCCTGCACATGCTGCCCAATCTGACCCCTGACATGGCGCTTGCGGCGCGGTTGTTTGACGCGCTGCGGGATGCCACACGCGATGGCGAGGGTGTCACGCGCGAAGCCTATGGGCGTGGTGAACGCATCGCGCATCAATTGGTGCGTGATGCAGCCGAAGAACTCGGCCTGGAATGCCGCCATGATGTTGCGGGCAATCTATACATGACCCTGCCTGGGACGGATCGCGCCGCGAAGCGGATCATTATGGGTAGCCATTTGGATTCGGTGCGTGAGGGCGGGAATTTCGATGGCGCCGCCGGGGTTCTGGCGGGGCTCGCGGCAGTGGCCGGCATGAAGCGCGCGGGGTTTCAGCCCGCCCGCGACATGACGGTGATGGCCATTCGCGCTGAGGAAGCGGGGCAATGGTTCCCGACCTCCTACCCTGGCAGCAAGGCCGCACTTGGTTTGCTGGCGCCGGAAATCCTTGATGTGAAGCGCACCGATAGCGGCAGGACTTTGGCCGAACATATGCGCGAAGAAGGCTTTGACCCTGATGCGGTGGCGCGCGGTGAGCATCTGCTCGGCCCTGAGAATACCGCTGCCTTTCTGGAAGTGCATATCGAACAGGGGCCGAGCCTGGATTCCGAAGGGCTGCCCATTGGCATTGTGACCGGCATTCCCGGATCGCGCCGGCTGCGCGCTGCGCGTGTACTCGGCGAATATAATCATTCGGGCGCGACGGCGCGGCGGTATCGGCGCGATGCGGCGGTTGCCTTGGCTGAGCTTGTGCATCGCCTGGATGAGGAATGGTGCCGGCTGGAAGCGCTGGGCCATGCCATGGTCTGCACCTTCTGCACCATGGCGACCACGGAAGAAGCGGGTTTCACGAAAATCGCCGGCGAGGCGCGTTTTCAGCTTGATATTCGCAGCGTTGAGCCAGCCTCGCGCGATTTGCTTTTCGCTGCCATGGGGCGGTTGGTGGCTGAGATTGAAGCGCGCCGTGGTGTGCGGTTTGATCTTGGTCCTGAAACCGGCAGCCTTTCCGCGCCGATGGATCAGGGTGTGCGGGCAGGGCTGGAAAGCGCGGCACAGGCGCTTGGGATTCGCTATCGGCATATGGCATCGGGCGCCGGGCATGATGCAGCGGCCTTTGCCGAAGCGGGCGTGCCGGCAGCGATGCTTTTCGTTCGCAATCAGAATGGCAGTCATAATCCGAAGGAAGCTATGCGCATGGAAGATTTTGCGGCTGCTTGCGCTGTGGTCACCCGTTGGGCTGCGGAGATGGGGCAATGAGTACATCAGCACATAATAACGCGCGGCTTGCCGTTGATATCGGCGGCACCTTCACTGACCTCGCCATTGAAAAGGATGGCCAGCGCTGGACCGCCAAGGTCCTGACCACGCCTGCCGCGCCTGAAAAGGGCGTGCTGGAAGGCGTGCAGCAGGTGCTGGCCAAGGCCGCCATGAAGCCTGCCGATCTGGCGTTGGTGATCCATGGCACCACGCTTGCCACCAATGCGGTGATTGAACGCAAGGGGGCCAAGACCGCGCTGATCACCACCGAGGGTTTTCGCGATGTTTTGGCACTCGCGAATGAAGCGCGTTACGATCAATATGATCTGAACATCGAATTGCCGAAACCGCTGGTGCCGCGCCGTTGGCGCCTGCCGGTGCCGGAACGGCTGGACAATACCGGCAAGGTACTGCTGGCACTGGATGAGGCTGCGGTGCGCGCGCATATTCCCTTCCTGCGCGCTGAGGGTATCGAAAGCCTCGCGATTGGGTTCATCCATGGCTTTGTGAACCCAACCCATGAACGCCGCGCGGCTGAGATTGTGCGGGAAGCCTGGCCGGAATTGCCGGTTTCGCTTTCTTCCGAAGTCTCTCCCGAAATGCGCGAATGGGAGCGTTTTTCAACCACTGTCGCCAATGCCTATGTGCAGCCCCTGATGGCGCGCTATTTGAAGCAATTGGAATTGGGCTTGCGCGAAGCGGGGCTGGCCTGCCCGCTTTATCTGATGCTGTCGGGCGGTGGCCTGACCACGATTGATACGGCAGCGCGTTTCCCGATCCGCCTGGTGGAAAGCGGCCCGGCGGGCGGCGCGATTTTCTCGGCCTTTGTCGCTCGGCAGCGCGGCTTTGATAAGGTGCTGTCCTTCGATATGGGTGGCACCACGGCCAAGGTCTGCCTGATTGATGATTTCCGTCCGCAGGCATCGCGCACTTTCGAAGTCGCGCGGGTTGGGCGCTTCAAGAAGGGCTCTGGCCTGCCGCTCCGCATTCCCGTGATTGAGATGGTGGAAATCGGTGCGGGAGGCGGTTCCATCGCGCAGGTGGATAGCATGGGGCGCATTCAGGTCGGCCCCGAAAGTGCCGGCGCTGATCCTGGCCCCGCCTGTTACGGGCGCGGCGGCACGCATCCGGCTGTGACGGACGCCAATCTTGCGCTTGGCCGCTACGATCCGGAGCTTTTCGCGGGTGGTGCGCTGCGTTTGCATCCCGATCAGTCACGCAAGGCGCTGGCGGAGCATGTGGGCGGTAAGCTCGCCCTTTCCGCTGATATGGCGGCACTTGGCGTGGTTGAAATGGTGGATGAGAATATGGCCAATGCCGCGCGCGTGCATGCCATTGAAAGTGCCAAGAATTACGAAGGCCGCGTGGTGATTGCCTTTGGTGGCGGCGGCCCCGTGCATGGCTATCGCGTGGCGGAGAAAATCGGCGTGAAGCGCATTCTGGTGCCATCCGGCGCTGGCGTGGGGAGTGCGATTGGCTTCCTCCGCGCGCCAGTGGCTTATGAGGTGGTGAAGTCGCTTTATCAGCGCTTCGGCAGCTTTGACATTGCCGCGGTGAATAGCCTGCTTGCCGCCATGTCGCAGGAAGCGGCCGGCGTGGTCGCGGAAGGCGCCTTTGGGGCGCCGATTGAAGAAACGCGCATCGCCTATATGCGCTATGTCGGGCAGGGGCATGAAATTGCCGTGCCGATCCCGCCGCGTGCCTTGACCGCGCAGGATGTGCGGGAAATCCGCGCGCTTTATGATGCGGAATATAGCCGCTTCTATGATCGCCCGGTGCCGGGTTCAGATGTGGAAATCCTGTCCTTTGCGGTGACGGTGCGCACCGTTGAAGCGCATGTCGAACCGGCAGCGCCAGTGGCGAATGCGCCAGCGCCAAGCCCGATCCGCGTGCAAATAGTGCGCGATACCGCCACCGGCGAAGTGGCCGAATGGCAGGTGTATGATCGCGATGCGATGCGGCCGGGCGCTACCGTTGCCGGACCTGCCATTATCGCTGAAGCGGAAACCAGCACCTTGATTGGCCCTGGCTGGATGTGCCGCATGGATGGGCTTGGCTATCTCGATCTGACGCAGGAGGCTGCACGATGAAGGAAACCGGCGCGCTGGCGACGATTCAACGCCAGATCCAATGGAATCGCCTGATCGCAGTGGTCGAAGAACAAGCGCAAACCATGATCCGCACTGCCTTCAGCACCACGGTGCGCGAAGCAGGTGATCTTTCCGCCGGCGTCTTTGACCTGCAAGGGCGCATGCTGGCGCAGGCCGTGACAGGCACGCCTGGCCATGTGAATTCCATGGCGGAATCGGTGGGCCACTTCCTCGCGAAATTTCCCGCCGCCAGCATGAAGCCAGGTGATCACTACATCACCAATGACCCCTGGCTTGCGACCGGGCATTTGCATGACCTGACCGTGGTTTCGCCCGCCTTTCGGCGCGGCAAGATTGTTGGGCTTTTCGCCAATACCGCGCATATCATTGACATCGGCGGCCTTGGCATGGGCCCGGAAGGGCGCAGCGTTTTCGAAGAAGGGCTCTATATCCCGATCGTGAAATGCTTCGATGCCGGCGCACCGAATGAGACGTTTTTTGACTTCATCCGCGCAGGATCGCGCACGCCGGTGGAATTGGAAGGCGATATCTATTCGCTCTGTGCCTGCAATGATGCCGGATCGAAGCGGCTTGTCGAAATGATGGACGAGTTCGCGATGGATAGCCTGGATGATCTGGCGGAATACATCTTTGAAGCCAGCCGGCGCGCGACGCTGCTGGAAATTGCCAAGCTGCCGCGCAGCACATTCCGTTCCGATATCAAATCCGATGGGTATGAGGCGCCGGTGACGCTGAAGGCGGCCATGACCATCCATGCGGATCGGATTGTGGTGGATTACGCGGGCACCTCGGGGCTCTCCAGCCGCGGCATCAATGTGCCGCCGGCCTATTGCCGCGCCTATTCCTGCTTCGGCATCAAATGCGTCGTCGCCCCCGAAGTGCCGAATAACTGGGCGAGCCTGGCGCCGTTCGAGATGGAAATCCCCGAAGGGTCCATCCTGAATGCGCCGCGCCCCTATCCAGTGAGTGTGCGCCATGTCATCGGGCAATTGATCCCCGATCTGATGATGGGGTGCTTGCATCAGGCGGTGCCGGGGCGCGTGAATGCGGAAGGTTCATCAGCACTTTGGAATCCGCCGCTTCGTGGTGGTTCTCAGGTCTCCGGCCAGGAAGCGGAGGTGGATGATTTTGAAATCATCACCTTCAATTCCGGCGGCACTGGCGCGCGGCCTGCCAAGGATGGGCTGGATGGCACGGCCTTCCCATCCGGCGTGCGCACCATGCCGGTGGAAGCGACTGAAAACGTCGCGCCGGTGATTTTCTGGAAGAAGGAATTGCGCCCGGATTCCGCAGGCGCGGGCAAGACACGCGGCGGCTTTGGCCAGATCATGGAAATCGGCGCCAAGAGTGATGCGGAGTTCGCGGTGAATGCAATCTTCGATCGCGTCGCCAATCCGCCCAAGGGACGCGATGGCGGTGGGACCGGCGCTGGCGGTTGGGTCGGGCTGAATGATCCGAATGGCACGGTGCTGCGGACAAAAGGCTTTCAGGTGATCCCGAAGGGCCGACGGCTATTGCTGAAACTGCCCGGTGGCGGTGGCATGGGTGATCCCAAGGCGCGCGATCCGGAATTGGTGAAGCGCGATGTTGCGGATGGGCTGATCACCGCCCATGCGGCGCGCGATATCTATGGTGTTGAGGTAAAATAACGCGAGACGGGTGGCGCTTTATTCAAGGCGCCGCCCATCACATCGCAAGGTTTCAGCCAGTGGCGCTATTCATTTCCCGCCGCACCAGATTGACCCAGAACGCCACGCCATGCGGCAGCGCGGCGTCATTGAAATCATAGAGCGGTGTGTGCAGCGCATGCGCCTTGCCATCCGGCCCATTGCCATTGCCCATAAAGACAAAGGCACCCGGCTTGGCTTGCAGCATGAAGGCGAAATCCTCACCGCCGGTCACGGGGGTCATCTTGTCATCCACCGCGTCAGCGCCGACCAATTCCCGCGCGGTATCCGCCATGATCGCGGTCTCACGCGCATGATTGATCAGTGGCGCAGCGCCCCACCAAAGCGTTACCTCAGCACTCGCGCCCTGCATGCGGGCGGTCAGTTCCGCCACTTCACGCATGCGATCTTCCAAAAGCCTTTGCATGGTCGGGTTGAAGGCGCGCATGGTGCCGCCGACCAGGATTTCGGATGGCATTACATTCAGCGCTTCCACTGACCCGCCGGAGATATGCCCGACACTGATCACCACGCTTTCCAAAGCGGGCGCGTTGCGGCTGACAATGCTTTGCAGCGCGGTGATGAAATTCGCCTGCGCCACCGTGATGTCACTCGCCAAATGGGGCGAATTGCCGCCATGCCCGCCAGTGCCGCGAAACTGCACTTTCCAGCGCCCGGAACCGGCCATCATCGGCCCATCACACAGCGCGAAATGGCCAAGCGGCAGGCCCGGCAAATTATGCATGCCATAGACGGAATCGCAGGGAAAACGCGCAAACAACCCATCATCCAGCATGGCGCGCGCGCCGCCACGGCCTTCCTCGGCTGGCTGGAAAATGAAATGCACGGTGCCGGCGAAATCGCGCTTCTTTGCCAAGATCTCCGCCGCACCCAAAAGCATCGCGGTATGCCCATCATGCCCGCAGGCATGCATCTTCCCCGCATGTTGCGACGCATAGGGAAGATTGGTTGCCTCGGTCAGTGCCAGCGCATCCATATCGGCGCGCAGACCAATCGCGCCCTGGCCGGGGCGGCTGCCGCGCAGCGTGCCGACCACACCCATGCGGCCAATGCCTTCCACGGTTTCAATGCCAAGGCTGCGCAAGCGTGCGGCCACCAGCGCCGCAGTGCGCGTTTCTTCCATGCCCAATTCCGGATGGGCGTGGATGTCCTTTCTGATGGCGATCAACTCGGGCAGGATGGGCGCGATTTCCTGCATCAGGGGATGGTCTGTCATGCGGCGTCTCTTTTCTTGCTGATCACATCACGAACGCGGCAGGGCTTCGCGTTCAACGGGTTGCGGCAGGCTCTCGCCCGGGGCGGCCACCAATTGCAGCCAGGCGCGCAAATGCCGCCGCACCTGAAATTCGAATTCGACATTCATATCCTGCCCGGCCAGTTTCACCACACGTTCAGCCAGCGCCGCGCGGTCGGCGTCATTGCGCGTGGGGCCGGTGACCTCTCGCCTGACCTCGGCAGCGGCAGAAGCAAGCACCGCATCCTCTGCCGAGATGATTTCCACCTGGCAGCGCATGATGCAGCGAAAAACCTCGGATGCGGGGCTGAAGGCGCCGGCGGCGCTGGCGACCTCCCGGGTCAGCCGCGCGGTTTGAATGACGAAGCGCGCCGCACCAGAACCGCCGGCGGCACTCAGGCGATCCTGCGCCATGCGCAGCATCACATCTGAAGGCAGCAAGGGTGCTGGTTGTTGCACCATCAGCGCCGTGCCGCTTTCAGGTTGCTTGATGTCCAGCGTGCCGACCTTGAGGCGAAGCGGCGTCAAATGCCCATAGCTCGGCGGCCCTGGCGGCAAATAAGGCCCCGCCGGTTGTTCATTGGCGCAGGCGGCCAGGAAGGGCAGGGCCAGGAAGGCGCGGCGTTTGGTCAGCAAAGCCATGGTCAATTCCCGGCCTCACGCGCCGGCAGCGCGTTGCGATCAAAGCGGAAATCGTAATTGCAGAATTCGCAGGTCATGGTGATGGCGCCCGCATCGGCCATGTGGTCCAGATCATCGGTGCTGAAACCGCCCAGCACATTCAGCAAACGTTCGCGCGAACAGCGGCAGCCGTAGGATAGCGGCTTTGGCCGATCAAGCCGAAGGCCCTCGGCATGGAATAGCCGATGCAGCAACTGTTCACCGGAAAGCGTATCATCCAGCAATTCCTCGTTGCTGATGGTGCGCGCCAGAATGGTCGCGGTCTGCCAGGCTTCCTGCTGCTGTTCCTGATCCATCTGCTTATCAAGCCATCCTGCGCCGGCCACGCGTTCCATCAAAAGCGCTGATGCCCGCCAGCCATTGGGCGTTTCCGCGCAGGCGAGCTTCACATAGGTATCAAGCTGTTCCGAATTGCGAAAATACGCGCCGGTCATATCGGTGAGTGTTTCGCCTTCAATGGCGACAATGCCCTGATAGCGATCCATATCGGGTCCCTGATCGCAGGTGAAGGCCAAATAGCCCTTGCCGAGCAGCGCGGCGGCGTTCAGTGCTTCAAGTCCTACCAGCCTTTCCGGGTTGACCTTGGCATAGCCGCGAAGCCCCCCAGCATTGGTGCAATCCGCCAGGAATAGCGAAACCGGGCCATCGCCCTTGGCCTGCAGGCTGAAAGAACCTTCAAACTTCAGCGCAGCCGCCAAGCCCGCCGTCAGCGCCATCGCCTCACCAGAAAGCTGCGCAATCGCCGGTTGATAATCATGCCGGGAAAGCAGGGCATCGGCCAAAGGCCCAAGCCGCACGAGCCGCCCACGCACCGGCCTTTCATCCAAATGAAAGGGCAGAATGGCCCTGGGCACCACCAAATCGGGCACGGGCGGGCGGCCAAAGGCGTCAAACATTTGGCCATCGGCCTGTTCCGGTATTTGCGACACGAGACTTCCTTGCAATGAATCGGGCAACGCTGATTTTGGGTCGCCCCTTCCCCTTTTCACCAATAGGGGGCAGTTATAGCCAAAATCCGGGGGTGGTGTCTTGGCTGAAATCTGGGAGTCCTGGGGGCACTACGCCTATTTGGGTTCTTTTATCTGGGCATTTTTTGAAGGTGAGACTTTCGTTCTGGCGGCCGCTGCCCTTGGTGCGGCAACAGGTGCGGTCAATCCGTGGTGGCTTCTTTTGGCCGTCTGGTTTGGGTCTTTTCTCGGCGATCAAACCTGGTTCACGCTCGGCCGACGCTTCGGCCCACGTGTGGTGCGCCGCATCAAGGGTGCTGAGCAGAAAGTCGCCCGTGTGAATGATCTGCTGCACCGCTACGGCACCTGGTTCATTCTGAGTTTTCGCTTCCTTTACGGCATCCGCAATGTTGCTTCTGCTGCTTGCGGCCTCGCGGGGCTGAATTGGGCGCGCTTTGCGATCCTCAATTTCATCGCCGCCGGCATCTGGGCCAGCAGCTTCGTCGCTGCCGGCTGGTTTCTGGGCGCGCTGATTGGGCCTGAGCGGCTCGGCTGGACCATTGCCGGCGTCGCCCTGGCAGCGCTGCTTTTTTTCGTCATTCGGCACTGGCGCCGACGGTCGGCCAAGGCAAAGGCCGCCGAAGGCGCCTGACCGCATCAGGTAGCGGGGCAAAGCCTTCCCCCCTGCCCTGTTTTTGTAGCAGAGGCATTCCCTTTCGCCCCAAGTAAAACAAGAATTTTCCGAGGCTTGTGCAGCGCCCTACTCCGCGCGACGATAGATGCTTGAAGTTGCAACATCAGGCATGGTGATCGGCATGGGTGGAACGGGGCATGTGGTGGATGGACTGGCTGGCGCCATCGGCAATACGCCCCTGATCCGCCTGAAGCGTGCCAGCGACATCACCGGCTGCGATATTCTGGGCAAGGCAGAATTCATGAATCCCGGCGGTTCGGTGAAGGACCGCGCTGGGCTTGGCATTATTGCCGATGCCGAAGCGCGCGGTGCGCTGACCCCCGGCCAGCCCGGCACGATTGTGGAAGGCACCGCCGGCAATACGGGCATCGGCATTACGCTGGTTGCCAATGCGCGCGGTTATCGCAGCGTCATTGTAGTGCCTGAAACGCAAAGCCGCGAAAAGCTCGATTTCCTGCGGATGATCGGCGCTGATCTCCGCCTGGTGCCGGCCAAGCCATTTTCTGACCCCGGCAATTACGTGCATTACAGCCGCCGCCTGGCTGAGGAATTGGGTGCCGTTTACGCCAACCAGTTCGATAACCTCGCCAATCGCGCCGCGCATGAGGCTACGACCGGCCCCGAGATCTGGGATCAGACTGGTGGGCAGATTGATGCCTTCACCTGTTCTTGCGGCACGGGCGGCACACTGGCTGGCATTGCCCGCGCGCTAAAGGCACGCGGCCCGAAAACGCGCATTGTGCTGGCCGACCCAATGGGGAGTTCGCTTTATTCCTGGATCAAAACGGGCGAATTGAAGCCCGAGGGTTCCTCCATCACCGAAGGCATTGGCCAGGCTGCGCGGGTGCCGGGTAATTTGGTGGGCGACCGCGCGCTGATTGATGACGCTGTGCAGGTGACGGATGAGGAAGCGCTGACCCAGGTGTTTGACCTGCTGGTGCAGGAAGGCATATGCCTTGGTGGGTCCGCGGGGCTGAATGTTGCCGCGGCGATAAAGGTCGCACGCCAATTGGGGCCGGGGCATCGCGTGGTAACGATTCTGTGTGATGGCGGTGCGCGCTATCAGTCCAAGCTGTTTAATCCGGAATTCCTGCGCGAGCGCGGCTTGCCCATTCCGCCCTGGCTTGCATGAGGGCAGCAGGGTGATCAGGGAAACGCTTGAACTTGGCCGCAGCATCCGCGCGCGCGATCCCGCGCGGCCTTCCTGGCTTGAGACGATTTTCTGCTATGCCGGGCTGCATGCGGTGCTGTGGCATCGGCTGGCGCATTGGCTGTGGCGGCGCGGCTGGCGCAGTGCTGGGCGGATCGTTTCACATCTCAGCCGCTTTCTGACCGGGATTGAAATCCACCCCGGCGCGCAGCTTGGCCGGCGCTTTTTCATTGATCATGGCATGGGCGTGGTAATCGGTGAGACGGCGGAGATTGCTGATGATGTGCTCATTTATCATGGCGTGACGCTGGGCGGGCTTTCCGGCAGCCCGGGCAAAAGGCACCCTACGATCGAATCGGGCGTTTCAATTGGGGCTGGTGCGCAGGTTCTGGGGCCGATCACGGTGGGCCGAGGCGCGCGGATTGGCGCCAATGCGGTGGTAACGCGCGACGTGCCGCCGGACTGCACCGTGGTGGGCATTCCCGCGCGCCCGCCGGTTGGCACGACCTGCGGTGACCCTTTCCTTGGCTATGGGCTCAGCAATACCGAGGATGATCCAGTGGGCGACCAGCTTGCAGCCTTGCGCGCCGAGGTGGCGGGGCTGCGGGCGCGTCTGGCAGAGTTGGAGAGGCAGAAGGCCGGATAGTCCCTGACGGCGATGCGGTCGGCTTTAGTGTGCCGGGTCATGGCTTGGCCGATCCTTGGCAAGGGCCTATGCGTTGTACGGGAAATCGTCCCTTTCCCCAATTTTTGGGCTGTTGGCCTGGGAGCCGTGCATGATGGAACAAGAGCGCCTTAGCGCGATGATGGAGGATGGGATTGCCCTTCGTCGTCATATCGCAGGCGAAATGGCGCCCCTGGTATTTCGCTGCGTTGACCTATGCGAAGCGGCGCTAAGCGGCGGGGGTAAGCTGTTTTTCTGTGGCAATGGCGGCAGCGCTGCGGATGCGCAGCATTTGGCAACAGAGTTATTGGTCCGCCTCAGATCCCGCGTTGAACGCCCGTCTTGGCCGGCCATAGCGCTGACGCTTGATCCCGCGGCCCTGACAGCAGGTGGTAATGATTATGGTTTTGATGAGGTTTTCGCGCGGCCGCTTTCGGCGCTGGGGCGGAAGGGTGACGTGTTGTTTGGCATTACAACCTCCGGGCGTTCGACCAATGTCATCAAGGCGCTTCAGGTGGCGCGCGGCATGGGCGTCGGTACGATCGGGTTTCTGGGCGGGGATGGTGGTGCAGCGGCATCCCTTTGTGATGTGCCGCTCATTGTGCCGAGTGTAGAGACTGCACGGGTTCAGGAAGCCCATATCACGCTGGGCCATGCGATCCTGGAATTGCTCGAAGATCGGCTGATCACGAAATGACAATTCTCTTGACCGGTGCATCAGGATTCATCGGCATGCATGTTGCCGAAGCGCTGTTGGCGCGTGGCGAAAAGGTGATTGGGCTTGATAGCCTGACACTCTATTATGATTTGCGTCTGAAGCAGGCGCGGCGGGATCGGCTGCTGGTGCATCCGCATTTTTCATTCTTAGAAGTAAATATCGCTGATCGTGCTGCGGTGGCGGCGGTGTTCAAACAACATCCTGATGTCACGCGGATCATCCATCTGGCGGCGCAACCAGGTGTCAGGCATTCGCTGATTGATCCCTACAGCTATGTCGAAGCGAATGTGATGGGGCATCTTGTGATGCTGGAAGCCGCGCGATCATTGCCTCGGCTTCAGCATTTTCTTTATGCCAGTTCATCTTCGGTGTATGGCGGTAACGATCAATTGCCGTATCGGGAAGATGATCGCGTGGATCATCCGATCTCACTCTACGCCGCGACGAAACGCGCGGATGAGCTGATCAGTGAAGCCTATGGCCATATCTTCGGCTTGCCGCAGACGGGGCTGCGATTTTTCACCGTGTATGGGCCTTGGGGGCGCCCGGACATGGCGCCCTGGTTGTTTGCGGATGCGATTCTCGCCGGGCGCCTGATTACGCTTTACGATGGCGGGCGGCTGAAGCGCGATTTCACCTTTGTTGCTGATATTGTCTCGGGTGTTTTGGGGGCGCTGGATCGTCCTCCCACGGATGGCAAGCCACGCCTGTTGAATATTGGTAATCATCGAAGCGTAGAGGTGCGGCGCTTTGTGGCGGTGTTGGAGGAAAGCCTTGGCCGCAAGGCTGTCATTCAGGATGCGCCGCGCCCGGTGACTGATGTGGCGGAAACCTTCGCCGATATCGGCGCAATCCAGGCGCTCTGCGGCTTTGAGCCGAAAACGCCGATTGAGGAGGGCGTGCCGCGCTTTGCGGATTGGTTTCGGGGCTGGGTGGGTGCTTGACGTGATGATTGGTCCTGTATAGAAGCCCGCCCACCGCGAGGTTGTTGGTTTTTGTGGCTTGACTGGCTGTCTTGACTGGCTGTTTTGTATTGGCTAGTCTGTTTGCCCTGCCGATGATCGGTGTGGTTGAGGGGGCCGGCGAATTGGGACGCTGTGAGGCGTTCTGTTGCTGGTTCTTTTTTTGTTGTTTGACAATTGCATCTGGTTTTTT
>JADCFQ010000013.1 GCA_020249435.1 Roseomonas sp. | reverse complement strand
TGCCGGGAGTCTGTCCAGAGTGTGCCGACTGGGCCAAAGAATCACTGAAAATGGCTGTGCGCAGGCACGCGCAGCGTTGAAAACATCCGCGCGAGACAAAACGACGATGCTCAATGACGGCTTTTCAGCAGCCTGCTAGTTTAAACCGTCCGTTGGAACATGTGCCCTACTGGCGATAGGAATAGTTTCACGTGAAACGCTGGCGTCTCACCCCCCATAAGCCAGCACTGCCGCCGCCAAATCCTCCCCGGCCCAGCCCACGGATTTGAAGGCGGTGATCTGATCAGCACTTTGCCGGCCCGGATGGGCGCCACGGCAAAGTTCCGCCAAATCCGCCGCCACATGGTCTGGCGTAATCGCACCCTCCGCGATGGCCTGCACCACATCGCCGGCCTCGGCCAAGCCCCCGGCGCGGGTATCCACCACCAAAAGGGCGCGCTTCAAAGCGAGCGCATCGGCTTCGCGCATATCGGGCCGATAGGCGCCGACCAGATCAAGATGCACGCCGGGCTTTAGCGCCGCGCCAGGGATCAGCGCCTCGGTCGCCAGCGTGGCGGCACTGATGATATCGGCGGCGGCGAAATCAGGCGCGGCCACCGCCCGCGCGGGCAGGCCATGCGCGGCAAGCTGTCCGGCCAAACGCGCGGCATTCTCGCCCTTGCGTGACCAGATCGCGATATCCTTGATCGGAAAACAGGCAGCATAAGCCTCGGCCAGGGCATGGGCGACCTTGCCGCTGCCGAGCAGCAGCAGGCGAGAGCTCTCGGGCCGGGCCAGATAGCGCGCGGCGAGAAGGCTCGCCGCCGCCGTCCGCCGGTCCGTCAATTCGCCGCCATCCAACATGGCAAGCGGTGCGCCGGTGGTGGCATCGGAAAGCAAATAGCTGGCATGCACGGCGGGCAGGCCGCGCGCATCATTGCCAGGCGCGACATGCACAATCTTCACGCCATAATGCCCGCCGGCGCGCCAGGCCGGCATCAGCAGCAGGGTGTTTTGCGCCCCGGCGCCATCATCCCAGCCGTGACGGTGCCGAAGCGGCGCTTCGCAGCCCTGCCGGAACATCTCGGCCAGGGCTTCGATCAGCCTGTCCCAGGGCAGGGCCGCCCGGATTGCTGCCTTGTCCATTTGCCGCATGGTTTTGCCTCCGCGATTCCTGATGGGCATGTGGCATTGGCGCCGGGGGTTGGGAAGCTTTGGCGCGGGAATTGCTGAGCTTCCGCATGGATGCACCCGCGCCGAACCGGAGAACCGCGCTTGATCAAGCCATTAGCCGCCGAGCCTTGCACACCAAGTAAGCAGCTGGGCATGCCCCCGCTGCGCGGCGCTTGCGGGGATGGCCCGCTATCCGGTAACGCTCTGCCTTCGAAAGCGGCAGGCAGCAGGCCGCACGAGAACTACCCCGCCCCCAGGGTCGGGCAAGAATGCAGGAGAGGCGCATAATGTCCGATACGACGAGCGATCCGCGCTATAAGCGGCGCCCGCCCAAACGCCCGCTCCGGCTTTCCTGGTCGGATGAACGGGTGCGCGGCATTTTCTGGCAAATCGTGGTCGTCGCTGCGGTCGGCAGCCTGATCTATTGGCTCTACAGCAATACCTCGCACAATCTGGCGGTGCGGCGCATTGCGACCGGCTTTGGCTTCCTTAATCGTGAAGCCGGCTTGCCGATTGCCGAAAGCCTGATCCCTTATGAGCCAACGGATACCTATCTGCGCGCGCTGATGGTGGGCGTCTTGAATACGCTGAAGGTCGCCGTGGTGGGCGTGGTGCTGGCCACCATCCTTGGCACCGCGATCGGCATTGCGCGACTTTCCAAGAATTTCCTGCTGTCACGCATTGCCGGCGCCTATATCGAAATCATTCGCGATCTGCCGCTGCTGCTGCAATTGCTGTTCTGGTACACGATCCTGCAGGGCCTGCCCGGGCCGCGCCAGGCGTTGAAGCCGATGGAAGGCGTGGTGCTGTCCAATCGTGGCCTCAAGCTGCCGGCGCTGGTGTGGGAAAACCCGCATACGGCGGCTTTGGTTGTTTGTCTTCTCGGCATTGTCGCAACTTGGCTTTATGCGCGCATAGCACGCGCCAAGCAGATGGCGGATGGTCAGCCGCGCAAGGTCTGGCCCGCGGCGCTTGGGATGATTTTGGTGCTGCCGGTGGTGGTTTGGTATGCGCTCGGCGCGCCGTGGGAGATTGAATACCCCGTGCTGCGCGGCTTCAATTTCCGTGGCGGGATCAATGTCAGCCCCGAATATTTCGCGCTGCTGATCGGCCTTGTCACCTATACGGCGGGCTTCATCGCCGAAGTGGTGCGCGCTGGCATCATGTCGGTCAATCACGGGCAATGGGAAGCGGCGCAGGCGCTTGGCCTCAAGCATGGTTCGGTGCTGCGGCTGATTGTCATGCCGCAGGCGCTGCGCGTCATCATCCCGCCCATGACATCGAATTACCTGAACCTGACGAAGAATTCCTCGCTCGCGGTTGCGATCGGCTATCAGGATATTGTCTCCATCGCCAATACCACGCTCAATCAGACGGGCCAGGCGATTGAAGGCATTGCCATCATCATGGCG
Organism: Roseomonas sp.; assembly: GCA_020249435.1. Classification (GTDB taxonomy): domain Bacteria; phylum Pseudomonadota; class Alphaproteobacteria; order Acetobacterales; family Acetobacteraceae; genus Neoroseomonas. The sequence goes on along the minus strand of JADCFQ010000013.1, from coordinate 24,389 downwards.
GTCTATCTGACGATCAGCCTTTCGATCAGCCTATTCATGAATTGGTATAATGCGCGCATTGCGCTGGTTGAACGGTAAGGGGGCCAGCCATGAGCGACGCAAGCATTTCCACGGGGCCCCGCAAGCCGCCGATAACGGCAGTGGGGCCAATTGCCTGGGCCAGGGCCAATCTTTTTTCGGGCTGGCTTTCCACGGCCGTGACGCTGGCCATGGGCTATCTGCTGATCAAATTCGCGCTGTCCTTCATTGATTGGGCTTTTGTGAATGCGATCTGGTCCGTGCCATCCAATGCGCAGGGGCCGCAGACGCAAGCCTGCCGGGATTTGCGCGGCTCTGGCGCCTGCTGGGCTGTGATTGGCGAAAAGCACCGCTTCATGCTGTTTGGCACCTATCCTTATGATGAGCATTGGCGCCCGGCCTTGGCCTGCGTGCTGTTCGTGGTGCTCTATGTCATTTCCGCCATGCGGCGCTTCTGGCGCTGGGAATTGGCGCTGATCTGGGTAGCGATGCTGACCGCGATTGGCGTCTTGATGTGGGGCGGGGTTTTTGGCCTGACCTATGTGCCGCAGGAACGCTGGGGCGGCTTGCCGATTACGCTGATCCTGGCGACCTTCGGGCTTGCTTTCGCTTTTCCGCTTTCCATTCTGGTGGCGCTTGGCCGGCGTTCGTCGCTGCCCGCCATCAAGGTGCTGTGTGTGCTGTATGTTGAGCTTATTCGCGGCGTGCCGCTGATCAGCCTGCTGTTTATGGCGAGCGTGATGTTCCCCCTGTTCCTGCCAGAGGGGATGAATATTGATAAGCTGCTGCGCGCGCAGATCGCCATTATCCTGTTTGCCGGCGCCTATCTGGCGGAAGTGGTGCGTGGCGGGCTTCAGGCGCTGCCGAAGGGGCAATATGAAGCCGCCGATGCCATGGGGCTTTCCTTCTGGCAGAAGACCGGGCTGATCATCCTGCCGCAGGCCCTGCGCATGGTGATCCCGCCCTTGGTCAATACCTTCATCGGCTTCTTCAAGGATACGTCGCTGGTGCTGATCATCGGCATTTTCGATCTGCTCACCGCCGGCAAGACCGCGATTGTGGAGCCCGCCTGGCAGGGCTTCGGCGTTGAGGTCTATGTCTTTGTCGGCGCCATCTATCTGGTTTTCTGCTACGCCATGTCCAAATACAGCCGCGGGTTGGAGGCGGAGTTGAACCGCCATCGCCGCCGCTGAGCCCCGGGAAAAATCAAATGAGCGCTTCCGCTGATCTTGCCCAAATTGCTTCCGCCGCCAAGGCCGATGCGAAGCCCGCCATTGAATTGGCCGGTGTCAATAAATGGTTTGGCGCGCTGCATGTGCTGCGCGATGTGAACCTTTCTGTCGCCCCGGGTGAGCGCGTGGTGGTTTGCGGTCCGTCAGGGTCCGGCAAATCCACCATGATCCGCTGCATCAACCGCCTGGAAATCCACCAGGAAGGCCGGATTGCGGTGGAAGGCATTGAACTGACCGATGATGTGCGCGCGCTGGACGCGATCCGGCGCGAAGTTGGCATGGTCTTTCAATCCTTCAATCTTTTCCCGCATCTGACGGTGCTGGAAAACTGCACCCTGGCGCCGATCTGGGTGCGGCGCATGCCGAAGAAGGATGCGGAAGAATTGGCGATGGAATTGCTGGCACGCGTCAAAATTCCCGAACAGGCCAAGAAATATCCGGGCCAGCTTTCCGGCGGGCAGCAGCAGCGTGTGGCGATTGCGCGCGCGCTTTGCATGCGCCCCAAGATCATGTTGTTCGACGAACCGACCTCTGCGCTCGATCCTGAAATGATCAAGGAAGTGCTGGATGTGATGGTGGAATTGGCCGGCACGGGCATGACCATGATGGTCGTGACGCATGAAATGGGCTTTGCCCGTCAGGTCGCGGATCGCGTGGTGTTCATGGACCAGGGTGAGGTGGTGGAAGTCGGCACCCCCGATCAGGTCTTCAATGCACCAAAGACCGACCGGCTCAAGCTGTTCCTGAGCCAAATCTTGCGCGGTCATTGAATACCCGCCATGCGCCGGATGCGGGGTATTTCCATCTTGCATCCTGGTGCTGATGGCGCAGACTGACCCCTCATGATGTTCCGCCTGACCACATCGCCATGAGCAGCCCCGCCGCCACTGGTCGCGCAGCGCCGTCACTCGCCTTGATTCTCGGTGTCTTGGGCGTGGTTTATGGGGATATCGGCACCTCGCCCCTTTACGCCATGCGCGCCGCCGCCAACCATTTTGAGGAAGGTGGGGTTGAGGCCTGGGAGGTGCTGGGCCTGCTCAGCCTGATCATCTGGTCGCTGATTCTGACGGTCACGGTAAAATATGTCGCCTTCGTGCTGCGTGCCGATAACCGGGGGGAGGGCGGTATCCTTGCACTCATGGCCTTGGCGCAGCGGAGTGTAGAAAGCCCGAGGACGCGCTGGATTTTGGCGTTGATCGGCATTGCCGGGGCCTGCCTGTTCTTTGGCGATGGCATCATCACGCCGGCGATTTCGGTGCTGTCGGCGGTGGAGGGGCTCAAGGTTGTCTCGCCGCATTTCGAAAAGGCAGTGCTGCCGATTTCGGTGGTGATTCTGGTGGCGCTGTTTCTGGTGCAATATCGCGGCACGGCGAAAATGGGCGCCCTGTTTGGGCCGATTTGCGCGGCGTGGTTTGCGGTGATTGGCCTGCTCGGGTTGTGGGAGGTGCTCCATAACCCCAGTGTGCTGGCGGCGCTTTCGCCGCATTGGGGCATTACCTTCTGCCTGCATTACCGCCTGATGGCTTTCATCGCCTTCGGGTCCGTGGTGCTGGCGGTGACGGGGGCGGAGGCGCTTTACGCTGATATGGCGCATTTCGGTCGCCGCCCGATCCGCTGGGCCTGGTTGGTGATTGTATTGCCTTCCCTGGTGCTGAATTACCTTGGCCAGGGCGCGCTATTGTTGCGCGATCCTGAGGCCTTGGAAAATCCCTTCTTCCTGTTGGCGCCGGAATGGTTCCGCCTGCCCTTGGTGCTGCTTGCAACCGCTGCCACCATCATCGCAAGCCAGGCGATGATCTCGGGCGCCTATACCATTGCGCGGCAATGTGTACAGCTTGGCTTCCTGCCGCGTTTGGTAGTGCATCACACCAGCAACACGGAAGAAGGCCAGATCTATATGCCGCAGGTGAATTTCGCGCTGCTGATCGGCGTTTTGATCCTGGTGGTGACCTTCCGTGATTCGGAACGCCTAGCTGCCGCCTATGGCATTGCGGTGACTGGCACTTTTGTCTGCACATCCTGCCTGGCGATGGTGGTGTTTCATCGCAAATTCGGCTGGCCCTTGCTTGGCGTGCTCGGCGTTTTCTTGCCGCTGCTGGCGCTTGATCTGGCGTTCTTCCTCTCCAATGTGCTGAAAATTCCTGAAGGCGGCTATGTCCCGCTGGTGCTTGGCATTGGGCTATTCGTGCTGATGCTGACCTGGCATCGCGGGCGGGAATTGCTGTTTGCGCGCATCCGGCAGGATGGGCTGCCGCTTAAATCCTTCATCGCGCGCCTGCCGCAATCACGCACTGTGCGCGTACCCGGCACGGCGGTTTTCATGACCAGCCAGGCGGAATTCCTGCCCGGCGCCTTGTTGCATAACCTGAAGCACAACAAGGTTTTGCACGAACGCGTTCTGTTCCTGACCGTCACCAATGAGGATGTGCCGCAAGTGGGCGCTGATCGGCGCCGCGCGGTGGAAGAATTGGCGCCCAACATCTATCGTGTGGCGCTGCGCTACGGCTTCCAGGAAAGCCCCAATATCCCGCGTGAGCTTGAAGCCCTGGTTGATCTGGGCATTCCTTATGAACCGATGCAGACTTCCTATTTCCTGGGGCGGGAGACAGTAGTGGCGGCAGCGGTGCCGAAAATGTCGCGCTGGCGGCAATGGCTGTTCATGGTGCTGAGCCGCAATTCGCTTTCCGCCACTGAATTCTTCCGCATCCCATCGGATCGCGTGGTGGAATTGGGCGTGAAGGTCGCTATCTGATACCGGTGTTGCGGCCCTGATTAAGGAGATGTGCATGGAGCGGATGCTGGTGACACTCTCCCTTGTGGCGGGGCCGGGCTTGCCCACGGGCTGCGTGGATCATCGCTATGAGATTGAACTGGCCGTGGATGCGGGCGGGCACCCGGATGCGAAAACCTGGGCCGAGGACCCCGCGCCCTGGCGCGCGCGCCGCTATCGTCCGGACACACCACCCGAGCAGGGTGATGTACAATATGATGGGGATAATGGCTGGTTCATCCGCTTCAGCGGCAGCCCAGCGGAGCGCCTGGACGCGCCCGAGGCACATTTCGATCCCGGCAGCAGCCCGATCCGGCCTGGGGAATATGTGGCGATCACGGAACCCGATGGCGGGGTGTATGATTACAGGATTGTGGGGGTGGGGGTGGTGGAGCCAAGGGGAATCGAACCCCTGACCTCTTGAATGCCATTCAAGCGCTCTCCCAACTGAGCTATGGCCCCCAGGGAAGAGGCGCGGTATTAGCGCCCAAGGGCGGCCTCGGCAAGGGGCCTTGCTGATGAATTTCACGAAACGATGCCAAACGTCGCGTTGGAAGCCGCGCCTCAGCGTATTGGGCTTTCAGTCGCGGGTGGCGCATCACCAGCATGCTTGCGCCGCCCGGAAGGGGGTGCTAAGTGCCCGCCCTTGTTCAAATCCACAGTTACGTTTGAGTGAAAGAGACCCGGCGCCATGGCCGTTCCGAAAAGAAAGACTTCGCCTTCCCGCCGCGGCATGCGCCGCAGCCATGAAGCGCTCAGCAGCTCCGCGCATCATGAATGCGCCAATTGCGGCGAATTGAAGCGCCCGCATCATGTCTGCTCCCATTGCGGCTATTATGATGGCCGTGAAGTGGTGGCGGCGGATCGCCTGAAGCCGGCCGTCCGGCTCTGATCCCGCGCTTCCCAGGGCGCCGAGGCTCCCGCGATGGCTGATACGGGGTCCGCCTTTTCCCTGGCTATTGACGCCATGGGTGGGGATGCGGCGCCTGAAATTGTGCTCGATGGTCTGGAATTGGCCGCCGAGCGGCATCCGCAGGCGCGCTTCCTGCTGGTGGGTGATGAGGCGCGCGTGGGTGGTGCCTTGGCCCGGCGCAAGCGTGCCGCGCGCGTTTGCAGCCTGCGCCATGCGCCGGAAGTTGTCTCGGGTGATTTAAAGCCGACAGCCGCCTTGCGCATGCGCGGGTCTTCCATGCGAATCGCGATTGATGCGGTCGCGGCCGGTGAAGCTTCAGGCATTGTTTCGGCTGGGAATACCGGGGCGCTGATGGCGCTCGCGAAAATCGTCATCAAGACCATGCCGGAAATTGATCGGCCCGCGCTGGCGGCGATTGGCCCTTCGGCGCGGGGCGATGTTGTGCTGCTTGATCTTGGCGCCAATGTGCAATGTGATGCGCGCAACCTGGTGGAATTCGCCATCATGGGGGATGCCTTCGCGCGTGTGGCGCTTGGCCTGACCACGCCGAGCATCGGCCTTTTGAATGTGGGCAGTGAGGAATTGAAGGGCGATGACCGCGTGCGCGCGGCGGCCGAGATTCTGCGCGATTCGCATGTTGGCACTCAGTTTCGTGGCTTTATCGAAGGCCATGACATCACCGCCGGCACCGTGGATGTGGTGGTGACGGATGGCTTTACCGGCAATGTGGCGCTGAAGACCGGCGAAGGTGCGCTGAAGCTGATGCGCGATTTGTTGCGCCAGGTCTTCACCAGCAGCGTGCCCGCCAGGCTTGGCTATTTGCTGGCGCGGCCTGCCTTGGATCGGCTGCGCGAATGGATGGACCCGCGCCGCTATAATGGTGCGATTCTGCTTGGGTTGAATGGTGTGGTGGTGAAATCCCATGGCGGGACGGATGCGCTTGGCTTCGCCCATGCCGTGGATGTGGCCATGGATATGGTAACGCATGGCTATAATGATCGGATCAAGGATGGTTTTGACCGGCTTGCGGGTCGCAATAGGCTGGCGCCTTCGCCAAACTGATGTAGCTTAGCGCCATGGTCATGCGTGCCTTGATCGCCGGCTGCGGCGGCTACCTTCCCCCCTTGCGGCTTTCCAATGATGAATTGGCGGCGCGCCACGGGCTTGAAACCTCTGATGCCTGGATTCAGGAACGTACGGGAATCAAATACCGTCATGTGGCCGCCCCTGATGAGGCCGCTTCCGATCTGGCCGCTGCTGCGGCGCGCGCGGCGCTTGCGGATGCAGGGGTGGAGGCTTCCAAGGTGGATGGCATTATCGTCGCCACCACCACGCCTGATTCGGGCTTTCCTGCCACCGCCGCGCGCGTGCAGGCCAAGATCGGCGCTGGCCTTGGCTTTGCGTTTGACATCACCGCGGCCTGCACCGGTTTCATCTATGGGCTTTCCATCGCTGAGGCGATGATGCGCGCGGGCCATGCCAAGCATGTGCTGGTGATCGGTGCTGAGGTCTATACGCGCATCATGGATTGGACCGATCGCGGCACATGCGTGCTGTTCGGCGATGGCGCCGGCGCGGTGCTGCTGAGTGCGGCGGAAGGTGCCGGCACCAACAAGGATCGCGGCCTGCTTTCCACACATCTGCATGCCGATGGCCGGCATGGCGATATCCTGTTTGTCGAAGGCGGCGCCGGTTCCACCGGTGGCACGGGATTGCTGCGCATGGCGGGCAAGGAAGTCTTCCGCCACGCAGTGTCCAAATTGGCCGCGGTGGTAGATGAGGCACTGGCCGCCAATGGCCTGACCCATGCCGATATTGATTGGCTGGTGCCGCACCAGGCCAATCAACGCATCATTGAAGCCATGGGCAAGAAACTGCACCTGCAACCGGGGCGTGTGGTGGTGACGGTGGACCGCCATGCCAATACCTCGGCCGCTTCCATTCCGCTCGCGCTGGCTGAGGCGCGGGGTGATGGGCGGATCAAGAATGGCGATCTGGTCGTGATGGAAGCGATTGGCGGGGGGCTGACCTGGGGGTCCGCGATTGCGCGTTTCTGAGATTTCATAAAACGGGCTGTTGACGGCAGCGCTTGAAGCCGGTTTGCTGTAGGGAACAGGGATAAACTGGGGCGGGGTCAATGGAAACCATGACGCGGGCCAATCTGGCTGAGGCGATCTATGCTGAGGTCGGGCTTTCACGCAATGAAAGCGCCGATCTGTTGGAATCGGTACTGGAACGAATATCCGCCGTGCTGGAATCCGGTGAATCGGTGAAGATCTCCTCCTTCGGGACCTTCCTGGTGCGCCAGAAGGGCCAGCGCATTGGCCGCAATCCGAAGACCGGCGTTGAAGTGCCGATCCTGCCGCGCAAGGTGCTTTCCTTTCGCCCGTCACAGGTATTGAAGGCGCGCATCAACAATGAGGAAGTGGAAGACGAAGCATGAGCGATACTGATGATGCGGATGACAAGGGGCGCCCGCGCAAGGCGCCGAGTGCCTTTCGCACCATCAGTGAAGTCGCCGATGATTTGAATATTCCGCAGCATGTCTTGCGTTTTTGGGAAAGCAAATTCCCGCAATTGAAGCCGCTGAAGCGCGGCGGTGGCCGGCGCTATTACCGGCCAGAGGATATTGCGCTGCTGAAGCGTGTTGGCGACCTGCTCTATAATCAGGGCTATACCATCAAGGGTGTGCAGCGATTGCTGCGCGATGGCACGGATGAAGGCCCGGCGCCGGTCGCGATGGAATTGCCATTGGGTGATCCGCCGCCGGCGGCTGACGCATCTGAAGGCTTGGCGCTGAAAGTTGCGCTGGCTGAGCTTGAGGATATTGCGCGCACCTTGCATCGGCTGGCGGCTTAAGCGGCTTTTTCCTGCCGCTTGATTCTATCGCGGGGGTGGCAAGGCTGAAATTCTGGTGCTAAGCAACGCCAAGTCGGAGCGTAGCGCAGCCTGGTAGCGCATCAGTCTGGGGGACTGGGGGTCGTGGGTTCGAATCCCGCCGCTCCGACCATTACCAAAAATTGATGGTGGGAATGGATGCGTGGCTTCAACGCATCGGCCAGATACGTGACCAAAGCCCCGCCGTGCCCTCACGCAGCCCTGCCCAGCCTTGCTCAATCTGCGCGCTACCAGCAGCCATCATTTCCTGCGCGGCCTCTGCATGGCGCTGCGTGGCGGCCCAGGCTTCCTGCGCCACGCTTTCCGCCGCCCCGGCCAGATGCGGCGCCAGCGCCTCACCAAGCGCACAAGCGGCGCGCTGTTCCGCACTCGGCGGGTTGCCCAGAACAGCGTCCGTCAAGGCATCCCATGCGCGGCCAGAACCCAGCAGCAGCGAGATCGCCACACCGCCCGCTTGGCCGATCAGGCAGCCATACCCCATGCGGGCCTCTGGCACTGGGCTTTTCGGCAGTAGCGGCGCGGTGCTGGTCGCCTCAGGCAGTTTCGGATTGGGGGGCGCGATATCGGCAGCCTGCGCTGCCATGGGCGCGGCCATCAAAGCCAGGATTGCAAATGTGACGCCAAGTTTCCTCATGCGCGCTTCACCCCCCAGAACAAGGCCGGACCGCCCTTTACCACATCGCGAATGCTGCGCCGATAGGCTTGTGGCGGCAGCACCAGGCCAAGCGGGATGAAGGGCACTTCCTGCCAGACGACGCGCTGGATTTCCTCGGCGATTGTCTTTTCCGTTGCAAGGTCAGGCGCGGCGAACCAGGCATCGCGCAATTCCTCAAGCCTTGGCATGGTGGGCCAGCCGGACCAGGCATTTGCGCCATTGCCGCGAATAGGCATGTGGCTGCCGGGCACCGAGACATCCAGCCCTTCCCAGGTGGTGCAAAAGGCGCTCCAGCCGCCTTGATCCACCGGGCCGCGATTGGTGCGGCGCTGGATTTGCGTGCCCCAATCCATGGAAATGAAATCCACATTGAAGCCGATGCGGCGCATGAGATCGGATGCGACCACGGCCAGGTTTTGCAAAACCGGCAGATCGGTGGCGGACATCATCACCACACGTTCATTCCTGTAGCCGGAAGCAGCCAGCGCAGCGCGCGCCGCATCCAGACTGCGCGGGCCGGTCAGCACCTCAAGCCCCGCATCATTGGCAAGCGGCGTACCGGGCGTGAAAACACCCGCTGGCACATGGGAAAGTGTTTGATCCGTACCGATGGCGGCATCCATGAAAACGCGCTGATCAATGGCGGGCAAAAGCGCGCGGCGCACCGCCACATTGTCGAAGGGCGGATGGAGGAAATTGAAGCGCAGCACGCCCAGATTGCCGGCATTATTGATGCGATCCACGACAATGTCGCGATGTCGGCGGAGCAGCGGCAGCAAATCCGCATGTGGCTGTTCCCACCAATCCGTCTCATTGTTCTGCAGCGCCGCCGATGCGGTGGAAGGGTCGGGCATGATGCGCCATTCGACACGATCAAAATAAACAGGCTTGCCGCCCGCCATGAAGTCTGATGCTTCCTGGCGCGTCTGATACCCTTCGAAACGATCATACACCGCGATATCGCCGGAACGGAACAGATCCTGCCGGAAGCGGAAGGGGCCGCTGCCCGTGAAATCGCGGATTTGCTGGAAGGCATCGGTTGCGGCGATGCGTTCGGGCATGATGGCGCAAATGCTGGCCGATGGCTTGCCGAGCGCCCAGGCCAAGCCCGCCCAAGGCTGCTTCAGGCGAATTTCAAAGCGGTTGTCATCAAGCGCGCGCATCTCATTCAGCAGCACGCCAAGCCTTTGGCCCAGCACATCGCGCTTGGACCAGCGATTGATGGAAGCGATGCAATCACCTGCGCGCACCGGTTCATTGTCATGGAAACGCAGGCCGGGGCGGAGCGTCATGGTCCAGGTCAGGCCATCGGCGGAGATTTCATGCCCGGCCAGCATCTGGTGCTTGGGGCGAAAATCCGCGCCCAAACCAAACAGCGTATCATAGACCATCAGGCCGTGATTGCGGACAACCACCGCCGTGCTCCAGACCGGGTCCATGCTGGAAAGATTGGCATGCGGAATGAAACGCAGGGTCCGCGCCGCAGTCTGGCCGGTGGCAAGGCGCGGCGCGGCCAGCGCGGCGGCGGAGACGGCAAGCAAGGAACGGCGATTGACCATGACTAAACCCTTTCAAGCAGCGACAAGGTCAAGCATGCCGCTGCCAAGGACCAGGCGGCAAGCCCGTTCTGGCGAAAATCAGCGCTGCGTTGGGTAGTAAAGCGCGACGGTATGCGTCGCCTCCGCGAAAATCAGCCAGCGTTCCACCAAAAGCCCGGCAACGGCGCTGGCTGCGGCAAGAAGGCCCAAGGCCATTGCCGTACTGCCGCCGATGATGATGGCGAGGCAGAATAGCAGCGCCGGCAGCGCAAAGCCGAGTAGCAGTGTAATGCTGCGCAGCTTCGCCGCATGCACGCGGCCCACGCGAAACACCATCTCTCGCAACAGGTAATTCGCCTCCGTATGCGGGCTTTCCAGCGGGCGTACCGTGCCGATGAAGCCAAGCCCCGTGGCGCTTTCGCGCGTGCTGCCGGCCGGTGTGGCATCCACACTCGCCCAATAGGCGCGCTTGAACATCAGCGCCGCCAGACCAAGCGCGGCTGCGACCAGGGCGGGGAAGAAACCACCGCCCCAGAAGATGGCAAGCATGGCAAGCAGGGATGCGCCGGAGAAACTGGCGAACAGCAAATAGCCCGGCGCCACCATGGGGTGATTCCATTCCTTGATCGGCTTCAAGGAGGCATAGATCATGCCCGTGCAATAAACCGTAATGGCAGCACCAGCGGCGGAAAGCAGGCCCGCCGGCAGGATCAGGCGCGCTTCATCATGCGCGAGCGCGATCATGAATACCGTGGCCGGCAGAAAGGTGATTACCGCCGCAACGCCTTCGCGTGACAGCCAGGAAGACCGCCATTGGCTCAGCGCGCGCCAGGCGCGTTCCGGCCGGCCAAGATGCAGCAGCGATGAACAGAGCCCCGCCGTGATCAGCGCAAGCGCGATGATGGCCGCGGTCGCGCCGAACAGGCTGCTTGCGGGCAGCAGGCCAAGCGGTTTCAACACGCCAAGCCAAAACAGCAGCCCATAGCCCGCGCCGGACGCGACTGTGAAGAAAATGATGGAAGGGGCGGGTTTCATCGGGACAGCACCTTATCCATCCAACGCAGCAGCGGATTGGTGATCTGGCTCGGCAAGGGCCCGGCTTCCTTGGGCGGCGTCTTCACCTGGCTTGACGCCTTGCGCGGCGGCAGATAGCGATTGACGGGCTGATAGCCCATCTCCGGCATCAGCTCATAGCCCGCGCGTTCGGCAACCAGCTTTGAGACATCGCTGTTCGGATCACCAAGATCACCAAAATGCCGCGCATTGGCCGGGCAGGTGGAAACGCAGGCCGGCACGCGGCGGTCTTCCGGGATGGTTTCGTTATAGATGCGATCAACGCAGAGCGTGCATTTCTTCATGACACCCTGGTCTTCATCCAATTCGCGCGCACCATAAGGGCAGGCCCAGGCGCAAAGCTGGCAGCCGATGCACATATCCGTATTGACCAGCACAATGCCATCTTCCGCGCGCTTATAGGATGCGCCGGTGGGGCACACCGTCACACAGGCCGGCGTTTCGCAATGCAGGCACGACCGCGGGAAATGTACCGTGCGGCCTTCATCACCATCACCGGCTTCATAGGCATGCACGCGGTTGAACCAAACGCCTTCCTGCGCGGCAGAGTAAGGATGCTGATCGGGCAAGGGCGCCATATGGCCGCTCGTGTTCCATTCCTTGCAATTCGTTGCACAGGCATGGCAGCCGACACAGGTATCAAGATCAATGACAAGGCCAAGCTTTTTGGCGCCCGTCGCGGGTGAGGGCAGGGATGTCATGGCTTTTGCTCTCCTGCATTGAAGCGCAGAATCTTGGGCGGTTCGGGCATATTGGGTGGCGGTGTCAGCGTGCTTGGATGGGGCGCCGTGATGCCTTCCTCGCCCTTCGCGCATTTCTTGATGTTGACGCGCAAATCATACCAGGCGGCCTGACCGGTGATGGGATCGGCATTGGCAAGGCGCGGGCCGGTCTGTGCGGGCAGCCATTCGCTGATCACGTGGTTCAGCAAAAAGCCACGCTCGGCTTCCGCCGCATCGGGGCTCAACATCCAGGCACCAGCGCGCTTGCCGATGGCGTTCCAGGTCCAGACCGTGTCAGGGTTGACGCCTTCCATCAGTGTCACCTGCCCCTTCACGCGGCCATTGCGGCTTTCGACCCATACCCAATCATCCTGCGCAATGCCCATGGCTTCGCCCTTGGCGCGGCTCATATACAGGCGATTGGCGCCGTGGATTTGCCGGAGCCAGGCATTCATCGACCCCCAGGAATGATACATCGCCATGGGCCGCTGCGTGACGGCCGAGAAAGGAAAGCCCGAGACATCATGCGCTTCCTGTTCCAGCGGCGCATACCAGATGGGCAACGGGTCGCAGTAACTGCGCACGCGTTCACGCAGCGCTTCCGGTGGTTGCTTCGCGCCATGGCCTTCCGCAGCCAGGCGGAATTTCTGCAAGGGTTCAGACCAGATTTGCAAAACGATCTGATCAGACTTGCCGATCAGCCCCATCGCCTTGGCGTTTTCCAGATAGACCTTGTTGGAATGCTTGAAATAGCTTTCCTCGGCTGAGAAATCATGCCGCCAGAAGCAGCCATTTTCGATATAGCGCTGCAATTGGTCCGGGCTGGGCTTGCCGATACCTTTCGCCGTTCCATCCTCACCGCGCCAACCAGCAAGCGGACCCACACCCGGCATGCGTTCATGATTGACGATGTAATCCGCGTAATCCTTGAAGCGCGGGCTGCCATCTTCCTTGGTGAAGGCGGGCAGGCCAAGCCGCGCGCCCAATTCAATCAGCACATCCTGGAAGGGCCGCACATCGCGATCCGGCTTCAGCACGGGCTGGCGAATGGCATCACCCGGCCCATGAGAAGACCCAATCGGGCGATCCAGAATGGAAATGCAATCCCAGCGTTCCAGATAGGTCGTGTCCGGCAGGATCAGATCTGCATAGGGCACGGTTTCGCTGAAAAACGCATCGGAATAGATCACGGTAGGGATGACGTATTCGCCGGACGCATCCTTGGCCGTGAGGCATTCGATGGTTTCCAGCGGATTCATGGCACTATTCCAGGCCATATTGGCCATGAACATGAACAGCACATCAATCTTGTACGGGTTGCCCTTCGCGGCATTGCCGATCACGGTATGCATCATGCCATGCAGACCAAGCGGCGCTTCCCAGGAGAATGAATGGTCAATGCGAATGGGCGAGCCATCATCATTCACCAGCAAATCATCCGGCCCATGGGTGAAGGACAGGATATTGCCGGCAAGCGGTGTATTGGGTTTGGAATTCTTGCCCGCCGGGCCGGGGCCAGGCGGGATGGGCCGCGGGAAAGGCGCCTTGTAGCGCCAGGAACCAGGCGTATCGATGGCACCCAGCAGCATTTGCAGAATATGCAGCGCGCGGCAGGTATGAAACCCGTTGGAATGCGCGCTGATGCCGCGCATGGCATGGAGCGCCACCGGGCGGCCCACCATCTTCTCATGCCGGCGGCCAAGCGTATCCGTCCAGGGTTGATCGAGCGTGATGGTCTGGTTGAAGGCAACATCGGCCATCTCGGCGGCGATGCGGCGAATGCGTTCCGCATCCAAGCCGCAGCGTTCCGCGACCGCTTCCGGCGCATATTCGGCACCAAGGTAACGTTCCGCCATCAAGTGAAATACCGGGCGCGCCGCGCGGCCATCGGGCAGGGTGAAATCACCGACAAGCACGGGGGAAAGATCAGCGGCGGCGGCATCCATCGCACCGCGCGCGCGATCCCAGGCTTGCGGCTTGCCATCGGCATCGCGCACAAAAAGCCCGTCATCCGCGCCGCCCGGATTGCGCACCACCAGCCAATGCGCATTGGTATGGCGCACCAGGAATTCAGCATCCACCCAATCATGGCGTAGCAATTCATGGATCAGCGCCATGACGAAAAGCCCATCCGTGCCGGGGCGAATACCCACCCATTCATCGGCCACAGCGGAGTAACCGGTGCGCACGGGATTGACGGACACCACCTTCGCATTGCGCTTTTTCAGCGCGGCCAGGCCGGTTTTGATCGGGTTGGAATCATGATCCTCAGCAACACCCAGGATCAAAAGGTATTTTGCGCGTTCCCAATCAGGCTCGCCAAATTCCCAGAAGGAACCGCCAATGGTGTAAAGCCCGCCGGCGGCCATATTGACGGAACAAAAACCGCCATGCGCGGCGAAATTGGGCGTGCCGAATTGCGCGGCCCAAAACCCGGTCAGCGATTGCGATTGATCGCGCCCGGTGAAGAAAGCCAGGCGCTTTGGGTCTGTTTCACGCACCTTCTTCAGCGCATTGGTGGCGATCTCCATCGCCTCATCCCAGGAAATCTCGGCATAGTCGCCAGAACCGCGCGGCCCGATCCGCTTCAAGGGCGCTTGCAGGCGGGCAGGGCTATATTGCGTCATGATGCCGGCGCTGCCCTTGCCGCAGAGCACGCCCTTATTCACCGGATGATCGGGATTGCCTTCAATATAGCGCACCCGCCCATCCTTCAGATGCACACGAATGCCGCAGCGACAGGCGCACATATAGCAGGTGGTGGTTTTCACCTCATCGCCGATCGGCGCCGAATAGGCGATCCGGTCCGTGGTGCTCCCGTCTGGCATCAGCCGTTCCTCCAAGTCTTCCTGGAACAAGTAGCGCATGGCAGGGCGGCCCTGCAAAGGGGGTAGGGCGGCTTTGACGGGGCCGGCACCGCCGCTTAGCGTTTGGGTGAAATACCCGGAGACCGGCCATGAAACTGCCAACGCATGGGCGCTATCAGCATAGCGCCATCCCCCATCGCCCGACCTATGAATGGCCGAATGGGGCGCGACTCGCGGTAGTGCTGTGCAACAATATCGAAGCCTTTGCCTTTCGTGCCGGGCTTGGCAGTGACAGTACAGGCGCCGCCGCGCCGCAATCCCAACGCAATTACGCCTGGCGGGATTACGGCAATCGCGTCGGTCTTTGGAATATGCTGGCGATGTTCGATGAATATGGCCTGCCTTGCGCGCATAATGTGAATGGGCTGGTGCTGGATTATTGCCCGGAAATCGCTCCGGCGTTGATGAAGCGCGGCGATGAATTCATCGGCCATGGCCGGACCAATGCCGAACGCCAGGATATTTTGTTCGAGGATGATGAACGCCGGCTGATTGCCGAAAGCCGCGACGCCATCATTCGCCATACCGGCAAGGCACCGGATGGCTGGCTTGGCCCATACATTACGCAATCTGCGACAACGCTTGATCTGCTGAAGGAAGAAGGTTTTGGTTTTTTCATGGATTGGCCGGCGGATGACCAACCTTTCTGGATGACGACGCGCGCCGGGCCGATGCTTTCCGTGCCTTACTCTGTCGAATTGAATGACAGCCCCGTGGCGATCTTCCGCCAGCAGGCGGCGCGGGATTTCGCCGATATGGTGGTGGATCAGTTTGATGAAATGCTGGACCGGTCGCGCGATATGCCTTTGGTCTGTTCCATTGTGCTGCATCCTTTCATCATCGGTCAGCCCTTCCGTCTGCGCCCCTTCCGCCGCGCCATGCAGCATATCCTGACGCAGCGCGACAAGATTTGGCTCGCCCGCCCCGGAGAGGTCGCGCGCCATGCCGCCAGCCTGCCCAAGGGCATTGTCCCGGGGTCGGAGATGCTGCCATGAACCGCGCCCTGCCGCAGTGGCGTTCACTGCTTTACGTGCCGGCCAGCGAAGAACGCTTTGTCGCCAAGGCGCATGAACGCGGCGCGGATGCGATTATTCTTGATCTGGAAGATGGCGTGGCGCCGGATGCCAAGGCGCGTGCACGCGCCGGGCTGGCGGCCTCGGCAGCCAGCGCACGGCAGAATGGCGCGGATATTGTGGTGCGCATCAATCGTCCTCTGCGGATGGCGGCGGAGGATATTGCAGCGGCGGCAGCGGCCGGCGCGGATGGGCTGATTTGCACCAAGATGATGGGGGCGGATCATGTGCGCTTGCTGTCGGAACTCGCCGCTGAATCGGAAATGGCGGCGGGGCGTGCGGTTGGGTCGCTGCGCTTCATTGTGTTGATCGAAGATGCCGCTGCCTTGCGCCATGCAGATGCAATTGCCGGGGCTGATCCGCGCATTGTGGCGTTGGGTGTGGGGGGTGAGGATTTGGCGACTGATCTCGGCGCCGAACCCACGCCGGATGCGCTTGATTTGCCGAAGCGCCTTGGGCTGATTGCCGCGCGTGGCGCGGGGATTTTGCCGCTGGGCTTCATCGGCACAGTCGCGGGGTTGAAGGATCTGGATGGTTATCGCGCCATGCTGCGCCGGTCTCGGGCGATTGGTTTTGCTTGTGCGTCCTGCGTGCATCCTTCTCAGGTTGCGATCATCAATGAAGAATATGGTGCGCGGCCTGAGGAGGTTGCGCGCGCCAAGCGTTTGGTTGCGGCCTTTGATGCCGCGCTGGCGGAAGGCAAGGGTGCGGTCACTTTTGAAGGCGATATGATTGACAAGCCGATTGTGGAACGCGCGAAGAAGCTGATCGCGCGTTCCAAAGTGTGATCCATGTTGATGGATCACACTTTAGTTTTTTTGAGCGGCTGATTCACCGCTCCGGCCTTCAGCCTCCGCGGATCAGGCGCTAAACCACCGCCGTCATCCCGCCATCCACGTAAAGCAAATGGCCATGAACGAAGTCTGATGCTGGCGCGGCGAGGAAGACGGTCGCGCCCACCAGTTCTTCCACCTTGCCCCAGCGTCCGGCGGGGACGCGTTTGCAGAGCCAATCGCTGAACTCGGCGTTTTGCACGAGCGCGCTGGTGAGTTCGGTGGCGTAATAGCCGGGGGCGACGCCATTCACATTGACGCCGTGTTTGGCCCATTCGGCACAGAGGGTGCGGGTCAGCATTCGCAATGCGCCTTTGCTGGCGGCGTAGGGCGCGATGGTGGGGCGGCCCAATTCGCTTTGCACGGAGCAGATGGTGATGATTTTGCCGGCGCCGCGTGGGACCATGCGTTTGCCGGCGGCCTGGCAGCAATACCAGACGCCGTCGAGGTTGGTGCCGAGCACTTCGCGCCAGGTTTCGGGTGGCATTTCGGTGGCAGGGGCACGGCGCATGATGCCGGCATTGGCGACGAGGATATGGATTGGCCCGATGGTGCTTTCCATTTCCGTGAAGGCGTCCTCGACTTTTTGGGGATCGGTTACGTCAAAGGCGCGGGTGATGGTTTCGATGCCTGCGTCTTGAAGTTTCTTGTGGGCGTTGTTGAGTCTTTCCGGATCGCGCCCATTGATGATTACGCGCGCCCCTGCCTCTGCGAGCCCTTTTGCGAGTGCAAAGCCAATCCCCTGGCTGGACCCCGTGACGAGTGCTGTTTTCCCATTTAGGTCGAATAGCGTGTTCATGTCATTTCCTGTTCGTCTTGGCGGGGTCCGGGGTAATATATCTTGGTTTTGCGCGCAGCCGCCACACCAACCCTGCGCGCGCTGCGGGCAGTTGCCCGCAGTCACCCCGGCGAGGGTTAGGGGGCAGCGCCCCCTGTTGTTTTTAGTCTATTGTATTTCTCCGTCCCCAACAGCGGCAGCAATATCTCCTCATTATGCTCGCCAAGTTTTGGCGCTGGTCGCGCGAGTATTCCTGGTGTTGCGGAAAGCCGTGGCACCATCCCGTGCATGGGCAGCCAGCCGCCTGGCATTTCGGCGTCTGGCACTTCGATCAGCGCCTCGCGTTCGATGGCGTAGGGGTCTTTATCCAGCATTTCGGTATCCATGATGGGTCCGATGGTCACACCTGCCTTGTCGAAATGCGCGAGGTTTTCGGCGAGGTCGCGGGCGCCGATGAAGGCCCCGATGATGGCATCAAGTTCCTGCCAATTTTTCACGCGGGCAGGGTTATTGGCGAAGCGCGGATCGGTAATCAGCGCTTCCTGCCCGATGGAGCGCAGCAGTTTTTCCGTCATGCCTTGGGTGGAGGCAGAAAGGCAGACCCAGCCGCCATCCCTGGTGCGATAGGCGTTGCGGGGGGAGGTGTTTGTGCTGCGGCTGCCGGTGCGTGGTTTGCGTTTGCGTGTCAGGCGCCAATTGGCGATTTGTGGTTCCAATACGCTGAAGAGTGGTTCGAAGAGCGAGATATCAATTACCTGTCCTTGGCCGGTAGCCTCCGCATGGCGCAGCGCGATCATGGCGGCGGCGGAACCGTAAAGCCCGGCATAGGCATCGCCCATGAACATTGGCGGCAGCACGGGTTCGCGGTCTTCAAAACCATTGATGGCGGCGAAGCCGGAATAGCCTTCGACCAGGGTGCCGAAGCCAGGCTTGTGGCGATAGGGACCATCCTGTCCCCAGCCGGAAACCCGCGCGATGACGAGGCGTGGATTGGCGGCGAGCAGACCTGCGGGATCAAGCCCCATCGCTTCCAGTACGCCGGGGCGGAAGCTTTCCACCAGCATGGCGGCGCCCTGGGTCAAGGCGCGCACGGCGGCGATGCCCTCGGCGCTTTTCAAATCAAGGCAGACGCTTTTTTTGTTGCGGCAAATGGTCTTCCAACTGGTCTCGATGCCGCCGACGCGCCAGGCGCGGAGTGTATCGCCTTCGGGCGGTTCCACCTTGATGACTTCCGCGCCGTGATCAGCGAAGACCTTAGTCAGGATATTGCCGGCGACGAGGCGTGATAGGTCAATGACGCGCACGCCATCCATGGCGCCTTTGGCGGTGGGGTCGAAGCTTTTGCGGTGCATTTCGGCCATGGGGTCAGTCCAGTTTGATATTGGCGGCGGCGGCGACTTCGCGCCAACGGGCGAGCTCGATGCGGAGGATTTCGGTAAAGGCTTGCGGTGTTGCGGGTGATGGGCGGGCGCCTTCGGTTTGCAGCAGCTTCGCCATTTCCGGATCGGCGAGGGCGGCATTGGCCTCCGCGTTCAGGCGCGTGAGGATTTCGGGCGGCAGGCCGCGCGGGCCGAAAAGCCCCCACCAGATATCGCTTTCATAATCAATGCCGGCTTCCTTGACGGTGGGGCCGGGGGGTGAGCCATCGGGTGCGCCTGGCGCGGTATAGGCCAAAAGCCGCACACGGCCTTCGCGCACCACGCCAGCCGCGCTTGGCATGGTGGTGATCAGCACGGGTATATGGCCGGCGACCAAATCCGTCACGGCGGGCGGCATGCCGCGATAGGGCACGTGGTTCATTTTGATGCCGGCGCGCAGGCAAAAATACTCGGTGACGAAGTGATTGATGCCGCCGGGGCCGGAGGAACCATAGTCAATCGCGCCCGGCCTTTCGCGCGCCATGCGCACAAGGTCTGTCACGCTGCGCGCCGGGAAATCCGGATGCACCAGCACAATGAAGGGCGAGCGCGCGAGCAAGGCGACGGGGGTGAAATTCTCGAGCACGCCCCAGGGCACGCGCTGCGTGATGGAGGTGGTCGCGAAGGAGGATGATGAGACCATGAGCGTATAGCCATCGGCGGGTGCTTGCGCGACCGCGGTGGCGCCAATCGCACCACCTGCTCCGGCGCGGTTTTCAATCACCACGGGCTGGCCGAGGCGCGCTTGCAAACGCTCGGCAAGCGGGCGGGCGACGACGTCGTTGGAACCGCCGGGCGGGAAGGGCACCACGATGCGCACGGGCCTTGAAGGCCAGGGCGCCTGGGCAAGCGCCGGGGCGGCAAGTGGGCTTGCGGCGGCGGCCAGCAAAAGGGCGCGGCGGGGTAGGGTAGGGGGCATGATTGGGTCTCCCAGAAGGCTGGTTCGCCAGTTTTGCCCATTGTGGTGCTTCTGCGAAGCGGCTCGCCCCTATTCAGCCGGGGCAGCATTGGCCATCATGTAACTTTCGGAGGAGGAATCCGGGTAGCGATGGCCAATGACAGGCCCTTCAGGGAGTGGCCCTTGGATCAGCTCGCCGAACATGCGGCGCAGCATAAGGGTGATCGCGTCCTGCTGTCCCAATTATTGATCGAAACGGAACGTCGCCCGGGCGCGCGCGCGAAGCTGATTGCGCGGCGGATTGAAAATGCGCTGGCCAATATCCTGACCAAGCTGCCAGGCCGTGGCGCCCCGCCCGAGGAAATGCGCCGCTATCTTGCGATTGCTGCGGAAGAAATCGCGGTGCTGCGCAAGCGGGTGGCGGATGCCGAGGCTGAGCTGAAGAAGCTTAAGGAAACGCCAGCAGATTCCAGCCCGCATGCGCGGGTATATCTTGCGCCGAATGCGCCGCTTTGGCTGATTGTGGAAGTGCGCCGCGCCTTTCGGAGACGTTATCACCCTGATCGGCAGACCGATCCCGAAAAGCGCCAGAATGCCGAGGAAATCTTCAAGCGCGCCGAGGAGGTTTTTGAAAACCTCCAAGGGCGCGGCGAAGATTAGACGCGGATGTTTTCAGACTGGGCTATCCTTGAATAGAGGAATGGGCTTTTTGCATCCCAGAAATTCAGCTGTAGGTGATGATTTTTACCTTCTGTTCGAGAGCTGTGTGGGCAGGCTCCCTGGCGGCGACTTGACAGTAAAAGAATATTGCTTGCAGCCTTTTCGTGATCGTTCTGTTCATCTGCCACTTCCAGAGGTTCCTGGTATGCGAAGAGCGCTATTGGTTTTTGGGTTACTGGTTTTGGCTGGGTGTACCTCCTTTCGGGAAAGGGAAACTGTC
Source organism: Roseomonas sp. (assembly GCA_020249435.1). Taxonomy (GTDB): domain Bacteria; phylum Pseudomonadota; class Alphaproteobacteria; order Acetobacterales; family Acetobacteraceae; genus Neoroseomonas. The sequence goes on along the minus strand of JADCFQ010000013.1, from coordinate 3,762 downwards.
GGTTCTGTTCCGACGCAACCTTTCGAAAATCTGCGTATCATGGTTTCAGATACGCAAATTACCAGGGTCGGTATCACCTATAGTCCGGGGGCTATCAACAGAAATCAACCATTGGAAAAAGCGCAATCTGAAGTGCCGCTTCTTCAACAGCTTTTAAAGCAGGGTGCAAACACGGACCTCAAGTCAGCCTTGTCAAAATATGTGAATGTTCGGGAAGGTTCCGGGACCGGTGGAGGCGTCCCTCTTCTTTCGTTTTCACCGATTGGCGCCATGGTGGAATGCGGCAATTTGAATGTGGTCTGCCAAGCATCCTTGCGCGTGAATGTTTCCTTGATAGCCGATAGAAGGTCCCTCTGGACCGCGACCTACAAGGTGGGCGCCCCGATGAATGGTACGAACGACGCGGAGGTGATGCGCGTTTTCTTTGCCGATGTCATATCGCGGCTTGAGAGCCACAGATTCATCCGCAGGCGAGCTGCATCCTAAGTATCAGGCCAAGACCAATTCCGCACAAAGCCGCGGAATATGTTGCGCAAAGGGAAAGAAACCGCGCCCGGCCAAGGGCCAACACGCCGCATCCCAAGCGCGGCGCAGCGGCACAACGCCATAAGGGCGCAAGGCATCTGCCAACCAGCCAACCGGCGCTTCAGGCATCACGACCACTTCCCGCCTTAAAATATCAGGCAAATCATCAAGCGCCACACGCTCCGCCGGCACACCGAAATGCTGTGCGGCGCGGCCCAGGCCATCTTCCAGCGCGCCCGCAACAAAGTGCTGCACAAGCGGTGCGGCACCAAGCGGGGAACGCGCCTGAGGACAGCAAAGGCCAATCACGCGCTGCACGTGAAGCCCCGCAAGCGGCAGGCTTTCAGGGTGCAGATCATCCTCATGCAGCAACAGCGTGACGGGGCCAGAAGGCGGCGCGGCCACATCCGGCACCGGGCGCGGCGCAGGCGGATCAGCCTCCTGCACGGGTAACGGCTTTTCGTTCAACGCACCCTGTGGGGCGAAACGCCCGCCCGTATAGCGCGCGATATTCTCAGCCCGCGCGACATAATGCTTGCCCTTGGTATGCAGCCCCGCCACCCAGCGCCAGGACAGTGTATTGGACGCGGCATCCCCATCCAGCAAATGCCGCACAAAGAAATCCGCGCCCAAAAACCACGGCAGGCGCAGCGTGAAAATCCAAATGCTCGCAAACCACATGCGCGCGTGATTATGCAGATAGCCGGTCTCAACCAGCTCCTGCACCCAGTCATCGAAACAGCCGATGCCCGCCCGCCCCGCAATCGCCGCTTCATAGCCCTCAGGCGGCGCCGCTACACCCGCCGCAACACGCGCCCGATACGCATCCCAAACCGCCGGGCGCTGCGCCAGCCAGCCCTTCCAATAACTCCGCCAGAAAACCTCCTGGATGAACTTATCGGCGACCTCCGCGCCATGCGCAGCAATGGCAGCGGCTACCACCTCCTGCTCGGTGATCAGGCGATGGCGGATATAGGGGGAGAGCGTTGAGACATATCCGGGCTTGCCGGGGCCGGGGTCGTGATTGCGGCCATCGGCATAGGCGCGGCCCATCAAGGGGGTGAAAGCGGCGAGGCGGGTAAGGCCGGCAGGGCGCGTGGGCAGCATCACAGACAATTAAAAAAGGCCGGAGGGCTCTGCCCTCCGGACCACCCGCCAAAGGCCGAAAGGCCTTTGGAATCCATCATTAAAGCTTCTCGACCTGGCCGTATTCCAGATCCACCGGGGTCGAACGGCCGAAGATGGAAACGCTCACCTTCAGGCGGCCCTTTTCCTCATCAACTTCCTCAACCACACCATTGAAGGACGTGAAGGGGCCATCAGCCACACGCACCTGCTCACCAACCTCATAAACCACGGCTGGCCTGCGCGGCTTGTCTACGCCTTCCTGCATCTGCTTCAGCAACCGCTCAGCCTCAGAAGCCGGCACAGGTTGGGGCTTGTTGCGGGCACCAAGAAAGCCCGTCACCTTGGGCGTGTCCTTGACCAAATGCCAGGCGTCATCAGTCATTTCCATCTTCACCAGCACATAGCCAGGGAAGAACTTCCGGTCCGTATCCACCTTCTGGCCACGCCGCACCTCAACCACCTGCTCGGTCGGCACCAGCACTTCGTCGAACTTGTCGGCCAGACCCTTCTGCGCAGCCTGCTGCTTGATCTGCTCGGCGATCTTGCGCTCGAAGCCAGAATAGACATGCACGACATACCACTTCTTTTCGGCCACGGTGCCGTACCTCCTTAAAACCTTAGCTCAGCCGATACCAAAGACGAGCCGCATGGCCAACTGAATCAGCTGATCAACCACCAGGAAGAAAATCGCGGCCAAGGTCGAAAGCCCCAACACCAGCCCCGTGGTGATGAGGGTCTCCTTCCGCGAAGGCCAGGTCACCCTGGAGGCTTCCTGACGGACTTCCCGAACGAATTGCGCGGGATCGAGCTTGGCCAATGTCACTTCCCCTGAAAAACATCACCGGGCGGCAGCCCCGACAGCCCCCACCCGGAGAAAACAACCCAAACTTGGCAGGGGTGGAGGGTCTCGAACCCCCAACCTCCGGTTTTGGAGACCGGCGCTCTAGCCAATTGAGCTACACCCCTAAACACGGCCCGAAAAAACACCCTAGCCGCGCCAACCAAAGGCGGAAAGGCCAAAACCTCTCCGCCCCCAAGCCTACTTACGCCGTGATCTTCGCGACAACGCCGGCGCCGACGGTGCGGCCACCTTCGCGAATGGCGAAGCGCAAGCCTTCATCCATCGCGATCGGCGCAATCAGCTCAACATCCATCGACACATTGTCACCCGGCATCACCATCTCAACGCCTTCCGGCAGAGACACAACACCCGTCACATCCGTCGTGCGGAAATAAAATTGCGGACGATAATTCGTGAAGAACGGCGTATGACGCCCACCTTCTTCCTTCGTCAGCACATAGGCTTCCGCCTTGAACTTCGTGTGCGGCGTGATGGAGCCAGGCGCAGCCAGAACCTGACCACGTTCCACATCTTCACGCTTCGTGCCACGCAGCAGCGCGCCGATATTGTCGCCCGCCTGACCCTGATCGAGCAGCTTGCGGAACATTTCAACGCCGGTCACCGTCGTCTTCACCGTGGCCTTCAGGCCGATGATTTCAACTTCCTCGCCCACGCGCACAATCCCGCGCTCCACACGACCCGTCACCACCGTGCCGCGACCAGAGATCGAAAACACGTCTTCAATCGGCATCAGGAACGGACGATCAATCGGGCGCTCAGGCTGCGGAATATAGGCATCCACAGCCTCCATCAGCTTCAGGATCGCCTGCTCACCCTTCTCAGGATCGCGGTCTTCCAAAGCGCACAGCGCCGAGCCATGGATGATTGGGATATCATCGCCCGGGAACTGGTAGCTGCTCAGCAGCTCACGCACTTCCATCTCAACGAGTTCGAGCAGATCGGGATCCGCCATATCAACCTTGTTGAGGAACACCACCAGCGCCGGCACGCCAACCTGGCGCGCGAGCAGGATGTGTTCACGCGTCTGCGGCATGGGGCCATCAGCGGCCGAGACCACCAGGATCGCGCCATCCATCTGCGCCGCACCCGTGATCATGTTCTTCACGTAGTCGGCGTGGCCAGGGCAATCCACATGCGCGTAGTGACGGTTGGCGGTTTCATATTCCACATGCGCCGTGGAAATCGTAATGCCGCGCGCGCGTTCTTCCGGCGCCTTGTCAATCTGATCATAGGCCGTGAAGGTCGCC
>JADCFQ010000012.1 GCA_020249435.1 Roseomonas sp. | reverse complement strand
GTTTGGCGACTCGGAAAATGCGACCGTAAGCAAGAGCATTTTCAAGCCAAACGGAATCGTTTGGCGACTCGGAAAATGCGACCGTAAGCAAGAGCATTTTCAAGCCAAACGGAATCGTTTGGCGACTCGGAAAATGCGACCATCTAAGGCTTCTGGGGCGTGACCCGCGCGAGCGGATCACGCCACAAGACTCAGATGTAATGTTCCTTCAACGGCGCATAGCCGTTGAAGCCCTGCGACGCATAAGTCGTCACGTAAGCCCCGGTCGCCAGCAGCTCCACCCGATCACCACAGGCCAGCTTCAGCGGCATGCGGTAATTGGACTTTTCATAGAGCGTATCCGTGCTGTCGCAGGTCGGCCCCGCAATGGTCACCGGCCCATCCTCAGTGCCATCATGCGGCGTGCGGATGTCATAGCGAATGGCCTCGCCCTCGGTTTCCGCGAGGCCACCGAAGCGCCCAATATCCAGATAGACCCAGCGCACCGGATCAGCGCCGCCCTTGCGGGAAACCAGCACCACTTCGCTCGAAACCAGGCCAGCATCGCCCACAATGAAACGCCCAGGCTCCACCACCATCTCGGGCAGGTCATTGCCGAAATGCTTGGTCATGGCGCCCATAATGGCCATGCCGAAATCATCAATGCCCGGCACTTCCGCGCGGTAACGCACCGGATAGCCGCCGCCCAGATTGACCATGCGGAGCTTCACGCCCGCTTCCTTCAAATCCGTGAACAGCATCGCAACCCGCGCAATGGCACCTTCATAGGTGGCGGTCTTGGTTTGCTGGCTGCCGACATGGAAGGAAATGCCATAGGGGTCGAGCCCCATATCGCCGGCCTTCAGCATCAGATCGCGCGCCATTTCCAATTCGCAGCCGAATTTGCGCGAAAGCGGCCATTCCGCGCCTTCATTCTGCACCAGGATGCGGCAATAAACCCGCGCGCCGGGCGCATGGCGCGCCAGCTTTTCCAATTCCTCGATGCTGTCGAAGGCGAACATGGAAACACCAGCCTTATGGGCAGCCGCAATCGCGGACGCCTTCTTGATGGTATTGCCATAGGAAATCGCTTCCGGGCGCGCGCCGGCATTCAGGCACGCCTGCACTTCTTCAAAAGAGGCGGCATCAAAGCTCGATCCCAGCTTCACCAACCGTTCCAGGATCGGCGCGGCGGGATTGGCCTTCACGGCGTAATAGATGCGCGTCAGCGGCAGCGCCGCGTGCATGGCGCGGTACTTTTCCTCTACACGATCCACATCCACCACAAGGCATGGCGTGGCCGGCGCGTTGTCGCGCAAAAAGCGTGCGATTTTCGGTGTCATCGCAGCACCCTCCAGGCTCCAAAGGGGCCGCCCATGAAGGCGACGGCCCAAGGTTAACGAAACGGTCGAACGAACCAGCGACCAGTAAATTGCCGCCCGAGGGAGACTCAGACGGGGTTGCCAGAACGCTTGACGTCGTTGCGTAAACCCTTTGGCCGGATGGGCCGGGGGCCAGAGGCACGTGCGTACTGCGTCTGGCGCGCATCTATGCCCTCGGCCCGCGGAATGCAAGTGAAATCTACCCCCACGCCCGGTTTTTTTCCTTAAATCCCCCGGGGGCACCCGGAATCATGCCCGAAACCCTATCGAGGGCCGGGTAATTCCGCCTGCAAGGCAGCGCTTTGGCAGGAAGCTTACCGGGCAGCCCCAGGCGAATCCGCCCCGCGCCCCAACCAGCGCAGCACGGCAAACCCCGCCAGCATGATGAAAGCGACATGCCCAAAGGCGGTGCCCCAGGCGGCCACACCCTCTCCGCCCGCCCAATCCAACAACACGCCGGCGAGCAAAGGCCCGACAAACCCGCCCGCATAGCCCAACATGCTGTGCAGCCCCATGGTCGCGCCGCGCAGCGCCGGGTCCGCCGCCTGCACCGTGCCCGCCGTCAGCGCCGAGCTATCCAGATAGATCGCCGCATTCCACAAAAACACCAAAAGCAGCACCACAAAGGGCGAGGCCCCAAAGCCAAACCCCGCCACCAGCGACAGCGCGGCGCCCGAGAGCATGGCAATCGCCACAATCCTATCCCGCCCCAGGCTCTCGGCCAGGCGGTTCCCGGCGAGGGAGCTCGCAATGCCGACCAAGCCCGCAAGGGTGAACAGCACCGTCGGGCCGGGCAGCCAGGAAGGTGGCGCCTGGATCAGGAAGCTCGCGGTCAGGAAGGCGACCGCCCAGGCGCGCAGCACGGCCATTTCCAGCGTGTGCACCGTATAGCCCGCGATCCAGGCCATGGCGCGGCGATTGGCGAAAACCGGGCGGAAATCCAGCAAGCCGCGCGGCGCGGCGCTTTTGGGCGGTGGCGCATCGGGCAGGATCAGCATGGCAATGGCAAAGGCACCAGTGGCGGCCAGCCCCGCCACCAGAAAGGCAAACCCTGGCCCCACCAGCGCATCGCAAAGCCCGGCCAGCGCGAAGGACGCCGCCCCCGCAATCCCAACCCCCGCCGCATGCCAGGCAACAGCGCGCGATTGCGCCACGCCGGTCAGCGGATCAGCGATGGCTTTAAGGCCCGGCATATAGGCCCCCGCCCAGCCAATCCCGGCGAGTGCGCGAAAGAACAGCCCGCCCCAAAAGCCATCGGCGAAGAACGCAAAGCCCAGATGCGCTGCCGCCGTGGCGCCCGTGCCGATCAGATAAATCCGCCTGGCCGGCACGCGATCCGTCAGCGAAAGCAGCACCGGCACTGCCGGCACATAGGCCGCGAAGAAAACCCCAATCAGCCAGCCCGCTTCGGTAGCGGAAAGCGACCAGCGCGCCATCATCTCCGGCAAGAGCGCGGGCAGGGTGAAGGCACCGATTTGGGTCAGGATTTGCGCCGTGACCATGGCCACCACGAAACCCCGGCTGCCGGGAAGCAAGGTCATGGCCCGATTAGGCCGCAATTCGCCCGCTTCCGATAGCCCGGCTTGATCCCTGACGCGCCGCGCCCGATGTTGGGACGATCATTAAGGGAGGGTCGCAATGCGCATGGTCGAATGCCCGGAAGCGCTCCGCGCGCTGATCGGGCAGGAATTGGGGGTCAGTGATTGGCTGGAAGTGACACAGGATCTGATTGATCGCTTCGCCGAAGTCACCGGCGATCATCAATGGATTCATGTGGATGTGGAACGCGCAAAACGCGAGATGCCCGGCGGCAAGACCATCGCGCATGGCTATCTGCTGCTGTCGCTGCTGCCCAAGCTCGGCGCTGGCATCTACAAGCTTTCCTGGCCCACGCGGTCCATCAATTACGGCAGCGACAAGGTGCGCATCGTCAATCCGGTCAAGGCCGGCGCGCGCATCCGGCTGCGTCAAAGCCTGGTCGCGGTGGAAGATGGCACGCCCGGCGCGCATCGCATCACCGTGCGCCAGACGCTTGAAATCGAAAATGAGGCGAAGCCCGCCATGATCGCGGATACCATCCGCATGTCTTTCACCTGAAACCAAAAGGAAAAAAGCAATGAAACTCACCTGGTTCGGCCATTCCGCTTTCCGTCTTGAATTCGGCAATTCGGTTGTGATGATTGACCCCTTCCTCACCGGCAATCCTGCCTTTGGCGGTGATCCGGAAGCAGCAAGCGCGGGGGCGACCCATGTGCTGTTGACCCATGGCCATGCCGATCACATTGGCGATGCGGCGGCCATCTGCAAACGCACCGGCGCCAAGCTTGTCACCAATTATGAACTCGCCATGTGGCTCGGCAAGCAGGGTGTCACAGCGTTTGATCCGATGAATACCGGCGGCACCACGGATCAGGGCGAGTTTACCGTCACGCTGACGCAGGCTTTCCATTCCTCGGTTGAGGTGGATGCCAATGGCGTTTTCCATTGCCTCGGCCTGCCGAATGGCATTGTGGTGACGCCGAAGGACAAGCACGAACCGACCGTCTATCACATGGGTGACACCGATATCTTCTCCGACATGGCGCTGATCGATGAACTTTACGCGCCGACAGTCGCATTGGTGCCGGTGGGGGATCGCTTCACAATGGGCCCGCGCGCGGCGGCGCTTTCAGTGAAGCGGTATCTGCGCAATGTCACCACCGCCATTCCCTGCCATTACGCGACCTTCGGCATGCTGCTGCCGGATGCCTCAGGCTTTGAGGCCGAGATGGTTGGCGCCAAGGCCAAGGTGCTGGTGCCGGAAAAGGGCAAGGCGGTCAGCCTGTAAGCGCGTATCAAGGGCGGGCGCCGTGATCCGGATCAAGGCGCCCGCCCAACAGTGCTGTCAGAAAAGACACGGGGTTATGCGGGGCCATGGCAGAAGGAAGCCTCATGATGAGTAGCAGGCGCGTGCTTTTCCTGGGGCTACTCGGGCTTGGCGCCTGCGCCGCCACGCCAGTGGAAACGGCGTTTTTGCCAGAATTTCGCGGCTTTGTTTCAATCGATCCTGTGCGCCATTCCATTGAGCAGGGCGCCGATCTGCTCACCAATCGAAGCCGGCTCATGGGTCAGCCTTGGGAAACCGCGCGCCTGGTTCAGGCTTTGGAATTCCTTGCCGTGGAAGTGCCGAATGGGCCGCGCTGGAATGTAATGCTGCCCATGGCGCAGTTGACCCTGACGGCTGCACGAGCCGAATGGCGTCAGGCTTTCGGCATTGCGCCAGACGCGCGCGCTCAGGAGGTGATTGATAGCCTGACGGAAGTCCGCACGGCCTTTGCCGAGCAACGTCCCGCCGCAGCGGTGGCGGCCCTGCGCGCGCCGCTTTTCACCCCGGGCGGGCAGGAAACGCTCAATCGCTTTGCTGACCCACCCGCCCTGCCGCGCACCACCCGCGCCATCATTGATGCGCGCCAGGAACTGATTTCGCAAAGTTTTGAGCGGCGTTCGGGGCGCGGTTTTGTCATTCGCTAGTTTAAGGCGCCTTCCCTCATCAAATGCTGTATGGGTTATCAAGGCGCCCGCCATGCCGCGTGAAAATGCAATTGCGATAGGCTGTGCGGCTTTTTTGGAAGGATATCAGGATGCACTGCGGTAGGCGCGTTTTTCTTGCGGGGCTGATTGGCTTGGGCGCCTGCTCTGGCCCGCCTGAGACGGCACGCCTGCCGGAATTCAGCAGCTTCATCACGATTGATGGTGTGCGCCAGTCCATCGAACAGGGCGCCGATATGCTGACCAATCGGCGCCGTTTGATCGGCCAGCCCTGGGAAACGGCACGCCTGATTCAGGGTTTGGAATTCCTCGCCGTTGAATTGCCGAATGGGCCGCGCTGGACCGTCATCCTACCCATGGCGCAAATCACTATTCCGCGCGCGCGCGGTGAATGGCGCCAGGCCTTTGGTATCGCGGCTGATGCGCGCGCGCAGGAAGTGATTGACAGCCTGGCTTTGGTGCGCAGCGCCTTTGCGCAGCGCAGCCTTTCGGGTGCGATAGATGCCCTGCGCCAGCCGCTTTTCACCCCAGGTGGGCAGGGAACGCTCAACCTTTTTGGTGATCCGCCGGCGCTGCCACGTACCGAGCGTGCCTTGCTTGATGCGCGCCAGGAACTTGTTGAAGCGAGAGATCAAAACCGTAATTGACGCTGATAGGCCAGCGCCAATCGTCAAGCTTGGTCACACTGCCCTGATCACGCCCCCGGCGCCACCAGCGTGCAATTCCCCGCTGAGCGCGCCTTTTGGCAAGCCTGTTCAGCTTGCGTGCGCGTCAGCCCCTTCACCCTTGCAGTGAAGGCTGCGTTATTGCCCTGCGCAACGCGCACCACCTCTGCCTGCCCGCTTCCGCCTGCCGAGGAACGCGCCGATGAAGCCGCGCTACGCGCTAAATTCTCTGAGGCAAAACGCCCCAGGCTGACCGACCAGCCATTGCCGCCCCCGCTTGGTGGCGGGACGGAACCGGCGCCGCCAAGGGCGGATGCTGGCGCTGCCTGGGCGGACCCTATCAGCCCGAGCCCCCGAGTAGGCGCAGCCGCCGGCGCCTGACGCGGCGCGGGCGGTGCCACGGGCGCCGCGGCAAGGCTGGAGCGCCCCGTATCCAGCCCAGCCCGCCTGCGCTCTGCCGGGGTAAAGGTGCTGCCATCCGGGATCGGTTCCATACGCACGACATTGCCAAGGCTCGCCACCTGCGTGCCCGCCGGCGCGGCCGGGGTAGGGGCAGCGGCCTGCGCGACCTGCACCGTCGGCGCTGGGCTGCGCTGCTGGTTCAACGCTACCATCGTGCCGCCATCCATCCGGCGCGGCCCGCGCGGGATGCTCGTGCCGATATCAGCAGCCGCATAAACCTCGGCCGGGGCGCGGCGGGCTGGCGCCGCACTCGCAATGCGCGGCCCGATGCGGGCCACATAATTGCGCGTTTCATCGGGCAGGCCGCGCCCGCCCCATAAATAATCCTCCAACCGCCGCGGCCCGGCATTATAGGCCGCAAGGAAGGCCGGGTTGCCGTAAAGCTGATACATCTCTCGGATATAGGCCGCACCAGCCTGCAAATTATCGTAAGGATGATAGGGGTCCGGCCCCAGATTGTAGCGCTGCGCCAATTCGCGGTAGGTGCCCGGCATCACCTGCATCAGCCCCATGGCCCCTACGCGAGAGGTCGCGCTGGCGCGGCCCCCGCTTTCCTGGCGCATGACTTCGCGGATCCAAAGATCGGGCACGTCAAAGCGACGAGACGCATCGCGGATCCAGGGACCCCAGGGATCGCCCGGCGGTCCGGGCGGAGAGGTGCTGTCAGGACGGTTATAGAATGGCCCATTGGCGTGGCGCCCAGCGCCATCCGCGCAAGCCGAAAGCACCGCCAGCAGCAGCCCTAAAACCAGAAACCGGCCATAGCCCAGTCGAAACCCGTGCATCCCCTAAACTCCATCGGGTCTGGGATTTGCGCCCCGAAACGGCCCCCCAAGGACCCCGCCAATGCCCCCGCATCGGTGCAGCCCAAGCCGTCCCGCTGATCACGCGCTGGCTGCTGAAACATCCAGAAACATGACCGCGACATCTTCGCCTATGCCATTTGGACTGGGCAGGTCAAGCGTTACCTGATGCCCACAGCATGTGGGGTATTTGCCACGGCAATCATGACAAGATTTAGGCAAGGACTTGGCCGAATAAGGCGCTTAATCAGAGCTTTCCCGCCCGAAGCTCACGCGCTACGCGCAGAACCGTGACCCATGGGTCACAGGCTGATGATCTGCCCGGAACCGACAGCGGCTAGAAAACTCGCCACCCCGGCCCGCTCAACGCCGGGGGCGAGGCGCGCGGCGCCCAAATCCTCGGCCTTCAGCCCGGCCTCACAGACCATGCGCTGCACGCCAAGGGCAGCGATGGCGGCAAGCAAAGTGCCAATCCCGGCCACGCCACGCGCCGTCAAATGCGCCTCACGCGCATCCTGCAACAGCGGGCAATCGGCCAAAAGCAGCCGGCAGCCACCATTGGTGGCGAAAAGCACCACATCGCGGCCAAGGGCTGCCGCGCCGCTCGCCATCACCAGGGCGTAATGGGCGCGTTCATGCCCGCCATCCAGCAGCAAAATCCCAAGCGGGGGGCGCTTTTCACTCATGCCCGGCAGGCCGGTTCTGCCGCGCCCTCATGCGCGGACAGATCACGAATGGCCGCTTCCGGCCCACACAGCGCACAAGCCGGGTCGCGCTTCAGGCGCACGGTGCGAAACCGCGCATCTAGCGCATCCCACAGCAACAGCTTGCCGATCAGCGGATCGCCAATGCCAAGGATCAGCTTCAACACCTCGGTCGCTTGCAGCGTGCCCATCACGCCCGTGACGGCACCCAAGACACCCGCTTCAGAGCAGGTCGGCACCAGGCCGGGCGGCGGCGGTTCCGGGTGCAGGCAGCGATGGCAGGGGTTGGTGCCATCATGGCCATGAAATACCGAAAGCTGGCCTTCAAAGCGCAGCACCGCCGCACTCACCAAGGGCTTGCCCAGCAAATGGCAGGCATCACCCAGCAAAAAGCGCGTCTCAAAATTATCCGTCCCGTCGCAGATCAAATCATAATGGGGGATCAGATCCCGCGCCGCCGCCGCATCCATCCGCCGCGCATGGATATCCACCGCCACTTCCGAGTTCAGCGCCTTGAGTGTTTCCGCGACACTCGCTGCCTTGTTCTCCCCAATCCGCGCGGTGGTATGCGCCACCTGGCGCTGCAGATTGGAAAGTTCCAACGCATCATGATCCACGAGCCCTAGCGTCCCGATCCCAGCCGCCGCCAGATAAAGCGCGAGCGGCGATCCCAAGCCGCCTGCCCCCACAATCAGCACGCGCGCGGCGCGGAGCTTGGCCTGACCAAGCGCGCCCACTTCACGAAGCAGGATATGGCGGGAATAGCGCTGCAATTCCGCGCGGGAGAAGGAAAGCGACATCCGCCTCATATGGCCGCGATGCCCTGGGGCGCGCAAGCTTTCCGCTTGCGATGGCGCCCCGCTTGGCGCCTTATGGCGCCATGGGCACGGAGGAGCTGATCCACCGCCTGGCCGCGGCACTTGCCATTGGTTTGCTGGTGGGCACGGAACGGCATTGGCGCGAAAGGCAGGAAGCCGCCGGCAGGCGCACCGCCGGCGTGCGGACCTTTGCGCTGACCGGGCTTTTCGGCGGCGTCATGGCGGTGCTGGCTTCTGCATTGGGCGAGCCCGGCGGTGCGCTGCTGCTGGGTTTTGGTCTTATCGCCCTTCTGGCCGCGCAATTGCCCTTCGCGTTGCGGGAGGCCGAGGCCGAAAACAAGGTCTCCGCCACCAGCCTGGTCGCCGCGCTTGGCACTTATGGCCTGGGCGCGCTGGCGGTGCTGGGCGATATGGCGGTCGCTGGCGCGGCGGCAGTTGCCATGACCGCGATCCTCGCCGCGCGTGAAAGCCTGCACGGCCTGATGGCGCGCATCACCTGGGCCGAGTTGCGATCCGCCCTTGTGCTGCTGTCCATGACCCTGCTGGTCATGCCTCTGGTGCCGAATGAACCCATTGCCATGCTGGGCGGGCTGAACCCAGCCAAGATTTGGCGCTTTGCCATTCTGCTCGCGGCGATTTCCTATCTTGGCTACCTCGCGGTGCGGTTGCTGGGGCCGGAACGGGGCTTGCTGTTCAGCGGCGCGGCAGGGGGCTTGGTGTCTTCCACCGCGGTCACGCTTGCCAATGCGCGGGCGGCGGCAGCGGGTGGCGCCGCTTTGGCGCTGGCGGCGGGCGCGCTGATGGCCGGCGCGGTTTCCTGCCTGCGCACCATTGGCATTGTGGCCTTTATCGCGCCTTCGGTGGCTGAATATTTGCTTGCGCCGCTTGGCCTCGCTGCCGTCATTATGGCGCTTGGTGGCTTCACCCTTGCTCGACGCGCGGGGGCGGATGGTGCGGCGGTCAGCGCGCCAGACAATCCCTTTGAACTCGCCGCCGTGCTGAAAATTGCCCTGCTGCTGGCCGCCGTGGCGCTGATTTCCAAACTGGCCGGCGAAAAGCTGGGGCCCGAGGCCGTTTTGGCGGTCGCGGCCATCACCGGCCTTGCTGATGTGGATGCGGTGGCGCTTTCCGTGCCGTTGCTGGCGCCGGCGACGATAAGCCTGGCCTTCGCCGCCCAGGCCGTGCTTGCGGCGGTTGCCGTGAATATCTGCGCCAAATCTGCCTATGCCATGACCCTGGGCGGCGGGCGTTTCGGCCTGCCCTTCGCCGCGATCTCGCTTGCGGCGGGCCTCACGGGGGCGCTTCTGGTCCTGGTCACATAAGTCAACCCCTTGCCGCCCGCGCGCGCTGGCGCCACCCTGCACCCGATTGCAGGAGGAAGACGCGATGCCCGCCGAAGGCGGCCCCTTGAGTGCCGGAAAATCCGCCGCTGATTTTGCGGCGCTGGAGCATTTTCAAGCCAAGTGGAAACACTTGGCGGCCAGGAAAATGCGACCCAACCAAAACCTAGAGCATGGATGTTGAGCGAATGCGAAGCACACATGCTCTAGATGCGATGATCCGTCCCCGGACTGTCGCGGTGATCGGCGCATCGGATGACGCCATGCGCATTGGCGGGCGCCCCATTGCCTATATGCAGAGCCAGGGTTTCCAAGGGCGGCTTTTGCCGGTGAACCCGAATCGCCCAACCGTGCAGGGCCTGCCGGCCTTCGCTTCCGTCGCCGCCCTGCCCGAAGTGCCGGATGCCGCGATTATCGCCGTGCCAGGCGAAACCGCGATCCAGGCCATGGATGATCTTGGCGCGCGCGGCTGCAAATCCGCCATTGTCTTCACCGCTGGCTTCGCTGAAGTGGATGAGGCTGGCGCCGCGATGCAGGATAGGCTGGTCGCTGCCGCACGCCGCCACGGCATGCGCATGCTGGGGCCGAATTGCCTTGGCCTGTTCAATGCGGAAATCGGTTTCTATCCGATCTTCTCCCTGTCCTTCGAACAGGGTTGGCCCATTCGCGGCAATATCGGCATCGCGTCCCAATCCGGCGCCTATGGCACGCATGTTTTCGCCGTGGCACGCCAGCGCGGCCTTGGCACCACGGTTTGCATCACCACCGGCAATGAAGCCGATGTCTCCTTGGGTGAGGCGATTGGTTGGATGGCGCAGGCGCCGGAAGTGGAAGTGATCTGCGCCTATGCCGAGGGCATTCGCGAAAGTGCCGGTTTCATCGCCGCCCTTGATCTGGCGCGACGCAATCGCAAACCCGTGATCATGATGAAAGTCGGCGCCAGCGCGCTTGGTGGTGCTGCGGCGAAATCCCACACTGCCTCCATCGCGGGTGATGATGCCGTGACACAAGCTGTGCTGGATGAATTTGGTGTTTTGCGCGCACGCACCACGGAAGAAATGCTCGATATCGCCTATGCGGCATCGCGGCGCATTTATCCGGCCCATAATTCCCTTGGCGTGCTGACAGTCAGCGGCGGCGCCGGCGTGCTGATTTCCGATGCGTCAGAAGCCGTTGGCCTGCCCATGCCGGAAATGCCGCAGGCGTCGCAGGATAAGCTGCGTGGCCTGATCAGCTTTTGCGCGCCGCGCAACCCAGTGGATTGCACCGCGCAAGCGGTGAACCAGACCGAGCTTTTCGGCGACTTCCTGGAAGCCACCGCCGGCGATGGTGGTTATCCTTCTGTCCTGGTGTTTTTGACGCAGACGGGCGGTTCCACCTCCATGGCGCCGAAGCTCCGGCCCTTCATGCGTGATGCCATCGCCAAACGTCGCGATCGGCTTTGGGTGCTGTCGGCGATTTGTTCGCGTGAGAAGGTGCGCGAATATGAAGAAGACGGCTTCATTGTTTTCGAAGACCCGACGCGCGCGGTGAATGCCATTGCGGCGATGGGCCGCTTCGGCGCTTATTTCGCGCGCCAGGATGCGGGCGCTGTGGGCGCGCTGCCGAATGTTTTTCTGCCCGCACAAACCCCAACGGAAGCCGAAGCCAAACGCCTTCTGGCCGCGGCTGGCGTTGCTGCCGTGCCAGAACACGCCTGCACCAGTGCTGATGAAGCGGCGCGCGCGGCGGACGCGATGGGCTATCCGGTGGTCGCGAAAATCCTCTCGCCCGATATCCTGCACAAAAGCGAAATCGGCGGTGTGATCTTGAATATTGCGGATGCCGCTGCAGTGCGCGAAGCGCATGCGACATTGCTGGCCCGCGCCGCGCAGCATGCACCCAAGGCGCGCATTGAAGGTGTGTTGATTGCCAAGCAAATCACCGGCGGCGTTGAAATGGCGCTTGGGGTGCTGCGCGATCCTGTCTTTGGCCCTGTTGCCATGGTGGGGCTGGGCGGCGTTTTCATCGAAATCCTGAAGGATGTCGCCTTCCGCCGCTGCCCCTTCAACGCCACCGAAGCGGAAGCCATGATCCGGTCGTTGAAGGGCTTCCCGCTGCTGGATGGTGCGCGCGGCAAACCCAAGGCCGATGTGAAGGCGCTGTCGGGCGCACTCGCCGCGCTATCGCGTTTTGCCGTGGCGGCGGGACCGCGCTTGGCCTCCGTTGATGTGAACCCCATGCTGGTGCTGCCAGCAGGGCAGGGCGCCTTTGCCGCGGATGCGGTGATTGAAATCGAGGAAGGGCATTGAAATGCCGATCGTCTATGAAAAGCT
Source organism: Roseomonas sp. (assembly GCA_020249435.1). GTDB lineage: Bacteria > Pseudomonadota > Alphaproteobacteria > Acetobacterales > Acetobacteraceae > Neoroseomonas. Next base: position 209,487 of record JADCFQ010000012.1, on the reverse strand, counting down.
GCTGAACTACCCCATCCCGGAAATGCGCCAGCATCTGCGCTGGCAGGATGTGGCGATGTATAATTTCTCTGTCGGGCTCGGCCAGGACCCGATGGATGAACAGCAGCTCGATTTTCTTTATGAGCCGCGCTTGAAAGTCATGCCGTCCATGCCTGTTGTGCTTGGGGCGCCAGGCTTCTGGTCGCGCAATCCCGATACCGGCATGGATTGGGTGAAAATCCTGCATGGCGAACAGGGCCTGATCCTGCACAAGCCGCTGCTGACCGAAGGCGACATCATTGGCCGTTCGCGCGTGACGGGCCTGGTGGATCGCGGTGAGGGCAAGGGTGCTCTCATGTATTCCGAACGCGAAGTGATTGACGCGAAAACCGGCGATTTGCTGGCCACCGTCACCAGCACATCCTTCCTGCGCGGTGATGGCGGTTTTGGTGGGCCGAGCGGGCCGGTCAAGAAGCCGCATCCGGAACCGGAACGCGCGCCCGATATTTCGCTTGATCTTGCGACACGGCCGGAACAGGCGCTGATCTATCGCCTGAACACGGATTTGAACCCGCTGCATATAGACCCGAAAATCGCCGCCGCCGCTGGCTATCCGCGCCCCATCCTGCATGGGCTTTGCACCTTCGGCACGATCTGCCATGCGCTGCTGAAAACCCTTTGCGATTACGACACGGCGCGCTTCGGCAAGATGGATTTGCGCTTTTCCTCACCGGTCTATCCCGGTGAGACGATCCGCACCGAGATTTGGCACGAAGCAGGTGGCGCTGCCTTCCGCGCGCGTGTTGTGGAACGCGACAAGGTGGTGGTCAGCAATGGCCTGTTTCGCTTTGCCTGACGCCTGCATGATGATGGGAAGAAACGAATGATCAACAAGATCGTGCAATCCATGGCCGATGCCATGGCCGGTATCAAGGATGGATCAACCGTGCTGATCGGCGGCTTCGGCGCTGTCGGTCAGCCCGATCATTTGATTGAAGGGCTGATCGAACAGGGCGCGACCGACCTGACTTGTGTCGCGAATAACGCCGGCACGGGGCGGGTTGGCCTCGCACGGCTCATGGAATTGGGCCGGGTGCGCAAGATCATTTGTTCCTTCCCGCGTTCCGCCGGTTCTGTGGTGTTTGAAGAACTATATCGCCAAGGCAAGATCGAGCTTGAGATTGTGCCGCAAGGCACGATGGCAGAACGCATGCGCGCTGCCGGCGCTGGTGTGCCAGCGTTTTTCACCGCGACATCGGTTGGCACCATCCTGGCCAATGGCAAGGAACAGCGCGAATTCAATGGCCGTACCTACGTCATGGAACATGCGCTGAAAGGCGATGTTGCTTTGGTGGAAGCCTGGGAAGGCGACCGTTGGGGCAATCTGACCTATCGTTCCAGCGGACGGAACTTCAATCCGGTCATGGCCATGGCCGCGGATTTGACCATCGCGCAGGTGATGCATATTCGCGAATTGGGTGAGCTGGTGCCGGAAAACGTCCATACGCCCGGCATTTTCGTAAAGCGCGTGCTGCGCATTGACCGCGGCCCGGACTGGGCTTGAGCAGGCAGGAAAAGGGGATCAGACCATGACAGGCTTTGACCGCAAGCAAATGGCCGCCCGTGTCGCGGAAGACATTCCGGAAGGTTGGTTCGTCAATCTTGGCATCGGCATTCCGACCATGATTGCGAATTACGTGCCGCTGGAACGTGAGGTGATTCTGCATTCGGAAAACGGCATTCTGGGCATGGGCCCGGCGCCCGCGCCGGATAAGGTGGACCCATGGTTGGTGAATGCCGGTAAGCAGGCGGTGACGCTCAGGCCCGGCGGTTCCTATTTCCATCACGCCGACAGCTTCGCCATGATCCGTGGCGGGCATATTGATCTTTGCGTGCTGGGCGCTTTTGAAGTGGCGGCCAATGGCGATATCGCCAATTGGGCCACCAGCGAAAATGACTCGGCACCTGCTGTGGGTGGTGCCATGGATCTCGGCGCTGGCGCCAAGCGGCTTTGGGTGGTGATGGAACACACTACCAAGGATGGCGGACACAAGATTGTGGAACGCTGCACCTATCCGCTGACCACACCTGGCGCGGTCAGCCGCGTTTATACCAATCTTGGTGTATTGGATGTGGTGCAGGGCAAGGGCTTCGTGGTGCGCGATCTGGCGCCCGGTGTCACCTTTGACCAAATCCAGGCCGCCAGCGGCGCCAAGCTGCACATGAATTAAAAGGGTGCCCCTTCGGGCAATGAGGAAACGGGCATGAGTGAGGTTTTGGAAGAACGCGCGGAATCCATTCGCATGATCCGCGATAGCGCCGGTGCCGTCGCGCCGCGCGGCGGTGACAGCAAGCGCGTACGTGGGCTCCGCTTTGTCGCACCTGGTTTTGACAAGCGCGTTTTTGCCCAGATGGGCGAATTTGGCTGGATCGGCCTCGCGGTTGATGAAGCCGCCGGCGGCGCCGGGCTTGGCATGAGTGAGGCGATTGCGCTCACCGAAGAACTTGCCGGTGGCTTGGCGCCGGAACCGCTGATCCCGGCGATGCTGTCCGCGCGTTTGCTGGCGGGCGCGGATGATCAGGCGCTGCTCGGCCCCCTGCTTGCGGGTCAGCAAGTGGTGCTGACGGCGTGGCAGGAACGCGCTGACACGCTGGCCGCCCCTGGCAATGCCGATGCGCCGCGCGTCTTCATCCCGCAAGCTGGTGGGGCTGATGTGTTTTTGCTGCCGGTGCGCGAAGGCGCCGGGCTTGCGCTTTACGCCGTGCCCGCTGCCGGCGCTGATTTGGCTTTGGAAAAGACCATGGATGGCGGGTATTTTGGTACGCTCCGCGCTGATCCCGCGAAGGGTCAACGCATCGCTGCCGATATCGGCGCAGTGTTGGACGCTACCTTGGATGAGGCCGCGCTGATGACTGCGGGCGCCATGGTCGGGCTGATGGAACGCGCCTTTGATATGACGCTCGCTTATCTCAAGACGCGTCAGCAATTTGGCCGCATCATCGGCACCTTCCAATCCTTGCAGCATCGCGCTGCGGATTTGAAAATCCATCTCGCGCTCACGCGCGCCGCCGTGGAAGCAGCGGCGGCAGCTTTGGATGGCGGCGCGGCAGGTGATGCGCGCAAGGCCGCGGTTTCCAAGGCCAAGGCGCGTGCTGGTGAAAGCGGGCTGATGGTGCTCCGTCAATGCATCCAGTTGCATGGCGGCATTGGCTATACGGATGAATATGATGTCGGGCTTTACCTGCGGCGCGGTATGGTGATCGCCAATCAATTCGGCTCGGCTGCGCTGCATCGCCGCCGCTTCATGGCTTTGGCGCCGGAGGATGCGGAATGACCGCCCCCGCCGAACCCTTGCGTCAGCGCATTCTGGAACAACGCGATGGCGCGGTGCTGATCGTCACCATTGATTGCCCATCGCGCAAGAATGCCATCGCGCCCGTGCTGCGCACCGCGATGGAAGACGTGATGGAACGTGCCCATGGCGATGACACGATCCGCGCCATTGTGGTCACGGGCGCCGAGGGCACTTTCTGCGCCGGCGGCGATATATCTTCGATGGATATTGATAGCACGCTGGCGGGGCGGGAGAGGATGCGGCGTACGCATAAGCTTGTCCGCCTTATGGCCAAGGGCGGCAAGCCAGTCGTCGCGGCAGTGGAAGGCTGGGCAGCAGGTGCCGGCATGGCGGTGGCTTGCGCCTGCGATGTGATTGTGGCGGCCGAAGATGCGCGTTTCACGGCGGGTTTTCACAAGATTGGCCTGATGTCCGATATGGGCCTGCCGCATTTCCTGCCCGCGCGTGTCGGCATTGGCCGCGCGCGGCGCATCCTGTTTTTCCATGAGGTGATTGCCGCACCGGAAGCCGAGCGCATCGGCCTGGTGGATTACATCGCACCACCTGGCAAGGCTTTGGATATGGCCTTGGAAAAGGCGCGCTTCCTGGCTGCCGAAGCACCAGGCCCCATCGCCTTCACCAAGCAAATCTTCGCCGATGGCCTGGATGAGGCTTTGGCACAGGAACAAACCTATCAGGCCGCGCTCTTCACGACAGAAGATTTCAAGGAAGGCCGCGCTGCCTTCCTCGCCAAGCGCAAGCCGAATTTTACGGGAGGCTGAGAAATGATCGAAGCACGCGAAACCCAGGATCTGAACCTGCTGGAAGACGAAGCCTTCCGCCTGCATGTGCGGCACTGGATTGAAGGCAATTACCCCGCCGAATTGCGCAATCCGCCAAAGCGCCTTCATTGGGAAGAAAACAAGCCCTGGTATTTCAAGCTGGCGGAAAAAGGCTGGCTCTGCCCCGGCTGGCCGCGCGAATTTGGCGGGCTTGGGCTTTCCCCGGCGAAGCAGATCATCTTCACCGAGGAAATCGAACGCCATGGCTGCGCGCGCACCAATGACCATGGTATTGTCATGGTGGGACCGCTGCTGATCAATCACGGCACACGCGAACAGCAGCAGCGCTTCCTGCCGAAAATTCTCTCTGGTGAGCATATCTGGTGCCAGGGCTATTCCGAACCCAATGCAGGATCGGATTTGGCGGCGCTCCGCACCGAAGCCGTGCTGGATGGCGATCATTACGTGGTAAATGGCCAGAAGATCTGGACCACACTCGCCATGGACGCCAATTGGTGCTTCCTGCTGGTGCGCACTGACAAGAACGCGAAAAAGCAGGAAGGCATTTCCTTTCTCCTGGTTGATATGAACACGCCCGGCATCACCGTGAAGCCGATCATCAATCTGGAATATCACGACGAATTCTGTGAGGTATTTTTCGACAATGTCCGTGTGCCGGCGGCCAATCTGGTCGGCACGCCCAATCGCGGCTGGGATATGGCGAAGGCCCTGCTGTCCTTCGAACGCATCTATCTCGGCTCACCACGGCTTTCGGCCTATGCGTTTTCGCGCCTGAAGCAACTCGCGGAACGGATGGGGGTTTGGGAAGATGCAATCTTCCAGGACACCTATGCCAAGCTCCGGCTTGATCTGGAAGATTTGAAATCGCTCTATGGCGTGTTCGTGGACAAGGTCAGGCGGGGTGAAACACTCGGCCCCGATGTGTCCATGCTGAAGGTGTTCCAGACGGAGCTGTTTCAGCGCATCACCGATACCATGCTGGAAATCTGCGGCGAGAATGCCGGCTTGCTCGACCCCATGGAGGGCAATCGCAACCTGAATCCGACCGGGCTTTACATTCAGGCGCGGCCTTCGACCATTTATGGCGGATCGAATGAAATCCAGCGCAATATCATCAGCAAGAATGTCCTCGCGCTGCCAGGCTAAGGCCGCGCGATTGAAAGGGGAGGCACCATCATGAGCGATTTATGGCGGCTCAACGCGACAGATCTCGCGGCGCGCATTCGGTCCAAACAGGTCTCCGCAACAGAAGCGGCGAAGGATGCGCTGGCGCGGCTTGATGCGGTGAACCCGAAGATCAATGCCGTGGTGGATCACCGCCCGGCGGAGACACTCGCCGATGCCGCGCGCATTGATGCCATGATCGCGCGTGGCGAAGATGCCGGCCCGCTCGCGGGTGTGCCCATCACCATCAAGGTCAATGCGGATCAGCGAGGCTACGCGACAACCAATGGGCTTCGCCTGCAAAAGGATCTGATCGCGAAGCAGGATAATCCCGTGGTCGCCAATCTGCGCAAGGCAGGTGCGGTGATTGTCGGGCGGACCAATACGCCGGCCTTTTCGCTGCGCTGGTTCACGCGCAATTCGCTGCATGGCCACACGAAAAACCCGCGCGATCCCAGCATTACACCAGGCGGTTCCTCGGGCGGTGCAGGTGCGGCCACCATGGCCGGCATTGGCGCGATTGGTCACGGCACGGATATTGGCGGTTCCATCCGCTACCCCGCCTATGCCTGCGGTATCCATGGGCTCCGCCCCACACTTGGGCGTATTCCGGCCTGGAATGCTTCGGGTGCGGAACGTCATGTTGGTGGGCAGCTTATGGCGGTGAGTGGCCCTCTAGCGCGGAGCATCGCCGATGTGAAACTCGCTTTCGGTGCCATGTGCGCGCGCGATATTCGCGACCCCTGGTGGGTGGAAGCGGCGATGGAAGGCCCGCCCGCACCGAAGCGCGCGGCACTTTGCCTCGCGCCCGATGGCATGAAGCTGCAACCCGAAGTGCAGGCGGCGCTGCGTGACGCTGCCCGCCGCCTGGAAGCCGCCGGCTGGACCATTGAGGAAACAGACACACCGCCCTTGCGCGAACCCGCGCAGTTGCAGGCCATGCTGTGGCTCGCGGAAAGTCGCCGCGGCCTCAATAGCGCCTTGCATCAGGAAGGCGATCCGGATGCCAGCTTCATCTTTGCGCAGATGGAAGAACTCTGCCCCAATCCTGACCTGAACAGCTTCATGGATGCGCTGCAGAAGCGTTCCTATTTCCTGCGGCTTTGGATGGAATTTTTTGAGCGCTTCCCGGTGGCGATAACGCCCGTATCAGGCGAATTGCCCTTCCGCGATCAGGAAGATGTCGAAAGCCCGGCTGCCTTCCGCCGCATCATGGAAGCGCAGCTTACGCAAGTGGGGCTGCCGCTGATGGGCCTGCCTGGCCTTACCGTCACCACCGGCACAGTCGGGCGCATTCCCGTGGGCGTGCAATTGCTCTCTGGCCGCTACCGGGAAGATTTGCTGCTGCAAGCTGGCGCCACCATTGAAGCCGCCGGCGCGCCAATCACGCCGATTGATCCGGTCGGGTGATTTCACCCGACCGACACGGTATCAATCAGACAATGAAAGCCTTGGCCTTGGCGTCGTAATCGCCATAGCCAAGCGTATCGCGCAATTCCGCCGAAGGCATGGCGCTGGCCGCTTCCGAAAGCCCGGCTTGCAGCGCGGCCAGGCCAGCCTTCATGCCCGCCGCTGCTGGAGACAGCATGCCGGTTGGGAAAGTGCCGATCTTGAAGCCAAGCGCCTTGGCTTCCGCCTGGGTTGGTGTGGCGCGCGCCCCACCGGGGGAGAGCACCACAAAGGAAGGCCGGCCCTTGGCCGCAGCAATCGCGCGATGGATTTCGGCATTATCTGCGGGGCTATCCAGAAACAGGATATCCGCGCCTTCTTCGACAAACATTTCAATCCGCGCCACGGCCTCATCAATGCCGGCGGTCGGGCGGCAATCCGTGCGCGCCAGAATGAGAATGCCCGATTCCCTGGCCGCTTCAACAGCGGCGCGGATTTTCATGCGCGCTTCTTCGCGTGGCAGGCAGGGCTTGCCCGCAGCGGTCAAGGCGCGCGGCGTGATCTTGTCTTCAATCAGGATGGCGGCGGCCCCGGCGCGACCATAAGCGCGTACGGTGCGCTGGACATTCATCGCATTGCCATATCCATGATCACCATCGGCGAGCACCAGCGTATTCGGCGCGGCACCACGCACCATGTTGAAACTGTCAAACATCTCGGCAAAGGAAATCAAATCCAGATCCGGCCCACCCAGGCGGCTTGCCGCCACGCAGGAACCGGACAGAAACGCGGTTTCAAACCCGGCGCCCGCAGCCATCTTGGCGGAAAGCCCATCCCATACGGCGGGCATGACAACGAAATCAGGCTTGGCGAGCAGGGCACGCATTCTCTCAGGCGGGGTCATGATGTTTCCTCGATCAGGGTGATGATGCGCCACGCTAGATCGAATCGCGCGCGCCACCAAGGCCCGCGCCTTGCTGCGCTGCGTGCGATTAAGCGTCGAACCCTGTAGCGCAGCGGGGTTGCGCATGATGCTGAATGGCGAGCTGCCCCTGCTGCATTCCACGCCGCGCGCCACCGCGCCAGCCAATAATCGCCTGACGCGTGATGACAGGCTCTGCCCCCGACGAAAATGCTTGATTCTGGGTCCACGTCAGGCGAGCCTCTCGTCAAACGGCAGTCCATTCAAGGATTGTCGTAGGAAAGAGGGAGAGACAAGTTATGAATAGGATGCGCTTCGGCATCTTCCTTGCGCCATTCCACAAGCCGGGGATTAACCCCACTTTAGCGCTGGAACAGGATCTGGAATTGGTCCAGTGGCTCGATCGCTGCGATTATGATGAGGTCTGGTTCGGCGAACATCATTCGGCGGGCTCCGAAATCTCGGCAGACCCGATGTTGATGATCGCGACCGCGTCTCAGCGCACGCGGCACGTCAAGCTTGGCACTGGCGTGGTATCTGTCAGCTACCACAACCCGCTTTGGGTGGCAGAACGCATCGTGCAGCTCGATCACCTGACGCGTGGGCGGGTGATGCTGGGCGTTGGCCCCGGGTCGCTACCCACGGATGCTGCCATGGTGGGCTTGACGCAGGAACACACGCGCCGCCTTTTGGCGGAGGGGCTGGACATTATGACCCGCCTGATCCGAAGCGATGATCCAGTGAATTTTCAGAATGAGCGTTGGACCTTGCAGGATGCGCGCCTGCATCTACGACCCTATTCCAACTTCGACATCGCAACCGCCGCTGTCGCCTCCCCCACTGGGGCAAAGCTGGCAGGCCGGTACGGAACCGGAATGATTTCGATCGGCGCCACGACGGCGGCCGGCTTCGACGCCTTGGCCCTGCATTGGGACGTGGTGGAGGCCGAGGCGAAGCACCACGGCCATGTGGCAGATCGCAGCAAGTGGCGACTTGTTGGCCTGTGCCACATCGCCGAAACGATGGAACAAGCCAAACGGGACGTGGAATACGGGATTGAGCACTGGTTCCACTATTTCCAGGAAATCGCCGCCTTCCCACAGATGTCAATGCCGGGTCAAAACGCAAAGGAGATGATCGATTTCATCAATGACAGCGGCTTCGGCGCCATCGGCACGCCTGAAATGTGCCGCGCCCAGATTGAGCGGTTGTGGAAGCAGTCGAATGGCGGCTTTGGCGCCTATCTGACACTGGCGCATAATTGGGCAAATTTCGAGGCGACGAAGAAATCCTATGAGCTGATCGCGCGCGAAGTCTTTCCGCATTTCCAGGGGCAGCATCACTCGACAATGCAAGCTGCGATCCGTGCCCAGAAGATGCGCCCGGACCTCGCGGTTGTGCATGCAAAGGCCGTTGAGACGGCGCAGGCCATCTATGATTCCGAAAAGGCCGCCCGAGCCGCAGCTGAGTGAAAAGCGCAATACCTTCCAATCCGCTCCGTCCTTACACGACGGGGCGGCGACAGGGCGTTTTCCAGCCAAGTGACATTACTGGAGTAGCGTTGGTTCCAGAGCGTGTTGCGGCCGCACCGGTTCACGCAACCCGCTCCACATCTCTGTTTTTCGAGCATCATCACGCGTTAAGATTTTCCTTCTGCACGGGATTTGCTCTATCGGAACCGCCGCGCGGTTTGGCGAATAAGCATAAGCCGCCCTGGCTGTCTGCTGAGTTTCCAAGAATGCGTCGAAGAGAATTTCCAGATTTTCCTCAATTTGCTGGTCATGAAAAACATGGCAACAGAATAAAGGAAACTCAGGGCTGAAAGCTTGAGATTTTCCAACCCTTCGCAAGGCGATGGCAGCGCTTGAGTCCTGCCGCCCCGCGCCCAACGCCTACACGCGCAGTCCTTTTTAGGGTGATGCGGTTCTCGTCCTCGGCGCAACACTACTCGTCCGTGGCGATGAATATGGACCGGTCACCCCCCAGTCAGGCGCGCGAGATCCGCAATGATGATACGCTGCCGACTGCACGTGATGATCCCAGTCTGCGCCAGCCGAGACAATTCGCGTGAAACTGATTCCCTGGTTGTCGCCAAGCGTGCTGCCAAGGCCTGATGGGTTGGCGCAGGGTGAATGAGTGCCTCGCCTGATACGAAGCCCTGCGCAAGGGAAAGCCGTCGCAATTCCAGCCGCAGCCTGTCACCAAGTTTCAGCGTTGCCATTTCATAAAGCTGCGCGGACAAGGCGCGCGCCCGCCTGGTGATCATCTCAGCAATGGCCATGGCGAAATCTGGCTCGCTGTGCATCAAGCCAAGAAAGCGTTCACGCGGGAGGCGCGCAAGAGAGACCTGCGTAATGGTTTCCACGCTTGCCGAACGGGGCAATCCATCAATGGCGGCGAATTCCCCAAAACAATCTCCCGCTTCCATGACACGAAAGGCAACCTCCACCCCATTTGCCGCCAAGGCGCGGACAAGCAGCTGACCCTGCTGCAAAAAATAGAGATCCTGATCAAGCGCGTTTTCCTCGATAACGGTTTTCCCGGGACCAAAGGAAAGTGGGACACAAGCGGAAAGTACCTTTTCACGAATGGCGGGTGAGAGCGATCGCAGGATTTCAGGAACCATTTTTGCCTTCCGGACTCGGTTTAGGGCGGCCTGATCTGCCGGGCAGAAAACAATTAGCCCGCTTTGTACCAAACGTCACAGATCATATCAGCGGGCCGTGCTGAATATCTCCCTGCGGGCCGAAGCCCGGGGCAACCAAGGGGGATCTCATCATGTATTCCGAAATCACCTCTCCACTGCTGGGCCAGGTGCTGCTGGTGGCGGTCTTGGCGATCTTTGCGCTGGGGATGGCCTTCTGGCTCCTCCTCGCCGTCAAAATCGCCCGCGCGGTGACCCGGAAGCGTTCTACGCTTGAAGGCGCATTGCTGGCCAGCGCCACAAGAAACACCGAAGCGGCGCGGAAGGTTAAAGTCCACGCGTCATGATTACGGCGGTCTTCCTGGTGCATTTCTTCCTCTGTGATCCCTTCGAAATGCCGCCAACCCGGCCGAGGCTTGTGCCTTCCTATGCGGAGGCCTGCGCGCGACGGGCGCCGAGGTGGAGCATCAGGAAGTGCCCAGTGCCGGCTATGCCTGGGATTTTCCGCAGCTTGGCGCGGCGCAGGAAGTGATGCTGCCCGCGCCCGGCATGGCTGAGCGGGTGGCAGCCCGCCCCTGGCCCGCCATGGCCGCGCAAACCGCGGCGACGGTAGCCGGGTTTTTCGCCCTGAACCTGGCGCGGTGATGCGATGAGAGCCGCAACGCACCTCACCACGCCGCCCATCCACGACCTGCCTTTGGATGCAATGCGGAGGCTGTCATGATGCTTGAAGCAACAACCCTTTCGTCCGCGCTGCTGCTGAAATTCGCCCTTGGCTATTTCGCCATCCTGGCCACGCCGGGGCCGAATATGTTGACCATTGGCACCATGGCCGCGCTGCGCGGGTTTCGTGGTGCCTTGCCCTTTTGCCTTGGCATCGCACTTGGCGCCGGCTTGGTGGCTGGCGCGACATCGCTGCTGCTGGAAGCCTTCGCGGGTTCCCATGAGTTGGAAATGGTGGGGCGCGTGGTGGCAGGCACCTTACTAACGGCACTTGCCTTTCGTATCATCTGCGCTCGTGCGCCGCGTCTTTCGAACCAGTCTCGGTTTTCCGAGCCGCAGATGCTGAACAACTGGATTGTTGGAATTGGGACAGGATTCTTCATTGCGCTGACCAACCCAGTGACAGCGGCCTATTGCTTCGCGCAATTCATCGGCCCCCTGGCGCAGACCAATGCGGTGCCCTGGGCGATTTTGTTGGTAGCGACGCAGGCCTGGCTTTTTGGCCTGCTGACCGCAGTACTTTTTGCGCATCCCTTCATGCGGCATGTGGCCTTCAGTTATCATCGCCCGGTCTGCGCCCTTTCCGGCATGGTATTGATGAGCCTTGGTTTTCTGCTGCTTTTGCCGGTGGTGCTGGCATGACAGTGCCACAGGGTTTGGGAATGCAGCACAGGCGTGTCTGTGTTCACGCCCCGCTTGGTTGCCTTGAACATGGCCGGCGAAGGCGCTGTCATCGCTTACGCAGCGCCTCCAATGCCGCATATGCAGCAGCAAGCTCCGGACGCGGCGCGTCTGCCTCAGCGGCCATCCTGATCAGTAGCCGGTAGCGCGCCAAACCAACGCCGGCGCGCCCTTCGGCCTGTGCCGCGGCTGCAGCACCCGCCAAAGTTCGGAAACGATTCGGGTTGCTCCGCAAGACTGCCTCAAAAGCAGCCTCAGCTTCGCCGCTGCGGCCGAGTGACAAGAGCAACTCCCCCAAAAGCTCCCGCGCTGGTGCGAGAGGTCCCGGCTGGACAACACTCTTGGCAAGGCCATCTTCACTTTGTGCTGTGCGTTCGAGTTGCGCCAAGGCGCCATTGGTGTCACCCGCAGCCGCCATGATCAGAGCGTCAATCGAGTCGCGCTGGATACCAACCTGATGCGCCCAGCCCACTGATCCCTGAGCCAGCAGGGCGTCGCGCAGCGTTGATAGCGCCGCCACCTCACGCGCGGCTTCCGCCGATTGACCAGAGCGGACCATGCCAAGGCCACGAGCGAATAGTGTGATGGCCATAACCTGCGGAAAGCCTGCTTCTGGCACCGGCAAAGCGGCGGCCTTGGCCCAATCGCCAGGCTCAAGCGCAAGGCGGGCCGGCATGGCGGCCATCGCGAAGGGGCCGGCCAGATGCTCAGAATTCATTCTTGGGCCCACCTGAAGCGCTGCGGCCCAGGCCCTTTGGGCTTCATGCGTCCGACCACTCTGCAGCAGGGCGTAGACAAGGTAATCACGCGCATGAAGCTCATCATTCACGGAATTGGCTGATCGCGCGACCTCGGCTGAGCGGATATTGGAAGCAATCGCCGGCGCCCACATGCCAAGGCGCGCGTAAATATGTGACGGCATGTGAAGTGCATGCGCGGATGCCGAAGCTACCTCGGCATAGCGGTTAGCCGCCTGAATGCCCTGCCCAGCCAGATCGGGCGTATCATAGGCGTGGATAAGATAATGCATCACGCCTGGATGTTCTGGTTGCCGCGCCCAGATCGGCTCCAGAATGGCCGCGGCATGCCGATGGGCAGTATCCAATCGGTCCTCGGCAGGGGCAGCCATCAGCAAGGATAGGGCGAAAAAGACCTGCGCCTCGTCATTCTGCGGATCGGTCTTGGCAATTTCTTCCATCCGCGCAGAAAACTGCTCAAGACTCGCTTGCCAATTGATCGGATCTGGCGCGGTGAGGGGTTGTAAAGCGTCAAGCCACGCATTCCAGGGTGACGGCGCTAACGGCGCTTGGGACAGGGCTTTGGCTGCACGTTCGCGATCCGCTGATGCCGGACGGTCGAACAGATTATTGAGGGCCGACAGGGCCGTTTCCCAATAGGCCATTGAACAGCTTGCATCTTCGGCCGCAGCATCGGCGAACACACCTTAAGCCTCGGCGTGTTCTAAGGAGTGCTGATACAGCAGGCCCTTATTGAATCGATCTTTCGCCCTATGGTTGCAGGAACTTCCACATGTACGCGATCGAGCGACTGCGCTGCACCATGCCCGTGATATTGGGTGAGGGAGAGATTTTTCACCAAGCGACTTTGACCTTGGGGAGGGTTGCATGCTTATTCGGTTCACGCGATATTTATCAAAGCGTCTGTTCGACCGCTGATGCGGTTCTGTTAGCCAGAAGATCGGTCCTAGTGCCGAAGCTTCACGAAGGTTCTCTCCGCAACGAGCATCACGTGCGTGGAAGGGGTTGAATGCGTCAGGAAGCCGTCATTTTTGCCGCTGACGTCGCGGGCTACACTGCGATGATGGAACTGGATGAGGAGGAGGCCTTCGCCCGGGTGGCCTCTTCCATGGCGAATCTGAGTAACATCATCTCCACGGCAGATGGGGAAGTCTTCAGCACAGCCGGTGACGGCCTATTGGCACGCTTCGCCCTGGCGCCTTCAGCGCTGCGGGCCGCGCTTCAGGCGCAGGACAGCATGTCGAAGGACAATTCGTCCGAGCCGGGCAAACAGCAAATCCTTTTCCGTATGGGCCTCCATATGGGTGAGGTAGTGACGCAGGGAAGCAAGGTCTTTGGTTCCGTGCTCAATGTGGCGGCAAGACTGCAGCATATGGCCAAGCCGGGCGATATCATTGTTTCTGGTTCAGTTCATGAGGCCGTTAGGGAAAGCACGAATTGTCGTTTCGAATTCCTGGGAGCCTTGGAAGTTAGGGGCATATCCCAGCGGGTACGTTGCTTTCGTGTCCTGGAAGAAGAACATGATAGAAAGCCTGCCTACCCGAGCCTGCCGGAAAAGCCCTCCATCGCGGTTCTCCCCTTCGCCAATTTGAGTACAGACCCGGAACAGGAATTCTTCGCCGATGGGGTTGTTGAGGATATCATCAATGCCTTGTCGCGTATTCAATTTCTGTTCGTGATCGGGCGCGGTTCGTCCTTCACCTACAAGAACCGCGCTATCCCGCCACACCAGATCGGGCAGGAACTGGGGGTGCGCTATTTGCTGAATGGTACGGTACGGCGCGCGGGTGGGCGCATGCGCATTACCGGCAGTCTCATCAGGGCGGAGGATGGTGCTCAAATCTGGTCCAACCAGTTTGAGGGAGATGTCGCCGATATCTTTGCACTACAGGATCGCGTTACCGAAGGCGTTGCTGCGATCATTGAACCGCGACTTTTGTTTGCGGAGGTTGAGCGCGTTTTCCGTGAGCCACCACAAAGCATCGTGGCCCATGACCTGTTCCTGCGCGCCACAGGACATTTCTATCGCCTGACCCAAAATGATGTCGAAATCGCGAAGGATCTGACCGATCGGGCCTTGCGCCTTGATCCCGATAATGCTCGCTGCCTGGCGCTCGGTGGAAGGTGCCGTAATTTTCGCAAAATACAGGGCTGGGTCAGGCCTGATGATCCTTCGGTAACTGAAGCTGCGATGATGGCGCGCCGCGCCGCAGAACTTGAACCAAATGATTCTGAAGTGCTCTGGATGGCAGGTATTATCATGACTTTGGCTGGCGGCGACACAAGCGGAGGCATCGCGCTGATTGATCGTGCCTTGACCATCAACCCCAATTCATCTGATGCGCTGACGTATAGTGGCATGGCCAGGGCCTATCAGGGGGATTGTGAGGTTGCACTGGCCCATCTGGAGCGCGCACAACGGCTCAGCCCCCGCGATGCGCAGACCTATAACAAGCTGACTGCCGCTGCCTTCGCGACCTTTACCGCCGGAAGATACGAAGAAAGCCTGGAATGGGCCAACCGTACCCTTCTTGAAAAGCCCGATTATTTGCCTGCCTGGCGGATACGCGCGGCCTGCTTGGGTTTGCTTGATCGGATTGAAGAGGGCAATGCCGCAGTAAGCCGCCTTTTGGCGCTCAGCCCAAAGGAGACACAAAAAAGCACGCGCATCTACTATTCTGTTTCGATCAAGCGAGCGTCGGCCGTTGATGCCCTTGTTGCCGGGTTGGGCAAGGCCGGGCTGCCAATGGATGATGCATAGGGCGGCATTGCGCGACGCCGCTGGAAAATCCTGAATGTCGCCCTACGATCATCGCCTGACATAGGCCGCCGGCGGAACCGGGCGCGGACCGCCGGGGTCTGCGCGCCCGGTTCGCGGTGGCCGGACATCGTGGAAGCGGGTTTGTTGGCGCTACGACACAATCCTCAACACAAGAGATCACGAAAGACAAGGCATCACGACGCAAGCTGTCGTTACTCGAAATCGCTGCCGAATTGTCGAATGTGAGCCGCGGCTGCAAGATGATGGGCCATTCCCGGCAGCGATTCTACGAAATCTGTTGGAACTTCCAGGCCTGCGGCGCGGATGGCCTGATCAACCGGCTTCCTGGCGCAAAGATGCCTCACCCGAACCGCGTTGCCGCTGAGACAAGGCAGCGATTCCCGGCCACAGGGTGCCCATCCGCACCCTGCCTAAATTGAACGCCTTTTGCGCGTTCGTAAACTTCGATGCCTTTATCGTTTCCCCCGCTCCTCAGCCAGGAAAATCAGGGCAGAAAATGCCAACTCAAATCGATCCAGTTTTCAGGGAGCAGTGCACGCATCGCTCACTGGATCACCGATATACGTGGTTAGAAAATTTGTTCTGCGCATAATTCGCAATCAAAAATCCATTTTGAATTGCGCGTGAGTTTGGGTCTTTCTGCCTGGTCTGGCTTTACTGCCGGTCATGGGTAGGCCTGCCTTTCGGCTGCCATGCTTTTCAGCAATTTTTCCGGATTCAAGGTGATGTCCTGCCCTCTTGCGTAGACCATAAAGAATGTCCCGGGCAGCCTTGGCAGCGGCGGCATTATCCACGATCGGTTTCGGGTAGCGCAGCTGTGCCGCTTCGGGCCAACGCCAAGGTTCATGAATGAATGCATTGGGCAGAGCAGCCAATTCGGGTATTTGAGCGCGGATGAATGCCCCGGAAGGGTCCTGGTCCATCCCCTGCTTTACGGGGTTGTAAATGCGGATCGTATTGATGCCAGTTGTACCGGATTGCATCTGCACTTGTGGCCAATGAATGCCCGCTTCGTAATCCACGAATTTACGCGCGAGGTGCAGCCCAGTCTCCCGCCAGGGCAGCCACAGATGGTGGCTCGCGAAGGAAACCAGCATGGCTCTCATTCGAAAATTGATCCAGCCATGCTGATTGAGTTCGCGCATACAAGCGTCAAGAAAGGGAAATCCGGTTTCCCCATTGGCCCAGGCTGAAAGCTTAGCCGGGTCCGCGATATCTGGGCGTACGCCATCATAGGCATGATGCAGATTTTCAAATTCCAGCCGCGGTTCGTCTTCAAGCTTTTGCATGAAGTGGCAATGCCAATGCTGCCGCCCCATGAAGGAAACAAGGGAAGCGCGCCAGGCGCGGGCATCGGCATCCGGCGAATATCGTAGCGCCTCCATCCTGGCAGCGCTTGCTTGCGCCACTTCGCGCATGGAAAGGCTGCCCCAGGTCAGATGCGGCGAAAGCCGTGAACAGGCATCAAAGGCTGTCAGTGGGCTCGACATCTCAAAGCGGTAATCGCGGCCGCGTTTGTGCAAAAAGCTATGCAAGCATCCAGTTGCTGCTTGTTTGCCCCCGGCTTGGCGATGGGGGCAGTGGTCTGGCGCAAGACCAAGCGCGGATGCGCTCGGCACAGAGGTTGGCCATTCGCCTTTAAGCGGTTGCAAGGCGGAGGGCGGCGGCGTGATGCGTTCCGCCATCTGGCGATCCCACGCCCGCGCCCAACCATCACGCGTTTTGAGCCTGCGGATGACACCGAATTGCGGCGCTTCATACCACGGCACCCCGGCTTCCTTGGCCCATGCTGCCACGGCCAAATCCCGTGCATAAGTCCAGCCATTGCCTGTTTCTTCGTGGCTCCATAAGCCTGTGATGCCGTGGCGTTGATGCAGGTCTCTGAAGATTGAAACGGCATCACCCGTCATGACGCATAAGGGCTGTCCAAGTGCTGCCAGATCGGCCTGCAATTCCTGCAAGCATTCCGCGGCGAAAGCCCATTGGCGCGCGGATGCATCCTGCCCTGCCCAGAAACCGGGTTCGGCGATATAAAGCGGCAGGATCGCACCACGCGAAGCCGCCATCGCCAAGGGCCTATGGTCTGCCACACGCAGGTCTTTCTTGAACCAAACGATGTGCATTACCCGTCCTTCATGGCCTGAGCATTGCGAAAAAAATGAAAGCAATGCCTGGCGCAGCTACGCGACCATCGCTGGTGGAAGGCAAAAGGGCAAGGGGATGAAGCATTCCCGCCGCGCCGGATCATCGGGGGCAGGGGCGAGTACTGCTCTGAATCAGCCCATCTGCGCCAATACGCGACCATCACGGCCGATGCGGCCCTGTGCCGGGAAGGCAGGAGCCAACACGCAATGGTGCCAGAAACCTGCGGCCAGGCAGGTTGCGAGTTCTGCCGTGACATTGTCGCGAAGCGGACTATCCAATTTCCGAAAGGCGATGGCTGCCTCAGCCACCAAAGGTGCGAAAGCCCAGATGGCTCTGATGGCGGCATCACGCGGCGTCTCATGTGATCCACCGGAAAAGGCTGCGCTGCCCTGTCGCAGCGTGGCTTCCCAGCGAACAGGGACCGGACCGCATAGCGCGACCATTTCCACCACGGTATCCAGCGCGCCAGTTAGGTCATGGGCCAGCAGGCGGGGCACGGGCGCAGTCATTGGCACAGTCCAATAGCGCCGCGAATTTCTCTGCTGGCATTAGGTATTTTCCCTGTCGGAATGCCATAAGCTCGCGCACACAGGCACCCCAACCTGCCGAGGAATTCAGCCATGTCGATGATGGTGTGTGCTGAAAACGTTATGCGTGGCACATTTTCCAATTCTGCCACTTGCTGCCCGCGTCGCAGGAGGGCCAGCATTGCCTGACACAACACCGTGGTATAGGCGCCAATAGGCGTGCCGGCACGGCGAATAGTGCCGAGGCCGGATGGATGCGCGACCGAATGGCACAAAAAGCGCATTCAATGCTGGCGTAAGATCAGCCACAGCGCCGTTGACCAGGCCACGAATCACCTGAAGCGGATGGTCGGGACGCACTCGCTTTACAAGATCAGCATGGCTGAACAAGGAACCAGACACCGCATTGCAACCTTATCGAAATGCGGCAACAGTCAATCATGAATACGGAAATCTGGCTATGCATGTCATCAGCCTGCTAGGCTTCCGGACCGAAGCACGCCCGGGGAACCGCCATGCCGATCATTGACGCGCAAGTCCATGCCTATGAACGCAACCATCCGGGCCGCCCCTGGCATGCGGTGCTGCATGGCCCGCCAGAGGTCACGGGTGCTGACATGGTGAAGGCCATGGACGCAGTCGGTGTGGCTGGCGCGATTCTGGTTTCTGCCTTCACCATGTATCGCTTTGACGCGAGCTACGCGGTTTCTGTCCGCAATACCTATCCTGATCGTTTCGCACTGATAAAACCGGTTGATCCCAATGATCCGGCGGTGGCCGAGACCATTGCGGATTGGCAGGCCACACCTGGTGCGGTTGGTATTCGCATCATGATGCGCGGTGATGTTTCCGCCGATCCTGCCAATCCCGGCATCAATCACGTGTTGGCAACGGCCGCGAAACGAGACCTGCCGGTCAATCTGCTGTGTTGGGGCAGGCTTGATCAGGTGCATGAATTGGCGCGGCGCAATCCGAATACGCGGCTTGTGATTGATCACCTTGGCCTGCAACAGCCCTTTGAACCACCGCGCATGGATAATGGCTTTGCCGAATTGCCGAAGCTGCTGACGTTGGCAGCTTTCCCCAATATCGTCGTGAAAATCACCGGTGCGTGTACGTTGTCGCGCGGGGAATATCCTTACGCCGATATCTGGGAACCGCTCGCGCGCATATTCGATGCCTTCGGCTTGCGGCGCTGCCTTTGGGGCACGGATTGGACTCGCGCCGTGGAGTTGATGACCTATGCCGAAGGCGTGGATGCCTTCCTGAAATCGGATCGGCTTTCTGATAGTGATCGCGCCATGCTGATGGGTGAAGCGACCGCGCGCGCCTATCGCTGGGCACCGGGCAAGCAAGCGCAAAACCAATGAATGCTCCGTTGATGCGTGACAGCCGCTTGGATGGCCGCGCTGCCTGGACGCGTTTGGCGATTGCACTTTTGATCAGCATGATCGGCAGCGCGCCAATGTGGACGGTGGTGGTGGTGTTGCCTGCGGTGCAAGCAGAATTCGGCACGCTGCGCGCCGGTGCTTCGCTACCCTATACCATGACCATGGTGGGCTTCATGGTGGGCGGCATTATGATGGGCCGGCTTTCGGATCGTTTCGGCGTCATGGTACCGGTGCTGATTGGTGCCACCTCCATCGGGCTTGGCGGCATCGCGACCTATTTCGCGCCAAGCCTTTTCACCTTTGGTCTTGCCTATGGCGTGTTGTTCAGTTGCTTTGGCGCAGCGGCGGTATTCAGCCCTTTGATTGCCGATGTCTCGCTCTGGTTTGAAAAGCGCCGCGGCATTGCCATGGCGCTCGCGGCGTCTGGAAATTACTTCGCCGGCACCTTTTGGCCGACCCTTCTGCAATGGGGCATTTCTACGATTGGTTGGCGTCAGGCGCATCTGATCATGGGCATTGCGAGTTTCGTGACGTTGGTGCCGCTCGCCCTTCTGCTGCGCACCCGCGCGCCGATGCCCGCGCCGGCTGCACCTGGCAGTGTTGTGCCACGCAACCCCATGGCGCTTGAGCTGCCGCCCAATGTCTTGCAGACACTGATCATTCTGGCCGGCATCACCTGTTGCATCGCCATGGCCATGCCGCAGGTGCACATCGTCGCCTATTGCGTGGACCTTGGCTATGGCGCGGCACGCGGCGCGGAGATGCTCTCCGTCATGCTCGCGAGCGGCATTGCTTCGCGGCTGATTTTCGGCTTCATCATGGATCGCATTGGTGGTGTCAGAACCCTTGTGCTTTCCTCCATGCTGCAAGGTGTCGCATTGCTGATGTTCCTGCCATCGGATGGGTTGATGGCGCTGTTCCTGGTTTCCTTCATGTTCGGCCTGTTCCAGGGCGGGTTGGTGCCCTGCTACGCCATGATCGTGCGTGAAAACTTCCCACCATCGCAGGCCGGCAGCCGCGTTGGTCTGGCGCTTTCTTCCACCATGGTCGGCATGGCCGTGGGTGGTTGGATGGCGGGGGCGCTGTTTGATGCAACCGGCGGCTATACGGCGGCGATGCTGAACGGCATTGCTTGGAATCTCGTCAATCTATCCATTGCGCTTTGGCTGATGTGGCGGCTTAACCGCCGGCAGCAGGCTTTCGCATAAACAGGGGAGGAAGGCGCGTCAGCCGATCCTCTCCCAATACAATTCCAATTGCTGCATGGCGCCATCCACCATGCGCGCCGGCGGTTTCAGCCAAACGCCAACACCTTCCGCGTGTACTTGCCGTACCTGATCGCCGCCAATGCGCTCGGCCAAATTACTGTCATCAACGCGCGTGATCAGCGTGTGGCCATCAAAACTGTAATTGCCAGTATAGGCAGACCAGAAGCGCTTCACGCCGGGCGGCAATACGGCGCGGCCATCACCCGTTGCGGCCTGCATGCGCTTCGGGCCGAATTGCACGATGCCTGTTGGCTCTGGCCCATATTGATGATGCTCCAGCGGCTGCCTCGCCGCGTCGGTCGCGCGCACGCGGAGCAATTGCCAAGTACCAAGCAGGGAAATCATCTTTGTCCTTTCAGGCTGCCGCCCGCGCATCTTCCAGAATCATCGCCGCTGCCTTTTCACCAATCATGATGGAAGGCGCATTGGTATTGCCGGCCACCACTGATGGCATGATGGAAGCATCTGCCACACGCAAGCCTGCCACTCCATGCACACGCAATGCGGGGTCCACAACGCTATTGCTGCCAATCCCCATGGCGCAGCTGCTGGATGGGTGATGATTGGTCGTGCCGGTTTCGCGCACGAAGCGTTCCATATCCGCTTCACTTTCCAGGGGACCACCGGGCGTCAATTCACCAAGCGCGAAGGGCTTCAATGTCGGCTGTTCCACCAGGCGCTGCACAAGTTTGATCCCACTGATCATGGCGCGCATATCGTAATCGGAAGCAAGAAACCCGAAGGTAATCGCCGGCGCCGCGAAGGGATCAGGGCTTGCCAACCTCACCGTGCCCCGCCCTTCGGGCGCCAGATGGACCGGGCTTAGCGTAAAGCCCGAAAACGGATGCGGAATGACACCTTTTTTGGAGCGTTCCAGCGTGCTCCATTCCAGCAGATTGATCTGCAAATCTGGCTGCTCCAGCCTGGGATCAGACCGCGTGAATAGCCCCGTGCGCACCGCATTCACCGCCATGGGTCCGCTGCGAAACAGCCCATATTGCAAGGCAGCGGCAATCTTGCGCGGCCAGCTTTTTTCCAGATCATTGAAAGTAAGGGGCTTCGCGCAACGCCACATCAGATAGACGCAGAAATGATCATGCAGATTGGCACCCACCGCCGGCATATCGCGCAGCACCGGAATGCCCATGGCCTGCAAATGCTCCGCCGGCCCCAGCCCGGATAATTGGAGCAATTGCGGGGACCCATAAGCGCCGCCCGAGACAATCACTTCCCGCCGCGCCCGCACGCGTTTCAACCCACCAGGATCGCGATATTCCACGCCAATGGCGCGGCCACCTTCAATCACCACCCGCGTCGCATGCGCATTGGTGCGGATATCCAGATTGGCGCGACCCTTCGCGGGCACCAGATAGGCGCGCGCCGCGCTCCAGCGCCGATTGGCCCCCGTGGTGGATTGATAATAGCCAGTGCCTTCCTGCACCTTGCCATTGAAATCCGGATTGCGCGGAATGCCGGCCTGTTCCGCCGCGCTGATCACGGCTTCCGTCAATTCCGTCGTCGCCACATGGTCCGAAACCGTCAGCGGCCTGCCAACGCCGTGAAACTCATCCGCGCCGCGTGTCTGGTTCTCGCTTTTTTTGAAAAAGGGCAGCACGGAATCATAATCCCATCCCGTGCAGCCACGCTGACGCCAGCCATCATAATCACGCGGATTGCCGCGCATATAGACCATGCCATTGATCGAACTCGTCCCGCCCAAGGTCTTCCCGCGCGGCACAAAGAATTTGCGATCATTCAATTGCTTTTGCGGCTGGCTTTCAAAGCACCAATTGATCGCCGGATTGGCATAGACTTTCGCAAAACCGAGCGGAATGTGAATCCATGGGTTGCGATCCGGCGGCCCGGCTTCCAGCAGGCACACGGTATAACGCCCATCTTCCGAAAGCCGCGCCGCCACTGCCGCGCCTGCGGACCCAGCGCCCGAGACAATAAAATCAAACACCCCAGCTTCTTCGGTCATGCTGCGTCCTTCCATACGCCATCCGCCGCCACCAGCCGCCCCGCATGAAACACCCGCTTCCGCGGCGGATGCGCGCCAATCGCATCCGGAATATTCTCAGCCGCAATGGTGAAGAAATGCGCAGGATTGCCGGGCGCGATCCCGTAATCCGGAATGCCGAGCGCCGCGGCACCTTCTGATGACACCATGCTGAATAATTCCAGGATCAACGGATCATGGCGCAAATCTTCCCGCCAGCCGATCACGGAAGCGCGTTCCAGCATATCGGCATTGCCATAGGGGCTCCAGGTATCGCGCACATCATCATTGCCGCAAAAAACGCGTACACCGGCGCGGCGCAGCAGCATCAAGGGCGGCATGGTCGCACTGCCCGCGCCATGCGTCACCAGCGCAACACCGCAAGATGCCATCATCTCCGCCGCCGCCTTTTGTTTTGATTCGGCAATGCCACCCAGACAAAATCCGTGGCTGATGGTGGCCCGTCCCGCCATGCCATGCGCGCGCACACGGGCACAGATTTCAAGCAGGCTGAACAGGCCAAGCTCGCCTGGTTCATGCAAATGAATATCCACGCCAACGCCGCGCTTTTCGGCAATGGCAAAAATGCCGTCCAATTGCCCGCGCGAGTCGCGATCCACCTCGCAAGGGTCAATGCCACCCACCAGCTCTGCCCCCGCGCCAATGGCGGCATCCAGCAGATCGAGCATGGGCTTACCGCCAGCCCGCATCACGCCGGCCTGGGGGAAGGCCACCACCTGCACCGTGGCGGCGGCCTTATGCGCCTCACGCGCGGCCAGCACGCCTTCAAGGGCCGAAAGCCCAAAGGCGGGCGTGATATCGGCATGGGTGCGGATATGCGCCGTGCCATTGGCGACACAGCGGCGGATCAACGCCCCGGCCCGCGCGGCGGTATCAAGCGGCAGGGATGGCAATAGCTTGGCATCGGTCGCAATCCGGCTCATGCGGAAGGGCTCGGCGGCATGGGGCGTCCAGGGCAGGCCGAACAGGGTCTTGTCCAGATGCATATGGCCATCAACCAGGCCCGGCAGCAGCAAATCCCCGCCCAAATCCAGGCTTTGCCCTGCCCGAGGCGCCGGCGCATCGGCGGGCAGGATGGCCGCAATCCGCCCATCCTTCAGCGCCAGGCGCTGGTCAGGTGGCCCGCCATCGGCCAGGCGAAAATTCTGCAAAACCATGTCATAGGGCGCTTCAGCCATGCCCATCCTCCCCCTTCGGCGTGGTGAAGGCTACCCCACCCAAGCCATTTCTGGGATGATGCGGGCCGCTTTCCGCCAGCGTCAATCGCTTTTCCGGGCTGTTTAGGTTGACGGATTGCGCCTGCTCTCCTTATAGGAACGCCACCCCGCCGGGGTGGGTCCGCCAATGGCCTGCCGCCGGCGCTCTTTCTTTGCCTTATGGCTACGACCCTCTGGGAGAAGTATCGTGAAGCGTACCTATCAGCCCTCCAAGCTCGTCCGGAAGCGTCGCCATGGCTTTCGCTCCCGCCTTTCGACTGTGGGCGGCCGCAAGGTGCTGGCCAATCGCCGCGCCAAGGGCCGCAAGCGTCTTTCCGCCTGAAGCAAGCATCGCGCGGGGTTGCGTGATGGAGCGGCTTGCCTCTTCCGCCGCACCATTGCCGCCCACGGCAGCCGGGCTTGCAAGGCTCAAGAAACGGCGGGAATTTCTGCGCGCCGCAGCACGCGGCAAACGCGCCGCGCGGTCTGGTCTGGTGCTGCAAGCGCTTGCCGTGCCGGAACCCTCGCTCAGGCTTGGCTTCACCGTGACGAAGAAAATCGGCAATGCCGTTATCCGCAACCGCGCGCGCCGGCGGCTCAAGGAAGCCGCGCGGCTGACGCTGCCTGGCATGGCGCTATCCGGCTGGGATCTGGTGCTGATCGGGCGCGATGCGACCGCCGAGCGTCCCTTTCCCTTGCTGATTGAGGATTTGCGCGCGGCTCTCTGCCAAGCCGGTGTGGCACCATGAGCCTGCCCACCGTTGCGCTGAAGGGCTGCGTGCATGCCTATCGCTACACGCTGCGCGGCATTATCGGCAGCCATTGCCGCCATTACCCGACCTGCAGTGATTACGCGCTGGAAGCCCTGGAAGATCATGGCGCGCTGCGCGGCAGCTGGTTGACCACGCGGCGCATTCTGCGCTGCAACCCCTGGACCCCTGGCGGCTACGACCCCGTTCCCCGCCCCAAAAACACCAAAGGCTGAGCACCCGCCATGGATCAGAAGCGTCTGTTCGCCGCGATTGCGCTTTCAATCGGCATCCTGCTGCTTTTCGATGTCTACAAGCGCATGAATGCCCCGCCCGAAGCGCCTGCGCCCATCACGCAGCAGGCCGCGCCTGCGCCCGCCGTGCCCGCCCCGGCGGCCTCTGGCGCGGCTGTGCCGGCGACACCGATCCTTACCGCACCATCACAACAGGAAGCCGCACCCGCCGCGCGCACCCCGGCGCGTCGTATTGCCATTGAAAGCCCCTCGGTCGCTGGCAATCTCAATCTGCGCGGCGCGCGGCTGGATGATCTGGTGCTGCTGCGCCACCGCGAAACCACCGCGCCAGGTTCTGCGCCCGTGCGGCTGTTCGCGCCGCGCGATTCTGATGCACCCTATTTCGCGCAATGGGGCTGGACGGCAGCCGATGGCCGCACCCGCGTGCCGGATGGTGATACGGATTGGCAGATCAGCGGCGGGCCACTCGCGCCCGGTAAGCCGGTGACACTCACCTGGGATAATGGCCAGGGGCAGGTGTTCGAAATCCAGCTAAGCCTGGATGAGAATTACATGTTCGCCGCCGAACAGCGCATGCGCAATACAAGTGGTGACATGGTGGCGGTACTGCCCTGGGCGCGCATCCGGCGTGAAGTGACGCCCAAGGTGGAAGGCTTCTTCATTCTGCATGAAGGCTTCACCGGTGTTGTTGGCGGGCGCTTGAATGAAGTGACCTTCGCCGATGCCAAGACCGAAGCGCAGAAGCGGCGCGGCCCGGCCTTCGAACAGGAAGATGCCGGCGGTTGGGTTGGCATTACCGATAAATATTGGCTCGCGGCACTGATGCCGGCAGCACCAGATCAGCCGATGCGCGCTGCCTATCGCTTTGTCAGCGAAGCGCCCGGCACAGCCGGTGAGCGCTGGCAGGTGGATATCGCTGCCCCTGCCGCACAACAGATCGCGCCAGGCGCCACGGATGGCTTCAAAAGCCGTCTGTTTGCCGGTGCGAAGGAAGTGCATCTGCTGGATGATTACGCCACGCGCTTCCGCATCAAGGATTTCGACAAGGCGATTGATTTCGGCTGGTTCTACTTCATGACCAAGCCCTTTTTCTATGCCTTGGATTGGCTGTTCCAGCTGTTCGGCAATTTCGGCGTCGCCATTCTGGTCTTCACGCTTGCCATCAAGATCCTTTTCTTCCCGTTGGCCAACAAGGCCTATAAATCCATGGCGAAGATGAAGGTGCTCGCGCCCAAAATGGCCGAGCTCAAGGAACGCTACAAGGATGATCCGCAAAAAGCGCAGACGGAGATGATGGCGCTTTACCGGAGTGAAAAGGTCAATCCTGCCTCCGGCTGCTTGCCGATCCTGATCCAGATCCCGGTGTTCTTCGCGCTTTACAAGGTGCTGTTTGTCACCATCGAAATGCGCCATCAGCCCTTCTTTGGCTGGATCAAGGATTTGTCCGCGCCTGATCCCACCAATCTGTTCAACCTGTTCGGCCTGCTGCCCTTTGATCCCGCGGCCTGGAGCACCTTCCTCCATATGCCGGCCTGGGCTTTGATCATGGGCCTGACGATGTGGGTGCAGCAGAAGCTGAACCCGCAGCCGCCCGATCCGATTCAGGCGAAGATTTTCGCCTGGATGCCGGTGATCTTCACCTTCATGCTGGCATCCTTCCCGGCAGGGCTCATCATCTATTGGGCCTGGAACAATACGCTTTCCGTCGGCCAGCAATACTACATCATGCGCCATGAACGCGCGGCCAATCGTGCGGCCAAGGCAGGCGGCAAGAAGGCGTGATACCGCTTGCCGGGTTTGCGTGATGAACGGCCTTGCCGACACATCCGAGGAGGAAGCCCGCGCCGCCCTGCTTGAAGCGGGGCGGCTGCTTTTTGCGCGGCCTTGTGATTTCTATTTCGGTGCCCAAAAACTTGAACAAGTGCCGCCACCCGGCCTGCCGGAGATTGCCTTTTGCGGGCGTTCCAATGTCGGCAAATCATCCCTGCTGAATGCGCTGACCGGGCGCAATGCTCTGGCGCGGGTTTCCAACACACCAGGGCGCACACGCCAGCTCAATTTCTTCAATTTGGGTGATCGGCTCGCACTCGTGGATATGCCGGGCTATGGCTATGCCAAGGCATCCAAGGAATTGCAGGCCGATTGGCAGGGCATGATGTTCGATTATCTGCGCGGCCGGCCCAATCTTGGCCGTGTGCTGCTGCTGATGGATGCGCGGATTGAAACCAAATCCGCCGATCGCGCGGCGATGCAGCTTTTGGATGATGCCGCAGTCGCCTTCCAGATCGTGCTGACCAAGGCCGATGACGTGCCGCCCGCCCAATTGGCCAAGCGCCTGGCCGAGGTTGAAGGCCTCGCCCGGCGCCACACGGCAGGCCATCCGGTGGTGATGGTGACCAGCAGCGAAACCGGGCAGGGCATTCCGGAATTGCGCGCTGAGCTTGCAGCCTTCGCCCTGCCGGGCTGATTTTCTGCCCGCCGATTGGCCGGGGCACCGCGACAGGGCCGCCGAAAAAGGTTACAGCCGCGTCATGCAGGCCACCCCCCCGCTTCTCGCCGCTGAGGGCATTACCAAGCGCTTCGGCGCCTTGGTGGCGAATAACGCCGTGGAACTGAAAGTGGCGCCAGGCGAAATCCACGCGCTGCTCGGCGAAAACGGCGCCGGCAAATCCACGCTCGTCAAAATCATCTACGGCCTGCTGCGCCCGGATACGGGGCGGCTGGTCTGGCGCGGCACACCGGTTCAGGTGGAAACGCCGCGCGCCGCCCGCGCGCTTGGCATTGGCATGGTGTTTCAGCATTTCTCATTGTTTGAGGCGCTGACGGTCGCGGAAAACGTCGCCCTCGCGCTTGATGGCGCGGGCGCCTTGGAAGACATCGCCGAACGCCTTGCTGAAACAAGCCGCGCCTATGGCCTGCCACTTGATCCCAGGCGCGAAGTCTGGCGGCTTTCCGTGGGTGAACGCCAGCGCGTTGAGATCATGCGCTGCCTGATGCAGGACCCAAGCCTGCTGATCCTGGATGAACCCACTTCCGTATTGACACCCCAGGAAGCCGAGGGGCTTTTCGCGACGCTCGCCAGGCTGCGCGCTGAAGGGCGTTCTGTGCTCTACATCTCCCACAAATTGGAAGAAGTACGGCGCATTTGCGAAGCCGCGACCATTCTGCGCGGCGGCCAGGTGGTGGCGCATTGCGACCCGCGCGCGGAAACGGCAGCGAGCCTCGCGCGCATGATGATGGGCGGTGATGTGGTGCCCATCCGCCATGATGTGATTGAAGCGCAAGGCCCGGTGCGGCTGGCGGTCTCGGCGCTGTCACTCCCGCCACAGCACGCGCATGGCATTGCGCTGGATGGGATCAGCCTGGAACTCCGCGCCGGTGAGGTGCTGGGCATCGCGGGCGTCGCCGGCAATGGCCAGGATGAGCTTTTTGCAGCCCTCAGCGGCGAAGAATTGGCGCCGCATGACGCCGCCATTGTCATGGATGGTGTCGCGGTGGGTCGCGCCGGCATCAATGAACGCCGTCGGCGTGGCGCTGCCTTTGTGCCGGAAGAACGGCTTGGCCATGGCGCGGCGCCTGCCATGCGGCTCACGGAAAACGCGCTGCTCTCAGGCCATGCCACCAATGGTTTTTTGCGCCATGGCCTGGTGGATCGCGCCAAGCTGACTGACTTCGTGGGCAAGGTGGTGCGCGCCTTTGATGTGCGCAAAGGCCCCGCCGATCCGGAAGCCCGCGCGCTATCCGGCGGCAATTTGCAGAAATTCGTCATTGGCCGCGAGATCGCGCGCAAGCCCGGCCTTTTGGTGGTGGCGCAACCAAGCTGGGGCGTTGATGCCGGCGCCGCTGCCACCATTCGCCAGGCGCTGATGGATCTTGCGCGTGCGGGCAGCGCTGTTCTGGTGATCAGCCAGGATTTGGATGAGCTGCTGGAAATCTCAGATCGGCTCTGCGTCATGTTCATGGGCAGGCTTTCACCCGCCATGCCGACCGCCGAAGCCACACGCGAATCGCTCGGCCTACTCATGGGCGGGGCGGGGATGGCGGCGTGATGAAGCTTGTCATGGAAAAGCGGACGGAAACGCCGATCAGCCTGATGCTGATATCGCCCATGATTGCGGTGGCGCTGACCATGATATCGGCCGCCATCATGTTCGCGCTGCTCGGCAAGGACCCGGTGGCGGCGCTGCAAACCTATTTCCTTGATCCGCTCTCGGATTCCTGGGGCTTGCAGGAAGTGGCGGTGAAGGCGACGCCGCTTGTGCTCATCGCCGTTGGGCTTGCGGTCTGCTATCGCGCCAAGGTCTGGAATATCGGCGCCGAGGGGCAATTCCTGTTTGGTGCCATGGCGGGCGGCTATATCGCCATCATCACCCATGGCAGCACGCAGGGCCCATGGCTTTTGCCGGTGATGCTGCTGGCGGGCGCCATGGCCGGCGCCTGTTTCGCGCTGATCCCCGCACTGCTGCGCACGCATTTCGGCGCCAATGAGATTCTCACCAGCCTGATGCTGGTTTATGTCGCGGAATTGCTGCTGGATTACCTGGTGCGCGGCCCCTGGCGCGACCCAGCGGGCTTCAACATGCCCAATAGCGTGGTGTTCGAAGCAGAAGCGACGCTGCCGCTGCTGATGGCGGGCGGACGGCTCAATATCGGCACGCCCATCATGATTGCGGTGGTGCTTGCCTTCATGCTGCTGATGGGGCGCACGCTGAAGGGGTTTGAAATTCGCCTGGTGGGTGAAGCGCCACGCGCCGCGCGCTTTGCCGGGTTTTCCGAAACGCGTTTGATCGTCACGGTTTTCATGATCTCGGGCGCGCTGGCTGGGCTTGCCGGCGTGCTGGAAGCCGCGGGCACGGTCAAGCAATTGCAGCCCGGCATTTCCCCTGGCTATGGCTTCACCGCCATCATTGTTGCCTTCTTGGGCAGGCTCAACCCCATCGGCTGTTTGTTCGCCGGCATATTCATCGCCATCACCTTCATCGGTGGTGAGAATGCGCAAATCATGCTGCGCCTGCCCTTGGATGCGACCCGCGTGCTGCAAGGGCTTTTGCTGTTCTTCGTGCTGGTCTGCGACAGTATGCTTTTGTATCGCTTCCGCTTGCTGCGGGGCGCCGCCGCATGACGCTGTTCGAAGCCATCATCCTGACCATCATCACGGCTTCCACGCCGCTGCTGATTGCGGCGATTGGCGAATTGGTGGTGGAACGCGCCGGCGTTTTGAATTTGGGCGTGGAGGGCATGATGGTGATCGGCGCTGCCGCCGGCATTGCGGCGGCCATCACCACCGGGTCTTCCAGTTCTGGCGTGCTGGTGGCGGTACTGGCCGGCATGGCGCTGTCCTTGGTGTTCGCTGCGCTGGTCTTGGGCCTTGCCGCCAATCAGGTCGCGGCGGGGCTGGCACTCGCCATCATTGGGCTTGGGCTTTCCGGCGTGATCGGCGCGCCCTTTGTCGGCGTGCAGCGCGCGGGCATCGGCAAGATCGAGATCCCCTGGCTGTCAGATATTCCTTTCATCGGGCCGGTGCTTTTCCATCAGGACCCGTTTGTCTATGCCTCGGTGGCATTGGTCATCGGCGTTTGGTGGTTCCTGACCCGAAGCCGCGCGGGGCTTGTGCTGCGCGCGGTTGGCGAAAACCACGCGGCAGCGCATGCGCTGGGTTATCCGGTGCGGCGCATACGTCTGCTCGCCATCCTGTTCGGCGGCGGATGCGCGGGGCTGGCGGGGGCCTATATGTCCTTGGTCCTGACACCCTTCTGGACCAGCGGCATGACTGCCGGGCGGGGCTGGATTGCACTCGCGATTGTGGTCTTTGCCTCCTGGCTGCCCTTCAGGGCCATGGTGGGCGCCTATCTGTTCGGCGCGCTGACCATCCTGCAATTGCATGCGCAATCGGCGGGCGTGCCGCTGCCATCGCAATTTCTGGCGGCCTTGCCCTATCTGATCACGATTCTCGTGCTGGTGCTCATTATGCGGGCAAGGCGCGGCGGGGCCGCGGGGCCGGCTTCCCTTGGCGTGCCCTTCGTGCCTGATAGATAAGGGCTTCCGTATCGGCATTAATTTTGCTTAATCCGAACCGCTTTTCAGGGAGAGCTTCATGAACATCACCCGTCGTCACCTTATGGCCGGCTCCGCCGGTCTTGCCGGCGCTGCGCTGGCCGGCCAGCAGGCCGAAGCACAATCACGCCTCAGCGTCGGCGTCGTCCTGATCGGCCCCGTTGGCGATTTCGGGTGGTCGCATATGCACGACCAGGGCCGGCGCCGCATGGCGGAGGTGCTGGGCGACCGCGTCAATGCCACCACGGTCGAATCCGTGGCCCCGCCCGATTTCGACCGCGTGGTGACGCAGCTGGTCCGCACCGGCCATCGGCTGATCTTCACCACCAGCTTTTCCTATTTCGCCCCCACGCAGCGCCTGGCGCCGCAGCACCCGGGCGTGTTCTTTGAAAACGCTACGGGCCCGACGACGCTGCCGAATATGGCGATCTACAATGCCCGCTTCTACGAAGGCCGCTACATCCAGGGCGTGATTGCCGCGCGCAAATCGCGTTCCAAGACCATTGGCTATGTCGCCACCTTCCCAGTGCCAGAGGTGATCAGCGCCATCAATACCGTCATGCGCGGCGCCTGGTCGGTGGACCCGTCCATGAAGGTGCGCGTGGTGTGGGTGAATGCCTGGTCGAACCCCGCGCGAGAGGCCGATGCCGCCCGCGCCCTGATTGACCAGGGCTGTGATGTGCTGTGCAGCCACACCGATGGCCCGGCGCCGCTGCAATTGGCGGAACAGCGCGGCATCTTCGGCTTTGGCCAGGCATCGGATATGACGCGCTTCGCGCCGCGCGCCCACCTGACCAGCAGCGTGAATAATTGGGGCGATTATTACGCCGAACGGGCCAAGGCCGTGCTGGATGGCACCTGGCGCCCGACGGATACCTGGGGCGGGCTTGGCAGCGGCATGTTCCGCATGGCCCCCTTCACCAATATGACGCCCGAGGAAGTGAGCGAGGCAACGCGCATCCGCGACGCCATCGCCGCCGGCACTTTGCACCCGTTTGAAGGCCCGATCACGCGCCAGGATGGCACGGTGGTGATCCCAGCGGGCCGGCGCCTTTCGGATGATGAAATCCGGGCGCAGAACTACTTCTATCAGGGCATTGATGTCGCGATGCCGTAAGGCGGTTGATTACCGCTGAAACAAGGCCCCAGCGCAAAGCATCGCGCTGGGGCTTTTTTATTCAAATCGATTGGACCGCGGGAACCCATTCGGTGGCGCCTTGCCCGCGCCAGCGCGATTGCCAACCCAGGCGCGCAAATCCGTCTCGGTCCGCGTTCTTTCCCCAAGCACCCAGGAAAGCCCTTCCTTGCGGGTGAATACCTTCGCATCCGCCAGCCCGCCATCGCGATAGCTTTGCAATTGCACGCCGCGCCCACGAGTCATTTCCGGTACCTGGTCAATCGGGAAAATCAGCAATTTGCGATTCTCGCCAATCACCGCAACGCAATCACCTTCCGCCGGCGCGCAGACCGCCGCTTCTGCCGGCGGGTCTACATTCAGCACCTGCTTGCCGGTGCGCTTTTCCGCGAGCAAATCCTCGGCCTTCACCAGAAAGCCTTTGCCGTCGGAGGCCGCGACCAGATAGCGCAGCCCTTCGCGATGCACGAACATCGCAACCACCGTATCCTCATTGGTCAGATCAAGCATGAGGCGCACCGGCTGCCCATCACCACGCCCGCGCGGAATGCTATCCGCCTTGAGCGTAAAGGCCTTGCCATTGGTGGCAAACAATACCAGCCGATCCGTGGTCTCCGCATGCAGCGCGATGAACAGGCTATCGCCTTCCTTGAAACGCAATTCAGCATCCAGGGACACATGCCCCTTCTGCGCCCTGATCCAGCCTTTCTCAGACAGGATCACGGTAATCGGCTCCCGCTCCACAAAGGCGGCTTCATCCACCACCACTTCCGGCAGCGCCGCACCGGTTGCCGTGCGCCGCGTGCCCAAAGCGCCGCCACCGAAGCGCGTGCGCATGCTTTCAATTTCTTCCGCAATCGCATCCCAGCGCGCAGCTTCAGACTTCATCAGCGCCTGCAGCTTCTTCTGTTCGGCCGAGAGCTTCTTATGCTCCTTGCGGATTTCCATTTCTTCCAGGCGTCGTAGCGCACGCAGCCGCATGTTCAGAATGGCTTCCGCCTGCGTATCGGTCAGGCCAAAGCGTTCCATCAGGCGCGGCTTTGGTTCATCTTCTTCCCGGATGATGCGGATCACCTCATCCAGGTTGAGATACGCAATCAGATAGCCATCCAGAATCTCAAGCCGCCGCGCAATCGCACCCAGCCGATGATTGGTGCGCCGCTGCAATACCTCATGCCGATGATCGAGCCAGGCGCGCAGCACTTCCTTCAAGCTCATCACACGCGGCGTGCGATCCGCATCCAGCACATTCATGTTCAGCGAAAAGCGCGATTCCAAAGCGGTGGCCCGGAACAGCGTTTCCATCAGCACTGCCGGTTCCACATTGCGCGATTTCGGCTCTAGTACGATCCGCACCTGTTCAGTGCTTTCATCGCGCAAATCGGCCAGCAACGGCAGCTTCTTTTCTTCCAGCAATTGCGCGATCTGCTCAATCAGCCGTGCCTTCTGCACCTGATAGGGAATTTCGGTGACAATGATCACCCAGCTTCCGGCCTTGCCCTTTTCCACTTCCCATTTCGCGCGCACGCGAAACCCGCCACGGCCGGTTTCATAGGCTTCGCGCATCGCCTCAGCGCTTTCCACCAGAATGCCGCCAGTTGGGAAATCCGGCCCCTTGATATGGCGCAGCAGCTGATCCGTCCCCGCATTCGGGTTGCGCACCAATTCAAGCGCAGCCGCGCAAAGCTCCCCGGCATTATGCGGCGGGATAGAGGTTGCCATACCCACCGCAATCCCCGCCGCCCCATTGGCGAGCAGATGCGGAAACGCCGCCGGCAGCACGATGGGTTCACGTTCTTCCCCATCATAAGTCGCGCGGAAATCTACCGCGTCTTCTTCAATCCCTTCCAGCAGCGCCTGCGCCACTTCCGTCAGTCGCGCTTCGGTGTAGCGCATGGCAGCCGGGTTATCGCCATCAATATTGCCGAAATTGCCCTGGCCTTCGACCAGCGGATAACGCGCCGCAAAATCCTGCGCGAGCCGCACCATCGCCTCATAAATCGCGGCATCGCCATGCGGGTGATATTTACCCATGACATCGCCCACGATACGCGCGCATTTCTTGAAACCCGCTTCCGGATCAAGCCGCAATTGCCGCATCGCCCAAAGCAGGCGCCGATGCACGGGCTTCAACCCATCGCGCACATCCGGCAGGGACCGCGCCGTGATGGTGGAAAGCGCATAGGCCAGATAGCGTTCGGAAAGCGCATCCGCGAGGCGTGTTTCACGCTCTGCCCCGGCGGGCGATAGGGTTTTCACATCATCAGGCATGGCCGAATCGCGTCCTCATTCAGGCACCCGTCTAACCCTGCGCCAATCGCGCTGCAAAGGCTTCAAGACTTCAGTAAGCATTCTTGCCGTATTCTTTCCCTCATGATGAATTTGGCCATCGCCCCCGCACGGCAAAACTACGTGCCCGCGCCCGCGCCCGCCGTCTGGGTCACTTGGGCTGAGGGCATCGCCGGCCCCGCGACCCTCGCCCCGCGGGGGGAGTTCCGCTGCTTCCTGGTCTTTACCCTGGCCCACGGCGCAGAAGCGGCGGCGCAACGGGCAGCAATGACACTCCGCAACCTCGGCTGGAATCACGTGGCGACGCAAAGCGGCGTGCCGCTGAACCCTGAAAGACTATACGCCCTGCCGGAGGAGTTTCACGAAATCTGTGAAGCCGCCATGTGCGGACAAACCGGCGTGATGCATTACTGCGTCAATCGGCGAGCAGCCCCGCTATTCGCTCAGCCAATCTGAAGCGCGCTTCGGGTAGCGGGCGGTGGCGCGCGCCAAAGGCATCGCGTTCCAGGAAATGCCCGGTCAGTTTCAGCCCTGCCACCCAGGATGTAGGCTCCCCAAGGCTGTCCGCATCACGCAGAAAGGCGGGCAGGGGCAGCAGCTTATCAAGATAAGGCGCCGCCGCCCCGGCACTGACCGCGCGGCCCGAACGTGGTGAGACATGCGTCAGCCCCTCATGCACGCCAGTCACGGCGCAGGTCACCAGGTCAAGCCCGTAGCCAAGTTCGGCCAGGATCAGCGCTTCAAAGCGCACATAATCCGCGACCACACCCTCAGCACCGCCGGCCAAATGGCCGATCAGGGAAACCAGCCCGGCAAAGGCGCGCGGATGGGCTTCCCGTTCCGGCAGGGCATCGGCGGCAATGGCGCAGGCGGAAGATAGCAGCGCCAAGGCCAGCGGTTCATCCATGGCAAGGGCGGCTGCCGGATGGACCAATTCACCGCTGAGACTCCCCAATTGATCCGAAAGCCGGGCGACCCAGCGCGCCTCAATCAAATTGCCCGGTAGCCATAACCCCGCCTGGGCACGAGAACCGCCGCCCTTCACCAGCCCCGCATGGCGGCCATGGGCTTCGGTGAGCACCGTCACCACCGCGCCGCCTTCACCATGCGGGCGGAGATCAAGCACCACCGCCGGCGCCTGCCATTCAACGCTCATGGGGCGTAACTTTCAGCCGGCATCCTCAAGCCCAATGGCGCGGATGCGCGCGGCGGTTTCATCCCAATCGGGCTTTTCCTTCACATTCAGGAAAAGATGCACCGGGCGTTCCAAAAGCCTGGTCAGTTCCAGCCGCGCGAGCCGGCCAATCTCGCGAATACGGCTCCCCTTATCGCCAATCAGGATCGCCTTTTGCGAGGCACGGGCGATGTAGATGGTGCAATCAATCCTGACCGACCCATCGGGTTTTTCCGTCCAGGCTTCGGTTTCAACCGAGGCATGATGCGGCACTTCCTGATGCGTCTGACGCAGGATTTGTTCCCGCACAATCTCGGCGGCCAGCATGCGGTTCGGCAAATCGGTCAGATCATCTTCCGGGAAAAGATAGGGGCCAGGCGGCACCGCCTCCGCCAGGCGATCCAGCAGCCGATCCAGCCCTTCGCCCTTTTCGGCGGAGATCATGAAGGTCTCGGCGAAGGGCAACAGCTTATGCAATTCCGCGGTCAGCGGCAGCAATTGTTCGCGCGGGATCAGATCGGTCTTGTTCAGCACCAGCCAAATGGGCCGGCGCGTCTTGCCGAGCCTTTCGATAATGCCGCGCAATGGCTCGGTCAGCCCAGCGCGCGCATCCACAATCAGCAGCGAAATATCAGCATCCTGCGCGCCACCCCAGGCGGCCGCGACCATGGCGCGGTCGAGCCGCCGGCGCGGCGTGAAAATGCCAGGCGTATCCACCAACACCAATTGGCTTTCACCGCGCATCACCACAGCGCGCACGCGAAACCGCGTTGTCTGCGGCTTGGGTGAGACAATCGTCACCTTGCTGCCGGCAAGCCTATTCACCAGCGTGGATTTGCCGGCATTGGGCGCGCCCAGAATGGCGATCAACCCGCAACGCGTTGTCATGTTCCCAAACCCTTCAACCAGGCTTCCGCCGCTGCCTGTTCGGCGGCGCGTTTGCTGTCGCCCTCACCGGTTGCTTCCCGCCCTGCCGCCAGCACGCTGATGACAAAGCGCGGCGCATGGGCGGGGCCGCTTGATTGCACCAACCCATAGACCGGCAAACCAAGGCCGCGCCCCAAAGTCCATTCCTGCAAGCGGTTTTTGGCCGAGCTCGGCGGGCGCACATCCGCTTCG
The DNA here is from genome assembly GCA_020249435.1 of Roseomonas sp. Lineage (GTDB taxonomy): Bacteria > Pseudomonadota > Alphaproteobacteria > Acetobacterales > Acetobacteraceae > Neoroseomonas. Next base: position 172,986 of record JADCFQ010000012.1, on the reverse strand, counting down.
ATCAGCGCGGCAAAACAGCGCCGCACCAGCGCGCGCGCCGGCGCCATCCCGCCATCCAGATAAATCGCGCCCAGCACCGCTTCAAACGCATCAGAAAGCAGATTGCGCGGCCCCATCAGCCCTGTTGCGCGATACCGCGCGGGCATGCGCAAATCAGCACCCAACCCCAGTTCCTCGGCAATTTTGCAGAGCGTATCGGCGGAAACCAGCATGGAAAGCCGCTTCGCCAAATCGCCTTCACGTTCATCGGGGAAACGCTCGGCCAGCCATTCGGCAATGCAGAGCCCCAGCACACGGTCGCCGACAAATTCCAGGCGCTCATTGGAAAGCAAGCCTTCACCGCGGCTTTCCGCATCGGTGCTATGGGTCAATGCGCGGGTCAGCAATTCCGGTCGGGCGAAATGATGGCCCAACCGTGCTTCCAATTCGCCATTCATTGGACGCAACAGCGCATCACTTGACCGTACTGAATAGCCGAGACCAGCGAATGGCAAAGGGCCAATTCCATACCTGCCACCAGGCGGCGGACCCATCCACGGAAAAGAAAATGACCTCGGCGCGACCAACCAGGTTTTCAATCGGAATGAAGCCCACCGCATTCATCGCGCGGCTATCGAGGCTATTGTCGCGATTATCGCCCATGGCAAAAACATGCCCGGGCGGCACGCGAAATTCCGGCGTATTGTCCAAGGGCGCATCATCGGACGCTTCCAGAATATCATGCGCCACCCCTGGCGCGCCATCAATCGCGGGCAGGAATTCGCGGAAGCGCCGCACCGTAATGCGCGGCCCATCGCCTTCGACCGTATAGGGGCCAAGCAATTCGCGCCGCACCGGTGCGCCGTTCAAATAAAGGATGCCGCTGCGCATCTGCACGCGATCCCCCGGCAGGCCAATGATGCGCTTGATGTAATCCGTGCTGCCATCGCGCGGCAGCTTGAACACAGCGACATCGCCGCGCTTCGGCATGGACCCGAAAATCCGCCCCTCAAACAGCGGCGGGCTGAAGGGCATGGAATGGCGCGAATAGCCATAGGAGTATTTGGAGACGAAAAGATAATCCCCCACTTGCAGCGAGGGGATCATGGACCCGGAAGGAATATTGAAGGGCTCAAACGCAATGGTGCGAATGCCAATCGCAATCGCGGCGGCATAGACAATGGTTTTTACGCTTTCCAGCCAACCGCCGGATTTCTTCGAGGCCATGTCACTTCCAAGGATATCGCCCAAACGGCGCATGCGAAGCCCAACGAAACTGTCGGGTCAGGGCAGGGCATAGCGGCGCGGCGCGCCCTGTCAAGGAAGCGGCACGGCGGTAATCACCACCATCGCCTGGGCATAGGGAAATTCATCGGTCATCGTCAGCGCAATCACCGCGCCATGCCCCGCCGGCGTAATGGCCTTCAGGCGCTCCGCCGCGCCCCCGGTCAGGCGCAAGGTCGGCTGGCCGGATGGCAAATTCACCACCCCCAGATCGCGCCAAAACACCCCGGCGCGAAAGCCAGTTCCCAGCGCCTTGGAAGCGGCTTCCTTCGCGGCAAAGCGCTTGGCATAGGTCGCGGCGCGGATGCGTTCGGTGCGCTTTTCCGCCTTGGCGCGCTCTGCCTGGGTGAAAATGCGCTCCAGAAAACGCTCTCCATGGCGTTCAATGGTGCGCTCAATGCGCCGGATATCCAGGATATCCGACCCGATACCGATGATCATGCGCTGCCCTATCCCTTGCCGCGTTCCACCTGGGTGATGCCCGGGCAGGCCCGCAGCGCCGCCAGCACCGCCGTCAGGTGGGAAATATCGCGCACTTCCACATCCACCAGCACTTCGCACCAATCCTCGGCCCGGTTGGTGATACGAAGGCTATTCACCACCCCTTCCTGCCGCGCGATGGCCGTGGTGACGCCCGCCAGCGCATCCGGGCGGTTTTCCGCGACCAGCTCCACCCGCGCGACATGCGTGCCCTTGGTCGCGCCATCATAATCCCAATCCACATCAATGAAGCGCTCGGGCGTTGCGGCAAAAGCCTGCAAGCCATTACAATCCTGTCGGTGGATCGTGACACCGCGCCCGGTGGTGACAATGCCCAGAATCCGATCCCCGGGCAGGGGGTGGCAGCAGCCCGCAAAACTCACCGCCATGCCCGTGACCAGGCCCCGCACCCCAAGCGCCGCATCCCGCTTGGCCGCTGATTGGCGTTCTGCCTTGCCCGGCATCAGGGTGGGCCCCGCGCCAAGCCGGCCCCTGGGCCTTGCGAGTGGCAGCGGGTCCGCCCCACGGGGCGCGGCGCGCAATTCCGGCACGGCGGCATGCAGCACATCGCGCGGCGAAAGATTGCCGCTGGCGACTGCAATGCACATCGCCTCAAAATCCGCCTGCTTCAGCGGCTTCAAGGCGGGTTCCGCAAGCTTTTCCGAAAAATCGAGGCCAGCCGCCCGGAACGCCTTGGCAATGGCGCTGCGGCCTTCTTCGCGCTGTTCGGAACGCTGCCGCGCGTGATTGACGCGCCGGATGCGCGCCCGCGCCTTGCCGGTGACAACAAACCGCTCCCACCCCGGATTGGGCGTACCGCCGCGCGCGGTGATGATTTCAACCTGATCGCCATTTTCGAGCACATGGCGGAGCGGCACGATCTTGCCATTCACCTTGGCGCCAACAGTGGTATCGCCGACCTGGCTATGCACCTCATAGGCAAAGTCAACCGGCGTGGCACCGCGCGGCAATTCGATCAGATCGCCCTTGGGCGTGAAACAGAATACCCGGTCGCGATGCAGTTCAAGCTTGGTGTGTTCCAAAAATTCCTGCGGCTCAGCGGCGTTTTCCAGAATTTCCAAAAGATCACGCACCCAAGGGTAGCGCTTCTGATCTCGTGATGATCCGGGGCCTTGCTTATAGCTCCAATGCGCGGCGACGCCGTTTTCCGCAATGTCATGCATTTCCTTGGTGCGGATTTGCACTTCGATCTTGGCATTGCGCCGTTCCGGCACGGTCACACCCGTATGCAGGCTTTGATAGCCATTGGTCTTGGGCGTTGAAATCCAATCCTTGAAGCGCCCCGGCACCACGCGATACGCGGAATGAATGGCGCCAAGGGCAGCGTAGCAATCACCCTTTTCCGGTACGATGATGCGAAAGGCCATGATGTCGGATAATTGCTCAAACGCGACATTCTTCTTCTGCATCTTGAGCCAGATGGAATAGGGCGATTTCTCCCGCCCCTGAATATCCACCACCGTGACACCGGCATCGGCCAGCACGCGACGCAAATCCGCCTCAATCTCTGCAATCAAATCGGCACCCTGGCCGCGCAGATAGGTCAGCCGCGCGGCAATGGTCTGCCAGGCTTCCGCATTCATTTCGCGAAAGGAAAGGGTCTCCAGCTCGGTCTTCAGGGCATCCATGCCGATGCGTTCAGCGAGCGGCGCGTAGATTTCCAAAGTCTCGCGCGCCTGTTTGCGGCGGCGTTCCGGCTGCGGCATCCCCGAAATGGTGCGCATATTATGCAGCCGATCCGCGAGCTTGATGAGCAGCACGCGAATATCCTCGCTCATCGCGAGCACAAGCTTGCGGAAATTCTCGGCCTGTTTGGTGCGTTCGGATTGCAGTTCAAGCCGCGTCAGCTTGGTGACACCATCCACCAGCCGCGCCACTTCCTTGCCGAAGCGCCCTTCAATATCGCCAAGCTTGAGCGGCGTATCCTCAACCGTGTCATGCAATAGTGCGGTGATGATGGAACCGGGATCAAGCCGATAACCGGCCAGGATTTCCGCAACAGCCAAGGGATGAACAATATAGGGCTGGCCATCATCGCGCTTTTGCGGCGCATGGGCGTCTGCCGCAACATCATAGGCGGCGGTAATCAGCGCGGCATCGGCGCGCGGATCATAGGCAATGACGTGGGAAGCAAGTTCAGCGCCGGGCGAAAGGGCACGCCCCGCGGCCAGACCTTCAGGCGCGCGGGGAAATTCCGGGGGGAAGCAGAAGGTAAAGCTTCGCCCCATCGGCATTCCTATCGTTTGCCGCCAAGCTCAGCGGCGATGGCGGCTTCCAGATCATCGGGCGCCATGTCTTCGGCGCCGGCCTCGGGCAGGGCTTCTTCCTGCACATCCATGATGCCGAAGATGTTTTCATCGGTCGCGATCAGGTCAATCACTTCTTCCTCGGCGGGCTCCGGCTCCGGCGCGCGCTGCAAGGATTTGATCAGATCAGCTTCAAGCGCCGGAAGATCAGCCTTTTCCTCGGCGATTTCGCGCAGCGCCACGACCGGGTTCTTGTCATTGTCGCGATCAATCGTGATCTGCTCACCGCGGCTGATATTGCGCGCACGCTGCGCGGCCATCAGCACGAGTTCAAAGCGGTTCGGGATCTTTTCGATGCAATCTTCAACGGTAACGCGCGCCATGAGGGCTCCAAAGACAAAAGGGGCGCGCGGCGGGGGCCGGGCGCCCGGCTGAACCGGTTATGGATTGCAAATAGTCGCCTCGGCGCCGCTTTGCAAGGATTTCAAGCGCCTCGCGCGTCAGGTCAGGTCAGGGGCCTGACATCCTGCGCGGGCAGCGCCGCGATCAGCGCGGCGACGGGCTGCTTCAGGCGCGGATGCACCCAATCCGGTGCCACCTCGGCCAGCGGATGCAAAACAAAGCCGCGCAAATGGGCGCGCGGATGGGGCAGCACCGGGTCCGGCGCATCGCGCAGCAGCCCATCCAGATCAATGATATCAAGGTCCAGGACGCGCGGCGCATTGGGATAGGGCCGGGTGCGCCCGGCAGCGTTTTCAATGGCTTGCAGCGCGGCCAGCAGTTCTGCCGGTTCCGCCGCACCCTCCAGCAGCGCGACCCCATTGATATAGCGTGGGGAAGCTGGGTTGGGCGGGATTGGCGCGCTTTCCCACCAGCGGGAAGCCGCCACCAGGCGCAGCCCCGGCAGGGCAGCGAGTGCCGCCAGCGCCGCCTTGCAACTGGCAAGCGGCGGCGCGCCATCACCTGCCGGCAGATTGGCGCCGATACCGATCAGCGCACGGGCCATGACAAGCCGGCCTGTTTGGTGTAATAAAAATGTCCGAATTTAATCATTCGTCTCAAACCATTGAGGATCATTTGATGTCTGCTCATATTGCTCGGCGCCAGGCTGGCCTGGAACGCGTTGGCCTTTTCGTTGATGGCGCCAATCTCTACTACGCCACAAGGGCCCTGGGGTTCGAGGTTGATTTCGCCGCCATGCTGCGGTTTTTCGGCGGCTCCACCTATTTGGTGCGCGCCTGCTACTATACTGCCCTGATCGAGACCGAGGATTACTCGCCGCTGCGCCCACTGACCGATTGGCTGGCCTATAATGGCTGGCGCGTGGTGACCAAGCCCGCCAAGGAACAGGCAGACCCGACCGGGCGGCGCCGGATCAAGGGCAATATGGATATCGAATTGGCCGTGGACATGATGGAATTGGCCCCGCATCTGGATCACGCGGTGCTGGTTTCCGGCGATGGCGATTTCCGCCGCGTGGTGGAAGCTGTGCAGCGCCAGGGCGTGAAGGTGACGGTGGTATCCACCATGGAAAGCCAACCACCCATGATCGCCGATGAATTGCGCCGCCAGGCCGATGGCTTTCTGGAACTGGCCGATATCGGGCCTGAGATCGCCCGCCGTCCGCCGCCGGAAGCCCGCGCCCCCCGCCCCGCGGCGCCACCTGCTGCCGCCCCGGCCCGCCCAAGCCGCGCCACCCCCGCCGACCCCTATGGTGAGGCGCCGGATATCGAGCCTGAATGAGCGGTAGTTTGGCACCAGGGCGCGATTGCGCGCTCTGCCCAAGGCTTGCCGAATACCGCGCCGCCAATCGCGCCAAGGAACCCGGCTGGCATAACGCCCCCGTGCCTTCCTGGGGGCCTCGCGAGTCGCCCTTGCTGGTACTGGGCCTGGCGCCCGGCGTGCGTGGCGCCAATCGCACCGGGCGGCCCTTCACCGGCGATTACGCCGGAAAGCTGCTTTATGCGACCCTGCTGGAATACGGCCTGGCGCGCGGTGCCTATGGCGAAGACCCCAAGGACGGCATGGAACTCACCGGCTGCCGCATTGCCAATGCAGTGCGTTGTGTGCCGCCGGAGAACCTGCCGCTGCCGGTCGAAATCCGCGCCTGCAATGGCTTCCTGCAGGCCGAATTGGCCGGCATGCCGCGCTTGCGTGTGGTATTGGCGCTTGGTGTGGTGGCGCATAACGCGCTGCTCCGTGCCAAGGGCATCCCGGCTTCGCGCTTTGCCTTCGCCCATGGTGCGCGGCATCGCCTGCCCGATGGGCTGATCCTGGCGGATTCCTATCATGTCAGCCGCTACAACACCTCAACGCGGCGCCTGACGCCGGAGATGTTTCAAGCCGCGATGGCAGGCGTGATGGCAGCGCTCGACGGCAAATAGCGCCGCGCCAATCTGACAGATTTTAAGAAAAAAGCTTCAGACCCGAAGATCGAGCAACGACCCGCGCGGCATCGGCTTGTTCGGCTCGGGCGGTACAGCCTCAAGCGATCGCTGCTGCGATGTCTGGGGCAGGCGGTTATTGCCCAGCGCATCCACCGGCTGCACCGGAGAGCGAACTTGGATAATCCCGGCATTGGCCGCGATTTCCTGGGAGAAGGCCGCGATGGAGTTTAAACCGAGCATAGACGAAACCTTAGGGGCTAAAGATGAATGAAAGGTTAACGCCGAGGCCCCCCGGGGGGCAATAGGCGTCAAATTTAGTCTGATCTTCGGCTTCTGGTTGATCGTCTCGGCGGCGTCCATACACGCATAATTGCATGGACGCCTTAAAAAATTGGGCAGTTTTGTACTGCCAGGGGGTTAAAGCCCCCCTCCGTCATCAACCGGAGGGAGGCAAGCCGCGTTTCAGGGCCTGAGCGCCATCGGCACGAAAGGGCGTTCCGCCGCACCGGAATAGACCTGGCGGGGGCGACCGATCCGCTGGCTCGGGTCTTCGACCAATTCCTTCCATTGGCTCACCCAGCCCACCGTGCGCGCCACGGCGAAAAGCACGGTGAACATATGGGTCGGAATGCCCATCGCCTTGAGGATAATGCCCGAATAGAAATCCACATTCGGATAAAGCTTGCGGCTGACGAAGTAATCATCGGAAAGCGCAATGCGTTCCATTTCCATCGCCATATCCAACAGCGGCTCATCCTTGATGCCGAGTTCAGCCAGCACCTCGTGGCAGGTTTCCTTCATGATCTTCGCGCGCGGGTCGAAGTTCTTATAGACCCGGTGGCCGAAGCCCATCAGCTTGGTGTGGCTGTTCTTGTCCTTCACTTCGCCGATGAAGGCAGGAATATTCTTCGGGTGCCCAATCTCGGCCAGCATTTTCAGCACGGCTTCATTGGCGCCACCATGCGCCGGGCCCCAAAGTGCGGCGATACCGGCCGCGATGCAGGCGAAAGGATTGGCCCCGGTTGAACCGGCCAGACGCACGGTGCTGGTGGAGGCATTTTGTTCGTGATCCGCATGCAGGATCATGATGCGGTCCATGGCGCGCGCCAGAATTGGGTTATTCACCCAGGGCTCGGCCGGCACGGCGTTCAGCATATACAGGAAGTTTTCCGCATAGGTCAGGTCATTGCGCGGATACATGAAGGGCTGGCCGATGGAATATTTATAGGCCCAGGCCGCGATGGTCGGCACTTTCGCAATCAGCCGGAAGGCCGCAATTTCGCGCTGCCGCGGATCATTGATATCCAGATTGTCGTGATAGAAGGCCGCCAGCGCGCCAACCACACCGCACATCACCGCCATCGGGTGCGCATCGCGGCGGAAGCCGTCAAAGAAGCGGCGCAGCTGTTCATGCAGCATGGTGTGGTAGGTCACACCCTTGCGGAATTCCTCATACTGCGCGGCATTGGGCAGGTCGCCATTCAGCAGCAGGTAGGAGATTTCAAGGAAGCTCGATTTTTCCGCCAATTGCTCAATAGGATAGCCGCGATAGAGCAACACGCCGGCATCGCCATCAATGTAGGTGATGGTGCTTTCGCAGGAAGCGGTGGCGCCATAGCCCGGATCGAAGGTGAAAATGCCAAGATCGCCATAAAGCTTGCGGATATCCGCAACCTGCGGCCCCAGCGTGCCACCCAGCAGCGGCAATGTCGTGCTTTTATTGGTACCATCCAGGGTGATGGTAATGGACCCTTGGGCCTTCGTGGTCATGCGCGTCTTCCTCAAGAACAATGCGCCACCGTCAGATGCGGGGGCGCTTAATCATGGTGCGGTGCAGGATAAGGGCGGAGTGGTCAGCTTGGCAAACCCAGGCACTGATCCTGGGCGGAAGCCTAACCGCAAAGCGTGAATCGGGTTTGAAGAAGGGGGCCAAAGTGCTGGAATTCCAGCCCTTGCCCCGCGCAAGGGGGCTGATCAGCGCCGGCGCCACTCGGCCGGCATTAGGCTGGCATCGGCCCAAAGCCCCTGGCGGCCATCACGCGCCGCCACTTCCAGGGGACGCAATACGGATAGGGAAGCCAGCGCAAAGCCCTGTTCCACCATGGCCGCATTCACATCCCGCCCGCCGGCGATGCAGCGGCCAAGGCCGCGGCGAAATGCATCATAGCCTTCGATCCGGCAGGTCACATCCTGGCCATGCACCAGGCCCGCCAGTATCGCCGCCGCCGCCGCGCCACAATCCCGCCGCGCTGCATCCGCCCCGCAAGCTTCTCCCCGTGCGGGGGCCGCAATGCCAGAAAGCCGGATGATCCGATCGCCAAGGCCAAGGGTTTCGCCATCAAAAACGCGGATTTGCGCGGCTTCGGCCGTGATTGGGCGATCCGCCGGGGCAGAACCAAACAGGTTGGAGGGCAGGCCAAAGCCAAGGACAAGGGCCGCCAAAACCGCGCAAGCAATGCCAAGGCCCGAACCGCCAAAGCGGGGGCCAAATTGCCTTCCCTTGAAAATGCGTCTTGGTTCTCGCACCCGGGACCGTTAGCCGATTTTTTCTGGATATTACAACTGGCAAAACAGCGAAATTTTCGCGACACACTCACGCAAAACGCGAAGAGCGCCACCTAATCCGCTGACCAGAATGACTCTTTGCACGATAATTTTTTCCACGCTGATACCACATCGTCACGATCGGTGACAGACCGCGCTAGGCACCAGCCTTCCACCAAGCCAATGGCCCAGGCGCGACCCTCGTCTTTGTCCTGCGCCAGGCTCTGCGCCAAGCTGCGCGCAACGGCAGCGTCATTGCTGCGGCCCAATTCTTCCTGCAGCGCGGCCAATCTGCGCTGGAACCGCCGCGCTGCCTTTTTGGGGAAAACGGGGGCAAAGACCTCGGCCGCATAGCGCAGACGCTTGGCATCCAGGCGAAGCTCATGCAGCGCCTCAGCGGGCAGGGTTTCGATCTCGGCGCCGGCTTCAAGCAGGCTGCCCCAGCGCTTGTCCAGGATCAGCGCGGCGAAATCCTGCGGTGGCGCGTCCAGCAGGCCAATTCGTTCATCGCCCGCCCCCGCGCGCCAGGGTTTTTCCAGCATGAAGGCAAGGCCCGAGGTCACGGCGGCGCGCCAAGCTGGCCCATCCAGCGCCTCGGCCAGCGCGGCATAGGCCGCCTGCCGCTTGGCTTCCGCCGCGCTCAACAGGGATTTCAGGCGCTTATCTTCGGGCAAAAGCGCCGCCAGATCGGCGCCGATCCCGGCCAGAAACACATCCCAATCCCGCGCCGGCCCCAAAAGCCCCAGCATTTGCCGCGATACCCCATCCAGGGCGCGGCCCTGCTTGCAGCCCGTGATGGGGCGAAAAACCTTGAGCACCGACCGCAGCCGCCTGAGCGCCACACGAAGCTGATGCACGCCTTCAATCTCGACCCCAGCGCGGGCGATGGGCGCCACTTGCAGCGCGACTTCCAGCAAATGCCCGATTGCCATGGTGAAGCAGGCTTCGGCGCTTGCCGCTTCCGAAGTGTCCGGCGCGCCATGCCGGCGGGGCGGTGGCGCCTGCCCGGTGGCAAGGCTGAGCGCCTCGGCGCCCAGGCTTTGGCTTGGCGGCAGCAAGGGCAGCGCAGCGGCAAGGCGCCGGGCGAGATCCAGCACGGCAGGCGCTGTGCCGGAAAGCACCACCCGCGCCACCTCGCGCTCTGCCGCCACCGTACGCAAATGCCCTTGGACCAGGTGCAGCATCACCACCGCATCGCCGATCAAAAGGCGCTGGCTGCGCCTTTTGCCGCTCAAGGCAGCAAGCGGCATCAGCGCCGCGCCTTCAGCCGCTGCGGGCGTTTCATGCGGGGCGAGCATCGCCACGGGGGGCAGTATCTGGCCGGGATGCCAGGGAGCCTCGGCCGCCGGCGCCAGGGCCATCAGCCGCCTTGGTCCGCGTTTTGGCGCCTCAACCAGCCTGCCCTCGGCAGCCAGGGCGCCGTCCGGCGTATCCAGCCAGTGCAGTTCCTCGGTGCTGGTGCTGATGCGGCCCTGGCGCAGTGCTGCCAGGATGGGAAAGCGCGCCAGCCGCGCCGCTTCCGTGACCGGCAGCACGAATTCCAGACTAAGCGGAGCTTCCGGGGGCGCTTCCGATGCTTCGGCCCCAGGCGCGCCACCCTCTCGGCCCTCGGGGGTCATTCCGCCATTTCCGGCAAATCGGCCGGGATCATGAAGCGCACCAGCCGACCGCCGCCTTCCCCGAGCCCCGCCCAGGGGCTGGAGACGCTGAATTCCGCCAAAGCCGCGGTCGGGAAAGCACCCGCCATGCGCCGCGCCTCCGGGTTGCGCGCCATGGACTCCGCGCCCGTCAGGGCGAGCGCCAGATCATGCAGGCCGGGATTATGGCCGATCAGCAGGACGCTCCGCGCGGTTTCCGGTACGCGATGCAAAAGCCCAAGCAGATTCTGCCAGGATGCCAAATAAAGCTCATCCATCGGTTCGATGATCGGGCTATCGGGCAGCGGCGAAAGGGCTTCCAGCGTTTGCAGCGTGCGTCGCGCGGAAGATACCAGCACCACATCGGGCGAAAGCCCCAGGCCGCGCATCGCATTCGCCATCGCCGCCGCCGCGCGCCGGCCCCGCCCATTCAAGGGCCGCGCATGATCGGCAAGCGCCGGGTCATCCCAGGCGGATTTGGCGTGGCGCAGCAGCAGGAGTTGACGCATCGCCATCCATACTGGCACGGCGAGCGCGGCTTGTCGCGCCCCTCCCGCTTTGGCGGCGCATGACCATTTGGTGACAGGCAAGCGGAGGGCAGCATGACACAGCCGACAATCCTGATCCTGGGCGCGACCGGCGCGGTGGGGGCGGCGCTGGCGCGGCGCGTGGCAGCGCGCGGGCAACGCCCGGTGCTGGTGGCGCGCGATGCCGCGCGGCTTGCTGGCCTTGCCGCCGAAATCCCCGGCAGCCAGGCGATCCCCGCCGATGTGGAAGATGCGGCCGCGCTCCGCAGCGCGGTGGCCGCCGCCGGCACGCCCTTGGCGGGCTTGGCCTATTGCGTGGGTTCCATCGCGCTGAAGCCGCTCAAGCGCGTGACCGAGGCGGATATGTTGAGCGCCTTTCGCCTGAATGCCCTGGGGGCCCTGTTTGCCATCCAGGCCGCGCAGGATGCGCTGGCAGCAGGCCGCGGTTCCGTCGTGCTGTTTTCGTCCATTGCGGCGCGGGCGGGCTTCACCAACCACGCCGCGATTGCCGCCGCCAAGGGCGCAATTGAGGGCCTGACGGTCGCACTCGCCGCCGAATTGGCGCCTGCCATTCGCATCAATTGCATCGCGCCATCACTGACGCGCAGCAGCATGGCGGCACCCTTGCTCGCCAATGCGCAAATGGCCGATGCCATCGCCAAACAACACCCAATCCCAAGGCTGGGTGAGGGCGAGGATGCCGCTGCACTCGCCGATTTTCTGCTATCGGATCAGGCGGGCTGGATCACCGGCCAGATCATGGCCGTGGATGGTGGCCGTTCCACGCTGCGGAGCCGCGGCTGATGTTGCGGCGTGCGTTTCTCACGCTGCCGCCCTTGCTGCCCATGGCAGCACTGGCCGCCCCCGGCGCCGTGCGGTTTCGCGTTTTGCGTGAAGGCCGAGAGATTGGCACGCATCAGGTGCGGCTTTCCGGCAATGCCGCGAAGCTTTCCGTGCAGACCGAAATCGCCCTGCAGGTGAAGCTTGCCGGCTTCACCGTGTTTCGGCTCCGTCATGACATCGCCGAGGAATGGGCGAATGACCGGCTGCAACGCCTGACATCGCGCCATGATCGCAATGGCACCGTGACGGAAGCGCGCGTGGTGGCCGAGGGTAAGGCGCTGGTGGCAGAAGGGCCGGAGGGTGCCGCGCGCCTGCCCGCCAATGCCGCGCCGCTTACCTGGTGGAATGGCGCCCATTTCACCCGCCCGCTTATTCGCCCGCTGACCGGCAAAGCGCTTGCGGCAACACCAACGCGCAGCGCGGTGCCCGGCGGCGGCGTGCAATTTACCCTGAATGGCGAGGTTGAATCCATTGCGCGCTATGACGCCGAAGGCCGCTGGGTGGGCTTCTCCACCAAGGGCGAGGATGGCAGCGCCGTTGTTTATGAGCTGATCGGATGAGCAAAACTGCCGCGCTGCGCGTGGTGCTGGGCGATCAATTGACGCCCGGTGTCTCGGCGCTTGAGGGCCTGGACCCCAAGCGGGACCGCGTATTGCTGATGGAGGTGATGGCGGAATGCACCTATGTGCCGCACCACCCGCAAAAGATCATCCTGATCCTATCCGCCATGCGCCATTTCGCCCGCGCCTTGGAAGCGCGCGGCGTGGCCGTGGATTACATCCGCCTGGATGATCCTGCGAATACGCAAAGTTTTGCGGGTGAAGTGGCGCGCGCGGTGGCGCGGCATCGCCCAGAGCGCATCATCGCCACCCATCCCGGTGAATGGCGCGTCTTGCAGGATATGGAGGCTTGGGAAAAAGCGCTTGGCCTGCCGGTCGAAATCCGCCCCGATCATCGCTTCATTTGCGACCTGCCGCGCTTTCGCGCCTGGGCCAAGGGGCGCAAGCAATACCGCATGGAGTTTTTCTATCGCGAAATGCGCCGCGCAACCGGCCTGCTGATGGAAGGCGATGAACCCGCCGGCGGCGCCTGGAATTACGATGCCGAAAACCGCGCTTCACTACCCGCCGGCGTCACACCCCCCGCCGCGCCGCGCTTTGCGCCAGATGAAATCACGCGCGATGTGATCGCACTGGTCAGCACACGCTTCGGCGCGCATTTCGGCGCAGCCGAGGGCTTTGCCTGGCCCGTGACAGCGCGCGATGCGGAAGCTGCGCTGGCGGCGTTTATCCGTGACCGCCTGCCGCGTTTTGGCGATTACCAGGATGCCATGGCGGCAGATCAGCCTTTTCTGTTCCATTCACTGATTTCAACCAGCCTCAATATCGGCCTGCTCGATCCGCGCGCGATTTGTATCGCGGCCGAGCAAGCCTGGCGCGATGGCAAGGCCCCCCTCAATGCCGTTGAGGGGTTCATTCGCCAGATCATTGGCTGGCGCGAATATGTGCGCGGGCTCTATTGGCTGCTGATGCCGGGCTATGCGGCAGGCAATGCGCTTACCGCCAAGCGCCCCTTGCCGGCATTTTATTGGGGTGCGGAGACTTCCATGCGCTGCATGTCGCAAGCGGTCGGGCAGACGCGCGATCACGCCTATGCGCATCACATCCAACGCCTGATGATCACCGGCAATTTCGCACTCATCGCGGGGCTTGATCCGCATCAGGTCAATCGCTGGTATCTTGCCGTCTATGCCGATGCCTTTGATTGGGTGGAATTGCCCAATACCCAGGGCATGGCGCTTTACGCCGATGGCGGTGTCATGGCGTCCAAGCCCTATGCGGCATCGGCGGCCTATATCAACCGCATGGGTGATTACTGCCGCGGCTGCGCGCATGATGCAAAGGATGCGGTGGGGCCACGCGCGTGCCCGTTCAATTTCCTCTATTGGGATTTCATCGCCCGCCATGCCGAGGAATTTGCGCGCAACCCGCGCATGGCCATGCCGGTGATGGGCTTGCGCAAGCTGAAGCCCGAAAAGCTGGCGGCGATGCGTGCCAAGGCGCGGGAATTTCTGGATGGGCCGGCGATGCGGGGCTGATTCGCCTGTTTTCTTCCAGCCCCTTTCCGGCTTAGCCTTCCAGCTTCCAAGCCGGAGGTCCCCCCATGAGCTTTTCCCGTCGCGCGGCCCTGATCGGCGCCAGCGCCATCTTCGCCGCCAGCGCCGCGCAAGCGCAGAATTTTCCATCCCGCCCGGTGCGGCTGATTGTGCCTATCGCGCCCGGTGGCGCCAATGACATTACAGCGCGCATGGTGGCTGAACGCCTTGCGGTCGTACTCGGACAGTCGGTGGTGGTAGATAATCGCCCCGGCGCGGGCGGTAATCTTGGTGCGCTCGCGGTGGCTCAGGCTGAAAAGGATGGCCATACGCTGCTCTTTACCTCCGCCACTGTTTTGGCGGCGAATAAGTTTTTGTATCGCACGCAAATGCCGATAGACCCCCTACGCGATCTGGCGCCCATTACGCGCGTTGGACAATTCAGCATCCTATTGGTGGTGAATAGCCAAAGGCCCTATCGGACCTTGGCTGAATTGGTTGCCTTTGCGCGCGCCAATCCGGGGCGTGTCACCATGGGGTCTTCCGGCACTGGTACGATCAGTCATTTGTTCCTGGAAAAGCTCAATCGCGCGACCGGCGTTCAAATCACCCATGTGCCCTATCGCGGCGGCTCTCTCGCCATTCAGGATCTGGCCGCGGGCACGATTGACATGATGTTCGATGCGATCCCTGCGCTGCTGCCGCATGTTCGCGAAGGCCGCTTCCGGCCGCTTGCCGTTGGCAGCGCCCAACGCATCACCTTTGTCCCCGAATTGGTTGATGTGCCTGGCATGGCGGAAGCCCTACCCGGTAGCGGGATTGATGCGCAGAACTGGTTCGCAGTCGTCGCCCCGGCCGGCACACCGCCTGGGCCAATCAATACGCTGCACACGGCATTGACGCGCGTGATGGCGGATGAGGCGCTGGCGGCGCGACTCAAGCCGCTCAGCATCTTGGCCATGACCGATCCCAGCCCCGCCGCTTTCGGCGCATTCTGGCGCGCACAGGAACCGATCTGGCGCGATCTTGTCGAACAATCCGGTGCAACTGCGGAGTGATCCTTATGACAACCGAAATCGAATGGATGAAAATGACCTCGGAAGAACTCAATGCCCGCGCTGCGGCGGGGGCATTGGTGATCATTCCGGTGGCATCGCTGGAACAGCACGGCCCCGCACTCGCGACCGGCGTTGATATCATCTGCGCCACGGGTGTTGCACATCGCGTCGCACAGCGCATGGCCGCCGCCGGCGAACAGGTGGTGGTGACACCTTGCGTCTGGCCTGGTTTGGCGGAGCATCACGTACCCTTTGGCGGCACGGTCACGCTGGATTACGCGGCTTTTGGCGGCGTGCTGCGCGGCATTGTGCGCTCAGCCGCGCGCGCCGGCTTCAAGCGCGCCATGCTGCTGAATGGCCATGGCGGCAATGCCGAAGCCGTTGCCGTTGCCGCCGTTGATGCGCAGGCCGAAAGCGGCATTCCGGTTGCCGCCGCGACCTATTGGCACATGGCGGGCGACGCCTTCGCGCCCATTCTGGAACGCCAATCCAATGTGCCGCATGCCTGCGAGGCCGAGGCTTCCATGGTCATGACCCTGATGCCCGAAGCGGTGCGCCCGGCGCGGCTTGCCGAACAGCACGGCCCGCATAGTACGCGGGTGGAAGGCCAGCCGCCCGCATTGGCGCGGCGCCGTTCTTTCAAGGAGCTCAGCCCCAATGGCGTGATCGGCGATGCACGCAGCGCGACGCCCGCGAAAGGCGAGGCGCTATTGGACGCGGCGGCTGAGCGCATTGCGCGGGATTTGGCTAACCCGAAGCTATGGAGTTGAACTAACCGGCTCCAACGCCTCAAACGGCAGGTCAATCCAAGCGAGCGCGCCGCCCTTGCCCGCGCCGGTATCAAGGAAAATCGCCCGACCACCGAGCGCGCCGCGCATCTCATGCGGGCGCCCATTGGTGGAGCGATTGTCATGCCCGACATAGGCCGTGATGCCATGGGGTATCCGCCCAACCCAGCGCGTTGCGCGCAGCGGGTAGCCATCCGGCCCGCGCTGGCCCGTCACCTCGCCATAAAGGGCGCGCGATAGCGGGCCATCGGGGCGGCGCACCCCGGCATCTTCGGGCGGGGCGCGGAACAGCATGGCATCATGATAGGCAGCATGGATGAACATGGCGTGGCCCAGGCGCAGCCAGGCCGGCGCGCGGGCGATCTCGGCCACCGCGCGCGCGGCCAAGGCATCGCGATCCGGGGCAGCTTTCAATTGCTCAAGCGTTTTGCCAAGCCCTTCTGGTGCCACAAACAGCTTCGCGCTGGCATGGCCGATCAGCGCGCGCCTGAGTTTATGTTCGTGATTGCCGAGCAGGAAAATGCCGCGCTTGGCATCCAGCATGGCAAAGGCGCGGCGCAAGACGCCGGGGCTATCCGGCCCGTAATCCACCAGATCGCCAAGCTGGATGATGAAAAGGCCAAGCGATTCGGCCCCCGCAATGGCGGCTTCAAACGCCTCGGCCTCGCCATGCACGTCGCCCACCACGCGTAGCCCGGAAAAGCCCGCATCACGCAGCCTACGCGCTGAGATCATGCCTTGCGCAGCCCCGCAAAGGCCGCCAAGGCGCGCGCCCGGCCGGTGGCAAGGTCAATCACCGGCTTCGGGTAAGTCTGCCCAAGTGTAACCCCGGCGCCACGCAGGATCATCTCCGGCGCCTCGAAGGGTTTGTGGATGAAGCGCGCGGGCAGCCTGGCCAATTCCGGGCACCAGGCGCGGATATACTCGCCCTCGGGGTCGAATTTCTCGCCCTGCAGCACCGGGTTGAAGATGCGGAAATAGGGCGCGGCATCCGCCCCGCAACCCGCAACCCATTGCCAGGACGCGCTATTGGCGGCGAGGTCCGCATCCACCAGCGTATCCCAGAACCAGGCCTCACCTGCCTGCCAGGGTTGCAGCAAATGTTTCACGAGAAACGAAGCCGTGATCATGCGCACGCGGTTATGCATCCAGCCGATCTGCCAAAGCTGGCGCATGCCGGCATCCACAATGGGGTAGCCCGTCTGCCCGCGCTGCCAGGCCCTTAGCAGCGCCGCATCCGGCGCCCAGGGGAAGGCCGCGAATTCCGCCCGCAAGGATGCCTCTGGCATTTCCGGGCGATGCCAGAGCAGATGATGCGAAAACTCCCGCCACAGAACTTCCTTGAGGAAGGTCTCCAGCCCCGCGCCCCCGTGCGGCACTGCCGCCCGCGCCGCGACCCAGACCTGACGGGGCGAGATTTCGCCAAAATGCAAATGCGGCGAGAGCCCTGATGTCCCCCCCTTGGCCGCCGGTTCGTTGCGCCGATCCGCATAGGCATTGACGCCTGAGGCGAGGAAATCCGCCAAGCGCTGCGCTGCGCCTTCCTCCCCTGGCTGCCAAACGGCGCCAAAGCCCGCCGCCCAATCAGGCGCTGGCGGGCGCGGCAGCAGGGCAAGGGTCGGAATATCCACCCCCACCGGCGCTCCCGTCGCCGCCCGCAAGCGCTTCGGCGCCGGGATGGGCGCGGCGGGGTCGCCAAAACCGAATAGCGTGCGGGAGAAGGGCGTATAGACCGCATAGGGCTTGCCCGCCCCGGTGCGCACCTGATGTGGCTCATGCAGCAGGGCAGAACGATGCAGCACCAGCTTCCGCCCGGCCGCTTGCAACGCCTCGGCCAGCTTGGCGTCACGCGTCCGCGCCCAGGGTTCGGTCAGGCGCCCGGCATGGATTTCATCGGCGCCGATCTCGGCAGCGAGCTTGGGCAGCAGGTCCAGCGCCGCGCCGCGCAGCACCAGAAGCGGCGCCCCCAGGCGCTTCAGGTCGCGCGAGAGTGAAAGCAGGCTGTGATGCAGCCACCAGCGGGAAGCGCCACCTTCGCCCCAGGCGCCGGCGGCCTCCGGGTCCAGGATGAAAACCGGCAGGATGGGCCGATCGGCCACGGCATGCAGCGCTGGATTATCGGCAAGGCGCAAATCCTGGCGAAACCAGACAAGGGCGGGTTTGGACATCACGCGCATGTAATGCCGGCACCGCCCGGCTGAAAGCACCCGTTCCGTTCAGAAACCAGGCACCTGCCGATCCGCCGTCCGAAACACCTTCCGGCCGGATGCCTTGATCGCCTCGTGCTTCTGGTAAAGCCACCACATGGCATCCACCACATCGCGGCCAAGCGGCGTGGTCGCATCCCCAAACAGCGTGCGGTCCAGGTCCAACTCCACCGCCTGCCGGCTGAGCGCCACCCGCGTTGCGTCGTCATCAATAAGCCGCAGCGCCGCGGCGATATAGGCTTCCTCATCCTGCGCAATCAGCCATTCCGGCATGCCAATCCGGCGCAGCAGCATGGGGTCGGGGCGTTCATGCAAATCAAGCCCATCCATCGCCACCACAGGGATGCCCTGCCGGAGCGAATCGACAACGCTATGCAGCGCGCCGAAGGGGAAGGGGCTCAGGTTCAGATCGCAGGCGTTTAGTTCCGCGAGGTAGTTATTATAGGCCATGACGGGATAGACGATGCTGCCCGGCAAGCGCTGGTCAAAAACGCGCTTGGTGGCAATCAGCTCAAGCCCCGAGACATTGGGGAAGACGCGAAATTCCAGTGGCCGTCCTGCCTTTTCCCGAATCCGCCGCAGGATGTTGATGAAATGCGGGTTGAGCTTCAACAGGTTGGACGGCAGCGCGATGCGTAGTGGGGACGCGTTTTCTCGGATGGCGGGCTGCAAAGGCGTATAAAACGGCGATCTTTCGAATTTCAGCCCTGAATCCGGCAGCAGGATCACTTGTTCAGACAGCAGCGCGGGATCGCCGACATAGCCTTCCCGCGTGAAGTAGTAGTCCATCGTATCGCAATAGGTGGAAGCCGCATGGCCAAAGCCCGCCAATTGAATAGGGGCCAGTCGGAAATTGGCGAGCACCGGTCCCCAATGCCGCATGCCAACACTGATCCAGAAAATCACATCCGGGGCGATGGATTTCACAATCTCCACTAGCCTGTTGAAATAGCCCGTTCCGCCTTCGCGCTTGAAGACATGCACCTCATCATAAAGCAGCCGGACATTGCTGTCGGCCTGGGATTCCTCGGTCAGCAATACAAGCCGAAAACGCTCACGCAGCTGGCGCAGATACTGCCCAAAATAGCGATACTGCACATGATTGGAATGCATGATCTCAGCCGCGATCAGCAGGGTCGGGCGCGTCTTCAGGGCGCGGATGGCGGGCAGGTCAGCGTCACTGATGCCAATGCTCTCCCCCCATTGGCGCAGCACGCGGTTCAGCACTGCCTTGATGGCATGCTTGTCGCGCGCCCCGGCATAGGAACAAAGCATCCAGGCCGCCGAGATCAGCACCAGATGATCCACCGAAAGCGGCAGCGGCACCGGCTTCAGCCTTCCGGCGAGGCTCACCAGTGCTTCGCGGCGTGCATACCCTGCTTCGGTCAGGATGGGCTTTTGCGAAACCAAGCTTATTGCCACCAGTAGCGCGAGCGCCGCGGGAGCCTCAAGCAAGGCGCTGATATCAATGGGTAGCGCCGAATCTATCGAAAAAATAAGCCAGGCCTTGGCGAAAGCCTGGCGATTCTGTTGGAACAGGCGCCTGAGGCCATCCGTATCGCCTGCCCCCAGCATGCGCAGAATATGATCCGAACTGCCAAAGCCGCTGATCGCGTGGAGGTGATCCGCGACCCGGCCAATAGCGGCGAGGCGGAGCGCAGCATTGTCGTCAAACCGGATGGCGGGATCGGTCAGGATACGGGCCATGGGGGCGGCAAAGCGGGTCGCCAGCACCTCGGTCGTTTGTGGCGCCTCGGGCGTGGCAAGATCCTCAAGGCTTGTTCCGGCGGCAAGGCGCCGCATCGTGCCAAGCAATACCTCCATCGCGCTTGCGGGGTCGCGGATGGCGGCGGTTTCCAGCTTGGTGAGGGCGCTTTCAGGCATGGCGTGCTTCGGCTGCGGCGGATGAGCAAGCCTTATGGGCGGTGCAGCACTGCGCGGCAAGGGAAAGCCAAGGGCAAGCAGCGTGACCCGTCGCCCGGATCACGCAGGGAAGGGCAGCGCCTATTTCGGCGCCACCACCATGACCATCTGGCGGTTTTCCAGCTTGGGCATTTGTTCAACCCGCACCAATTCAATCAGGTCATTGCGGATGCGTTCGAGCACCTTCACACCCAATTCCTGGTGCGCCATTTCGCGGCCACGGAAACGGAGTGTCACCTTCACCTTGTCGCCTTCGCCGATGAAGTTCTTCATCTGCTTCATCTTCACATCGTAATCATGGTCATCAATATTCGGGCGAACCTTGATTTCCTTGATTTCAACGACCTTCTGCTTCTTGCGCGCCTCATTCGCCTTTTTCTGCTGTTCGTATTTGTATTTCCCGTAATCCAGGATCTTGCAGACAGGCGGCACCGCATTGGGTGAGATTTCAACGAGGTCTAGGCCCACATCATAAGCGCGGATCAGCGCTTCGCGGGCGGACATCACGCCGATCATCTCTCCAGCGTCATCAATCAGGCGAACCTGAGGGACGCGGATTTCGTCATTGATTCGCGGGCCCTCACGCGCTGGGGCCTGCTGGGCGGCGGGCATAGGGGGTCGAGCTATGGTACTCTCCTGTCGAGGTTATCAGAACGGCGCATTTATGGGCTTTTGGGCCGCGTGCTGCAAGTTTCGGTTGCAGGAAGCGGCCCCGAGGCACCCTATTTCCCCGTCACTGTGGCGTCAGGCGCGCAGATCGGGCGGCGTTGCCTCGGCCGCCAGCAGCGCCACGGCATCGGCCAGCTTCAGCGTTTCCTGATCCCGCCCCGGCAGGCGGCGGAGCACAATGGTGCCTTCCTCAGCCTCACGCCGGCCGATCACGGCAAGCACGGGCACGCGCTGGTCGATGTGATCCACCACCTTGCGGTTGATCTTCTCATTCCGAAGGTCGAGCGAGGCTGCAACCCCAGCCTTTTGCAAGGCGGCGGCGGCCTGGCGGGCGAAGGGTGCGGCTTCATCCACAATCGTCGCCACCACGACCTGAACGGGCGCGAGCCAAAGCGGGAAGCGCCCCGCATGTTCTTCGATCAAAATGCCAAGGAAGCGCTCAAAGGACCCAAGGATGGCCCGGTGCAGCATGACGGGGCGGCGGCGGGTGCCATCTTCCGCGACATATTCCGCATCCAGCCGCTCGGGCAGCACGAAATCAACTTGCAGCGTGCCGCATTGCCAGGGGCGACCAATGGCATCGCGCAGCACGAATTCCAGCTTCGGGCCATAAAACGCGCCCTCGCCAGGGTTCAATTCGTACTCCACGCCCGCGATACGGCAGGCGTCCTTCAGTGCGCCTTCCGCCTGATCCCAGACCGCATCCGTGCCCGCGCGCCGCGCCGGGCGGTCTGAAAAGCGCACATGGAAATCATTGAACCCGAAGTCATTGTAGATGGAGGATAGCAGCGCGACGAAGCGCACCGTCTCATCGGTGATCTGGTCTTCGGTGCAGAAGATATGCGCATCATCCTGGACAAAGCTCCGCACGCGCGTGATGCCATGCAGGGCGCCCGAGGGTTCATAGCGATGGCAGGACCCGAATTCGGCCATGCGCAGCGGCAATTCGCGATAGGACCGCAAGCCCTGATTGAAAATCTGCACATGGCAGGGGCAATTCATCGGCTTCAGCGCGAGCACGCGATCCTTTTCATCTTCGGCCTCTACGCGCGCGATGAACATGGCTTCGCGGAATTTTTCCCAATGCCCGGACGCCTCCCAAAGCTTCCGATCCAAAAGCTGCGGTGTCTTTACTTCCTGATAATCGGCATGCTCAAGACGCCGGCGCATATAGGCTTCCACGGTGCGATAAAGCCGCCAGCCCTTGGGGTGCCAGAAGACCGAACCGACTGCCTCATCCTGCAAATGGAAAAGGTCCATTTCTTTCGCGATCTTGCGGTGGTCGCGCTTTTCCGCTTCTTCCAACTGCAACAAATAGGCGTCGAGTTCCTTCTGGTCGCGCCAAGCGGTGCCGTAAATCCGGCTCAACATGGCGTTGCGATGATCGCCGCGCCAATAGGCGCCGGCCACCTTCATCAGCTTGAAGGCCGTGCCGATATCGCCCGTGCCGCGCATATGCGGGCCGCGGCAAAGATCGGTCCAGGCGCCTTGCTTGTAGATGCTGATGATTTCGGATTTCGGCAAATCCTGAATCAGTTCCGCCTTGTAGCGTTCGCCCTTCGCCGTGAAGAAGCGGATGGCTTCCTCACGGTCCCATTCCTCGCGCACAAAAGCATCATTGCGCGCGATGATTTCGCGCATCTTCGCTTCGATCTTGGCGAAATCATCCGGCGTGAAGGGCTCATTGCGCGCGAAATCGTAATAGAAGCCGTTTTCAATCGAAGGGCCGATGGTGACCTGCGTGCCGGGGTAGAGCGCCTGCACGGCTTCCGCCAGCACATGGGCGCAATCATGGCGGATCATCTCAAGCGCTTCGGGATCGCGGCGCGTGATGAAACGCAGCTTCGAATCCTGCGTGATGGTCGCGGAAAGATCCCGCAGCTTGCCATCCACTTCCATGGCGAGCGCTGCCTTGGCGAGGCCAGGGCCAATCGCCGCCGCGATAGTGGTGCCCGTCACCGCGCCGTCAAATTGGCGGATGGAACCATCGGGCAGGGTAATCGCGGGCATGAACAGCGTCCTATGGGTTGCAGAGAGGCCGGACCATGGGCAGAGGCCCCTTCCGGGTCAAGCCATGGTGGCGGGTTGAGTGATCAATTCCTGAAGCGCGGCCCGTACCTCAGCCAGCGTCAGGGCAGCAAGCGGCTGGTGGCGCAGCACCGCCACGCAGGGGCCGCGCGGGGCGCAAAGCGCGGGGTCGCTATCCTCACCGAACAGGGCGAGTGTCGGGCAGCCGGCCACGGCGGCAAGATGCGTCGGGCCGGTATCATTGCCTATGCAAAAGGCCGCGCGGCGGGCGAGTGCGGCGATATCGGCGAAGCTTGTTTTGCCGGTCAGGTCATGCGCGCTGTGGGTGGCTTCTGTGATGGCGGCACCCAAAGCCGCTTCAGCCGGGCCGCCCAGGATCACTGCGGGGACATCCAGCGCCGCCGCCAGGGCCGCGAATTGCGCGACCGGCCAACGCTTGGCCGGCCTGCCGGGGGAGGCACCAGGGATCAGCAGCGCAAAGCGCTCCGGCAGGGCAAAGCGCGTGATATCCGCATCCAGCCAATCCAGCGCCGGGGCCGGGAAATGGCTGATGCCGGCCATTTCCAATTGCTCCCGCTGGCGTTCCACCGTGTGCATGAAATCGCGGCGCGGATTGGCATGCGGGTGGGACGCGCCGGCGGCAATGCCGGACCATTCCACGCTGCGCCCGACCAGCCAGCGATAGCGCGATGACCGATCAGAGGTCTGCAAATCATAAACCCGCGTAAAACCTGCCGCGCGCAGCCCGCGCCCCAGCGCCCAAAGCGCGGCAAGGCCCTTGGGCCGGCCATTGTCCCAAACCTGGTCAAACCACGGCGCCTGTCGCGCGAGGGGCGCGAAGGGCGGCGTGGTGAGCAGCGTGATCTCGGCGCCCGGATGATGCGCCCTGATCGCCGCGAAAGGCCCGAAAGCTTGGGCGAAATCCCCAAGCGCGCCGAGTTTGATCACCAGAATGCGCGGCGTCATCCGATCAATTCCCGATAGGCGGCAATGGTCGCGGCCTGCATGGCTTCGGTCGTGTAGCCTAACAGCACCGCGGCGCGCGCCCTGGCGCCAAGCGCGGCGCTTTCAGCGGGTGGCAGGGCCAGCGCCTTGCCGATGGCGTCCGCCAGCGCTGCCGCATCGCCGGGCGGGATGCGCCAGCCGGTGATGCCCTCCGCCACGGTTTCGCGCGGGGCGCCAAGGTCGCTTGCAATCACGGGCCGCGCCATGGCTTGGGCCTCGATCACCGTGCGGCCAAAGGCTTCCGCATCGGTCGAGGCATGGATAACCACATCGGCCAACAGCAGCGCCGCGGGCATGTCATTGGCGTGGCCGACCAGCCGCACGCGATCCTGCAACCCCAGGCTTTCAATGCGCGCCAGCAATTCTGCCTTGAAGGCAGGGCGTTCTTCCGCATCCCCCACCAGCAGCGCGAGCGATTGGCCCGGTAGCCGCGCCATGGCTTCCACCAGCACCATCTGGCCCTTCCAGCGCGTGACCCGCGCCGGCAGCATGATGATTGGGCGGCCTTCCGGCAGGCCCCAGGCCGTGCGGAGCGTGTCCAGCCTTTCGGCACCGACCAGCGCGGGGTCAAAGCGCCTTGGGTCCACACCGCGCGGAATGACACGGAGCTTTGCCTCCGCCACTCCATGCCGGGTGCGGATCAGATCGGCGATGAAATGGCTGATCGCAATTACGCGATCCCCGCGCGCCATCACGGAGTTGTAAAACCGCTTGCCCGGAAAGCCCTCATTATAGGCACCGTGATAGGTGGTGACGAAGGGCAGCCCCAAGCGCCTGGCCGCGACCAAGGCCGACCAAGCCGGCGCGCGGGACCGCGCATGGATCAGCGCAACGCCTTCCGCCCGCGCCAGCGCCGAAAGTGCCGCCGCATTGCGCCAGATGGCGAAGGGCGATTTGGCCGTCAGCGGCAAGGTGATGTGCTTCGCCCCCAAAGCTTCCAGCGCCGGCACCATTTCCCCGCCCGCTGAGGCCACAATGGCGCGGAAGCCGGCGGTGATTTGTGCCTCGGCAATCTCCAGCGCGCCGCGTTCCACGCCCCCGGAACGGAGCGCGGGCAGTACTTGCAAAATGGCACGGCTTGGGGCGGGCATGGCGCAGGGTTAGCGCGGAATGGCGCAGAGGGCGACCTTGGCACGCGAAAAACCCCTTGCGGGCGGGCCGGAGGGGCGGCAATGAACGCGCTGTGACCCTCTATTATGCCGCTATGGTGCTGCTTTCGATCGGCGCCTTCATCCAATCCAAAAGCCCAGCGCCCGAAATGCGGCCGGAATCCGAAGCCGCGTCCACCTTCTGGCTTTGGTTGGCGCGCGCGGCCTTCACCGCCTGGATTGCGCTGATTGTCTGGGGCTTCCGCGAATTGCATTGGTCCCAGCCGGTGGCGGCGGTGATGGTGTCCTTGGTGGGTAATGCGGTGATCGCCATGCGCGGCCCGCGCAATGCCTGGCCCTTGCTGTCCATGCTGTTCAGCGGCTTGGGGCTGGCGGCCGCCGCGATTATTCTATTCGGATGGGATCCGCCGGGTTAACCCGCCGGGATCAGCTTCACCCGCCGCCCATCCACCCCAAGCGCCAATTGGCCGGAACGCAGCGCCAGGGCTGCCTCCCCAAACACTTCCCGCCGCCAGCCATGCAGCGCCGCCACATCATCCTGCCCCGTGGCGAGCTTTTCCAGATCATCGCTGGAAGCCAGCAGCCGCGGCGCCACATCATGTTCCTCGGACTTCGCCGACAAGAGCACCTTGAGCAAAGCCACCAGCGCGGGGGAGGGCGGTGGACCCGCCTTTTCCTTCTGCAATTGCGGCAATTCTTCTTCCCTCAGCGCGCGCGCCTGGCGGATGGCGGCGAGCAGCCCCTCACCGGATTTGCCCTTGGAGAAACTCTCGGAAATGCCGCGCGCGCGGGCGAGCTCCGCCGGGCTATCGGGCATGGTGGCCGCGATCTCCAGCAGCGTATCATCCTTCACCAGCCGCTGGCGCGGGATATTGATGCGCTGGGCCTCACGCTCCCGCCACGCCGCAATGGCGCGCAAAACGCCAAGAAACCGCCGGTTTGACGTGCGCGGGCGGAGCTTTTCCCAGGCCGTGTCCGGGTCGGTCAAATAGGTCGCGGGATCGGCGAGTGCCGCCATTTCCTGCCCCACCCAGTCAATCCGGCCTTCCCGTTCGAGCCTGAGCGTGAGGGAGACGAAAATCTTCCGCAAATGCGTCACATCCGCCGCCGCATAGGCCAATTGGCTTTCGGATAAGGGCCGGGCCGACCAGTCACTGAAGCGATGCGCCTTGTCTATCTGCACGCCGGCCAGCGACCGGCAGAGCGAATCATAGGAGGCCTGATCGCCAAATCCGGCCACCATGGCGGCGATTTGCGTATCGAAAATCGGGTAGGGCACGGCGCCGAATTTCAGCAAAAAGATTTCCACATCCTGCCGGGCGGCGTGAAACACCTTCACGACCTGGGGATTGGCCATCAATTCGCCGAGCGGGCCAAGATCAAGCCCCGGCGCCAGGGCGTCAACCTCTGCCACCTCATGCTGGCCGGCCAATTGGACCAGGCAGAGCTCTGGCCAATAGGTGCGTTCCCGCATGAATTCAGTGTCCACCGTGACAAAGGGCTCATGCTTCAGCCGGTCACAAAGGGCGGCGAGGCTGCCGGTATCCGTGATCAGGGCGGGGCTTTGGTCGGCTGCCGGGGCGGCATGACGGCGATTCATACCGGTTTCTTACAGGGGTGGCGCCGCCTGGGAAAGCGGTGGGGTTGACAGAAACCACGCCCTGGGGCGCTTTCCCCCGCCTTTCCCGCCCCTGAGGATGAATTTTCACCATGCATGCCTATCGTACCCATCATTGCGGCGCGCTCCGCGCCACCGATGCCGGCTCCATCGCGCGGCTTTCCGGCTGGGTGCATCGCAAGCGCGACCATGGCGGCTTGCTGTTCATTGATTTGCGCGATCATTACGGCATGACGCAATGCGTGGTGGCGCAGGGCTCGCCCGTGTTGAAGCTGCTGGAAGAACTCCGCCCCGAAAGCGTGATTACGGTCACGGGCGATGTTGTCCCGCGCGAAGCCGGCACGGTGAATGCCAAGCTGCCGACAGGTGAAATTGAACTCCGTGTGCGTGAAGTGGCAGTGCAATCGGCGGCCGAAGTGCTGCCCATTCAAGTCGCGGGTGATGCAGAATTCCCTGAGGAACTTCGGCTCCGCTATCGCTTTTTGGATTTGCGGCGGGATCGTCAGCATCGCAATCTGATGCTGCGGAGCCAGGTGATTTCCTCCATCAGGCGGCGGATGATTGATCAGGGTTTTACCGAATTCCAAACCCCGATCCTGACCGCATCAAGCCCCGAAGGCGCGCGCGACTTTTTGGTCCCCGCCCGTCTGCATCCCGGCAAATTCTACGCGCTGCCGCAGGCGCCGCAGCAATTCAAGCAGCTATGCATGGTGGCGGGGTTTGATCGCTACTTCCAAATCGCGCCGTGTTTCCGCGATGAGGCTTCGCGCGCGGATCGCTCGCCCGGCGAATTCTATCAGCTTGATTTCGAAATGTCCTTTGTGACGCAGGAAGATGTCTTTGCCGCGATTGAACCCGTGCTGGCTGGCGTCTTTGAGGAATTTGCCGATTGGACTGGCACGAAGCGCGCCGTGACGCCCGCACCCTTCCCGCGCATTCCGTATCAGCAGGCGATGCTGGAATATGGCTCAGACAAGCCGGATTTGCGCAATCCGATCAAGATCACCGATGTCAGCGCGCATTTCGCCGGTGGTGGCTTTGGCTTGTTTGCCAAGGTCACAGCTTCGGGTGGCGTGGTACGCGCCATTCCGGCCCCTGGCGCAGCAGGCCGCCCGCGATCCTTCTTTGACGGCTTGAATGAATGGGCGCGTGCCGAAGGGCAGGGCGGGCTTGGTTATATCGCCTGGGATGCCGATGGCGCGAAGGGGCCGATTGCGAAGAACCTGGAAGCGGATCGCGTTGCCGCCATTGCTGCGGCTTGCGGGCTTGGTGCGGGCGATGCGGTGTTCTTTGTCGCGAATAAGGAAGCGGATGCCGCGAAATTCTCGGGCGCCGTGCGCAACCGTGTGGGGCGTGATCTCGGCTTGCTCGAAGAAAACGCCTATCGCTTCTGCTGGGTCACGGATTTCCCGATGTATGAGCGGAATGAAGATACCGGCCAGATCGAATTCAGCCACAACCCGTTTTCCATGCCGCAAGGCGGGCTGGAAGCGCTCAATTCCATGGACCCCTTGGACATCAAGGCCTTCCAATACGACATTGTCTGCAACGGGATTGAGCTTTCCTCCGGCGCCATCCGCAACCATCGCCCGGATATCATGATCCGCGCCTTTGAAATCGCGGGCTACCCAGCCGAAGAAGTGGAGCATCGCTTCGGCGGCATGTTGAATGCCTTCCGCTATGGCGCGCCGCCGCATGGTGGCTCGGCCCCCGGCATTGACCGGATTGTGATGCTGATCGCCGATGAACCCGCGATCCGGGAAGTGATCCTGTTCCCGATGAACCAGCAGGCCGAGGATCTGATGATGGGCGCCCCGGCCCGCGTGCCGCCGGAACGGCTCAAGGAATTGCACATCAAGTTGGATCTGCCGCCGGTGAAGGGCGCTAAGCCCGGCTGATCAGCCGGGGCGAAATTTTCTTGTGAAAGATCAAGTCTGACCCGCCGGAATCGGTTATGTTGCCAAATAGCGGTCCGTGCCGCCCGGAGCATTCGATGCGTTTTTCTGCCCTCTTGGCCCTTGCGGTGATCCTGCCTGCGGCCCCTGGCTTCACCCAGGGGGCGAAGGATGCGCCGGCTGCCACGACGCCGCTCGCGCCACTCACGGCACGCGCGCTGGCTTCTCATCGCGCCATTTACGATCTGTCGCTCGATCGCGCGCGCGAGAATGCTGGGATTGTGGATGTGTCCGGCGCCATGCTGTTTGAATTGATTGACGCCTGCGAAAGCTGGGCGTCGCGCCAGCGCTTCACCATGACGCTGCGCGATCGTGAGGGTACGGAACTCGAAACCGGGTCTGATTACGCAACGCTGGAATCGATGGATGGCAGAACGCTCCGTTTCAGCCTGACGCAGGTGACGCAAGGTGCGATCAGAAGCCGTGTGGTGGGTCAGGCGGAGCTTGCTGCCGATGGCAGCGGTGTCGCGCGCTACAGTGAACCGGAAGCGAAGGAATTACCCATCCCGGCGGGGACGCTTTTGCCCAATACGCATACCATCGCTGCGCTGAATGCCGCGCGCGCTGGCCAGCGCCTGCTGGTGGCGCCGATTTTTGATGGCACCTCGGCCGATGGCGCGCAGCAAACCACAACCTTCCTGTCGCCCTGGCAGGGGCCGCAGCCGGTGCCCGAAGCGCCGAGCCTTTCGACGCTCGGATCATCGCGCATGCGCATCGCGTTTTTCGAACCCGATGCCGAACAGGCCGGCGGGGCGAGCACGCCTTCCTACGAAGTGTCGCTGCGCTATTTCGAAAATGGCGTCGCGGATGACATGGTCATGGATTTCGGCGACTTCACCGTGCGCGCCAAGCTGGTGCGGCTGGAAGAAGCGCCGGGCGGCTGCTGAAAAAAGTCACCCTCGCTGCACATTCCACAAAAAGGGATTCGGCCCTTGCAGCACGCCGGTCAGATCGCGCCGGAAAGCGGTGCGTAGCCGGAACAAGCCTGTCGGCGCGAAGGGCAGCGATTCCCAGGTGATTTCCTGCAAGCGGCGCATCGCAGCATCCTGTGCCGCCTGATCATCGGCGGCGATCCAGGCTTCCACCTGTGCTTCTGCCTCCGTATCCGTTGGCCAGCCAGGCCAGGCGGCCTGCCCATTCATGCGAATGGCGAAGCTGACGGCTGGGTTGGCGATGGTCGCTGCCGGGCCATTGGTATTGTGCAAATGCCAGCCACCTTGCGCTGGCGGGTTGCGGTTATTGCGCCGCGCCAGAATGCTCGCCCAATCGCTTTCAATCGGCTGCATATTCACGCCGAGCTTGCGCATCAGTTCCACCGTCAGGCGGCCCTGCTGCGTCACTGCGGGGAAATCGCTCGGGTTGATGTGGATAATGGGCTCCCCCGCATAGCCGGCTTCGCGCAAGGCTACACGCGCGCGTTCCATCGCAGCTTCACCGCGTCCGGCGGGCGGGAATTCCACCACGCCTGGCAGGCCGCAGGGGAACATGGCGTGGCATTCCTGCCAGTCACCTTGCAGCGCCACCGCCGACATGAAATCCGATTGCACGATCACATCACGTATGGCGCGGCGCACCCGCACATCATTGAAGGGCGGGTGCAGATGATTGAAGCGCAGAAAACCCAAAAACCCGTTGGGGTCATAAATCTGCGTCTGCGTATTGCGGTCCCGTTCCAGCACCGGTACCAGATCGGGCAGCGGGTATTCGATCCAGTCAATCTCTCCGGTGCGGAGTGCCGCTGCCGCCGTGCCGCCATCTGGAATCCAGATCATCTCCAGCCGGTCGAAATGCACGCGCTTGCCGCCTGATGCCGCTTCTGCCGGTTCAGCACGCGGCACGTAAGCATCATTGCGTGCATAATGGCTGCGGCTGCCTTGCACATATTCATTGGCGACGAAGCGCCAAGGCCCGCTGCCGATCATATGTTCCAGGCCGAGTGAACGATCACCAGGGTTATTCGCAATCCGTTCCGGCATCATGAAGCAGGGCGAAGCGCCGGGTTTGGCTAGCGCATCAAACAGCGCTGGGAAGCGCCGATGCAGGCGGAATTGGATGGTGCGGTCATCTGGCGCGGAAAGCTCGGCCGTTGCGCGCATCAGGATTTGGCCGAAGCCATCGCGGCTGGCCCAGCGGCGGATGCTCGCCACACAATCGGCGGCGCGTACGGGTTCCCCATCATGCCAGCGAAGCCCCTCACGCAGGCGGATTTTCACGCGCTTGCCGTCATCTTCCACGCGATGGCCTTCCGCCATTTGCGGGCGCGGCTGCAGCGCGCGATTGGCGCCATAAAGCGTGTCAAACACGCAATAGGCGTGTGTGGTGATGATGGTGCTGGGGCTGAAAATCGGGTCCAGATTGGCCAGCGCCGCCTGCGGCATGAAGCGCAGCGTACGCGCGCGATTGCTTTGCGCCAAAGCGGGGCGCGCCAAAGGCGCGGCCAAGGCGGTGGCGAGAAATGTGCGGCGATGCATCCCCAATTCCTTCGCTTCCTGTCGGCTGACGCGGGGAAGGGGGCTTTGGCCCGGCACGCGATACCCCCAAGGGGAACGCGAAGCCATGGGCGATGCACCCTTCCCTACGCCGGTCCGAACCGGGTCAGGTTCCAGGGGTCGCGGGTGAAGCCCGCCTCTCAGCCCCAAAAGGGCTCCCCCAGGTGTCTCGACGCGTAAATTGCGCCCTTAGGCAGGCTTGCGCAAGCCCGGCGGTGGCGCGGGGGGCGCGCAAGGGGGTAGAAGGGGCGTCACAGCCGCCAAGGGGAAACGCCCATGTCCAGCACCACCGCCCTGCCGCCCGTCATTCGCCTGCATCCTGGTGATGGCGTGGTGATTGCGCGCATTCCGCTCACGCCCGGCACGGAAGTGGCGCCTGGCATCAGCGTTGGCGAAAGGCGCATCCCGCCCGGCCATAAGGTCGCGATCCGCCCGCATGCGAAGGGCGAGCCCATCAAGCGCTATGGGCAGATCATTGGCTTTGCGACGGATGCGATTGAACCGGGCGCCTGGGTGCATACGCATAATTGCGAAATGGGCGATTTCGCGCGCGATTACGCCTGGGGCCAGGATGCGAAGCCGACCGATTACGTGGATGTGCCGGCAAGCTTCATGGGTATTCGTCGCGCCGATGGCCGAGTAGCGACACGCAATTACATCGGCATCATCACCTCGGTGAATTGTTCCGCTCATGTTGCGGAATTGATCGCCCGCCAGTTCGAGAAAAACCCGATCACCGGCGATGATCCCTTGGCCGGCTGGGGCAATGTGGATGGCGTGGTGGCGCTGACGCATAAAACCGGCTGCGGCATGACCATGGATGAGCCCTTGCGGCTGCTGCGCCGGACCCTCGCCGGTTTCGCGCGGCATGCGAATTTTTCCCATGTGATCGCGATTGGCTTGGGTTGCGAAGTCAATCAGCTTGGCCCCATGCTGGAAGAACAGCGCCTGACCGGGCGGCTGCGCAGCATGGATATTCAGGATGCCGGCGCGCGTGCGACCGTGATGAAGGGCATTGATTTCGTGAAGGAGGTTTTGGCGGAATCCAATACCGCCAGGCGCGAAGCGGTCCCCGCATCAGAACTTTGCGTTGCACTGCAATGCGGCGGTTCGGATGGCTATTCCGGCATCACTGCCAACCCGGCCTTGGGTGCGGCTTCAGATTTGCTGGTGCGCCATGGTGGCACCGTGATCCTGTCCGAAAGCCCGGAAACCTATGGCGCGGAGCATTTGCTGACACGCCGCGCGGTATCGCGTGAGGTTGGCCAGAAACTCGTGGACGTGATGCATTGGTGGGAGGATTACACGGCCCGCCAGGGTGCGGAGATGAATGCCAATCCCTCGCCGGGCAATAAGGCGGGGGGCCTCACGACCATTCTGGAAAAATCGCTTGGCGCCATGGCCAAGGCCGGCACCACCAATCTGGTGGAGGTTTATCGCTATGCGGAGCCCGTCACCGCCAAGGGTTTTGTTTTCATGGACACGCCTGGCTATGACCCGGTGGGGGCGACCGGTCAGGTGGCGGGTGGTGCCAATCTGGTGTGTTTCACCACGGGGCGCGGCAGCGTCTTTGGCATGAAGCCCGCGCCTTCCATCAAGCTTGCCACCAATACCACCATGTATGATCGCTTGTCGGAAGATATGGACATCAATTGCGGCACGGTGCTGACAGGCGGCGAAAGCGTGCAGGCATGTGGCGAGCGTATTTTCAACCTGATGCTGCGGACCGCTTCCGGTGAACCCACAAAAAGCGAAGCGCTTGGCTTTGGCGCGCAGGAATTTGCCCCCTGGATGCTGGGAGCAACCATGTGACCCGCGCTGAGACGAAGCGGGAGATTTTGCGCATCGCGCAGTCGCTGGATCAGGCGGGCATGATGCCTTCCAAATCCGGCAATGTTTCCGCGCGTGATGGCAAGGGTTTCATCATCACGCCCGCTGGCCTGCCTTATGCGCGCACCACTGTGGCGGATCTGGTGACTACGGCGATGGATGGCAGCCCGGTTGGTCGCGCGAAACATCGGCCTTCATCGGAATGGCGCCTGCATGCGGCGATTTACGCCGCGCGGCCTGAGGTGATGGCCGTGGTGCATACCCATTCCCCGCGCGCCACAGCACTTTCCTGTGCGCGCAAGGGCATTCCGGCCTTGCATTACATGGTGCTGCTGGCCGGCGGGCCGATTGCCTGCGCGGATCACGCGACGGCCGGCACACAGGCGCTGGCGGATAATGCGCTGCGCGCGCTCACCGGGCGGCGGGCGGTATTGCTTGCCAATCATGGCGTGGTGGCGATGGGCGCAACGCTCGGCGCCGCATATGCACTTGCCTTGGAGGTTGAAAACCTCGCTGGCCAATATCTTGATCTATTGGCGGCGGGGCTGAAGCCAGTTTTGTTGACGGATGCGCAATTGGCCGAAGCTGCCAAGCATTTCGCCGGGTATGGGCGGGGCTGAGCATTTTCAAGCCAAGTGGAATCAGTTGTCCCTCCGAGGGGATCACCCACCCATCCTGATATTGGGCGCCGGCTGGCCTTCAATCACCACATTCACGCAGGCCGGCTTGCCGGAAGCGAAGGCGCGCTCCAGCGCAGGCGCAATCTCCTCAGCGCGCGTGACGTATTCGCCATGCCCACCAAGGGCCACCGCCACCAGATCGTAACGCGTGCCGGGGGCCAATTCGCAGCCATGGGTACGGTTGGCGCCGTAATCGCGCTTCTGGATTTCATATTCCGCATTCCAGCGGGAATCATTGCCGACAATCGCCACAAAAGGCAGTTGGTGGCGGCCGGCGGTATCGAATTCCGCCATGTGAAAGCCGAAAGTGCCATCGCCCATAATGGCCAGGATGCGCGCTTCAGGCTTGGCGGCGCGCGCCGCCATGGCGAAGGGAATCGAAGGCCCAATGGCGCCGGCCAGACCATTGATGATCCGCGTTGGCGCGGCAAGGATCGCCTGCGCCCATTGGCCTATTTCCCCGCCATCGCTGATCAGGACAGAATCTGCGCCTTGTTCGAGGAAGGGCTTGGCCGCCTGGAATAATGTGGCGGGGTGGATCGGGCCTCCGGTCGCGCCCGCCAAGGCCGCCCAGCCGGGTGGGCGGAAGGCGATGGCCGCTGCAAGCCGCGCCGCCCAGGACTGATTGCCGTGGGGTTTCATGGCGCGGGTCAGCGACTCGGTCGCCTCGGCAGCACTTGCCACCGCTGCCAGGGCAATCCGCCCCGGCAGGGCACGCGCGCCGCGCGCGATCACGCCGGCATCGGGATCAATCTGGATGAAGCGGGCCTCCGCCGAAATCCCCGGCGCCCGGCCAAAGCGAAGCGAGAAATCAAGCGCCTTGCCCAGCAGCACAACCAAATCAGCTTCCGCCAGCACCCCGGCATAGGCACCAAGCGAGGGATCATTCAGCCCGCGCGGGCTTTCCATCGGGATCACGGGTAGGCCAGCGGCGGCACCAAGCGGAGCGAGCAGCTTCTTGCCGCGCGGGCTGCACAAGGCGGGCGGCGCCAAAATGACGGGCCGCGCTGCTTCGGCGATCATCCCTGCAATGGCGTGCGCTGTGCCGGCGCCAAGCGGCATGGCCTCAGCGGTGAAGGCTGCCGCATCGGGCAAAGCGGGTGCGGTGATGCGCGCATCCATGAGATCGGTCGGCAGGCTGAGATGCACCGGGCCAGGTCGGCCAGACCGCGCGACACGAAAGG
Source organism: Roseomonas sp. (assembly GCA_020249435.1). Lineage (GTDB taxonomy): Bacteria > Pseudomonadota > Alphaproteobacteria > Acetobacterales > Acetobacteraceae > Neoroseomonas. The sequence continues at coordinate 138,400 of JADCFQ010000012.1, read as the reverse complement.
CGCGCGCCAAATCAGCGCCAATGCCCGCCGTGCTGGCGGCGGTGAAGGAGAGTTTTGTCAGCGGTTCGGCGATATCGGCCTGGCGCATTTCCTGAAAGCTGCCCATGCCCAATTCGCGCAAGGGCGCATGGCCCGATAGCAGCAGCACCGGCACCTCTCCCGCCATGGCGGTCGGCATGGCGGCGATGGCATTGGTATGGCCCTGCCCGCCAGTCACCATTGCCACGCCAACTTCGCCGGTCAGCCTTGCCCAGGCATCGGCCATATGCACCGCGGCGGCTTCCTGGCGGGTATGCACAAGCTCAATCCCGCTGCCGAGCAAGGCATCGTAGATCGTCATGATGTGATTGCCCGAAAGGGTGAAAATGCGGCTGACGCCAGCCTGCTTCAGCGCCGCCACCAGAATATCCGCCCCGCGTTGTTCCATGCCTGCTTCCTCCTGTTTCAGGCAGCAGGCCATGGGCTGGACAGGCTGTCCAGTCCGCTTAGTCTTGCGCGCATGGAACAGCTCAAGGTCAGTGTCTGGCGTGGCGAGGATGCGGGCGGTTTTGCGCGCTATGATGTGCCGGCGCGTGACAATCAGACCGTGCTTGATGTTGTCACGCATATCCAGCGCGAATTGGACCCGAGCCTGGCCTATCGCTTCGCCTGCCGCGTTGGCATGTGCGGGTCTTGCGCGATGACGGTGAATGGCCGTGCGCGCTGGACCTGCCGGACGCATGTGCGGAAAGTGGTGGGCGGCGATGGCGCTTTGGAATTGCGCCCCCTGGCCAATCTGCCGGTGATCCGCGACCTGGCGGCTGATCTGGCGCCCTTCTTCGACAAATGGCAGCGCGCGCAAGGGTTTTTTCAACCGAAGGACGCGGCGGATGGCGCCGTGCCGGATGAATTTGCCGTGGTCGCCCCCGGCAGCAAGGCCAGGCGCGAAGCGGATGCCGGCATTGAATGCATTGGCTGCGCGGTATGTTACGCGTCCTGCGATGTTGTCGCCTGGAATGGTGATTATCTGGGGCCGGCGGCACTCAACCGCGCCTGGACCTTGGTGAATGATGCGCGTGATGGTGCGCGCGGCGAAAGGCTGGATGCGGTGGCGGGCGATGCCGGCTGCCATTCCTGCCATTCCACCCGTTCCTGCACGGAACGCTGCCCGAAGCAGATTGACCCATCAGGCGCCATTGCCGGGCTGAAGCGGACACTGTTCTGGGAGAGCCTGTTTGGCGGCAAGCGCCATGGCTGACAGGGCGGCACGCGGGCACGCGCATCTTTGGGTGGTGCAGCGCATCACCGCCATGATCCTGGCACTCGCCGTGCTGGTGCATCTGATCACCATTCTGCTCGCCGTGCGTGGCGGGCTTTCGGCGCGCGAGATTCTGGCACGCACCCAGGGTTCCGAAGCCTGGCTTGGCTTTTATGTGGTGTTTGCTCTGGCCGCCGGGCTGCATGGCGCAATTGGGCTGCGCAACATCATGGGTGAAACGCTTGGCTGGCGCGGGCGGGGCTTTGATTTCTGCTGGCTGGGACTTGGCCTGCTGACTGCGGCCTTTGGTATTCGCGCTGCCCTCGGGCTTTACGCCTGATGGATTTCCGTGCGCGTTCCCACCCAAGCTGGATCGGCTTTGCCGTGCATCGGGTCTCCGGCCTTTTGCTGGCGTTGTTTTTGCCGCTCCATTTCTGGGCGCTTGGCAGCGCCATTCAGGGGGAGGCTCGGCTGGATGGCTTTCTGCGCTGGGCAGAAAACCCCTTGGTAAAAATGGCAGAAACCGTCTTGGTTATCCTGCTGGCCGCGCATTTGGCGGGCGGTTTGCGCGTGATGGCGCTGGAGTTTCTGGGCTGGGGGCGGGCGCAGAAGGATCTGGTGGCGGCCTCCTTCGGGTTTGCCCTGCTGCTGGGGCTGGTTTTCCTGTTCAATGTCTTTTGATCTTCTGGCGCTGCTGGGCGGCTGCTTTATCGCGGCGTTTTGCTCCGGGCTCGCGGGCTTTGCCTTCAATCTGGTGGCGGCGGGCATCCTGTATCATTGGGTGACGCCGCAGGAGATCGCGCCGGTGCTGGTGCTGGGGTCTTTATTGGTCCAGAGCGTGACCTTGCGCGCGGTTTGGCCTGCCATTCGTTGGCCGGTCCTGAAGCCCTATGTTTTCGCCGGCGTCCTAGGCACGCCTTTTGGCGTTTGGGCACTGAGTGCGGTGGAAGCGCGCGTGATTGTGGGCGGCATTGGTTTGCTGCTGGTGGTTTATGCCGGCTTCATGCTGGCGCGGATTGCGCTCCGGCTTGCCCCGCCCAAGCTGGCGGCGGGGTCGCGCGCGGATGCGGTGGTGGGGTTTCTGGCTGGCGCCTTGGGTGGCATTGGCGGGTTTTCCGGCGCGCTGCCTGCCATGTGGACGGATGTGAAGGGGCTGCGCAAGGATGAAGCCCGCGCGATTTTCCAGCCCTTTATTGTGGTGATGCAGATCATCGCTGCGGCCGGCTTGGCCTATGCTGGGTTTTTCACCCTGGACACCGCCAAGACGCTGCTGATTGCCCTACCCGCCTTGGGTCTTGGCACCTGGCTTGGCATGCAAGCCTATCGCGTGATCCCGGCCGAGGGGTTCCGGCTGGTGCTATTGGGGCTGCTGTTTTTATCTGGCCTTTCGCTGGTGGTTTGAAACGCTTTCATCCCGCCGGCGCTTGTGGGAAACTGCGCTCACCGGGGGGATGATTGCATGAGCCTGATGTCAAAGACCGAAATCGCGCCGCTGGTTGTGGAACCTGCGGCGATCGAGGAAGCAGCCAAGCTACTCTATATCCGCGCCTGCAAAATCCTGCCCGATGACATCAAGGCGGGGTTCACACGCCTTGATGCCTCGGAAACCGATGCCACCGCCAAGACCATCCTGGCCACAATGATTGAAAATATCGGCGTGGCGGAACGGATGGATAATCTGCTGTGCCAGGATACCGGCATCCCGATTTTCAATTTGCTGATTGGGCGCAATGTCGCGGTGGATGGCTTTGCTCTGAAGGAAGCGATTGCCCGCGGTACGGCGCGCGCCACGCGCGAACACCCGCTGCGGTCTTCCGTGGTGCATCCCATCACCCGCAAGAATGAGCATTCATCCTGCGGCGAACGCGTGCCCGTGATCAATATTGATTTTACCGATGCGGATCGCGAAGTGCGGTTGGAGATGATCCCGAAGGGATCGGGCTCGGAAAACGGGTCCTTTCTGCAAATGCTGATCCCGGCCGATGGGCTTGCCGCGGTGAAGCGCTTTGTGGTGGACCGCGTTATCCAGGCCGGCGGCAAGGTCTGCCCGCCGACGATTGTGGGTGTGGGTGTTGGTGGCACTTCCGATCTTTGCATGCATTTGGCGAAGATTGCGGCGACGCGCCCGCTTGGATCACGCTGCGCCGATGCGGAAGGGGCGAAGCTGGAAGCCGAGCTTTCGGAAGCGGTGAATGCGCTTGGCATTGGCCCGCAAGGCTTGGGTGGTGACAGCACGTCCTTCGCCGTGCATGTGGAAACGGCAGCGACACACATCACCATGAATCCCGTGGCGGTGAATATCCAATGCCATAGCGCACGCCGGGCGAGTGCGACCTTCACGCCCGCCGGCATCAGTATTGGATTCTGAACCATGTCTTCCGCCAGCATTACTGTGGTATTGGCAGGGCCACCGGATCGCCCGGCGCTGATGCGCGTGCTGGCGGAAATGAGCGCCTATTATGATGAGTTTTCGGGCCGTAAGCGCCTGGTTGCGGCGGCCGAAGCATTGACCGCGCCAGCCAATCGCGCCGGCCCCTTTTGCCTGATTGCGCGTGCGGGGGATGAACCCGCGGGGCTGGTTTCGCTTTCGGGATTTTTTCCGGCGCGGGATTTCACCTGGGGGCTTTTGCTCAAGGATGTTTTCGTGATGGAGGCGTACCGCGGCACGCGCGCCGCCCGCGCCCTGATGCGCGGCGCGATGCGCTTTGCCGCAACCGGTGGCTATAGCTGTGTTGAATGGGGTGCGGCTGAGGAAAATCTGCGCGCCCGTGCCTTTTTCGCCAATCTTGGCGTGGCGCCCACGGCGCGGCTTTCCTATCGCCTGGAAGATGAGGCCTTGGCCGAAGCCGCCCATGGGCTATGGCCAGTGCCGGAGGAAGAGACATGACGCACCACATCCTGCCCATGCCGATCACCGAAGCCCAAGTCCGCGCGCTGCGCGTGGGCGATACGGTGACTTTGGAAGAAACGCTGTATGGCATCCGGGATGCGACGCAGATCCATATGTTCGATCATGGCCGGCGCACCAAGTTCAATCTGCAAGGCCATGCCGTGATTCATACCGCGCCCAATCTGCGCAAGGTGGAACGTGTCGGCAATAATCATTCGGGCTATGAGGCGGTATGTGTCGGCACCACGACATCAGACCGTATGGAGCGCTTCACCCGCCCGCTGATGGAACGCGAAGGGGTGCGGATCATCATCGGCAAGGGCGGCTTGCGTGATGGATCGCTTGCCGCTTTTCGCGATTTGGGCGGCGCCTATCTGGCCGTGGTCGGTGGTGCGGCAGCGCTGGAGACCACCTGGATCGAAGCGGTGGAGGATGTGGATATGGATGATCTCAATCCCGAAAGCCTCTACAAATTCCGCATCAAGGGTTTTGGGCCGTTGCTGGTGGCGATGGATAGCCATGGCGGCAGCCTATTCGCCAAGGTGAATGATGAAGCGGCGCGCCGACGCCAGGCCGTGCTTGAAAAACTGGGGGCGGCGTGATGCCCGCGCAAATTACACAGCGCAGCACGGATATTCTGGTGCTGGGTGCGGGCGGGGCGGGCTTGCTCGCGGCACTTCACGCCAAGGCCGGCAATCCCGCGCTGGAAGTTACCATTGCGGTAAAGGGCTTGCTTGGCAAATGCGGCTGCACGCGCATGGTCCAGGGCGGCTATAATGTCGCGATTGCCGAGGGCGATTCCGCCGAGCGTCATTTCATGGACACGCTTGATGGCGGCAAATGGCTGAATGATCAGGATTTGGCCTGGACGCTTGTGGTCGGCGCGCAGCAGCGCATTCGTGAATTGGAAAATCGCTGGGGCTGTTTTTTTGATCGCAATGCCGATGGCACCGTTCACCAAAAAGCCTTTGCCGGACAGACTTTTGATCGCACCGTGCATAAGGGTGATCTGACCGGGATTGAGATTGTCAATCGCCTGGCGGAACAGGTCTGGGCGCGCGGCATTCAGCGCCTGGAAGAACATCGCGCGGTGGCACTTATTCCAAGCGCGGATGGCGCGCGGCTTTCGGGTGTGCTGCTGATTGATGTGCGCTCGGGCGGTTTGGTGTTTGTGCAAGCGAGGGCCGTGATGCTCGGCACCGGTGGCGGGCCCACCATGTATAAATACCACACACCTTCAGGCGATAAATCCTGCGATGGCATGGCGATGGCGCTGCGCGCCGGCCTCACGTTGCGCGATATGGAAATGGTGCAATTCCACCCAACCGGCGTGCTGGCCGGCCCCGGCACGCGCATGACCGGCACCATTATTGAAGAAGGCTTGCGCGGCGCGGGCGGCTATCTGCTGGGTGGTGATGGCAAGCGCTTCATGGCGAAATACGACAAGCGCGCCGAACGTGCCACGCGCGATATTGTCAGCCGTTCCATGCAGCGCGAAATCCTCGCCGGCAATGTGAATGATCAAGGCGGGCTTTGGATTGAAATGGGGCATCTTGGCCCGGATCGTGTACGGCGCGAATTCAAGGGCATGGTGGAACGCTGCGCCGATATGGGCTTTGACCTGGCTGGTGGCCGCGTGCCCGTGGTGCCGACCGCGCATTACATGATGGGCGGGGTGGTATTCCGCCCGGATGGCAGCACTGCCCTGCCCGGACTTTTCGCCGCCGGCGAGGATACGGGCGGCGTGCATGGCGCCAATCGTTTGGGCGGGAATGGGGTTGCGAATTCCACTGTATTTGGCGGCATTGCCGGCGATACCATGGCCACCTGGGTACCGCGCGAAGGGGCGCTGGTGCCGCCCGATGCAAACGCGTTGGATGCTGCCATTGCCGCGCTTGAAGCGCCCTTCGCGCGACCGGCGCGTAACCTCTCGCCACTGCGCGATGCCTTGCAGGAAATGATGTGGGACAAGGCCGGCATTCTGCGCGATTCTGCGGGGCTTGCCGAAGCAACCACCGCGCTGGATGCCTTGGAGGCTGAGCTTGATGCTTCCGGTGTTGATGGCGCCAATCGCGCCTTCAACCTGACCTGGCATGATTGGCTCAATCTGAAATCGCTGCTGTTGGTGAGCCGCGCGATTGTGGTGGCGTCCGAGGCGCGCGAGGAATCGCGCGGGGCGCATTGGCGAGAAGATTTTCCGGAAACGCGCGATGACCGGGCAGGGCTTGCCGCAACATCCGTGCGACTGGAAGACGGGCGCGTGACGCTGGAATGGCAGAAGGTTGACTTCACGCGCCTGAAGCCGGGCGAAACCCTGCTCACGCCGGTTGCGGCGGAGTAATGCTGCGCTTGACTTTTGGCGGAGCATCGCTCTAGCCTTCTTTTAGGGGGCAAGTCGCGATCGCCCCGTGAGGCTTAGGTCCAAGAATCGCGTCCCATCCTCCTGTTTGGAGAGGACGCAACCATGCCGTCTCCCACGACCATGACCGCTTTGCAGCTTTCCAGGCGCATTGGCCTGCCTGATGCGCCTGTTATTCTTGATGTCCGGATCGCCGAAGATATTGCCGCCGATCCCCGCTACCTTCCAGGCGCTATCGCGCGCGATTTCCGCAGTGTTCCCACCTGGGCCGGCGAATTCGCTGGCCGGGACGTGGTTGTTGTATGCCAAAAGGGCCTGAAGCTGAGCGAGGGGGTGGCCGCTTGGCTCCGTCATGCTGGGATTACCGCCGAAAAGCTTGAGGGCGGATTTGAGGCGTGGGCGGCTGCCCAATTGCCTCTCGTTAAGCCTGAGCATGTGCCGGCGCGCCTTGCGCAAGGCCATACGCTTTGGGTCACGCGGGCGCGCCCCAAGGTGGATCGCATCGCCTGCCCCTGGCTTATTCGCCGGTTCATTGATCCCGGCGCTGTTTTTCTTTTCGTTGCTGCCTCTGAAGTCGCCGCCGTGGCGGATCGCTTCGGCGCAACGCCCTTTGATATTGAGGGCGTGTTCTGGTCGCATCGCGGGTCTCTTTGTACCTTCGATGTCATGCTGGATGAATTCGGCTTGCACGCAGCGGCGCTGGATCGCTTGGCGATGATCATTCGCGGCGCTGATACCGCCCGCTTGGATTTGGCGCCAGAAGCTGCGGGGTTACTAGCCGCATCGCTTGGCTTGTCGCGCATGTATCGCGACGATTTGAAGCAATTGGACGCTGGCTTGGCGCTTTACGATGCCTTTTATCGTTGGGCGCGAGATGCGGTAGAAGAGTCCCATAACTGGCCCGGACCGAGGACCCAATGAACCAGACCTCATTTCCCGCCTTCCCAAGTTTTGCCGAGGCGTTGCGCGTGTGGCTGCGCATCGGTTTGCTGTCCTTCGGCGGGCCGGCCGCGCAGATTGCGGTCATGCATCGTGAAGTGGTGGAACAGCGCCATTGGGTATCCGATGCGCGGTTTCTGCATGCGCTGAATTTCTGCATGCTGCTGCCAGGGCCAGAGGCGCAGCAATTGGCAACCTATCTCGGCTGGCTGATGCATGGTGTGCGTGGCGGGCTGGTGGCGGGCTTGCTGTTCATCCTGCCTGGTGCGGCGGTGATGCTGGCGCTGTCCATCATCTATGCCACGCTGGGTGATGTGCCGATTGTGGCCGCGCTGTTTTTTGGCCTGAAATGCGCGGTGCTGGTGCTGGTGGTGGAAGCGCTGATCAAGGTGGCGAAACGCGCGCTGAAGGGGCCGGTGCCGATAGCGCTTGCCATCGCGGCTTTTGTCGCACTCGCGCTGTTCAATGTGCCCTTTCCGCTGGTGGTGCTGGGTGCGCTCGCGATTGGTTTTGCTTTGCCCCAGGCTTTCAGCGGTGCGGGCCATGGTGCCGCGAAGGATGGCCCGCCTGCGCTTTTGGATGCCGCCATCGCTGCCGATCCGGAACGCCCTGCGCGCATGGCTGGCGCTGCGCGGCGCGCGGGGCTGATTGCGCTGGCGCTTTGGCTCTGGCCGGTTGTGTTGCTGCTGGGGTCGGGCGTTTATGGCGATATTGCCTGGTTTTTCTCCAAGCTCGCGGTGGTGACTTTTGGTGGCGCCTATGCGGTGCTTGCCTATGCCGCGCAGGAAGCGGTGGAGCATTACCAATGGCTCTCCGCGCCCGAAATGCTGGCGGGGCTCGGCCTCGCGGAAACCACGCCCGGGCCGCTGATTTTGGTGCTGCAATTTGTGGGCTTCCTCGCGGGCTATCGCGCCGATGGTGTGCTGGGCGGTGTAGCGGGCAGTGTGCTCACACTTTGGGTGACATTCGCGCCGTGCTTTGCCTGGATTTTCCTGGGCGCGCCCTTTGTTGAAAAACTCCACGCCGCACCGCGATTGAAGGGCGCCTTGGGCGCCGTGACGGCGGCGGTGGTGGGCGTGATCGCCAATCTGGCGCTCTGGTTTGGGCTGCGCGTGATTTTCCGGGATGTGCAGGTCAGCAGCTTCGGGCCAATCAGGCTTGATCTGCCGGTGCTGACCAGCCTTGACCCGGCGGCACTGGCGCTGGCGGTCTTCGCCGCCGTGCTGCTATTCCCGATGAAGCAAGGGCTGGCGCGCAGCCTTGGCTTCACCGCGCTTGCGGGGTTGGTGCTGAAATTCGCGGGGTTTTGAGGCGAGCCTTTACCCTGGCGTGAACGCCTCATGCACCGCGGTCTGGATGCCGCCACCCACAATCGGGCCGCCACCTGCGACATAAATCCAATCGCCAATCAGCGCCGCACCCAAACCATGCCGCGGGGTCGGCATGGGTGCGTGATGCTGCCAGCTATCGGTGGCGGGATCATAGGATTCCACCGTGCCGATCACGCGATCAATCGGGCGGTTTTGCGCGTCATAAAGCCGTTCCTCGCCACCCATGCACCAGAAGCGCCCGCGCAGCAGCACCATGCCATGGCCGGAACGCGGCGTTGGGATTGGCGCGCGTAGCCGCCAGGTATCACTGGCGGGATCATAGACGTGATGCAGGCCAGTGTTATTTTCAAAGGTGTTGAAGCGCCCACCGGCGATGTGAATACGCCCTTCCCAAACCACCACGCCCGCATGGTCACGCCCCGCCGGCAGCGGGCGGAGCAGCGTCCATTTATCGGTCTGCGGATCATACACCTCATTCCAGGCGATGCTGGCGCGTTCGGGTGCGGGGTCTGTTGCGCCACCGATGTGATAAATCTTGCCACCCACGGCGGCGACAGCGCCGGCACCACGCGGCCGCGGCATGGGCGCAATGGCCGACCAACGATCCGCCGCAATGTCATAGACAAAGGCCTTGTCGTCAGAGGCGCGATTCTGTTCGGTAAAACCACCCAGCGCGTAAATCCGCCCGGCATCGGCGACCACGCCGACATGATTGGCACCGCGCGGCAAGGGTGCCGCTTCCTGCCAGCGATCCGATGCAGGGTCATAGACATGGTGATAGGGCTTATCCACTTGGCCCTGCGCATAGCCGCCAATGACATGCAGCTTGCGGGCCCAGGCGGTGGCCCAGGCCATTTCACTGCGCGGCAGGGGCAAAGGGGCGCGCGACACCCAGCGCCCTGGCACACCAGCGGGCGCGGGGCTGGTCAGCACGCGTTGCGCCAATTGATCTGGGGTCAGCGCTTGCGGATTAGGCCCGCGCAAGGCGGACATTTGATCTGCCGGAATATTCGCGCCGTGATGCCCGTGATGCTGCGCCTGGGCTGCCCCCGCCAGCATCGCCACACCTGTTCCCAGAAAAGCCCTGCGCCGCATTCGCGTTTCTCCTGCCCTTGATGCAGCAGAAATCGCGCGAATGCGGCGCATAATCAAGTGCTATCAGGCAGCTTCGGCTTGCGTGGCCTCCGGCGCGGCATGGCGCACTTCCAGCCCATCGGGGCTGGCCGTGACGGTCAGGCTTTCGCCATCCTTCACGCTGCCTTCCAGCAGCAGCCCCGCCAGCTTGTCCTGCAGGTTCCGCTGAATGACACGCTTCAAGGGACGCGCGCCATAAACCGGATCATACCCTGCCTCCGCGAGCCATTCCCGCGCCGCTTCATCAAGCGTGAGCGTGATTTTGCGATCTTCCAGCAACCGCCGCAGGCCGCGCAGCTGAATATCCACAATCGCCGCCATATCCCCGCGCGCGAGGCGCCGGAACAGCACAATCTCATCCAACCGGTTGAGGAATTCCGGCCGGAAACGCTCGCGCACTGAACGCATCACCGAAGGCCGCGCCGCTTCGATATCGGCGGTCTCCGGCAATTCCGCGATGGCATGCGCACCAAGATTGCTGGTCAGCACAATGATGGTGTTGCGGAAATCAACCGTCCGCCCCTGGCCATCCGTCAGCCGCCCATCATCCAGCACCTGCAACAGTACATTGAAGACATCATCATGGGCCTTTTCGACCTCATCAAACAAAATCACCTGGTAAGGCCGCCGGCGCACGGCTTCCGTCAGCGCGCCACCTTCCTCATACCCCACATAGCCAGGCGGCGCGCCAATCAGCCGCGATACCGCGTGCTTTTCCATGTACTCAGACATGTCAATGCGCGTCATGGCGCGTTCATCATCGAACAGGAAGGAAGCGAGCGACTTCACCAATTCCGTTTTGCCGACACCCGTCGGGCCCAGGAACAGGAAGCTGCCAATCGGGCGATTGGGATCCTGCAAGCCCGCGCGCGCACGGCGCACGGCTTTGGATACCGCTTCAAGCGCTTCTTCCTGACCGACCACGCGCTTGCGCAACTGGTCTTCCATCCGCAGCAGCTTGGCGCGTTCGCCTTCCAGCATTTTCTCAACCGGAATACCGGTCCAGCGGCTGACCACCGCCGCAATGCCTTCTTCAGTCACGGCTTCATTCACCAGCTTGGCATCGCCATTGCCGGCATCCGCAAGCTTCTTTTCAATGCCCGGAATGACGCCATAAAGCAGTTCGGAAGCCTTGGTCAGATCACCGCGGCGTTGGGCCAATTCAACCTCGGTCCGCGCCTTGTCCAATTCTTCCTTGAGCTTCTGGCTTTCAACCACCTTGCCCTTTTCGGATTCCCAACGCGTGGTCATGGCGGCTGAGCTTTCCTCAAGCTCCGCCAATTCCTTTTCAAGCTTGGCAAGGCGATCACGCGATGCCGCGTCATCTTCCTTCTTCAGCGCTTCGCGTTCGATCTTGAGGCGCATGAGGTCGCGGTCAATCGCGTCCAGCTCCTCGGGCTTGCTATCCACCTGCATGCGAAGGCGCGATGAAGCCTCATCCACCAAATCAATCGCCTTATCGGGCAGGAAGCGATCCGTGATGTAGCGGTTGGAAAGGGTGGCGGCGGCCACCAGCGCGCCATCGGCAATGCGCACCCCGTGATGGAGTTCGTATTTTTCCTTGATGCCGCGCAGGATGGAGATGGTGTCCTCGACGCTCGGTTCACCGACAAAAACAGGCTGGAAGCGCCGCGCCAGCGCGGCATCCTTCTCCACATGCTTGCGGTATTCATCAAGCGTGGTCGCACCAATGCAATGCAATTCGCCGCGCGCCAAGGCAGGCTTTAGCAGGTTCGATGCATCCATCGCCCCATCCGCCTTGCCCGCGCCGACCAGCGTGTGCATTTCATCAATGAACAGGATGATTTCGCCCTCTGCCTGCGTGGTTTCTGCCAGCACGGCCTTCAGGCGTTCTTCAAACTCACCGCGATATTTGGCACCGGCCACCATGGCACCCAGGTCAAGCGCCATGACGCGCTTGGTCTTCAAGGCTTCCGGCACGTCGCCATTGACGATGCGGAGCGCCAAGCCTTCCACAATCGCGGTCTTGCCGACACCTGGTTCGCCGATCAGCACCGGGTTATTCTTGGTGCGGCGTGCCAGCACCTGTATGGCGCGGCGGATTTCCTCATCACGGCCAATCACCGGGTCAAGCTTGCCCTGACGCGCCACTTCCGTGATGTCGCGCGCGTATTTCTTCAGCGCATCAAAACTGTCTTCGGCGTTTTGGCTATTCACCGTGCGGCCCTTGCGGATTTGCGCAATGGCCTTTTCCAGCTTGTCGGGCTCGGCCCCCGCGACGCGGAGCGCGCGCCCGGCATCGCCTTCACTGCCGGCCAAGGCCACCAGCACCCGGTCCTGCGCCACAAAGGCATCGCCGGCGCGGTTCGCCTGTTCCTGGGCATTGCCAAGGATGCGCACGATATCAGCGGTGAAGCTCGGTTGGGCGGAAGCGCCGCCGCCGGTCACTTTCGGCAGGCGGGTCATGAAGTTTTCCACCGCGTTCTTGGCGCGAATCGGATCACCGCCGGCGGCACGGATCAGGCCGCTCGCGGCGCCTTCCGGGTCATCCAGCAACGCCTTCAACAGGTGCACGGGCGTCACCTGCTGGTGGAATTCGCGGATCGCAATGGTTTGCGCCGCTTGCAGAAAACCGCGTGCGCGGTCGGTAAACTTTTCGATATCCATGTGGTCCCTCTCCTGAGCGGACGATGCCATCGTCCCCTTATGGGCAACGAATGACACCAGAATGCCTGATATGTGGTATCTGGCCTTGATCTGCTTCAAGGGGGTGCCCGATGCGTATCGAAAAGATCTACCGCTACCCGGTGAAGGGCCTGTCGGCCGAGGCTTTGGAAGCCGTGGCGCTGACGCCGAACGAGATGCTGGCGCATGACCGGCGCTTCGCCCTCGCCCAAGGGGACGCGCCCTTTGATGTGGCGGCTCCGCGCTGGCTTTCCAAGCGCAATTTTGGCTGCCTGATGGTCAATGAGCGGCTTGCCCTGCTGCATACGGCCTTCGACCCGCATGACGGGAGCCTCGCCATCCGCGCCCCCGGCGCCGCGCCCTTTCTGGGCGATACGCGAACCGAGGCAGGCAAGGCCGCCATCGCGCGCTACCTCACGGATTTCCTGGGCGCTGAGGCGCGCGGCGAACCCCGCTTCATTGAAGCTCCTGGCCATCGCTTTTCTGATGTGGCGATGAAGGTGGTTTCCATCATTGGCCTTTCCAGCCTGCACGCGCTGGAAGCCGAAGCCGGCATGGCGCTGGACCCGCTGCGTTTTCGCGCGAATTTCTATTTCTCCGGCGGGCGGCCCTGGGCGGAGTTTGATTGGATCGGCAAGGAAATCCAGATCGGCCAGGTGCGGCTGAAGGTAGTGAAGCGCATCGTGCGCTGTGCGGCGACCGAGGTGAACCCGGAGACCGCCGCGCGTGATGCCGATCCGCCGCGCGATCTGCGCCGGTATTTCGGCCATGCGGATTTGGGCGTTTATGCCGAGGTTCTGGAAGGCGGGAATATTGCGCTCGGCGATGCCTTGGAACCGCTGATGCTGGATGTGTGAGAATGCTTTTTTCTGTCGTGAGACGAGTCGGGTTCTGGGAATGGCCACCCCCAGGCCATAGCCTCCACGCGGCCAAGTTCGAAGGGCGATCCTAGCCCAGGGAAGGATGCCATGCGCTATGTCCCGATCATTGCGCTTGCGGTTGCAGCCATTGGCACCGCCGTGGCGCAAACGCTGTCCTACAACATCCCCGGCACCGGGCAGGATCGCTGCTTTGGTGCCACCGGAGAGATCGCCTGCCCGGCACCGGGCACGCACTTCGCCGGCGCGGATGGCGCCCCGCCACTTCGGCAAATGGCCTATCGCGCGAATGGCAATGGCACTGTCACCGATCTCGTTACTGGCCTGACCTGGGCCGAGGCACCAAGCGCACCCATCACCTTTGAGGAGGCAGCGCGGCTCGCCGCCGAAAGCCGCCTTGGCGGTCATGGCGATTGGCGTGTGCCTTCCATCCGAGAGCTTTATTCGCTGATTGATTTCCGTGGCGGCTTCACCGGCGATCCCGCGACCTCTCGCCCCTATATCAATACCTCGGTGTTTCGCTTCGCCTATGGTGCCGGTGCGGGCCTTGGCGACGCCTCAGCCGGGCGGCGACCGATTGACGTGCAGGAATGGACGGTAACGCGCCATCTGGGCCGCACGGTTGGCGGGTCAGAGACGGTGTTCGGCGTGAACTTCGCCGATGGCCGCATCAAGGGCTATCCGCTGATGGATCCGGCAAACCGGATGCGCACGCCGAACCGGCTGGCGGTGCGGCTGGTGCGCGGGCCAGCCTATGGCGTGAATGATTTCCGCGTGAAGGCAGAAACGGTGCTGGATGCTGCCACGGGCCTTGAATGGCAGCGCGCTGATGATGGTGTTGCGCGGTCTTGGCAGGCTGCGCTGGCACATTGCGCGGCGCTTCGGCTTGGCGGTCATGCCGATTGGCGGCTGCCGGATGCCAAGGAACTTCATAGCATTGTGGATTACGGGCGCATCCCGGCAATTGATCCCGTGTTTCGGCTTGCCGATCCCGCTGCCTATGTTTGGACCGCCACGACGCATCTTGAAGCGCCGCCGCCAGAGGGCCGGCCGCGCCCCTTCACCGCCGCTGGTGAATTGGCGGTGTATTTCGCCCTTGGTCCGGCGCTTGGCCGGATGGAGGTGCCGCCGGGTTCAGGCAATTGGCGCTGGGTGGATGCGCATGGTGCTGGCGCGCAACGGAGCGACCCCAAGACCGCTCAGCCTGGCGAGTGGCCGCAGGGCTTCGGGCCGCAGGGTGACGATATTCGCGGCCATAACCATGTCCGCTGCGTGCGCCGCGCGGGCTGAAACGCGCTCATCAGCGCCTATTATGGGCGATGCGACGGAAGCCTTGCTGCGTGCCTTTTTTCTGCCGTGTGGCGGGAGCATATTTCCACCATCATAGGAGTTGTCGCCATGACATCAAAGCTCCGTCATTTTGCACTGCTGTCCGTTGGCTTGATTGGGTTGGTGCTTTCGGGCGCCACAGCAAGCGCGCATCCGCAATATGGTTATGGCTATGGTTATCACCCCAGGCCGCATCATCCGCCGCGCGGCCATGGGGAGGTTGTGATTATTCAGCCCCCGGTTCGCTATGCGCCGCCGCCTGTCTATTACGCCCCACCGCCGGTCTATTACGCGCCGCCGCCGCCCTATTATTACACGCCGCCGCCTGCCTATTACGTGCCGGCGCCTTATCCGCATTATGGCCATTACGGGCGGCCTGGCGTTTCCCTCAATTTCCGCTTTTGACCCTGGCTTGCGCGCAGCGGCCATGCGGCGCAGTTTCTGCGCACAATGTGCACGCTGATTTTGCTCAACCGGCCTGATCATGAATGGCCGATGCTGATTGCCGCCAATCGGGATGAAAGGGCGGATCGCGCCTGGGATGCGCCGGCGGCCTGGTGGTCAGACTATCCCGGCGTCATCGGTGGAAGGGACCGCAGCGCGGGCGGCACCTGGATGGCGCTTGGCCCAAAGGGCGTGCTGGCAGCGGCGCTCAACCGCCCCGGCAGCCTTGGCCCGGCGCCGGGCAAGCGAAGCCGCGGGGAATTGCCGCTGATGGCCGCCCATGCGCCAACAGCCGAAGCGGCGGCGGATGCCATCACCCGGCTTGATGCCAGCGCCTGGCGCCCCTTCAACCTGGTGATCGCTGATCAGCGCAGCGCCTTTTACGTTGAAGCCCTTGGGGAGGGGCGACCACAGGCCATGGCGCTGGCGGCAGGGATTTCCATGGTCACATCCCATCCGCCCAATGATGAAAGCCACCCCCGCACACGCCGCCATTTGCCGCGCTTTCGCGCAGCCGCGGCGCCTGATCCTGTGCGGGGCGATTGGTGCGCCTGGGAAGAACGGCTCGCCGATGACAGCCATGAGGGGGATTTGGCCGCCACACTGAAAGTGCCGCTGAATGGCGGGTATGGGACGGTTTCGGCCAGTCTTTTGGGCTTTGGCGCAATGGGCGAAAGGCTTTGGCGCTTTTGCCCCGCCCCGCCTGGCGATGGCGCGTTCAAGCCGCTTGAACTTCCTGGGGAAGGGTTCCGACTCGGGGCGTGACATGGCGACCCCGGCTTAGGGCTGCTATAGAGAGACCAGATGCTCCGCCTTCCGCCTTTGGATGGTGGGCCAGAGGATGACTGACCCATGGCTCGTCGCCGCCAACTCTATGAAGGTAAAGCAAAAATCCTATTCGAGGGGCCGGAACCCGGCACGCTCGTGCAGTATTTCAAGGATGACGCCACCGCCTTCAATGCCAAGAAGAAGGGTACCATCACCGGCAAGGGCGTGCTGAACAACCGCATCAGCGAATACCTGATGATGCGCCTGACCGAGATCGGCATCCCGACGCATTTCATCCGCCGGCTCAACATGCGTGAGCAATTGATCCGGGAGGTGGAGATCATTCCGCTTGAGGTGGTGGTGCGCAATGTCGCTGCCGGGTCGCTCGCGCAGCGTTTGGGTATTCCGGAAGGCCAGCGCCTGCCGCGGTCCATCATTGAATACTACTTCAAGAATGATGAGCTGAATGACCCGATGGTGGCGGAAGAACACATCACCTGCTTCGGCTGGGCTTCAACGCATGATCTGGATGACATGATCGCGCTGACCTTGCGCATCAATGATTTCCTGACCGGGCTTTTGCTTGGCGTCGGCATTACGCTTGTGGATTTCAAGCTGGAATTCGGCCGGCTTTGGGAAAATGAGGAAATGCGCATCGTCCTGGCCGATGAGATCAGCCCGGATAATTGCCGTCTTTGGGATGCCAAGACCGGCGAGAAAATGGACAAGGACCGCTTCCGCCGAGACCTTGGCAAGGTTGAGGAAGGCTATCAGGAAGTGGCCCGGCGGCTTGGCATCCTGCCCGAAGCCGGCGTGCGCGACATGAAGGGGCCGGAGGCGATACAATGAAAGCCCGTGTCTATGTGATGCCCAAGGCGGGCGTTTTGGACCCTCAGGGCAAGGCCATTGGCCATGCTTTGGAAGGCCTTGGCTTTGGCGGCGTGCATGATGTGCGCGCCGGCAAGGTGATTGAACTCGATCTGGCTGAGACCGATCCGGCAAAGGCGAAACAGATCGCCGAAGATATGGCGCGCAAGCTGCTTGCGAATACCGTGATCGAAAGCTTCCGGGTGGAGATCGTCTAAGGTGGTCAAGGCCAGCCTGATCGCGATGCTGGTATTGACCGTGCTGATTGCCATGGGGCTGCGCTGGCGCGAACAGCGCGTGCCGGTGGTCAAGCGCGGCAATATGGTGGCGCGCGGCAAGCGGACGATCAATCGCTGGGTGACGGCGGCGGCCTTGGCAGCGCTGGTGACAATGATATTCATGGGCGGGCTGCATTGGCTCCGCCTGATCAGGACCTGAGGGCCATGAAGGCAGCCATCATTGTATTCCCCGGCACCAATCGCGAACGGGATATGCGGCTTGCACTCAAGCGCGCCTCGGGCCGCGAACCGGCGATGTTGTTTCACCGTGAAGCGGTGCTGCCAAAGGGGCTTGATCTAGTGGTGCTGCCGGGCGGGTTTTCCTATGGCGATTATCTGCGCTGCGGGGCTATGGCGGCGCAATCGCCCATCATGCGCGCGGTGAAGGATTTTGCGGCCGGCGGCGGGCATGTGCTTGGGGTCTGCAACGGCTTTCAGATCATGATCGAAGCCGGGCTTTTGCCGGGTGGCTTGCTGCGCAATGCAACACTGCGCTTTCTGTCAATGGATTGCCGCTTGCGGGTGGAACGCGCGGGCACGGCCTTCACCGCGCAATGGCGCCAGGGCGATTGCTTCCGCGCGCCGATGGCGCATGGAGATGGCAATTTCTTCGCCGATGATGCGACGCTCGATCGGCTGGAAGGCGAAGGGCTGGTGGCCTTCCGCTATGTGGATGAAGCCGGCAAGGCAACGGAAGCCGCCAATCGCAATGGCAGCGCGCGCAATATCGCGGGTATTTTCTCACCCAATCTTCGGGTCTGCGGGCTGATGCCGCATCCGGAAGATCTGGTGGACCCGCTCATGGGCGGCGAGGATGGGCTGCCCATGTTCCAAAGCCTCGCTGAACGGCTTGTGGCCGCCTAGGCTTCAACCTGCTTCGTCGCGCGGCGGAGCACCGCGCAAAGGCGCGAGAAGCTCAGCCAGAAAGAACCATGTTCCGGTGCTCGTTCCGGATGCTGGCCGAAGGCGGGTTCACCGCGTCGCAATAGCGGCAGGCGCGCTTCAAATCGCCCGCGCATGTTTTCCAGAAAGGCCGAGCTGGAGGCCATGTAAAGCTCCAGCATTTCAGCGGCCAATTCCAGTTCCACCCGCGCATTGCCTTCCGTCGTGAAGCGCTTCAGCGCGCGGCTGTCTTCAGCAAGGGCGAGATGGATGCGATGCAAATCCTGCAAATGTGCCGCAACGCGCTGGCGGCATTCGCGGGCGCTATCATCGGTTCCGGTGCTTGTTGGTTCCATTGGGGACCTCCCAATGAAAGCACAGGTTGGATGCCTTAAATTTCCGTCAAATTGCGGAAGAGAAATCTCAAGGGCGCAAAATGGGCGATCTCGGTGGCGGAATAAGCGCGGGCAGGCGCAGCGCGGCCAAATCCTCGGCGCTATCCACATCGCGCTTGGGTGGCAGCAGCGCGACGCGATGGTGGCGGAAATTGGCCAAGGTATCGGCCAGCGCATCTTGGCTTGACCAGCGCACCTGCGCGAAGGGGCGATGCGGGCGCCTGGGGCCAAAGCCGACCAGCCAATAGCCACCATCCAGCGCCGGGCCGAACACCGCATCAGCCCGCCCCAGCGCGCGAAACCCGGCGGCGATATCGGCCGCGCCAAGCCCCGGAATATCGCTGCCGATCAGAATGGCGCGCGGGAAGGGGGCAAGTGCCTTTTCCATCCGCCGCCCCAAATCGCCGGAAACCTGCGCCATACGCGGCGTGCCGGGCGGCGCAAGCTTCGCCCAATCGGCGCGCGCCCCAGCCGGCGTGATAGCCAGCACCGTGCGCCAGCGCCGGTCACGCGCAATCGGCCAGGCTGTCGCTGCCAGCATGGCGCGGTAAAAGCGCAGGGCACCACGCGCGCCGATACCTGCGGCCAGGCGTCGCTTCACCGCGCCAAGCCGTGGCGCACGAGCGAAAATGATCACAACGGGAAGGCGCATCACCCGAAGAAAGCCGATCAGCGCCGGCGCGCATAGACCCGCGCGATGCGTTCGGGCGAAACCCCCGCGAACCACAGCGACAGGCAGAACAGGTTCCGCGCCGAGCGCGCATACCAGCCATCGCGCTGCCATTTCTCAGCCGAGGTGATGAAATCCGCCGGCAGCGCCCGAAGCCGTTTGCGCCCAATGCGTCGGATCAGCGCGACATCTTCCATCAGCGGCACGGGCTCATAACCACCAAGCGCCTGATAGAAATCACGCGCGATCAGCAGGCCCTGATCGCCATAGGGCAGGCCAAGCCAATGGCAGCGCCAGGCAACCATGGCTTCCAGGCGCCGTGCCTCGGGCGCGGCATCATTCAGCGCGAAGCGGAAATGGGCGGCCTTGGTCATGTTCTCGGGCTGGCCGATGAAGCCCGCCACAGCATCCTGCCAGCCCTGGCCCGGGCGCGTATCGGCATGCAGCGCCAGCAGCCAGGGCTGGGTTGCCGCTTCAGCCGCCGTGCGCAGTTGCGGGCCGCGACCACCGGGCGCGCTGATCACGCTTGCGCCAGCGCCTTGCGCGAGTTCCACCGTGCCATCGCTGCTGCCGCCATCGGCGATGATGATTTCCGCCACCTGGCCGCGCAATGCCTCCAGCGTCGCCGGCAGGCTGGCGGCGGCGTTCAGCGTGGGGATGATGGCGGAGACAGGCAAAACACTCATTTGTTCTTATTTTGTTCTTGACCTGTCATGCAGGATTTGGCATTGTGGGGGCGATTGGAAAGGGAAGCGTTCCATGCCCGATGGTATCCCCAACCTGATGCCCAGCGATAGCGGTACCGCCTGCTTCGCCATGCCATCCCTGGCCCGCAAGGGGCGCGGCGCTGTCTCCAACCCGCCGGTGCGCTTTGAACCCGCCCGGCGGGAGGCTTTTGATGATGGCTGGGCGACGCTTGAGCAAAGCTTCGCCGAATTGCCGCCCTTGCCCACCAGCCTGACCGAGGATCGTGCGAAATCCGCGCTCAGCTACAATGAAAGCCCTGATCTCGGTTTTGATCGGTCCATCAACCCCTATCGCGGCTGTGAGCATGGCTGCATCTACTGCTATGCGCGGCCATCCCATGCCTATCTGGGCTTCTCGCCGGGGCTCGATTTCGAAACGCGGCTGATGTTCAAGCCCGATATCGCTGCGCTGCTTGAGAAGGAGCTCGGCAAGCCTGGCTACCAGCCTCGCCCAATCGCGCTTGGCGCCAATACGGACCCCTATCAGCCGGTGGAGCGCCAATTGGGGCTGACGCGGGCGGTTTTGGACGTGCTGGACCGTTTCAGCCACCCGGTGACCATCGTCACGAAATCCGCCGGCGTTTTGCGTGATTTGGATGTCCTGCAGCGGCTCGCCGCGCGCAATCTGGTGCGGGTCTGCCTTTCGGTGACCACGCTCGATCCAGCCTTGGCGAGGATCATGGAACCGCGCGCTGCCACCCCGGCGCGGCGCTTGCAGGCGATCCGGGAATTGACGGCAGCGGGCGTGCCCACCGCCATCCTGGCTGCGCCGATGATCCCGGCGGTTAATGACATGGAATTGGAAAAGCTGCTGGAACAGGGTGCCGCGGCGGGCGCGACCAGCGCGGGCTATGTGCTGCTGCGCCTGCCCCTGGAGATCAAACAGCTATTCGAGGAATGGTTGGCCCGGCACATGCCCGATCGCGCGGCGCGGGTGCTGTCGCTGATCCGCCAAACGCGCGGCGGCGCGCTGTATGATAGCCGCTTCGGCCAGCGTCAGACCGGCAGCGGGCCCTATGCGGAATTGCTCGCGCGGCGCTTTGCGGTCGCGATGCGCCGGCTTGGGTTGGAAAAACGCGGTGCTGGGACGGGCGCGCTGGATTGCACGCGCTTTGCCGTGCCAGGGGCGCAGATGTCGCTGTTCTAATGTGGCGCTTTAACATGCTGGACGGGCGGGGGCGTTTCCGGGCAAGGAAGGCTCGCGCTTTTCAGCCCGGAAGGAATCGCCTTGGCCTCGCCCGATTTGCAAGCCTCTATCCGCCAGCATCAGGCCGGCAATCTGGACGCGGCCATTGCGGGATATCGGGGCTTCCTGCAGCAGGAGCCGCAGCACCCTGAAGCCAACCGGCTGCTGGGCCTCGCGCTATTTGCGCGTGGCGAGGTGGCGCCGGCGCGTGCGGCTTTGGAACATGCTGCCAAACTGGCGCCCGCCAATGCCGCGCTGCTGAATGATCTTGGCAATGCGCGCCGTGCTGCCGGTGACAAGGCCGCGGCGATTGAAGCCTTCAGCGCTGCCATCACTGCTGACCCTGGTTTGGCCTTCGCCCATTTCAACCTGACGGATGCGTTGCTGGAAGCGGGCGATATCCAGCGGGCCAGCGATGTTTATGATGAGATCATCAGGCACGGCTTTGCCGGGATTGATGGTGATTTCCATGTCAATCGTGGACTATGTCGCCTGCAGCTTGGTGATGCGGCTGGCGCCATGGAGGCCTTCCGCGCCGCCTTGGCGTTGGAACCTGGCCATTCCCGCGCCGCCGCCGCGCTTTCGGATACGATGCAGAAGCTTGGTGCCCATCGCGATGCGGTGATGTTTCTGACGGGCTTTTTGGACAAGCAGCGCGCCAGCCTTGAAACGCTTGTATCGCTCGGCTCCGGCTTTATTGGCCTCAGGGATTATCCGCGCGCGCTCGGGCTGTTTGAACGTTTGGCTGCGGCCTCTCCGCGCTCCGTCAAGGCGCTGATCGGCAAGGGCCTCGCCTTGAATGGTGAGAATCGCCACGAGGAAGCGGTTGCAGCGCTGGATGCTGCCATGGCGCTCGATGCGCGTGATGCGGAAGCGCTGATCGGCAAGGGGGTTGCGCTGAAGGCGTTAAGGCGTGTGCCTGAGGCCATTGCGACATATCAGCGCGCCATTGAAGTGGCGCCGCGCAATCCGAACGCGCATCTCAACCTTGGTAACGCCTTGGCGCTGTTGAACCGGCACGAAGAAGCGCTCGCTTGTTATGAACGCGTGCTGGCGCTTGATCCCAATTCGGCGGAAGCGCTGAGTTATGAAGGCAATTCCCTGAATGCGCTGAACCGGCAATCGGAAGCCGTGACGCGGTTTGAAAAGGCAGTGGCGCTCGACCCCGGTGTAACGGAGGCGCTTTCATCACTGGTTTATACCAAGCAGCGCCGCTGGCTTTGGGCGGGGCTTGCGGAGCAGCGACAATACCTGCTGGACCGTGTGCGCGCGCGGCAATATGTGGCCAATCCATTTGCGCTTCTTGGTATTTGCGACGACCCCGAACTGCACCAGATCGCCGCGCGCGCCTATACGCGCGAAACCTTGCCGCGCGCGCCTGCCGTGCAGCCACCACCGGCCGAACAGCGTCAACGCTTGCGCATCGGATATTTCTCGGCTGATTTTCGCAATCATGCCGTGATGCAATTGCTTGTCGGCGCATTCGAATGCCATGACCGCGACGCCTTCGAAATCCACGCCTTTTCCTACGGACCCGAAGCGGAAGATGGTATGCGGGCGCGTATCCGGGCCACCATGGATCATTTCCATGAATGTGCGCGTCTTTCCGATGGTGCCTTGATTGCCATGGCGCGACGTGCCGGAATTGATATCGCCGTTGATCTCAATGGCTATACGCAGGATGCTCGGCTTGCCCCCTTCACCGCGCGCCTGGCGCCGGTGCAAATCAGCTATCTTGGCTATCCCGGCACCGTCGGTGGAGATTTCCTGGATTACATCATCGCAGATGCGACGGTGCTGCCCATGGATCAGCAGCGCTTCTATAATGAAAAGATCGTGCATCTGCCGGATAGCTATCAGGCGAATGATGACCGTCGCGTGATCGCGCCCGCGACTCCATCTCGCGCCGGAGCCGGGCTGCCGGCGGATGGCTTTGTCTATTGCTGTTTCAACAATGCCTATAAGATAACGCCAGAGGTGTTTGCTTCCTGGATGCGCATGCTGAACGCCGTGCCAGAATCCGTGCTGTGGCTACTGGCGAATGAGGCCGAAGCGATGGAGCGTTTGCGCGCAGTCGCGACCGGGCAGGGGATTGATCCGGCACGTTTGATTTTTGCGCCCCATTTGCCATCGGCACAGCATCTCGCGCGGCATCGGCTTGCCGATCTTTTCCTCGATACGCTGCCCTATAACGCGCATACCACCGCAAGCGATGCGCTTTGGGCCGGGCTGCCGGTGCTGACGCAAATCGGCAATGCCTTCGCCGGGCGTGTGGCGGCAAGCCTGTTGCACGCGGTTGGCCTGCCGGAGTTGATCACGCGCGATGCGGCGGCGTATGAGGCACTCGCCATTGCGCTTGGCCGTGATCCTGCGCGCGTTGCAGCGCTGAAGGCGAAGCTGGCGGCCGCCATTCCAACCGCGCCCCTGTTCAATACGCCGCGCTTCACGCGCCATCTTGAAGGCGCCTATCGCCTGATGTGGCAGCGCCATGCCGCCGGCCTGCCGCCGGAAGGCTTTGCCGTGCCGGCTGAGGATTAGGCGCACCGCATGCCGGATTTCGCGGCCTTTTTCGCCTCGGGCCAGGTGGCTGATCTGATGGTGGCGGTGCTGCTGGTGGAAGCTTTGGCGCTACTCGGTTTTTGGTGGCTGACAGGCCGCGGGCTGCGGCCGCAATCGGTGCTTGCGCTGGTACTGCCGGGGGTGTTTTTCGCGCTCGCCTTGCGCGCGGCTTTGACCGGCGCCTGGTGGGGGTTTGTGTCAATTGCGCTGACCGCGGCGTTTTTTGCCCATGCTTGGGATTTGTGGCGCCGCTGGCGCGATTGATCGCCGTCAACCACTGTCAATTTTGATTGACACATGCGCGTGAAAAGGCGCAGCCTTCCATTATGCTCTGGAGGGGGCCGCCATGAATGGCACGTCGCATCGCATCGCCTATGAGGCATTGAAAGCCAAGCTGGACGCCGCCGAGGTTGAGGGCGATGCCGCAGCGCTGGACCGCGCCATCGCGGCACTTGATGCTTTTGTTGCCACCATCGCGTCAGACCCGCGCCGGCTGCGGGCCATTGCGCTGGATAGCCCTGGGGCTGCGGCGGAAATTCAGGCGCGTGCGGCAGAGCTTTCCCTGCCGCGCCAGGTGCTCGACCCCAGCTTTGACCCGAGCTTTGCGCGTCTTTGGGTGGCGAGTTTGGATGATACCGCCATTGCCATGGTGCATCGCGTGATGGCGGAAGAATTGCGCCGGCGGGATGGAGACAGCCCTGCGCCGCGCCGCCTAGGGGCCATGGCCGGGGTGGGCTGAAGCCGCCCCCTGGTCTCAGCCAAAAATATCCGCGGGGCTTTCGCGCTTCAGGGCCGCGGCCAGATCGCGCCCAAGCTGCGGGCCATCCTTCGTCGCGGCCTCGCCCATATTGCGCTTCAGGAAACTGCCATCGGCGCGCGCCACAAGCCCATGCAGGCGAAGCCGGCCATCCGGCAGCAGTGTCGCATGTGCGCCAATTGGTGTGCGGCAGGAACCATCCAGCGCGCCGAGCAAGGCGCGTTCGGCATCCGCCACCAGCCGGCTTGGCGCGTGTTCAATGCGCGCGAGCAGCGCCAGTGTGGCCGCATCATCCGCGCGTGCGGTGATGCCGACAATGCCCTGACAGGCAGCGGGCAGCATGGCATCGGCTTCCAGCACCACCTGTGCGCGATCCGCCATGCCAAGGCGCTTTAAGCCCGCGAGCGCCAGCAAGGAACAGGTGAAATCCCCCGCCGCCACGCGCCCAAGGCGCGTTTGCACATTGCCGCGAATGATATCTACGCGGAGATCAGGCCGGCGATGCAGCAATTGCGCTTGCCGACGCACGGAAGCCGTGCCGACCAGCGCGCCTTGCGGCAAGGCAGCCAGCGGATCATGCGCCTGCGCCGCACCGCATCCCGCGCCCAAAATCAGCGCATCACGCGGGTCTTCGCGTTCCAGCACAGCAGCGAGCACAATGCCCGGCGGCAATTCGGTTTCCAGATCCTTGAGGCTATGGACGGCGACATCAATGCGCCGATCAGTGAGTGCTTCATGGATTTCCTTGGCAAAAAGCCCCTTGCCGCCGATATCCGCGAGGCGCTTATCCTGCACCTTGTCGCCCGATGTCGCGATGATGTGTTCTTCCAGCGCGCCGTCAGCAGCCAGTGCCGGGATCGCTGCGCGCGCCACGCTCGCAAAATGTCGCGCTTGCCAAAGTGCCAGCGGAGAACCGCGCGTGCCAATGCGCATGGGCTGAGACGCCATTCCTCAATAACCTTACTTGTTGTTCTGCCCCTAAGCCCTTGCGAGGCCAAAGAGATGCGCCAAATCCTTGAAGAAAATCCGCACATGCGCAAGGGGATCGCGGCGGACCAATTCCTTGTTCATGTAGGATTCCCAGGTCAGGCGCTGCACATCCTTATCGGCGCAGATGGAGACGAATTTCTCCCGCCTTTTATCCGATGAATACCAGAAATACTGCATGATGCCGAGCACCCAAAAGACCCGACCATGCGCCTTCATGAAGCGCTTGCGCGCACCGGCAAGGGCGCGTGCATCGCCGGTTTTCAGGCATTCCTCGGCGGCGTCAGCGGCCAGCCTGCCGCCATACATGGCGTAATAAATTCCCTCACCGGAAGCGGGTGCAACCACGCCCGCAGCATCGCCGGCCAGGATCACATCGCGGCCATTATCCCAGCGCTTGAGCGGTTTTAGCGGAATGGGCGCACCTTCGCGGCGAATGGTCTCGGCGTTTGTCAGGCCAATATCGCGGCGGAGTTCGGCCACCGAACCGCGCAGCGAAAACCCCTTTTGCATGGAACCCGTGCCGATGCTGGTTGTGTCGCCATGCGGGAAGATCCAGGCGTAGAAATCGGGCGAAAGCTTGCCCTGGTAATAAACATCGCAGCGCTTGGCATCGAAATCCACTGGCCCGCCATTGGGCGGCGAGCGCACAATTTCATGATAGGCGAAAACGCAGCGCACCTTATCGCCGCCCGGCACTTCCTGCTTCGCCACCTGAGACCGCGCGCCATCCGCGCCTATCACTAAGCGCGCGCGCGCGGCCCCTGCTGTGCCATCCTTTGCTTCCCAATGGACAATCGCTGTTCCATCTGTATCGCGCGTGATTTTCTCATAAGTACCGGTCTGGCGTTCCGCGCCGGCATGCGCGGCGCGTTCGCGCAGCCATTCGTCAAAATCCTCGCGATCCACCATGCCGACATAGCCGCCATCAATTGGCATATCCACGGATTTGGCACTGGGGGCGACCATGCGGGCGGAATTGATCTTGGCGACCAGCATCTCATCAGGAATGGCGAAGTCGCGGATCAGGCGTGGCGGAATCGCACCACCACAGGGTTTGATCCGCCCGGCGCGATCCAACAGCAACACACTGCGCCCGCGGCGCACCAGATCATCAGCAGCAGTGGCCCCGGATGGCCCGCCGCCAACCACGATCACATCATATGTTTGCATGGCCATTTCCTTCTACCTTGCCGGTATCATTGGGCCGAAGCCGTCGGTCTTGCTGATTTTTGGGCGATTGATGCGCGCGGCCAACATGGCCGAGGCGATGAAGAGCGCCGCATCAATAATGAACACGATTGCATAGGCGGCCTCTGCCTGGCCAAGCGCCAGACGCGCCACATCCACTGCCGCCGCGCCGGCCAGCCCACCAAGGCCGAAAGCGACCGCCTGTGCCGCGCCCCAAAGCCCCATGCGTGTGCCTTCGCGCGATTCATGCCCGCGCGCGACCATTTGCATCATGGAAGCAATCGCCGCTGCCGCGAAAACACCATTCGCCACACCAAGCGCGAAGAAGCTGGTCTTGAGCGGCCAGGCCGCGCCGAATTGGCCTGCCACGGAAAGCGCCAGCATCATCCCCGCTGCCGCCAGACATCCCGCAATGGTCCAGAAGCGGAGCGTCCCCGCCCAGCGCCCACCGCGCACACTGCCAATCAGCGCAATCGCAATCATGCCAACCAGAACGCCCGCATGTTGCAGTGATGAAATGCGCGTTGTCTCACCCAAGGTCCGGCTGAAAACCGCGCCGGCGAAGGGCTCCAGGATCAGATCCTGCGCACTATAGGCGAGCATGGACACGAAAATGAAAATGGTGAAGCGCCGCGCTTCGGGTTCCGCCCAGACTTCACGCAAAGCCTGACGGAAGGGCGGCTTCGCGGCATCGCTCGCTTCCGGGCGCGCGGCGCGTGGGCCTTCCATGCCCCAGACCGCGAGTGTCGCCAGCGTGAAGGCAATGGCGGAAACACCGCCAGCGACAGCAATCAGCCGCATGGGCGAATAGGGATCAAGCAGGCGCCCGGCAATCGCCGTAGTAATCACAAAACCCGCGATCATCATAATCCAGACAAGGGATGCCGCTGCTGCGCGCCTTGCAGGTGCGGTGCGTGCCGCAAGCAAGACAAGCAGCGATGTGCCAGCGGCGCCAACCCCGCCACCAATCAGCAGGAAAGCGATGACGGCAAGTGCCACGCCGGCCCAAAGTGATTCCGCCATTAGCGCCGTGCCCGCCGCGGCCAAAACACCGCCCAGCGCCAGCACTGCCATGCCGCCAATGATCCACGGCGTGCGCCGCCCACCCATATCCGAACCGTAGCCCATGCGCGGGCGCAGCATTTGCAGGGCGTAATGCAGCCCAACCAAAAGCCCCGGCAGCGTGGCGGGCAAGGCGAGTTCCACCACCATGACGCGATTGAGGGCGGAGGTTGTCAGCACGACAATCGCGCCAAGCGCGGTTTGCACCAATCCCAGACGGATAATGCCAAGCCAACCAAGCGGGGCGGGGTTCATGCCGAGCCTCCTGTCAGAGCGGCCAGCGCAAAAGCGCTGATCAGCATGCCAATCACGTAAAGCAAGACGCCGGTGCCGTTATACCAAGGCGCGAGTGCGCGCGGATCGCGCAACATGCGCCGCATCAGGCCAAGTTGGATCAGCAGCGAAAGCGCCACCGCCGCCGCGTGCCAGGGCGCATCCCAGAAAGCGAGGAGCGCCACGACAAACACTTGCGGCACCGCCATGAAAATGCAGGCAACCAAGCCGGCGCGTTCCGCGCCCAATTGTACGGGCAGGGACAGAACGCCCATACGACGATCACCCTCAATCGCCTTGAAATCATTCAGCGTCATGATGCCATGCGCGCCAAGACCATAGAGCAGCGCCACCAGCAGCACGCGCCAATCCGGCGCACCGCCAGACATGATCGCTGCCGCCGTGATCCAAGGCAGGGTTTCATAAGCCAGGCCACAGGCAAGATTGCCCCACCAACCATTCGCCTTCAGTCGCAAGGGCGGCGCGCTATAGGCCCAAGCGAGGGCGATGGCGATGATCGTCGCGCCAAATCCCCAAGCGCCAAGTGGCAGCGCCGCTACTAAAGAAAGCCCAGTCCAGAACAGCGCAATATAGAAACCCCAGCGCCCCGGAATCCGCCCTGAAGGAATGGGCCGATGCGGTTCATTGATCGCATCCACATGGCGATCATACCAATCATTCGCCGCCTGACTCATGGCGCACACCAAAGGCCCGGCCAGCACCACGCCCAACAAGGCGAGCGGCCAGTGTTCGGCGAAGCCCGCATGGGCGGAAGCAACGCCGCAGCCAAAGGCCCACATGGGCGGGAACCAGGTGATGGGCTTCAATAATTCCAAAACCGCGGATGGCTTCAACCGCGGGGCAGGGGCGGTCGCCGCTGTTGCAACGGGGGCCGCCATCGCGCTGCCCTTATCCCTGCTCACCGCTATCGGCGCCCAGATCACCAAGGCCGTAGCGGTGCAGTTTCACATAAAGGCTCTGCCGACTGAGCCCGAGCATTTCCGCCGCCGATGCGCGATTATCGCCGGAAAGCTGCAAGGCGGCTTCGATGCACAGCCGTTCAATCGCATCCGTCGCATCGCGCACCAGGTCTTTCAGCGGCACGCGCCCGATCAATTCCGTAAGCTGTTCAACGGACCGCGTGGCATGCGCGCCAGTCTGGCGCGGTTCCGCCACGCGCGCGCCAATATCGCGCATCGAAAAGCCGAAAACTTCCTGCCCACCATGCGTGACGGTGACGGCGGAGATTTCCACCTCAACCCGCGCACCCATCGCACCGCGCAGCGTGGTGGTATAAAGCCTGACCGCACCGCGATTGCGCAAATTGGAGAGCAGCACTTCAATTTCGATGCCCTGGCCACCGAGCCAGCGTTCCAGCGACTCGCCGCGCACCTGTTCTTCCGACCCAAGCTCGGCAAGGTCCAGAAAGGCGCCATTGGCGGACATCACCACGCCATTCTGATCCGTGATCACAAAGGCATCGGGCAGATTTTCTGCCACTTTCAGCATTTGCGCCTTGGCCGGTGACAGCCCCGCCGGCTGTTCGCCGCCCGCGAGTGAAAGCCGAACCAAAAGCACCGATGCGCCATCCTGTCGGAAGCTGGTGGCGGCGATGGTGACCTCGCGCCCCGTATCGGCAAGCTGCGCGCCAACCTCATCACCGCGGCCCGCGATGCGCACGGAAGCAAGCAAGGATTGCACCGCCTGACGGCTTTCCGGCGCGAAGGCATCCATCAAGGGCCGACCAATAACGCGGCGAGACTGGCGGCCAAAAAGCTGCTCGGCAGCGGGATTGGCTTCCGTCACGCGCCCCGTCGAGCCATCAATGATCAGCGTTGCATCAGCGGAAAGCTGGAACAGCAGCCGATAACGAGTCTCCGCCTGGCGCAGCTTCGCGTAATCGCGTTCCATGGATTGCTGGGTTTCCAGCAATCTTTGTTGCAGGCGTGATTGTGCACTCAAATCGCGGCCAAACACCACGCGCCGATTGCCGCGTTGCAAGGGCACGGCAGCGAAAAGCAGCGGTACCGCTTCGCCACCTTCGGCGACCTGATTGATGTTGCGCCATTTCGATTCCGCCGGCGCGCCGCTCAACAGTGCTTCAACCTTGGGGCGGCTTTCCGTGGTGACGGTCTCTGCCCAGGGCCGCCCAAGCCAGGCCTGATGCCCGCCAAGCGTTTTCGAAAGTTCCTGATTACTGAAGGCAATATCGCGAATGACACCCTGGTCATCCACCACCAGCGCCATATCCGCCGCCGCCGAGACCAATGAGGCCGCAGCATCAGCATCCAAATCTCCGAGCGATTTGCGGGGGGCCAGAAAGGTTTTCACGGGAAGGCAGGACCTTTTAACGCGCGGGCCGCCCTTGAGGAGCGGCCCCTGAGGAAATCAAGCAGCGACGTGATGGGTCGCATGGCGGGGCGGCCTAACTCGGCAGCCCCTCACTTCCTCGTCCTTGTAAGGCAAGCAGGGCCTCGGCCTGCAGAATCGCTTCTTCCGCATCCCGCGCTGTGGCATCGGCGCCAAGGCGCTTGACCAGCAGCGGTTCCTTCAGGATCAGCGCGCCACCGACCAGCACGCCAAGATCAGCATTGCGGGAAGCGCGGCGGATGTCCTGGATCAGCTGGCCCAGGCTTTCGATATGGGTTTCACCGCTGATCGAAAAACCGATCAGTCCGAAATGCTTTTCGGCAACCATGGCGATCAGCGCATCCGCATCGGCGTTGCTGTCAGTCCAGGTTTCCCAGCCGGCGCGGCGAAAGAATTGTTCCACCATCATCAGGCCGAAGCCGTGCTGTTCGCCCGGTGCTGGGGCAAGCATGATGCTGCGGCCAGGCCGCTGCGCGATGCCAAGCGGGGCGAAGCGCGGTTCCAGTGCATGGCAGACCGCATGCAGGCACCGCAGCCCAATCGTGACTTCAGTGAAGTCGGCGGTATCCTTTTCCCAGCAAACGCCAAGAATCCGCGCCGCGGGCGCGAGCAAGCCAAGATAAACCTGCGCAAGCGGCAAACCGCGCGCGCAAAAGGCATCAATGAAGGTCAGCGCATTTTCAGCATTGCCGAGCCTTGCAAGCGCGGTGAAAGCCTCCACATCGCCTTCTGTCGGTGCGGCCGGATGCGATGCCGGTGTTTCGGGCATCGTCGCGCCAAGGGCACGCTGCGCCAGCACGAGTCGAGGGATCACCTCGGTCTCGATCACCCGCCTGAGCGGCAGGGCGCTACTTTGGGGGTAGCCGCGCCAAACCGCCTCGGCGGGCCCATCCCTGCGATCGGGGTCTGGGTCTGCCATGTCCGCGCGGGAATATAGCGTGAAACCGTGATCGGCTTCCACATATTCCGTTCGGGCCTGACGCTCCTCATCCGTGGTCGGCTTCATGATAGACCCCCTTATGCGGGTAGCTTCGTCCCCTGTGGCGCTTAATGTCAATCAGAAAATACGTCAATCTTTCTTGACACTCCCCGTCCAGCCCCGGTAGGTTTCAGGACGCAGATGACTGGGAAGGGGGTCCGAATGACCCTGGACGTCAAGGAAATTCGAGGAATTCTCGCCGAAAAAGGCCAGAAAGGGTCCGTGATGGGCGCTGCCCCAGGCCGTGCCAGTCGAATCGTCTCAGTCCCCGGGAGTGTCAAGAAATGCTGACAGCAGACCGCTTTACCGGAATTTTCAAGGCCTTGGATGCCAGCCCCTGGAACGCCGCCACAGGGCGCGCGGGGAAGCGCCAGGCGGGCATCAGGCGGGGGGTGGCGACGCCCCTTTATACCCCGGATGAACGCCGGCGCCGGGATTCGACCCCCTGGACCCTGGTGCAAGGCATCCTGGCGCCAGTGCAATTCCTGGTCTTTCTGGTGAGCCTTGGTCTGGTGCTGAACTATCTGGCGACCGGTGAAGGTTACGCCATGGCAACGGCTTCAATCATCACCAAAACCGCCATTCTTTATCTGATCATGGTGACCGGTTCGATCTGGGAAAAGGTGGTGTTTGGCCGTTGGTTATTTGCGCCGGCCTTCTTCTGGGAAGATGTCTTCAGCATGTTGGTGCTGGCGCTGCACACGGCGTATTTGCTGGTGCTGGTGCTTGGCATTGGTGATGGCCGCGGGCAGATGATGCTGGCGCTGGCGGCTTATGCCGCGTATGTCGTCAATGCCGCGCAATTCCTGCTGAAGTTGCGTGCCGCGCGCCGCGAGGAAACCGGCTGGCGCGGCGGCAATGCCGGCCAGATGACATGACCCATCCCGGCGCGCCACGCGAACCCGAAGGCATGGCGCCCGGTGCCGGCGGTTGCGCCGATACGCCTATTTTGCGTGAGCGTGGTCAGCGCGAGGTATTTTGTGGCCTGACCGGCATTATTTGGCTGCATCGCAAGATTCAGGATGCGTTTTTTCTGGTGGTTGGCAGCCGCACCTGTGCGCATCTGCTGCAATCCGCTGCCGGCGTCATGATTTTCGCCGAACCGCGCTTCGCCACCGCCATCATTGAAGAACGTGATCTGGCCGGTCTTGCGGATGCGAATGAGGAGCTGGACCGCGTGGTGACGCGGCTGATCCAGCGCCGCCCGGATATCCGCATGTTGTTCCTGGTGGGGTCCTGCCCATCGGAAGTGATCAAGCTTGATCTTTCCCGTGCTGCACAGCGACTTTCGCAACGCTTTTCACCCAGCGTGCGCGTACTGAATTACTCGGGCAGCGGCATTGAAACCACCTTCACCGAAGGTGAGGATGCTTGCCTCGCCGCACTGGTGCCGGAAATGCCGGCGGAACCAGGCACAGCGCGCTCATTGCTGGTGGTAGGCGCTTTGGCGGAAGTGGTCGAAGATCAATTCATCCGGCTTTTCGCAGCGCTTGGTGTGGGGCCGGTGCGCTTCCTGCCATCTCGCCGCGCATCGGAATTGCCCGCGGTGGGTGAGGGCACGCGCTTCCTGTTGGCGCAGCCCTTCCTTGCCGGCACCGCGCGTGCCCTGGAAGCACGCGGTGCACGCCATATTCCGGCACCCTTTCCCTTGGGCGAGGAAGGTACCACCGCCTGGCTGCGCGCCGCTGCCGAGGTTTGGGGCATTGGCGAAGAACGCTTCTCGCAAGCCACCGCGCAGGGCCGCGAACGCGCCCGGGCGGCGCTCGCCAATCATCGCGCGACGCTCGATGGCAAAAGCATTTTCTTCTTTCCCGATTCGCAGCTCGAAGTGCCGCTCGCGCGTTTCCTGTCGCGCGAATTGGGCATGAAGCCGATTGAAATCGGCACGCCTTATTTGCATCGGCAGCATCTGGCGCATGAATTGGCGCTGCTGCCGGCGGCGGCGAAGCTGGTGGAAGGCCAGCATGTGGACAAGCAATTGGATCGCTGTCGCGAGGCACGGCCCGATATGACCGTGTGTGGTCTTGGCCTTGCGAATCCTCTGGAAGCTGAGGGGCTGACCACGAAATGGTCCATTGAACTCGTTTTCTCACCCATCCAGGGATATGATCAGGCAGGTGACCTTGCAGGACTTTTCGCGCGGCCTTTGGTCCGGCGCGAAAAGCTGATGGTTTAGCCATGCAACTCGCCGTCTGGACCTATGAAGGGCCGCCGCATGTGGGGGCGATGCGCATCGCAACTGCCATGCAGGGTGTGCATTACGTGCTGCACGCGCCGCAGGGCGATACCTATGCGGATTTGCTCTTCACCATGATCGAAAGGCGCAGCAAGCGCCCGCCAGTGACATGGACCACCTTCCAGGCGCGCGATTTGGGCGGCGATACTGCTGAACTTTTCATGGAAGCGGCGCGTGATGCTTATGCGCGCTTCAAGCCCGAAGCCGTATTGGTGGGCGCGTCTTGCACTGCCGAGCTTATTCAGGATGATCCGGGCGGCTTGGCAAAGACACTTGGCCTGCCGGTGCCTGTAGTGCCGCTGGAATTGCCTGCCTATCAGCGCAAGGAAAATTGGGGCGCGGCAGAGACGTTTTATCGCCTGGTGCGCGCCTTTGCCGGCCCGGCGCAAACCCGCGCTCCACGCGATCCGGCCCGCGCGCCACGTTGCAATATTCTGGGGCCGACAGCGCTTGGTTTCCGGCATCGCGATGATGTCGCGGAAATCACCAAACTGTTGCGCAGCATGGGCATTGAAATCGTGGTTACGGCGCCGATGGGTGCCTCGCCAGCGGATCTGACGCGCCTGCATGAGGCGGATTTCAACGTCGTGCTCTATCCGGAAATCGCGCAGGTCGCAGCGGGGTTTTTGCAGCGCCATCTGGGCCAGCCCTTTACGCGCATTGTGCCAATTGGCGTTGGTGCGACGCGGGATTTCATGGCGGAAGTCGCAGCCCTTGCGGGCCTGCCGGCGCCTGATGCCGATGGTGGCGATGCGCTGCGCTTGCCTTGGTATGCGCGTTCCGTCGACTCGAATTACCTGACCGGCAAGCGAGTCTTTATTTTTGGCGACGCGACCCATGCGATTGCCGCGGCACGCATCGCGCAGGAAGAACTGGGCTTTGCCGTTGTCGGCCTTGGCACGTATAGCCGTGAATTTGGTCGCGAAATTCGTGCTGCCGCCGAGAAATATGGCTGCGAGGCGCTGATTTCCGATGATTATCTGGAAGTCGAAGAACGTATCGCCACCCTGCAACCCGAATTGGTGCTGGGTACGCAGATGGAACGCCATATCGCGAAGAAACTTGGCGTTCCCTGCGCGGTGATCTCCGCGCCTGTGCATGTGCAGGATTTCCCCGCGCGCTATGCGCCACAAATGGGTTTCGAAGGCGCCAATGTGATCTTCGATACCTGGGTGCATCCGCTGATGATGGGGCTTGAGGAACATCTGCTCGGTATGTTCCGCGAAGACTTCGAATTCCGTGATGGCGTGGCGCCTTCTCATCTGGGTCATGGACCGCAAGCGGAGCAGCCTGCCGCGCCAATCGCCGTTGGTCCTGCAAGCTGGGCGCATGAGGCTGAGGCGGAATTGCGCAAGATCCCCTTCTTCGTGCGCGGCAAGGCACGCCGGAACACTGAGAGATTCGCCGAAGAACGCGGCATCGCCCTGATTACCCTTGAGACGCTTTACGATGCCAAAGCCCATTTCTCCCGCTGAGGCATCAGCCCCCCGCATCGTCATTGTGACGATGGATAGCCATTTCGGTGGTGCAGTGGATAAGGCGCGCGCCATGCTGCGCCAACAAATTCCGGGGCTGGAATTGACCCTGCACGCCGCGGATGAATTCGCCGGCGACGAAGCGGCGCTGGCGGCGTGCCACGCGGATATTGCGCGCGCTGATATCATTATCGCCGGTATGTTGTTCATGGAAGATCACTTCCGCCTGGTACAGGATGCCATCGCCGCGCGTCGCGCGGATTGTGACGCGCTGGTGTGCTGCCTCTCCGCGCCCGAGATCACGCGCCTGACGCGCATGGGCCGCCTGGACATGTCAGCCGAAGCCAAAGGTCTGATGGGCCTTTTGAAGCGGCTACGCGGCAAGAAGGATGGCAATGGCGCCAGCGGCAAGGGCCAAATGCGCATGCTGCGCGAATTGCCAAAGCTGCTGCGCTTCATTCCCGGCACCGCACAGGATTTGCGCGCCTATTTCCTGACGCTGCAATATTGGCTGGCGGGATCAGCGGATAATCTTGCGAATATGGTGGCGCTGCTGGTGCAGCGTTATGCCAAGGGCAAGCAGAAGCTTTCGGTTGCTGCACCTGTCGAATATCCGGAAACGGGTCTTTATCACCCGCGCTTGAAGGGAAGGATTGGCGAAAACCTCGCTGCCCTGCCGCGGGCTGGCACACGCGGTACGGTTGGGCTTTTGCTGTTGCGTTCCTATGTGCTGGCGGGCAATGCAAAGCATTATGATGGCATGATCGAAGCGCTGGAAGCGCGCGGGCTGAATGTCATTCCTGCCTTCGCTGCGGGGCTTGATGGTCGCCCCGCCATGGATGCCTTTTTCACCAAGGATGGCGCACCGGCAATTGATGCGCTGGTGTCCTTGACCGGGTTTTCGCTGGTGGGTGGCCCTGCGTATAATGATGCCCGCGCAGCGGAAGCGGCGCTCGCAAAACTTGATGTGCCCTATATCGCCGCGCATCCGCTTGAATTCCAAACCATGAAGCAATGGGCCGGCAATGCGCGCGGGCTTTTGCCGGTGGAAGCGACCATGATGGTTGCCATTCCCGAATTGGATGGCGGCATTTGGCCGATGACTTTTGGTGGACGTTGCGGTGCGGGCGGTGATGCCACTGAACGCTGCGCCGGATGTGATGGCGTTTCCTGCGCCCGGGATATGGTGCCGCATCCGGAGCGCGCCGGCACCCTTGCTGACCGTGTCGCACGCCTGGTGGCGTTGCGCAGAACAGAACGCGCGGAACGTAAAATCGCAACCGTGCTGTTCAATTTCCCGCCCAATGCCGGCACCACGGGCACCGCAGCCTATCTTGGCGTCTTCCCATCGCTGTTCAATACGCTGAAAGCAATGAAGGCAGCGGGCTATCACGTTGAACTGCCGGAAAGTGCTGATGCCCTGCGGGAGATGGTGATTAACGGCAATCGCGACCGTTACGGCACAACTGCCAATCTTGCCGCGCGCGTATCGGCTGATCAGCATTTGCGTCGCACGCCGTGGCTTGCCGAAATTGAGAAAAGCTGGGGCCCCGCGCCTGGGCGCATACAAACCGATGGGCGCGATATCTTCATTCTCGGCGTGCAACTCGGTAATGTCTTTGTCGGGGTGCAGCCAGGCTTTGGCTATGAAGGCGACCCGATGCGGTTGCTGTTTGAGCGCGATTTCGCGCCAACCCATGCCTTCAGTGCTTTCTATCAATGGCTGCGGCAGGATTTTGGTGCGGATGCTGTGCTGCATTTCGGCACGCATGGCGC
Organism: Roseomonas sp.; assembly: GCA_020249435.1. Lineage (GTDB taxonomy): Bacteria > Pseudomonadota > Alphaproteobacteria > Acetobacterales > Acetobacteraceae > Neoroseomonas. Next base: position 101,756 of record JADCFQ010000012.1, on the reverse strand, counting down.
CCTGGAATTCATGCCAGGTAAGCAGGCAGGTATGTCAGGGCAATGCTGGCCCGATCGGTTGATTGGCGATTTGCCGAATTACTACCTCTACGCGTCGAACAACCCGTCAGAGGGCATGTTGGCCAAGCGCCGCGCCGGCGCCACGCTGATCAGCTATCTGACACCACCAATTGCTTCTGCCGGGCTGTATCGCGGCTTGCTTGACCTGAAGGCTTCGATTGATCGTTGGCGTACGCTTGATCCTGAGGCTGATCCAAATCAACGCGCTGCCTTGGCTGGTTTGATTCAGGCGCAGGCAAGCGCGGTGGATTTGGCGACTGAGGAACCCGTCTGGTCCGATCCCGCGCCGGAGATTGTGAAGCTCAGTGCCAGCCTGCTGGAATTGGAATACACACTGATACCGCATGGCATGCATGTGGTGGGTGAGCCGCCGAATGCCGAACAGCGCGCAGAAATGCTGACAGCAGCCGGTGTTGCGGAAGGCAGCGCCAAGGCGCGTTATGATGCGCTTCTGGCCGAGGACCACGAAATCCCTTCCATCCTGCGTGCCTTGGAAGGGCGCTACATTATGCCCGCGCCTGGTGGCGATTTGCTGCGCAGCATGGATGTATTGCCTACGGGTCGGAATTTGCATGGCTTCGATCCCTTCAAGCTGCCGAGTGCCTTCGCCGTGCAGGATGGTATGCGCCAGGCCAGCCGCCTGCTGGAACGCCATTTGGCCGAGGGCAATCAGGTGCCCGAGACCGTCGCGATGGTATTGTGGGGCACGGATAATCTGAAAACCGAGGGCGGCCCGATTGCCCAGGCGCTCGCGCTGATGGGCGCCAGACCGCGCTATGACAGCTATGGACGGCTTGCTGGTGCTTCTTTGGTGCCACTCGCGGAATTGGGGCGCCCACGCATTGATGTTGTGATGACGCTATCTGGAATTTTCCGCGATCTTTTGCCATTGCAAATGAAGCTACTGGCAGAGGCTGCGCTGTTGGCCGCACAGGCCGAGGAGCCAGCGGAGCAAAACTTCATCCGCAAACACGCCTTACAGCATATCGCCCAACATGGCGGCAATATGGAACAGGCGGCACTGCGGGTTTTTGGCAACACTGATGGCACCTATGGCGCGCATGTGAATTCCATGATCCATGACAGCGCTTGGAATGACGAAGACGAATTGGCAACAAGCTTCGTCCGCCGCAAGGGCTTCGCCTATGGCATGGATGGCAAGCCCGCCCGTGCCGATAAGGTGTTGCAGCAGATTTTGGCGAGTGTAGAGATCACCTATCAAAATCTTGATAGTGTGGAGGTCGGCGTCACCAGCATTGACCAGTATTTCGATATGCTAGGTGGCGTAAGCCGCGCAGTGCAAGTCGCGCGCGGTGGTCGTGCCTCCGCCATTTACATCAGCGATCAGACCCGCGGTGAAGGCAAGATCAGGACACTGGCTGAACAAGTGACGCTGGAAACGCGCACCCGTGCCCTGAACCCGAAATGGTATGAGGGCCTGTTGAAGCATGGCTATGAAGGCGTGCGCGAAATTGAAGCGCATGTGACGAATACCATGGGCTGGTCGGCGACCACGGGCCATGTTGCGCCCTGGGTCTATGAACGCCTTGCGGATGTCTATGTGCTCGATGCGGAAATGCGTGACCGCATCGCACGGCTCAATCCCACGGCATCCGCCAAAATCGCCAATCGCCTGATTGAGGCGCAGGAACGTCGCTACTGGAATCCCAGTGCCGATGTTCTGGCCGCACTGCGTCAGGCAGGTGATGAGCTTGAAGATCGCATCGAAGGCATCAGTGAAGGAGTCGCGGCATGACCGTGTTGATGAGAGAGCCGCCCCGCCTGACCACGCGCCCCCGCCAGGGAGATGGCGAGGGTAGTGTCCAGGTTCATATGGATGAAGCCGTTTCGGGCACAACAGCCAAGGTCTTCGCCATTTATGGCAAGGGCGGCATCGGCAAGAGTACGACTTCCTCAAACCTTTCTGTCGCGTTCTCCAAAATCGGCAAGAAGGTGCTGCAAATCGGGTGTGACCCGAAGCATGACAGTACCTTTACGCTCACCAAGCGCCTGATCCCGACCGTCATTGATGTGTTGGAATCCGTGCAATTCCACGCTGAAGAATTACGCGCCGAGGACTTCGTCTTCGAAGGTTACAACGGCGTGATGTGTGTTGAAGCGGGTGGACCGCCAGCCGGTACGGGCTGTGGTGGCTATGTGGTTGGGCAGACTGTCAAGCTGCTCAAGGAACATCATCTGCTTGATGATACGGATGTGGTGATCTTTGACGTATTGGGTGATGTGGTCTGCGGTGGTTTTGCTGCCCCGTTGCTCCATGCAGAGCGCGGCCTGGTGGTGGCCGCGAATGATTTCGACAGCATCTTCGCCATGAACCGCATCATCGCCGCCATCAAGGCGAAGTCAAAGAACTACCCCGTGCGGCTTGGCGGCGTAATTTGCAATCGTAGTGCCGGAACGGATCAGATTGACCGCTTCAACGCCGCAAGTGGCATGAAGACGCTGGCGCATTTCCCTGATCTCGATGTTATTCGCCGATCTCGATTGAAGAAGGCGACACTCTTTGAAATGGAGGGCTCGCCCGAATTGGAGGCGGTGCAGGCGGAATACATCCGCCTCGCGGAATCGCTTTGGGCCGGTTCAGATGAGCTGGAAGCAGCGCCCATGAAGGATCGCGATATTTTTGATCTGTTGGGGTTTGATTGATGCAGACCGCAACTTATCAGCATCGCCGCAGCCAGATCGAAACCTATTTCGATCGTACGGCCGCGGATGCCTGGGCGCGGCTGACTTCAGATGCGCCGGTCAGCGGCATTCGCGCAACGGTACGTGCCGGGCGCGATGAAATGCGGCAGACACTTCTGGAATGGCTGCCGGATGATCTGACCGGCAAGCGTCTTCTTGATGCGGGTTGTGGTACGGGCACTTTTGCCATCGAAGCCGCGCGCCGTGGGGCGCAGGTTTTGGCGATTGATGTATCGCCCTCTCTCATCAAAATTGCACGTGAACGTAGCGAAGGCCAGGCGCCAGAGGGCAGCATCATCCACGAAGTGGGTGACATGCTTGATGGCCAATACGGGATTTTCGATCACGTCGTCGCCATGGATAGCCTGATTCACTATCACCCGGATGATATGGTGCGGAGCTTGGCTAGCCTCGCGCCCCGCATCCGCCGTTCCATGCTGATGACTTTCGCGCCGAAGACGCCATTGCTTGCGGCGATGCATTTTGTCGGGCGCGCTTTCCCGCGGGGTGATCGTGCACCGGCGATTGAACCCGTGGCAGAGCGTAGCCTTAAGGCGCGCATCACAGGCGAAAGACATCTCATGTCCTGGAACCTCGGCCAGGATCGGCGCATTTCGCGTGGCTTCTATACCTCTCATGCGCTGGAGTTGATCCGGAAATGAGCGAGGTGAATGACCGCTTGGCACGACTTTGGACGGGGATCAGCGTGAATGTGCTGCCCTTCGCCGAAGCCAGCAGCGGTCCTTTGCCGATCAAGCGCCTATTGCGCCTGTCGCTGTTCCAGATTTCCTGCGGCATGACCGCCGTGCTGATGGTGGGCACGCTCAATCGCGTCATGATTGTGGAAATGGGTGTTGCCGCCAGCTTAGTCGCTATCATGGTGGCGCTGCCGCTGCTATTTGCGCCATTGCGTGCCTTGATTGGGTTTCGTTCGGATTCGCATCGTTCAGTACTTGGGTGGCGGCGCGTGCCTTATCTCTGGCTCGGCAGCATCATCCAGTTTGGTGGACTCGCGATGATGCCGTTCGCCTTGATCATCTTGTCAGGCGATACCTGGGCACCGCCCTGGGTCGCGCAGCTTGCTGCGGGGCTTGCGTTTCTGATGGTTGGCGCCGGCATGCATACAGTGCAGACCGTGGGTCTTGCCTTGGCCACTGATATTGTGCCGCGTGAAGCGCAGCCAAATGTCGTCACGATCCTATCGTTGATGCAGTTGATTGGTATGGTTGTATCGGCACTTGTCTTCGGCGCTTTCCTCGCTGATTTTTCGCAAATCAAGCTGATTCAACTCGTGCAAGGCATGGCCGCCGCGACGCTGGTGATCAATCTGATTGCGGCCTGGAAGCAGGAACCAAGGCGCCCGGAACTGACGATTGGCCGCACGGCGGATGATCCGGGTTTCAGGGAAAGCATTGCATTGCTGCGCAAGGCAGGTCCGTGGGATAGGCGCTTGCTGGCGGCGGCGCTTGGGACAGCCGCCTTTGGCATGCAGGATGTTTTGCTGGAACCCTATGGGGGGCAGATACTCTCCCTTGGTGTAGGTGCAACAACAGGCTTGACCGCGCTGTTTGCCAGTGGCGCGGTATTGGGCTTCCTGCGCGCGGCGCCCCTGCTTGCGCGCGGTATGCATGCACAACGCGTCGCGAGTGCCGGCGCCATGGTGGGTATTTCTGGTTTTGTAATGGTGATTTTTGCGGCACCCCTTGAATCGACGCTGGTCTTTGCTGCTGGGACAGCGGCGATTGGTTTCGGCGCGGGGCTGTTTGCGCACGCAACCTTGACCGGTTGCATGCAGGCGGCACCGGAAGGTCAGATTGGTCTGACCCTCGGCGTATGGGGCGCTGTTACGGCAACTGCCGGTGGCGCTGCGGTGGCGCTTGGCGGCGTCGTGCGTGATGTCATTTCGTCGCTTGCTTCAGCCGGCATTCTGGGTGCCGGGCTTGATGCGCCAAGTACTGGCTATGTCGGCGTCTACCTCGTCGAAATCCTGCTTCTTTTCATGATGCTTGCAGTCGTTGGCCCACTGCTTCGGGCGAACGATACTGTCTCACCTGTACCTCAACATGATGCAGGCCGGCCGGCTCTTGCCGGGCTGCGGAACCAACATGGAGCATTGCCATGACAACACCTGCAACGCCTGTCTTCCTGGATGCGGCGGCTGTTTCGCTATATATCTTCTTCGCGTTTTTCGCGGGGCTGGTTTATTATCTACTCCGCGAAAACAAGCGCGAAGGCTATCCGATGGTGAATGAATTGCCGGATCGCCCGGCCTTCGCCACCATGCATGGCTTCCCGGAAACGCCAGCGCCCAAGGTCTTTCGGCTGCATTATCCCGAAGGCGCCACGGTCGTGCAGGGTGTGCGGCCGGAACGGGATGTCACCGCGCATTTGGCGCCAGATTATCCCTGTCCTGGCACCGCCTTTGTCCCCACGGGCGATGCAATGCGTGATGGTGTCGGCCCGGCTTCCTATGCAGATCGTGCCGACGTACCGGATTTGGCGTATGATGATAGCGCGCCAAAGATCGTTCCGCTGCGCGCTGCGCCAGGTTGGCATATTGCGCATGAAGACCCTGATCCACGCGGCAAGTCGGTGATCACGCTGGATGGTGAAGTCGCCGGTACAGTCGTTGATCTTTGGGTAGATCGTTCGGAATACATCCTGCGTTATGTTGAAACGGAAGTGGCTGGCGGACGCCGTGTGCTTGTGCCGATATTCCTCTGCACCTTCACGGATGACGGCACGACGAATGTGATTTCGGTCACGGCGGCGCAGTTCGCGGCTGCACCTGGCATTGCCAAGGCTGAGCAAATTACGCTGCTCGAAGAAGACCGGATCTCTGGCTATTTTGGTGGTGGGCATTTCTATGCCACGCCGGAACGTAGTGAGGCCTGCCTGTGAAAAAGCCAGCCCCCGCACGCCTGACCGAACACGGGCTGGAACCGATACCGGGCCTTCCGGAAGCACTTCCGGAAGGTGAGGTTTTGTTGTGGCAGGGGGCACCGGCTTGGACTGAAATTGCCCAGCGGATTTTCCTGATCCGCTGGGTGATGGCGTATTTTCTGTTCCTCGCGGGTTGGGACATTTTGAATGCTGCGCTTGGAGGTGCCTCCATGACCGCTGCCATCGGATCAGCTGCGGTATTGCTGCTGGTTGGGAGCATCGCGATCGGCATTTTGACGCTGCTTGCCAAGGTGACGGCAAAGACGAGTGTCTATTCCATTACCTCTCGGCGCCTGGTTTTGCGTGTGGGTGTCGCCCTGCCGATCACAATCAATATCCCCTTTGTCGCTATTGCCGGGGCCGATTTGCGGAATCGCAAAGATGGTCATGGCGACATTGTGTTGGACTTGCTTCCAAGCCACCGGATTTCCTGGATTGCCCTTTGGCCCCATTGCGCGGGATGGAGCGTCGGACGACCAAAGCCGATGCTTCGTGGTGTAGCGGAAGCCACAGAAGTCGCCAGGATATTGGGTGAGGCGGTCGCCAATGCAGGTGGTGCTGCCATCAGCCGTGGCCAGAATACGCCGGAAGCCGAAATGCCAAATGGCGCAACGGCAATGGCATAGGGGAGGGATGATGACAGCCAAGGCAATAGCGCCGCACAAGGACTATCTGGGCATCGGGCTCGGGGTGATGCTTGCCGGGCTCATTGCGTTGGTGATGCTTAATGCAGGTGAGAAGCAACAGGTCAGGCACCAGCCAGGTCAGGCGCTTTTTGCACGAGATATCCTGTTCAGTGATCGTATGGATGGTGGCATTTCCATTCGCGATGCGACGACTGGGCAGCTGATTGGCGAAGTTGCGCCTGGTGAAGGGGGCTTTGTGCGCGGCGCCTTGCGCGGTTTCACGCGCGATAGGCGCCTTGAAAATCCCGGTGCTGAAAGCCCCTTAAGATTGGCGGCACTGCAGGGTGGCGCCATCATTCTTCAAGACCCGGAAAGTGGTCGTTGGACGGATTTGCGCGCCTTTGGTGCGACGAATGTGCAGAGTTTTGCGGAAATATTGTTCAAAAAAAATGAGGAAGGCAAATGACCCAAACAAGCAATACGCGGCGAGGCAGGCGCTTCGATGTGCCCTGTACCGTCGAAATCGAACGCAGCTTCGATAGTTTTCATGCCTATGCGGTGCCGGAAGATGTGGTGCTGCGGCCAGGGGATCAGGTGATTGTCCATGGCGCGCCAGCTCAGGTTGCCTTTGGTGAGAAATACAGCTTCGAAACCTCGGCCACCATCATCCGCGCAGGATTTTTTATGCGGCATTGGACTCAGCTCCGTTCGATCCTGGAATTGACCGAACTTTATCATGTCGGCTTTGAGCCCAAGGAGGCCGCATGAACGCCGTGACCCACGCCATGCGCGATAAGCTCTCGCGTGAGACGACGGAACTCGCGCTGACCGAAACGGTCCTTTCGCCGCGCTTTTACACAACGGATTTCACGGCAATGGACGCGATTGATGTGGAGCCGGTGCGGGCCGAATGGGACCGCCTGATGGAGGAATTCCACCGCGACCCGAACAAGGGCCATTTCATCCGGGATGAGCGTTTCGACGCGTTTCGGCTTGAAGATTTACCTGAGGGGCTACAGACAGAGTTGGTAGATTTCCTGGTGAGCAGTGTCACGGCTGAGTTTTCCGGCTGTGTCCTCTACGCCGAAATCAAGAAGCGCGTGAAAAACCCGGATATGCGCGAGTTATTCTCCGTGATGGCGCGTGATGAAAGCCGCCATGCGGGCTTCATCAATGACGCGCTGAAGGATCTGGGAATTGGCGTTGATCTTGGGTTTTTGACGCGCGCCAAGAAGTATCATTACTTCCAGCCAAAATTCATCTTCTACGCGACTTACTTGAGCGAGAAGATCGGTTACGCCCGCTACATAACCATTTTCCGGCAATTCGAACGTCACCCGGAATTGCGTTTTCACCCGATCTTCCTGTGGTTCGAGAAATGGTGCAATGACGAGTTCCGCCATGGCGAGGCTTTTGCGCTGCTGATGCGCGCCAATCCGAAGCTCCTGACCGGTGTCAATGCGCTGTGGTGCCGCTTTTTTCAATTGGCGGTTTTCGCCACCATGTATGTCCGGGACCATGGTCGGCCTGAATTCCATAAGGCACTTGGCATGACGCCGACGGAATATGATCGGCAGGTCTTCAAGATCACCGAGGAGATTTGTCGCCAGGTGTTCCCTGTCACGCTCGATGTGGATGGTCCGGGCTTCATGGAAGATATGGACCGCCTCTGGCAGATTTCGGAAAGGATGAGCGATGCTCGGCGCCAGGGTGGTATTGGCGGCCGGCTTCGCCGCATCGGCTTGAGCATTTCGGCCGCTACCACCTTCGCCAGGCTGTTTTTCCGTAGGCCGCGAAAGCATCCGCTTCCGAACGAAATTCGCCTCTCACCGGTGTGGTAGACGAGCCGCCATGCCCGAAAGCGTGACCGCAGCCCTGATTGCCATCTTTCTTTGGTGGCTGACGACGGGTGCGATTCTTTTTGCGGTCACCAAGCTTGCGGGACATCGTCTGGCGCTCGGTGCGGCATCTGCGGGCTTGCTCGCTGTTGGGCTGGTGATGCTGCATGCAGCTTCCGATGACGTAACAGCGAATGGCGCCTATCTTTCATTTGTGGCGGCATTGGCGATCTGGGGCGCGGTGGAGATCAGCTTTCTAGGCGGGTTGATTACGGGGCCAAATCGTTCTGAAATGCCAGCACAATTCACTGGGTTGCGGCGCTTCTGGTCCGCAACCCGCGTCGTGCTTTGGCACGAATTATTCATCCTGGGACTGGGCTTTCTGCTTATCATCGCTTTCGCGCAGGGGCCTAACCAGATTGGATTGCTGACTTATGGCATTCTCTGGCTGATGCGCCTGAGTGCCAAGCTCAATCTTTATCTTGGGGTGCGCAATACTGGCGAGCGGCTCTTGCCGGCGCATCTGCGCTACATGAGCAGCTATTTCGCGCATCGGCCGATGAATCTGCTTTTCCCTTTTTCGATCACCCTCGGCACGATGCTGAGCGCTTTGCTGTTCCACAAGGCTTTTGCGGCGGGTGCTGATGCGTATCAGGCGACAGGGTTCATGCTTGTGGCCACAATGGCCTCCCTGGCGGTGATTGAGCATTGGTTCTTGATGCTGCCTTTGCCGCTTGAAGCGCTTTGGCGTTGGGGCCTCAGGGATCAGGAATCACCAGCGCAAACCGGAAGCTGGTCCACCGATAGGAATGGACCCTTTGATACGCGCCCCTTGAATGCCTTGCTCACACGCATCACCGCTGGCGCTTTCGGTTCGGTTGAAAGTCTGCGTGGGTCCATTCGCGCGCCCGATGGTTGGCTCACGCTGGATTTCACCAATGGCACCATGCATCTGCGGCGCGAGGCAGTGCCGGAGACAACGCGGACAGGCATCATCGTTACCGGGCGGCTATTGGATATGCGCGGCATACAGGCGGAGCTCGAGGATTATGCGCTGAGGCATGGCGCATGAGGCAGATCACCCAAGGCATGGCGAGGGGCCTTGTTTCGGCAAATGCGGCCGAAAGCGACCTTCGCGCAATCGCAAGACCTGGAAAATCATTCTGGGCAAGGAGAGTGTGACATGAATTACGAGGAATTTTTCCAAGGTCAGCTTGATGGCCTTCGCCGCGAAGGCCGGTATCGGGTATTCGCGGATCTCGAGCGGCGTCGCGGACAATTCCCGCGTGCCACACGGCACGACAAGGGCGTGCGCGGTGAGGTGACTGTTTGGTGCTCTAATGATTATCTCGGTATGGGTCAGCACCCTGATGTGCTGAGCGCCATGCATGAAGCGCTGGATCGTTGCGGGGCCGGTGCCGGCGGCACACGCAACATCTCGGGCACCAATCATGAGCATGTTTTATTGGAAAAAGACCTCGCTGCCCTGCATGGCCGCGAAGCGGCGCTGCTGTTTAATTCAGGCTATATGTCGAATTGGGCATCGCTTTCGACGCTTGGGTCCAAACTGCCGGGGTGCATCATCGTTTCTGATGAGATGAACCACGCTTCCATGATTGAGGGTATGCGCCATAGCAAGGCCAAGCGCGTTCTGTTCAAGCATAATGACGTTGCGGATTTGCGGCGTGTATTGGCGGAGCTTCCGAAATCAGCGCCGAAATTGGTGGCCTTCGAAAGCGTCTATTCCATGGATGGCGATATCGCGCCGATCAGCGATATCTGCGATGTTGCTGATGAATACGGCGCCATGACCTATTGCGATGAGGTTCATGCGGTCGGCCTTTATGGCGCAAATGGCGGTGGTATCACGCAACGTGATGGCGTCGCGGACCGTGTGACGGTGATTGAAGGCACCCTTGCCAAGGCGTTTGGTGTGATTGGCGGCTATATCGCTGGCAGCACGGCCATGTGTGATTTTGTGCGTTCCTTTGCATCCGGCTTCATCTTCTCAACGGCCCTGCCGCCAGCCATCGCGGCCGGTGCGCGTGCTGCCATTCGTCATTTGCGGCAGAACAATGATGAACGGGAAAGGCTGCATGAACGCGCTGCCACCTTGCGGCAACGCTTGGATGCGATTGGTGTGCCGCATCTGGATAATCTTAGCCATATCGTGCCGGTGATGGTGGGTGATCCGACGCTCTGCAAGAAACTCAGCGATACGCTGTTGGATGAGCACGGGATTTACGTGCAGCCGATCAATTATCCAACCGTACCGCGTGGGACGGAACGGCTACGCATCACGCCATCGCCTGTGCATTCGGATGCCGATATGGATCACCTGGTCCAATCGCTTGAACAGGTTTGGTCGCAATTCCGCTTGCGGCGGGCCGCGTAATGGATGGTGCACTCACCAGCTTCCGGCCGGCCACGCGGCCTGGCCAGGAAGGGCAGGTGTCGCGTCGCCAAGCGCCACGCGCGCCATCGGACAAAACAAGCCGCTTAGCCGCGCCAGCTGCGCGCAACGCCTATCCCTTCAGCGCCATCGTCGGGCAGGAGGAAATGAAGCGCGCGCTGATGATTGCCGCGGTTGATCCAAGCATTGGTGGCGTCCTGGTGTTTGGGGATCGTGGCACGGGCAAATCCACCGCCGTGCGTTCATTGGCGGCGCTGCTGCCAGAAATGCCCGTCGTTGCCGGTTGTCCCTTCGCCTGTGACCCTGCCGCGCCGCAATCAAGCTGTTCCCATTGTGGCAGTCTGGTCAAGGGACGTAAGCCAGAAAAGCGCATGGTACCCGTACCCGTCGTTGATTTGCCGCTTGGCACAACGGAAGATCGCCTGGCCGGCGCGCTCGATATCGAAAGGGCCTTGGCGCAGGGCGTGAAAGCCTTTGAACCAGGGCTGCTTGCTGCCGCGCATCGCGGGTTTCTCTATATTGATGAGGTCAACCTGCTTGAAGATCATTTGGTTGATCTTCTGCTCGATGTCGCCGCATCGGGAGAGAATGTGGTGGAGCGTGAGGGCATCAGCCTTCGCCATCCTGCGCGCTTTGTGTTGATAGGAAGTGGTAACCCTGAGGAAGGGGAATTACGCCCCCAATTGCTCGACCGGTTCGGGCTTTCGGTTGAAGTCAGCACGCCGAAGGACCTTGCCAGCCGGGTGGAGGTTGTGTGTCGGCGCGATGCTTATGACCGCGACGCCAGTGGTTTCATCAAGCATTGGTCCAAGGAAGAGGCACAAACGCGGGACGCTATTTTGGCAGGGCGGAAGCGCCTGTTGTCCGTGACGCTCCCGCTTGGCACGATTGAACAGGCGGCGACTTTGTGTATGGCGCTTGGCACTGATGGCTTGCGTGGAGAGCTGACACTCGTCAGGGCAGCGCGTGCGCTGGCGGCGCTGGAAGGCGAACGCGAAGTCACCAAGGATCATCTGCGCCGTATTGCGCCTTCTGCCTTGCGTCATCGGCTACGGCGCAACCCCTTGGATGAAGCGGTTGCGACGACGCGGGTGGAAAAGGCGCTCGAAGACGTCTTCGGCTCATGACGAAAGCGCCGCAGGCAGTAGAAACCAATAATCAGGAAGACACCGCAACTGCGATGGCCTTCCAGGTGGTGGCGCTGCTTGCGGTTGACCCGTTTGGCCTGGGCGGCGTGGTGTTGCGCGGGCCGGCTGATCCACTCAGGGATGATTGGCTGGAAGCACTGCGCAAAATAATGCCGCAGGGCGCGCCATGGCGGCGCGTGCCGATGGGCATTGCGGATAATCGGCTGCTGGGTGGTCTTGATCTCACCGCCAGCCTCAGCAGCGGGCGGCCCATCGCGCAACGGGGATTGCTCTCGGAAAGTGATGGCGGCGTGGTCATTCTTCCCATGGCGGAACGGGTGGAAGGCCAGACCATCGCGCGCATTGCGGCGGTGCTGGATCAAGGTGCGGTCAATGTCGCGCGGGAAGGGGTGGCCTTCGCCGAGGCAACACGCTTTGCCGTCATTGCCTTGGATGAAGGCGCATCGGAAGAAGAACAGGTCGCGGAAGCGCTTGCTGATCGCTTGGCATTCCATGTCAGCTTGCCGCAGCAAAGCGCGAAGCGGATGAAATCCGTCATGCCGCATCGGGATGATATTCAGGCCGCGCGACAGCTAGTTGCGCATGTCAGGGTGCCGCCGGATTTACCGCAAGCCTTTTGCGCGGCGGCTTTGGCGCTTGGCATTCTTTCCCTGCGGGCACCGATTTTCGCGCTGCGTTGTGCCCGTGCCGCAGCGGCCCTGGCTGGGCGCAAAGAGGTTACTGCGGAGGATGCCGCGCTCGCCGCGCAATTGGTGCTGGCCCCGCGCGCGCGCCAAATGCCAGAGGCACCCGCAGAGGAACAGCCCCCGGCGCCAGAGCAGCAACAACAGGAAAACACCCGAGCCGATCAGAGCCAAAGCCAGGATCAACCTTCATTGGAAGATCTTGTTCTTGCAGCGGCGCAAGCGAACCTTCCGCCAGGCTTGCTTGCCGGGCTTGGCGTGGCGGCGCGGCAGATGGCGCGGCAAGCGGCGCAATCAGGCAAATCCGGCATGATGCGCCGCTCCGCGCAGCGCGGCAGGCCCATTGGTGCGCGGCCGGCTGCCTGGCGCGCGGGGCTGCGTTTGGCCTTGGTGGAAACGCTACGAGTCGCTGCTCCCTGGCAAGAATATCGCCGGCGCGAAAAGCCGCATCACGCGGCGCTGGTGCATATCAGACGTGAAGATGTACGTATCCGGCGCTACAGGCAGAATAGCGAAACCACCACGATTTTCCTTGTGGATGCGTCTGGCTCGGCGGCTTTGCATCGGCTGGCGGAAGCGAAGGGCGCGGTGGAATTGCTGCTCTCGGATTGTTATGTGCGGCGTGATCGTGTCGCGGTGATTGCCTTCCGTGGTCGGGGCGCCGAGGTGCTGCTGGAACCGACACATTCCCTGGTTCGCGCCAAGCGAAGCCTGGCCGCTTTGCCTGGTGGTGGTGGTACGCCGCTCTCGGCTGGAATCGCCGCCGGCTTTGCCATGGCAGAAGCCAGCCGCAAGCGCGGGCAAACGCCGGTGATTGTTGCGCTGACTGATGGCCGCGCCAATGTTGCGCGTGATGGCATGGGCGGGCGCGCCACGGCGGAAGCGGAGGCGCTTGATGTGGCGCGGCTGTTCAAGGTTTCGGGTATCTCCTCCCTGCTGATTGATACCGCGCCACGGCCGCAGCCTTTTTCACGAGACCTCGCCTCCGCCATGGGCGCGCGCTATGTGCCGCTGCCCTTTGCAGATGCGGCGCGCATGTCGGCGGCCGTGCGTGATGCCGCGCGCATGCCAGTGGTTGGGCCTTGATGTCATGGCAGCAGCCGCAGACTCGCCGGTTTGGGAAAGGGATGGGCGGGATTGGCCCAACCGGCAATCGAGTGCATTTGTCGAAGCTGGCGGGCTGACTTGGCATGTGCAGCGCATAGGGCAGGGGCCTTGCCTGTTGCTGCTGCATGGTACTGCAGCTTCAACCCATAGCTGGCGCGATTTGGCGCCGATCCTGGCACCGCATTTTACCTTGATTGCGCCCGATCTGCCGGGGCAGGGTTTTACGACCAGCCTGCCGCAGGCGCGTGTTTCGCTTGCAGGTTTTTCCGAGGCGCTGCATGCGCTGTTGAAGCAGCTTCAGGTTTCGCCCGACTTGGTACTTGGTCATTCCGCAGGAGCAGCGATTGCCCTGCGCATGGCCTTGGATGGCAAGATCGCGCCGCGTGCCATCTTCAGCCTTAATGGTGCGCTGCTGCCGCTCGGCGATGAACATGCGGCATTTTTCACCCGCGCGGCACGTGTCATGGTGGGGCTGCCGTTCGTTTCCAAGCTCTGCGCCTGGCGGGCTTCCAAGCAGGAAGTGGCGGCCAAGCTCTTGCGCGATACAGGGTCTGATATCGGCCCGCGCGGCGTGGAATTGTATACGCGGCTGTTTAGCTATCCTGGCCATATACGCGCGGCGTTGATGATGATGGCGCAATGGGAATTGCGCCCATTGCTGCGCGATTTGCCGCGCCTTGCGCCGGCACTTTTCCTGATGGTCGGCAGCCGCGATCGCGCCGTGCCGCCCATGCAGGCGCGGCGCATCCAGGCCATTCTGCCCGCTGCACGCATCATTACGCTCGAAGGGCTTGGTCATTTGGCGCATGAGGAAGCGCCGCAGCGCGTTGCTGATACGCTGCTGAAGGAATGGTCTGGCGTGGCGCAGCATGTCACCGGGGCGGCGGCATGAGCTTCGATAACGTCCTCCCCGCGTCTTATGCCAAGCGCATGGAACTCAATGATGAGGTGCATGCGCGTCCGCCGGAGATGCTTTTCTCCCCTTGCCGCGTGTCGCAAATCGCGCTGCTGCCGGTAGCGGATGAGGCGCGCGATGCGCCCTGGGCCGCGCTTTCTGCGCTGGCGCAGCGCTTTTCGATCCCACCGCCAGCGCCAGGGGCCAATCATTACAGCGCGGATTTCGGACCCTTTCGCCTGAAATGGGAAAGGCATGGCGAATTCAGCCGTTTCATGGTGGTGGTTGCGGGCGCGGAACCTGAACCATTTTCGGCTGCGGCAATCCATGCGCTGCCGGCGGATTGGCTCAAGGCGCTCCCCGGCCAGGTGATTGCGGCGGCGCATGTCACGCTGCTTGCTTCCAAGGATGTGCCGCTTGCCATCAGCGAAATCTCGCGGCGGTATTTTCGTGACCATATGCTGGTGGGCGGGCCGCTCGCCGGCGGTCAGGCGCATGCCTTCACCGATTTCCGTATCCAGGATGATGGGTTCAGCCGCTTCCTGATTTATGATGGTGGCATGTCGCCCTATCAGGCGGGCAGGCTTTCCCAGCGCCTGCTGGAGATGGAAACCTATCGCATCATGGCGCTGCTGGCGCTGCCTGTCGCGCAGGAAGTCGCACCGCAGATCGGCGCGCAGGAACGCGAATTGGCGGAAATCAGCGCGGCGCTTGTTGAAGCGCAGGAAGCTGATGAACCGCTGCTGCTGCAACGCCTGACGCGTATGGCCGCCGAAGCGGAAAGCCGCGAATCGCGCCATCGTTTTCGCTTCTCCGCCGCTGCCGCCTATTATGAATTGGTGCGCAACCGCATTCAGGAATTGCGCGAAACCCGCATGGAAGGCATGCAGACCTTTGGCGAATTCACCGAACGCCGTCTGGCGCCAGCCATGAATACCTGCCAGGCCGTGGCCACACGGCAGGAAATGCTCTCCCAACGCGTGGCGCGCGCCACACAGCTTCTCTCAACCCGTGTTGATATCACGCGCGAGAGGCAGAATCAGGCTTTGCTCGCTTCCATGGAACGGCGCGCGCGCCAGCAGCTTCGGCTGCAGCAGGCGGTGGAAGGGTTTTCCGTTGCCGCCATCACCTATTACGTGGTCGGGCTGGTGGCCTATCTGGCGAAGGGCTTGGTCACCACCGGCGCCAATTTCCGCGAAGAAATCGTGACCGGCATCGCCATCCCAATCGTCGCTTTGGCTGTGGCGCTTGGGGTGCGGCGCTTTCGCCGCCGGACAGCCGAACATGACTGAAACAAGCAAAATACGGGGATGCGCATGTCCGGATTGAACGGCATTTCAGCCGAGGATCTTGCCGCCTGCACCAGATTATTGGCGGGCGGTTCGAAAAGTTTCCGCGCCGCATCCTTCCTTTTGCCGCGCCGCATCGCAGCCCCCGCCGCCGCGCTTTACGCCTTTTGCCGCGTGGCCGATGACGCGATTGACATGAGCGATGATCCGGCGGCCTCGCTGGCACTGCTGCACCAACGCCTTGATGGCGCCTATGCCGCGCGCCCCTGGGATCATGTGGCGGATCGCGCTTTTGCTGCTGTGGTTGCGCAATATGGCGTGCCGCGCGCCTTGCCGGCGGCGTTGCTCGAAGGCTTCGCCTGGGATGCCGAAGGCCGCTTTTATGAGGATATCGCCGCGCTGGAAGCCTATGCCGCGCGCGTCGCCGCGACCGTTGGCGCGATGATGACATTACTGATGGGCGTGCGTTCACCGGAAGCGATTGCGCGCGCCTGTGATCTTGGCCTTGCCATGCAGCTTACCAATATCGCCCGAGACGTCGGCGAAGATGCCAAGGCCGGGCGCGTTTATCTGCCGCTTACCTGGCTGCGTGAGGAAGGGCTTTCGGCGGAGGCGTTGATCGCCAACCCAGCCTTTTCGCCAGCCCTTGGCCGTGTTGTCGCGCGGCTTTTGGGCGCGGCGGAAGCGCATTACCGCCGCGCTTGGCCAGGCATTGCGCTGCTGCCTTGGGATTGCCGCCCAGGCATTGGCGCCGCCCGCCTTGTTTATGCGGAAATAGGGCGAGAGGTGGAACGCCAAGGGCTAGATTCTGTTTCTCGTCGCGCGGTGGTTTCGGGGCGGCGCAAGGCTTGGCTTTTGGCGCGTGCGGCTGGTGCGCTCGCGGCGCAGCAGGACGGCGCGGATGAAGCGCCATCGCCGGCCACGCGCTTTCTGGTGGATGCGGTGCGTTCTGCCCCCGCGCTGGAAGGCCCGCCGCTTGGTGCCGGCTATGGCGAAAGGCTGGTTTGGGCCTTGGAATTGATGGACCGGATGGACCGCGAAACCCGTTTTGCCGCGCGGGCGTGAAAAGCCTTGACATGAGTGTCAAGAAAACACGACAATGAAAACCGTCTAATACAACATACACAGGGCTGCCGCGATGCGTTCGCGCCACCCCTCGGGAGGTCCCGCATGGACGCCTTGGCCCGTATTGAGAGCAGCCTCGCTGACGCGGTGCTCTCCGCCGAGGCGAGCGGTGCCCCGCCCCGCCTTGCCGCCGCGATGCGTCACGCGGTTTTCCCGAAAGGGGCGCGCATCCGCCCGCGCCTGACGCTTGCTGTTGCCGCGGCCTGTGGTGATGACCAGCCAAGGCTTGCCAGCGCTGCTGCCGCCGCGATTGAGCTGCTGCATTGCGCCAGCCTGGTGCATGATGACCTGCCCTGCTTCGATGATGCCGATACGCGCCGTGGCCGGCCTTCCGTGCATCGCGCCTATGGTGAGCCGCTGGCGGTGCTGGCAGGGGATGGGCTGATTGTGCTGGCGTTTCAGACTGTTGCGCGCGCCGGTTGCGCTGCGCCGGAACGGCTTGGCCCGGTGATCAATGCGATTGGCGATGGTGTGGGCGTGCCCTTCGGCATTGTCGCCGGCCAGGCATGGGAATGTGAACCGCGCGCTGATCTTTCTGAATATCAGCGGCAAAAGACCGGGGCGCTTTTCGCCGCGGCATCGGTCGCCGGTGCTGCTGCTGCGGGTGTTGCTGATGCCGAAGCCTGGCGCTTGCTGGGGGATCGCCTTGGTGAGGCGTTCCAGGTCGCTGATGATTTGCGCGATGCTGTGGAAGATGAAGCGAGCATCGGCAAGCCTGTCGGGCGCGACCAGGCTTTGGGGCGGCCATCAGCCGTGTTGCAATTGGGTCTGGATGGCGCGGTGGCGCGGCTCAAAACCCTGGCCAATGCAGCGGTGGAGGCGATTCCCGCTTGCCCGGGTCGTACCCTGTTGCGCGCCGCCATGTTGGAAGAAGTGGGCCGGCTTTTGCCGCGCAAGCTGGCCGTGGCCTGAACCATGGCGCGGGCCATGCCGCTGCCCCCGCAAAGGGCGGATCGGGAAGGGGGCGCATCCTGGGCGGATCGCTTTACCGCCTGGCGCGAATCCCTCACGGCGCGCCCAAGTTTTCGTGCCTGGGCTGCGCGTTTTCCGCTGACCCGCCCGCTGGCGCGCCGCCGCGCGCGGGAATTATTCGATCTCTGCGCTGGCTTTGTCTATTCGCAAGTGCTGGCCGCTTGTGTGCGGCTGAAGCTGTTTGAAGCGCTGCATGAAGCCCCGGTGGAAGAACATAAGCTGGCGGCGCGACTCGGGCTGGCGCCTGAAGCGATGAACCGCCTGTTGGTGGCCGCCGAATCGCTCCGGCTGGTGCGCCGGCGTGCAGATGGTGCCTGGGCGCTCGGCGAATTGGGTGCGGCCATGATCGGCAATCCCGGCATCGCCGCCATGGTGGAACACCATGCCATGCTCTACGCCGATCTGGCGGATCCGGTAGCGCTTCTGCGCCGCGAAAGGGGCGGCACGGCGCTGGCGCAATACTGGGCCTATGCCGGCGCGGCGCAGCCGGATGCCCTGCCGGGCGAAAAAGTGGCCGATTACACGGCGCTGATGGCGGCAAGCCAGCCCATGGTGGCGCAGGAGGTTCTGGCCGCCTACCGCTTTGGCCTGCATCGGCGCCTGATGGATGTCGGCGGTGGCAGCGGCGCCTTTCTGACCGCAGTCGGCAAGGCCAATCCCGGCCTTGATTTGCTGTTGTTTGACCTGCCGGCCGTGGCCGAACAGGGGCGGCAGCGCTTTGCCCGCGAAGGGCTGGCGGACCGCGCCATGGCGATGGGCGGCGATTTCTCCACCGATTCCCTGCCACTCGGTGCCGATATCATCAGCCTGGTGCGCGTGTTGCACGACCATGATGATGATGTGGTGCAGGCCCTGCTTGGCCGTGTGCGTGCGGCCTTGCCCAAAGGCGGGCGCGTGCTGATTGCCGAGCCCATGGCCGGCACTGCGGGCGCTGAGCCCATGGGCGGCGCCTATTTCGGCTTTTACCTGTTGGCCATGGGCCGCGGCCGCCCGCGCCGGCCGGATGAGTTGGCCGCGATGCTGACCGCTGCTGGCTTCAAAGCGCCCCGGCTGCTGCCGACCGACACCCCCTTGCTAACGCGTGTGATGCAGGCTGAGGCAGATTGACTCGTTTAATGTCATTTTAACTTGACAGTTACGCGCGTCACATTAGAGTTACAAAACCCAATTGGGAGATCCCGGAGTGGAAACACTCGCCATCCTGCTGAGCGCCCCCGAAAAGCTTTCGCTTTCGCGCCTGCAACTGACGCCGCCAGGCGCAGAGGATGTTGTCGTGGACATTGATTGGAGCGGTATCAGTACTGGAACGGAACGTCTTCTCTGGTCCGGGCGCATGCCGTCCTTCCCTGGCATGGGGTATCCGTTGGTGCCGGGTTACGAATCCGTGGGTCGCGTGGTGCAGGCCGGTGTCGCCGCGGGCCGGCAGCCAGGTGAGGCGGTTTTCGTCCCCGGTGCGCGCTGCTTTGGCGATATTCGCGGATTATTTGGTGGCGCAGCCGCGCGGCTTGTGGTGGCCGGTGCGCGCGTGACACCGGTTGATCCCGCGCTCGGCGCAGATGCCGTGCTTTTGGCGCTGGCCGCCACTGCGCATCACGCCATGGCGCTGCCGAATGCGGCGATTCCGGAATTGATCATCGGCCATGGTGTGCTGGGGCGCTTACTGGCGCGCATCATCATCGCCGCCGGCCATCCCGCGCCGATCGTGTGGGAAAGCAATCCCGCGCGGCGCGATGGCGCGAATGGCTATTTGGTTATTGATCCGGCAGAAGATACGCGGCGCGATTATCGCGCGATTTGTGACGTGAGCGGCGATGCCGTCTTGCTGGATACCCTGATCGCGCGCTTGGCCCCTGGTGGCGTGGTGACGCTGGCTGGTTTCTACAGCGCGCCGCTTTCCTTCACATTCCCGCCGGCCTTCATGCGTGAAGCACGCATCGCCATCGCCGCGGAATGGAAACAGCCGGATCTGGAGGTGGTGAATGCGCTGATCGCAGCGCGTCGTCTTTCCCTTTCCGGCTTGATTACGCATCGCGCCTCGGCGGATGCGGCGCCGGAAGCCTATCGCCAGGCTTTTGAAGATCCTGCCTGCCTCAAAATGGTTCTGGACTGGAGAAACAACAAATGAACGCTGTCCCGGGGAAGCCAAACGGTCCATCCATGAATGCGATGCATAACGCGCTGCGCGCCGAAGCATCCACACCGCCTGATGGGGTGCTGACATCGCCGGCGGCTAAGAAAACCCAGATCATCGCGATCTATGGCAAGGGCGGTATCGGCAAATCCTTCACCCTCGCAAACCTCAGCTACATGATGGCGCAGCAGGGCAAGCGCGTACTGTTAATTGGCTGCGACCCGAAAAGCGATACGACATCGCTGCTTTTTGGTGGGCGTTCCTGCCCGACCATCATTGAAACCTCATCCAAGAAGAAGGCCGCCGGTGAGGCTGTTGCCATCGGCGATGTCTGCTTCAAGCGCGATGGTGTTTTCGCCATGGAATTGGGCGGCCCGGAAGTGGGCCGGGGCTGCGGTGGACGCGGCATCATCCATGGCTTCGAATTGCTGGAAAAACTCGGCTTCCATCAATGGGATTTCGACTATGTCTTGCTCGACTTCCTGGGCGATGTGGTCTGCGGCGGCTTTGGTCTGCCGATTGCGCGTGACATGTGCCAGAAGGTGATTGTGGTCGGGTCGAATGACCTGCAATCGCTTTATGTCGCGAACAATGTTTGTTCCGCCGTCGAATACTTCCGCAAGCTTGGCGGCAATGTCGGCGTGGCCGGCATGGTCATCAACAAGGATGACGGCACCGGCGAAGCCCATGCCTTTGCGGCTGAAGCCGGCATCCCCGTGCTGGCTGCCATTCCGGCGGATGAGGATATTCGCCGCAAATCCGCAAATTATGAAATCATCGGCAAGCCCGGCGGGCGCTGGGCTTCGGTGTTTGAACAGCTCGCGCTGCAAGTCGCTGAGGCGCCGCCGCTCCGTCCGAATCCGCTGAGCCAGGAAAATCTGCTCGGCCTGTTCAAGGGCGAAGCCGTGGGCCGTGGTGTGGTGCTGAACCCCGCCACCATGGAAGACATGTGCGCCGCGGAAGTGCTGAACAAGCCATCCCTTGAAGTGGTGTATGAGGGCGTCTGAGGGCATGGATACACTCCCGCCCGTATCGCCGCCTGCCGCCGCTGAGGGCTCTGCCTGCCATGGTGGGCGGGAAACACTGGACGCCGCCGCGCGTGCTGCGGGCAAGTCTGAGGTGATGGATAGGCTCGCGGCGGATTATCCGCGCGGGCCGCATGACCAGCCGCAATCCATGTGCCCGGCTTTTGGGTCCTTGCGTGTTGGTTTGCGGATGCGCCGTGTGGCGACAATCCTTTCCGGCAGCGCGTGCTGCGTCTATGGCCTGACCTTTACCAGCCATTTCTATGGCGCGCGTCGCACGGTGGGTTACGTGCCGTTCAATTCGGAAACCCTCGTCACCGGCAAGCTTTTTGAAGATATTCGCGACGCAGTCTATGCCCTGGCGAAGCCAGAGGATTATGACGCTGTCATCGTCACCAATCTATGTGTGCCAACGGCATCTGGTGTGCCGCTTGATCTATTGCCGAAGCAGATCAATGGCGTACGTGTGATTGGCATAGATGTGCCGGGCTTTGGCGTGCCGACCCATGCAGAAGCCAAGGATGTGCTGGCCGGCGCCATGCTGCGCTACGCTCGCAATGAGGCTGAGGCAGGTCCGGTAGCCAGGCCACGCGATTATGCACTGGATCAACGCAGCATCGCGGTGATTGGCGAGTTGTTCCCCGCCGATCCGCCAGGAATTGGTGCGTTGATCCAGCCCATGGGGCTGACGCTTGCGCCGCAAACCCCGGCGCGTGAATGGCGTGATCTTTATGCGGCGCTTGATAGTGTTGCCGTTGCGGCAGTGCATCCTTTCTATATCGCAAGCATTCGCGAATTCCGCGCGGCGGGTCGCCCAGTAGTGGGTTCTGCGCCGGTGGGTGTGGAAGGCACGGATGCCTGGCTCTCTGCGATTGGTGCTGCGGCGGGCGTGAAGCCATCCGATATCGAAGCGGCCAAGACGCGTGCCTTACCTGCCATTCGTGGTGCGCTTGCCGGCAACCCGGTCAAGGCGCGCATTACGGTTTCTGGCTATGAAGGTTCGGAATTGCTGGTGGCGCGCCTGCTGATCGAAGCCGGCGCTGAAGTGCCTTATGTCGGCACAGCCGCACCGCGCACAGAATGGAGTGCTGCGGATCGCGAATGGCTCGAAGCGCATGGTTGCCATGTGCAGTATCGCGCGAGCCTGGAACAGGACATTGCCGCGATGAAGGATACGCGGCCTGATCTGGCGCTTGGCACAACACCCTTGGTGCAGAAGGCCAAGGAAATGGGCACGCCCGCGCTCTACTTCACGAATATGGTTTCCGCCCGTCCGCTTTTTGGCCCGGCTGGTGCCGCTTCCATGGCAGGCATTGTGGCGGCGCAGACCAATGGGCGTGAGCGTTTTTCGCGCATGGTTTCCTTCTTTGAAGGTGTCGGCACGCCGGATGGCGCGGGTTATGGGTTCCGCGACAAGCCAAGCGATCCCCCTGGTTTTCGTGAGCGTCAGCGCAAGCTGCGCGCCGCCAAGGCCAAGGCCGAAGAAGCGGTGGGGAGCTGAGCATGCTCGTTCTCGATCATGATCGCGCCGGCGGCTACTGGGGGGCGATCTATGCTTTCTCGGCAGTGCGTGGCCTGCGGGTTGTGATTGATGGGCCAGTCGGTTGCGAAAACCTGCCGGTGACGGCGGTGCTGCATTACACGGATGCGTTGCCGCCGCATGAATTGCCGATTGTGGTGACGGGTTTGGATGAGGATTCACTCTCCCAGAACGGCACCGAAGGCGCCTTGAAGCGCGCTGCCGCCACACAGGATGCCGAGTTGCCTGCCGTGGTGGTGACGGGTTCCATCGCTGAAATGATCGGTGGTGGTGTCACACCGCAGGGCAGCAATCTGCAACGCTTCATCTGCCGCACGATTGATGAGGATCAGTGGCAGGCCGCCGACCGTGCCATCATGTGGCTCTGGAGCGAATTTGGCTCACGCGGTCGCAAGCCAAAACCCCGCACGCGCAAGGAAGGCGAAAAGCCGCGCGTGAATATCATCGGCCCCATCTATGGCACCTTCAATATGCCATCCGACCTGGCAGAGATTCGCCGCCTGGTCGAAGGCATTGGCTGTGAGATCAATCTGGTCTTCCCGCTTGGCAGCCATGTGGAAGACATCGCAAAACTGCCCGATGCGGATGTGAATATCTGCATGTATCGCGAATTCGGTCGCAAGCTGTGCGAGGAGCTGGATCGGCCCTATCTGCAGGCGCCAATTGGGCTTTTCGCGACAACAAATTTCCTTCGCAAGCTTGGTGAATTGACTGGGCTGGACCCGGAACCCTTCATCGAACGTGAAAAACACACCACGGTGAAGCCGCTTTGGGATTTGTGGCGGAGTGTGACGCAGGATTTCTACGCCTCGGCCTCCTTCGCGGTGGTTGCGACTGATACCTATTCGCGCGGATTGCAGCGTTTTTTGCATGATGAAATGGGTATTCCCTGTGCTTTCGCCTTTTCGCGCAAGGCAGGGCAGAAGCCCGATAATGCGGCGGTGCGTGATGCTTTGCGCAAGACACCGCCCTTGGTGCTGTTCGGTTCCTATAATGAACGCATGTATGCGGCAGAAATCAAAAGCCGCGCCATGTATATCCCGGCAAGTTTCCCCGGCGCCATCATCCGCCGTGCTACCGGCACGCCCTTCATGGGCTATGCGGGGGCGACCTATATCATCCAGGAATATTGCAACGCCTTGTTTGACGCGTTGTTTCATATCCTGCCGCTCGGCACTGATCTTGATCGCGTTGAACCAACCCCGGTGCGTGCTGCCGAACCCTGGGACGCAGCGGCGGTCGCGCTATTGGATGAACGGGTGGAACAGGAACCCTTCCTGCTCCGTATTTCCGCAGCCAAGCGGCTGCGTGAACAAGTTGAACGCGCCGCGCGCGATGCGGCAGAGCCGCGCGTGACGGCAGAGCGCGTGCAAAAGACTTTGGCGGAGGTCATGGCATGACGCCCCTTCGTCATCACGAATCTTGTCTGCGAACGGACCGCGGTCACCGCTGTCGGCACGTATCCGACGACAAGAAGGCTTGGGCGGAATTCCGCCTCTGCCGTCCCTGCCGCGCGGGTGGACGCGGTAATGGCCGTAAGGCCAAGTCGGAGGTTTGCTAATGGCCGACACTAGAACGCGCCTGACGGAAGCTCAGGCGAAGGAAGTCCACAACTTGGTGGTCCAGGGATGGGCTTTCTCCGTTTTCGCTTCCATGGGCGCGCATATCCTCGTGTGGTTGTGGCGGCCGCTTGTCTATACCGGACAAGTGGTTCCGCCCGACTGGCGCTTCTTCTGAAGGATGTTCCGGGTTGACGGAATTTCCCGAAATCTGGAGCGAAAGAAAGGAGAATGTTCGATATGCATAAAATGTGGATGGTGATTGATGCTCGTCGTGTCGGGTTCCTCGGCGCGGCAGGTGTGGTGGCGATCGCAGCAGTGATTCACTTCGCTGTTCTGAGCTCGCCGCGCTACTGCGATCATCTTGGTTGGTGCGCAACGTCACCGACATTCACCCCTGGCGCGAAGCTGGGTGGTTGAGCACGGGGCGCGGCTTCGGCCGCGCTTCAGCGAATTGGGCGAGGCAGCCGAAACTGCCTCGCCCGCACAAAACATCATGAGGGACCGCCAGGCGGGCATAGCCCCCGTCGGGAGAGGAGCATCAAGCGATGGCGATGTTAAGCTTTGAGCGGAAATACCGCGTCCGCGGCGGAACCCTGATAGGGGGCGACCTGTTCGATTTCTGGATAGGGCCTTTCTATGTCGGGTTCTTTGGCGTGACCTGCGCGTTTTTCAGCTTTGTCGGAACCGCCCTGATCCTCTACGGCGCAGCGATTGGCGGGACATGGAATCCCTGGCTGATCAATATCGCGCCGCCGGATCTCAAATACGGGCTGCGCCTGGCGCCGATGCGCGAAGGCGGGCTTTGGCAGGTGATCACCATCTGCGCGATTGGGGCATTTGTGTCCTGGGCGCTGAGGCAAGCAGAAATCTCACGCAAGCTTGGTATGGGGTATCACATCCCCATTGCTTATGGTGTCGCGGTTTTCGCCTATATCACGCTGGTCGTGATCCGGCCGGTACTGATGGGCGCATGGGGACATGGCTTCCCCTACGGCATTTGGAGCCACCTCGATTGGGTGTCCAATGTCGGCTATCAATATCTGCATTTCCACTACAACCCAGCGCATATGATCGCGGTGACCTTTTTCTTCACCACGGTGCTGGCGCTATCGCTGCATGGTGCATTGGTTCTCTCGGCGCTCAATCCGCCGGAAGGTGAACCGGTCAAGACCGCAGAGCATGAAAATACCTTCTTCCGTGACCTGATCGGGTATTCGATCGGCACGCTTGGTATCCATCGCTTGGGTCTTTTCCTTGCCCTGTCTGCAGGGATTTGGAGTGCGATCTGCATCGTGATCAGCGGTCCTTTCTGGACGCGCGGCTGGCCCGAATGGTGGGGCTGGTGGCTTAACCTGCCGATTTGGCGCTAGGCGAGGGGAGGGAAAAATCCCATGGCCGAATATCAAAACATCTTCACCCGGATACAGGTGCGCGGACCAGCACCTTATCCTGGCGTGCCCCTTCCCGCGGATAGTTCTGCGCGTGAAGGTACACCCAGCGAAGTGCATCTCTTTGGTCGCCTTGGTGATGCACAGATTGGGCCGATTTATCTTGGCTATCTTGGCATTCTCTCGCTGCTCTTTGGCTTCATCGCCTTTGAGATCATCGGGCTCAATATGCTGGCCTCGGTGAATTGGAATATCAGCGAATTCATCCGTCAGCTTTTCTGGTTGGCGCTTGAACCGCCGCCGCCGGAATATGGCATGCGCATTCCGCCACTGAATAAGGGCGGCTGGTGGGTTGTGGCGGGCTTCTTCCTGACGCTCTCCATCCTGCTCTGGTGGGTGCGTACTTATCGCCGCGCACGTCAACTTGGCATGGGCACGCATGTGGCTTGGGCCTTTGCAGGTGCCATCTGGCTTTACCTGGTGCTGGGCTTCATCCGCCCGCTTGCCATGGGTAGCTGGAGTGAAGCCGTGCCCTTCGGCATCTTCCCGCACCTTGATTGGACAGCGGCGTTTTCGATCCGCTACGGCAATCTGTTTTACAACCCGTTCCACGCGCTTTCGATTGTGTTCCTCTATGGTTCGGTGCTGCTGTTTGCGATGCACGCCGCAACTATCCTGGCACTTGGGCGCTATGGTGGTGAACGCGAAATCGAACAAACGCTGGATCGTGGCACGGCAGCGGAACGTGGTGGTTTGTTCTGGCGCTGGACCATGGGCTTCAACGCCACGTTTGAAAGCATCCACCGTTGGGCCTGGTGGTTTGCCTTCCTTTGCCCCGTTGCGGGCGGGATCGGCATTCTGCTGACCGGAACTGTTGTGGACAACTGGTATCTTTGGGCGGTGGATCGGCACTTCGCGCCGGCCTACACCATGCCTTGGACACCTGCTGTTGATCCTTCCATCGTACAAGGAGCGCCGCGATGAGCAGGCTTTCACTCAGCATCGCTGCCGGTGTGGTGGCGCTGCTTTGCGGGGTGATCTTCGTCACCACCTTCGAACGCCCGCCAATCCTGGCAACACAAGGTGGCTTCCGCGGGCTTTCGATGGGTGAGGTGGAAAATCCGCGCACCCTGCCTGCTTTGCTTGCCGCCAATCAGGGGCCGGAAGCATCCGAAGCCGCGGATGCAACGGGCCCAAGAGCGCATGAGGCGTATGAGAATGTGCAGGTGCTGCGTGATTTGAGTGAAGCGCAGTTCAACCGCATCATGCTCGCCATGACGGAATGGATCGCGCCCAATCAGGGCTGTGGCTATTGCCACAATGTCGAAAACATGGCGTCCGACGAAGTTTATACCAAAGTCGTCGCCCGGCGCATGTTGCAGATGACGCACAAGATCAATTCGGAATGGGCGACCCATGTCGGCCAGACTGGCGTGACCTGCTACACCTGCCATCGTGGCAATCCGGTGCCGACCATGGTCTGGTCTACCGAACCGAATAGCCGCGCTGGCCTGCAAGCACCGCGTGGGCAGAATCATCCGGCGGCGTCAGTCGGCCAATCTTCGCTTCCTTCTGATCCCTTCACGCCCTTCCTTTTGGGTGACCAGCCGATCCGCAATATCAGCACAACCTCGCTGCCGGGGCGGAATAGCCAAAACACCATGTCAACCGAATGGACCTACGCACTCATGATGCATATGTCAGGTTCGCTTGGTGTGAATTGCACCTATTGTCATAACAGCCGTTCCTTCGCCGAATGGGCGCAGAGCCCGCCAGCGCGGACGACTGCCTGGCATGGCATTCGTATGGTACGAGACATTAACATGTCCTACATCGAGCCGCTAAAGCCGCTTTGGGCGCAAAACCCGAATGGTCCGGCGGAAGGCCCGCATGGCCCACGGCTTGGGGCGCTGGGCGATCCGCTGAAAGTGAATTGTTCCACTTGCCATCAAGGCTTAAACCGCCCCCTGAATGGTACGCCTATGCTGCGTGACTTCCCCGAATTGAAGCAGGTCAATCAAGGCCCGCTGCGTTCGGCTGATGCTACGCCGCGATGATGGATCAGGGCGGGTTGAATAGGCCCGCCCCAGGTTGTTGTGTTCCAAGCCTCCGTGCCTCGCGCGGAGGTTTTTCTTTTCTACCGCTTCAGAATGGTGTTTCATGCCGAGTGAGATGAAGGCTGAACAAGCACAATGAACACAGCAGCAGACCCACGCCCGCATGCGATTGTGATCGGCTCCGGCTTTGGTGGCTTGGCTGCGGCGGTGCGGCTTGGCGCACGTGGTTGGCGTGTGACGATCCTTGAAAAACTCGATGCCGCAGGTGGGCGTGCTTATGTCTTTCGGCAGGATGGCTTTACCTTCGATGCCGGCCCCACCATCATCACAGCGCCCTATTTGTTGGAAGAGCTCTGGTCGCTCGCTGGCCGTAAACTTGCGCAGGATATTGATCTGCGCGCGATGGATCCCTTCTACCTGATCCGCTTCGATGATGGCAACGTCATGCGGTGTTCCGCCGATCTTGATGTCACGCGCGCCGAGGTCGCTCGTATCGCACCGCAAGACAGTGCCGGGTTTGAGCGCTTCATTCTGGAAAGTGAGCGTATTTTTCGGGTGGCCTTTGCCGAATTGGCGGATAAGCCCTTCCATCGCCTTGGGTCATTGCTTGGTGCCGCGCCGGATTTGATTCGCTTGCAGGGCTATCGCACCGTCTATAGCCGCGTCTGCGATTACTTCACCAGCGACAAGCTACGCGTTGCCTTCAGTTTCCACCCGCTGCTGATTGGCGGGAATCCGATGACCACCACGGCCTATTATTGCTTGATCGCCCATCTGGAACGACTGCATGGCGTGCATTACGCCATGGGCGGCATGGGTGCGCTGGTGCAGGGTATTCTCGATTTGGCCACAAGGCTTGGTGGTAGCATTCGCTATAATGCCGAAGTGAAGCGCATCACCACTGAAGGCGGCCGCGCAACTGGCGTTGAATTTGCCGATGGCGAAAGGCTTGCCGCCGATATCGTGGTTTCCAATGCGGACGTCGCCTGGACTTACAGCAAGCTATTGCAGGATCATCCGCGACGGCGTTGGACTGATCGCAAGATCGCCCGCGCGCGTTATTCCATGAGCCTTTTTGTTTGGTATTTCGGTACCAAGCGCCGGTATGATGATATTTATCACCACACCATGGTGCTCGGACCACGCTATCAGGAATTGCTGCACGATATTTTCACGCGGAAGCACTTGGCCGAAGATTTCAGCCTTTATCTGCATCGCCCGACTGCGACGGATGCATCACTTGCCCCGCCTGGCTGCGATGCCTTCTACGTGCTGGCGCCCGTGCCGCATCTTGGCAGCAAGGTGGATTGGGCCAAGCATGCGGAACCCTATCGTCAGGCGATTGAAAAACGCCTGGAAGAAACCGTGTTGCCCGGTCTTGGCGAGGCGCTGGCCACATCCCGCATGATCACGCCGCAGGATTTTCAGGATCGGTTGCTATCGGTGAATGGCGCGGCCTTTGCGTTGGAGCCGCAGCTTTTCCAAAGCGCCTGGTTCCGCCCACATAATGTCAGCGAAGAAGTGAAAGGGCTTTATCTGGTCGGCGCCGGCACACATCCTGGCGCTGGCGTGCCGGGCGTGATTTCTTCCGCCAAGGTGCTTGATCAGCTTGTGCCGCATGGCGACACGCTGAAGCGCCATTAAGCGCGCGCCGCCCCAATCCGTATGCTGCCGCGCGCACCGGCCCAATCTTCCAAAAGCCGCGCCGCGGCAATACGGCCGGACATCGCTGCCATGGGAATGCCGGGGCCGGGATGCACCGAACCTCCGGCCAGATAAAGCCCTTGCAAATGCGTGACCGCGCCAGGGCGCGCGAAAGTGCCGGTGGTGCCGTGGCTCGCGCGGCCATAGAGCGCGCCGCCCGAACCCGGAAAAAGCCGCGCGAAACCTTCAGGCGTGGTGACGAATTCCGCGCCTGCGTCGCGTGCCACGTCCAAGCCGCAAGCTTTCAGCAAACCGAAGCCTCGTTCGCCAAGTTCTGTTATTTCATCGAGAGAATAGCCACGCCGATCACCATCGGGTGGCGCATTGATCAGCACAAGCATCCGTTCTGGTGTGCCCGCTGCCGGCCCCGGCCCCGCTTCGCGATCCTGTGCGCAGATATAGACCGTGGGCGCGGCGGTGATATCACGCCTACGGAAAATCGCTTCAAACTCCGCCGCGTAATCCTCAGCGAAGAACACATTGTGATGCACCAGCGGAAAGCCTGCGGTCGGCGCCTTCACGCACCAGGTCACGGCGGAAAGGGAACGCGCGGCGCGTGGTGTATCCTCCGCCGCGCCACGAGGCGCCTGCCCCAGCATCCCCTGCGCCAGCGCAGCCACATCACCGTTGAAGACAACGGCATCGGCAGCGAGTTCCTCACCATTTGCAAGCCGCACCCCACAAGCCCGGCCCTGACGCGTCAGAATCTCCGCGACCTCAGCACCAAAGCGAAACTCAGCACCCTTGCCTTCTGCCAAGCGCTGGATTGCATCCGCCACGCGCCGCATGCCGCCCTTCACGAACCACACGCCATCCTGTTCCACATGCGCGACCAACATCAGCGTCGCCGGCGCCAACCAGGGTGAGCAGCCGCAATAGGTCGCATACCGCCCGAATAGCTGGCGCAAACGCGGATCACGAAAATGCTCGCCCAAGGCATCCCAAAGCGTCTTCATCGGTGCGGTGCGAATCAGCGCCGCGATATTGGTGATACCAACGCGCTTGACCAGATCAAGCGGAGAGGGACGTTCGGCAGCAATGAAGGAACCCCGCAGCGTGCGGAAAATATCAGCGCTGCGTGCGCAAAAGGCGCGATAGCCGCGCGCTTCGGCGGACCCCGCAAATTCGCCGATTGCATCAGCGGAACGCCCGATATCCGCGAATAGATCAAGCCTGCCACCAGCCCGCCAGGCATGCCGCGCCAATACATCCGCTTTCGCTAATTGCAGCGCGGCTTCCAGAGAGGCGCCTGCATCCGCAAACAAACCCTCAAAAATCCAGCGCATGGTGAAGACCGTGGGGCCGCCATCAATCGGGCTGCCATCCACCATCACCTCACGCATCTTGCCACCGGGGGCCGCTGCGCGTTCCAATACCGTCACCGCCGCACCACGCCGCGCGAGATCAGCGGCTGCTGCCAAGCCGCCCATTCCGGCGCCAATCACAACAACGCGCAGAGCAGCCATATTACGTTGCAGCACTCAAACGTCGACCGCGTCCGGCAAATTGCCGATCCACTACGCGGCGATGCCAGATGATCAGCGAAACGCCCACCACCAGCGGTACCGTCCACATGAAGGGATTGAGCGCCAATTCAGGAAAAATCCTGACCGACCCAAACGCCATAAAGGCGGTGTAGACGGAAATGCCCGCCCCCACCAAAGCCTTGATATGTTCCTTGATCCAGGCACCCGGCCCCGGTTCGCGCGCCAGGATGAACCAGAGGTTTGTCGCCGCCGTCGCCAGCCCCACCATGCAAATGCCGATCATCAGCGGTTGGCCAATCATCCAGCCCTGCCAGGCGCAATTCAGTGATGCGGGAATCAGCGCATATTGCAAAAACAGATTGAGCCGCGAGCGGTTCAATTCATGTCGGCGCTTGTTGCGAATGGAAAGCCAGCCATACCAGGCAAGGTTCACCGTCAGCAGCCCGGTCATCAGCATCATCCAGCCGAAAATGCCGCGGATGAAGGCCTCATCAAAACGGCCTTCCAGATGCGGATGAGTCTCGATGGGTGCGGCCAGAGTCAGCAGACTCATGACCATTGCCAGACAGCCAGTGATCAGCAGCGCGAAGGTGAAAACCTTGCCCCAGCGCGCATGATTGGCGCCGCCCTTGCGCCCGATCACGGGCACCCAGAAAGCAACGGCGCCGATGCTGCCCGTCACGATATGGGCGGCGACCAGCGCATGGAACAGGAACAGGACCATCCGAGCCTCCCCGGCTTATGGGTGACAATCGCACTTGACATATACTAATGTAAAGCATGGAAATCAGCCATGGCAGGTCAAGCATCACATCGCCCCTTCGCCCATCCTTGCCGAGGCATAAGGCCGGATAGGGCGCCGTGAATCACGTGCCCGCCTTTCGTGCCTTTGCGCCGCCGCGGTCGGAACCTTTGCCCGCGCTGATCGCGCTGATGCGCTGCATCATCCGGGGCGATGGCGATTTGCTTTCGCTCTTGCCGGCTGAGGCTTATCGCATGCCGATCGGGCCGCTTGGCTTTTCGCGCCGGTCCACCATTATCGTCAATCGCCCCGATCTGGTGCGCGAAGTGCTGACAGACCCCAAGGGCATTCTGCCCAAAAGCGATCTGATGGTGCATGCGCTGGACCCGCTGATTGGCGATTCGATTTTTGTCTCTTCCGGCGCCACCTGGCGGCGGCAGAGGGCCATGATTGACCCGGCCTTGACAATGATGCGCGTCAACCGCGCCTTCCCGGCGATGGAAGCCGGCGCGGCGGCGGCGGAAGCCACCTTGGCCGATCACGCCGCGCATGACACGCGCTTTTCGCTCGACCTGATGATGAGTCACATGACGGCGGACATCATCTGCCGCACCGTGTTTTCAACAGGCTTGGAAACGCGTGTGGCGCATGAGGTTTTCGATGCCTTCACCGAATTCGAACATAGCGTCGCGCAGGTTGAAATCCGCCGGCTGATTTTTGACCGTGCCTGGAAGCGTATTCCGCAAAAGGAAAGCGTGCTGAAGGCATGCCGCCTCATTCGCAGCCATCTTGGCGAATTGCTCGATACGCATCTGGGGGATGGCGCGACCAGTTTTGATGATATCACGAGCGCCATCATCGCCGCGCATGATGTGGAAGGCAAAGCCTTCACGCGTGAGGAACTGATTGACCAACTCGGCGTGCTGTTCCTTGCGGGCCATGAAACCAGCGCCAGTGCCTTGACATGGGTGTTCTATCTGCTCGCGACGCAACCCGCCTTGGTTGCACGGCTGCGTGCGGAAATTGACGAGATTGTAGGTCCAGGGCCGATCCTGTTTGAACATACGCGTAAACTTTCATTCATACGCAATGTGTTTCGCGAAACGCTCCGGCTTTATCCGCCCATCACCTTCCTGCCGCGCGTCGCGAATGAAGCAACACGCATCGGCGATTATCCGGTGAAGAAGGGGGCGCTGATCATGGTGGCACCCTGGGTGCTGCATCGCCACCAGGCCTATTGGCGCGATCCGCATCTATTCGACCCTGACCGTTTCCTGCCGGAGCGTGAGGCGGAGATGACTGCCGGCGCCTATATCCCCTTCGGCATTGGTCCGCGGGTTTGCGCGGGTGCCGCTTTTGCGCAGGTGGAAGCGGTGCTGCTGATTGCGCGGTTGTTTCGGCAATTTGATTTCCATATTGAAGCGCCTGGTGATGTGCGCCCTGCGGCGCGGCTTACCACGCGCCCGGCGCGGCAGGTGATGTGTCGCGTCACCCGCGCGGCATGACAGGCAATCTGCTGCTGACTCTCGGGCGCCTGCCCAAGGCGCTGGATGTGGCGCGTGGCTTTGCTGATCTGGGCTGGCGCGTGGTGGTGGCGGAACCCTTCAAACGCCATCTGGCGGGCGCGTCACGCGCGGTGGCACAAAGCCATCGCGTGACGGCACCGGCGGAAGACAAGCAGGCATACCTCGCTGATTTGCGGCGCATCATTGCCGATGAGAAGATTGATCTTGTCGTGCCGGTTTCGGAAGAAACCATGCATGTTGCTTTTTTGTGCGAGAACCTGCCCGCCAGCACGCGGCTTTTCACCATGCCGCCCGGGATTTTGCTCCGCCTGCACAACAAGCATGGCTTCGCGCAACAGGCCACCGCTTGGGGTTTGGCAGTGCCGGAAACGCATGCGCTTGGCGATCCTGCTGCTGAGGCACTCGTGCAATCCGGCCCGGTGGTGATCAAGCCAGTGCATTCCTGTTCCGGTCGTGGTGTGCGCCTTCTGCCCGCCGGGGCCACCTTGCCCGCGCCTGATCCAGCCATCCCCACGATTGTGCAGCGCTGCGTGATCGGCGCGGAATATAGCTCCTGTTCCATCGCACATGAGGGGCGCGTTGCCTCCACCGTCATCTACCGCGCGGCGCAGAAATCGGGCTCGGTCGCGGTCGCGTTTGAACGGGTGGAACACCCCGCGATTGCCGATTGGATCACGCGTTTCATCGCCGCAGCGAATTGGACCGGCTTCATTGCCTTCGACATTATGGTGGATGAGGCCGGCCAACCTTGGGGCATTGAATGCAATCCGCGCACGACAAGCGGTTTGCATTTCTGGGAACGCGCCGATATTGCGCGCGCCGTGCTGGAACCTGGGTTCATCCCGCGCTATCGGCCTGAGGCGCGCCTGCAGCAATTCTATTCCGCGCTGACGGAAACCCAAATGTCATTATTCCGGCGCGGCCCATTTCGCGAGAATTTACGCCAATTGTTCTCAACGCGCGATGTCACCTGGGACAGGCGCGATCCCATGCCTTTCCTCACCATGACTGCGACTTCATGGCCCATCATCCGCATGGCCATGGCGCGCGGCGCGACCTTTGGGGAAGTCGCGACGCTTGATGTCGGCTGGTATGATTAGCCGCGTGCGCGCGGCACCCTGAAGGGCAGCATCAGCGCCTGCACCGCCAGATTATCAAACCGGTTCAAGGCCAGGCTTTCATGCACCGCAATGGCATTCTGCCCCAAAAGCCGCGTGCGAATTTCGGATCGCGTATAAAAGGGCGCATCCACCAAGGCGCGTACCAGCTCTGCCTTGCCATCCTCAGACCGAGTTTGACGCGCGACGCGCCAAAGCCCAGGCGGCATCATGGCCTGTGGGGGGATCGGCATATCGGCGACTTCACCGGCGCGGTTCACCTGCAGCGCGAGTGATTGCGCCGATCCATCGCGGCGCGATGCATTATACAAAATCGCGGTAGCTTCCGGCATCGGCGCGCGGCACCAATCCCAGAAAAGGAAATCCTCTTCCAGCGGCGCGATGCCCGTATTGGTGTCGAAATACGAAAAGCCGGACCAGCGCAGCGCGGGATTGTCGAAAGCAACTTCCACGCGCGAACGCGGTGCAATCGGCTGCCAATGATGCCGCCCCGCGCCATCCAAGCGAAAGGCCCGATGCGATAGTGCCTCTGGATAAAGCGTCACGCGCCCGCGCAACTTGCCTGGAACCGGGGCGGTGACTTCCGCAAGATCAACCACCAGCTTGCTACCATCCCAGCGCATGGCGCTTGGCCCGATTTGCAGAAAATCAGCACCACGATTGAGCCCAACTCGTGGGCGATCCGTCATCGCCCAACGCGCCGGCTTGCCGTAAAGTGCCACATGCATGCAGCAATGGTTCAGCGGATCGCCGCCGCCACCACGCCGCGCAAAAGCATACCAGGGGGAAAACACCGTACCCAGAAAGGCGATAATGGTAATGCCATGCGCACCATCATCGGAAAGCGCATCCAGATACCACCAGCGATAACCACGCGTCGCCACGGGCAGAGTGAAATCCAAGCCCGTCGCGCTAAAATCATCGGTCATTCAAAAAGCCGCCTTGTCACGCGGCCATTTCCGCCCGCATCGCGTTGCGGGTCAAGCCGGTCGGCGCGCGCCGACCGGCGGGCCGGCCTCAGGCCTTGCCCTTATAGACTTCGATCATCTGGCCGAGCAGCTTCAGCGCCTCATCCTTCGGGCGCTGGAAGGCGTTGCGCCCAACGATTGACCCATTGCCGCCACCGGCATGGATCGCGCGCGCTTCCGCGAGCAACGCATCCGTGCCCTTCGCCTCACCGCCCGAGAACACAACAAGCCGACGACCATTGAAGCAGGCCTGCACCACATGGCTGATGCGCTTCGCCAAGTCACTGCCATCAATCTTGCGTTCAATATAAACCTTCTTGGCGGCATCCAGGCTCAGCACATCCGTGGGTGGCTTCACCTTGATGATATGCGCCCCCATCAGCGCGGCCATATGGGCGGCATAGGCGCAAATGTCGAAGGCGGTTTCGCCATTCTTGTCGAGCATCGGCCCGCGCGGATAGGACCAGACCACCACGGCAAGCCCCGCTGCCTTGGCTTCTTCCGCCAATTCGCGGAGTTCTTCCATCATCTCAAACTGATACTCGGATGAAGGATAGATGGTGAAGCCAATCGCCGAACACCCAAGGCGGAGCGCATCGGCGACGCTTGCCGTCACGGCCTGATCCTTGGTGGTGGAAAGGCTATTGGATGAATTGACCTTCAGGATGGTCGGGATGGAACCCGCGAAAGTGGCCGCACCCGCTTCAATCATGCCAAGCGGCGCGGCATAGGCATTCAGGCCCGCTTCAATCGCCAATTCGAAATGATAATGCGGATCGTAAGCCGCTGGATTCGGTGCGAAGGACCGCGCCGGGCCATGTTCAAACCCCTGATCCACCGGCAGGATCACCATGCGCCCCGTGCCGCCCAGCTTCCCTTCCATCAGGATGCGGGCGAGATTCGCCTTGGTGCCGGGGGTATCGCTTTCATACCAGGAGAGGATTTCCTTCACGCGGCGCGTCAGCTTCATCTTGGGTTCCTTTTCATTGCTCGAAGGCCGGGCGTCGCACTAGCGCAGCCGGCATGGCCTGTCACGGGGGCGCTATCTCGGCTGATCCTGTGGCGGCACTGTGGCGAAAAGCGCGGCAATGCGCCTTTCATCATCCCTCCGCCGCGGATCGAGCGTGCCGAGATCGAGCGCTGCGGGCCTGGTGCCCAAAACCTCCGCCCCCGCTTCGGCGGCGGCACCCAGCACGCTTGCGGCGGCGGGATGCGCCAGATCGAATACCACCAGCTTGAACCCGGCCCGCAAGGCAGCCAGCGCAGCCCCTGGGGCGGCGGCACAATCCAGCACGGCGTGAATTGTCGCGTCGGGACAGGCAGCAGCAGCCTGGTCCAACACGGATTTGAACCAGCCCGGCCCGGCATTCAGCGCCGCCCCCGGCGCCGAGACCAGCAGCGCGGGCCGCCCGGCCGCGACACGCAGTGCCCATTCGGCCTGCCCGAGCCCATGCACCACCATTGCCGGTAGCTTCAGAAACGCCTTTACCATTGACCCAGAGGCCTTTGCATGCCAAGCATTTCAGCGATCCTTTAGCCGCAAGAAGTTTTGGCGCCAAGGCATTTGGAAAAGCATGAGCGAGCAGCAAGCTGACACAATGGGTGCGGCGATGATCCGGCTGGAAGCGGCCCTGGAACGTCTTGATCGCGCTGTGGAAGCCCGCTGTGCTGCCGCCCCACCCGTTGAAGGCGATATGGTGCCGAAGGCCGCTGTCGCTGCCCTCGCTACCCGGCTCGATGCCACCATCGCCAAGCTGCGCGCTAACCTGGACGAGGCTCGCTAATGGCGCAGGTCACGGTCCGTGTCGGCGGCTATGCCCATCCGGTGGCCTGCCAGGATGGTCAGGAAAAGCACCTGACCCATATGGCTGCGGAAGTGGATCAGCGCATCTCCGCCCTCAAGGCCATGGGCATCCAGTTCGGCGAAACCCGCATGCTACTGCTGGCCGCCTTGCAATTGGCCGATGAGGCCATGGATCTGAAAGCGGAAAATGAGGCACTGAAGGCCGGCGGCGCCGTTGCCGCCGAAGCCTCGGCACCTGACCCCGCGCTCGCTGATGGCCTAGTGCGGCTCGCGGAAAAGCTTGAGGCCATTGCCGCGCGGCTTGAGGAAGCCTAACTAACGCTTGCGGGGCTGCCAGGTGCGCCAGGCAATTCATCCCCGGGGCCAATGCACATCCTCCGGGAGCTGGCTCTGTCCGGGCCGTGGTTCGGGTATCTGGCGCCCACCTGCTGACGCAGGCCTTGGGAGGATGAGACGCCAGCGGCCATGGTGGCTCCGCACCCTTTTTGCCAGCAGGAACCCCGCGTGACCGAGGCCAAAGCCGCCGCCCCATCGGATACCGCCCTGCGGGACGCCAAGGCCGCGGCGCGCAAACTGGCGCGCATCAGGCGGGCAGCGCTGATCAACGCCGATGCGCCGATGCGCCTGGCCGAGGCCCTATTGGCCCACCACACCCCAGCACCGGGCGCCATCATCGCCGGCTATTGGCCAATGGGGGAGGAGATGGACCCGCGCCCCCTTATGCTCGCCTTGGCCGCAGGCGGGCATCGCCTCGCCTTGCCAGTGACGCCGCCGCGCGGCCAGCCGCTTTCCTTTCGCGCCTGGGCGCCCGGCGCGGCGTTGCGTGCAGGCCCCATGGGTACCTCGGAACCCCTGGCTGGCGATGAATTGCGCCCCGATATCCTGCTGGTGCCGCTATTGGCCTTTGACCGCGCCGGGCGCCGGCTTGGCTATGGTGGCGGCTATTATGACCGCACGCTGGCCGCGCTGCCGGGTGCAAAAGCCATCGGCATCGCCTATGCGGGGCAGGAAATGCCCGAAGTGCCAGCGGGGCCGCAGGATTTTCGCCTGCCCCTGATCGCCACCGAAGCGGGCGTCATTCTTTGTGGAGACCCGGTGTGAGGCTGCTTTTCCTTGGCGATATTGTTGGCCGCGCCGGGCGTGATGCCGTCATCGCAACCTTGCCCGCGCTTCGCGAAAAGCTCCGGCTCGATCTTGTGGTGGTGAATGCGGAAAATGCCTCCCACGGGTTCGGGCTGGCGCCCGAGATGGCGCGCGCGCTGTTCATGGCGGGTGCTGATGTGCTGACGCTTGGCAATCACGCGTGGGATCGCAAGGAAATCATCCCCTATATTGAGGGCGAACCCCGCCTGATCCGCCCGCTGAATTACCCGCCGGGCACGCCGGGGAAGGGCGCGGTGGTGGCGGTGCTGGCCGATGGCAGGCGCGCCTTGGTGTTGCAGGCCATGGGGCGCTTGTTCATGGAACCGTTGGATGATCCCTTCCGCGCCATTCAGGCGGAATTGGCGCAGCATAGCCTCGGCCCTCATGGCACGGTGCAAGCCATCATCATTGATTTCCATGCCGAGGCGTCATCGGAGAAACAGGCCATGGGCCATAGTTTCGATGGCCGCGTCAGCCTGGTAATTGGCACCCATACGCACGTGCCGACCGCTGATCATCGTATCCTGCCCGGCGGCACAGCGTTTCAGACCGATGCCGGCATGTGCGGCGATTATGACAGCGTGATCGGCATGCAAAAGGCCGGCGCTTCCATCCGCTTCTGGCGCAAGGTGCCGGCGGAACGGCTGGCCCCGGCGGAAAACGAAGCGACGATCTGCGGCCTGTTTGTGGAAACGGATGACGCGACCGGGCTGGCGCGGCGCGTGGCACCCTTGCGCATTGGTGGCGGGTTGGAAGCGGTTATGCCCTTGGTCTGAACAGCTTGGCGCCCCCTCACTGGCCGGATATAAGCCGCGCCGGTTTCCCATTTACAAAAATGAAAGTTGCGGCAATGGCCGGCCATTCCCACGCGAAAAACGTCATGCACCGCAAGGCTGCCCAGGGTGCGAAAAAGGCGCAAGCCTTCGGCAAGCTCATTCGCGAAATCACCGTCTCGGCCAAGATTGGCCTGCCCGATCCAGCGGCCAATCCGCGGCTACGCGCTGCCGTGAAGGCCGCGCTGACCGCGAATATGACGCGCGATACGATTGACCGCGCCATCAAACGCGCCGTCACCGCTGGGCAGGGCGAGGATTACGAAGAAGTGCGCTATGAAGGCTATGGCCCGCATGGCATTGCGATCATCGCCGAAGCGCTGACCGATAATCGCAACCGCACCGGTGGTGATTTGCGGTCCATGTTCGCCAAGAATGGTGGTGCGCTGGGCGAGACGAACTCGGTCGCTTTCCAATTCGAACGGAAGGGCGTGCTGCGCTACAAGCCCGATATCGCCTCGGCCGATGCCA
This sequence comes from Roseomonas sp., assembly GCA_020249435.1. Lineage (GTDB taxonomy): Bacteria > Pseudomonadota > Alphaproteobacteria > Acetobacterales > Acetobacteraceae > Neoroseomonas. Next base: position 62,455 of record JADCFQ010000012.1, on the reverse strand, counting down.
TGCTGGAAGCCGCGATTGAAGCCGGCGCCGAGGATGTGGAAAGCACCGAAGACGGGCATGAGGTTTCCACCAGTGTGGAAGACTTCGCCGCGGTGCGTGATGCCTTGGAAGCGCGTTTTGGCACGGCGGAAGCGGCCAAGCTTGAATGGTGGTCCACCAATGACATCAAGCTGGATGAGGAACGCGCCAAGGATGTGGTGAAGCTGCTCGATATGCTGGATGATCACGACGATATCCAGAATATCTACGCCAATCTTGAGGTCGAATAGGCGCCATCAGCATGGTGGAAACCCGCCTTCGCACCAGCTTCGCCAGGCAAGGGCTGATGCGGCTTTTTGGCGCGGAGATGACGCGCATCTCGCCCGGTGAGGTTGAAATCTCACTCACGCCAAAGCCAGAACTTTCGCAGCAGCATGGCTTTGTCCATGGTGGCGCCTTGACCGCCATTGCTGATAGCGCGGCGGGTTATGCTGCGCTCAGTCTCATGCCTGCCAATCGCGGCGTGCTGACGACAGAAATGAAAATCAATTTCTTGGCACCCGCTGCGGGGGATCACATCATCGCGCGCGGCAAGGTGCTGAAGGCCGGGCGCACACTGAGCCTGGTGCAGACGGAAATCTTTGCCGTCACCGCCGATCAGGAAAGGTTGATTGCCTTCCTGACCGCCACCTTCATGAGCATTGAAAACCGCGATGGGATTGAGGATTGATGAACTCAAGCGCATAGGACCTCTCCCTCAGGCTTGAATTGACCAATATCATCTTTCCATGCTAACCTCCTTACATCAAGGAGCTTTAACGTCCGAAGAAATAAGCGATGGAGTTTTCGGCCTGTTATGAAAAGCGCGTAGCAAGCATCACGGATTTCTTCAGCGCAACCTTCTGCGCCGCAGAGGGCGCGACGGAGGGTGCATTAATCGGCGGTCTTGTGCAAAAACTGCTGACTGAAACGGCGCCCAAGGATATTCACGTATTCACAGCCTTGAAAGACGGGGCGCTGGTTGGAGCGGCGATATTCACCCGGCTTGTTTACGCGCATGATGTGCGTCAGGTTTTCCTGCTCTCGCCCATGGCCGTCGCGTCCAACAGCCAGCGGCAAGGGATCGGACAGGCCCTGCTGCGTCACGCACTCGCAAGGCTGAGGGAAGCCAATATCGAGATTGTAATCACCTATGGCGATCCTCGCTTTTATGGAAAGCTTGGATTCACAGCCATCACCGAGGAGATGGCCCCCGCACCTCTACCACTAAGCCACCCGCATGGCTGGGTTGCACAGTCGCTGCGGGGGAACGGGTTCGCTCCGCTGAAGGGGCCGAGTATCTGCGTTATGGCATTAAGCGATCCGCATTTTTGGTAAGCCACAGAAATCTTGGTTCAGTATTCGATACGGGCATGGGCTGGCGTCCTTAAAATTTTACGAGACCCAGAGCGGCACCCTTTCGCCTTCCTTCGCGAGAGACGCTTTTGCCCTTCGTGGGAATGCATTTTCTGACCCACCATTTGAGTCTCATTGGTTTGAAACAATCACCTCATGGCGCCCTTCAGCACCACCGTGATCTCCTCCAGGATCGCCGGATCATCAATGGTGGGCGGCACGGTATAGGGCTCGGCATCGGCGATCTTGCGCATGGTGGCACGCAGGATCTTGCCGCTGCGCGTCTTGGGCAGCCGCGCCACCACCTTCGCATCCTTGAAGGCAGCAACAGGCCCGATCTTCTCGCGCACCAGGCCGATCAATTCGCGCGCCAGCGTATCTTCTGGCTTGTTCACGCCGGATTTCACCACCACCAGACCGAGCGGCACTTGCCCCTTCAACGTATCGCGCACGCCAACCACGGCGCATTCGGCGATATCGGGATGCGCGGCCAGCACTTCTTCCATCGCCCCCGTCGAAAGCCGGTGGCCCGCGACATTGATGATGTCATCGGTTCGGCTCATCACGGAAACATAGCCTTCTTCGTCAATCATGCCGGCATCGGCGGTGCTGTAATGGCCAGCGAAATGCGAAAGATAGGCTTCCTTGAAACGCTCATCGGCCTGGTAGAGTGTCGGCAAAGCTGATGGCGGCAAGGGCAGCTTCACCGCAAGGCTGCCGATCTGCCCGCGCGGGACAGGCTGGCCGGCCTCATCCAACACCACCACATCATAGCCGGGCGCGGGCTTGCCGCCGGAACCGGCGCGGGTCGGGAAAAGGCCGAGGCCCCGGAAATTGCCGGTGATGGTCCAGCCGGTTTCCGTCTGCCACCAATGATCCACCACGGGTTTTTGCAACAGGCGTTCCGACCAGGTGATGGTATCGGGGTCACAACGCTCACCTGCCAAATAGAGCGCCTCCAGCTTCGACAGATCGTATTTCTTCAGGAAAACACCATCCGGATCTTCCTTCTTGATGGCGCGAATGGCGGTGGGCGCGGTGAAGAGCAGCTTCACGCCGTGATCGGCACAAACGCGCCAGAAAGTGCCGGGGTCGGGTGTGCCGACAGGCTTGCCTTCAAACAAGACCGTGGTGCAGCCCGCGAGCAGCGGTGCGTAAACGATGTAGGAATGCCCCACCACCCAGCCGACATCGGAAGCCGCCCAGTACACATCGCCAGGCTTCATGCCATAGACCAGCTCCATGGAATGATGCAGCGCGACGGCATGCCCGCCATTGTCGCGCAAAATCCCCTTGGGCTGGCCGGTGGTGCCCGAGGTGTAAAGGATATACAGCGGATCAGTGGCGGCGACAGAAACGCAAGGGTGCGGCGCGGCGGCTTCTTCCACCGCCAGCAAATCCTCATCCCGCCCCGGCGTCAGATCGCAAGGCGCTTGCGGGCGTTGTAGGATCAGCACGCAGGATGGCTTATGCGGCGAAAGCGCAATCGCCTCATCCAATAGCGGCTTGTATTTCACAACGCGTCCTGGCTCCAAACCGCAGGATGCGCTGATGATCGCTTTCGGTTTGGCATCCGCAATGCGGCTCGCGAGTTCCGCCGCCGCGAAGCCGCCGAATACGACGGAATGCACGGCCCCAAGCCGCGCGGTGGCCAGCATGGCAATCGCCGCTTCCGGCACCATGGGCATATAGATCACCACGCGGTCGCCCTTGGTAATGCCGCGCGCGGCCAGGGCGCCGGCCAGCTTCGCCACGCGGTTCTGCAATTCGGCATAGGTGATGCGCTGCACCTGCCCGGTCATGGGGCTGTCATAGATGATCGCATCCTGCTGCCCGCGCCCGGCAGCGACATGGCGGTCCACGGCATTGTGGCAGGTATTCAGCGCTGCATCGGGAAACCAGCGCCCATAAACGCCCATCGAGGCATCAAAAATCCGCTGCGGCGCGCGGTCCCAATCAATGCCGCGCGCGGCCTCTGCCCAATAGGCTTCGGGGTCGCGCTTCCAGCGCGCATGGGTCGCGTCATATTGCGTGGCCTCGGACATGGTTCCCCCTTTTTTGTGGCAGCGCCGGACTGAATTCAGCCTGCCGCCTTGGCGGGGCGCAGCGCAAGCCCCGATGCAATAATCGCGTGCCGCGTTGCCTCGTTTTGCGCTGGCGCAAGCCACTCACCGAGATTTCTGGAAACCCTCAGCCAAACCATGCGAGGCTCAGTCCATGCCCCTGCCACGCCCCACCCCAAGCCAGCACGCCCAAACATGAGCGGCTTCCTCCGCCGTGCCCTGGGTGCACTTGGCAATGGGCTGAAGCCAGGCTTGCGCGAATTCCTCCGCGCCCGGGCACATTTCCACGCGGCCCTTCCCGCCGGCCCGCTGATTGCCCAGCGCTATGTGGTGTTTGATCTGGAATCGACCGGGCTTGATGTCAGCGGCGGTGATCGGCTGCTGTCCATCGGCGCGGTCCGGCTGCGCGATGGCGAGGCGCGCGAAAGCTTCACCACCCTGGTCAACCCCGCCCGCGCCATCCCGCCCGGGTCCATCCGCTATCACGGCATTACCGACGCCATGGTGGCCGATGCGCCGCCCGCCGCCGGCGCCCTTACGCGGTTTCAGGAATTCATCGGTGATGATGTGCTGGTCGCGCATAATGCTGCCTTCGACCGCGCCCTGATTTTTGCTGAGGAGTTTCGCGGCGCGCCCGCCTTCGGCAATCCCTTCCTGTGCAGTGTCGCGACCTCTCGCTGGCTCGATCCCGAGGAAGCGGATCATTCGCTCGATGGGCTGTGTGGCCGTGCGGGGATTGTGATTGCCGGGCGGCACCAGGCGCTGGGTGATGCGGAAGCAACCGCGGCGCTTTGGGTCAGCCTGATCGCGCGGGCCGCGGCGCGCGGCGTGGATGATCTGACCGAATTGGCCCGGCGCAGCCGCATGACCGCCGCCATGGCCGCGACGGCAGAGCATTTCTAAGCGGGCTACCTACCAGACCTCGCCCGTAAAGCCCGCAAAGCTGGTGCGGGAGAAGCTGCGCACCGCCTTCAAAGCCTCCCGCAATGCCTGCCGTGCTTCCTTGGGCAGTGTTGCGGTGTCCACCAGATTGCCGGGGCGGCGGCCGGCGGCGTGATCGGCCAATTGCTGGCGCAAGACAACATCCAGCAGCAGGGCAAAGCCAGCCTGCAAGCTGCTCGCTTCCCGCGCGGCGATGCTGCCCCGCGCGGCCAGGCCAGCGATACGCGCCGATGTCCCCGTTTCGGTGATGCCATCGCGCAAAGCCAAAAGCCGCGTTGCGGCGACCAAGGGCATCAGCCCATGCAGCTTCAAATCCGTGCGGCTGCCGGGGCCGGGTTCATCATCGGCAAAGCCACCAAATAGCGTGAGCCCCACCTGCAGGCTGCTGTTTTGTGCTGCCATGGCCGCCAACCAGGCGGGGCGGGACGCCAATAGCGCCGCGAGGTGTTGGCGGAGGGAAGCCGCCTCTGCCTCGCCCCCCTGCGCCGGGCGGAAATCAAACACGATATCGCCGAACAGTAGGGCCGCCCCGGCGCGGCGATTGGCCCAGACGCCCATTTGATCGCGCCATTGCCGCGCTGTTTTCCGCCAGAGCGGATTGCGCGCCATGATCCCGCCGGGACAGAGCGGAAACCCCGCCTGATCCAGGCGCTGATTGAAATCCTCGGTAAAGGGGCGGAACCAGGCATCCACGCTGCCGTGGTCCTGATCCGGGTAGTCTTCCAATATCAGGCCATTATCCTGATCAGGCGTCAGCAGGCTTTCGCCGCGCCCCAGGCTGCCCATGACCAGCAGGGTGAAGGGCACCGGCGCTGGGCCATGATCAGCGAGGGTTTCCGCCAGGATGCGCCGATGCAGATCCAGATTGATGCCATTGACCAGCCGCACCACGGCTTCCGCACTCAGCCCTTCCGCGAGCAGCGCGCGCGCTATGCCGGCCTGGGCCGCTTTGATGGCAGCGACATTGCCCGACAGCGCCTCAAGATGCGTCAGCAGCCCGCCGGAGACAGCCGCAAGCGCCTCGGCCCGATGCAGCATGCCGAGGCAGCGACCTGCTGCATCCAGCACCGGCAAATGCCTGAGGCCATGCTGGCGGAGCAGGGCAATGGCGCGCCAGAGCCCCTCATCCGGGGTGCAGGCGATCAGCGGCGCGGTCATGGCGGCGGTGAGCGGTGCCTCGGGGCCAAGCTGAAACGCCACGCGGCGCGCGATATCCTGTTCGGTCAGAATGCCAATGGCACGGCCTGTGTCATCCACCACCATCAGGGCAGAAGTGCGCGCCGCCGCCATGGTGGCGATGGCTTGGCCCAAGGGCGTTGCGGCTGGCAGCGCGGGCGGCGCCGCGCCCATGGCAGCACGGGCCGGGCCGGTCAGCACGGCGATGGGGGCATGGCCGGGTAAGGTTATGGGCATGGTTTATTTTATGCCAGAGCCGCCCCGCCAAGGCATGAAAAAAGCGACGCCGTGATCCGGCGCCGCTTTCAGTATCTCAGCAGGGCAGGGCGGCAGCGCCGCCCCGACCAAGGCTTACTTGTCGTCTTCCGCGTAAATGTCGCGGTCCTTGGTTTCCGGCACGAAGAAGGTGCCGATCACCACCGTCATCAAGGCGATCACGATCGGGTACCAAAGCCCGTAATAAACATCCCCCGTCTGCGCGATCATGGCGAAGCTGGTGGCCGGCAGCAGCCCGCCGAACCAGCCATTGCCGATGTGATAAGGCAGCGACATGGAGGTATAGCGGATGCGTGTTGGGAATAGCTCCACCAGCGCTGCCGCGATCGGCCCGTAGACCATGGTGACATAGATCACGAGCAGCGTGAGCACGCCGATCAACACCGCCGGCTGTTCCCGGAAAATGTCGAAAGGCGAGGACATTTTCACGACCGAGGGGTTGGATGCCGCCGGATAGCCCGCCGCCGTCAGCGCCGCAGCCAAATCCCGCGCGAAGGTCGGGCTATTGGCCATGATCGGCGGTTGGCCCTGGATATGCACGGTGGCAACCGTGCCCGCCGGGGCTGATTCGACGCTGTAGTTCACGGAAGCCCGCGCCAGCGCTGCCTTGGCGATATCGCAAGGTGCGGTGAAGCGCGCCGTGCCGGTTGGGTTGAACTGGAAGGAACAAGCCGCCGTATCGGTCACTACCCGCACCGCAATAGTCTGGTGCGCCTTATGCAGATCAGGATTGGCTTCCGCACTCAGCAGCTTAAACAGCGGGAAATAGGTGAGCGCCGCGATCAGGCAGCCGCCCAGGATGATCGGCTTGCGGCCAATCCTGTCCGACAGCCAGCCGAACAGCACGAAACCACCAGAACCCAGCACCAGCGACCAGGCAATCAGCATGTTGGTGGTGAAGCTATCCACCTTGAGCACCTGGCCCAGGAAGAACAGCGCATAGAATTGGCCCGTATACCAAACCACCGCCTGACCAGCGACCAGCCCAAGCAGCGCAAACAATGCCACCTTGGCGTTCTTCCACTGGAAGAAGGCTTCGGAGATCGGCGCCTTGGAATGCTTGCCTTCCGCCTTCATCTTTTGGAAGGCTGGGCTTTCTTCCATCTGCAAGCGGATCCAGACGGAAATGCCGAGCAGCACAATGGACAGCAGGAAGGGCACGCGCCAGCCCCAGGCCTTGAAGGCATCCGGGCCGACCGCAAGCTGCGTGAACAGGATCACCAGCAGCGAAAGGAAAAGCCCCGCCGTTGCCGTGATCTGAATGAAGCTGGTGTAGAAACCGCGCCTTCCATGGGGCGCGTGTTCGGCCACATAGGTCGCGGCGCCACCATATTCGCCGCCCAGCGCCAAGCCTTGCAGCAGGCGGAGGATGATGAGGGTGACCGGGGCAATGATGCCGATCTGATCCGATGTGGGCAGGATGCCAACCACGAAAGTGGAAGCACCCATGATCAGGATGGTGATCAGGAAGGTGTATTTGCGGCCGACCAGGTCACCCAGGCGGCCAAACACCAGCGCGCCGAAGGGGCGCACCAGGAATCCGGCGGCAAAGGCGATCAGCGCAAAGATATTGCGGGTGGTTTCGGGATATTGGCTGAAGAAGTTGGCGCCGATAACGGCAGCCAGTGAGCCGTAAAGATAGAAATCATACCATTCGAAAACCGTGCCGAGGGAGGAGGCAACAATGACCTTCCTCTCTTCACGGGTCATTGGCCGGGGTTCAGCCCCGCCGCCCGCTGTTGTTGCACTCATTCAGACGCCTTCCTTTCCTGACACTGTTATTGGCCTTGCGGCTACCAATTCCGGGCGGTCGCTTGGCCAGGACGCGCCTCCCATGACGGTTGCGGTGGCCAGCGCATGCGCGAAAGCCAACGCCGCGCCGAGACGGCAGGCCAGTGAGTGATGCTTGGGAATTCAAGGTTTCGCAACAAAAATTTACGCCAGATTTAAAAAAGGCGATAAAATTTCCGCTAAATTACTATATTTTCACTTTTCGACTAAATTCCATGTCATAAAATTCCGCCATTTGAAAAGGATATTCTTCCTAAATCTCTGTGGCAATTTAGGCGGCCGATTGCTGCCCGATCATGCCTGTTCAAGCGCCAAGCCGCGCCGAAAGTCCTGCCGGGTCGAAGCCGCGTTCCATTTCCTGCTGGGTCGAGACCATGTGAAACCGCAAGGCGCCGCGGATCGCTGGCCCCTCATCCTTCCTTTGATCGGCATGGATTGGCAGGGTCGCGAAAAGCGGTGCTTCGGCCAGCAGGGGGAGCGTCCGCGCATTATGCGGCGCGGCCAATTGCAGCCCGGCCAGATGCCCCGGCAGGGCGGTCAGGCTGGCAGCGAAGGCCGCCTTTTCCTCCTCTGGCGGCGTGTCATCGGCCATGAAATCGGCATGCAGCGCGACCAGCCGATCCGCCAAAAGCGGCTCCTGACCCCGCCAGAAGGGGCGGAGCCAAGCCTCGGCCAGGGCCATGACATCGCTTTGGGCGGCCAGAAACACCTGCCAGCGGCAATGGTTCAGCGCGGCCTGGAAATCCGGATCGCCGAAGAAGGCGACCTCATTCCGCCCAATCTTGACCCGGCAATAATCCAGTACGGTCTTTTGCGCGACAAAGGCGCCCTGGCGATGCAGGAATGCCCCGAATGCCTCTGGTTCCTGGGAGGGCGGGCTGCCCAGCAAGCGGCGGAGAAAGCGCATTAGGGGCGGAAATCCTTAAAAAAGCTTGTTGCAGCTATATTAACATCATGTTATCGCCGCACCTGAATCGGGCTGTCAAATGCCCGAATCGCGTCACGCATCGTCGTGACAAGGGCAGGTCAACAGGTCGTTCCCAAGGGGCGATCATCGGAGGAGGCAGTTTAATGCCATTGGTTGAATCTGGGGGTGCGCCGTCCAATACGGAAGCCCCAGCGGTGGATAAGGCAACCGCGGCGGCCCATTGGGCCAAGACTTCCAGCCTGATGCTCCTTGTTTTGGGCATTTGGTTTTTCTTCAGCTTCGTGGTGCATATCTTTGCCCCTTCACTCAACGGTATCCGCATCCTGGGCTTTCCCTTCGGCTTCTACATGGCCGCGCAGGGCAGCCTGATCATCTTCGTCGTGGCGCTTTTCTGGTTCGGTAAGCGCCAGAACCAGGTCGACGAAGAATTCGGCGTGCAGGAGGATTGATCCCATGAGCGGAGCTTCCAAGGAAAAAGACCCCTTTATCGCCTCGCTTGGCAAGATTTACGCCGGCTATACGGGCGGTTTTGCGGCTTTTGTCGTGATCATCGCCATCCTCGAACAAATGGGCGTGCCGGATCGCATTCTGGGCTATTTGTTCGTGGGCCTAACCATCGGCGTATATGCCTATATCGGCATTATCAGCCGCACCCAGGCCGTTGCCGAGTATTACGTCGCCGGTCGGCGTGTTCCCGCCATTTATAACGGTATGGCGACCGGTTCTGACTGGATGTCGGCCGCAAGCTTCATTGGCATGGCGGGCAGCCTTTACGCGCTTGGCTATGGCGGCCTTGCCTTCATCCTGGGCTGGACCGGCGGCTACATGCTGGTGGCTATTCTGCTCGCGCCCTATCTGCGCAAATTCGGCCAATACACGGTGCCGGACTTCCTGGGCGCGCGGTTTGGCGGCAATGCGGCCCGCCTGATCGGCGTTGTGGTGCTGATCACTGCGTCCTTCGTTTACGTTGTGGCGCAGATTGTGGGTGTCGGCATCATTACCCAGCGCTTCCTGGATGTATCCTTCGGCGTTGCGGTGTTCGTGGGCCTGGCCGGCATTCTGGTCTGCTCCATGTTGGGTGGCATGCGCGCCGTCACCTGGACGCAGGTGGCGCAATATATCGTGCTGATCATCGCCTATCTGATCCCGGCCTTCCTGATGTCGGCCAAGGTCACGGGCGTGCCGCTGCCGCAGCTGATGTACGGCTTTGCGCTGGAACGCATTGCAGAGCTTGAAAATGGCTTCCGCGCCGCGGGCATGACCCCGCCGCCCGGCGTGACCGGTTGGCATAGCGCGCCCTTCATCGGGGCGAATGGCCAATTCTCCATGCCGGCGGCGATCAATTGGTTTGCGCTGGTCTTCTGCCTCATGGTCGGCACGGCTTCCTTGCCGCACATCCTGATGCGCTACTTCACCACGCCTTCGGTGAAGGAAGCCCGTCAGTCCGTGGCTTGGTCGTTGTTCTTCATCTTCCTGCTCTACTTCACGGCGCCGGCCTATGCCGCCTTCGCGAAGGTGGAAATCTACCAGAACATCATCGGCCAACCGATCGCGAGCCTGCCGGCCTGGATCAAGAACTGGCAGATCGTCTCCCCCTATGGCGTGCCGTGGATCAATATTGTTGACGTGAACCGAGACGGCATCCTGCAATGGAATGAATTCCGCATCCATCCGGACGTGGTTGTGCTTGCCACACCGGAAATCGCGGGCCTGCCTTATGTGATCGCGGGTCTCGTGGCGGCTGGCGGTCTGGCGGCGGCGCTTTCCACTGCCGATGGTTTGCTGCTGGCGCTTGCGAATGCGCTGTCGCATGACGTGTATTACAAGATGATTGACCGCAACGCGCCGACTGCGCGCCGGCTGATCGTCTCACGCGTGCTGCTGTTGACTGTGGCGTTTGCTGCGGCCTGGACAGCGGGCAATGCCGGGGCAGATATTCTGTTCCTTGTGGCCTGGGCCTTCTCCATCGCTGCCGCCGGGCTATTCGCGGCGCTGGTGATGGGGGTGTGGTACAAGAAAACCACCAATACTGCCGCTGTTGTCGGTATGGCCGTCGGCTATGTCGTCACCTTCGGCTACATGATCCATTCGGAATGGTTCGGAATGGATTTCATCCAGTTGTTCGGATCGAAGGATGCGATCATTGCCGCAGCGCGGCAGGTGGGCAACATCAACCAGAATTTCACATCGCCTGAATTGCGGGCGGAAGCGGCGGCCATTCTGGCCAATACCGCGGCGGTGAAGGATGGCGCGCTCGCCTGGCTCGGTAACGTCTGGGGCAGCCCGATGACGACCGACACCGTGGTGCTGCGTAACCGGGTGACCGGGCGCATGTGGGGGATTGGCAGCATTTCTGCTGGCATCTTCGGCGTGCCAATTTCCTTCCTGGTCATCTATGTGGTGTCACAATTCACCACGGCGCCAAGCCAGGCGATGCAGGATTTCATTGACGATATCCGCATCCCGAAGGGTGGTGTGCGTCTCGCTGACAAGAGCGAGGCGGTCGAATAACCAAAGCCCCGTCAAGATGGGCTAAACTTGGGGCGGTTGCGGAAACGCAGCCGCCCCAGCAATTAGGGCCTCATGGAAAGCAATTTCATCCTCGGCTACCTGCCCTTTTGGGTGGTCACCTATTTCCTGGCGCTGACTGCCTGGGGCTGCCTGGGGCGCTTCATGATGCAATTCTTCATGACGCCGACAAACAGCAATTACATCTGGCGCGGCTTTCAGATGCTGACCAATTGGGCGGTCTGGACCGCCGAGCGGTTGGTGCCTTCCTATGTCTCGCCGCCCTTTCTGCCGCTGGTTGCGGCCTTTTGGCTTTTCGCGGTGCGGATGATCTTTGGCTTGGTGATGGTTGGGCTTGGCTATGCGCCGCGCATCAGCCCGCCAGGGGCGGGGTAGCCGCCATGATAACCCCGCAAAACCTTTTCGTCGCAACGGTTGCGACCTGCCTGCTGAATGGCATGATCAGCCCAACCCTGCCGATTGTCTGGCACCTTTATCCGGTTTGGCTCCCGGAGCTTTTGCCACCAACCAAGGAGGTTGTGTTCTATGGCGCTTCCCTGATTGTCTCGACCGCGACGCTGTTGCTCTCTGCCGTGCCGGCGGCGATTTCTGAACGGCTTGGCCTTAGCCTTGATAGGGCGATGATGGTCTGGTTCGGCACGGCGCTTTTGCTGGTATTGCTCGGCCTGGGCTGAGCGCCGCTTCACGCAAGCGCGTATTTCCAGCCGCGCCCAAAAAGAGCTAGGCTTTTTCGGACTGCCCCCGGATATCCTGGGGGCATGAGGGCCACGGCTTGGAACGGCTTGAGGCATTGGCTGATCTGGTCATCCGGCGCGCGCTTGGCTTCGCGAGCCTTGCCATCGTGCTTGTCTTCCTGTCGCTTACCTTCCAATGGGCGCTGGCGCTGCGCTCAGGTGCGATGCTGGTGACGTTGCTTTGGCTGATTGTGCTGCTAAAACTCGCCTACGTCCCAAGCCAGGATATGCGCCATAGCGAGATTTGGCTGATGGTGGCGGAACGCCATGCACCCGATGCGCTGCCGATGCAGAACGCGATGCGCCTGGCTTTCGGAAACCGGCTGCGTTGGCATGCGGATAGGATCGGTGCTGTCGCGATCTGCCTTTGGGGGCTTTATCTGCTGGTCAGCATTGTGACCTGAGGGGCGTGTTTGCTTGAGCCCCGCCCAAGAAATTTGCGACGATACCGCAAAAATGATTTCCTGAACTGATACTGAGTTGCCCGGTCAGCCGAGGCGGGGCGTCCGGTCGTATCGCGCCAACACCTCAAGCCCGTGAGTCTTTCAGACATGACGCAGCCGCCCAAAGCCACCCCGGCACGATTGCTTGAAGCGCTTGATTTACTCAAGAAGGGCGAGCTTGCAGGCGCCGAGGCGATTTGTCTTGGGATCCTCAGCGAGCAGGCGCTGCACCCCGAGGCGCTGCATTTTTATGGCTTGATCGCGATGCGGTCCGGCCGCTTTGATGAAAGTGTCATCCGTCTGAAGCGCGCAGCAGCGGTTGCGCCAAAAAACGCCGATGTTCACGCCAATCTGGGACTTGCCCTGATGAGGCTGGGCCGCAACGAGCAGGCTGCGGCAAGTCTCGAGCGCAGCCTGGCTCTCAACCCGAACGAAACGGGCCCAAGGTTCAACTACGGCTTACTTCTTTCGCATATGGGGCGTTATGCCGACGCCCTGAGCGCGTTTGATTTCGTCATTAGCCGAGAAATGGATCATGCCGAGGCCCATTACCAGCGCAGCTGTGCGTTGAGCGAGCTTAACCGATTGGAGGAAGCGTTAGCTGCGCAGCAGAAAGCGCTTGGCCTGCAACCGGATTCTGCCGTTTTCCTGGCGGCCGTAGCAGCCACGCTGTGCCTTTTGGAAAGATACACCGAGGCTGAGCCTTTCATCCAAAAGGCCCTGACGCGCCAGCCGGGTATGGAATTGGCGCTCCTGTGCCGCGTGGCTGTCCTGTGTTCCCGTGGTGAATTGCAGGAAGGTCTTCAGGTGGCGGAGAGACTCATCGCGGAAAACCCTCAGTCGTTGCAAGGCCATATCAGGCGCAGCAGGCTCCTGATCCTGCTCGGGCAGCCCGAAAGCGCCCTTGGCCTGTCTGCTTTTTCGCGCAACATCGCGCCCGATGATCCAATCACCTATGTCAATCACGGCTATATTCTGGCCGCGCTCAACCGGCCTGAAGAAGCGCTTGTCTTTTATGGTCGAGCGCTTGAGTTGAAACCCGATGATGTTGACGCAAGCTACAACCGGGCCTTTGCCCTGCTGGCGCTTGGGCGATTGGAAGAAGGCTGGCGCGCCTATGAATGTCGTCATTTGCGCCAGAATACGGCGGCGATTCGCAACTATGCAAAGCCACGGTGGTTGGGCGACGATCAGATCAGCAATCGCCGCCTTTATGTCTATTGCGAACAGGGCTTGGGGGACACGATTCATTTCAGTCGCTATGCCCTTTTGGGCGCTGCGGCCGGCGCGCAAGTGTTCCTTTCAGTGCAAACTCCCTTGAAGCGTCTCTTCAGGAGTTTTCATCCGACGGTCACCGTCCTTGATCAGGACGAAGTGCCGCCCGATTTCGATCTGCATTCTCCGCTGCTCAGCCTGCCTCTCGCTTTTGCAACCACGCTTGCAAACATTCCGGCCTGGCCCAATGGCTATCTTAATATCCCCATTGAGGAAACGGCGTATTGGGTTCAACGCTTGCCGATGGGGGGGCGGCGTATCGGCCTGGTCTGGAGCGGTAGCGCCGCCCACCCCAATGATGCCAATCGTTCTGTGGCGCTTGCGCGGCTCTCACCGCTGTTTCGATCAGGTGATGTCTGGGTTTCGCTTCAGAAGGAGGTGCGCGCATCTGACCAGAATGCCTTGCACGCCTCAGGGTTATGCGATCTGACCAATGAGCTCACTGATTTTGCCGATACGGCGGCGTTGATCGCTGCGCTTGATCTGGTGATTACGGTGGATACTTCGGTCGCCCATCTGGCCGCCGCGCTTGGGAAACCCGTTTGGCTCATGCTGCCTTTTTCGCCGGATTTCCGGTGGCTGCTCGATCGGGAGGATTCGCCTTGGTACCCAAACATGCGCTTGTTCCGGCAAGAGCGTCCTGGTGACTGGGACAGCGTTGTCACGCGAATCAGCGCCGCGCTTCAGCCGTGAAGGCGCGTGTTTGGCCTTATTGAACGCGGATGCCGGCAGGGCGAATGATGGGTGCCCAGCGGTTAATCTCCCCCTGAATATGCGCGGCGAAAGCCTCGGGCGCGCCATTCCATCCCAACGTCGGCGCGGCGTTGAAGCAATTCCATCGTCGGAAGGCTTAAATGGCCAGCGCCAACACTGCCAAAGCTGAACCCGCCTAGCTTGGCCTTTGCTGCGTTCAAAATGGCTTCTTCCTTCAGCTTTGGGCTTTGCCGGCTTTCAGGATGTCAACCTGCTTTTTCCCCCGCCAGAAGCGCAAGGTTTCGGTGCAATCAGGTGGCGGCCTGCTCAGGCTTTCTCTTGCGGCGGATGGGGGCCAGGATACTTGCCCTTGGGCGAAGAGTTACGTATCTGTCACAAATCAGACACGAGCCCATGAGACACCGCAAGGGCTTCAGGGGCACATGTCAAAAACAGGGAGACAGGGGATGACGGATCAATTCAAGGGCAAGCCTGAAGGCGTTGAAATGGGGCTGCTCTTTGGCGGTATTGCCTTGGTGCTGGTGGCCTATTTCCTGCCGGCGGTGACCTTTTCAGGTCAGCGCGGCGCGGCGGTGCATGGGCTTTCCATTTTCAGCAAGCTGCCATTGATGAGCGCGCTTGCCTTTATCGGCATGGCGGCGGCGGTGGCGACCCGTTATGTGCCCTCGCTCGAAAAATACGCTGAACAGGCGGCAGTCGTGGCCATTCTGCTGGTGCTCGCCCCCGCCCTGATTGGCTTCATGATGGCTTTGGACCCCTGGACTGGGCTGCGCCAGACCATGCTGAAAATGGCCAATGCCCGGACCGTCAAGGTGGACCCGAGCTTTGCCTATTTCCCACTTTTTGCGGGCGCGACGATGATGGCGTATTCGCTGCGCCGGCGGATGCGGCGGGCCACGCAGGCTGCTAGCCCGGCCTGAAGCGCACAATCCAAGCTAGTCATGGCGTGGGCGCCGTTTGGCCTTCACGCCATGGCTTTCATGTAGTCAGCCGAGATAGGACCACGGCGTCACCACCAGATGAGCGCCATGGCGGTAATTGCCTGCCTGACCACCTCGCCCTTTCACTTCTGGACGGCAGCGGCCCTGCGCGTTACCACCCTGGCCCATGAGCCCCGCCGCCATCATCCTCGCCGCCGGTCTTGGGACGCGCATGCGCTCCAACCTGCCCAAGGTGCTGCACCCATTGGCGGGGCGGCCCATGATCCAGCATTTGATCGGCGCTTGCGAAGCCGTATTCGGGCGCATTATTATTGTGGTCGGGCCGGATATGCCGACGTTGGAAGACGCGGTCGCTCCGCGCGAAGTGGTGGTGCAACGCGAAAGGCTCGGCACTGGCCATGCGGCGCTGCAAGCCGCGCCCTTGCTTGGCGGGCATCAGGGCGATGTCGCGGTGCTTTATGGCGATAATCCGCTGATCTCGGTGGCCACCTTGCAGGCGCTGGTGGCGGCGCGGCAGTCGGCTGGGCTTGTGCTGCTAGCCATGCGGCCCGCTGATCCAGGGCGTTATGGCCGTGTGGTGCTGGATGAAAAATCCGAAGTCGCGCGTATTGTCGAATGGGCGGATGCGACGGCCGAAGAACGCGCCATTGGGCTTTGCAATGCCGGCGTGATTTGTGCGCCGGCGCAGGATTTGTTCCGCTGGCTTGGCGCCATCGGCAACAACAACGCCAAGGGCGAATATTACCTGACCGATGTCATCCAACAGGCGCGGGCTGAGGGCAAGCGCGTGGTCGCGGTGGAAGCGCCAGAGGCCGAGCTTCGCGGCATCAATAGCCGCGCGGAATTGGCGCAAGCGGAAGCGGAAGTGCAGCGCGGCTTGCGTGCGGCGGCCATGGCGGGCGGGGTCACGATGCTGGCGCCGGAGACAGTGCATCTCTGCCACGATACCAAACTCGGCGCCGATGTGCTGCTGGAGCCGAATATCTTCTTCGGCCCAGGTGTCATGGTGGAAGATGGCGTGACGATCCGCGCCTTTAGCCATTTGGAAGGTTGCATCGTGAAGCAGGGGGCGGTGATTGGCCCCTATGCGCGGCTTCGCCCAGGTAGCGTCATTGAACCCCATGCCCATGTCGGCAATTTTGTGGAGTTGAAGGCAACGACACTCGGTGCTGGTGCGAAGGTCAATCATCTATCCTATCTTGGGGATGCGACGATTGGCGCGGGGGCGAATATCGGCGCGGGGACGATCACCTGCAATTATGATGGGGTTTCGAAACATCGCACCGAAATTGGCGAAGGCGCTTTCATTGGCAGCGACACCGCGCTGGTGGCGCCGGTGAGGGTGGGGGCGCGCGCATTGGTCGCTGCGGGCAGCGTGATCACGGCAGATGTGCCGGATGATGCGCTGGCGATTGCGCGCGGGCGCCAGGCGGTCAAGCCGGGACGCGGCTTCAAGGGCAAGGGGAAGCGCTGATGTGCGGCATTGTCGGAGTGGTTGGTCAGGAAGCAGCAGCGCCCCGGCTTTTGGAAGCGCTGCGCCGCCTTGAATATCGCGGTTATGACAGTGCGGGTATCGCCACCCTGATTGACGGCAAGATTGATCGCAGGCGCGCCGAGGGCAAGCTTGGCAACCTTGCCGCCGTTTTGGAAGCAAGCCCGCTGGCTGGCAGCACTGGCATTGGCCATACGCGCTGGGCAACGCATGGCGCGCCCACCACGCGCAATGCGCATCCGCATGGCACGGCGCGCGTTGTTGTTGTCCATAATGGCATCATCGAAAACCATGCGGAGTTGCGCGCGGAATTGGAAGCGCGCGGCCATGTCTTCCAGACTGAAACCGATACCGAAACCTTCGCCTTGCTCGTGGATGATTTTCTGCAAGCCGGTCATGCGCCGGAAGCTGCTGCTGCCGCCGCGCTGAAGCGCGTGCATGGCGCCTTTGCGCTGGCGATGATTTTCGCGGGTCATCCGGATTTGCTGATTTGCGCCAGGCAAGGCGCGCCACTCGCTGTTGGTTTTGGTGAGGGGGAGATGTTTGTTGGTTCCGATGCTCTGGCCCTCGCGCCGCTGACGCGGCGCATCGCCTATCTGGAAGAAGGCGATTGGGCGGTGCTGGATCGCACCGGGGCGCGGTTCCATGACGCGTCCGACGCGGCAGTGACGCGTGAGGTCAAGCTTACCACTGTTTCAGGTGCGACGACCGGCAAGGGCAATTACCGCCACTTCATGGAAAAGGAATTGCACGAACATCCGGTAGTGCTGGGCGATACGCTCGCGCGCTATCTGGAGCCGGCGCAGCGTCGCGTGGTTTTGCCTGAACTGCCCTTTGATCCCGTGACTGTGCCGCGGCTGATCATGACTGCCTGTGGCAGCGCCTATCTCGCTGGGCTCGTTGGCCGCTATTGGATTGAGGAAGTGGCGCGCCTTCCAGTGGATGCCGATTTCGCAAGTGAATTGCGCTATCGCGACCCGCCCTTGCCGGCGGGCGGTGGCGCGCTGCTGCTGAGCCAGAGTGGTGAGACCGCCGATACACTCGCGGCACTTCGGCTTTTGAAGCAGCGTGGGCAGCGCATCCTTTCCATTGTGAATGTGCCTGAAAGCACCATGGCCCGCGAAAGCGATGCTGCGGTGATTACCGTGGCGGGGCCGGAAGTTGCCGTTGCTTCCACCAAATCGTTAATTGCGCAGCTTTCGGTGCTCGCTTGCCTCGCCATCGGATTGGGGCGCGCGCGCGGCACCATTACCGCGGAACAGGAGGCAGAACTCACCGCGGCGCTGTTGGAGGTGCCGTCCAACGCTGCCATGGTGCTGGAACGCGATGATGAAATCCGCGCCATGGCCGTGGAAGTCGCCAAAGCACGCGATGTGCTGTTCCTCGGGCGTGGTTCGCTCTTTCCCGTGGCGCTGGAAGGCGCGCTGAAATTGAAGGAGCTTTCCTATATCCATGCGGAAGGCTATGCAGCGGGCGAAATGAAGCATGGTCCGATTGCGCTGATTGATCCTGCCGTGCCGGTGATCGCCCTTTGCCCCTCAGGTCCGTTGTTTGAGAAAACCGCGTCCAATCTTCAGGAATCAGCCGCACGCGGCGGCCGTGTGATGGCCTTCACGGATGATCTGGGCGCGGAAAAGCTACGCGGCTTTGCTGAGCGTATTGTGGTGCTGCCGCGCGTATCCGCCTTTGCCGCGCCCATTCTGCATACGATCCCGGTGCAATTCCTCGCCTATCATGTCGCGGTGCTGAAGGGCACGGATGTGGACCAGCCGCGCAACCTCGCGAAAAGTGTGACGGTCGAGTAAAGCGACCGTCTATTCCGGCTGCACGCCCAAGTCGCGAAACGCCTTGCCGGTTGCTTCATATTCAGAAGCAAGCAAGCGCCCAAGATCAGCGCGCCCACGGAATTGGGGCACGGCGCCCCAGTTTTCCGCGAAGCGCTTGAAACCATCGGTTTCCATCGCGCGGCGGCAGGCTTCCTGCAAACGATCCAGAATGGGTTCCGGCGTACCGCGTGTGGCCCATAGCGCGGCATAGGAAGGCTGGAGAGCATCAATCCCCTGTTCGCGCGCGGTTGGCACATCCGGAAAGGCCGGGTGGCGCCCTTCGGAGAATACCGCAACCAGGCGCGTCTGCCCCGCCCGTGCCATGGGCACGCCTGATGCCACCACAATCGCGGCGAAATCCAAACGCCCGGCGATCACTTCTGTGAGTGACGCGCCATCGCCGCGAAAGGGCACATGAGTCCATTGCCCACCAGCGGCGGACTGCACGCGATGCACGCCAAGAAACGGCGCGGAATTCGGCCCGGGCGAACCATAGCTCAGTGGGCGCTGCTTCGCCGCCGCCACCATATCGGGCAGCCTGCGCCAGGGGCTATCGGCCTTCACCATGATGCCAAGGATGTTTTCGGTGACGTTACAGACAGGCGCTACGGCATCCGGTCCAAGCCCAGTATTGCGCACCAGATGCGGCTGGAAAGCGAGCGGCACCAGCGGCGCATAGGCCAGCGTATGCCCATCAGGTGCTGCGGCCATCAAGGCGCGCATGCCGACCACGCCGGAAGCGCCGGATTGGCTCGTCACCACAAAATTCTGCCCGAAGTCGCGCGTGAAGGCATCGGCCAGGGCGCGCGCCGCGGCATCGGTGCTGCTGCCCGTGGCATAGGGGTTGATGATGGTGACTGGCCGATCCGGAAAAGCCTTGGCGGTGATGGGGATCAGCAGCAGGGCAAGGAAGAACAGGCGCTTCATCGGCATCACTCCTCAAGTATCGCTACAGCGCGTGTCCAGCCGGCGGAACCGCGATGCACCTTCACGGGGAAGCAGGAAATCATGAAGCCATCCGGCGGCAGGCTTTCCAGATTCGTGAGTTTTTCCATGTGGCAATAGCCAATCTCGCGCCCCGCGCGATGGCCTTCCCAGATCAGGGAGGCATCACCGGACTCCTGCACCTTTTTTTTCGTCAGTGAAAACGGCGCATCCCAGGACCAGCCATCAATACCCGTGACGCGCACGCCCTGTTCCAGCAGCCAAAGCGTTGCCGCCTTGCCAACACCGCAGCCGCTATGGATGAAATCATCCTGCCCGTAACGACTGGCCGCGCGCGTATTCACCACCACAATTTCCAGCGGTTTCAGCCTATGGCCGATGCGCTTCAATTCCGCCTGCACATCGCCAGGTGTCGCGACATAGCCATCCGGAAAATGCCGGAAATCAAGCTTCACGCCTGGCTGAAAGCACCAATCAAGCGGCACTTCATCAATGCGCCAGGAAGGCTCACCCCCTGGCACCGTCCGTTCATTCATGCGGCTGAAGAAGTGATAGGGCGAATCGAGATGCGTGCCGCTATGGGTTGTGATGCGCACAACTTCCCGCGCGGCGAATTGGCCTTCGGGCAATTGATCCACACTGATACCAAATTCCTGCGCCAGTCGCGGCGCAGTCATGTGATGATCATGATACTCAATCTCGGGCAGCATATGCGGCGGGTCGGAAGCGATCCCACCCTTGAGTGCCACCGAAATATCAATGAAGCGACGAGCCATGGCTTCCCCCTTATTCTTCAAAAATCGCGACAGCGCGGGTCCAGCCCGCAGAGCCGCGATGCACCTTCACCGGTAGGCAGGAAATGGTGAAGCCATTGGGCGGCAGCTTATCCAGGTTCGAAAGTTTCTCGATATGGCAATAGCCGATCTCGCGGCCCGCGCGATGGCCTTCCCAGATCAAGGAGACATCACCGGTCGCCGCGACCTTTTTCTTGGTCAGTGCAAACGGCGCATCCCAGGACCAGCCATCCGTGCCGGTCACGCGCACGCCCTGTTCCAGCAGCCAAAGCGTCGCTTCCTTGCCCATGCCGCAGCCGGAATGGATATAGTCATCCTCCCCATACCGCGCGCCGGCGGCGGTATTCACCACCACAATTTCCAGCGGCTTTAGCGTATGGCCGATGCGCTTCAATTCCGCCTGCACATCATTGGGTGTGGCGACATAGCCATGTTCAAAATGCCGGAAATCGAGCTTCACGCCGGGTTGGATGCACCAATCAAGCGGCACTTCATCAATGCGCCAGGAAGGCTCGCCGCCCGGTACCAGCCTTTCATTCATGCGGCTGAAATAATGATAGGGCGCGTCAATATGCGTGCCGTTATGGGTGCTGATCTGCACGCGCTCAATCGCCGCATATTCGCCTTCGGGCAATTGATCCACGCTGATGCCGAAATCCTTAGCCATGGCGGGCGCGGTCATGTGATGGTCCAGATATTCGATCTTCGGCAAAGCATGCGGCGGGTCACTGATGATGCCGGCCTTGAGGGCAACAGAAATATCAACGATGCGACGGGGCATGGGTTCCTCCTTTTCTTGAGATCAAACAGGCCAGGCGATGGCCGGCGCGATGGCGCCGCGGCATTCACCAAAGCCGATACCAACCGCACCGGGCGCTTCAGCGCGGGCGCGGAAAATCACCTCATCACCATCCTGCAGCCAGCGGCGGGTTTCGCCATTGGGCAGCGTGATGGGGCCACCAAGGCCAAGCTCGGCGAGGCACGCGGCGGCGCTATCTTCCGGCCCGGAAACCGTGCCACTGCCGAGCAAATCGCCGGGCAAAAGGTTACAGCCATTGGTGCCGTGATGCGCCACCATTTGCGCGGCCGTCCAATACATGCGGGCGAATTCCGTATCGGTCAGCAGCGCGGGCGCAGCCCCTTCCGCGCGCATCTTGGCCGTCACCAGCAGGGCCTGCATGCGAATGCCAAGCGCGCCCGCGGCACGGTTCCAGGCGCTATCCAGATAGGGCAGGGGGGGTGGTTCAATCGCCGGTGCCGCCTTTGCGAAGGGTTCCAGCGCTTCCGCCGTGATCACCCAGGGCGAGACTGAGGTTGAAACACTCTTCGCCAAAAACGGTCCAAGCGGCGGCATTTCCCAACGCTGGATATCGCGTGCCGACCAATCATTCAAAAGCCCGAAGCCGAAGATGCGGCCTGGTGCCTCCGCCATGGTGATTGGCGTGCCGAGCTTATTTTCGCCCGCGATCCAGATCGCCAATTCCAATTCGTAATCCATCGCCTCCGACGGGCCGAAGCGCACTTCGCCATCGCTGCGCGCCCATTGACCATGCGGGCGGATCACATCCTCGCCACTCACGCGGACAGAACTCGCGCGGGAATGATAGGCAACCGGCAAATGGCGGAAGGCTTGCGGCAGAGGGTTCTTCGGATCGCGGCGCACACCAAGCCGGGCGCAGTGATCATAACTCGCCATGAAATCCGAAAAATTTGCGACCGTGGCGGGCATGTGCAGTTGCGCATCACGCATGGGCACCAGGATACGCGCGGCCAGGGCTTCGGCGGATGAACCCGCCGAGAGCAGCGCCGAGATTTGCGCACGCAAGCCAGCCGATGCACCCCGGCCCAGGGCCATCAGTGCATTCAGGCTTGGCCCTGCGGCGGCTTCCGCAGCGGCGCCGGCAAGCAGGCCAGCGCTGATCGCGGCGCGCAAATCCATAATCATCTCACCAATCGCGACCCCGCCGCGCGGCGCTTCTCCGGCGCGGCTGAAAATGCCGAAGGGCAGGTTCTGGATCGGGAAATCCTGCCCCGGCTGATTGGCGGTGGCGACCCAGCTTTTCAGGCCGGGGTCATGGGTGGCATCCATTTGGGCGTTCCTAGGGTTTTATGGGGCGATCATGGCCCGCCGGGGCAGGAGCGCAAGCCCGTGCGCGCAAGGCTTGGGAAAAGGCGCTGTTTCGGCCTATTCTGACCCAAAGCCCAGGAGGACCCAGATGCTCGACGCCACCACGAAGCTGCCCTTGAAGGACCCCGCCCTGTTCCGTCAGGCGAATTACATCGCCGGCGCCTGGGTGCAGGCCGATAGCGGCAAGACGATTGCCGTACGTAACCCCGCGACTGGTGAGGTGATTGGCGAAGTGCCCGCCATGGGTCAGGCCGAGACGCGCCGCGCCATTGAAGCCGCCAATGCCGCCTGGCCGGCCTGGCGCGCGATGCTGGCCAAAGATCGCGCTGTGATCCTGCACAAGATCGCCGCACTGATGCATGAAAACGCCGATGATCTGGCCGCGATCATGACGGCGGAACAAGGCAAGCCACTCGCCGAGGCGAAGGGTGAGGTGGTTTATGCCGCATCCTTCATTGAATGGTTCGCCGATGAAGGTCGCCGCGTGCAAGGCGAGACGATTCCACAAAACGCCAAGGGTCGGCGCATTCTGGTGACCAAGGAACCGATTGGCGTTTTTGCCGCCATCACGCCGTGGAATTTCCCTGCGGCGATGATCACGCGCAAGGCCGGGCCTGGTTGGGCGGCTGGCTGCACCGGTGTCATTCGCCCGGCATCGCAAACGCCGTTTTCCGCTTTGGCCTTGGCGGTTTTGGCGGAGCGCGCTGGTATGCCGGTTGGGGTTTGCAATGTGATCACCGGACCGTCTGGGGAGACCGGGAAGGAGCTCACCAGCAACCCGATCATCCGCAAGCTTTCCTTTACGGGTTCAACGGAAGTTGGGCGCGTATTGCTCGCGCAATGCGCGGCGACGGTGAAAAAGACCTCGATGGAATTGGGCGGCAATGCGCCTTTCATCGTGTTTGATGATGCGGATTTGGATGCGGCGGTTGCGGGGGCGATGGCGTCCAAATATCGCAATGCCGGTCAGACTTGTGTGTGTGCCAATCGGCTTTTGGTGCAGGATGGCGTTTATGAAGCCTTTGCCGCGAAGTTGAAAACGGCAGTGGAGGGCTTGAAGGTTGGCCCGGGGATGGAACCTGGCGTCACGCAAGGCCCGCTGATCAATGCCGATGCGGTGGCCAAGGTTGAAGAACATATCGCCGATGCGCTGGCGCAAGGTGCCAGCATTATCACCGGCGGCAAGCGCCATGCGCGCGGTGGCAATTTCTTTGAACCGACCGTGCTTGCCAATGTGCCGCGCGGTGCGAAGATTTTTGGTGAGGAAACCTTTGGCCCGGTTGCACCCCTGTTCCGCTTCAAGACCGAAGAGGAAGCGATCAAGCTTGCCAATGATACGGAATTTGGCCTGGCCGCCTATTTCTACGCCCGCGATGTCGGGCGCATCTTCCGTGTGGCTGAGGCTTTGGAATACGGCATTATCGGCATCAATGAAGGCATCATCTCTACTGCGGAGGTGCCCTTTGGTGGCCTCAAGCAATCGGGCCTCGGGCGCGAAGGCAGCCATATGGGGATCGAGGAATATCTGGAAGTGAAATACCTGGCCCTTGGCGGCATCGGCACGTGACCGCCGCGATCTATCTGGAAGATCTGTTTCCGGGCCGGCGCTTTACCGCAGGCTCGGTCACGGTGGATGCCGAGGAAGTGAAGCGCTTCGCCGCGCTTTACGATCCGCAGCCCTTCCACATGGATGAGGAAGCGGGGGCTGCGCACCCGCTTTTCGGGCGTTTGGCCGCGAGTGGTTGGCACACCGCTGGCATGACCATGCGCATGGTGGTGCAGGCCATTGGGGGGATTTCCGGCGGTATTGTCGGTGGTGGCGGCGAATTGCAATGGACCAAGCCGGTCTATCCCGGCGATACACTGCGCGTGGAAATTGAGGTGCTGGAAGTTGCACCTTCTCGTTCCCGCCCGGATCGCGGTAGCGCGCTGATGCGCAACACAACCTTCAACCAGAATGATGAGCCGGTGCAGATTTTCACCGTGCGGCTTGTTGTGCCGAAGCGTCCTGCCTGATCGGCGAATTGAGGTTTCCATGGCTTATGATTTCGATCTTTTTGTGATTGGTGGCGGCTCGGCCGGGGTGCGTTCGGCGCGTATCGCGGCCGGGCATGGCGCGCGGGTGGGGGTTGCGGAAGAACGCTTCTGGGGCGGCACTTGTGTCAATGTCGGCTGTGTGCCGAAGAAGATCATGGTGAATGCCGCCGAATATGGCGCCTGGGCGGAAGATGCCGCGGCCTTTGGCTGGTCCCTTGAAAATCACGGGCATGATTGGGCGAAGCTCGCCGCCGCACGGGATGCCGAAGTGGCGCGGCTTTCGGGCATTTATGGGCGGCTGCTCGGCAACGCCGGTGTCACTTCCTTCGATGCGCGCGCGACTTTCCTGGATGCGCACACCCTTGATGTCGGCGGCAAGCGCGTAACGGCGGAACGCATCATCATCGCGGTTGGTGGTGTCGCGACACGGCTTGATATTCCAGGTGCTGAGCTTGGGTTGATTTCCGATGATCTTTTCACGTTGAAGGCTTTGCCGAAGCGCGTTGCGGTGCTGGGGGCCGGTTATATCGCAGTGGAGTTCGCCTGCATCCTGAAGGGGCTTGGCGCAGAGGTTGCGCTGGTGCATCGCGCGCCCCTGCCGCTGCGTGGCTTCGATGAGGATATTCGCAGCGCTGCGGCGGAGGCTTTGATCGCGCAGGGCATTACCTGCCATGCCGGTGTGACCCCAACGCGTATTGAAGCGCGCGGTGCAGAGCGCGTGCTGCATCTTTCCGATGGCTCCGCGCAGGTGGTTGATGCAGTGTTTTTCTGCACTGGGCGGAAACCCGCCACCGCCGGCCTCGGGCTCGATAAGGCCGGCGTGAAGCTGGCGGAGAATGGCGTTATCGCGGTGGATGACAATCACGCCACCAGCCAGGGGCATATCTATGCCATTGGCGATTTGCTGGACCGCGTGAACCTGACCCCCATGGCAACGGCGATTGGTCATGCGCTTGCCGATACGCTGTTCGGCAAGAACGCGCGCCGCGTGAGCTATGAAAACGTGCCCACGGCAGTCTTCATGAACCCGCCCATCGGCACGGTGGGCATCACGGAAGAAGAAGCCGCCAAGCGCGGCCCTGCCGATATCTATGTGACGCGCTTCACGCCGATGCGGCACACCATCAGCAAGCGCGAAGGGCGCAAGACGCTGATGAAGCTGGTGGTCTGTCAGCGCACGCAAAAAATCCTCGGTGCGCATATGATCGGCGAAGATGCCGGTGAGATGATGCAGGGCATCGGCATTGCCGTGGTGATGGGCGCCACAAAGCAGGATTTTGATCGCACCATTGGTATTCATCCAACGGCGGCGGAAGAATTCGTGACCTTGCGCACCCGCACGCGCGTGGTGGGTGTGTGATGCAGCCAGCGCAGCGCCTGATTATCGGCTTCGCCTCGGCGGGGCATTTTTTGCATCATGTGCTGACGGGTTTGTTCCTGACACTCGCCGTTATCCTGGAAGGCATCTGGCAAAGACCCTATGCGGAAATCATCGCGCTTTGGACGCTGGGGGCCGCGATGATCGGCATTGGCGCGCCGCTGGCCGGTTGGCTTGCGGATCGCTTTGGCCATGCGCGCATGATGACGGTGTTTTTCCTGGGTATTGGCTTCGCTTCCATCATCGCCGGAACGGTGACCGATAGTACGGAAATGGGCTTGGCACTCGCGCTGCTGGGCGGATTTGGCGCGATTTATCATCCGGTGGCACTTGCTTGGGTTTCCATGACCGCACCGCCTGATGCGCGTGGGCGGCTGATGGGTATTCTGGGCATTGCGGGCAGCATTGGCGTGGCCTCAGCCGCGGTGATTGCCGGCGGTCTGGCAGCGATTGCGGGTTGGCGTATGGCGATGATCCTGCCTGGCATTATCACCATCATCGCGGGGCTTGCGCTGCTGTTCTGCCTTATCACGGGCCGCGTTGCTGCCAGCAATCACCAGCCTGGGCAGGAAGCGTCGCAGGCTGCTGCGGCATCCGAGGCCGCGCGTATTCCCTGGGGCGTGCTGATCGTGCTGGCGATCACCTTCATGCTTGGGTCAATTTCCTACACTGCCTATTCCACAGCGCTTCCGAAATGGGTCAGTGATATGCTGCATCTTGACCCGGCCCGCGCTGCCGAGCTTGGGCTGATTGTGGGTGCGACCATGCTGATGGGCAGTGCCGGGCAATTGATTGGCGGGCGACTTGCGGATCGCATGCCGATGAAGGCGCTGTATGTGGCAACCTTCCTGATCAAGCTGCCCTTGATGATACTGGCCGCCTGGTTTGGTGGCGCCTGGGCGCTGCTGGTCGCGGTTGTCATTGGCTTCATGTTTGATTTCGCCGCGCCAGTCGAAAACCTGTTGCTGGCGCGCTATTCATCGGGCAAGCGCCGCGGCCTGGCTTTCGGGTTGAAATTCGCCATGGGGTTTGTCGCCGCACCGCTTGGCGTCAATCTTGTCGCCTGGGCCTATGGCGATGCGGCAGGTGGCGCGCCGGCGTTGTTTCTGACGCTGGCCACCCTTGGGCTTGTGATGCTGGCCGCTGCCATGGCTCTGCCGCGTGATGCGGGCGCGCGCACGGCACCAAGGGCCGTTCCCGCCTAAGGCTTTCACCGGATCGCCAAGCCGTGCAAACTGCTTTCACGTCAGCAATGAGGAACCTCGCCCGATGAAAACGCGCGCCGCTGTGGCTTGGGAAGCGAAAAAGCCGCTCTCTATCGAAACCGTTGATCTGGAGGGACCAAAGCCCGGTGAGGTGCTGGTCGAAATCATGGCGACCGGCGTTTGCCACACGGATTCCTACACGCTGGATGGGCTGGATTCCGAGGGGCTATTCCCCGCCATCCTCGGCCATGAAGGGGCGGGCATTGTGCGGGAAATCGGGGCGGGTGTGACCAGCGTAAAGCCTGGTGATCACGTGATCCCGCTCTACACGCCCGAATGCCGCGCCTGCAAAACTTGCTTGAGTAGGCGGAGCAATCTTTGCACCTCCATCCGCGCAACCCAGGGCAAGGGTGTCATGCCCGATGGCACCAGCCGCTTCCGCTGCGAAACCACGGCACCCGGCAAGCCCGTATTTCACTATATGGGGTGCAGCACTTTTTCGAATTTCACCGTGCTGCCGGAGATTGCCCTGGCCAAGGTGCGAGAAGACGCGCCCTTCGACAAGATTTGTTATATCGGCTGCGGTGTGACCACCGGCATTGGCGCCGTGATCTACACTGCCAAGGTCTGGCCCGGCGCCAATGTCGCGGTGTTTGGCCTGGGTGGCATTGGGCTTAATGTCATTCAGGGTGCCCGCATGGTGGGTGCCGACAAGATCATCGGCATCGACATCAATCCTGCCAAACAGGAAATGGCGCGCAAATTCGGCATGACGCATTTCATCAACCCGCATGAAATCGGCGCCGATCAGGTGGTGCAGGCGATTACGGACCTGACCGGCGGCGGCGCTGATTTTTCCTTTGATTGTACCGGCAATGTCGCGGTGATGCGTCAGGCGTTGGAATGCTGCCATCGCGGCTGGGGTGAGAGCATCATCATCGGTGTCGCCCCCTCAGGCGCTGAAATCGCAACCCGCCCCTTCCAACTTGTCACGGGCCGCGTCTGGAAAGGTTCAGCCTTTGGTGGCGCGCGTGGGCGGAGCGATGTGCCGAAGATTGTGGATTGGTACATGGAAGGGAAGATCAATATTGATGATCTGATCACCCACACCATGCCGCTTGAGAAAATCAACGATGCCTTTGATCTGATGCATGAAGGCAAATCCATCCGATCGGTGGTGGTGTTTTAGGATCAGGCGCTAAACACCATTCACAATCCCCTCAAATTCCCGGAACAGGCTGATCGCCTCCGGGTCGAAAAAGGGCAGGATTTGGCTCAGGAAAATCCCCGCCGTGCCGCGGCCGGGATCGATCCAATAGAAGGTATTGCCAAGCCCTGCCCAGGCGAGGCTCCCCGCTGACCGCCCCTGCGGCGATGGCCGCCGATTGACCAGAAAGGTCAGCCCCCAGCCATTGGCCATGCCGGGGAAGAAATCCGCATCGCGCGTTGCGGTCGGCACCGCGGAAATCATCGGGCGCACTGAAAGCGGCGCGATCTGGTCGCGCGCCATCTCGGCCACCGTCTCAGGCTTCAGCAGCCTGATCTTGCCGTGCTTGCCGCCATTCAGGATCATGCGCGCGAAAGCCAAATAATCCCGCGCCGTGCCGTAAAGCCCGCCGCCGCCGGTCTCAAACTCCGGCTCCTGCGGCACTTCAAAGGGAATGACTGAAAGCGCGCCATCCGCGCCGCGCCCATGCATGGCCGCCAGCCGCGCCCTTTGATCCGGGCGCAGCTTGAAGGAGGTGTCAACCATGCCGAGCGGTTCAAAAATCACCCGCGCCAGATGCGCGCCCAGCGCCTCACCGGTGGCGGCCTCAATCATTTTGCCGGCCCAATCTATGCCGATGCCATAACTCCAATCCTCGCCCGGATCGAATAGCAGGGGCAAAGCGAGCGCGGCATTGCGGCAGGTGCCCATCGCAGGCGTGCCGGTGGCCTTGCGGAAGCGCGCGATGTCGCTGCTCCACATGTCATAGGCATAGCCGGATGTATGGGTCAGCAAATGCCGCAGCGTGATGGGCCGCTTCGCTGGGCGGAGCTTGGGCTGGCCAGCCTCATCAAAGCCTTCCAGCACGCCAAGCGCGCCAATGCCCGGCACCAGTGACGCCGCCGGCGCATCAAGGGAAAGCTTGCCCGCTTCCACCAGCATCATCGCCGCCGCGCCGGTAATGGCCTTGGTCATGGACGCGATCCAGAACACCGCATCGGGCTGCATCGCCTCCGCACTGCCAAGCGCCCGGCTGCCAAAACCGACATCCCAGCCACCGCCATGCCGGTCACCAACCGCCAGCACCAGGCCCGGAATGGCCCCCGCCTGCACTGCCTTTTGCATGCGGATCGCGATATCTTGCTGCCTATCCATGGCTTGCCTTTCCTTCACATGCCTGTCGTCAGGCCCGGCTGCTCTTCCCCTCGGCGCGGGCTCGTGTTTATTGTGCCCCGTCTTGTAACAAGGAGATAGGCGGAAATGACTGCGCGGGGCTGGAGCCCGGATTCATGGCGGAACATGCCGATCAGGCAGGTGCCGGAATATCCCGACCAGGCGGCTTTGGCCGCAATGGAAGCCAAGATCGCGCGATTTCCCCCGCTGGTTTTTGCAGGTGAGGCCAGGCGCTTAAAGGCTTCCTTGGCGCGGGCGGGCGATGGCCAGGCTTTTGTCCTGCAAGGTGGCGATTGCGCCGAAAGCTTCGGCGATTTCACCGCCAATGTCATCCGCGACACGTTTCGCGTGCTGCTGCAAATGGCGGTGGTGCTGACCTTTGGTGGTGCCTCGCCAGTCGTGAAGCTTGGCCGCATGGCCGGGCAATTCGCCAAGCCCCGGTCTTCGGATACGGAAACACGCGATGGCGTGACGCTGCCTTCCTATCGCGGCGATATCATCAATGGCCCGGATTTCGATGCGGCGTCGCGCATCCCTGATCCGTCGCGGATGGAATTCGCCTATATGCAATCCGCCGGCACGGTCAATCTGCTGCGCGCTTTCGCCAATGGCGGCTATGCGGATTTGCATGAAGTGCATCGCTGGAATCTGGGCTTTGTCGAAAGAAGCCCGCTGGCCGAACGCTATGCGGATTTGGCGACGCGGATTGATCAGACGCTCGCCTTCATGCAGGCCTGCGGCATGTCAGACCTGCCGCAGGTGCGGGAGACGGATTTTTATACCAGCCATGAAAGCCTGTTGCTCCCTTATGAACAGGCCATGACGCGCGTCGATTCCACTTCCGGCGATTGGTATGCCTGTTCGGCGCATTTCCTTTGGATTGGTGACCGCACACGCCAGCCGGAAGGGGCGCATGTGGAATTCCTGCGCGGCGTGAAGAACCCCATCGGCATGAAGGTCGGCCCCAGCATGGATGCCGATGAATTGGTGCGCCTCACTGAAATCCTGAACCCGGCCAATGAAAAGGGGCGGCTTACGCTGATCTCCCGCATGGGGGCGGATAAGGTGGAAGCCAAGCTCGCGCCCTTGGTGCGGGCGGTGTCGCGCGCCGGGCGGAATGTGGTGTGGCTGTGCGATCCGATGCACGGCAATACCACCACGGTTGGCGGCTATAAGACCCGGCCTTTTGATGCCATCATGGCGGAAGTGCGCGGCTTTTTTGATGTGCATGAAGCGGAAGGCACCTTCGCCGGCGGCGTGCATGTGGAAATGACCGGCAGCAATGTCACCGAATGCCTGGGCGGCGCCCATAAGCTATCGGAAGCTGATCTTGCCGCGAATTACGCCACTTCCTGCGATCCCAGGCTTAATGCCGAACAATCGCTGGAACTCGCCTTCCTGATCGCCGAGGAATTGAAGGCGCGGCGCGTGGCCGGCCTTACGGCACCGGCCCAGGCAGCGCAGTGAACAGCCAGGGCAGCCGGGGGGGAGAGACCCCCTCGGCGGCAGCGGATGTGGCGGATCAGGTGATTACCGCCCGTGCCGATAGCTATTTCAACCGCACCAAGGCGGTGGTGCAGCGCTTTGGCGATACGCAAGTCACCTATGCGGTGTTTCTGCGTCGTCCGGTGATCTCCGCCCCTCGGCTGATGCTGGATTGGCTGCGCGCTGTGGCGGCGTCTCGCGCGACCGATTTTCACATTGAAGTGATGCATGAAGAAGGCCAATGGGTCGGCGCGGGCGATCCCTTGCTTTACGTGAGCGGGTCCTTTGTGCAGCTGGTGGATTTGGAAACCATGCTGCTGCAAAAACTGGGTGCGGCCTGTGTTGCCGCGCATAACGCCTATCAGATGTGTGTCGAATTGCCGCAAACCGCGTTTCTGGCGATGGAAGCGCGCCACTGTGCCGGGGCGGAAATGCAGGACATGATGGCCTATGCCGCATCTGTCGGCAGCCGCGCCGCGCAGGCGGAAGGCGCCAAGGGCTTTATCGGCAATGCCAATGACGCGACAGCGCATTGGTTCGGCGCGCCCAGGGGCTATGGCACCATGCCCCATGCGCTGATTGGCTATGCTGGCAGCACGGTGCGCGCGGCTGAGATGTTCCACGAAACCTTCCCGGATGAAAACCTGACCGTGCTGGTGGATTACTTCGGGCGCGAAGTGACCGATGGCCTGGCGGTCGCACGCCGCTTTCCCGAATTGGCCGCGGCCGGGCGGCTGGCCATGCGGCTTGATACCCATGGCGGGCGCTTTCTTGAAGGGCTGGACCCCGCCGAAAGCTACGCCGTGCTGGAACGCCACGCCCCCCAGGCGACCCGGCGCTATCGGAGTGAGACGGAACTCCGCCACCTGACCGGCACCGGGGTTTCCGCCGCCGCCGTCTGGCGCATGCGCGAAGCGCTGGATGAGGCCGGGTTCCCGCGGGTCCGGATTGTTGCTTCCTCGGGCTTTGGGGTCACCAAATGCCGGGTCATGGCCGAAGCGCGCGCGCCGATTGATGTGGTCGGCACCGGCAGCTTCATCCCCAATACCTGGTCCGAAACCTATGCCACGGCGGATATCGTTGCCTATGATGGCGTGCCGCGCGTGAAGATTGGCCGCGAATTCCTGCTGAAGCGGGGCGAGACCCGCCGGCGCAATGGCGGGCAGGGCTGAGACTTCACTTTGGGTGATTTCACCCAGGCGCAAAAGCATCTAGAAGGCGCGCATGGCCGAGACCCTGAAAATTGCCCTGGCGCAACTCAACCCCCATGAGGGCGCGCTGACCGCGAATGCGGCGCTGATCCGCAAGGCCCGCGCGGAGGCCGCGAAGCTCGGCGCCGATCTGGTGGTGACGCCGGAATTTTCCATCGCCGGCTATCCGCCGGAAGATTTGGTGCGCAAGCCCGCCTTCATCGCCGCCTGCGAAGCGGAAATCGCGGCCCTCGCCGCCGAGACCGCCGATGGTGGCCCTGGCCTGGTGGTGGGTGGCCCCTGGCGCGAAGGCGAGAAGGTTTTCAACGCGCTGTTCTTGCTGGAAGCCGGGCAAATTGCCGCGCGCCGCGCCAAGCATGAATTGCCCAATTACGGCGTCTTTGACGACAAGCGCGTGTTTGATGCCGGCCCCGCGCCCGGCCCGGTGCCCTTTCGCGGCTTTCGCCTGGGGCTGATGATTTGCGAGGATTGGTGGTTTCCTGCCGTTTCCGAAACACTCAGCGAAACCGGCGCGGAAATCCTGATCGCCGTCAATGGTTCCCCGTTTGAGGCGGAAAAGCATCAGGCGCGGCTTGATCTTGCTGTCTCCCGCTGCGTTGAAACCGGGCTTGGCTTTGTCTTCGTCAATCAGGTGGGCGGGCAGGATGAGCTGGTGTTTGAAGGCGCATCCTTTGTGATGAATGCGGATCGGTCATTGGCGCATGTCATGCCGATGTTTGCCGAAGGGCTGCGCATTACCGAATGGCGGCGCGATGGCGGTGTGCTGGTCTGCAGGCCGGGAGAGATTGCGCCCGCCCTGCCCAAGCTTGAACAAATCTATGGCGCCATGGTGCTGGGGCTGCGCGATTATGTGAACAAGAACCGCTTTCCGGGCGTGGTGCTTGGCCTTTCGGGTGGGATTGATTCCGCGATTTCGGCGGCTGTTGCCGTGGATGCACTCGGGCCGGATCGCGTACGCGCGGTGATGATGCCATCGCCCTATACCAGCATTGAAAGCCTGGAAGATGCCGCCGAATGCGCGCAGCTTCTGGGCATCCGCTATGAGAATATCGGCATTGGCCCGGCGATGGAGGCTTTCGCGGGGATGCTGGCGCCCGTCTTTGGCAATCGCCCGCCCGATATCACGGAAGAAAACCTGCAATCGCGCATTCGTGGTGTCACCTTGATGGCGCTGTCGAACAAGTTTGGCGATATGCTGCTGACCACCGGCAATAAGAGTGAAATGAGCACGGGCTATGCCACGATTTATGGCGATATGTGTGGCGGCTATTCCGTTCTGAAGGATGTCTATAAGACAACGGTGTTTGCACTTTCGCGCTGGCGTAATGAACACTGCCCGGAAGGTGCGCTTGGCCCGCTTGGGATGGTGATGCCCGAACGCGTGATCACCAAACCCCCCAGTGCGGAATTGAAGCCCGATCAGAAGGATCAGGACAGCCTGCCGCCTTATGATGTGCTGGACGCCATTCTGGAAGGGCTGGTGGAAGGCGAAAAATCCGTGGATGCGCTGGTGGCGGATGGCTTTGATCGCGCCTTGGTGCTGCGGGTTTGGCGCTTGCTGGATCGCGCTGAGTATAAGCGCCGGCAGGCACCGCCCGGAGTTAAGATCACTGCGCGCGCCTTTGGGCGGGATCGGCGCTACCCCATCACCAATGGTTTCACGGCGTTGATTTCATGAGTGGCGGTCTCGATCCTCAGCTTTTCGGTGGCGGCGATCTGATCGTGCGCATCATGGATTTGTCGGGCGGCAATGGCAGCGACCCGGTGGAGGAAATCCGCGGCTTTCTTTCCATTGAACACGCCAATGCCTTTGCGCGCCGCTATGTGCGAGATTCCGTTGAGCGCTGCCGCGCGCCCGGCTTGGATGCGAAGGCCGTGCTGGATGCCTGGTTCGCCTTTGGCGAGGATGCGGAAGTGGTTGGCGCTGCCGAAGCCGCCTGGATCAGCGGCAGTGAATTGAAGGGTTTCGCTGAAACCCCCGTGAAAGACAGTGAAGAACGCAATTGGCGCATCCTTGACCCGCGCCGCGATGAGGATTCTGAGGACGCGGCATGAAACTCCGTTTTGCCCCTTCGCCCACTGGGCTTTTGCATGTCGGCAATGCGCGTGTCGCGTTGGCCAATTGGCTGCTCGCGCGCCGCCATGGCGGGGAATTCCTGCTGCGGTTGGATGATACCGATACAGAACGTTCCCGCGCCGAATATGCCGAGGCGATCGAGGAAGACCTGAATTGGCTTGGCCTGCCCTGGGATGGGCTGGTGCGGCAATCCGATCGGCTGGATCGCTATGCTGCGGCTGCCGAAAAGCTGAAGGCTGCCGGGCGGCTTTACCCCTGCTTTGAGACGGAAGAGGAACTCGCCTACAAGCGCGAACGCCGCCGGCGGGAAGGTAAGCCGCCGCTTTATGATCGCGAAGCGCTGAAAATGACGCGCGAGCAATATGAAAAGGCGCTGTCGAATGGCAAGCAGCCCTATTGGCGGTTTTTGCTGTCCTCGCGGTCGGTTTCCTGGCGCGATCAGGTTTTGGGTGATCGCAGTGTGAAGCTTTCGGCGATATCGGACCCCGTGCTGATCCGTGCCGATGGGTCGCCGCTTTATACCTTCACGTCAGTCGTGGATGATCTGGAAATGGGGATTACCCATATCATCCGTGGCGAGGATCACGTCACCAATACCGGCATTCAGATTGATATTTTTGAAGCGCTCGGCGGCAAGCAGAACGCGCTGGCCTTTGGGCATTTGCCGCTGCTGACGGATGCGGAAGGCGGTGCGCTGTCCAAGCGCCTTGGGTCCATTTCGCTCAGGCATTTGCGGAAGGATGGGATCGAACCGGCGGCCTTGGTGGGGTATCTCGCGGCGCTTGGTACGTCGAATGATCCAGTGGCGGGCATGCCGGCTGATCTGGCGCCCAGCTATGATCTTGCAAAGGTTTCGCAATCCACCGCGCGTTTCGACCCACGGCATATGTTGGCGCTTAATCGCAAGCTTTTGCATGGCATCAGCTTTGATGCGGTGAAGGAACGGCTGCCCGAAGGCGCTGATGAGGCGTTCTGGCTCGCGGTGCGCGGCAATCTTGATTTGTTGCGCGAAGCGAAGCCCTGGTTTGATGTGGTGCGCGGCAGCATTGTGCCGCCTGTACTGGAAAACGAAGGCGATTTCCTGCGCGCGGCGCTCGCTGCCATGCCGGCGGAACCTTGGGATGGCGCCACCTGGGGCGCCTGGACTGGCGCGCTGAAGGACAGCACCGGGCGCAAGGGCAAGGCACTGTTCCTGCCGCTGCGCCTTGCCTTGACCGGCGAAGATCATGGTCCCGATATCGGCACCATCCTGCCGCTGATCGGGCGGGATCGCGCGGCGCTGCGCCTCAAAATCGCGGCGGGGGGCTGAAGCATGGCTGAGCTTTTCCTGCATGATTTCGCGGCGCGGACCAAGCGACGCTTTGAACCGCTCGATCCCGGTCATGTGAAGCTCTATGTCTGCGGGCCTACGGTTTATGATCTGGCGCATCTCGGCAATGCGCGCCCGGTGGTGGTGTTTGATGTGCTGGCGCGGCTCTTGCGCCGGATTTATCCGCGCGTGACCTATGCGCGCAACATCACGGATATAGACGACAAGATCAATGCGCGCGCGCGCGAAAGCGGTGAGCCGATTGGCGCCATTACCGCGCGTACGACCGAGGATTTCCACGCCGATATGGCTGCGGTCGGCGCGCTGCCGCCGGATGTGGAACCGCGCGCCACCAGCCATATCGGTGAAATGATCACGCTGATCGAAAGGCTGATCGCCAATGGCCATGCCTATGTGGCGGATGGGCATGTACTGTTCTCGGTGCCGTCCTTCGCCAATTACGGCAAATTCTCTGGCCGCTCCCCGGATGAATTGCTGGCCGGCGCGCGGGTGGATGTCGCGCCCTATAAGCGCGATGCCGGTGATTTCGTGCTGTGGAAGCCAAGCGATGCGGAAACACCTGGCTGGGACAGCCCCTGGGGTCGCGGCCGGCCTGGTTGGCATATTGAATGCTCTGCCATGTCCTGGAAGCATTTGGGCGAAAGCTTCGATATTCATGGCGGCGGGCAGGATCTGATTTTCCCGCATCACGAAAACGAAGTCGCGCAATCGGTCTGCGCTTTCCCCGGCGCTGCCTTTGCGCGCTTTTGGATGCATAACGGCATGCTGCTGGTGGATGGGGAGAAGATGTCGAAATCCCTCGGCAATTTCCTCACCGTGCGGGATATTTTGAAAAAGGGTGCTTGGGCGGGGGAGGCGTTTCGGCTGCTGCTGCTCCGTACCCATTATCGCCAGGCGCTGGATTTCACTGAAGCCGGCTTGGATGAAGCCAAGGCAGAGTTGGATGATCATTACGCCATGCTGGCGCGGGCCGGTGCCGCGCAGGCGGATGATGACGCCGCGCGCATGGCGGCATGGGTGTTGGAACCGCTTTGTGATGATTTGAACACGCCGCTCGCACTCGCGCGGCTGCGTGATTTGCGCACGCTTGCGAATGCGCTGACGGTCGGCGGTTCGCCCAATGTTGTGCTGGAACGCATGGGCCTGCGGGAGGCGCCGGAGATCGGCGCGGTGATTGCGGCCTTCCGGGAAGCGGCTGGCGTGCTTGGCTTGGCGCAATCCGATCCCGCGCAATGGCTGCAAGGTGGTGGCGATGATGCCGCCGCGATTGAAGCCGCCATCGCCGCGCGGCTCGCGGCGCGCCAAGCGAAGAACTGGGCGGAAGCCGATCGCATTCGCGATGAATTGAAGGTCCAGGGCATCATTCTGGAAGATGGCGCGGGTGGCACTACCTGGAAACGTGCTTGACCTTCCCACTATGGCAAGCCGCAACCTCCTCCGGTTGAACGCAAAACCGGGAGATTCACAATGAAGCGCATCGCCCTTTGCCTGACGCTCGCAACCCTTGCCCTGCCTGCCGTGGCGCAGCAGGGCCATCAGGGCCATGGCGCGCGTCCCAGCACCAATGAACCGGCCGCCACACGCGAATTTCGCGCTGCCAATGACCGGATGCATCGCGATATGAATATCCGCTTCACTGGCGATGCGGATCGGGATTTCGCTGCCGGCATGATCCCGCACCACCAGGGTGCGATAGACATGGCGCGTGTAGTGCTGCGCCACGGCAAGGATCCCGAAATGAAGCGCCTCGCGGAATCCATCATCGCCGCGCAGGAAGCGGAAATCACGCAACTCAGAGCGTTTCTTGCGCGATGACGGGCGGGCGCGGGGAAGGGGGGGCGCCGCTCACGCCGCCGCCGGGTGAAAGCCCGATCATTGTGCTGGTGCGCCCGCAAATGGCGCGCAATATCGGCAGCACCGCCCGCGCCATGGCCAATGGTGGCCTGTTCCATTTGCGTATCGTCGCCCCACGTGATGGCTGGCCGCAGCCCGATGCGCTGCCGGCCGCGTCCGGCGCTGATCCCATTATTCACGCGGCGCAGGTGTTTGATACGCTCGATGCCGCGCTGGCCGATTGCCATCGCGTTTTCGCCACCTGCCCGCGCCCGCGCCATGTGGTGATCCCGGTGCGGGATGCACGCGCAGCGGCTGAGGATCTACGCTCTATCAATGCCAAGGGCCAGCGCGTCGCGGTGCTATTCGGCCCGGAACGTGCCGGGCTGGAAGCCGAGGATCTGGCGCGCGCCGATACGCTGGTGCGCTATCCGCTGAACCCCGAACATAACTCGCTCAACCTGGCGCAGGCCGTGATGATCCTGGCCTATGAATGGTGGATGGCCGCCGAGGCTACGCCGGCGCGCTACCTGATGACCAATGAAACCCATGTCGCGACCAAGGGCGAATTGGATATTTTTCTGGGGCGGCTGATCGCGGAATTGGATGCCTCAGGCTTCCTCGATAATCAGGAAAAGCGCCCTGGCATGGTGCGCAATTTGCGCCATTGGTTCCAGCGTGGCGAGGTCACGGAACAGGAACTCCGCACCCTGCATGGCGTGGTCACGGAATTGTCGCGCGGGAGGATGAAGCGTGGCCGCCCGCCGCGTGATGATGTGAAAGCGCCCTGGCAGGAGGAATAAAAAACCCCGCCACGCTTGCGCGAGCCGGGGCTTTCAGGAACGCGGCGCCTCTCAGCGCTGCAAGGCCTGCACAATTTCCTGCGTGACCTTCTTCGCATCACCGAACAGCATCATGGTATTCGGGCGGAAGAACAGCTCATTATCCACGCCGGCATAACCGCTCGCCATACCACGCTTGATGAAGAACACGGTCTTCGCGCGTTCCACATCCAGAATGGGCATGCCGTAAATCGCCGAGGATTTGTCGGTTTTCGCGGCAGGATTGGTCACGTCATTCGCCCCGATCACGAAGGCCACATCGGCATCGGCGAATTCCGGATTGATTTCCTCAAGCTCAAACACCTCATCATAAGGCACGTTCGCTTCCGCCAGCAGCACGTTCATATGGCCGGGCATGCGGCCTGCCACAGGATGGATGGCGTATTTGATTTCGGCGCCTTCCTTCTTGAGCAGATCGGACATTTCACGCAGCACCTGCTGCGCCTGCGCCACCGCCATGCCATAGCCAGGCACCACGATGATCTTCTGCGCATTCTTCATCATATAGGCAGCGTCTTCCGGGCTGCCGGCCTTCACGGGCGGGCGATCCGCCGCCGCACCACCAGCGGCTGCCGAGCCGCCTTCGGAACCGAAGCCACCCAACAACACATTGATGATGCTGCGGTTCATGCCCTTACACATGATGTAGGACAGGATGGCACCCGAAGCACCCACCAACGCGCCGGTGACAATCAGCAGCAGATTGCCAATGGTGAAGCCAATGCCCGCCGCCGCCCAGCCTGAATAGCTGTTCAGCATGGACACAACCACGGGCATATCAGCGCCACCAATCGGGATGATCAGCAGGAAGCCCAGCACAAAGGACAGGATCGCGATCAACCAGAACAGCACATCGCTGCCCGTGATCACGAACAGCACCACCAGCAGTGCGAGCAAAATGCCAAGCCCCAGGTTCAGCATATGCTGACCCTTGAACATGATCGGCGCGCCGGACATGCGGCCATCCAGCTTCGCGAAGGCAATCACGGAACCCGAGAAGGTGATGGCACCAATCGCAAGGCCGAGCGACATTTCAACCAAAGACGCGCCCTTGATATTGCCGCGCACGCCAATGCCGAAGCTTTCCGGTGCATAAAACGCTGCCGCCGCCACGAATACAGCTGCGAGACCGACCAGCGAATGGAAGGCCGCGACAAGCTGCGGCAGGGATGTCATTTGAATGCGCTGCGCCACAATGGTGCCGACGCCGCCACCAATGGCCAAACCAGCAATCACCAGCGCGATGCCGCCAATATCCATGCCCGGCTTCAACAGCGTGGCCACAATCGCCACCGCCATGCCGATCATGCCGAACATATTGCCCTGGCGGCTGGTTTCCGGATGGCTCAGGCCGCGCAGCGCCAGAATGAACAGCACCGACGCGACCAGATAGGCCAAGGTCAGAAGAGTGGTTGCCATGATCTCAACCCCCCTTCTTCTTGAACATGGCCAACATTCGCCGCGTCACCATGAAGCCGCCGAAGATATTCACGGCGGCAAGTGTGACGCCAATGAAGCCGAAAATCCTTGCGGCCCAGCCATCGGCGGTGCCGGTGGCTAGGATGGCGCCCACCACGATCACCGATGAAATGGCGTTGGTGACACCCATCAGCGGCGAATGCAGCGCGGGGGTCACGTTCCACACCACGTGATAGCCGACGAAGCAGGCGAGCAAGAAGATCGTCAGCAAATACAGGAATGGCTCAGCCGCCGCAGCCACCGGGGCCACGGCTTCCGCCGCGCGGCGGGCCTGTTCGGCCAATTCAAGGGCGCGCTGCGCCGTGCTGGCCGCCTGATTGGCGAGTTCGGTCGCGTTCATCCGAATTCTCCTTAGCCTGCCTGGGCCGGCTTCATTTGCGGGTGCACCACGGCCCCGCCGCGCGTCAGCGCAACACCCTTCACAATCTCATCCTCTTCCGAAAGCTTCGGCGCCTTGGCGTCCTTGTCCCAGAAGGTGGAAAGGAAGGTCAGCAGATTGCGCGCATAAAGCGCGGAAGCGGCTGCGGGGATGCGTCCGGGCCAATTGGTAAAGCCCAGGATCTTCACGCCGTTTTCCGTGACGAAAAGCTCGCCTGGCTTGGTCAGCGCGCAATTGCCGCCGGCGTCAGAGGCGATATCCACAATCACCGAACCCGGCTTCATGGCAGCGACCATCTCGGCGGTTACCAGAATGGGCGCGCGGCGGCCTTGCACGAGCGCAGTGCAGATCACGACATCCTGCTTGGCGATATGCGCGGCCACCACTTCCGCCTGCTTGGCGTAGAAGGCAGCGGAAAGCTGCTTGGCATAGCCGCCCGCGGTTTGCGCGGCCTTGCTTTCCTCATCTTCGTAACCCACGAAGCTGGCGCCGAGGGATTTGATTTCTTCCTTGGCGGCGGGGCGCACATCGGTCGCGGAAACGCGGCCACCCAAGCGCCGCGCGGTCGCAATCGCCTGCAAGCCCGCAACGCCGGCGCCCATGATGAAGGCATTGGCCGCAGGCACGGTGCCGGCGGCGGTCATCATCATGGGAAAGCCCTTGTCATAGGATGTCGAGGCTTCAACCACGGCACGATAACCGGCCAGATTAGCCTGAGAAGACAACACATCCATGGATTGCGCGCGGGTGATGCGCGGCAGCAATTCCATCGCACAGGCGTCAATGCCCGCAGCGGCATAGCGCCCGGCGGCTTCCGCATCGGCGGCCAGCGTCGCAATCAGCAGCGCCCCGCGCGGGATCAGCGAAAGCTCATCCACGGCACCTTCGCCGGCGGCAAGCGGCGCGCGCACCTTCAGCACGATATTCGCCCCGGCCAAGGCGCCGGCGGCATCGGCGGCCAGATTGGCACCCGC
This sequence comes from Roseomonas sp., assembly GCA_020249435.1. GTDB lineage: Bacteria > Pseudomonadota > Alphaproteobacteria > Acetobacterales > Acetobacteraceae > Neoroseomonas. The sequence continues at coordinate 21,474 of JADCFQ010000012.1, read as the reverse complement.
TTCCGTAAAGGCAGCGTCGGTAATGCCAGAGGCCAAGCCAGCACCCGCTTCGACAGCCAGGGTGCAGCCCATGCCAATCAATTTCTTCACGGTCTCCGGCGTCGCGGCAACCCGCGTCTCACCGGCCCGGCGTTCCTTCAGAACGGCCACTTTCATAAGGGATACCCCCAAAAGGACAGATTGTGCGCCGCACTACAGGCGCCGCGCCCGGGTGTCCACCCAGGCAGGCCCTTCCAGAAGGGGGCAAAGCGCCAAATTGCAACCCCAAGGCGCGGCTTTTTGCCCTGTTTGTGCCTTGCGCGCCCGCATTTCCCGGGCGCAGACTTGCCCTGACTGCGGATCACCGCAGCAGGAGGAAGAAACATGTCCATGAAACGCCGCCATTTGGCACTGGCCGGGGCCGCGGCCCTGGCTGCCGCCCAATTCACCCCCGCTGCCGCCCAGGCCCAGGGCAGCGATGCCGCCGCGGTGGCTGCCGCGGTTGAGGCACTCACCAAGGCCATGCTGGCCGGGGATCGCGCCGGGATGATGGCCGTTACGCATGAAAGGCTCAGCTACGGCCATTCCGCCGGGCGGATCGAAAATCGCCAGCAATTCATTGACCCGCTGGCGAACAAGACCTCGGTCTTCCGGTCCCTGAATGTTTCGGATCAGACGATTGATGTGGTCGGCGATGACGCCATTGTGCGCCATGTGCTGCGCGGTGAATCCGAAAGCGGCGGGCGGGTGAATCCGGTCAATATCGGCATTTTGCAGGTGTGGAAGAAGCAGCCCGATGGCTGGAAGCTGCTCGCGCGGCAGGCCTTTGTCCGGCCAAGCTAAACCTGCACGAAGGGCAGGATATCATGCGCAAGCTCCTTATCGGCCTGATGGCGATGATGCTGGCGCTGCCCGCGCTGGCACAAAAGGCGCCAGAGGGCATTCCCGAACGTGACGCCGTGATCACCTTCCGCGCCAGCAGGGGCACCGAGGTGATGATGGAATGGACGCTTGCGCTGAGTGCCGGCGGGCGCTTGCGGCGCATAGACATGGCGGGGGTTTCCGCCTCGGTCATGGATATGCAGACCGGGGCGGGCTTTCAGGTCATCACCATACCGGGCCAGTCGCAGCCCATGGTCATGGATATCCCGCCAGGGTCAAAGCAAAGCCCCATGGATGAATTGGTCGATGAACAAAGGCTGCGCTTCACCAGGATGGGCTCGGACAAGGTTCTCGGCATTGATTGCGAAAAGACCGAGGCGCGGGATGAAAAGGGCCTGGCTGCCATTTGCTGTCGCACCGAACGCTGGTTTGGCCTCAATCTGCGGGCGGAAGGCAATGATGAAGGCCAGCGCATTGTGATGGAGGCGGTGAAGATTGACTTCGCCCCACAAGACCCTGCGCGTTTCAGAAGGCCCGCCGGCATGGCGATGCCGCAGATCCCTGGCATGCCGCCGATGGGGCGGAACCGGTAGTAACCTACGCCACACCCGTCGCGTCAGGTTGCACCGCCTGTGGCTGCACGGCTGAGAATACTGACCAGCCGTTCAGCCCGGCGCAGCGGTGGGTGGCACCCCTGCTTCGGCGATCGCGGCCTGCTGGCGTTCAGCGACTTTCGCCACATCAAATTCGGCGACCAATTCCTGAAACAATCCATGCCAATTGAGCTTGGCATTCAGGCGCAAAAACACCGCGCCGAGCCCGATTGCCGCGCGGTCCATCAGCGGGAATTCGCGCGGAATGCGCACGCCGCCGGTGCGCTTCAGCCCGGCATGCACTTCTTCGGCAATGCGCCGGCCATATTGCGGGTCATCGTTTTCCTGAATGGGCCGCACGCGGTCATCCAAAAGAGGTTCATAGAGGAAGCGCGCCCAAAGGTTCAGCACCTCCATCGTCTCACGTTTGAGGTCCTTAAAGCCCCAGATGCGATAGGCTTCCGCGGCCTTGTCGAAATCCCCATCGCGCATCGCTTCATAGAGCATGATCACGCCACCCACGAAGCGTGGTTCGAATATCCGCACCACGCCGAAATCGAGCAGATTGATCCCGAAGCCATCATTATCCGGCGCATCAGACCGCACCTGATAATTGCCGAGATGCGGGTCGCCATGGATCACCCCGTAGCCATAGAAGGGCACATACCAGGCGCGGAACAAAGCGCGCGCATAGGCTGCGCGTTCTTCTTCCGGCGGGTCTTCGTCAATCCTTGCCTGAATGGCGCGGCCATCCAGCCAGGACATGGTCAGCAGGCGCTTGGTGCAAAAGGCTTCCACCGGCACAGGCACGCGCACGCCGGGCACATCGCGCAGCATGATGCCGTAAAGCCGCTGCTGCGATGCTTCGCGCAGGTAATCCAGTTCTTCGCGCAGCCGTTCGGAAAGCTCGACATAGGCTTCTTCATTCTCAAGCGCGCTATCCATGCGCCGGTAGAGGCTCATCGCAATCTTGAGTTGCCTAAGATCAGCCTCCACCACGCTTGCCATATCAGGATATTGCAGCTTGCAGGCTACGCGCTGACCATCGGGCAGCACCGCGCGATGCACCTGGCCGAGCGATGCCGCGGCGGCGGCTTCACGCTCAAAGGATTTGAATTTGCTTTCCCAGGCCGGGCCCAATTCGCTCATCATGCGCCGGCGCACAAAGGGCCAGCCCATCGGCGGCGCATTGGCTTGAAGGGTTGCCAATTCCTTGGCGATTTCAGGCGGCAGCGCATCCGGCACGGTGGAGAGGAATTGCGCGATCTTCATCATGGGCCCCTTGAGGGAACCCAATACGGCCTTCAAATCCTCGGCATGTTTTTCATCGGATTTCAGGCCGAACAGCTTATGGCCAGCCACACGCGCCGCCATGCCGGTGACGGCGCCCGACGTGCGCACCATGCGGCGCACTTCGCCAAATATCGAATGGGCTTCGCGATCTTCAGCCATCCGCGCGCTCAATCTCATCAATGAAGCCGGCAATCACATCAAGCCCGCGCATCCAAAACGCTGGGTCAGCGGCATTGAGGCCAAAGGGCGCCAGCAATTCCTTATGCCGCAACGTGCCGCCGGCGCGGAGCATGTCGATATACTTCGCCTCAAAATCCGCAACACCACCATCGCGATAAACGCCATAGAGCGCATTCACCAGGCAATCGCCAAAGGCATAGGCATAGACATAAAAGGGCGTGTGGATGAAATGCGGGATATAGGACCAATAGACATGGTAGTCCGGCGAGAATTCAAAGGCCGGCCCCAGGCTTTCGGTCTGCATCTGCATCCAAAGCGCACCGATCTGTTCTGATGAAAGCTCGCCCTTGGCGCGCGCGTCATGCAGCAGGGCCTCGAACCGGTAGAAGGCGATCTGGCGCACCACCGTGTTCAGCATATCCTCAACCTTGGCGGCGAGCAGCCCGCGGCGCTTGCGCGGATCGGCTTCCGCATCCAAGACCGCGCGGAAGGTCATCATCTCACCGAAGACCGAGGCAGTTTCAGCCAAGGTCAGCGGTGTTGAGGACATCAGATAGCCCTGTTCGCCGGCCAGCACCTGATGCACGCCATGGCCCAATTCATGCGCGAGCGTCATCACATCCCGCGCCTTGCCGTGATAATTCACGAGCAAATAGGGATGTGCCGAAGGCACGGTCGGATGCGCGAAAGCGCCCGATGCCTTGCCGGGGCGGAGTGCCGCATCAATCCAGGGCTTGTCGAAGAATTGCCGACCGATCTCGGCCAAGCGCGGGCTGAAGGCGCCATAGGCATCCAGCACTTGCGATACAGCCTTGGGCCAGGGGATCAGGCTGTCATCCTGATCAGGTAGCGGCGCATTGCGGTCCCAATGCTGCAATTTCGGCAGGCCAAGCCATTTCGCCTTCATGGCGTAATAGCGATGCGAAAGCCGGGGGAAGCTGGCGGTGACGGCGGAAACCAACGCCTCCACCACCTCATCTTCCACCATATTGGCGCGGTTGCGCGCGGAGGCAGGGCGCGGATAGCGCCGCCACTTGTCGATGATTTCCTTGTCTTTCGCGAGCGTATTCGTAATCAGCGTAAACAGCCGGCCCTTTTCCGCGAAGGCGGCGGAAACCCCCTTGGCGGCGGCTTCGCGCACCGCGCGATCACCATCGGAAAGCCTATTCAGCGCGTCTGACACCGTCAGGCTTTCTGTGCCGGATGGCAGCGGCACGGCAACCTTCATGGTGGCGATGGTCTCGTCAAACAGCCGGTTCCAGGCGGCGCGGCCCGTCACCTCCTTCTCATGCAGCAGCTTTTCCACCTCATCGGAAAGCTGATGCGGGCGGAAGACGCGCAAATCGCGCAGCCAAGGGCGAAACCGCGCCAGCGCGGCGGAATCGGCGCATTTGCGATCCAGCACCGCATCTTCCAGCCGGTTCAATTCCAGCGTGAAGAAGATCAGGTGGCTGCTGATCGTGGTCGCGCGTTCCTGCATGGTTTGATAGAAGCGCCCATTGGCCGGGTCTTCCGCATCGCCGCTGAAGACCAGCTGCGCATAGGACATGACGCGGCCCAGCACTTCTTCAATCGCTTCATATTCGGCAATCGCCGCTGCCAATTCAGTGCCCGAAATGGCACCAAGCCTGCCGGCCAATTTGGCGGAAAAGGCCCGCGCATCGGCCTCGGCACGGTCAAGATCACGCGTGAGCGCAGGGTCATCCGGCGCCTTGTACAGGTCCGAAAGGTCCCAAACGGGCAGGTTGGCAGCGGCGGCGCCGCCATCAAGCGGGGCGCGGAGCGGGGCTGGGGAGGTGTTTCTGGTCACCCTTCTCATATAGACTGAAGCGGCGCGCGGCCAAGCGCCAAAGCATAACCGGGGGGAAGGGAATGCCTTATACGGACCAGGGATGGCCCAATCTGCCAGCCATGATGCTGGCGCGGGCGCGGGAATGGCCAGCGAAGCCGCTATTTCGCTTCTGGCGCGACAAGGCATGGCAGAGCCTCACCTGGGCGGAATTCGCGGGCCAGGTCGCGGCGCTGGCGGCGTTTTTGCGTGGCCATGGCATCGCGCCGGGGGATCGGGTGCTGCTGGTCTCGGAAAACCGCCCGGAGTTTCCCATCGCCGATACCGCGATCATGGCGATCGGCGCCATCACCGTGCCGACCTATGTCACCAATCTGCCGAGCGACCACGCCCATATCCTGCGCGATTCGGGGGCGCGGTTTGCGATTGTCTCCACCACAGCGTTGGCGGAACGCGTGCTGGAAGGTGCGGCCTTGGCGCATGGCCTGGATGGCTTGCTTTGCTGTGAGGCCCCGCCCGAAGCGCCGGGCCTTGCGCGGCATCTCTGGGCCGATGCGCTCGCCACCCCCGCCGATCCCTTGGCGCTGGAAGCCGAGACGCATCACATTGCGTCCGAAGCGCTTGCCTGCCTGATCTATACCTCCGGCACTGGCGGTGCGCCGAAGGGGGTGATGCTGCCGCATCGTGCCTTGCTCGCCAATCGGCATGGTGTGCTGCCGCTGGCGGAAAAGCTGGACTTGGATGGCAAACCGTATCTCTCCTTCCTGCCGCTGTCGCATAGCTATGAACATACCGTGGGCGGTTTTCTGCTGCCGTCCTATGGGATGGAGGTTGTCTATTCGCGCGGTGCCGATCGGCTGGTGCAGGAAATGGCGGAAATTCGCCCCGCCATCATGACTGCCGTGCCGCGACTATTCGAAGTGCTGCGGTCTCGATTGCTGGCGGCGCTGGAGAAGGAAAAACCCATCAAGCGCAAGCTGTTCGACCGCGCCTTGCTGCGCGGGCAGCAGCGCATGGCGGGTGCCTCGCTCGGCGTGATTGGCAGCATTGAAGATGCGATCCTGGAAAAACTGGTGCGGGAGAAAGTGCGCGCGCGTTTTGGTGGCGCCTTGCGCGCGCTAGTTTCCGGTGGCGCGCGGCTTGATCCTGACCTGGCGGCGTTTTTCATCGCGCTGGGGCTGCCGGTGCTGCAAGGCTATGGCCAGACCGAAGCCGGCCCGGTGGTGAGCGTGAATCTGCCCTGGGCCAATCGGCATGACAGTGTCGGTATGCCCTTGGAAGGTGTCGCGGTGCGCATCGCCGCCGATGGCGAAATCCTGATCCAGGGTGATCTGGTGATGACCGGCTATTGGGGCAAAGCGGAAGCAACCGCATCCACCTTGAAGACCGAAGGCGATGACCCGCGCCCTTGGCTGCATACCGGCGATATCGGTGAAATGCGCGATGGGTTTTTGTATATCACCGACCGCAAACGGGATTTCATCAAGCTGCTGGGCGGCGACATGATCAGCCCGGCCAAGATCGAAGGCCAATTGATGGCCGAACCCGAAATCCAGCAGGCGCTGGTCGCCGGTGAGGGCAAGCCCGGCCTGGTCGCGCTGATTGTCCCGGCTGAGGGTCAGGAAGAACGTGTCGCTGCTGCCGTGGCGCGCGTGAATGGAAGGCTCGCCGTGATTGAACGCATGCGCCGCCATGCGGTGACGGCACCCTTCACGATTGAAAATGGCCTGCTGACGCCGACCATGAAGCTGAAGCGCCGCGCTGCGATTGAACAGCGCGCGGCGGAGATTGAACGGCTTTGGGAATAGCGGGCGCTATCTTGGCGCCCAGCGCAACCCAGCGCGGATATCGGCACTATCCTCACCGGCGGCGGGCACGCCGCGCGCCGGTTGCGGGCGCGTGCCATCAAAGCTGATCGGCAAGCCAATGGCGCGCACCGGCAGGCCAGGCACCGGCGCCACAATGCCAAGCGCTTCCACCTGCGCATCCACCGCGATTTCGCGCATGGTATTGATGGGGCCAGAGGGTATCCCGGCCTTTTCCAAAATCGGCAGCCATTCTTCAGCCGGGCGGGCGCGAAAGGCTGGTTCCATCACCGCCATCAGCGCGGGTTTATTCGCCACGCGCAGCCGGTTGCTGGCAAAGCGTTCATCCGTACCCAATTCCGAAAGTCCCATGGTATCGCATAGCTTGCGAAACAGCCGATCATTGGCCGCCGCCACCATCACCGGCGCGGTTGCGGTCTCAAAAGATTGGAACACCACCGTATTCGGATTGCCCGACAGGTTGCGCGGCGGCGGCCGGCCCGAGACAGTGAAGCCCGCGAAATGCGGCCCCATCCAGCCAAGCGCGGTTTCCAGCAGCGATGTATCAACCACGCCGCCCTTGCCCGTGCTGTGGCGCCGTTCCAGCGCCGCCAGAATGCCAATCACCGCCCACATGCCGGTGCCGAGATCGAGGATTTGCACCCCGCTTCGCGTGGGTGGCCCGCCTTCCGCGCCATTCATCATCATCAGGCCCGAATAGCCTTGCAGGATCGGCTCATAGCCCGGGTGCAACGCCTTCGGCCCCACCGCGCCAAAAGCGCCGAGTGACGCATAAATCAGCCGCGGAAAACGCGCCGTCAGCGCCGCACCGCCCAGCCCCAAATCCTCCAAAGCGCCGGGGCGCATATTCTGCACAACCACATCCGCATCGCCCACCAATTCCATCAGCAGCGCGCGGTCCGCATCATTGCGGAGATCAAGGCTTAGCGATCTTTTGCCGCGATTGACAGCGATGAAGGTGGTGGCCGTGCCTTCATGCATCGGCGGCCCCCAGCCGCGCGCATCATCGCCGCCTTCGGGGCGTTCGAGCTTGATCACCTCGGCCCCCAGCATGGCGAGGATCTGGCCCGCAAATGGCCCCGCCAGATTCTGCGCGATTTCGACAACCCGGATACCGGCCAAAGGTGACATGCCCGCTTCCCCACGAAAGAATGAGGAATGGTAATATGAAAAGGGCCGGCTGTCGCCAGCCGGCCCAAGTTGGCACTCTGCGCGAAAGGCGTTACGCCGCGTCGCGTACCGCTATTGCCTCGTCCTTTTGAATGACGCGCAAGAAGCCCGAAACCTCGCCCTTCAAAGCCTCGGTCTGCTCGCGAAGGTTGCCCGCTGTGTCGAGAACCTTATCGCTGGTGCGGCCCGCTTCCTGCGCGGTGCCGGTCAGGCCACGCATGGATTCGACCGCTTCTTCCGTCGCACCCGCCACGGATTGGATGCTGCTGCTGATATCGCGCGTTGCGGCACCCTGTTCTTCGACCGCAGCGGCGATGCCACTCGCAACCTCGTCCATGCGTCGGATGGCTTCAGCGACATCGCGCACGGATGCGACAGCACCATGTGTTGCTTCACGCATGGAAGCGATCTGGCTTGAGATTTCTTCCGTCGCCTTGGCGGTCTGGCTGGCTAGCGCCTTGACCTCGGAAGCTACCACCGCAAAGCCCTTACCGGCGTCACCCGCACGGGCTGCTTCGATGGTTGCATTGAGTGCCAAAAGATTGGTCTGGCCGGCGATATCGGTAATCAGGCGCACGACCTCACCGATTTTGGCCGCGGTTTCGGTCAGCGCCGCCATTTGCTGATCGGTGCCCTGCGCCAGCGTGACACCTTCCCGCGCGAGCACGGCTGCTTCAGCAACCTGCCGCGTGATCTCATTCACGCTGGAATTGAGCTGCTCCGTTGCGGTCGCGATGGCGCCCAGATTCTTGCTGCTGGTTGCCGCGCCATTTTCCGTGTCTTGCGCCTGTGTTTCAGTGTGCTTCGCGATATTCGCCATGGTGTGGGCAGCGCCTTGCATATCGCCTGCCGCACGTTCCAAACCGGTGACGATTTGGGTCACGGATGTTGCGAATCTTTCGGTATGCTTGGCCATTTCTGTCGCGCGCTGTTCCTTGGCTTGCCGTTCCGCTTCGGCGGCCGCTTCAAGCGTTCTGGCATGTTCGGATTGCACGCGGAAACGTTCCAGCGCCCCAGCCATTTCGCCGATTTCATCGCGCCGGTCTTGGCCAGGTATGGCAACATTCAATTGACCGCCTGCAATAACGCCCATCGCCTTGGCCATGCCGGCGAGTGGCTTTGCCAAACGGCCCGCGGCAAATACCGCAACCATGGCGGCAACCAAAAGCACCATGGCACTGACGGCGAGAATACTGAACAAGGCCGCTTGTTCGGCAGCCTGCATGGGCTGCAGAGAGACCCCCATGACAATCGCCCCGATTGGCCTGCCAGCTTGATCCTTAAGCGGCATCACCTGCACGCGATGAGCACCCTTTTCGTGCAGATCCATATCAAGCGACAAGGCCTCGCCGCGTGAAATGGCGTTGATCAGCGCGGCGGGCAGGCCCGTTGCTGTCTGATTCGGAACACTGCTGCCAGATAGCCGATCCCCTTCGAAAAGCAGGATCGCTGCGCCGGCAAGGGAGCTCAATTTACTCGCGGTCGCATTATCCAGCTTCAGCCCGGCACGAACGGTGCCGACAATGCGCCCATCAAGCGGCAAAGGCACCACAGCGCCGGAGGAGATTTCGGCGGTACCGGGCGTGCGCACAACGCCAGAATACGCTTGCCCGCGCAAGGCGGCGACAATATCGGGCATTTCAGCCTTGCTATCGCCGCTTTGGCTGGGGTTTTGCGCCCTGACCAATACCTTGCCATTCGCATCCGTTACTTCCATCACCGAAAGCATCGGGTCCAATTGGCGGATCGCTTCATAGGATTGCACCAAGGCATGTGTGAGCGCGGGGATATTGGCCCGCGCCGTATTTTCGCGAACAAGGACCCGAACAGAGACACCAGAAGCATGCGTGTGCATTCTTTGTTCCAGGTCGCGCATGGTTTCGCGCGTCCGTTCGGAGGCCTGGGAGATTTGTTCCCAAAGCTGTTCTTCAAGGGAAGCACGCATGGTCCAAAGACCGCCGCCTGAGGTGAAGACAATACCGAGAATGACGGGCAAAAGTGACAAGGCCAGCAGATGACCTTGTAGACCACGCAAACGTATTTTTGCTTCCTTCGTATGGTGACTTTCTGAGCATAGGAGACAGATATTGAAAAAAGATTGCTCGCCATTGAAATAGAAATGATTACAAAATTTTCATGTTGCCAAAAAATCAGTCATTGCCGTTGGGTCGTTTGTGACTGGCGCTGGACCAAGGAAGTTTTTGTCCTCAGCATGGCCCGATGAACCCAAGCCCTTCCGATATCCTCGCGGCCCTGTGGCATGAAGCGGCACTTGATCCCGCTGCGCTCGCGCAAATCAGCCTGACCGGGCAGGAACCCATCCAGCCTTCCACTTTTCGCGTGGATGCGGCGGCGCAGGCCAGCATCGCGGCGACAGGTCTGGCGGCAGCACAAATCCATCAGCGACGCGGTGGTGGTGCGCAGCGTGTTGCGGTGGATATGCGTGATGCCGCGATCGAGTTTCGCTCCGAACATTGGCTCAGCATCGCGGGCCGGCCCGCTGGCGCGCGCTGGGATGCGATTGCGGGGCTCTATCAATGCGGTGATGGGCGCTGGGTCAGGCTGCACACAAACTTCCCGCATCATCGCGATGGCGTGCTGCGCCTGCTCGGGCATATCGCGCATGATCGCGCGGCGGTTGCCAAGGCGCTGGCCAATTGGAACGCAGCGGCGTTCGAAGCGGCAGCAGCAGAAGTCGGCCTGGTGGTGACGATGACGCGGAGCCTTGCCGAATGGGAAGCATCCGCGCAGGGCCAGGCCGCTTCCAGCCTGCCGGCTCTATTGATCGAGAAAATCGGCGATGCGCCGCCCATCCCCCTGCCGCCTGCTGCCGCGCGACCGCTTGCTGGGATGCGCGTGCTTGACCTGACGCGCGTGATTGCCGGGCCGGTCGCGGGCCGCACACTCGCCGCGCATGGCGCTGATGTTTTGCATATCAGCGCGGCACATCTGCCGAGCTTTGATGAATTGGTGATGGATACTGGGCGCGGCAAAAGAAGCGCCGCACTTGATTTGCGCGCACCGGATGATCGCGCGCGATTGCATGATCTGGCCGCGCATACCGATATTTTTCTGCAAGGCTATCGGCCAGGCGCCATAGCCTTGCATGGCTTCGCGCCGGAAGCGCTTGCTGCGCGCCATCCCGGCATTATCTGCGTTTCGCTTTCCGCCTATGGCCATCTTGGCCCCTGGGCCGCCCGGCGCGGGTTTGATTCGCTGGTGCAGAATGCAAACGGCATGAATGACGCGGAAGCTTTGGCGGCCAAGGAGGCCAAGCCGCGCCCCTTGCCCTGCCAGGCCTTGGATCACGCTTCGGGCTATCTGCTGGCTTTCGGCGCCATGGCCGCGCTGCTGCGCCGGGCGGAGGAAGGCGGTTCCTGGCTGGTGCGCGTTTCCCTTGCGGGCACAGGGGAATGGATCAAGCGCCTGGGCCGGCTGGAAGCGGGGCTATCGGCGCCGGGCCTTGCTTCCCATGACATTGAAGCAGCCTTGGAAGAAAGTGACAGCGGCTTTGGCCGGATGCGCGCCACGCGCCACGCCGCGCGCCTTTCCGCGACACAACCGCGCTGGGATTTGCCCGCCATGCCACTTGGCAGCCATGCACCGGAATGGTGCTCGGCTTTACTTCAGGCAGCGCAAAAACAGCGTTGAAGGATGCGCAACTTCGCCCACTGCATCGGCAGCGCGGGGCGTGTCATTGGCCGCGCCCTGCGTCACCTGGACATTCTGTTCACGCAAAAACGCCAAGGCTTCCGTGTGCTTCACGGCGAAATTCACATTCTGCGGAATATCGCCAGTCTGCCGCGCAATCTGGCCAGCATTGAGTTTTGACACCACAACACCAATCACCTGCCCGCGCATATCCAAAAGCGGCCCGCCGGAATTGCCCGGCTGCACCGGCGCGCTGATCTGGATATGGCGTGGATTATCCGAAAGCCCCGATAGCGCGGAAACCTCCCCCGTTGTCAGCGTAGGACCGGATGAAAGCAAACCCGCCAAGGGGAAACCATAAGTCACCACACCTTCGCCGCGGCGATAGGCGTCAGCGCTGCGGAAGGGCAGGATGGGCCCGGCCTCGGCTTCGGTACTCAGCAGGGCCAGATCGCGCGTTGCATCGCTTGCCAAGACGCGCGTGGGCACTTCCTGCCCATCGGGCAGGCGCGCGGCCACTTCAGCGCAGCCATCAATCACGTGATGATTGGTCATGATCCGTCGCGCCGCCACCACAAAGCCCGTACCGGAAGAAACCGCGCGGCGTGCGGCGCGTTCACCAGGGGCAAGCGGCGGCGGCTTGTCGCGCGGGAGTTCCGCGCCAGCGCCTTGGCGGGGCAAGGGCGGGGGCTTTTCACTCGGCAGCGCCGCGCCCGGCGATTGCGCCATGGCAGCCGCCACGAAGCCAAGCCCGAACATTCCAACAATAAGTGCGCGCAACATCATTGGCGCATTGTGCCGCGCTGTCGCATGGCAGGTCAATGCAAAAGCGCTACCTTATCCCCGGCGGATATTGTAGAACAGCGCCACCCCCTGCAGCATCCCGGTCAGGTCCGCGCGCATCGCGGTGGGTGAGAAGAATTGCCCGAGCGGAATATAGGGCACCTGGTCAAAACTCACCCGCTGCATCTGCCGGCCAATATTAGCGCGCGCCGCATCATCCGGTGCGGCGAACCAGGCATTACGCAGCGTTTCCAGTTCCGGGATGGTTGGCCAGCCAAAAATCGCACTCCGCCCATGGCCGCGGATCAGGTTATTCGCCGCCGGATTGACCTGCGCGCTGCCTGCTGTCCAGCTCACCATGAAATTCCAGCCCCCCTGGTCCACCGGGTTCTGGTTAAGGATGCGTGAGGTCACCGACCCCCAATCGGTTGCAACATAATCAAGATTGATCCCGATGCGGCGGAGATAATCGCCCGCAACCTCGCTCATGGCATTGATGACGGGGAAGTCAGTGGCCGCCAGCAGATTGATCTTCTCCCCGCGATACCCGGCTTCCTGAAGTGCCCTGCGCGTATCGGCAACGCTGGTTGGGTTGCGGAAGGCATCCATGCCCTCATCGCTTGCCATGGGCGAACTCGGCACGAAGAAACCGTAAGGCACGCGCCAGAGCGTTTCATCCGTGCTGCCGGCGGCGGTCATGAAATCGCGCTGCACAATGCCGCGCAGGATGGCGCGCCGGATCGCGGGATTATCCAAAGGCGGGTTGAGGTGATTGGGCCGGAGGAAACCAATGGATCCATTGGGATCGAGGATTTCCACCTTCAGGCCGCGCGCGCGGCGAAGCTGCGGCACCAGGTCAATCGCGGGCAATTCCCACCAATCAACCTCGCCCCGTTGCAACGCGGCGGAAGCGGTCGCGCCATCCGGAATGGTCAGCCATTCCACCCGATCGAAATGTACCTGCTTGCCACCGGCCATATAGGAAGCGGGTTCCTGGCGCGGCACGTAATCCTCATTCTTGGCATAGACATTGCGGCTGCCAGGCAGGCGTTCATTTGCCACAAAGCGGAAGGGACCGGACCCAATCATCTCAGGCACAGCCTGCGAAGATGGCAGATTGGCGTGGCGTTCGGGCATCATCACGCAAAGATGCGTGCCAACCTTGGCAAGCGCATCGGCCAGCAGCGGAAAGGGCTGCTTCAGTCGGATCAGAATGGTGCGATCATCGGCGGCGCCGCATTCATCGGTTACCGCCCAAAGCGCCTGACCAAAGGCATCGCGCGTTGCCCAGCGGCGGATGGAAGCGGCGCAATCCTGCGCGCGCACGCGTTCCCCATCATGAAAGCGCAAACCTTCACGAAGCCGGATGCGCCATTCGCGCCCATCATTGCTGATCATGTGCCCTTCGGCCATTTGCGGGCGCGCACGCAGCTCCGCATCCCAGCCATAAAGCGTGTCGTAGACCATCATCGCATGGTTGCGGCTGACGAAGGCAACCGAATGAATCGGGTCAAGCAGCGCCAGATCGGCCTGCGGCACAAAGCGCAAAATGCGCCGCCCCGGCTGGCCTTGTGCTGCACCAAGGCGCGGTGCGGCCATAGCCGCAGCCGACGCCGCCAAAAGATTGCGACGGAGCATCTTTCCATCCCTCCCCAGGGTTTTGAAAGGCTATGGCCGCTTTCCTTGCGCCGTCAAGGCGGATCACCATTGCCGACCAGGCCGCCCCGTTGCAGTCTTTGTCTATAGGCGAGCCAGCCTGAAACGCGGAGGCAGCTTCATGAACCCGGATGATATCGGCTTTCTTGGTGTGCGCGATCTGACAGCACTTTATCGCAGCCGCAAACTCTCACCGGTTGAAGTCGTGAAGGCCATTCTGGCGCGCATCGAACGCATTGAACCGCGCGTGAATGCGATGATGCGGCTGACGCCGGAAATCGCCCTCGCTGCCGCCAAGCGTTCGGAAACCGCCTTCATGCAGCGCGAAAAAACACGCTTGCTGGAAGGCATTCCGTTCACCATCAAGGATCTGCAGCATACCAAGGGCGTGCAGACGGATTTCGCCAGTGCCGTTACGCAAGGCACCATTCCGGATGTGGATGCGCCCTGTGTCAGTCGGCTTTATGCTGCCGGCGGCATGATGCTGGGCAAGACAACATCGGCCGCCGACTGGGGATGGAAAGGTGTCAGTGAAGCGCCGATTTCTGGCATTACGCATAACCCCTGGGGGCATGGGCTGAATGCCGGCGCGTCATCTTCTGGCGCCGGCGTTGGCGCGGCTTGCGGCTATGGCCCCTTGCATCAGGGCGGCGATGGCGCGGGGTCCATCCGCATGCCGGCGCATTTTTCCGGTGTTTATGGCTTCAAGCCGACCCATGGGCGGGTCGCAAGCTGGCCCATGTCCAACAATGAACTCGCGACCCATATCGGGCCGCTGACACGCAGCGTGGAAGATGCCGCGCTGATGACGGAAGCCATGGCCGGCCCACATCCATGGGATTACACATCGCTGGAAGCACCGCCGCAGCATTATGCCGGGCAATTGAAGGCAGCCTCCATGCGCGGCAAACGCATCGCCTATTCGCCCGATCTTGGTCATGCGCGCGTGGACCCGGAAATCGCCGAAGCCGTTGCGAAAGCCATCAAGGTATTCACGGATATGGGTGCGATCATTGAAGAAGTCTCGCCCCCCTGGGGCAAGCTGGGGCCGGAGCTGATCCGCTTCTTCTGGCCGGCGGTTTTTGCTGCCCGCGCCGAATATCTGCCGCAATATGCGAACCGCATGGACCCGGGCTTTGTCGCCATGCTGCGCGAAAACGCGCATGTCACCACCGCTCAATTCATGCAAATGCGCACGCGGCGTTTTGAATATGTGCAGCAGATCCACGATTTCATGGAAGGCTATGATTTCCTGCTGACCCCCGCTGTCAGTGTCGCGGCCTTCCCTGCCAATCGCCTGCAACCCGCGCATTGGCCGCAGCATGATTGGGATTGGCTGATGTGGGCGGAATTCTCCTACCCCTTCAATTGGTCCGGCAGCCCGGCGGCCAGCGTACCCTGCGGCTTCACGCCGGCGGGGTTGCCTGTTGGGCTGCAAATCGTCGGGCGGCGCTTTGATGATCTGGGCGTGCTGCAAGCAAGCGCTGCCTTTGAAGAAGCCCGGCCTTGGGCGCATCTCCGCCCACCCTTGGCGCAATAGACGCCTGGCGCGGATCGGGTGTTTTCATTCGCGGCCATAATATCCTAGCCTTCGCCAAACCATCGCTTGAGGAACCCGCGCCATGACCAGCATCCCGCCCTCTGCCGAAGAACAGGAACTGCTCGCCCTTGCCAAGCGCGTGCTGCCCGGTGGGCATTTCGGCAATTTCCCGGCCGAGATCATTCTGCGTGAAGGCCGTGGCGCGCATGTCTGGGATGTTTCGGGGCGCGAATATATTGATTATCTGCTCGGCAGCGGCCCCATGTATGTGGGGCATAACCATCCCAAGGTGACGGAAGCGGTGCTGGCGCAGGTACCAAAGGGCACCACCTTCTTCGCCAATAATGAACATGGCATTCGCCTGGCCGCCGCCATTGCGGACGCCATGCCATGTGTGGAGCAAGTGCGCTTTGTCTCCTCAGGCTCGGAAGCTGATCTTTACGCCATGCGGCTTGCGCGCGCCTATCGCAAGCGCCCGAAGATCGTAAAATTCGAAGGCGGCTATCATGGCATGAGCGATTGGGGCCTGATGAGCCTCGCCCCCAAGAAACTCGCGAATTTCCCGGAAGCCGTGCCGGATACGCCCGGCATTCCCGATAGCGTGCGGGCCGAAGTGCTGGTCGCGCCTTTCAATGACACGGAAGCGGCGGTGCGGCTGATTGAAGCGCGCCATGATGAAATCGGCGGTGTGATCCTGGAGCCCTTCCAGCGTCTGATCCCGCCCAAGCCCGGCTTCCTGCAAGCAATCCGGGAGGTCACGGCGCGGCTTGGCATTCCGCTGATTTTTGATGAGGTCGTGACAGGTTTCCGCTTCGCCTATGGCGGCGCGCAGGAATTTTATGGCGTGACGCCCGATATCTGCACCATGGGCAAGATCATCGGCGGCGGTTTTCCCTTGGCGGCACTCGGCGGGCGCGCCGATATCATGGCGCAATTCGACAAGGCGGCGGTCGGTGAAGACCGCTTCCTGACGCAGATCGGCACGCTATCCGGCAACCCTGTCGCCTCGGTCGCCGGGCTCGCCACCATGGCGGTGCTGCGCGAAGCCGGCGCCTATGAACAGATTTTCGCGACCGGCCGCAGCCTGATGGAAGGCCTGACAGGGCTGATCCATGAAGCCGGCATCCCCGCCCAGGTGGTGGGGGAACCGCCCTTGTTCGATGTGGTCTATGCCGCTGGAGATATTAGGGATTACCGCAGCGTGATCCGCCAGGATGCGGCGATGCAAAAGCATGTGAATGGCGTGCTGCGCGGGCGCGGGATCCTGAAGGGGGAGAGCAAATTCTACATGTCCTTGGCCCATACCGCCGCCGATGTGGCTGAGACCCTGGACGCCTTCCGCGCGGCGATGAAATCCCTGCCCGCCAAGGCGGCCTGAGTGGACGCCTGCCAATTTATTGGGCAGCACTTGTTTTTTACGGTTTTGTGATCCAGTTAGCGCGCCATAGGGAGCCTCATCAGCCGGGGATGTCCCTTTCATAACCAGGAGGCTTCGCTCAACATGGATCGTCGTTCCCTTTTGCTCGGTGCCAGCGGCCTTGCCGCCGGGCTTGCCGCCCCCGCCATTGTGCAGGCGCAGGCCGCCTACCCGTCCCGCCCCGTACGGCTTGTTGTGCCCTGGCCGCCTGGTCAGGCGACAGACCTGATGGCACGTGTCACGGCTTCCAAAATCGCTGAAACCTGGGGCCAGCCCATTGTCCCGGAAAACCGCGCCGGCGCTGCGGGCATGATCGGCACTGATCTGGTCGCCAAGGCCGCGCCTGATGGCTACACGGTGCTTGCCGCTTCCACGGGCCCCTTCACCACCGCACCGCTCGTGCAGCGCACGCCTTATGACGTGAACAGGGATTTCGCCCCGGTCGCGCAGATCGGCATTTCCCCTTACGTGCTGATCGTGCGTAAGGATTTCCCCGCTCAGACGGCTCAGGAATTCGTGGCCCGCGTCCGTGCCGAGCCCGGCAAATACAGCTATGCCACCTCAGGCATTGGTGCGGCGGCGCATCTGATTACGCTGATGTTCCTGTCCAAGGCCAAGCTGGATGCCTTGCATGTGCCCTTCCAGGGCAGCGGCCCGGGCCTGACCGCCGTGACCGCCGGCCAGGTGGATTTTGCCATTGAGACCCTGGTCGCGACCTCGGCCCTGTTCCGTCAGGGTGCGGTGCGCGCGCTTGGCGTCACGCTGAAGGACGGCACGGAATTGCAGCCGGACCTCATGCCGCTGGCCCGCCTGCCAGGCGTTGAGGGCTACGATGCCGGCGCTTTCGGCGGCTATATGGTCCCCGCCGCGACCCCGCGCCCGATCATTGAGCGTCTGGCTGCTGAGACGCAAAAGGCCCTGGCGACTGAGGAAGTGCGGTCCCGCTTGGCGCAAATCGGCTTCCAGCCGCAATTCCGCAATACGGCCGATTTCACCACCTTTCTCGCGCGCCACCGCGATGAATTCCGTGAGGTGATCCAGGCCAATAATATCCGTGTGGATGGCTAATCCGGCCCTTCCTTCCAGGCATTGGGCGGCTTTCGGGCCGCCCTTTTTTGTTTCCGGGCGCCCCCTCCAATGGCGCTACAGCCCGAAATCTGAGAGAAGATGCGCCCATGAGAGGGACCCCATGACCGAAGACACCCGCCTTGACCCGCCGAGCCTTGAGATTGCCGGCACCCGCGCGACCATCCGGCTGCATCGCTCCCGCCACCGCAACCGGGTGGAGCCTGGCGATATCATCCGCATCATGGATTACCTGGAACAGGTGGATGCCAACCCGACGCTACGCGTTTTGGTGATTGCCGCGAGTGGCCCTGCCTTCAGCGCTGGCTTTCATCTGGGTGGCTTCGCCGAGGATAAGGAAGCCGCCGCCCGCGCGCCGAGCTTTGAAGCCATGGTGGACCGTTTTGAAGCGGTGCGCGTGCCGACCATCTGCCGACTGCAAGGTGGCGTGTATGGCGGTTCGACCGATTTCGCGCTGACCGCGGATTTCCGCATTGGTGTGACGGGGATGGAAATGTTCATGCCCGCCGCACGGCTTGGCGTGCATTACTACCCAACCGGGCTTTCGCGTTACGTTTCTCGCCTTGGGTTGAACAATGCCAAGCGGCTATTCCTGACGGCGGAGAAACTGGGGGCAGAGGAATTGCTCCGCATCGGCTACCTCACGCAATTGGTGGCGCCATCGGAATTGGATGCGGCGGTGGATGCCTTGGCGAATACGCTTGCGAATGGAGCGCCGCTTGCGGTGCAGGGCATGAAGCAGGCGCTGAATGAAATCGGCCATGGCAAGCTGGATGTGGCGGCCTGTGCCGAGCGCGCGCGGCTTTGCAAGGAAAGCGAAGATATTCAGGAAGGGCTTACGGCCTTCCGCGAAAAAAGAGCGCCCGTCTTTCGCGGGCGCTGATCGAAGCGGGCCGGAGCATTTTCAAGCCAAGTGGAATCACTTGGCGACTCGGAAAATGCGACCGGATAAGTGAGCATTTTCAAGCCAAGTGGAATCACTTGGCGGCTCGGAAAATGCGACCGGATAAGTGAGCATTTTCAAGCCAAGTGGAATCACTTGGCGACTCGGAAAATGCGACCAAACAAAAAAGGGCGCTGCCGGATCAGGCAGCGCCCTTTTTGCTTCACGCTTCCCCGTAATGAATCCGGCGATAGGGGCGGGAGACCACCGTATCATCCGTATGCACATCCCAAAGGCTGGCGCTATTGCCGCTTTGGTGGGTTTCGAACATCGCACCCATTTGGCCGAGCGCGCTGACCGTCTGGCCGCGCACGCCAAAGCCATTGGCGACACCCGCCAAATCGCCGCGGCCATGAATGACGATGCCGGCATCAATATTGCCCGCGCGGAATTTGTGGATTTCCGCGCCATAGCCGCCATCATTGATGATCGCCATCAGGAATTTCACGCCATGCCGGCGCGCGGTTTCCAATTCCTGGATATGCATCAAAAGGCTGCCATCGCCTTCAATCAGCAGCACCTTGCCATCCTTGCGCGCGGCGGCGACGCCAATCGCTGCCGGCAGGCCATTGCCGATGGCGCCGAAATCGCTGACGACATGATAGCGTTCGGCGGCGCGGCCCTTCAGATAGGTCATGGCAAAGCCAAGGTAATGCCCGCCGCCAATCACCACATCCCAATCCTTGGGCACAATCGCGTCCAATTCCATGATCGCCTTGCGCGGATCAACCGTGCCGGGCGCGATCGAGAATTCCTTGCGGTCCGGCACATCGGCAGCAATCAGCGCGGCCAGATCATCACTGCGGAAGCGCTTGCCGCCTGCATTATGGCGCTTGATCGCGGCGGTCACGGCTTCCGCCGCTGCCTTGGCATCGGCGCGGATATGCAAATCAGCGGTGCGCAGCCCCTGCCAAAGCCCGCGCGGGCCGATATCAATCTGCACCGTTTGCGCACCGGGATAGAGGTAACCGCTTTCCGTCGTATAGGCACCAAGCCCCACACCAATGCCGATCACCAGATCAGCCTCGGCAAAGCGTTCGCGGGCGAAGTCGCTCGCATAGGCGCCCGAGATATCCATGGCAAAGCGATTGCCAGTGAATAGCCCCTTGGCTTGCAGCGATGTGGTCAGCAGCGCGCCCATGGCTTCCGCCATTTCCTCAATCGCTTCGCGCGCCTTGGAAAGCTTGGCACCACGGCCGGCGATGATGATCGGCTTTTCGGCCGCCGCGATCATCTCGACCAGTTTTTCGACCATCAGCGGATCAGGCTGCGGGCGCTGCGGTGCGGGCAGATAATCAGCGGATGGAATGTAATCCACCATATGCGGATAGGCCTGCTTTTGCAGGTCCATCGGAATGCTGATCACAACCGGGCGGCGTTCCAATGCGGCGAAGTGAAAGGCTTCCCGCACATTATCCAGCGCGCGATCCATGGTTTTCACTGAGATATGATGCGCGCCCGTTGCTTGCGTCAGCGGCGCCATATCAATCTGCTGGATGTAATAGGGTGCGGCGATGGGGGAATCCCCCGCAAACACCACCATCGGCGTATTGGCACGCGCGGCAATCGCAAGCCCGGTCATGATTTGCGTAAAGCCTGGCCCGCAGGTGGTGGAAGCCACACCCACCTTGCCGGTGGCGCGCGCATAAGCATCGGCCATGGCAACGGCGCAATGTTCATGCCGCGCATGGATGATGTTCATCCCTGGCTGGCGCTGCATTGCCTCGGTCCAATACATATTCGCATCACCCATCAGGGTGAAAAGCGTATCGCAGCCTTCTTGCGCGAAGACATTTGCCAGAACATCAGAAAGCTTGGGCGCTGCCATGGTTATTTATTCCCTTTACCGAAAAGACTGCTGATCCAGGATAGAAAGGCCCGCCAGAGCAGGCCGAAAGCATTGAGCTCCGCCGCCGGTGCGGGCGGTGGTGGCGGAGGCGGCGGCGCGGGTGCCGCAGGTGCCGCCGCAGCCGGCGCCTCAGGCGCGGCCTGTTCGGCTGCGGGCGCTGCGGCAGGCAAGGCGGCCATGGCGCGGTTCGCCATATTGTTTGCGAATTCCGCCAAAAGCGCACGCGCGACATGCACGCCGCCGGCATTGGCGAAGGTTTCCAAAGGCCCGGTCACGGTGAAACTGCCATTGACCGTGAGCCGCGTCGCATCCCCTTCCGCTGCCGCAAGCACATCGCCATTCGCCAGCGCGCGTGACGCGCCACGCTGGTCAATCCCGCGCCCTTCAATGCGGCAGCGATGCGCATCATGATCGTAATCAAGCTTCGCCTCACCCCGAAACGCCGCCGTGGTCGGGCCGAATTTCACCTTGATGGAACCGCGCCAGAGGCCATCACCCGTGGAAGGCGCCAATTGCGCGCCAGGGATACAGGCCGCGACCTCGGCCGGGTCGCTCAGCAAGGGCCAAACCACGCCAAGCGGCGCGGGGATCAGGGTTTGTTCCGAAATATCGGGCATGGTGCTGCGTGGTATCCTGCAAGAGGATCGCAGCCTGCGCAAAGCCGGCGCCGGGCGCAAGCCCGGGCGGCGCCCCCCCCAGGGCAATCGCTTGAGACTGTTCGGGATTCCTGAGAGCGGCGTAATGTGATTCATGGGTTACCTCGATTTGATGAGGTTTTTCCATGTCTTCGGTGTCACTGCTGGATCATTTTTCTGCGCTTGAGGACCCTCGCCAGTC
>JADCFQ010000011.1 GCA_020249435.1 Roseomonas sp. | reverse complement strand
CTACCGCCCGTGCGCATCTCCGCCATTGATGCAGGCAAGGTCCGCATCGGCGGGAATGCCCCGAGCCTCCCGCCCGTGCGCATCTCCGCCATTGATGCAGGCAAGGTCCGCATCGGCGGGAATGCCCCGAGCCTCCCGCCCGTGCGCATCTCCGCCATTGATGCAGGCAAGGTCCGCATCGGCGGGAATGCCCCGAGCCTACCGCCCGTGCGTATCTCCGCCATTGATGCAGGCAAGGTCCGCATCGGCGGGAACGCCCCAAGCCTACCGCCCGTGCGCATCTCCGCCATTGATGCAGGCAAGGTCCGCATCGGCGGCTGCGCCCCGAGCCTCCCGCGCTAAACCCAGGGCCAATGGCATCCGGGGCGCTGCACCCCGGATGGCGGTTTAGGGGAATTCGGGGGAGAGTTTCACCTCCCTTAACCCTCTAACCACAGGATAGGCTGGACCGTGACTGAACCTCGCAAGGCGGGAACGCCGCTTGCCACCTTTTACCGTATGGTTCCTTCGGCGCGCCTACCCCAGCGCGCCGATCGTGCGGCCGCCGGCACCCTGCCGACACGCGCTTTCCGTTTTTGTGAGGCAATGACTACAGCGTCTTCCTTCGGCTGGTATGTTTTCCCGCCGATCGGCTTCAAGCTCATGTGGGATGGTTCAGATGTGATCTGGACCTATGATGGGGTGGAGGATTGGTTTCCGCTCACCACCGCGCAATTCCCGAACTTCGCGCCATATTTCAATGATGCCGCACCTGAAGATATCAAGGGCTATTCGCCGCCTTTTCTCAGCAGCTTTATCGAACCCGGTGTGTTGCAGATCTGGAGCGGCCTTACCATGCGCACTGCGCCAGGCTGGGGCGCGTTGATTCGTGCGCCAGCCAATTTTGTCCGCAATCGCGGCTATGAATGCTATGAAGGCATAGTCGAAACTAGCACCTGGTTCGGCCCGCTTTTCATCAATGTACGGCTGACACGCACGCATCACCCGATCGAATTCGATCCGAACTTCCCTTTTCTGCAGGTGCAACCTATCCCGCGGGAGGCCTATGGCGCGGCCGTGGAGAATGTCTCGATCATTGAGAATTTATCAGACTTTGGTGAGGCGGAGTGGAATGATTTTCGCCACACAGTGGTACGCCCGAACAAGGAACCGCATCGCAAGCTTGGCGATTATGCCGTCGGATTGCGCAAGAACCAACGCGCGAAGGAACGGGACGATCCGGCCAAGGGTTGAGGCAAGAATTCCAATCAAGCGCTGAAGCCCGCCTTATGGCGGAAACCTGCGCTGCGTTGTGCAGGTTTGCCTGATTCAATCAGAAAAAACCCTTATGACAGCTGCAGAAACTTGTAAAAAAATGTTGTCTTGCACAAAATTTCGCCTAGACTGATGACATTCCATGCAGAGGAAACAAAGCCATGCCACGCGACGGTGAAGACATCCTGGGTGAAAAACTCGTTACGCCTGAGCTTGAATTGGCGATCCTGCGGCTTTGGGCGGCAGCGATGCATATGGAACGCAGCTTCAGTCGCCAGGAAATCGAAGCCATCCCGGCTTTGTCGCGCACCATTGCGGAAGCACAACTATTACCTGCTGCAATCGGCTGGGATGATGTTTTGCCCGAGCATATTTCCGGCGTTTAGATCGCGGCATTTTCAGTCACAATACCAAACATTATTTTCCCGCGCGCAACTCCGGCCGTGACTGCACGTCGGTTGGTCAATCCTTTTCGCCTTCTGCCTGCCGCGCCAGGCTCTGCACCAATGTCGTGATTGAACGCCTGACTTCGGGGTCCGAGATCTGGGAAAAAGCCCGTCCGATACTATAAGCATCACGCGCGGTCTCCCGCAGGTCCAACTCATCCAAGGCCACGTTCTCCTGGCGTTGGGAGAAGCCCTCCTCATCCAATAGGAAGGTGATGGGAACGCCAAGCGCGGTCGCCACCATCAATAATCTTCCGGCACCGATACGATTCTCGCCCCGCTCATATTTCTGCAGCTGCTGGAAGGTGACGCCGAGATTTTCCGCAAGCTTCTGCTGGCTCATGCCGATCATGGATCGGTATAGCCGAATGCGGTCGCCAACGAATCGGTCAACATCATTGGTCTCCCGGCGTGCGGGTTTTCTTAAGGAGTCGAGAAGGTCTTGCTCGGTCCGTGTAACATCCGACATGGCATCCCTTTCCGCGAAACGCCGCCCCAAAGGGCCGCGTGGATGAGAAATCATCAAGTGTCACTCTGCAAAGACCCCTGTATGCCTGCCGTGATATTCGCGCATGCTGGGCGTCAAATCGCGCAGCGCGCTGCGCAACAAGGGGCGAATGACCGTTAAGTTTGCGTGAAAGCCGTGAAAAGGCTCAATCCGCCGTCGCTCCGGAACTGCGCACCACTTCGGCCCAGATCTGCGCTTCACGCCGCACGAAATCGGCTGCCGCCGTGCCGGAAAGGCCGGGATCGGTCAGTGACAGCGCCGCCAGCCGCGCCTTCAATTCCGGATCCGCCATGGCGCGCGGCACTTCGGCAGCAAGCCGCGCCAAGGACTCGGATGATTGCCGCGCCGGCGCGAAAAGCCCGAACCAGGTGGAAGCGGCAAAGCCCGGAAAGCCCTGCTCGGCCACCGTCGGCACATCGGGCAGTGTCGGGTCACGCTCGGCCCCCGCGACGGCAATCGGGCGCACCCGGCCTTCCCGGATCAAGGGCAGGGCAGGCGGCAGGCTGGTGCTGCCGATCGGCGCCTGATTGGCCAACACGGCAGTGGCCGCCTGGGCGGGGCCGAAGGCGACGGGGGTTGCTTCCACCTTGGCCAGCGTGCGGAACAGCAATTCCGCCCCCAGATGCGGCGTGGTGCCGGTGCCGGAATGGGCATAGGCCATGCCGGGATTGGCGCGCATATGGGAAAGCAGCTCGGTCAGGTTGCGCGCCGGCACGGAAGGATGGACGAAAAACGCATTGGGCGCGGTCGCGACCACCGCGATGGTCGTGAAATCATCCAAGCCATACCCCGCGGCGCGATAGAGCGATGGGTTCACGCAAAAGGCCGTGCTGTGCATCAGCAGCGTATGGCCATCGGTCGCCCCTTTCACCGCCTGGGTGCCGATATTGCCCCCGGCGCCGCCGCGATTTTCGACCGGCACGGATTGGCCGAGCAGCGCCTCCAACCGCGCTGCCAGAGCGCGCGCCACGACATCGGTGGAACTGCCGGGCGGGAAGGCCACGATGATGCGAAGCGGTCGTTCCGGCCAGGCGGCACGCGCAAGGCGCGGCGCTGCCAAAAGCGCCCCACCGACAATCAAGGCCGCGCGGCGGCCCCATAGCTGCTTGGTCATGGTATCCTCCCCCCATCACCGGGCAGTGTGTAGCATGACCCGGTGCGCGCCAAACACGCCTGAATGTCGCCCGGGGGCTATGCCGATCTTGCGCGCCGCTATAGCCTTGTTCCACTCTATAAGCCTGAGGAAGAATGGCCCCCTGACCCGGGGTGTCACAAGCAAGGCAAGGACGACAGGAACGCTCATGACGGATACTCGATATTTGGCGCCGCAGACGCTTGATGAAGCGGTCAGCGCCTTTGCCGCGGCCCAGGGGGCTGCTCGGATTCTGGCCGGCGGCACGGATCTGCTGGTGCAGATGCGCGCTGGCATCGCGAATCCTGGCTTGATTGTGGATATCAAGAAAATCGGCGAAATGAACCGCATTACGGAAAACGCCGATGGCAGTTTTACCGTGGGTGCGGCGGTCTCCGCCGCTTCTCTTTCCGATCATCCGC
This sequence comes from Roseomonas sp., assembly GCA_020249435.1. Lineage (GTDB taxonomy): Bacteria > Pseudomonadota > Alphaproteobacteria > Acetobacterales > Acetobacteraceae > Neoroseomonas. The sequence continues at coordinate 4,004 of JADCFQ010000011.1, read as the reverse complement.
GCTTCGGCACGGTCTGGCCGGGTGTGCTGGAAGCGGTGAACCTGATTGGATCAAAACAGGTGCAGGGCCGTGCCTCGCCGGGGGGCAATCTCTGCAATGGTTCGCCCGCTGGCGATAGCGTGCCGGCCATGGTCGCTGCCGGCGCGGTGGTCACCCTCCAGGGGCCAAATGGCCGTCGGCAGATGCCGGTGGAAGCCTTCCCTGCGGGTCCGGGCAAGACCAACCTCGCGCCCGGTGAAATCCTGGTGAGCTTCACCCTCCCCGCGCGCCCTGCCGGTTCGGGTGATGCGTATCTCCGCATGATCCCGCGCACGGAAATGGATATCGCCGTGGTGGGCTGCGGTGTCAGCCTGACCATGAAGGATGGCGTTTGCACCGCCGCGCGCGTTGGCCTTGGCGCCGTGGCGCCGGTGGTGATGCTAGTGGAAGCCGCCGGCAAGGCGCTGGTCGGCACCAGGCTGGAACCCGCTGCGGTCGCCGCTGCTGCTGCGGCTTGCAGCGCCGCCTGCCGTCCCATCAATGACAAACGAGGCACCATTGCCTATCGCACCAAGGTTGCCGGCGTGCTGTTGAAGCGCGCTGTCGCCATTGCCGCTGAACGCGCGAGCCGGAGCTGATCTCATGTCCAAAATGCATGTTTCTACTACCATCAATGGGGAACCGATGGAGTTCCTGTGCGACGCGCATGACAGCATGCTGGATGCGCTGCGCGGCCCGCTTGGCCTGACTGGCGCCAAGGAAGGCTGCGGCACCGGGGATTGCGGCGCCTGTTCCATCACCGTGGATGGCCGCCTGGTTTGCGCCTGCCTGATGCTGGCGGTGGAATCCGAAGGCAAGTCACTCGGCACCATTGAAGGCATGTCGCAGGGTGGTGATCTGCACCCGCTGCAGCGCAAATTCCTGGAAATGGCCGCGCTGCAATGCGGCATCTGCACGCCGGGCGTTTTGATTGCCGCGAAATCGCTGCTGGAGAAAAACCCGAACCCGACCGAAACCGAAGTGCGCTTCGGCCTGGCTGGCAACCTTTGCCGTTGCACGGGTTACGACAAGATTGTTCGCGCCGTGCTTGAAACCGCCGCTGAAATGAGGGGGGCCGCCTGATGAACGATATGTCCAACAAATGGATCGGCAAAAGCACGATCCGTCCGGATGGTGCGGAAAAGGTGACGGGCCGCGCTGCCTATGCCGCCGATACCAATATGCCCGGCATGATCTGGGGCAAGGTGCTGCGCAGCCCGCACCCGCATGCGCGCATCATTTCGATCAATACCGCCAAGGCGGAAGCGCATCCCGGCGTGAAGGCCGTGGTGACGCATAAGGATGTGGTGGATTTCCCGCTCGATAAATCTGTGATGCTGGGAATCCAGGATATGCGCTGGATGTGCCGCAACATCATGGCGCGCGAAAAGGCGCTGTTCCATGGCCACCCGATTGCTGCCATTGCCGCGATTTCCGAAAAGGTCGCAGCCGAGGCGCTGAAGCTGATCGAGGTGGAATATGAGGTTCTGCCCTTCGTGATTGACGCGGAAGACGCGATCAAGCCCGATGCGCCGATCCTGCATGATTTCATCAAGTTTGACGGCAAGCCTTCCAACATCGCGGGCAAGCTGGAACATAAGCTTGGCGATGTGGATGCCGGTTTTGCCGAAGCCGAAGTGGTGGTGGAACGCAGCTTCCGCACTGCCCCTGTCCATCAGGGTTACATCGAAACCCATGCCTGCCTGGTCAGTGTTGCCGATGGCAAGGCAACTGTGTGGAGTTCAAGCCAGGGCCAATTCATGGTCCGCGCGATGTGCTCCTACCTCACCGGCCTGCCGCAAAGCGATATCCGCGCCATTCCGGCGGAAATCGGTGGCGGCTTTGGTGGCAAGACGATTGTCTATCTGGAACCGGTGGCGCTGCTGCTCGCCAAGAAATCCGGCCGCCCGGTGAAGATGGTGATGACGCGCGAAGAAGTGATGCGCGCGACGGGCCCGACTTCGGGTTCCTTCAGCACCGTCAAGATCGGCGCCAAGAAGGATGGAACCATCGTCGCCGCGCAGGGCACTTTCTACCTGCAAGCGGGCGCGCTGCCGGGTTCGCCCATTCGTGGTGCGGCGGGCTGCGCATTCGCGCCCTACAATATCCCGAATGTGCATTCGCTGGGCTTTGATGTGGTGTCCAACCGTTCAAAGGTTGCGGCCTATCGCGCACCGGGCGCACCGATTGGCGCTTATGGTGTGGAATGCGTGCTGGATGAAGTGGCCGAAAAGCTTGGCATAGATCCCCTCGCGCTCCGCCTGAAGAACGCCGCGCAGGAAGGCACCAAGGCCGCGCATGGCCCGGTCTATCCGCGCATCGGCTTCAAGGAAACCATCGAAGCCGCCATGGCGCATCCGCATTACAGCGCGCCGCTTGGCCCAAATCAGGGCCGCGGTGTCGCGAGCGGCTTCTGGTTCAATGCCGGGGGTGAATCTTCCGCGCAGGTGAACATCACGGAAGATGGCAATGTGGTTGTCACCACCGGGCATCCGGATATTGGTGGGTCCCGCGCTTCCATCGCCAATATCACGGCGGAATTGCTTGGCATTGATTACAAGCGCGTTTCCGTGCTGATCGGCGATACCGCGACGATTGGCTATTCCAACCTGACCGGGGGCAGCCGCGTGCTATTCGCTTCCGCGATGGTGGTGACGCAATCATCGGAAAAGGTCATCACGCAGCTCAAGGAACGTGCGGCGAAGATCTGGAAGATCGATCCCGAAGCGGTGATTTGGGATAATGGCGAAGCGCGTCCCGCAGGCGCCAATGCGGGTCAATTCCCGCCGTTGAGTCTCAAGGAAATCGCAGCCAAGGCCACGGAAACCGGCGGGCCAATCGGGGCTGGCGTGCAGTTGAACACGACCGGCGCCGAAGGCGGGTTCGCGACGCATATCTGCGATGTGGAAGTGGACCCGGAACTCGGTACCGTGAAGGTGCTGCGCTATACGTCCTTCCAGGATGTCGGGCGCGCGGTGCACCCGGCCTATGTGGAAGGGCAGATGCAGGGCGGTGCCGCACAGGGCATCGGCTGGGCGCTGAATGAGGAATATATCTACAATGCCAAGGGTCAGGTGGATAACCCTGCCTTCCTTGATTACCGCATGCCGGTCTGTTCTGACCTGCCGATGCTGGATGCGGTAATGCTGGAAATCCCCAATCCGAAGCACCCGCAAGGCGTGCGTGGCGTGGGCGAAGTGCCGCTGGTGCCGCCACTGGCCGCGATTTCCAACGCCATGTATCGCGCGACGCATAAGCGCTTCTACGCGCTGCCCATGTCGCCGCCGCGCGTTTTGGAAAAGCTGGAACAGGCGGCTGAATAAGCCATCTTTCTGCGGAAGGTTTCAGGCCCGGAGGCTTCGGCTTCCGGGCCTTGCTTTTTGTGAGATGATCAACAGGAGAAAACCATGATTGACACGAAACTCGGCACCGGGGCGGAAGCGACGCCAGGCCAGCACATTACAGTGCATTACACGGGCTGGCTGTTCGATGGCGCAGCGCCCGAAAACAAGGGCCGCAAATTTGATTCTTCGCGCGACCGGGCCGAGCCCTTTTCCTTCCTGCTTGGCGCTGGCCATGTGATTGGCGGCTGGGATCAGGGCTTTGCAGGCATGAAGGTGGGCGGGCAGCGCACGCTGATCATCCCGCCCGAGCTTGGCTATGGCGCGCGCGGCGCGGGTGGCGTCATTCCACCCAATACGACGCTGATTTTTGAGGTTGAATTGCTCGGCGTTGAGTGAGCCCCATTGTTATGGCGTGATCTTTCTTGGCAGATCACGCCATTACTTGAAACGACCTCATAAACCATATCTCAGCGAGGCGGCCAAGGTGCCGGCCGGTCCATCCCAGGGGAATCGCTTGAAAGGGTTACCGCTGAGTTCTGAATAGCAATGATCCCAGATAATCTGTGTTCATGGCGGCTTTTTTTCTTCTGACTTTAAGGCTGTGTTTGTCGTCTGCGCTGCGTATCATATTCATGGCCATGT
>JADCFQ010000010.1 GCA_020249435.1 Roseomonas sp. | reverse complement strand
GCCGGGAGTCTGTCCAGAGTGTGCCGACTGGGCCAAAGAATCACTGAAAATGGCTGTGCGCAGGCACGCGCAGCGTTGAAAACATCCGCGCGAGACAAAACGACGATGCTCAATGACGGCTTTTCAGCAGCCTGCTAGGTGAACTTCAGCGAGGCAAAGCCCCTCAGGGCTTGACGGGTGCCGGACCTGCTTACTTACTCTGATCCTTCAATGACCGGCCGGTCGCCGGAATTCGCCGGCGGCTGGGCATGACGCTTCAAGCATCGCCTCCTAAGGTTGCAAGGATTAGGCCCGAGATGACCAAGCCCCCAATCGCCCGCACCCCCATCCCCGATATCGCCGGCCTGCCGGAAGATATCCGCGCTCGCATCCTGACCGTTCAGGAAAAATCGGGTTTTGTGCCGAATGTCTTTCTGATGCTGGCGCATCGCCCCGCGGAATTTCGCGCTTTCATGGCCTATCACGATACGTTGATGGACAAGGCCGAAGGGCTTTCCAAGGCGGAACGTGAGATGATCGTTGTCGCCGTATCATCGCGCAACCAATGCCAATATTGCGTGGTGGCGCATGGCGCCATTTTGCGCATTCGCGCCAAGAATGCGCTGATCGCAGACCAGATCGCCGCCAATTGGCGCAAGGCCGATATCTCAGCGAAGCAGAAGGCCATGCTGGAATTCGCGCTGAAAGTGACTGACCGCGCCAATGAAGTGAATGACGCGGATCATGAGGCGCTGCGTGCCGCCGGTTTCGATGACGAGGCCATTTGGGACATCGCCGCCATTGCCGCCTTTTTCGGCATGTCAAACCGTCTGGCGAATGTGACCAATCTGCGCCCGAATGACGAATTCTACGCCATGGGAAGGGGCTGAGGCCATGACCGAAACCCGTTGGGAACGCATGACAGCGCCCGAATTGCGCGCGCTCGCGGAACGCAACGCCGTGGTGATCCTGCCCGTGGCCGCGCTGGAACAACACGGGCCGCATTTGCCGGTGTGGACCGATAGTTTCATCGGCCATTCCGTCGCCATTCGAGCTGCTGAGTTATGCGCTGATCTGCCGGCCGTGGTGCTGCCGCCCATGTGGATGGGCCTGTCTGAGCATCACTTTCCCTTTGGCGGCACGATCAGCCTGGATTACGCGACCTTTGCCGGCGTGCTGCGCTGCGTGATGCGTTCGCTTTTGGCAGATGGGTTTTCGCGGCTGATGCTGTTCAATTCCCATGGCGGAAATATCGAGCCCTTGGCGGTGGCATCACGGGAAATGGCGCATGAGTTTGGTGTGCCGGTGCTCACCACCTCCATCACCAAAGTGGCGCCCAAGGAAATCGCGGCAGCACTCACGGCGCAGCCGGGCATTCACCATGCCTGCGAAGGTGAAACCAGCCTTTGGCTGCATCTTGATCCTTCCCAGGTGCGGATGGATCAGATTGCCCATTCGGTTTCGCCGGGGAATTTCGATGCCTCCGGCCAGGCGGTGACGCGCTTCTGGTCATTTTCTGAACGCGCGCCGGTCACTGGCGTGCGCGGCGATGCCCGTGCGGCCACGCCAGAAAAGGGCAAGGCGATTTTCGAAGCCATGGCGGCGGGGCTGGCGCGGGAATTGCGCGATACGTCGCTTTGGGCCAAGCCTGACGCGGTATGGACACCAGGCCGCGCCCAGGGGCCACGCTGATCAAAAAACGGGAGGCTTCACATGAGCCAGGACACTGCCGAACATATCCTCGCCACACGCCGCGCGAAGCGGCTTCTGGCACCCTTGGGTGCCGCCGCCCCCACGACCCCGGCCGAAGGCTATAAGCTGCAATATCAGGTCGCGACCAAGCTTGGTGCCGTGCCGCCGGCTGGCTTCAAGATCGGCGCCACCACCAAGCAGATGCAGGCTATCCTTGGCCTGTCTGGCCCCGCCGGTGGCTTTGTGCCGAAGGAGGGGCTGCGCAACACGCCGGCCACTGTGCGCTTCGCCGATTTCCTGAACCCCGGTGTGGAATGCGAAGTGGGCCTCAGGCTTGGGCAGGATCTGCCGCATGGCGCCCATACGCGTGAAAGTGTCGCCGCCGCAGTGGCCGAGGTGTTTCCGGCGATTGAGATTGTCGAAAAGCGCTATGGCGATTTGGCCGAGCTTGGCACGCCAAGCCTGATTGCCGATCAGGTCTTCCATGCCGCCGGGGTGCTGGGCGCCCCCACGCCCAATTGGCGCGCGCTTGACCTTGGCGCCACGCGCGGGCGCATGACCGTGGCGGGTACCGTGCGCGGGGAGGGGGTAGGCGCTGACCTGCTCGGCCACCCGATGGAGGCTTTGGCCTGGCTCGCCGGTTCCGATTGCGCGCGTGAATTTGGCGGGCTGCGCGCGGGGCAGGTGGTGTTCCTCGGCTCCGTCACGCCGCCCATTTGGCTGGATGGCCCCTGCGATGTGCTGGTTGAATTCGACACGCTGGGTAAGGTTGCCTTGAGCTTCACCTGATAAGGTGAAATGGCATGGCGGTGGTGCGCCGTGCCAAGGCGTCAATTAATTGCAAATAAACTTACCGTATTTACGCTTTTGCTTACTTCTTATTAACTTTTCCAGGGTTACAAATGCCTCGACGGCGTTGAACCCGCCCCGACCTTGCCAAAACGGCTGTGTGAATGGACCAAAACCATGCAGACCGCCGATTGGAAGCTTCTCCCGGACGAAGTGCAGCTTGTACTCTCCCGCGAAGCCATGCGCCGCGCCGCTGATACGCTCGCCGAACATGCTGAAATGCTTGCCGCTGAAATGGAAGATGGCGCTTTGCGCGATCGTGGCGGACCGGATGCGCTCAGGCTTTTTGCCGCGCTGGTGCGCACCACGCATGATGAGGGCTTTGGCCAAGTCGGCCACGCCTGATCAGCGCCTGATCAGATTGTAGCGAATACGCAGATCAATCTCGACTTCGTTTGATGTCGGGCGTTTGAACGCGGGCAATTTCGCGCCGCGAAAGACGGATTGCGAGTAGTGATTGAGCAGGATGGAACGTGATGCGGTGCGCAGTTCCACGCGGCGTACCGTGCCGTCTGGTGCGGTGAAAATACGCACCGCAACCAGTCCCTGTTCGCCCAGTTCAGCGGCATCACGCGGGTAGCGCAGATTAAGCGAGAGCCAGCGATAGAATTCGCGCTGCCAATCATCGGCATCATCCGCACCGCGCACCTGCAGGTTGGGAATGCCAAGCTGCGAATCGCCAACCGGTGGCAGCGTGAAATCCAATTGGTTACGAGGCCGATAGCCCTGCTCCCCCAGTCTGATTGGCGGCAGATGTGAAAGATCAAGCGGCGGGCGCGGTTCCACGCTGGGCCGCGGCGGCTCGGCGCGTTGCGGTGCTTCGGCCGGCGGTGGTGGTGGCGGCGGTGGGGGTGGCGGCGGTGCGGGGGCTTCGGCCAAGGGGCGCGGCGGCTGTGGGGGCGTCGGGCTTGACGGGGTTTGTTGCGCCGTGGGCTGCGGTGGGCGCGGCGGTTCCGGCACGGGCGGCGGTGTCGGGGCCGGGATCTGAGGCGGCACGGGCGGCGTTGGGGGTACGGCAGCCGTCGGCGGAGACGGTGGCGGGGGTGAAGGCGGCACTGCAACCGGCGCCCCCGGTTCGAGCGAGCCCTGGAAAACAATATCAAAACCCTGTTCTTCAACCTCCAGGGTGCCATGGCGAGGTGCGCGAGGGTCCAATTCCAGAAAAACGACCACGGTAAACAGCAAATGCGCCAAAACCGCCGCCAGAATCGCGCGCCCGCCGAGGCCTGGCCGTTTCGGACTGAGCCAAATGATGCGGCGCCGACCCTCAGCATCAGCAGTGCCAGGGCGGGTCAGTTTTGGTTCGGCGCGGCGCATCGGGGGGCAAACGGGTCCTGACGAAAGAAGGCACGACTCGGCACGGGGCCGAGTTGCCGAATGGGCACACTCTGCTACATCAATCCCGAGCGCCGGGTTAGCACAGGGGTAGTGCAGCTGATTTGTAATCAGAAGGTCGGGGGTTCAAATCCCTCACCCGGCACCACGAACTTTTCAGCCTATGCCAGAAATCCCACGAAATCAAAAGAATTGACCGTCTCAGCGGCCCCACAGCAACCCGATCTGATTGTGATCGCCGTCATGGAAGGCTGGTTTGTGCCGTCTCCGCTGGCGCGGGAGGCATCGAGCCGCATGACCAGCCATACCTCCACCGCGCTGTCACGCATGGCTGGATGTGCCGCGCGGCAGCGCCGAGGCAGCCACATGCTGCGCAGCCTTCCCAAAAACACTGGAGCGTCAGGCATGACCCCGCGTGAGGTGATTGAATGCCCCCATTGCGGGGAGGCGACGCAGGTGAACCGCCTGCCCCAGCGCAGTGCCTTTTGTTCCTGCGCGGCGCAAAGGCCCTTGCCTCCGACCGGTGCTGCCGGGGATGAGCATCGACTCAAGCAATAGGACACGCTGATGATCTTGCCGAGATTGGCCTGCGGGCTTGCCATCATCCCACTTGCGGGCGCTGCTGCGCTTGGGCTCGCGGGGCTTGGTGCGGCGGGGATTGGCGCGGCCTATCTGCTGCGCCAACGCCTGAAGCAAAGCACCGATTGGGCGGAAGAAAACCGCTCACCCACGCCGGATGTGCCGGCTGATCCGGCATAGGCAGCGCTACAAGCGCCACCCGCTATGCATGGCGACAATGCCGCCCGATAGGTTGCGATAGGCAACGCGTTCCAGCCCCGCTCGGCGCATCATGCCCGCCAGCGTTTCCTGGTCCGGGAACATGCGAATGCTCTCGGCCAAATACTCATAGGAAGCGCGATCCTTCGCGACATATTCGCCAATCACCGGCAGCGCCTTGAAGGACCAGGCATCGTAAAGCGCGTCCAGCGCCGCGACCTCCAGCTTCGAAAACTCCAGGCAATGAAACCGCCCACCGGGGCGGAGCACGCGTCGCGCTTCGGCCAGCACCGCATCCTTGTCCGTGCAATTGCGGAGCCCAAAGGCGATGGATACACGCTCCACACTGCGATCAGGCAGCGGAATACGCTCGGCATCCACACACATGAAGGAAAGGCCGTTGACCAACCCGCGCGATAGGGCGCGGCCCTGCGCCACTTCCAGCATGGCGGGGTTCACATCGGTCAGGATTACCCGCCCCGCGCCGCGTTCGAGCGCGAGGAAGGAGATATCGCCGGTGCCCCCCGCGAGATCGAGCAAAGTATCATGCGGCCCAGCGCCGATGGCATTGACAAAAATACGCTTCCAGACCCGATGCACGCCAAGCGACATCAGATCATTCATGACGTCATATTTGGGGGCGACGCTTTCAAACACGGCGCGCACCATGCCGGCCTTTTCGGCCTTGGGGATTTTGCGGTAACCGAAATCAGTCTCTGGGGCGGCGGTGTCGTTCATGGCGCCAACATAGGCGCCAATCGGCGGAAAGGGGAGGGGCAATGCCCGAATTGCCGGAAGTGGAAACCGTGATGCGTGGGCTTCAGGCCGTGCTGGAAGGTGAGCGCATCGCCTGGGCCGAAACGCGCCGCGATGGCATGCGCTTTCCCTTCCCGCCGCGTCTCGCGGAACGGCTGCGCGGGCGGCGGGTTCTCGGGTTCCGTCGCCGCGCCAAATATATCCTGATGCGGCTCGACGGCGGCGAAAGCCTGCTGATCCATCTTGGCATGTCAGGCCGCATGGTCGCGCGGCGCGAAGGTGCGGCAGTGGCGCCGCGCACCCGCAAGCAGGGCGTATTCTCTGACGCGCGCGGCCATAACGCGCCCCCCGAGGCGCATGAACATTTGGCCTTCGGGACCGAGGGCGGCTGGCATATCGGCTTTGTGGACCCGCGCCGCTTCGGCAGCGTGGACCTTGTGGCGACCGAGGCGGAGGATCACCACAAGCTTTTGGCCGGCCTTGGCCCGGAACCGCTGGGGCCGGAAATCACCCCGGCCTGGCTTTCCGCCGCGCTGGCGGGCAAGCGCACCCCAATCAAGGCAGCACTTTTGGATCAGCGGGTGATCGCTGGGCTCGGCAATATCTATGTCTGTGAGGCGCTGTACCGCGCCGGCATCTCGCCCCGCCGTTCCGCCCATACCGTGGCGGGGGCGCGGGCAGCGCGGTTGGCGCCTGCCATCAAGGCCGTACTGACGGAGGCGATTGCGGCCGGCGGGTCCAGTTTACGTGATTATGTTCAGGCAGATGGCGAAATTGGGCGGTTTCAGGAGAATTTCGCGGTCTATGGCCGGGAAGGAGAGGCCTGCCCTGGCTGTCCGGGCCAGCCGGAATGCCCCGGGATCAAGCGCATTGTGCAATCCGGACGGTCGAGCTTTTTCTGCCCGGTGAGGCAGCGCTAAGCTTCAAGTCAGCGCAAGAAACGGATGGTCCGCCGGCACGCATTGGGGCAGAAATCCCCCATGACATTTTTCCGTTGCGTCCCCATGGACCCCGCCGCCGCAGAGCGTTTTCGCACTTCCCGCCGTGATGATCGCGGTGGGTCGATTCAGACCCGCCAGGTGGATGGGCCGGGCTACCCTTGCCGGGCCTGCCTGCGTCTGGGTCAGCCAGGCGAGGTCATGCTCCTCGCGTCTTGGGATCTGCCCTTGCCGCAGGGCCCGTATTGGACACCTTCGCCCGTGTTTTTGCATGCGCATGATTGTGGCGGGGTACCGCTTGACGATGCGCTGCCTGAGACTGTGCTGGCCAATAGCATCATCAGCCTGCGCCATTACGATGCGGCGGGCATGTGCCTTTATGATCTTGGCGTCGTTGTGCCGGGGGAGGAGGCGGAGGCAGCGCTGCGCACAAGGCTCGATGACCCGCGTGTGGCTTATGTCAATATCCACACCGCACGGCCTGGCTGCTGGCTGACGCGGGTGGAGAAAATCTGAACCTCAGGCGAGGCCCCGCCATGGGCAATTTCCTTCACGGCTGTGCTATGCCCTTATGCACAACAACAGATGAAGGAGAACCGCCATGGCCCCTGAAATGATCCTGGTTGAAACCCACGGCAAGACCGGGCTGATCCGGCTGAACAGGCCGCAGGCGCTGAATGCGCTTTGTGATCAATTGATGATCGAACTCGGCACTGCCTTGCGCGCTTTTGACAAGGACCCGGCGATTGCCGCCATTGTCATCACCGGCAGCGAAAAGGCTTTCGCGGCGGGTGCCGATATCAAGGAAATGAAGGACCGCAATTTCCCCGGCGTCTATTTCAATGATTTCATCGGCGCCAATTGGGAAGCGGTGCTGGAAATCCAAAAGCCCGTGATCGCCGCCGTATCCGGCTTTGCGCTGGGCGGTGGCTGCGAATTGGCCATGATGTGCGATCTGATCATTGCGGCTGACACGGCGCGCTTCGGCCAGCCGGAAATCAATCTGGGCATCATCCCCGGTGCCGGCGGCACGCAACGGCTCACGCGCGCCATCGGCAAATCCAAGGCCATGGAAATGATCCTGACCGCGCGCATGATGAATGCCGAGGAAGCGGAACGCGCCAATCTGGTCTGCCGTGTGGTGCCGGCCGCGGATTTGATCGCCGAAGCGCTCAAGATTGGCGAGAAGATCGCAAGCCTTTCTGGGCCTTCCGTTGCAATGGCGAAGGAAGCGGTCAATGCCGCCTTTGAAAGCAGCCTGACGGAGGGCGTGCGCACGGAACGCCGGCTGTTCCTTTCGCTGTTTGCGACCGCAGATCAGAAGGAAGGGATGGCGGCTTTCGCCGAAAAGCGAAAGGCCGCTTTCACGAATCGGTAAAGGTGCCTGCCCCCTGTGCTGCCTCGTGCGGGGCAGGGGGCAGAACCCACGGTTGAATTGAAATAAATACAAATTTACCTCAAGTTTTATTTAGTAAATTTCAGTCAAAAAAATTGCAGATAAAACAATTACATCGAAAAAATCTTCAGAATTTCTTATTTTTTGCGAATTTTCCCTGGCAATTTTTTTTAACCCGTATTAGCCTTCGGTTAACCAAACGGAGACCGAAGCGATGAGCGCATCCACCATCACCCTGCCAGCAACCGAAGCCAAAGCGGCGGAAATCGTCGCCTTCCCGCAGCGCCCGCAGGATAGGCTGCGCATCGCGCTGCATAAGCTTGATGAAGCGCTGCGCGCCCAGGCCCGCGCGACATCAGATTTCCGCTACGCCATGGGGGAATTGAAGACCAAGGTCAGCGGCATGCAGGATGGGATGCTCGCCTATCGTGATGCGCTTGATCGTACCGCAACCCAGATTGATCGCGCGGTGAAGAAGGCGAAGGAATTGCAGGAAACTGCGCGCCGCATGGCGCCGCAGGGCTGAAGTGAAAACGGGCGGGCTCATCACCCGCCCGATCTTCTATAACTTCACACTGTCCCAGACCCAACCGCGCTTGGCGCGATCTGCCGCCTGCCAGGCGGCGATCTGATCCTTCAGCCGCAACGTCAGCGCAATATCATCAAGCCCTTCCAGCAGCGCATCGCGCTTGCGCGCATCAATGCTGAAGGGAATCTCCGCACCTTCCGGCGAGATCACCACCTGACGCACCAAATCAATCGCGGTGTGGCGCGCACCTTGGCTCGCTTCCGTCTCGGCGGCGATTTGCTTCACCACTTCCTCGGGCAGGGCAATCGGCAGCAAGCCATTCTGGAAGCAGTTATTGTGGAAGATATCGCCGAAGCTTGGCGCAATGACGCAGCGAATGCCCGCCCCCATCAGCGCCCAAACGGCACCTTCGCGCGATGATCCACAGCCAAAATTCGCACCCGCCAGCAGAATGGGCGCTTCGCGATACGGCGCCTTATTGAGCACGAAATCGGGATTCTCCGCACCATCAGGCAGGAAGCGCAGATTCTCGAAAGCATAAGGCCCAAGCCCTGTGCGCCCGGTGCCGACCAGGCGTTGGATGCGAATGATCAGATCCGTATCCACATTGGCGCGCATGAGTGGTGCGGCGGGGCCGGCAAGTTTGGTGAATTTTTCCATGATCTCTGCCCCGCCTTACGCTGCGAATTGCCGTACATCGGCGATGGCGCCGGCTAGCGCCGCTGCCGCCGCCATGGCCGGTGAGGCCAAATGCGTGCGCGCCCCCGGCCCCTGCCGGCCCACAAAATTGCGGTTCGATGTGGAAACGCAACGCGCACCTGGCGGCACGGCTTCGCCATTGGCGGCAACACATAACGCGCAGCCAGGTTCGCGCCATTCAAAACCCGCCGCGGTGAAGGCCGCATCCAGCCCTTCGGCTTCGGCTTCTTTCTTCACGCGTTCCGATCCAGGCACCACCCAGGCCGTGACATGCGGCGCCACCTTGCGCCCACGCAGCACAGCAGCGGCGGCGCGCAAATCCTCAATGCGTGAATTGGTGCAGGAACCGATGAAAACCCAATCAATCTTGGTGCCCGCAATCGGCTGACCGGGCTTCAGGTCCATATAGGCCAGGGCGGCTTCATAAGCAGCGCGACGGATCGGATCCGGCGCCGAGGCAGGATCGGGCACGCGGCCTGTTACCGGCAGCACCTGTTCCGGGCTGGTGCCCCAGGTGATTTGCGGCGCGATATCCGCCATGGAAATCAGCAGATCGGAATCGAACACAGCATCCGCATCACTCGGCAGGCTGCGCCAATGATTGAGCGCCGCATCCCAGGCTGCTCCTGTGGGTGCAAAGCGTCGGCCGGCGAGCCACGCGTAAGTCACATCATCGGGGGCGACCATGCCCATCTTTGCGCCCATTTCAATGGAAAGATTGCAAAGCGTGAGGCGCCCTTCGACAGACAGCGCGCGCACTGCCGAACCGGCATATTCCACGGCATAGCCCGTGCCCGCACCGGTGCCGAAACGGCCAATGGCATGCAGGATCATATCCTTTGGCGTCACACCTGCTGGTGCTGTGCCCTCAAAACGAATGCGCATGCGCTTTGGTTTTTTCTGCGGCAGGGTTTGCGTTGCCAGCACATGGCGCAATTCCGATGCGCCAATGCCAAAGGCCAAGGCGCCAAGCCCGCCATTGGTGCAGGTATGGCTATCGCCGCACACAAGCGTTGTGCCGGGCAGCACAATGCCAAGCTCCGGCCCCATCACATGCACAATGCCATTGCCATCCTGACCAAGATCGAAAAGCCTGACCCCGGTTTCCGCGGCACGCTTGCGCAAACCCGCGATCAGCTCACCTCCCTTCGGGAAGCTCTCGGCGGTGCGGCCTGGCGTTGTCGCCACCGCGTGATCCGGTGTGGCGAAGGCAAGTTCCGGGTGTGGGATCGCGTAACCCGCTTCACCCACTTCGCGCAGCGCCCGCCCACCCGAAAGATCATGCAGCAGCACGCGGTCACAATGCAGCAACGACCAGCCGGAACCGAGATCGGCAATGACATGCGGGTCCCAAATCTTGTCGAATAATGTCGCGGCCATGTGCTTCCCCCAAATGCTTGACGGCGGCACCGCTGGCGCCGCACCGTCTGCCCCTATCACGCCGCGCCAATCATGCGCGGTCAAGCTGGGGAGGAATTACATGGCGCGGATCACGCGGCGCGGGCTGGCGGGCTTGGGATTGGCGGCGCCTTTTCTGATGCGACAGGCTTGGGCGCAGGGCAGCTATCCGGATCGGCCCGTGCGCATGATTGTGCCCTATAGCGCGGGCGGTGTTGCGGATACGATTGCGCGCATCATTCAGCCGAAAGTGGCGGAACATCTCGGCCAATCCTTCATCATTGAAAACCGCACCGGCGCATCGGGTTCCATCGGTGCCATGGCGGTGGCGCAAAGCCCGGCTGATGGGCATACGTTTTTGTTCGAAGGTGCCACTTTCGCGACGCTACCGCTGGTAAGCCGGAGCCTGCCCATTGACTATACCACCGCCTTCATTCCCGTCGTGCAGGTCACAACCCAGCCCTATATGCTTGGGGTGCGCGCAGGCTTTCCGGCGCGAGACCTGACGGGGTTTGTCGCCGAAGCGAAGCGCCGGCCAGGCGAGATCACCTATGGCACGCCGGGGGTCGCGCATATCGGCCATTTCATGGGCGAATTGCTGCAATTGATGGCCGGCATCAAGCTGGAACATATCCCCTATCGCGGCGGCGCGGATGTGGCGCGCGAATTGGCTGGGGGGCGGTTGGATGCGGGCATCATCTCCTATTCCAGCCTGCGGCCTGCGGTGGAGCGCGGCACGACCTTGCTTGCGAGCACGGCAGCCGAACGGCAGGCGAGTCTGCGCCAAATTCCCGTGATCGCCGAGACCTTTCCTGGCTATGATCTGGTGTCCTGGACAGGATGTTTTGCGCCGGCCGGCATGCCGGAAGCAGCACAGAATCGCTTTGTCGCCGCCATTCATCACGCGCTGAAAGACCCTGCCATTCAGGCGCGGCTGGAAGCGACCGGGGCGGACCCAGTGATTTCCTCCCCCGCTGCCTATCAGGCGGTGATTGCCAAGGACCGCGATGTAGCACGGCGCATCGTGGCCGCGACTGGGCTTTCAATTTCCTGACCGGGCTGGACAGGGACGGGCCGAAGGCGGAAGCTTTCGCCAGAGGAAACGGAGCGGAGCCCAGACATGGCCACCACAAGCAAGATGCGGCTGCATTGGTCGCCGCGCTCACCTTTTGTGCGCAAGGTGATGATCGCCGCGCATGAATTGGGGCTGGCGGATCAGATTGAAACGATGCGCACGCGGGTTGCGACCAATCAGGTGCATAAGGGGCTGCTGAGTGACAATCCGCTTGGCAAAATTCCAACGCTGCTGCTGGCCGATGGCACAATCCTGTTTGATTCAGTGGTGATCTGCGAATATCTGGACAGCATCGCAGCCAAACCGAAACTGTTTCCGCCATCAGGCCCGGCGCGCTTCCAGGTGCTGCGCCGCCATGCGCTTGGCAATGGCTATCTGGATATGTTGCTGATGTGGCGCAATGAAGCGGGGCGCAGCGCACCCAACCCCGGCATGATCGAAGGCTGCGAATTGAAGCACGCCGCAACCGTGAAGGCGCTGGAAGCCGAGGCTCCGGCGCTGGCGCGGGATGATTTCGGCATTGGCCATATCGCGATTGCTTGTGCGCTTTGCTACCTCGATTTTCGCTTTGATGCCTTGCAATGGCGCAAGGGCGCGCCGGCGCTGACCGCTTGGCATGAGGCTGCAATGGCGCGGCCTTCCTTCCTGGCAACGCCCGTGGTGGATGATTGATCGTGCCGCCGCGCATCCCGCTGCCCGGCCCGGAGGAAATGACCCCGGCGCAGCGGCGTGTGCATGATGCGGTTGTCAGCGGGCCGCGCGGCACGCTGATTGGCCCCCTGCGCGCCGCCATCCATAATCCCGAATTGGCGGAGCGTTGGTCGGCCCTTGGGGAGATTCTGCGCTTCCGCACATCCCTACCGAAGCGCCTTTCGGAATTGGCAATTCTGGTGACAGGGCGGCGTTGGACCAGCCAGGTTGAATGGTGGGTTCATGCGCTCGCGGCGGCTGAGGCAGGGCTCCCGCCCGCCGCCATCGAAGCCATGCGTCAGGGGCAGGCGCCTGTTTTTGAAACGCAAGAAGAAGCGCTGGTCTATCGCTTCGCGCGTGCCTTGCAGCAATCGGGTGATGTGCCGCGTGAGGTTTACGATGATGCCGTGGCGCAATTCGGTGTGGCCGGCGTGGTCGAACTCACGGCCCTGATTGGCTATTACACCATGGTTTCCATGACACTGAATGCGCATGAAATTCCATTGCCCGAGGGTGTAACGGCGCCGCTTGAAGCGCCGATCCGGGGCGGCTTGCATGAATTGCCGGAACTGGCAGCGAAATCGGAGGTTCGGTCATGAAACTCACCCGCAGAAGCGCGCTTGGCCTGATGGCGGCGCTGCCCTTGCCCGCCTTGGCGCAGGCATTTCCGGATCAGCCCATCCGATTGATTGTGCCATTCCCGCCCGGTGGCCCTGCGGATATCATCGGGCGGCTGATTTCGCGTGTCATGGGCGACAAACTCGGCAAGCCTGTCATTGTCGAAAACCGCTCCGGCGGCGGTGGCTTGGTGGGTATTGAAGCGGTCGCGCGGTCACGCCCTGATGGTCTGACGATTGGGCTTGCGAGCAGCGGTGTTTTGACGGTGCAGCCGCATCTGACGCAGCAAATGCCATTCGATGCTTTGCGCGATTTGGCACCCATCGGCCTCGTGCTTTCCGTACCGCAAATCCTGACCGTCAATCCAAACCTGCCGGTGCGTGACCTGCGTGAATTCATCGCCCGCGCCAAGGCAGAGCCGGGCAAGCTTTCCTATGGCTCGGCCGGCATTGGGTCTTCGCTGCATATGTCCATGGAATTGCTGAAGCAGCTGAGTGGCATTGATGTGGTGCATGTGCCCTATCGTGGTGCGGCGCCCGCGGTGACGGATGCGGTGGCCGGGCGGATTGAGATTCTGATGGCGGATGTGCCGGCGATTCTGTCGCAAATTCGCGCCGGCACGCTGCGTCCGCTTGGCATCAGCGCGCCGCAGCGGCTCGATATCCTGCCCGATCTGCCAACCCTGGTTGAAGCCGGCCTGCCCGGAATGATCAGCGATACCAGCTACGGACTTGTGGCGCCTGCCGGCACGCCGCCTGAACGCATTACGCTATTGCGCAATGCCATGGTGGCCGCGATCAACGACCCTGAAACGCGCCAGGCCTTTGCTGCGCAAGGTGGCACGCTGGTCGGCAGTACGCCCGATGAATTCACCAAGGCCATTCGTGAAGGCAGCGCGCGCTGGGGCCAGGTGGTTCGCGCCGGCAATATCAAATTGGAGTAGCCGATGAACCCCTTTCCCGATCTGCAATGCTTCAAGGTCAGCATCACCGATCACGTCGCAACCGTGATGATTGCGCGCCCGCCGGTGAATGCGCAGAACAGCGCCTTTCGTGATGAAATCACGCGCATCTTCGACACTTTCCACGAAATGCCGGAAGTGCGCGCGATTGTGCTGACCGGTGAGGGGCGGAATTTCTCGGCCGGCGCTGATTTGAAGGACAGGCCGGATGTGACGCGCCAAGGCGCCTTCCCGCGCCATAACCGCCTGGTGCGCGCGGGCTTTGATTGCGTCATGGAATGCGGCAAGCCGGTGATCGCCGCGGTGAATGGTGCCGCGATTGGCGCGGGCTGCGTGCTCGCTTTGGTTTGCGACATTATCGTGGTTGCTGAAGACAGTTTCATGTCCATGACGGAGGTTGAGGTCGGCCTTGCCGGCGGTGTGCGCCATGTGCTGCGCCATTTCGGGCAATCCAATGCGCGGTTGATGCTCTATACCGCGCGGCGTTTTTACGGGCCGGATCTTTATCGCATGAATGTCGCTTCCGCCTGTGTGCCGCAGGATCAATTGCTGGCGACTGCGCAGGGGATTGCCGCCGAGATCGCCTCCAAGGTGCCGCTGGCGGTGGAAGCGGCGAAGCGCGGCTTTACGCTGACGGAATATCTGCCGCTATCTGAAGGGTATCGCTACGAACAGACGCAAACGGCGGCACTGTCACGCACCGAAGATACGCGTGAAGCGCAGCGTGCTTTTGCTGAAAAACGCAAGCCGGTGTTCAAGGGGCGCTAGTCTTTCAGGAAGGTTTGCGCGCGGCTTCGTCCATCAGGTTTTGCTGGCGGCGCGCCTCCTCGCGCGCTGCCTCGGCGGCGCGGTTCTCACGAAGCTGTTCCACCACGCGTTCCGCCGCGCGCGCATCCGCCAGAATTTGCCGCTGACGATCGGTTTCCTGCCGTGCGCGTTCCTGCGCCTCTTCGGCCGCGGCGCGATCATCCAGTGCCTTCCGGATGAAGGCGCCGAGCTGCGGGTTCAAGCCTTCTGAGCTTTCCTGCCGCAGCGTCTGTTCGGCGGCGGCAAGGGCTTGCTGTGCGGCGGCCTCGGCGGCCAGCTTTTCGGCCAAGGCGCGCCGTTCCGCCTGGGCTTCCAGGCGGCGGAGTTTTTGCAGCGTCACCAAAGGGTCCTTGGCCATGGCGCCCACGGTAAAGCGTCGCGCGCGGCCTTCCAAGCCCCAAAGGCGCCATTCGACGCGCTGCGCTGCTTGGGGCATGATGGCGCAAGCCAGGGGAGCACAGCATGACCCGCCATACGCTTTATGTGCGTCTTGCCGAGACGCTGTATCGCATCGAACGCCCCTGGGGCGATGTGCCGATGGGCGCAGGCTCGCCTTCCGATGTCGCCTGCGACGCGCTTGGCAATGTCTATTGCCAGTTGCGGCAAGACCCTTATGCGGGCGCGGCAGGTCCGGCGGTGGTGGTGCTGGCGCCGGATGGCAAGCGCATCGCCGCTTGGGGTGGGGATGAAGTCGCCGATGGGCATATGCTTTCCGTTCATCCCGATGGGCGCGTTTTTGTCGTGGATCGTGACGCGCAGGAAATCATCATTTTTGATCGCCACGGCAAAAGACTTGGCGGGCTTGGCAAGCGGCATCGTCCAGGTGAGCCCTTCAACGCGCCTTGTGATGTCGCCTTCGGGCCGGATGGATCAATTTATGTCGCGGATGGCTATGGCGCATCGGTGGTGCATCGCTTCAGCGCGGATGGCACGCCGATGGGTCATTGGGGGCGGCCGGGTGCGGGGCCTGGCGAATTCTCCACGCCGCATTCCGTTTGGGTGCTCCCTGATGGGCGCGTGACAGTCGCGGATCGTGAAAATAATCGCGTGCAGGTTTTCACCGGTGATGGTGAATGGCTCGCGGATTGGGCAGATCATCACAAGCCCATGTCGGTGCATGGCGGCCCAGGGGGCACGCTTTACGTCACGGACCAGGTGCCGCGGCTTTCGCTTTTGGCGCAAGATGGCACGCTGCTTGGCCGTTGCCGCCCGGTACTGAATGGCGCGCATGGCATGTGGCTGGCGCCGGATGGCAGCATATTCCTGTCGGAACAAAACCCGCCGCGTCTCACGCGGCTTGTGCCCGTGGCGGGCTGAGGAGAGAGAGCCATGTTGCAGCATGTCGGCGGCATTGATCATTGCGTTGTGCTGGTCAGGGATTTGGACAAGGCCGCCGAGACTTTCGCGCGTGCCGGTTTCACGGTGGCGCCGCGTGGCGTGCATTCGGCGCATATGGGCACCGGCAATAATTGCGTGATGCTTGAGAAGGACTACTTCGAAATCCTGGGCGTGCTGACGCCCACTGAAGCGAATGCCAAATGGCGCGCTGTCCTGGAAACGCGCGAAGGCATGACCGCCATTGCCATGCGCGCGCATGATGCCGAGAAGGGCGCCGCCGAGGTCGCAGCGCGTGGCATTCCGACCATGCCGGTGATGCGGTTCGGCCGGCCTGTTGATATGCCGGATGGTACGCGGACGGAAACGCGCTTCAATACGTTTCATTTGGTTGATCCTGTCGCACCTGGTTTGCGGATTTTTGCCTGCCAGCATTTGACCCCTGGCGCGACTTGGGTGCCCGGCACCATGACCCATGCCAATACCGCAAAAGCCCTGACGGGGCTTGAGGTTTTGGCCGCTGATCCCGCTGCCGTTGCGGCTTCCATAGCGACATTGCTGGACAGCAAGCCAGAAGCCATGGGTGATGGCGTGCTGCGCGTGCCGACCAGTGCCGCGCCCATCATCGTCCTGAACCGCACTGCACTTGCTGCGCGTTACGGCGCGCTTGATCTGACGGGTCTGCCCGATGCCGGGCCGGTGACACTTGGCATTACGGTTGCTGATCTTGCTGCCGCGCAAGCCTGCCTGACCAAGGCCGGGCTGCCCTTTAGCGCCATTCCTGGTGGCGGCATTGCCGTGGCGCCAGCGGCGGCGCATGGCGTGATTTTGGCGTTCCGCGCCGGATAAGGTTTGTCATGCCATCCAAGGATACATTGCAGAAGATTGTCCTGGTACTGCTGGTGATTACGGCGCTGGCGCAGATACTGCGCGCGCTTTTTTGAAAGAAGGATTCTGCTGATGCGCGTTGGGGTGATTGGTTTGGGCAGCATGGGCATGGGCGCGGCGCTCAGCCTGTTGCGCGCGGGGGTGGAGGTGACGGGCTGCGATCCCCGTGCGGTGGCGCGCGATGAATTCAGCGCGGCCGGTGGCGCTGCGGTGGCGAAGGCGAGCGATTTTCCGGCCGGCATGGATGCGCTGGTCGTGTTGGTGGTGAATGCCGCGCAAACCGAAGCTGCGGTCTTTGGCCCGGATGGCGCTGCCCCACGTATGGCGAAGGGTGGTGTGGTGATTTCCTCCGCCACCATGGCGCCGGATGCGGCGCGCGCTTTGGCGGCCAAGGCTGAAGCTGCGGGTTTGCTCTATCTGGATGCACCGGTTTCGGGCGGCGCCGTGAAAGCGCGCGCGGGTGAAATGACCGTGATGGGCGCCGGGAGTGATGCCGCCTTCGCCAAGGCCGCGCCGGTATTTGCTGCGATTGCCACCAAAGTATGGCGCTTGGGGTCTGAAATCGGCATCGGCGCCACGGTGAAGGTGGTGCATCAATTGCTGGCTGGCGTGCATATCGCCGCGGCGGCTGAGGCGATGGCGCTTGGCATTCGCGCCGGTGCCGATCCGCAAGCGCTTTATGATGTGGTGACCAGTGCGGCGGGTAATTCCTGGATGTTCGAAAACCGCATGGCGCGCGTATTGACCGGCGATGATGCGCCGCGCAGTGCAGTGGAGATTTTTGTGAAGGACCTCGGCTTGGTGAATGAAATGGCGCGGGGCTTGAACTTCCCGGTGCCACTCGCGGCGCAAGCACAGCAGCTTTTCACCGCCGCGCGCGCCATGGGTCAGGGTGGTGCTGATGATGGTTTTGTTATTCGCGTCTGGCAGGCGCTGACGGGGATTGATTTGCCAGGGGATGGCAAGAAGGGCTGAGCGACGCTTCAGCCTGCCGGCAAATGCACGGCAAGCCAAAGGGTTTCGCCTGCGGGATCGGTCCAGATCACGCGATGACGGCAATGGGCGGGTAGAAATGCCCAATCGCCTGGCTTCAATTCTCGCGTTCTGCCATCAGCGAATTCCAGCGTTGCGCTGCCCGCGACCAGCAGCACGAATTCGGGCCAAGCCTGTTCGTACCAATCGCCATCCGTAACAGCGCGGGAGGCGATGCGTTCCACGCGCGCCCCGCCTGCGCGTGCCAATTCCATGAAGCTTTCCGCACCGGCGGATGGCGAAGCGCCTTCAAGCAACGACCCAAAACGCGGAACCGTCACGCTGCCATCACCGCCTCCACCGCTGCGGACACCGCAAATAGATGCTGATCCGCACCATTTGCGCCGGTTAGCATCAGCCCAACCGGCGCCTCCCCTGGCGCGTTACAGGGCAAGCTGATTGAGCAGCGATCAAGGAAATTGCCGACACTGGTATTGCGCAGCAGCATCATGTTGATGCGGTTATATTCCTTTTCCTCCTCCACTTCTGCGATGGCGGGCGGGATCAGCGGGCAGGTCGGGCAGATCAGCGCATCGAATGGCGCGGTACGCGGTGCGACGCTTGCGATAATACGCGCGCGCGCATTGACCAAATCAACATAATCCGCCGCCGACATGCCTTCACCGCGCCGGATGCGCTTCAGGATGCGCGGGTCATAGCCATCGGCTTTTTCCGCAATCAGGCGACGATGCCAGGCGAGGGCCTCGCTCGCAGGGAAGCCGCCGACAGCGGTGACTTGCGGAATTTCGGCCAATTCCGGCAGATCAATTTCAATGATGCGCGCACCGGCAAGCGATAATTTGCGCAAGGCGGTTTCAAAGGCGGCGGCGACATGGCCATCCATGCCATCGGTCAAATAAGTGCCGCGCGGCAATGCAAAAGTCAGGCTTTGCATGGCGGGCGGGGCAGGGGGCATGGGCGCTTCCTCACCGGCCATGAAGCCATCAATCAGCGCACAATCGGCAACGCTGCGCGCCAAGGGGCCGGCGGAATCAAGAGACGGCGAAAGCGGCAAAATACCCGTAATCGGCACACGCTTCGCCGTGGGCTTCCAGCCGACAACACCGCAAAGTGCCGCGGGAATGCGGCAGGAACCACCCGTATCGGTGCCGAGCCCAACAAAGCCCATGCCATCCGCAACGGCAACGCCAGCGCCGGACGAAGACCCACCTGGCAAGCGGCCCGTTGCACGATCCCAGGGACTTTTCGGCGTGCCGTAATGTGGGTTCACCCCCAAGCCGGAAAAGGCGAATTCCACCATATTGGTCCGCCCAATCACCACAAATCCAGCACGCCGCAGGCGCTGAACCGTTGGCGCATCCAGCTTTGCCGGCGCACTTCCCTTCAGCACTACGGAACCGGAACGTGATGTGATGCCCGCTTCGTCATACAAATCCTTGACGCTGATCGGAATGCCGGCACAGGCGCTTGGCGCACGGCCCGCCTTGCGGAGCGAATCCATCGCAGCGGCTGTCGTGCGCGCTGCCTCCGCATGCACCGTCATGAAGGCGCGGCTGCCCTCACCGGCGGGATCGGCAATGCGCGCCAGGGCTTCTTCGACCAAGGCGGCGGAGCTGGTGCGCCCGGCAGCAAGCGCGGCGGCGGCTTCAATCACGGTTTTGGGCATGGGGCGGCATCCGGTGTTGAGAAGGGGTGTGGCGGAAATCATGACCGGAAGCGCGGCCAAGGCCAATCCCCACCCGGCCCGAACCCTTTTGCATTGACGGGGGAGCGCCCATCCGTTCAGGATCAGCCATTCACACCGAAGAACAGGGTGGCCCGGACCGCCCGGCTGGAGGAGACATCATGTCCTTATTCTCAAAACCCCGTCGCGGCGGCTTGCTCGGTGCCGTGGCCGCGGCTGCGCTTTCGCTCATGGCATTCGCGCCGGCTCAGGTTTCGGCGCAGGAATGGCGCGGCTGGAACATCCACGCTGCCGATTACCCGAATGGTCGCGGCATGGATCGCTTTGCGGAGCTGGTCGGCCAGCGCACCAATAACCGCATTCGCATGCGCACCTTCCATTCCGCGCAGCTTGGCCAGCAGGATGAGGCCATTCAGCAGATGCGCCTTGGCACGATTGATTTCGCCAATTTCAATCTCTCGCCACTGAACAACTTGGCACCTTCCACTGCGATCCTGACTCTTCCCTTCCTGTTCCGCGATGTCGGCCATAGCCACCGCGTGGTGGATGGCTCGATTGGGGAGGATATTGCGCGCGATCTGGAAGCGATCGGCATCATCACGCTCGCCTGGTATGATGCGGGTGCGCGCAGCCTTTACACAACCCGCCCGGTGCGTACGCCGGCCGATGTGCGCGGCATGAAAATCCGTGTGCAGACTTCTGACCTTTGGATTGACATCATGCGCGCGATGGGCGCCAACCCGACACCGTTGCCCTTTGGTGAGGTTTTCACCAGCCTGCAATCCGGCGTGATTGATGGTGCGGAGAATAATTGGCCGTCCTATGAAAGCACGCGGCATTTCGAAGTGGCGAAATTCTACACCACGACGGAACATTCCAATGTGCCGGAAATCCTTGCCATCAGCCGTCAGCGCTGGCAGCGCTTGAATGAGGCTGAGCGCGCCATCCTGCGTGACGCAGCGCGTGAAAGCGCGGTGTTTCAGCGCCAGCTTTGGGCGGAACGTGAAAAATCATCACGTGATCGCGTGGTGGGTGCGGGCGCGACGGTGATCGAGGTTGCGGATCGTGGCCCCTGGCAGACGCTGATGGAACCGGTTTATGCCAAATATGCCTCGGCGCCGCGCATGGCGGATTTGCTCAAGCGCATTCGTGAAACGCGGTGAGCTTTGGTGAAACGCGGCGGCGCGGCGATTTGCCAGCGTCGCTTGCTGCCTTTTCGCGCGTTTTGGATGTGCTGGCCAGCGTGACCATTGCGCTGGCTGGCACGGCTTTGGTCGCGCTGGTGGTGATGATGGGCTGGCTGGTGTTTGGCCGCTATGTGCTGAATGATACGCCAACCTGGATCGAACGCGGTGCGACTCTTGCCATTCTGTGCATTGCCATGCCGGTAGCTGCGGTGGGTGTGCGGGAACGTTTTCATCTTTCTGTGCTCGGCTTGCGCGAAGCCCTGCCCGGTGCGGCGCAGCGTTGGATTGCGGTGGGTTGTGATGCGCTGGTCGGTCTGTTCGGCCTTGGCATGGCGATCTGGTCCTGGGAATTGGTGGAAATGGTGCGGAATTTCCGCATCCCCTTGCTCGGCATCAGCCAGGGCTGGACCTATGCGCCCATGGTGCTGGGTGGCGCGCTGATGGTGCTGTTTGCGGTGGAGCAAGTGCTGCGCGACATTTTCGTGCCAGAGGCGCCGGAAAAACGCGGCCCCGCTGCGGCCTTTTTGGAATAGGCAGATGGAACCAGGGCTTTTTCTGATTTTCGCGGTTTTCGCCTTGGGTGTCATGGCCGGCGTGCCGGTGGCCTTTTGCCTTGGCATCGCCGCTGTTGTGGGCTTCATCTATGAGGGGTTGAACCCCGCCGTTGCCTTTCAGCAAATGGCGAGTGGCATGAGCATCTTCTCCCTGCTCGCCATTCCCTTCTTTATCTTTGCTGGCGAGATCATGCTCCATGGCGGCATTGCGCGCCGGCTGGTGGCGCTGGCTTCCGCCTGTGTTGGTTGGATGCGTGGAGGCCTCGGCATGGTGGATGTTTCAACCTCCATGCTGTTTGGCGGCATTTCTGGCTCGGCGGTGGCGGATACCTCGGCCACCGGCACCATCCTGATCCCAGCGATGAAGGCCAAAGGCTATGGGGTGGATTACGCGGTCTCGCTCACCGTCACGAGCAGCATCGCGGGCATTCTGATTCCACCGAGCCATAATATGATTCTCTATTCGCTCGCGGCGGGTGGTGGCATTTCCGTGAGCGCCCTGTTCATCGCGGGCATCGTGCCGGGCATTACCATGTGCCTTTTCCTTGGCATTGCGGCCTATGTCATGGCGGTGCGGCGCGGTTACCCTTCTGAAGGCTGGGCGGGTTTCCGGCATTTGTTCTGGACTTTTGTTGATGCGCTGCCGGGACTGCTGACGGCGGTGATCATTCTGGGTGGCGTGCTATCTGGCGTTTTCACGGTCACGGAAAGTGCGGCCTTTGGTGCGATCTGGGCGCTGGCGGTGACGCTGCTGGTTTATCGCAATCTCTCTTGGCCGGATTTCGTGATTGCGGTGAAGGCCAGTGTGCGCACCACATCGGTGGTGTTCCTGCTGGTTGGCACGGCAACAGCCTTTGCCTGGTTGCTTGCCATGTATCGCCTGCCGGAATTGCTGACGGAAGGCATGCTTGCCATCAGTGCCAACCCCATCGTCATTCTGCTGCTGATCAATGTCTGTCTGCTGCTGCTGGGATGCGTGATGGATATGGCGGCGCTGATCCTGATTACCACGCCGATCTTTCTGCCCGTCGTTACCGCCATCGGCGTGGACCCGGTGCAATTCGGCATGGTGATGATGATGAACCTGGGCCTCGGGCTCACCACGCCACCAGTGGGCGCGGTGCTATTTGTTGGTTGCGCCATAGGCCGAATACCAATCGAACAGGTCATGCGCACCATCTGGCCCTTTTACGGCGCCATTTTGCTCGCGCTGCTGCTCACCACCTATTGGCCGGCCATGTCACTGACGCTGCCGCGCCTGCTGCTTGGCTATGGAGGCTAAGGCGATGACGACGCCCACCAAACCCGTATTGCTGACTGGCGCGTCCGGCGCGCTGGGGCGGCATCTTACGCAAAGCCTCGGCGCGCTGGGTTGGCAATTGCGGCTTACGGATATCGCGCCCTTTCCCGATCCGCTGCCGCCATCCGCGCGCTTCGTGCAGGCGGATTTGAATGATGGTGTTGCGCTGCTGCGCCAGGCGGAAGGCTGCGGCGCCATTCTGCATTTCGGCGGCGTGAGTGTGGAACGCCCGTTTGAGGAAATCCTTGGCCCCAATCTGCGCGGGCTTTATCATGTGTATGAAGCCGCGCGGCGCGAAAGCGCGCGGGTGATCTTCGCCAGTTCCAATCACACCATTGGCTTTCATGAACGCCCGCGCGGCAATGACGCGAAGCTGGATGCTGATTGCGCCTTCCGCCCTGATGGATATTACGGCATCTCCAAAGTCTATGGCGAAATGATGGGGCGAATGTATTGGGACAAGCATGGGGTTGAGAATATCAATCTCCGCATCGGTTCCTGCCAGCCGAAGCCCTTGGATCGGCGGATGCTGTCCACATGGTTATCCTATCCTGATCTCACGCGGTTGATTGAATGCTGTGTCCTCGCTGACAAAACCGGCCATGCCGTGATCTGGGGCCAATCCAATAACCCGACCGCCTATTGGGGTGAGGATCATCGCGCGCGCATCGGCTGGGCGCCGCAGGATAATGCCGAATCCTGGCGGGCGGAGCTTGAAGGCATCACCGCTGATCCCGTTGCGGAACGCTATCAGGGCGGCGCCTATACCGCGATTGAATATTCCCGCAGCGCGCCATCACCGCGGGATCACTTCGCCCCCGAATGAAGCTGCAATGCGGTGATTGGCAGGCGCTGATCTGCACAGAACAGGGTGCCGCTTTTTCACGCCTGCAATGGCGCGGGCGTAATGTGTTGGTGCCAGCGCCTGAAGGCGCGCGCCATCCCGGCGCCTATGGCGCTTTCTGGATGCTGCCCTGGGCCAATCGCTTGGATGGCGGGCGCATTGCCGGCCATGTCATGCCGATCAATCGCGCGGCGGACGGCACCGCCATTCACGGCGTGGCGCGCGATCTGCCTTGGGAGGTGATCAGTGCCACTACTGATCGCGCCGTGCTGCAACAGCGCGTGCAACTCGCCCCTTTTGATTACACGGCGCGGCTTGCCGTTGCGCTTGATGGAACCGGTTTGGTCATGGAAATGACCTTGCGGCATGAAGGGACAGCACCCGCGCCCTATGGCATGGGCTGGCATCCATGGTTCATCCGCAGCGCTACGACATCGCTGCACCTGAACGCCTCGCAACGCGCTAACCACACTGCGCGCGGCTTGCCGGAAAGCCTCTCGCACTGCGCTGGCATTGCGGCGGATGAGACTGGGCTGATTGGGCTGGATAATTTCTTCGCCGGTTGGGATGGCGCGGCACGCCTCACCACGCCGGCCGGGAACCTCATGCTCACCGCTACCGGCGATTTTGCAGCTGGCCTTCAGGTCTATGCCCCGGCGGCGTCGCCGATCATTTGCGTCGAACCCGTCAGCCACATGCCCGATGCGCCCAATCGCCCCGAGCTGGCCTCAGCCGCGCCCATGCGCGTGCTGGCTCAGGGCCAGGCGCTGCACGGCACCATTCGCCTGACCGCCGCCTGATCTGGCCTTGCGTCGCGTCGCGTGGCAATAGCCTGCCGCAGTGCAGCGTAACCGGACCCTGACCCATGCCGCTTTCCGACCCCACTGAGCGTAACCTGCTTCATCTGCGTGACATCCAATTGCGCGGCTATCAGCGCAAGGATGGGCTTTTCGACATTGAAGCGCATCTGGTGGACACCAAAAGCTACGGCTTCAATAATGAAGGCCGCGGCTGGATTGAACCTGGTGAGGCGTTGCATGGCATGTGGATTCGCATGACCATCACTGAGGAGTTTGAGGTACTATCCTGCGAAGCGGCATCGGATTTCACGCCTTATGATGTCTGCCCGGCTGCCGCGCCGAATTTCGCGCGGCTCGCGGGGCTCAAGATCGGGCCTGGTTTTGTGCGCGCGGTGAATGAACGCGTTGGCGGCATTCATGGCTGCACGCATCTGCGCGAAGTGATCGGCCAAATGGGCACGGTTGCCTTCCAGACCCTTTATCCCGTGCGACGCCAGCGGGAACGCGAACAGGCCGCAGCGCGCCGCGCGGCGGGCGAGGCTGTGGATGAAAAGAAGGTCAGGCCCGGCCTGATCGGCACCTGCATCGCCTATGCGCCGGATAGCCCGGTCGTGAAGCAGCGCTGGCCTTGGTATGAACCGGAAAAGGCGGAATAGAGCCTAATCCGCCGTCGCGCCGGAAGCGCGAATAATCGGAATCCATAGCGCCAATTGCTGATCCCAAAACGCCGCCAATTCCGCCGCGCTGGTGCCCCTTGGGTCAACGCCAACATCCATCAGCCTCTGGCGAATGGCGGGGTCGGCCACGGCGTCGCGAGCGGCGCGTTCCAGCCGCGCCACCACCGCGGCTGGCGTGCCCTGCGGCGCAAATACCGCGTGCCAATTATAGCTTTCATAGCCAGGCAGCCCGGCTTCTTCGGCGGTGGGTACCTCGGGCAGGGTTGGGTTGCGCTGGCGCGTGCCCATGGCAAGCGCACGCAATTGCCCGGCGCGCACCTGCGGGATCACGGAAGGCAGCGTGTCCACCATCATGTCAATGCGCCCGGCCAAAAGATCACTCATGGCAGGGCCCGATCCGCGATAGGGCACATGCAGCATCTCGGCGCCCGCCATGCTCGCCAGCATATGTGCGGAAAGATGCACAATCGTGCCTGCGCCGGAACTCGCATAGCTGTATTTGCCCGGATTGGCGCGGATCAGCGCAACGAATTCCGCAAGATTGGCTGCCGGCAGGCGCGGATTGATGATGACAATATTGGGCACCGTGCCGACTAGCGATACGGGAATGAAGGCGCGGCGCACATCAAAGGACAGGTTGCGATACAGCCCGGCATTCAGCACGGCGGAAGACATGGAATGAAAGGCGATGGTATAGCCATCCGCCGGCGCTGCCAGCACCGCTTCAGACCCAATCACACCGCCGCTGCCGCCGCGATTTTCAACCGCAATGCTCTGGCCGAGCTTTTCCGACATGCCTTGCGCCGCAATCCGCGCCACCAAATCCGCGGAACCGCCTGCGGCAAAGGGCACGATCATGCGAATGGGCCGCGCGGGATAGGCTTCCGGCGCGTTTTGCGCCAAGGCGGGCGCGGCGCTGAGCAGGCAAAGCAGGGCAAGCAAGCGGATCATGGCGCGCATCTCCCAGTTCTATCTTTCGCGCCAGACTAACCGTCCGGGGCGCTGGCGCAAACCGCCCCGGTTGACCGCCCCGCGCCATCGCGCCAGCCTGCGCCATCCATTCCAGAAGGAGCAGAGAAATGTCCGACGATCAGGCGCTGTTTGATAAGGGTTTGCCCATCCGCCGTGCGGTGTTGGGCCCGGAATATGTGGATTCTTCCATGGCCAAGGCCGATGAATTCATGATGTCCTTCCAGCGCGCCACCACCGCCTGGGCCTGGGGCTGGGCCTGGGGCGATCCCACGCTGGACCGCAAGACACGCTCACTGCTCAACCTGGCGATGCTGACCGCGCTCGGCAAAATTCCGGAAGTGAAGCTGCATGTGAAAGGCGCGCTCAATAACGGCATTACGGTTGATGAGATCAAGGCGACGCTCCTGCATGCCACGGCCTATTGCGGCATTCCCGCCGGGCTTGATGCCTTCAAGGCCGCGCATGAGGTGCTGATCGCCGAAGGCGCCATTCCGGGGAAGAAGTGATGTCTGCACCCCTGAAGCGCATCGCCTTTGCCGGCATCGGCAATATGGGTTGGCCCATGGCGGCCAATCTGGTGAAGGCGGGTTTTGAAGTCACAGTCTGTGATGTGGTGCCGGGCCGCGCTGCATCCTTCGCCACCGAAACCGGCGCCAAAGCCGCCGCGACACCCGCCGAAGCTGCCAATGGCGCGGATTGCGTGGTGATGATTGTGCCAACCAGCAAGCAGGTGGGTGAGGCTGTGGAAGCCATGCTGCCATCGCTGAAAGCCGGCATGCTGGTCATTGACATGACATCCGGCCAGCCAGGCCGCACGCGGGAAATCGCGGCGATGCTGGCAGGCCATGGCGTTGCAATGATTGATTGCCCGGTCTCGGGCGGCGTGCCGCGCGCCAAATCGGGCCAGCTTGCCATCATGGTCGGCGGCCCGGCGGCGGAGATTGACCGTGCCGAGCCTGTACTGAAGGCCATGGGCACATCAATCTATCGCTGCGGCGATATTGGCGCCGGGCAGGCGATGAAGGCGCTGAATAATCTCGTCTCCGCCGGTGGCTATCTGATTGGCGTTGAGGCGCTGCTGATTGGTCAGCGCTTCGGGCTTGATCCGACAACCATGGTTGATGTGCTGAATGCATCTTCCGGCATGAACAATTCCACGCAGAAGAAGTTCAAGGAATATGTGCTGTCGCGTCGCTTCGATGCGGGGTTCGGGCTTGATCTGATGGTGAAGGATCTTTCCATCGCACTCGAAGTCGGGCGGGAGACCACAACGCCGGCACCGTTTTCCGCACTGTGCCGGGAGCTTTGGTTGGCGGCGTCAACATCGCTTGGGCCGGGGGTGGATCACACAGCGCTTGCAAAAATGCTGGAACAAATGACCGGCACGGTACTTGGGGGGAACAAGGAATCATGAATTGGGAAGCCTATGCCATCCGTTACGGGCGGCATGAACGCACGGCACAGACGAATTTCCTGCTGCCCGTGCCCGATGCGCATGAAGCCATGCCGCTTGATTACTTCATCTGGTTGCTGCGCGCGCCGGATGGGCGGGAAATTGTGGTGGATACGGGTTTTGATGAGGAAACCGCCGCCGCCCGTGGCCGCACCATCGCGCGCAATGTGCGCGATAGCCTGAAGGCCATGGGCACGGATGCCGCCCGGGTATCCGATGTGATCATTACGCATTTACATTATGATCACGCGGGGTCGCTTGGCATGTTCCCCGGTGCGAAATTCCATTTGCAGGAACGCGAAATGCATTTCGCGACCGGCCGGCACATGTGCGTGCATGCCATTCGCCTGCCTTTTGAAGCCGCGCATGTGGTTGCCATGGTGAAGGCGCTTTATGCCGACCGCGTCGTGTTCCATGATGGCGATGGCGAAGTGGCACCTGGCGTTTCCGTGCATCGCGTCGGTGGGCATTCGGATGGGTTGCAAGTGGTGCGCGTGCAAACCGCACGCGGGCCGGTGGTGCTGGCATCCGACGCCATGCATTTTTATGCCAATGCGCTTAGCGGCAATCCCTTCCCGATCATTTTCGATCTGGGGGCGATGGCGGCTGGTTGGCGTGCGGCGAAGAAGCTTGCGGGTGGCGATGATAGCCGTGTGATTCCAGGGCATGACCCAGATGTGCGGCGGCGCTTTCCGGAAGTGGCGGGGCAGGGGGGCGAGGTTGTTGCGCTCCATCTGCCGCCGAAGGATTGACATAGAAGGGCGCCTGAAAATCCCTCAGGCGCCCGCCCGCATCACTGTTCCATCTTCACGCCGGTGCGTTCCACAACACCCTTGAATTTGGTCAGCTCGGCTTGAAAAAACGCACGCGCATCGGCGGGTGTATTGGGCCGCGTCCAGGGCGAAATCCCGGCAATCAGAAAACGCTCCCGCAGTTGCGGATCAGCCAGCGCCGCATTGATGGCGCGGTTCAGCGCCGCCACGGTGCCTTCCGGCATGCGCGGCGGCCCGACCACCGCGAACCAATTGCCGATATCAAACCCGGGCATGCCGGATTCCGCGAGTGTCGGGATTTCCGGGAAAGCCGGGAAGCGCTCCAGGCCGGTAATCGCAATGCCGCGCACGCGATTATCGCGCACCTGCGCCGCAGCGGAGGCCAACACCGCAACCCCCCAAGCGGTTTCGCCGCGCGCGATGGATTCCACCATCAACCCGCCAGACCGATACGGCACATGCGAGAACTTGCCGCCCAACAGCAGCGAAACCGCCACCGCTTCCGCCGCGAAATGCGGCATGGACCCAACCCCGGAAGACGCATAGGGCAAATCATCCTGCGGCCCGGCGCGCAGCTTCGCGACTGCCTCCGCCGCGTTGGCCGCCGGGAAATTTGGCGCCGAGACCAGGATCAGCGGGCCATTCGCCGCAATGGCGATATGGCTGAAATCCGCAATCGGGTCATAGCGCGTGCCGCCCTGCATGGCGGCGGGGATCAGCGCATGGGATGAAGCCTCATTCAGCATCAGCACCGTGCCATCGGCAGGCTGCCGGCGGAGCCATTCGGCGGCGACCGTGCCGGAAGCGCCGGGGCGATTTTCCACCACCACGCGGGCATTGGCGCCCATATGCGCCTGCATCCGCTCTGCCAGCAGGCGCGCGGTGATGTCGGTGGAACCGCCGGGGGCGAAGCCGCTCACCAGCGTAATGGGGCGATCAGGCAGGCCCTGCGCGATGGCCGGTGTTGCCAAGGCAAGGCCCATGGCGGCCCCAAGGAAAAGGCGTCTCATCATCTGCGTTTCTCTCCCAGCATTCGTTTTGCCGTTACCACCAAGCATATAGGCGGCAGACCCCGCAAGCCAAAGCGTTACGCAATCCCGGCCCGCGCCTTCACCGGTATCTTCAGATAGCGCACGCCATTGCTCTCCGCCTCAGGGAAGCGCCCCGCGCGGATATTCACCTGGATCGAAGGCAGCAATAGCGTCGGTGCGGCCAGCTTCGCATCGCGCGCCTGGCGGAAGGCCGCGAATTCATCCTCGGTCACGCCATCCTTCACATGCGGGTTATGCGCGCGCTGTTCGGCGACCGTGCTTTGCCAAGCATAATCATCGCGCCCTGGCGCCTTATAATCATGGCACATCCAAAGCCTGGTATCGGGTGGCAGGGCCAAAAGGCGCTTGATGGAACGAAACAGCACCCGCGCATCGCCGCCCGGAAAATCGGCGCGCGCCGTGCCGTAATCATGCATGAACAGCGTATCGCCCACGAAAACATCATCGCCAATCCGGTAGCAGACACAGGCAGGTGTGTGGCCCGGCGTATGGATCACCTCAATCTCCAGGGTGCCAAACTTCAGGCGTTCCCCATCGCGCAATAGCAAATCGAAATCGCCGCCTTCTGGCTTTACGTCATCAGCGGCGAAAACCGGGCGAAAGATGCGCTGCACATCCTTGATGTGCTCGCCGATGGCAATCTGCCCGCCGCAGCGCTGCTTGATGTAGGGCGCCGCGGTCAGATGATCCGCATGGGCATGGGTTTCCAGGATCAGCGCAATCGTGACCCCTCCCTGCCGCGCCGCTTCAATCAGCCGATCCGCCGAGCGCGTATCCGCTTCCCCGCTGCGATGGTCCCAATCCAGCACGGGATCAATCACCGCGCCTTGGCGGGTCGCGGGGTCAAAGACCAGGTAGCTGACCGTATTGGTCGCCTCATCGAAAAACGGGCGGATGCTGGCAGAGGACATGGCAGGGCCTTCCTAAAGCAGACGCTAATATAAGGCGCCAAGCGGGTTTCAGAAAGGTGGCCTAACGGCAGGTCAATATCCGCACATCATAGACGGGATGTTCCAGCATATTCACGCCCGGCGCATCGGCGAACATCCAGCCGCGAAACACCGGCGGGCTGCCCTGCGGCGCACGGCTATCAGTCATTTCAAACCAGGCGGCGGAATCCGGCACCTCGGTCGGCGGGCGCGCATGGCAGGCGCCGATGCGGATGGTGAGCGTGCCAAAACTCAGGCTTTCCCCAACACGGCCTTCCAGCACGGTCACGCGCGCTGTCACCTTATCCAAAGCCTGAATGCGCGCCTGTTGCCGAGGCACCCATTCCTGCGCCTGCGCCAAGCTTGGAAGGCACAATAGCGCAAAAGCCAAAAACCGTTTCATGCGCTGCGCTTCGGGCTTGGCAAGGCTGCGATCATCTCCTGCAAAATCGCGCGCATCGCGGCCTCATCCACACCCATCAGCACGGCGTCTTCAAACACATCGCGCAGCACGGTCGCGGCTTCGCTGTGATTTTCCGCGAGCATTTTGAGCTTTTCATTGCAGGACACAGGCTTGCCATCCGCCCCAGGCCAGGCGGCAGGCGGCTTGGGCAGCGGTTTCATCGTGGCGTGGCCGGCGCGTTTTCCTGAGTGCCGCGCTGATTGCTCTCACCTGCCGAGAAGATGAAGCGCCCCAACAGGCTTTCCAGATTGATGGCGCTTTGGGTGATGGTGATTTCATTGCCTTCGCGCAGAATGCGCGTATCGCCACCCGGCACCAGGGCCACATATTTGCCGCCGAGCAAACCCTCGCTTGAAATCTCGGCCGAGGTGTCATGCGGAAGTTTCAGCCCCGCATCAACGCGCAGCGTCAGCACGGCAAGGAAGCTTTCCGGGTCAATCCGCTGCGCCACAACCTGCCCAACCTTCACGCCGGCAATGCGCACATCGGCCCCTTGGCCAAGCCCATCAATGCGGTCGAATTTCGCGGTCAGGTTCATGCCTGGCCCGGAAAAGCTGCGCCCTGTGCTGGTCACGGCATAGCCGAGGAAGCCAGCGGCCACGGCCAGCACCACGATACCGGTCAGGATTTCAGCGATTGAGCGCTTTTGCATGGTCGGGACGGCCTTTAGCGCCCCGGCGTCCAGGCTTCGTAATCGCCACCGCGGCTCGCGGCCGGGTTCACCGGGCGCCAAGCCTCGGCGGTGCCGGTCATATTCGGGCGGTGTTCCTTCTGCCAGGGGCGGCGCGGCGCATCCTCGGGCAGCGGGTTTTCCGTGGTGTGGTGCAGCCAGCCCCACCATTCCGCCGGCACGGCAGAGGCTTGCGCTTCCTTAGCGAACAGCACGCGGCGCATGGGCCGGCCATAGGAATCGCGCCGGCCACGGGCTTCCCAATAGGTATTGCCGAAGCGGTCCTGGCCAACCTGCCGGCTGGTGAGGCGGATGAAGAGCGTATTGAGCAACTGCATGGCGGCTTCCCGGAGCAAGCAAAACGTGACGCATCATCGCACAGCCGCGCGGGTCACGCAAAAGCTAAGCGCGGGCCAAGCTATCCACAGGATATTGTGGGTCCAACCCCGAAAAACCACTAAATAAGGCTTCTCAGGCTTTCGAGTCGCGCCTAGCATGGCCTCATGGCTGGAATAGTCGGAACCATCTGGGCTGGGGTTGCGCTGCGGCGCTTGAAGGCGGGGGCGGATCCCGATGCGCCGCCGCGCGCTGTCGCCATTCCCGCGCCTTGGGAAGATGAGGCCGGGGAGGCGCTGGCGGCGCTCGCCCCAGGCGGTGGCCCGGCCACGCTGCCAAGCGTGGCGGAAGCCTGGATTCAACGCCTGATGCTGCGCGGGCGGCGTCTTGGCCTGCTGGATGGCGCCGATGCGGCGGAAAGCCTGGCCGCCGGGCTGCGCGCCCTGATCCTGGCCCGACGCGGCGCGCCCGGGGCCGAGATCTGGCGCGATGCGCGGGGTGAGGGGCGTTTTGTGCTCAACCTGCCGGCCTTTTTGGATGGGGCAGGGGGTTTTGATGCGCCGGCCTATCGCGCGGCCTGTGCGCTTGCGGTGCAAACCCTTGATATTTGGGGCCATGGCAAGGCGGAAAGCCTTCGCCTCGGCTTTGCCGATCTGGCCGGGTTGCTGGCCGGTTTCGGCCTTCCCTATGACAGCCATGAGGCATGCGATGTCGCCGCTGCCATTGCCGGCCTCACACGCGGCGCGGCTGAGGCGGAATCCGGCCGGCTCGCGACCCGTTTTGGTGCGCGCCATGCGGTCGCGCTGATCTGCCCGACGCCGCCTGAGGAAACCGCCATTCCGGGTCTTGCCAAGGCAGCGCGTGCGGCCTTGGCGGCGGCAGCTTCCTCGCCCGGGCTTCGCCATCGCGGCTGCATCGCCCTCGCCCCCGCCGATGCGGTGGAAGCGCTGCTCGGCGCGGAAAGCGCTGGCATTGCGCCCGCCCCGGCGGCAAGCCGCCCGGCGCGCGGCGAGGATGGGCGCATCACGCAAGTGCCAACCCGTGCGGCTGAACGCGCTGGCGGCGATGCCGCCTGGTTGCTGGCGCCGGTGACGCCTCAGGCCCGGCGCGCCATGGAAGCGGCGGTCATGCCCTTCCTGGATGCGCCGCCACCCGCCATGCCGGCACCGGCCGATCTGCCCGAAGCGCGCCGCGCTGCGCCAAGGCCGATCCATGCGCCGATCAGCCGTTGCTGGCGCGTTTCCATCGCGGGCAGCCGCGTTGCTCTGCGCGCCGTTGAAGATGATCGCGGCCATTTGCGGGAGGTTTCCTTCTCCCTCCCGCGCGAAGCGGCCATGACTCGCGCCCTGATGGAAGCGCTGGCGCAGGCGGTATCGCTTGGCCTGGCGCAGGGCGTGCCCTTGGCGAGCTTCGTCAATGCCTATGCCTATGCGCCGGGCCATGGTGGCGCGGTGGAAGGCGATGCGGGCATTCGACGCGCGACTTCCGTGCTGGATTGGGCGTTTCGCCGCTTGGCGCGCGATTATCTGGGGCGCGAGGATTTGCCCGACCCGGTCGAGGAAGAAACGCTGCAACCGCGCGCTGCGGTGCTGCCCTTGCTTCCCCTGGAATTGCCGGCGCATCCTTCACCCCGCATGCGCCGCCATTTGCGCCCCGCAGCGTAATTGGCGCCTTTGAAGGAACAGGACCATGGCCGGAAAAATCGAAGCGAAGCTCGCTGCCCTTGGCATTGTATTGCCAACCCCCGCGGCACCGATTGCTAATTACATCCCCTTCAATATCAGCGGCAAGCTGGTGGTGGTCTCCGGCCAGGTGCCGGTGCGTGATGGCAAGATTGCCTATACCGGCAAGCTTGGCGCCGGCGTTTCCATTGAGGTGGGGCGCGAAGCGGCGCGGCTTTGCTTCATCAATTTGCTGGCGCAGTTGAAGGCCGCTGCGGGTGATTTGGATAACGTCACGCGCGTGGTGCGGCTTGGTGGCTTTATTGCCGCGGCCGCTGACTTCACGCAGCATGCGCTGGTGATGAATGGCGCTTCCGATCTGGCGGTTGAGGTATTCGGCGATGTTGGCCGCCATGCGCGGACCACCATTGGCGTGCCGTCCTTGCCTGGTGATGCGGCGGTGGAAGTGGAAGGGATGTTTGAAATCGCTTGATCTCAAGCACCTTTTCAATAGTCAGTCAGGATATTGACCAAATCCGTTGGCGCATTCAGCTGGAAATTCGTCCAGCTGGCCCTTTGGTCCAAGGCGGTCATCGGAGCGTCAATAGCAGCGAAATCCACGCCCTTGGCTGCGGCGATGATTTGATAATCTGTCAGGGGAATGCCGGGCCGCATGATCGGGCGCAGCCTTGCGCTTGGGCTGGCATGCAGCAGCAGCGTATGAAACGCGCTGCCGATGAAGCCTGAAACCGCTTCAGCCTCACGGAAAATCTCCGCGCTGCGGCGCATGGTTTCACGCTCCGGATAGATGATGGTCCAGCCTTGGGCGGCAAGAAGTGCCTCGACCTGATCTTCCCCTGCCACGCGCCCGAATTGATCGGGCAAGGCGCTGCGTGAGAGCCAGACGCGTTTGCCTGGAATGGCCGCAGGGCCGGTGACGCAGCCCAAAGCAGCGGCTTGCACGGGATGCAGAAATTGGCCCGAAAGGAACCCCGGTGAGGGCAGGAGCAAACGCTCCACCCGCAGCGGTTGACGCAGGAAGATGTGGCGTCGCTGCGCCAGACCCAAAAGCCCGATCAATTCCTTTTGCCAGCCGCGATCATCCGGGTGCGGGATGGGTAGATCAATCCAGTGCCAGATGATCGGGAGTTCGGGATAGTTTTTCAGGCACCAAAGCCGAGACAGGCCTTCCAGCAGAAAATGCCCAACATGATGCATCGCAAGGCCGCCATAAATCGCGGTTCCTGGATATGACGCTATGGGCGCCGCCGGCATGGCATCAACCCCGCACCAGGGATGGGCGAAGCCCTCCAGGAATTGGCCGTTGCGATCAAAAGCGCCAAAAAAATGCTTGCCCCAAGGCCCCTGTGGAGAGCGGACCGGCGCAAGCGTTACCTCATGAAGCTCGGTAAACGCTGGCTCATCGGGTCTTGCTGGCGGCAAGTGTCGGTTTCCATCATGGGTTCGCGCCATAGGATGACATGATGCGGAGGCTTGGGGAAAGCGCCATAGCATATGGGTGTTGTCGATTTAACCGTCGCCCTTGCTGTGCTAGACCCATACCATTGATCCATGCCCAATGACCCGCCCCCTTTGACACTGACCCTGCATCGCGCCATTGCCGAAATCCCGTCGCATGAATGGGATGCCTGCGCCGGCGATGATAATCCATTTCTGAGCCATGCCTTTCTTTCAGCGCTGGAGGAAAGCGGCAGCGCGGTGGCGGAACGCGGCTGGCTGCCGCAGCATGCTGCCCTGCGCGATGGCACTGGGCGCTTGCTGGCCTGCGCGCCGGCCTATGCGAAATCCCATTCCCAGGGCGAATATGTCTTTGACCATGGCTGGGCCGATGCTTTGGAACGCGCCGGCGGCGAATACTACCCGAAGCTGCAAGTGGCCGTGCCCTTCAGCCCCGTGCCTGGTCCGCGGCTTTTGCTGCATCCCGATGCAGGCTTTGGGCCGGATGTTGTGGCGGGCGCCCTGGTGCAGGCCTGCAAGGGCATTGGTGCCTCATCCGTCCATGCCACCTTTTGCACGGAAGCCGAATGGCTCGCCTTGGGTGAAGCCGGCTGGCTGCAACGCCTGGGCACGCAATTCCATTGGGGCAATCCGGGCTATCGTGATTTTGATGATTTCCTGGCTGCGCTGGCATCGCGGAAGCGCAAGGCGCTGAAGCGCGAAAGGCGCGATGTGCAGGCGGCGGGGCTCACGCTCCGCACGCTGCGCGGGGCAGAGATCACACCGCGTCACTGGCAGGCTTTTCACCGTTTCTACCGCGCCACCACGGATAAGAAATGGGGCCGTAGTGCCTATCTGACGCGTGATTTCTGGCCGCTGCTTGGCGAAAGGCTTGGTGATCGCGTGCTGCTGATGGTGGCGGAAAGGGATGGCGAGCCTGTCGCCGCCGCGCTTAACCTGATTGGGCGCGATGTGATTTATGGCCGCAACTGGGGCGCCATTGTGGATGTGCCCTTTCTGCATTTTGAACTTTGCTATTACATGGCGATGGATTTCGCGATTGCGCATGGCATTCCGCGCGTGGAAGCCGGCGCGCAGGGCGAACACAAAATCCAGCGCGGCTATCTACCCGTGCCGACCTATTCCGCGCATTGGATCGCGCATCCGGGGTTGTCCCGCGCGGTGGCTGAATTTCTGTCGCGCGAACGCCCGGCGATGGAACGCGAAATGGCAGCACTCGCGACGCTTTCCCCCTTTCGTCAGGCGGATGAGGGCGCGTGACACCTGGCGCGCCACGCATCGCCTATCTGCAATTGGCGGCATCCATGGCGCTGGTGGGCGCCAATGTCGCTATTGCGAAATTGCTGGCGGAAGCGCTGCCCATTCCGATGATTGCTTTCCTGCGCTGCGTTTTGGCGGTGGCCTTGCTTTGGCCCCTGGCGCGCCTGCTGGAAGCCGCGCCGCGACCAGGTGCCGAGGTGATGCAGAACCTCGCCTGGCAGGCGTTGTTTGGTACGGTGATCTATAATGCAGGATTATTGGCGGGGTTGCGCCTGACCTCCGCCTTGGAAGGCGGGCTGGTTCTGGCAAGCCTGCCGGCAGTGGTCGCTTTGGGCAGCGCCTTTTGGTTGCGCGAACGCCTGACGCCACCGCAATGGATCGCGGTCAGCCTCGCGGGTTTCGGCATGGCGGCGATGACAATTGCACGCAGCGCCGATCAGGCAACAGGGTCAGTTCTTGGCAATCTGCTGATCTTCGGCGGCGTGGTGGGTGAGGCGCTTTACGTGCTGCTGGCGCGGCGCATTTCGGGGCGGGTTGGGGTGATCACGGCAAGCCTTTGGATGCAGATATTCTCGGCCCTGATGCTGGCACCTTTTGCGCTGCCGGATATTGCCAGTATCGCGGCGCTGGCCGATCCGCGCCTTGCGGCGCTGCTGGTGTTTCATAGCGTGACGGCGAGCGTGCTTTGCCTGCTGCTGTGGTATGCAGGATTGAAGCGCGTTGGTGCCGGTGTCGCCGGCATTTTCACGGCCTTCCTGCCCGCAACCGCCGCGCTGGTGGCGGTGGTGGTTTTGCAGGAAGCCTTTACCACCATCCACGCCATTGGCTTTGCGCTGATGATGTTGAGCGTGCTGATCGCCACCTGGCCGCGCAGGCAAAGCGCATGAGGCCGTGGTTTACGCAAAGCCTTGGCGAGTTTCGCCGCCAGACACCGGCACAAATCGCCGCATCCTTGGCCTATGAACAGGCGGCGCGCTTCGGCACGCTTGAATTGAAGCAGCGCAATTCCTGGGAAGCGAGCGCGGCGCTGTTGCAGGATGCTTTGGCCGAAGGTGATGCCACCTGGCACATCTTCATGGAATGCGATTTGCTGCGCCTGGAAAAACGCGCCGATGCCATTCTGCTCACGGATCGCGCGATCTTCGTGCTGGAATTCAAGATGGGCGCGCAGAAGCCGGACCTGAACGATCTACGCCAGACCGATAATTACGCCATGGATTTGCATGATTTCCATGCTGGCAGCCGTGGCGTGCCGATTGTGCCCGTGTTAGTCGCCCCCGCCGCGCCGCAGCGAGAGCTTGACCTGCCGCTATTCTGGCATGGCGTGGCGCCGGTCATGGTCGCGAATGCTGCCATGCTTAGGGATATTGTGGCGCGGACGCAGGCGGCGATACCACGGCCTGCAACAGCAATTGACGCCAATGCCTGGGCGCATTCCGCCTATCGCCCCGTACCGAGTGTCCTGGAAGCGGCCCGGCTTTTGTATCGGCGTAATGCTGTGCCCGATATCGGCGCCACACGCGCCGATGCGCACAATCTGACCCGCACTACCGATGCCATTGCGCGCGTCATTGCGAAAGCAAGGGCAGAAGGCGGGCGCTATGTTGTGTTCGTCACCGGCATTCCTGGCGCGGGCAAGACGCTTTGCGGTCTCAATCTGGTCTTTGGCGCCTTGCGGGAATCAGGTGCTGCCTTTCTCTCCGGCAATGTGCCCCTGGTGACGGTCTTGCGCGAAGCCTTGGCGCGTGATGCCGCGCCGCAAGGAGGCGCCGCCTTCCAGGCCGCAGAACGCGCCGCGCGCACCGCGCTGCAAAATGTCCATCGCTTTCTGGAACACCACGTTATCCACGCGCATGAAATCCCCGAAGCGCGCATCATCGTCTTTGACGAAGCCCAACGCGCCTGGGATCAGGCGCAGGCCACGCGTGATGGTCAGCGCCGAAAAAGCCATTTAAGCCTCAGCGAACCCGCGCACACACTTGAAATCATGGCGCGGCATGATGGCTGGTCGGTGATTGTCGCGTTGATCGGCAATGGGCAGGAAATCAATACCGGCGAGGCCGGGCTTGCCGAATGGGGCCGCGTGATCGCCGCATCACCTTCCTGGCGCGCGGTGGCCGCACGGCGCAGCATCACCGCCGCTGATCCCGCGCAGCGTCTGGCGGAAGGTGCCGCGCCCTGGCTTGCCTTTGATGATGATTTTGATTTGCAAACGCCCATCCGCAGTCTGCGCAGCAGCAGGGGCACCGAATGGGTGGATGCAGTTTTGCGCGGTGATGCGCGCGCGGCGCGCGCCATTGCGGAAACAACACCGGAATTGCCCTATTACATCACGCGCGATGCCAGCGCCTGGCGCGCGGCCTTGCGCGCCCGCACCAGGGGCTTGCGCCGTGCCGGCCTGGTTGCTTCCGCCGGCGCGCGGCGCTTGCGGGCCGAGGGGCTTGGCGTGCAGGTGCCAGATATTGCCGATTGGTTCCTGAAGCACTGGCCGGATATCCGCTCCTCCGAAGCGCTGGAGACCTTCGCCACCGAATATGATTGCCAGGGCTTGGAATTGGATGTGGTGGGCCTCGCCTGGGGTGGTGATTTCCTGCGCCATGCCGGGCAATGGCGCGCGCGGCGCTTTGTGGGCCATCACTGGCAAATTGTGCGCGGCGCTGAGGAGCAGCGCTATATCCTGAACATCTATCGCGTGCTGCTGACGCGCGCGCGGTATGAGACGATGATTTGGGTCCCGCCCGGTTCCGCAAGTGATGACCCCTTC
Source organism: Roseomonas sp. (assembly GCA_020249435.1). GTDB lineage: Bacteria > Pseudomonadota > Alphaproteobacteria > Acetobacterales > Acetobacteraceae > Neoroseomonas. The sequence continues at coordinate 3,309 of JADCFQ010000010.1, read as the reverse complement.
CACGACGCAACGCGTCCGTCAGCCGAGATGGATGCGCTGGCCGATTTCCTGTTCGCCTCTGGCGCAAAGCCGCTCGAAGCGCTACCGAATCAATCACAACCCGCGCCCGTTCTGGCGCAGCTACTATGAGGCCACCATGCGCGCGCTGATCCTTCTTGCCCTGCTTCTGATGGCATTCCCCGCCTGGGCGCAGGAAATCAAGCTCGCCACCTGGAATATCGCCTGGCTCACCACCAAGCCGGCTGGTCATCCTGACCTGCCGCGTGACCTCACCACCCGGACCGAACAGGATTTTGCGCGGCTGCGCAGCTATGCTGAAAGGTTGGCGGCTGATGTGATTGCATTGCAGGAAGTAGATGGGCCTTTGGCGGCGGCGCGCGTTTTTGACGCAACCGCCTATGATTTCCACTTCCCGGCGGAAAGTGATGTGCAGCGCGCGGGCTTTGCTTGGCGTAAGGGGCTTCACGTCACGCGCAATCCTGATTTGATGGCGCTTGACCTTCGCCCGACGGCGCGGCGTTCGCTCCGGCGCGGCGCGGATATCACTTTGCATGGTGCCAATGGCACGCGCTTGCGGCTGCTGTCGATTCATCTGGATGGTGGTTGCTCGCAGGGTTCCATACGTCAGCCCAATAGCAGCGATTGCCAAAGCCTCAGCCAGCAGGCGCAAATTTTAGCAGAATGGATCACCGAACGGCGCCGCGAGAATATGCCCTTCGTGATTCTGGGCGACTTCAATCGCCGCTTTTCACGCGATGATGACATGCTGTCCACGCTGAACGCCGCATCGCCCATGCGCCGCGCCACAGAAGGTTTTTCCAACCCGTGCTGGAGCCGCGACGGCCAGGGGCGCCCCTTCATTGACCATATTCTGCTTGGCCTTCGGGCGGCGGATTGGCTGGTCAAGGATAGTTTTCGTATTTTTTCGTATGGAGAACGCGATCCCGCGCTGCGTGATGTGATCAGCGACCATTGCCCGATTTCGGTCCGGCTGCAGCTGCCCTGAAATCCGCTATGGGCGAGGGGCAGCGCCCGTGCCATGCTCCGCCCATGTCGCTTTTTACCCGCATCACCCTGCCGCTTGCGGCGATCAATTTCATCAACCAGGCGAATCGGTCCCTGGTCGCGGTGATCGGGCCGTTTCTGGCGCTTGAATTCGGCCTGACCGCGGCGGAGCTTGGCTTGCTCGCCGCCTGTTTTTTCGCGAGCTACGCCATGGCACAATTGCCGATTGGGCTCGCGCTTGATTTGAAAGGCCCGCGCCGCGTGCAGGCAACGCTTGCGTTGATTGCGGCAACGGGTTTTGTGATTAGTGCGCTATCAACCGATGTGCTGATGCTGGCAGCCGGGCGCTGCGTAGCAGGTATTGGTGTGGCGGCGGGGCTGATGGCGATGCTGAAGGCCAATACACAATGGTATCCGAAGGAACGCGTTGCGGCAGTCACTGGCGCAGGCCTGTTCTTCGCTTCCATGGGCGGGCTTTCCGCCACCATGCCGGTGCAATGGGCGCTGCCCTTCATTGGTTGGCGCGGTGTTTTCGCAGTCCTGGCAATGCTTGCGGTTTTGGTATCGGCCTGGATCTGGTTTTCAGTACCCAATGCGCCGCCGGGTGTCGCACCCGCTGCGCGCCGCAGCCTGCGTCAGGAAATCGGCGAATATGGGCGTATCTTCAAGGACCCGGTATTTTTGCGTCTGGTGCCGACGGTTGGCATGCTCTCCACGCTCAATTTCACCTATCAGGGGCTTTGGGCAGGGCCGTGGTTGCGCGATGTTGGCGGCTTGGATGATGGCGCACGCGCGGCTGCCTTGCTGATCTATGCGCTTGGCATGATGTTCGGCAGCCTGTTCACGGGGCAGGCAGCATCCTTCGCGCAGGCGCGCGGCTTTTCGCCGATGTTGATGCCCTATATTGGTGTCGCGGGCTGCCTTTTTGCACAAGCCATGCTGATGCTGGGGCCGAGCAATTTTTGGGTCATGGCCTTCCTCTGGTTTTTCTTCTCTTTCTCAGGCTCCGTTGGACCCGCAGGCTATGCGGCGATTGCGCAGGGCTTCCCACCAGCGCTCGCCGGGCGCGTTTCCACCGCCATCAATTTCCTGATGCTTTGCGTGGTTTTCGTGTTCCAAACCGGCATTGGTGCCATTCTCGACCTCTGGCCGCGCACCGCGACTGGCGGCTGGGCGCCCGAGGGTTACGTCTGGGCGCTTGGCATGACATTCTCCGTCCAATTGGCGGCGGCGCTTTGGATTTTCCTGCCCTGGTGGCAACCACGAAAGGAACCCGCGTGATGGAAAAAAGAGCAACCAAGATCCTGGATCGCTTCCGCGTGACAAAGGGGCGCGGCTTTCGCCTGAAGGATTATGACCCGAGTGATACGGCCGGCCTTGATATGGAAAAAACCACCGCCGGGGCGCTGTTGCAGCAGGGGATCGAACGGCTCGCGCTATTACAGGACAAGCTTTATGCGCAGGATCGCTGGTCGGTGCTTTGCATCTTTCAGGCGATGGATGCCGCCGGCAAGGATGGCGCCATCAAGCATGTTTTTTCTGGCGTCAACCCGCAGGGCTGCCAGGTGCATTCCTTCAAGGCGCCGGGGGCGATGGAATTGGACCATGATTTCCTCTGGCGTCATTCCATTGCGCTACCGGAACGCGGGCGCATCGGCATCCATAACCGTTCCTGGTATGAGGAAGCGCTGGTGCTGCGCGTGCATCCGGAATTCCTGGCGCGCCAGAAGCTGCCGCCATCGCTGATCGGCAAGAAGATCTGGGATGAAAGGCTGGAAGATATCGCGGCCTATGAACGCTATCTGGCGCGCCAAGGCACCGTGGTCCTGAAGTTTTTTCTGAATGTCAGCCAGGAAGAACAGAAAAAGCGCTTCCTGTCCCGCATCGATGAACCGGAGAAGAACTGGAAATTCTCAGCCAATGACGTTACCGAACGCGGCTATTGGGATGATTACATGAAGGCCTATCAGGCCGCGATCAGCGCAACCGCCGCCCCCCACGCGCCCTGGTTCGTGGTGCCGGCGGATGCCAAATGGTTCACGCGTCTGGTGGTGGTGGTGGCGATCATTGAAGCGCTTGAAAAGCTTGATTTGCATTACCCCGCGGTCACCAAGGAACAGCGCGCTGCCCTTGCGGTGGCGAAGAAGCGGCTGGGGTGAACCCCTAACAGGCTGCTGAAAAGCCGTCATTGAGCATCGTCGTTTTGTCTCGCGCGGATGTTTTCAACGCTGCGCGTGCCTGCGCACAGCCATTTTCAGTGATTCTTTGGCCCAGTCGGCACACTCTGGACAGACTCCCGGCATC
>JADCFQ010000001.1 GCA_020249435.1 Roseomonas sp. | reverse complement strand
TGCCGGGAGTCTGTCCAGAGTGTGCCGACTGGGCCAAAGAATCACTGAAAATGGCTGTGCGCAGGCACGCGCAGCGTTGAAAACATCCGCGCGAGACAAAACGACGATGCTCAATGACGGCTTTTCAGCAGCCTGCTAGATCACTGTCCGTTCGCGTTGGCTCATGGCCAACGCCCTTCACTTTTTTTGGTCGTGTTGTCCAAGCCGCCCAGTAATCTCACTTGGCTTGAAAATACTTCAAGCGCACAGGTTGGAGGGCCAACAAGTTCACGTGGGTATCACCGCCTTGCAGATTTTCTGAAGGAGGTAAGCGACCAAATTCTGAGATAGTTTTCAAAAGGGCGAAGCACTTCTCCGCAATGCACGCTACATGTCCCGCAATTGCGGATTATCGAAATCGGGCCGTCTGGCGCGGGCGAGGGCACCGCGTAGCGCCTCGGCCAATTCGGCCTTTTCCGGCGCGGAGAGATGCCGGCCGATTTCCAGGGTGCGACCCCTGCTTTTGATCCAAAGGCGCCCGCCGCGCGGCGCGGCCTCATCCCATTCCACCTTGGCCCAATAGGCATCCAACACGGAACGCACCACGCGCCCGCGATGATCCACATGGCGGATGGAAAGCCCGGCATCGGTCAGCAGCACCATTTCACTGATACGGCGAGAGGCCCGGGCATGCCACAGCAGTAGCACCAAAACCGCGCCGACTTCCAACCCGATAAAGGGCAGCACCGGCCAGGCGCCAAGCGCGAAAAACACCGCCGCTGGAATCGCCGCCGCCAGAATCAACAACCCCGCCAGCACGCGAAAGCCCCGTAGCGTGAAGCTTTGCGGCGGGGTGGAGATCGCTTCGAACAGAACGGTTTCTCTGGGGGGTGTCATCGGGGCTTAACTTAGGTCAAAATGCCGTCGAAACACCATGCCGAAAGCGAAGCCCGATCACGGTTCTGCCCGCGCGCCGCGCCGCGCCCGCCTGATGGCGCGCGATCAGGCCGAGGCCTTCCTGCGCGCCCTGGCCCAGGGCAACCCGGCGCCGGAGACGGAGCTTTTCTACCAGGATCATTTCTCGCTGCTGGTAGCGGTGGTGCTTTCGGCGCAAACCACCGATGCGGCGGTGAATAAATGCACGCCGGGGCTATTCAAAGCCGCCCCCACCCCGGCCGCCATGGCGGCGCTGGGCGCCGAGGGGATCGGCCCCTTCATCCGCCGGATCGGGCTTTGGCAGGCCAAGGCGCGCAATGTCTCGGCGCTCGCGGCGCAGCTGGTGGAACGCCATGGCGGCGAGGTGCCGGGGGATCGCGTTGCCCTGGAAGCGCTGCCCGGCGTTGGGCGGAAGACCGCCAATGTCGTGCTGAATGTGGCCTTTGGGCAGGATACCATGGCGGTGGATACGCATATCTTTCGGCTCGGAAATCGTACGGGCCTTGCGCCGGGCAAAACCCCGAGGGCGGTGGAAGAGGGCTTGGTCAAGCGCTGCCCGCCCGAATTGCTGCGCGATGCGCATCACTGGCTGATCCTACATGGGCGCTACATCTGCAAGGCTCGGGCGCCGGAATGCTGGCGCTGCCCGGCGCGGGGGTTCTGCAATTACCGGGATAAGGTGTTGGCTCCACCTTTATGAATTCGATAGCGCGCTATCTATTTGCATCCTAGGCATTCCGGGATTAGCCTTTCCCCATGCCTGATGGGTCAGAGATTTCCCAAGCGCGTTGGCGGCTTGGTGTGGCCATTGCCCAGATCGCGCGGCGTTGGCGCGTGCGGTTGGATCAACGCATCCTGCCCTTTGGCCTGACGGAATCGCGCTGGCTGGTGCTGCTCAGCCTCGCCCGGCGCGGCGATGGCGTGACGCAGAAGGATTTGGCCGGGCGCTTGGCGGTGGAAGGCCCCACCATGGTGCGCACGCTGGATTGGCTGGAAGCGCAGGGCTTTGTGGAACGTCGCGCCGCGCCGGGGGATCGCCGCGCCAAGACCATTCATTTGACCGAAGCCGCACGCCCCGTGCTGCAAAGGATTGAAGCCGAAGCCGCTGCCGTGCGCGCCGAAATCCTGGAAGGCATTCCGGAGGAAGATTTGGCCATGTGCCTTTCTGTGCTGGATCGTGTGGCGCAGGGCCTCGCGCGTACCGAAGGCGGTGCGTGATGGATATCGGCCCCGCCAAGACATCTCCGGTGACTGCCCGCCCCAATACGGCGCTGAAGCGGTTGCGCCTGGCTGCCGCTATCACCGCCGGCTTGACGCTGCTCGCTGGTGCGGGGCAGTGGATTTATCGGCATTTCACGCATGTGATTGTGGATGATGCGCGCATCGCCGCGGATATGATCGCGCTTGCCAGCCGCGTGCCGGGCTGGGTGATGGAATTGCCGGTGATTGCCGGTGATGAACCGCGCCAGGGCGCGCTTCTGATCCGCATTGATAGCCGCGATTCCGCACTCACCTTGCAGGAATTGGAAGCGCGGCTCGCCAATATCGCAACCCGCCGGGCAGAGCTTGATGCGCGCATCACCATGGTGGATCGCCTGACCAGCAGCCAGGAGGATGCGACGCGCGCCAGGCTGGAAGCCGCCCGCGCTGCGCTGCCGGCGGCGGAAGCGGATCGGGTTTTTGCCGCCAGCGAATATGAACGCGCGAATATGCTGATCGGCACGGGCAGCGGCACGCGCCAGCGCCATGACCAGACCCGCGCCTTGCTGGAAGCCGCGACGCAACGCGTATTGGCCGTGGCGGCCGATATCCGCACTGCGGAGGCGCAATTGGCAAATGCCAGCGCCGCGCGGGAGGAAATGGGTGTACTGCGCCATCAACGCGCTGCGCTTGAACCGCTGGAGCGTGAAATCTCCGCCCAACGCCAACGCATCGCGATTGACATTGAAGACCGCACCATCCGCATGCCTTTTGATGGCGTGGTGGATCGCGTTTTCGTGGACCCCGGCGAATACGTGACACCCGGCCAGCGCGTGATGTTGGTGCATGACCCGCGCCGCGTGCGTGTGGAAGCCAATGTGAAGGAAACCGAAATTCGCTATTTCCGTCCCGGGCGCGAAGTGCATGTGACGGTGGATGCCTATCCAGGGCGCGTTTTTACCGGGCGCGTGGAACGTGTGGGCGCTGCCGCCACCAGCGAATTCGCGCTGCTGCCAAGCCCCAATCCTTCCGGCAATTTCACCAAAATCACGCAGCGCCTGCCGGTGCGTATTGCGCTTGAAAATCCGCCGGCCAATGGCGCGCTGCGTCCGGGCATGATGGTGGTGGTGGAAACCCCCGCCCGTGAGTGAGGCAACCGCCGGCGCGCCGATACCGCCTCGCACGTCATGGGCGGGGCCGGAAATGGCAGTGCTGGCAGCGCGGTTTGGCGATTCCTATCGCTGGATGGTGACGATCCCGGCAATGATCGGCACGATTGCGACGATTCTGTCTTCCACCATTGCCAATGTCGCCTTGCCCGAAATCATGGGCGCCTATGGCATGGGGCAGGATCACGCGCAGCTTGTGGCAACGGCGTTTCTTGCTTCCGTCACCGGCACCATGTTGCTGAATGGCTGGCTGGTGGATCGCTTTGGCTTTCGCCTGACCTATTCGGCGGCAATGCTGATTTTCATCTTTGGGTCGCTGCTATCGGGCTTTGCGCCGGAAGAAGGCACGTTGATTCTGGGCCGTGTCCTGCAAGGCGCCGCAGCGGGCATGGTGCAGCCCTTGGGCATGCAAATCATTTTCATGGTCTATCCGCCGGAAAAACGCGGCTCCGCCATGGGGCTTTACGCGGTGGGCGTGGTACTGGCACCGGCGCTGGGGCCCGCATTCGGCGGGCTGATGGTGGATGGTTTTGGCTGGCGATCGGTGTTCTTCCTCGCCATTCCCTTTGCCGTGATTGGCCTGATCCTGGGCCTGATTGTGATGCCAGGCCCGGCGCGGGAAGGCACCAAAAGGCGCTTTGATGCGCCGGGGTTTCTGCTGCTGATCACCGCACTTTTCGCGCTGCTGACCGGGCTTTCCAGCGGCCAGCGTGAGGGCTGGCAATCCGATGCGGTGGTGACCGAGCTTTCCATCGCCGCTGCTGCCGCGATTGCCTTTGTGTGGTGGGAATGGCGGAGCCCCTATGCCATGCTCAATCCGCGGCTTTTCACCGTGCGCGGCTTTGCCTGTTCATCGCTGGTGGCGCTGGTTTATGGCGCGACGCTGTTTGGTTCGGTCTATCTGCTGCCGCTTTTTGTGCAGACGGTGCAGGGCTATTCCGCCACGCGCGCGGGGCTTGTGCTGATGCCGGCGGGGCTCATGCTTCTGCTGGTCTTCCCGATTGCGGGACGCATCGCGGATAAGACCGAGCCCTGGTTGCCGATTGGCATTGGCCTGATCCTTTTCGCTTATTCCACCTGGCTGATGGTGGATGTTGGCACGGATACGCCGTTTTGGACTTTGGCGATTTGGATTCTGATTGGGCGCATTGGCTTTGGCATTGCCATGCCCAGCATGAATGCCGGCGCCTTGCGGTCCCTGCCGCCGCACTGGGTCGGGCAGGGCTCGGGCGCCATCAATTTCGCGCGGCAATTTGGCGGGGCGATGGGCGTCAATCTGCTTTCCATCTATCTGGAACGCCAGACGCAGCTTTATGCCCAGGCGCTGACGGCAACCCAGGAAGGGCGCGGCAATACCGCCGATTGGCTGCGCGATGCTGAAAGGCTGCTGGCGCAGGAAGGCTTCGCCGATGGCATTCGTCAGGCCTTGGCGCAGGATTATCTGGGGCGCGTGGTGCTGACCCAGGCATCCATGCTCGCCTTTCGCGATACCTTCACCGTGCTGGTGCTGATTTGTGTGCTGGCGCTTGGTGTGGTGGCGGTGATGCGGGGTGCCAAGCGGCCTGGCTGATCTTGCCGCCTTGGCGCTGGCGTTCCATCCTGCGCGTAATCTAGGAAGGAATCACCCATGGAAGCGCCCGTACTTGTTGAAATTGTGGATGATATCGCGCTGGTCACGTTGAATCGGCCCGAATCGCGCAATCCGCTTGATCCCGAAACCCAGGATGGGCTGATTGCCACCTTCATGAAGCTGGATGCTGAAGCCAAGGCGCGTGTGGCGATTCTGACCGGTGCGGGCAGCGCCTTTTGCGCCGGCGGCAATGTGCGCCGCATGGGTGAGGCCGCGAGTGGTTCCACGGAACGCACCCCAGCCCAGGCGCGCGGCTATTATCGCCACGGCATCCAACGCCTGCCGCGCATGTTTGAACAATTGGAAATCCCTGTGATTGCGGCAGTGAATGGCCCGGCGATGGGCGCCGGGTGTGATTTGGCCTGCATGTGTGATTTGCGCATTGCCGGCCAATCCGCGCGCTTTGCGGAAAGCTTCGTGAAGCTCGGCATTATTCCCGGTGATGGCGGCGCCTGGCTGCTGCCGCGCGTGGTGGGCTTCGCCAAGGCCGCCGAAATGTCGCTGACCGGTGATGCGCTGTCAGCCGATCAGGCGCTGGCTTATGGGCTGGTGTCTCAGGTGGTGCCGGATGCGGAATTGCTGGATGCAGCACGCGCGCTGGCGCGTCGCATTGCTGCCAATCCGCCGCAGGCCGTGCGCATGGCGCGGCGGCTGTTGCGGGAGGCCTGGAATAACCGCCTCGATTCCGTGCTTGAGATGTCGTCCGCGATGCAGGCCGTGGCGCATACCACGGATGACCATAAGGAAGCGCTGGCGGCGATGCGCGAAAAGCGCAAGCCCAGCTACAAGGGCGCCTGATCCTTGTTTGCGCCGGGGTTGCTCGCGGGGTCGCGCGCGCTGATCACCGGTGGCGGCACCGGCTTGGGGCGCGCCATTGGCAGGCGCTATCTGCAATTGGGTGCGCGCATCGCGATTTGCGGACGGCGCTTATCTGTTTTGCAGGAAACCGCCGCAGCCTTGCGCGCGGAGATTCCCGGCGCGGATATTGCTGTGCATGGCTGCGATATCCGCGATGCCGCCGCCGTGGAGGCGATGCTGGATGCCGTCTTTGCCGAAGGCGCGCCTGATATTCTGGTGAATAATGCCGCGGCGAATTTTCTGCCGCAGACGCACCGGCTTTCCGCGCGCGCGCTTGATGCAGTGCTGGCCACCACGCTGCATGGCGCGGCCTATTGCACCATGGGTGTCGGCCGGCGCTGGATTGATGCCGGGCAGCCCGGCGTGGTGCTGAGTATTCTCACGCTTTCTGCCTTGCAGGGTGCCGCCTTCACCGTGCCATCCGCCATGGCCAAGGCTGGCGTTTTGGCGATGACAAAAAGCCTGGCGGTGGAATGGGGCCGGCATGGCATTCGGCTGGTGGCGATTGCGCCCGGCACTTTCCCGACCGAGGCAGCCGTGGCGCGGCTCCGCCCCGGTGGTTTGGATCACGCCGATGTGCCGCTGAACCGCGCCGGCCGGCATGAGGAATTGACCGATCTTGCCGCCTATCTGGTTTCAGAAAATGCTGGCTATATCACGGGCGAATGCGTGGTGATTGATGGCGGGCGGCGTTACCTCGGCGGGGCACGCGCTGGTGTGCAAGACATGCTGGCTTGGGATGACGCCGCCTGGGAAAGACAGCGCGAAAAGACACCGAAGAAATGACCGAAGCCTTCACTGAAATTCTCTATGGCGTGGCAGATCGCGTCGCGACCATCACGCTCAATCGGCCGGAACGCATGAATGCGTGGTCTGGCGTGATGGAATCGGAAACCCGCGCTGCCTTTACGCTGGCGGTGGCGGATGAGAACGTGCGCGCCATTGTGCTGACCGCAACCGGCAAGGGGTTTTGCGTGGGCGCCGATGTTTCCGCCATTGCGACACGCGGCGCGGAACGCCCGACCTATGCCGGTGTAACGCCACCGCCCGGTGAGGCGCCGCCGACCGAGGATTTCGCGCGGCGCTATTCCTATATGCTCAATATCGGCAAGCCGGTGATTGCGGGCATCAATGGCGCGGTGGCGGGTGTTGGGCTTTGCCTGACGCTGTTTTGCGACATCCGTTTCATGGCGGCGGGCACCAAGCTTTCAACGGCTTTCGCGCGGCGCGGCCTGGTCGCGGAACATGGCAGCGCCTGGATGCTGCCGCGCCTGATTGGGCCCATGAATGCTGCTGATCTTTTGCTCTCTGGCCGCAGCATCACGGCGGAAGAAGCCGCTGTGCTGGGCCTGGTGCGCGTGCTGCCGGCAGATGGCTTTGCCGCCGCGGTGCAGGCTTACGCGGCTGATCTCGCACATAATTGCTCGCCCCGTTCCATGCGCGTGATCAAGCGGCAAATGACCCTCGCGCCGTTTCAAAACCTGTCAGAGGCGGTGGAATTGGCCGAGGTGGAACAGGACGCCACACGCGGCACGGAAGATCGCCGCGAAGGCGTGGCGGCGTTTCTTGAAAAGCGCAAACCGAATTTCACGGGGCGTTGAGCATTTTCAAGCCAAGCGGTGACGCTTGGCGACTCGGAAAATGCGATCAAATAAAGATTTAGCGCTGCGTGGCCGCGTGCTAACGCGGTTAAGCAGCGCTAATCAGCAGGCGATTCGTCTTTTCCATCGCAGCAACCAAAGCCTGGAATTCACGCGTGAAAACCTCACGCACTGTCCCATGCTGCGCCAGATCATCACCAATCTCGCCAATGCTGCGCTTGCCATCAATGCGCGACAGGATCGCGCTGGCCAAACGGGGTAGGGGCACCGGCACGGTGAGGCCATCAAAAGTCACGCGCAGCACGCCATCGCGCGGCAGGCCGGCGGCGAGCTTCGCGCCATCCAATTCGCGCAGGCAAGGAATGGCGGCGGGATCATCCCAAGGCGCGCTGACCTCGGGCGCATCGGCGCGCACGCAATAGGCGATATGCACGCCCATATTGCCGGTGATTGCCTCGGCCAGGGCGGCGCGCTGCACCACATCCATCGCTTCGATGCGCGGGCGGAGCTTGGGATCGGAAAGATAGGAAAGCGGATCGTAACGCAGCGGTTCCACTAGGCACACAATGCGCAAGCCGGCCGCGTGGATCAGCGCATCGAAGGCCGGCACGGTGAAGGCGACATCGCGCGGATTGAGCAGCAAATCATAAAGCCCAGCATCGCCGCCCTTCTCGTGATCCGTGATCCAGGGATTGCGGCGCAGCCACGCCGTTTCCGGCATTTGCCGCCAGAGCCGTTTGGCGATTTCAACCCGCGCTGCCGGCGCCTCATTGGGTGGGGCCAGCAGGCGCAGCGCATCCTGCGCCATATAGACGCCGGTGCGCCCATGCGGCGCATAGACCATCAGCCCCAAACCGCCGCCCGGTGCCAATACGGAAACCAGCGCGCGCAAACCCTCCAGCGGATCGGGCAAATGATGCAGCACGCCGCAGCAGTCAATGTAATCAAATGGGCCGAGCCCGCTGCCCGGCAGGTCAAGCAGGGACCCTTCCTGAAAGACAACATTGCCAAGCTTGCGCGCCGCCACGCGCGCTTCCGCCACGCGCCGCGCTGCGGCTGAACGATCGAGCCAGGTGACATCCCCCGCGCGCCCGGCCTGCGTCATTTGCTGCGCGAGCATCACGGTCGCATCCCCGCTGCCACCCCCGGCGACCAAGGCACGCAGAGGCTCACTGGCAGGGCGGCGGGCGCCGAAAATCCAATGGTCCACCTCGCGCAAATGGCTCGGGCTGCCGATGATCAGGCGCTTGGCCTCATCCCGAGGATCACGCTCCGGATAGGGATAGGCATCATATTGCGCGGCAAGCGCGGCATCGGCGGCGTCTTTCATCGCGCCTATCTAGCAAGCCCAGGGAAAGCGGAAAGCCCATTCACGCGTCGCGCGCCAGCAATTCCTTCAGCAGCTCCACCGTCCGCGCCGGTTGTTCCTGCTGCACCCAATGCCCGGCACCCGGCACCAAATGCGCCGCGGCCATGCGGGTGCAGGCAATCCCCTGCATCCGCTCAAACGCGCCGGGGGCCTGAAACACGCCCCAATCTGCCGCGCCGGCGATAAAGACAGAAGGCACATCAATGCCGCGCCCGGCGAATAGCGCCAGATCCGCATTCACCTCCGGCGCAAAGCGGGTGCGGTACCAATTGAGCCCACCCTGAAATCCGCTGCGGCCATATTCCGCGGCATAGACAGCCATTTCCGCTTCTGTCATCCAGGCGCAGCTTGCGACCTCGGCGGCGCTTGGCATTTCATGCGCGACTGTCTCCGGCATCGTCTCGGCACGGTCCATGACGTAATAGGTCGGCAGTTTCGCCATTTCCTCGGCGGACCAATCGCGCAGCTTATGCGGTTTATTGGCCGCCCAATCAGCGCTTTTGTGGTGGTAGTAGGCGCGCATGAAAGCATGCAGCCCCTGCGCCGCGCCCATCATATCCGCATTGGCCGGGCGCGTGGCGTAATAAGCGTGGTAGTGTTTGCGCGGGCGCGGCAAGGCGGCCAAAGCCTCATCCAGCCCTGGCATGGCGGAAGAACCGCCGGATTGCTGACCAGGCTTCGGCCAATCCGGCCCGCCGGCGAAAGGCGCGCTCATCAGCGCCACGCGGCGGAACACATCGGGCCGCGTCAGCGCGCACCAGGCCGCCACGGGCGATCCAAAATCATGCCCGATAACCGCCGCCACGTCGCGGTAGCCGAGCGCGGCCACCACGCCCAGCGCATCGCGCACCAGATTGGTCAGGCGAAATGGCGTGAGCGGCGCATCGTATTCCGTAGCGCACCCCGTGGTGCGGCCATAACCGCGCTGATCCGGCGCCACCACGTGATAACCCAGCGCCGCCAAGGGCAGCATCACATGTCGCCAGGAATAGGCGAGCTCCGGAAAGCCGTGCAGCAGCAAAAGACACGGCCCGCCCGGCGTTTCATGCCCGGCTTCCAGCAGATGGACGCGAAGCCCATTAATGCCCTCCAGAAAGCGGGCGCGGATGCCTTGCGGCAGGGTTGGCGTGGCAAGCGGTTCCATGGCGGTGTTTCCTTCCTGCCCCCATCCCGCCCGAAGCGCGCCCCGCAATCAAGCCCCGCATTGACGCGCGGCGCCGCTGGCGAGAGTTTGCCCCCATGCAGGATGGTATCCCCTGGTCGTCCGACCTTCTGATTCTGGCGCAGCGCTTCGGCCCGCGCAGCGCTGTCACTGATGGCAGCGCCACGCTTAGCTATGCAACGCTATCGGCCCGCGCCCATGGTCTGGCGCGGCGGCTGGTGGCGGAGGGCTTCCAGCCCGGCCAACCGGTTGCGACCTTCGTGCCCAATGGCTGCGATGCGCCCTGTGTCAGCTATGGGCTGACCATGGCCGGCGTGGCGGAAACCCCGTGCAATACGGGCTCCACCGATGCGGAGCTTGGCTGGTTTGCGATGCTTACCGGTTTCAAGCGCATCGTGGCACCGCAGGCATCCTGTGCGCGGCTGGCGGGGCTTGGGTTCGAACCCTTGGCGCTGGAAGACATAGCGCCGGATGCAAGCGGGGCGCCGCTGCCCCCCGTGCCATCCGATGCCTGGGGGCGGATCATTTTCACCTCCGGCACCACGGGCAAGCCCAAGGCCATTCTGCATAGCCATGGCGGGCGGTACCTTGCGAATATCCTGCAACGCGCCGTTTTGCCCTTCACGCCTGAACCAGGTGAGCGTGTGCTGCTTATGACGCCCTTTACCCATGGCGCGGCACTCATCACCTATGCCTGGCTTGATCATGGCGGCGAGGTGGTCTTGCAGGATGGCGTGCGGGCGGAACGCATCGCGCCGGTTCTGACCGCGCCCGACCTGTCGGCGATTTTCGCCCCACCTACCGTGCTGGCCAAATTGCTTGTGCTGTTTCCGGGCCAAAGCGTGCCGGGGCTCAAGGTTATTTTCTGCGGCACGCAAACCCTGACGCGTGATCTTTACGCCCGCGCCAAGGCGCAATTCGGCCCGGTGGTGCGCGTGACCTATGGCATGAGTGAATGCTTCAACCCGATCACCGTGCTGGAAGGCCCGGATGTGGCGGCAGCGATGGACGAAGCCGATGACGGTCTGGGCGCCAATCTGGGTTGGCCCGCCACGGGGGTGGAAATCGCCATCCGGGATGAGGCTGGAAGCCCCCTGCCCCCAGGCGCTTCCGGCGATATCTGGCTGCGCGCCCGGCATATGAATATCGGCATGATCGGGCCCGATGGCTTTGTGCCGCGCCCCGCCGGCGCCTGGCACCGCACCGGCGATCTGGGTGCATTGGATGGGCGTGGCCGGCTCAGGCTCGCGGGTCGGGCTTCCGATGTGATGAAAACCGGCGGCTATCGCGTCCATCCGGCGGAAATCGAAACCACCCTGGAACCCGCCGGGCAGGGCCGCGCAGTTTGTGTGCTTGGCCTGCCCTCAGATTACTGGGGGGAGGTGATTATCGCGGTGGCCGAAAACCTGCCGGAGGGGTGGGAACATGCTGCCCTGCCGCTGGCCGAAGACCTCGCCAAGCATAAGCGCCCGCGTGCCTGGCTGACGCTGGCGGAATTGCCGCGCAATGCGCAGGGCAAGGTGGTACGCGCCCGCGTGCGGGACGCCGTGCTGGCACGCTGGCGGCTGGAAGATGGGCCGCATCCGCGCCTGATACCCGCCCCTGCTGGAAAGGATGAGTGAACCATGGTGATTGAGGGCCTTGCCCCCTTCTATGCCTGGATCAAGGCTTTGCATCTGATCAGCGTTTTTGCCTGGATGGCAGGGCTTTTCTACCTGCCGCGGCTATACATCTATCACACGCAACAGCCGCCTGGTTCCGCGCAGGGGGAGCTGTTCAAAACCATGGAACGGCGCCTGCTACGCGCCATCATGAACCCGGCCATGATCAGCGCCTGGGTCTTTGGCCTGGTGCTGATCCTGACCCCCGGCGTGGTGGATTGGCGCGCCGGCTGGTGGCACGGCAAGCTTTTCGGCCTTCTGGCCATGACGGTCTTTCACATGGATCTGGCCCGCGCACGGCGGCTTTTTGCCGAAGACAGGAACACACGCAGCGAAAGGTCCTGGCGCATCGCCAATGAGGTGCCAACGCTGCTGCTGATCCTGATTGTGATCATGGTCATCGTGAAGCCGTTCTGAGCATTTTCAAGCCAAGTGGTACACTTGGCGACTCGGAAAATGCGATCAAAAGAAAGTTGGGGCCGTTTCACTGCGCGGTAATGCTGTGAAACGGCCCCAAATGTGGTTGACGCCGGGCCGTCGGCTTCATACATACAAGGTCCTTCCTTTCGCGGCCCCGGCGATCCCTGATCGACGCTGCCGCATTTCCCTTCTACCCGATAACGGGACATTCATGGATGCGCCGCGTGTTGCGTTTTGCATCCTGATTCAGGCCCCGCTTTCTCAAGCCTCACGGAACGCCAAGGCACCAAATGCATCTTTCAGAACTCAAGGCGAAAAGCCCCGCGGACCTCCTCGCATTGGCCGAGGAATTGCAGATCGAAAACGCATCATCACTGCGCAAGCAGGATATGATGTTCGCGATCCTGAAGACCTTCGCGGATAACGAACAGGCGATTTTTGGCGAAGGCACGCTTGAAATCCTCTCCGATGGTTTCGGCTATCTGCGCAGTCCGCAGGCGAATTTTCTGCCCGGGCCCGATGATATCTACGTCTCCCCCGCCCAGGTGCGCCGCTTCGGCTTGCGCACGGGTGATACGGTGGAAGGCCAGATCCGGGCGCCCAAGGATGGGGAACGCTATTTCTCCCTGTTGAAAGTCAACGCGATCAATTTCGAAGACCCGGAAAGCCTGCGCCATCGGATCAATTTCGATAACCTGACACCGCTTTATCCGAACCGCCGGCTCAAGATGGAAAATCCGGAGGTTGAAAGCGTCGCCAAGGGGCCGACCAAGGACAATACGCATCGCGTCATTGATTTGATTTCGCCGATCGGCATGGGCCAGCGCGCCTTGATTGTGGCGCCGCCGCGCACGGGTAAAACCGTGATGCTGCAAAACATCGCCAAATCCATTACGGCGAATAATCCCGAAGTCTTCCTGATGGTGCTGCTGATTGACGAACGGCCTGAGGAAGTGACCGACATGGCCCGCACCGTGCGTGGTGAGGTTGTGGCGAGCACCTTTGACGAACCGGCGACACGCCATGTGCAAGTGACCGAAATGGTGCTGGAAAAGGCCAAGCGCCTGGTGGAACACAAGCGTGATGTGGTGATTTTGCTGGACAGCATCACGCGCCTGGGCCGCGCCTATAACTCCGTGGTGCCGTCATCGGGCAAGGTGCTGACCGGTGGTGTGGATGCCAATGCGCTGCAACGCCCTAAGCGGTTTTTTGGTGCCGCGCGCAATATCGAAGAAGGCGGGTCGCTGACGATCATAGCCACCGCGCTGATTGATACTGGCAGCCGCATGGACGAAGTGATTTTCGAAGAATTCAAGGGCACCGGCAATTGCGAAATTGTGCTGGATCGCAAGCTTTCCGACAAGCGCACCTTCCCCGCGATTGACATCACCAAATCCGGTACGCGTAAGGAAGAATTGCTGGTGGATCGCGGTACGCTTTCCAAGATGTGGGTGCTACGCCGTATCCTGAACCCGATGGGCACGCAGGATGCGATGGAATTCCTGTTGGACAAGCTGAAATACAGCAAGACCAATCAGGATTTCTTTGACGCCATGAATACCTGATTCTGGGGGCATCATGGTCATTCTGCTGACGGGTGGGATGGGCTTCATCGGATCGGCGGTGGTGCGGCATTTGCTGGCCACCACCGACGCGATGGTCGTGAATATCGACAAGCTGACCTATGCCGCTAGTCCTGAGAGCCTGGGCGATTGGCAAAAATCGCCGCGCCACCAGCATTTGGCGCTCGATATTTGCGATGCGGCAGCGATGCGCGATGCCTTCGCCCGCTTCAGGCCCGCGCGCGTGATGCATCTGGCCGCCGAATCCCATGTGGATCGTTCCATTGATGGGCCGGCGGAATTCATCCAAACCAATGTTGTCGGCACGCAAGTGTTGCTGGAAGCGGCGCGGGAATACTGGCAAGGGCTGGAAGGCGCCGCCAAGGCCGAATTCCGCTTCCATCATGTCTCAACGGATGAGGTGTTTGGTTCGCTCGAAAGCGCGGAGGATGCGCCATTTGATGAGCATACGCGCTACGATCCGCGCAGCCCTTATTCCGCCTCCAAGGCAGCGTCGGACCATCTGGTGCGCGTCTGGCAGCACACTTATGGCTTTCCATCCTTTGTTTCGAACACCACGAATAATTACGGGCCGTGGCAATTCCCGGAAAAGCTCATTCCGCTGGTGACGCTGAATGCCTTGGAAGGTCGCCCTTTGCCGGTTTATGGCGATGGGTCGAATATCCGTGATTGGATCCATGTGCAGGATCACGCTGAAGCGCTTGTGCTGGCACTGATGCGCGGTGTGCCAGGGGCGACCTATTGCATCGGCCCGCGCCAGGAACGGACCAATCTGCAAGTGGTGCAGGCGATTTGCCGCACGCTGGATCGGCTGCGTCCTGATCCTGCCGGCCCGCGTGAGCGCCTGATCACCTATGTCAAAGACCGTCCCGGCCATGATTTCCGCTACGCCATGGACCCAAGCGGCGCGGAAGCGGCCCTTGGCTGGAAGGCGCGCTATGATTTTGAGGCTGGGCTCGATCAGACCATTCGCTGGTATCTGGACAATGAAGCCTGGTGGCGGCCCATTCGCGAAAAACGCTATGCCGGGCAAAGGCTTGGGGGGGTGAAGGCATGAAGGGCATTCTTCTTGCCGGCGGATCCGGGACGCGTTTGCACCCGATGACCCTGGCGGCGTCTAAGCAATTGCTGCCGGTCTATGACAAGCCGATGGTCTATTACCCGCTTGGCACGCTGATGCTGGCGGGGATCAAGGATATTCTGCTGATCTCCACACCTGCCGATCTGCCGCAATTCCGGCGCTTGCTGGGCGATGGCGCGCAATTCGGCATTCGCATCAGCTATGCCGAACAGCCAAGCCCGGATGGCATTGCGCAAGCTTTCCATATCGGCGCGGCGTGGATTGGTGGTGAGGCCTGCGCCTTGGCGTTGGGCGATAATATCATCTACGGCCATGGGCTGGTCGAAAGCCTGAAGGCGGCAGCGGCCAATGCGCAAAATGGTTTGGCTTCGGTCTTTGGCTATCGCGTAGCAGACCCGGAACGCTATGGCGTTGCGGAATTCGATGCGGCTGGGCGCGTGCTTTCTATCGAGGAAAAACCCGCCAAGCCGAAATCCGATTGGGCGGTGATTGGGCTTTATTTCTACGACAAGCGCGTGACGCAAATGGCGCGCGACTTGAAGCCCTCAGCCCGTGGTGAATTGGAAATTACCGATCTGAACAAGGTCTATCTGGCCGATGGTAGCCTGCGCGCCGAACAATTGGGCCGCGGTTGCGCCTGGCTTGATGCCGGCACGCCGGCTTCATTGCTGCAAGCCGCGCTTTTCGTGCAGACGGTGCAGGAACGCCAAGGGCTGCAAGTGGGCTGCCCCGAGGAAATCGCCTTCCGCATGGGCTTCATTGATGCGACCGCTTTGCGCGCCCAGGCAGATCGGCTGGGCAAGACCGCTTACGGGGTCTATTTGCGCGATCTGGCCGAGGGGCGGCTTGCGTGAAGATCGAACGGCTTGCCATTCCCGATCTGATTCTGATTGAACCAAAACGCTTTGGTGATGAGCGCGGCTTTTTCAGCGAGGTCTGGTCGCGCCAGGCCTTGGCAGCGCACGGCATCACGGCAGATTTTGTGCAGGATAATCATTCCCTGTCGCGCCAAAAGAGCGTTGTACGCGGGTTGCATTTCCAGCGCCCACCCTCTGCGCAAGCCAAGCTGGTACGCGTGGTGCGCGGTTCCATCCTGGATATTGCAGTGGATATTCGCGAGGGCTCACCAACCTATGGGCAGCATGTGGCGTGCGAACTTTCTGCTGCGAATTGGCAGCAGCTTTGGATTCCGGTTGGCTTTGCGCATGGTTTTGTGACACTCGAAGAAGATACTGAAGTGCTGTACAAGGTTGATGCCTATTATGATCGGGAAACCGATGCCGCCATCGCCTGGAATGATCCTGCGCTGGGTATTGATTGGCCGGTGGACAGCCCAATTCTTTCCGACAAGGACCGCAAGGCACCCAAGCTTGCCGATATCGCGCCGCCCTTTCCGAAAGGGTCCTAGTAATGCGCCGCATCCTCGTCACCGGGCGTGGCGGGCAATTGGCGACCGGGCTTGAAGCGGCACTGCCCGCGCAAGGGTTTGAGGCGCTGTTGGTTGGCCAGCCGGAATTGGAATTCGACAAGCCCGAGACAGTGATCGCTGCCTTTGCCGCGCTGAAGCCTGATGCCGTGGTGAATTGCGCCGCCTGGACGGCCGTTGATGCGGCGGAAGATGATGAGGTCAGTGCCTTTCGCGCCAATGCGCTTGGGCCGGCCTTGCTGGGGCGGCTTTCGCATGAAGCAGGCATCCACATCATCCAGATTTCCACTGATTATGTTTTTGATGGGCTGAAAGGCGCGCCTTATCTGGAAAGCGATTTGCCCAATCCGCTCGGCGCCTATGGCCGCACCAAGCTCGCTGGTGAATGGGCGGCGCAGGCGGCCAATCCGCGCAGCATCATCCTGCGCACTGCTTGGGTCTTCGCGCCCATGGGCAAGAATTTTCTGCGCACTATGCTGGCGCTCAGCGAACAGCGGCCGGAGCTTCGGGTGGTGGCGGATCAATGGGGCAGCCCGACCGCAGCGCCTGATCTTGCTGATGCCATCACCTCCATTCTGGCGCGGCTCCGCGATCACGGCTGGCGCGATGATCTTGCCGGCACCTATCACGCAACCGGTGGCGGCTTCACAACCTGGCATGGCTTTGCCGAGGCGATTTTCGACCTGCATGCCAAGCATGGTGGCAAGCGCCCCAAGGTGCATGCCATCACCACCGCCGATTACCCGACCAAGGCCAGGCGGCCCGCTGATGGCCGGCTGGATAATGGTAAGCTTGCGCAGAGCTTCGGCGTGGCGCTGCCGCCCTGGGAAGCCGGGCTTGCCCGCGTGATGGCCGCGCTGCGCCAAGCCTGACGCCTTCCCGAAAATAGCTTTCGGCGGCATGATGATCCCAAGATCAAAGGGAGGATCCCTCATGACCCAAGTTTCCCGCCGCGCTGCTCTTGCCCTGCCGCTGCTTGCCGCGCCCGCCATTGCCCGCGCGCAATCCTGGCGCCCGACTGGGCAGGTGCGCATCATCGTCCCCGCCGCTGCGGGTGGCACGACGGATATTATGGGAAGGCTGCTCGCGCAGTTCCTGCAGCCACGCTGGGGCACGCCGGTGGTGGTGGAAAATCGCACTGGCGCGGGCGGCACCATTGGCACGGTTGAAATGGTGCGTGCACGCCCGGATGGCCTGACGCTGCTCATGGGCAATATCGGCCCGCAAGCGATTGGTTATTCCCTGTTCCGCAACCTTCCGTATCGCGCGGAACAAATCGCCCCCATCGCCGGCACCATCGCTGGCCCGAATGTGCTGGTGGTGAACAACAACGTCCCGGCGCAGAATGTGGCTGAGCTTGCCGCCATGCTGCGCGCCAAGCCAGGTGAGATCCCCTATGTCTCAACCGGTGTCGGCCAATCCACGCATCTTTCGCCGGTGCTGTTTCTGCAAATGCTAAACGCCCAGGCGATTCATGTGCCAACACGAGGTTCCGCCCCGGCGCAGATTGAATTGCTCGCCGGCAATGTCACCTTCCTGATTGATAACTTGACCGGCATCATGGGCCATATCCAGGGTGGCCGTGTGCGCGCCCTGGCCGTCACCAGCAAGGAACGCCACCCGCTACTGCCCAATGTGCCGGCGATGCGCGAAACCATGCCGGAGCTTGCGAATTACGAAGTGAATACCTGGTTCGGCGTTTTCGGCCAGGCCGCCATGCCAGCCGAGATCATCAACAGCATCAATGCCGATGTGATGGCGATGCTCGCACTGCCGGAAACAGTGAAGCGCTTCGAGGAATTGGGCGGCGTGCCGATGATCGGCAGCGCGCAACAATTCGGCGCCTTCGTCGCGAGTGAAATCACCAAATGGTCTGATGTGATCAAGCGCGAAGGCTTGCAGATAGACGCAAGCTGAAATCCCTAATCTATGCGCCGCAAGCCACGGGCGAAGCGCCGCGCATTTTCCACATAATGCGCGGCCGAGGCCAAAAGGCGCGCGGCGGTTTCAGCGTCAAGCGCGCGGATAACCTTGGCCGGCGCGCCCATCACCAGTGAACGTTCCGGGATTTCCTTGCCTTCCGTGACCAAGGCACCGGCGCCGATGATGCTGCCAGCGCCAATGCGCGCCCCATTCATCACCGTCGCCCCCATGCCAATCAGCGCGCCATCGCCAATGGTGCAGCCATGCAGAATGGCGCGATGCCCAACCGTCACATCCGCACCGATCGTCAAGGGAAAACCGACATCGGAATGCAGTACGGAACCTTCCTGGATATTGCTGCGCGCGCCAATGCTGATCGGTTCATTATCGCCACGGATCACGGCGCCGAACCAAATGCCCACATCCTCGGCCAGGATCACATTACCCATCACCTGCGCATCTGGCGCCACCCAAAAGCGGCCCTTGTCAGGTGTCTGGGGCATAAGATCATCAAGCGCATAGATCGGCATGGTGGCTATCCTTTCGGATTGAAGAGCTATCGGGTTTTTCAGACATTCTTTGACTTGCGCAGCGGGTCAAGAATCTCTGCATTATGCTGCCCAGGGCTTGGCAGATCGTGGCGCAAAGGCAGGCGTTCAGCACCGAACTGCATCGGCAGCGCCGGCACCTTGGCGCGGCTGCCATCGCTGAGCGTCACGTCATGAAAACCGCCGCTTGCCAGCAGATGCGCGTCTTCGAACAAATCCCAAGGCTTGGCGATGCGTGAATAGGGCAGACCGGCACGCGCGCACATTTCCTCAAGCTCTGCCACATTGCGCTTCTTCAGGAAGGATTGCACAAGCGGGATCAGGGTTTCGCGGCGCTTGGCGCGTTCGGTATTGCTGGCGTAGTCCGGGTTGCTCAGCGCGGGTTCATTCAATTCGCGCGTGAAAATTTCCCATTGGCGTTCCGTCACCACGCCGATGAAAATCTGTTCGTCATCGGCAGTATCGAAAACATCATAAACGCCCCAGGCGCGCCGACCGGCAGGCATGGGGTCGGGCGCCTTGCCGGTAATGGCCTGTTGCAGCATGGCCGTCGAAACCAGGAAGGCAGCGTTTTCAAAGAGGCCCGCCTGCAGATATTGCCCGCGCCCGGTGGCATCGCGCTGGCGCAGCGCACCAAGTATTGAAATGGCGCCGAACATGCCGCCCATCATGTCATTCACCGGCGCGCCGGCGCGCAAGGGCCGCCCTGGCGGGCCGGTCATATAGGCAAGCCCTGATTGCATCTGCACCACCTCATCCAAGGCAGTGCGGTTTTCATAAGGCCCCGGTAGATATCCCTTGAGCGAGCAATAGATCAGCCGAGGGTTGCGCGCCGACAGCGCTTCATAGCCAAGGCCCTTTGCGGCCAGGCCGCCGGGGCGGAAATTCTCTACCACTACATCCGCCGTATCAATCAGATCGCGCAGCAATTCCAATTCTTCGGCGTTTTCCGTATCCAGCGTCACGCTTTTCTTGTTGCGGCTGAAGGCGGGAAAGAAACCTGTGCCGGAAGCGACCAGATAGCGCGTGCGGTCCCCCTTGCCGGGCGGTTCAATCTTGATCACCTCGGCGCCCAGATCAGCCAGCACCAGGCCGCATGTCGGCCCCATGACCATGTGGGAGAATTCGACAACGCGAATACCGGCAAGCGGAAGCGGATGCATCAGAAAAACCTGTGGGCGGTGTTGGGCGTGGCGGCGCGCCCGCCCGAAGGCGCTGCCAGCGCCGAAGCTTAGGCGATTTGAACATAAGGTAAAGCAGGCGCTTTGCCCCATCGGCGTGATCGTCTAAAGCACCCTTCATGGAAAAGTTGATTTACACCCTGGTGCGCGCAGCGGATTGGCAGGCGGCTGAACAGGCCGGTGCCTATCATGGCAGCGCGGATGATCGGCGCGATGGTTTTTTGCATTTTTCCACCGCGGCGCAGCTGCGCGCCAGCGCTGCCAAGCATCGCGCAGGCATCACCGATTTGCTGATGGTTGAGGTTGCCGCAGATGCCTTGGCTGAGGCACTGAAATGGGAACCCGCGAGCGGCGGCTCTCGGCCCGGTTTGTTTCCGCATCTTTATGGCGCGCTGCCGCTTGGGGCCGTGACGCAAGTGGTGCCCGTACTGCTTCGTGACGATGGGTTGCATCAATTTCCGTCCAGCATTCCCTGAACGCAGGCGTCAGCGCAACACCCACCAAAGCAGCGCCCCAGCCGCCAAGGCCCAAATCGCGATAATGATGGCGGCCCCCGCCTTGCTGCGCGGCTTTTCCACCATGGCCTGTGCTGCGGCGCGGCTTTCGGCCATGATCTCGCTTGGGATCAGCCGCGCAATCAGCGCAATAGCGATGGGCAGCAGGATGAGTTCATCCAGAAATCCAAGCACCGGAATGGCATCGGGGATCAGGTCAATCGGGGAAAGCGCATAGGCCGCTACTAAAAGCGCCAGCAGCTTGGCAAACCATGGCGTGCGCGGATCACGTGCGGCGATGTACAGCGCCAGCCCATCGCGCAGCACCAAGCGCGCCCAGAAGCGCAAGCGTTGCCAAAGGGTGATCACGCGCGGCGCGGCGCGAAGCTATGCGCATCGGCCAGCGCCCAGGCTTCGGCAAAGCGCGGATCATCCGTGCCGGACAGCAAGGCGCCGGGTGGCAACGGCGGGTAAAGCTCGGCAAAGCTTTCCACCACACTGGGCGCGATGCGCCGGCTGAAATGTTCCGCGCGCAATTCGGATGGATGGGAAAGCCCCGCGGCGGCCACCAATTCATTCAAGGCTTCCAAGGTGGCAGCATGGAATTGATGCACGCGAGGCGCCTTATCCGGCACGCGCAGCGCGCGTTGGCGTGTGGGGTCTTGCGTCGCCACACCGGTCGGGCAGTGATCCGTATGGCAGGAAAGCGATTGAATGCAGCCGATGGAAAACATGAAGCCGCGCGCCGCATTGCACCAATCAGCGCCAAGCGCCAAAGCGCGCGCCATGTCAAAGGCCGTCGCGATTTTCCCACTGGCGCCAAGCCTGATCTGATCGCGGAGCCCAATGCCGATCAGCGCATTATGCGCGAAGCTCAAACCTTCGCGGAGCGGCATGCCGACATGATCCATGAATTCCAAGGGCGCCGCGCCGGTGCCACCTTCTGCGCCATCAATCACAATGAAATCCGGCGCAATCCCGGTTTCGATCATGGCCTTGCAGATGGCGAGGAATTCCCAAGGATGACCGATACACAGCTTGAAGCCCGCCGGCTTGCCGCCAGACAGGCGGCGCATTTCGGCAATGAAGCGCATCATTTCAACCGGCGTGGAAAACGCCGTATGGGCGGGCGGGGAAACGCAATCCTGCCCCATCGGCACGCCGCGCGTCGCCGCGATTTCCGCGCTGACCTTGGCCGCCGGCAGCACGCCGCCATGGCCTGGCTTGGCGCCTTGGCTCAGTTTCAGCTCGACCATTTTCACCTGATCAAGTGCCGCCACTTCCGCGAAGCGTTCCGGTGAAAAACTGCCATCCGGGTTGCGCGCGCTGAAATAGCCGGAACCGATTTCCCAGATCAGATCACCGCCCGCTTCGCGGTGATAGGGGCTAAGCCCGCCTTCGCCCGTATCATGCGCAAAGCCCCCGCGCTTCGCCCCCTGGTTCAGCGCGCGAATGGCATTGGCGGAGAGCGAGCCGAAACTCATGGCCGAGATATTCAATATCGAAGCCGAATAAGGCCGCGTGCAGGCCGGCCCGCCGATCAGAATGCGCGGCAATTCCTTGGCCGGTGCGCGGGCTGCGAGCGAATGCTGCAACCATTCAAAGCCGGTTTCATAGACATCATATTGCGTGCCGAAGGGCCGCTTATCCAATTGCTTCTTGGCGCGCTGATAAACAATGGCGCGCTTGTCGCGGCTGAAGGGCGTGCCGTGTTTTTCATCCTCGAAGAAATATTGCCGCATCTCCGGGCGGATTTCTTCCATGATGAAACGGAGATGCGCTGCGATTGGATAATTGCGCAGAATGGCGTGGCTTGGGTGGAAAAGATCGCGCAAGCCAAGCGTGCTGAGCGCGGCGGCCAGCACAAAACCCAAGCCGGTCCAGAAACCAGGTGCGATGATCAGCGCCACGGCAAAGCCAAGCGCCGCCAGCAAGGCCAAGGTCAGGCAGATGAAGCGGGGCGAAAACGCAAGGCTCAGGCTGCGGGTCATGGCGGCACCTCTATGAGATTACGCGGAACATAAACCAGTTCCGCGCCGGATCACCCGCAGCATCAGCTTGGCTGTATGAAATCCTCATGAAAGCGCAATTCACCCCAGCAAACCGCGCCGCCTGATCTCGGCCGCCACGCGCCCGCTTTCATCAAGCGCCGCACGCTGAAAGGGCGCGGGGGCGGCGGCCAAATCCCGCGCCTGGCCCGCCTCAATCAGGCTTTGTGCCAAACGCGTGTGGCGCGGCCCAAGCCCGCCGGGATCGGCGATGAAAACCGGCCCGCTGGTCGCAAGGGCCTCTGACAGCATGGAAACCGAATCCCCCGTCACCACCACCTGATCCGCCCAGGCGAGGAAGCCGGCATAAGGATTGGGCGGCGCATCGCCCCAGCGGAAAAGCTGATGCGGATGCCCGGCCAAGGCCGCCGCCATGGCAGCCTCCGCTGGGCTGCCGGTGCGGCGCGAGGCAGAGGCCAGCACGCTGCCCGCAAAACCCGCGACCTTCGCCGCAATGGCGCCGGCCACCTGCGCATCCATGCCCTCGGCGCGCGGTGGCCCGCCCATCAGCAAGGCGACGCGCGGGGAAGGGAGGGCGGCAAGTGCGGCGAATTCCGCCCGCGCGGCGGCCAGCCTTTCAGGCGAAATCCGATGCGCCGCGCCCAGAATAGGCAGGATATTCGGCGCCTGCTTGGGCGCATCATGCTGGCCGATCACCAAAAGATCGAAACGCGCCGCGCCAAAGCCTGGCCGCATGCAATGCACCAGCCGCGCGCCTTTTTGCTTGAGCCACAGCGCCACCGGCGCGCTCCGTCGCCCCGCCGATATCACCAGATCAGGCCAGGGGGGCGCCAAGGCAGCGCGGGCTTCGGGCGTCAGCCCGGCCAGTGAAGGGAAGGGTAAGGGCAGCCGCGCCAGAGCCCCCCAGGCCAAATCCACACGGCGGAAGGGCTCATTCAACCGCTCGGCAATGCCCAGGGCCTGGGCTGCCGTCCCGGCGCGTGGGTCCGCCAGCACCCAAATCCGGGGCGACTCGGGCAGGGTCATGGACGCCGCCGCCCTGGCGCATTACCAACACCCGGAAAGAGAGGAGCCCTATCCATGCCCGCCCTTCATGCCTCCGACTGGGACCGCGACGCGGCGCTCACCACCGCGCGTATCCTGCTTGAAATCAAGGCGGTGAATTTCCGCCCGGAAGAGCCCTACACCTTTACCAGCGGCTGGAAGAGCCCCGTCTATATTGATTGCCGCAAAATCATCTCCTTCCCGCGTGCGCGCAACCGGATTTGCGATCTGGGCGTGGAAAAGATTGGCCGGCATGTCGGCTATGAATCGATTGATGTCGTGGTGGGGGGTGAGACGGCGGGGATTCCCTTCGGCGCCTGGATCGCGGACCGCATGCTGGCGCCCATGGCCTATGTGCGCAAAAAGCCGAAAGGTTTTGGCCGCAATGCGCTGATTGAAGGCGAGGTGCCGGTCGGCCAGCGCACGCTGCTGGTGGAAGACCTGACCACTGATGGCGCCTCCAAAATCCGTTTCGCCAATGCCTTGCGTGATGCCGGCGCCATTTGTGATCATACCTTCGTGGTTTTCTATTACGGCGTCTTCCCTGGTTCCTTCGAAACCATGAAGGGCATGGGCTTGAACCTTCACCACCTTTGCACCTGGTGGGATGTGCTGGAGGTCTGCCGCGAACGACCCTATTTCAGCGAAGGCGCGCTCAAGGAAGTGCGGAAATTCCTGGAAGACCCGGTGAATTGGTCCAAGGCGCATGGCGGGATCGGCAGTGCCGAGGAAGCCAAGGCGCGGGCGAGTGGTGAATAAGCTCGCCGCCTTTGCATCATTAAGAAAATTTCATCATATGGGGTGACCGGCAGCGGCGCTGTGTGGTGATTTCCATGGGCGGTCCTGGGACGTTTCGTGCTACATGAACTCTCGATTCGCTCAGGAAGGTTGATCCCATGATGAAGAAGGTTTTGTTCCTGGCCGCCCTTGGTGGCCTGATGGTCGCGACCAGCACGGTACCGGCTGATGCGGCGCCGCGCCGCGCCGCTGATGGCACGGAAGCGACCACCAGCACCACGCAGCGCAGCCAATCCACGCGCAACCGCAGCACGTCCCAGGGCCAGAAGGCCAATCGGCAGAAGCGGGGCGGCACCAATAAGGCCAATCGCAACCGCGCCCCGCGCAGCACCACCAGCGAAGGCTGATCCAACAAAAAACCCCACCTTTTCAGGTGGGGTTTTTCGTGTCCGGGGCTGCCAAGCCTCAGGCGTCGGCCTTATGCGCGACGCCCTTTTCCTTGAGCAGACCGGAAAGCTCACCGGACTGGAACATCTCGGTGATGATGTCGCAGCCGCCCACGAATTCACCGCCGACATAAAGCTGCGGGATGGTCGGCCAATTCGTGAATTCCTTGATGCCTTCACGGATTTCCATATCTTCCAGCACATTCACGCCCTTGAAGGGCACGCCCATGTGGGAAAGGATCTGCACCACGCGGGCGGAAAAGCCGCATTGCGGGAAAACCGGTGTGCCCTTCATGAACAGCACAACGGGGTTCGCCTTGATATCGGCTTCGATACGTTCAAAGGTCGGGTTGCTCATGGTCTTGGCTCCTATTCCGGGGCAGAGGTTTGCAAGGCCAGCGCATGAAGAACACCCCCCATGCGGCCCTGTAGCGCGGCATAGACAATCTGATGTTGGCGCACGCGGGGCAAGCCCTTGAAGGCCGAGGATACGACTTTCGCGGCGTAATGATCGCCATCGCCGGCCAAATCCTCGATCGTCACTTCCGCATCCGGTAGCGCTGCCTTGATCAGCGCCTCAATTTCCACGGCCTGCATGCCCATGGCTGCTATTTCTCCCCCATCAGCGCCGGCAGCGTAGCCTCATGGGCCGCCGCCAGCTTCTGAACCGATATGGCGGCGCCATCGGGCAGAACCAAGTCCCCCCCGCCGGCCGAGCCAATCAGCTGGGCCGGAACCCCCGCCGCGCTTGCCTTGGCAATCAACGCCGCGCCATCGGCCACCGCCAGCACATAGCGGGCCTGGTCTTCGCCGAACCAGAATCCATGAGCGGGGATGCCTTCCGGCGCCGGGCTGAGCCTGGCGCCAATGCCACTCCCCATCGCCATTTCCGCCAAGGCCACCAGCAGCCCGCCATCGGCGCAGTCATGGCTGGCCAGCACTTCGCCTGCCAGGATGCGCGCGCGCACGAAATCGCCATTGCGGCGTTCGGCGACCAGATCAACCGGCGGCGGTGCACCTTCTTCGCGCCCGGCGATTTCCCGCAGCCAGAGCGATTGCCCAAGCCAGCCTCGCGTTTCGCCAATCAGCACCAGATCAGCCTTGGCCGGCATGGCAAGCCCCACCGCCTGCGTGGCTTTTTCCAGCACACCAACGCCGCCAATCGCGGGCGTCGGCAAAATCGCGCGGCCTTCGGTTTCATTGTAAAGCGACACATTGCCCGAGACGACCGGGAAATCGAGCGCGATGCACGCCGCCGCCATGCCCCGCACCGCCGAGGCAAACTGCCCCATGATTTCCGGCTTTTCCGGATTGCCGAAATTCATGTTGTCGGTGACGGCCAAGGGCAGCGCACCAACGGAGGTGATATTGCGCCACGCCTCTGCCACGGCCTGCTTGCCGCCTTCTTCCGGGTCCGCCAGGCAATAGCGCGGCGTGCAATCCGTGGTCATGGCGAGCGCCCGGTCATGATCTTCAATCCCGACCACAGCGGCATCCGCGCCACCCGGGCGCTGCACCGTCTGGCCATTCACCAGGCTGTCATATTGGTCCCAAATCCAGCGGCGGGAGCAAAGATCAGGGCTGGCAACAAGCGTCATCAAGGCCGGCGCAAGCCCGACCGGATCAGGAATGGCCGTGGCCGCCAACACCGGCTGCTTCGGCGTTTCCGCGATGGGCCTGCGATAAAGTGGCGCTTCGGATTCCAACGGCGCCAGAGGGATATCCGCTTCCAGCACGCCCTTATGGCGGATCACGATGCGGCCCGTCTCGGTGAGCTTGCCGATCACCGCGAAATCCAATTCCCATTTGCGGAAAATCGCCTCAGCCTCAGCCTCTCGGCCTGGCTTCAGGATCATCAGCATGCGTTCCTGGCTTTCGGAGAGCATCATCTCATAGGCCGACATGCCTTCTTCGCGCTGCGGCACGGCTTCCAATTCAAGCTCAATGCCCATGCCGCCCTTGCCGGCCATCTCAACGCTGGAGCTGGTGAGCCCCGCCGCGCCCATATCCTGAATGGCCACAATCGCATCGGTCGCCATCAATTCCATGCAGGCTTCGATCAGCAGTTTTTCGGCGAAGGGATCGCCGATTTGCACGGTTGGGCGCTTTTCTTCCGAATCGGCGCTGAATTCCGCACTCGCCATGGTGGCGCCATGGATGCCATCGCGCCCGGTCTTGGATCCGACATAGACAACGGGATTGCCAATGCCGGTCGCCTTGGCGGTGAAAATGCGATCAGCGCGCGCAATGCCAACCGTCATGGCATTGACCAAGGGATTGCCATTATAGCGCGGGTGGAAATTCACCTCCCCACCCACCGTCGGCACACCGACGCAATTGCCGTAACCGCCAATGCCGCGCACCACACCATCAATGATGCGCTTCATGCGCGGCGCATCCGGCGCACCGAAACGGAGCGCATTCAAATTCGCAATGGGCCGCGCGCCCATGGTGAAGACATCGCGCAAAATGCCGCCCACACCTGTCGCTGCGCCATTATAGGGTTCAATGTAAGACGGGTGGTTGTGGCTTTCCATTTTGAAAACTGCGGCCAGCCCCTCACCAATATCAATCACGCCGGCATTCTCGCCGGGGCCCTGGATCACCCAGGGCGCCTTGGTGGGCAGTTCCTTCAGCCAGACGCGCGATGATTTATAGGAGCAATGCTCCGACCACATCACGCTGAACAGGCCAAGCTCCGCCAAGCGCGGCGCACGGCCCAGGATCGCGAGCACCCGTTCATATTCATCGGGCTTCAGGCCGAATTCGACAGCAAGCTGGGCAGCGCGTTCGGGCGGGAGAAGGGGGGCGGCAGAGGTCATGATGGGCAAGTGATGGCCCGGCGGGGCGGGCTTGTGAAGCCCAAAACCGGCATCAAAACAGATGAAGCGCGTGCGGCGCCCAGAAGGCGAAGCCGGACAGGATTACGCCGACCACACCAAGCCCGCCGGCCACCATGGCCAATAAGCCAACCCCTGTGATGATGGAGGCCGAAGCAAGCACAATGGCCACCTGAAAGGCCGCCGAGCCGATCTCATAATTATGGTAGGCGGTGCTGGCGGTATCGCGCTTTTCCTCGGCCGCCTTGGCGCGGGCCATCAATTCGCGGCGACCTTCGCCGGTATCGGGCTCACTCTCCCAGCGGGTTGCGGTTGCCCGCCAGGCTTCGATCTGGCGCTGCATGGCGGCGCGCTGGCCCTCAGGCGCGGCGGCCATATCAAGCGCCACCTGTTCGGCTGCCGTGCGCACCGTGGTTTGCCGGATGGTGCGCGCCTGGAAAAACGCCCAGAGATTGGCGGCTTCCACATTCTTGGCCAGCGCTTCAGTCTGCGCGCTTTTCGCCCCGGTTTCTGCCAAGGCCAGAAACAACGCCAGCACCGCAATCAGCAGCGCAACGCCCTTATGGCCGTCGCCGCCATGATCGGCGCCATGTCCGTGTCCTGCCATGATCGTCTTTCCTTCAAGTGGCGCCCGAATCGGCGCTTCCCTGGCGCATCATGGGCGGCACTGGGCAACTGTCCAGCAGCGTGCCGCCCTTCGCGGGGTCAGCCCACACCTTCCATGCCCGCAATGGCGAGAATCGCCGCCAGGCTGGACCGCATGCCGCGCAGCGCTTCGGTTGGTTCCACATCCAGCCATTCATCCAAGGAATGCGCCCGCCCGCCACGCCCACCCGCGCCAATTTTCAAGGCCGGAATGCCAAGCGACATCGGAATATTGGCATCCGTCGAAGACCATTCGAAGCTGGGCCGATACCCTTCTGCCGTCACCGCCGCTGCCGCCAAGGCGCGGATGGGGCTGCCCGCCGGCGTTTCGCCTGCCGGACGGTCACCGACAGGTGTGACCTCGGCTGTGATGGCGCCATTGGCGGTGGAACGCGCGGCGTTTTCCGTGGCGACGGCCTGATCCACAATCTCCAGAAACGCCCGATCCAGCTTGGCAAGTTCGGCCGCCGAGGCGGAGCGCAAATCAACCTCGATCACCACACGATTGGCGATGGCATTGATGGAAGTGCCGCCCGAGACAACACTCACGCAATGCGTGGTGGGTGGGCTATCGGGCACTTTGACCGCAGCCAAGCCACGCGCGCATTCCGCCATCGCATACATCGGGTTCACCAGGCCGAAAGCGGCATAGGAATGCCCGCCCGGCCCCTGGAAGGTCACGCGATAGCGCTTGGACCCAACACCGCCGCTG
Source organism: Roseomonas sp. (assembly GCA_020249435.1). Classification (GTDB taxonomy): domain Bacteria; phylum Pseudomonadota; class Alphaproteobacteria; order Acetobacterales; family Acetobacteraceae; genus Neoroseomonas. Next base: position 13,553 of record JADCFQ010000001.1, on the reverse strand, counting down.
ACAATGCCTTCCACCTGCGGGCTATCCACAGTCAGGAAGCCGCGAATACGCGCACGGTGCCGCCCCTTGGTGAAAAGATGGCGAATGCCGCGCAAATCGCCGAGGCCTTCTTCGCCCACATCACCCACAAAAAGCAGATCGTGGCGCGTGCGAATGCCCGCCGCATCAAGTGCGCGCAGAAAGCCGAGATTGACCGCGAGCGACCAGGTATCGTCACTCACACCCGGTGCGAAAAGCTTATTGCCTTCGCGCCTGACGCGCACATCCGTGCCGGTGGGAAAAACGGTATCCAGATGCGCGGCCACCACCAGAATATCGCCATTGCCGAAACCGCGCCGCAGCCCCATCACATTGCCGATTTCGTCCTGCTCCACCTCCTCAAGCCCGTGATCGCGCAGCATGGCAAGATAGGCGGCTGCGCGTGCTTCTTCCGCGAAGGGGGGTGCCGGGATTTGCGTGAGGGTGATGCAATCTTCCACCATGCGCGCATGATCCGCGGCAAGTTTGGCGCTGGCAGCGGCGAAGCGCGCATCGGCGCGGATGGCGGCAATGGTTTCTTCTGGGGTCATCATAGTCTCCTCACGCGCGGCGCCAGCGCAGTACGCCGGCGGCATCCGGTTGCGCAGCCGCTTCGCCCATCACCTGCAAGCGGCGCAGATGAGCAAGGGTTTCGCCAAGCCCAAAGCCAAGATTACGGATATCGAGCGGACGGCGAAACAGCACCGGCAAAAGATCATGCGCGCTGCTATCCGCCATGGCATCCATCAACAGCGAGAGCCGTTCCGCATGATGCGCGGTGAGCCAATCAAGCCGCGCATGCAAGCCGTAAAACGGTTCCCCATGGGAGGGCAGTACCAACACATCTTCAGGCAGGGCACGAAAACGCTGCAAGGATGCGAGAAAGGCGCCGAGCGGATCGGCAGCGGGTTCACCAGCATGCAGCCCGATATAGGGTGAAATGCGCGGCAGGATCTGATCAGCCGCGATCAGCACGCGATCTTCCGCATTGAACAGGCAGGCCATATCGGGCGCATGGCCCTGCCCCGTCATCACGCGCCAAGGGCGGCCGCCAATGGTGATGTCCTGCCTATCGGCAATGGCTTCAAAAACCCTGGGCAAAGACGCTACCGCCTTCACATAAAGCGGCCCACGCGCACGGATGAATTCGGCATATTCGGCGGGCGCACCGGCGGCTTGGGCAAAGCGTGCCTGATGCCCCACCATCTCCGCCCCCGTATCGAACCACAGCGCGCGCGCCTGCAGCCATTCGATCTTGGTCATCAGCGGAACCAGCTCATGATTTTCCGCAAGCCAGCCCATCAACCCGGCATGATCGGGGTGGAAATGCGTCACCAGCAGGCGCTGCAGGGGCCGCCCGGCAAAGGCATCACCAGCCAGCGCCTGGCCCCACAAATTGCGGGAGGCTTCATCGGCGATCGAGCAATCAATCGCGAGCCAACCTGGCCCATCTTCCAATAACCAGACATTCACATGGCTCGGCGGGAAGGGCAGTAGAAAGCGCAGCCAGCGCAGGCCGGGGCGAAGCGTCGCGGCGTGACCGGGCGCGGGGATATCGGGGATCATGGCCCACCCTGGCGCGGAAGATGGCGGGAGACAAGCAAGACAATTCAAACGGCTTCGCCTCAAATTGCTACAATCCTCCGCCGCCTCATTGGCTTCCTCCACCAGTTGATCGCCGGAAAAGGCTGCGGTTGAATATCTGTTAACCATTTTCCCGAGGCGGGGCGCCATAAAGGGCTTCTGACAAACCCCGTCGAAGCCTCCGATCCCATGACCGGTGCAACACATGAAGCAGCCACCCAAAGCCATCTCTAGGAAAATCGCCGAGGCGATCGTACTGCTCCAACGGGGCGAATTCGCTGCGGCCCGGGCTGCTTTTGGTGCCGTACTGAAATTCGACCCGCGCAATTTTGATGCGCTGCATTTTGCGGGTATCGCTGCCGCTGAACTCGGCCACCTCGAAGAGGGTGAGGCCTTCATCCGTCGGGCGTTGGAAATCAATCCTCGCCACGCCGCGGCCCAAGGCAATCACGGTAGCGCGCTAATACGCCTCAACCGCCCCGACGACGCTCTCGTCAGCCTGGACCGAGCGATAGCGCTTGATCCGAATGGTGCCAATCCCCACAAGAACCGTGGCGTCGCCTTAATGCATGTGAAGCGTTTGAAGGATGCCGTTGCCGCCCTCGATCGGGCCATTGTGTTGAAGCCCGATGATGCCGAAGCACATAATCATCGTGCCTGCGCGCTGATGGATCAATACAAGCTGGAGGATGCACTCGCGGGTATTGAAAAGGCACTGAGCCTGCGCCCAGGCTCGCCTGCCTTTTTGGTGAATAAGGCCCTGGTCTTGTGCACATTGCAGCGTCCTGCCGAAGCCGTGGAAGCCACTGACGCGGCACTGCGCGGGAAGCCTGATGATACCTCGGCCTTGATTGCGCGCACCGAGGCACTGCTTGCGCTTGGCCGGCCAGAGGACGGGCTCAGTACCATTGATCGGGCTCTAACGATCAGCCCCACACTTGCTCATGCTCACGTGTGGCGCGCTAATGCGCTCATTTTGCTTGGTCAGCCGGAGAAAGCCTTGCTCTCGGCCGAGACTGCCCGGACCCTTGCACCCAAAGACGCATCTGCTCACCGGGGCTATGGCTTCGCTCTGGGCAACTTGAATCGGCTGGAAGAGGCAATCGTCAGTTACGATCACGCATTGAAACTGCAGCCCGATGATCGGGAAGCCTCATGGAACCGCGCTCTGGCGTTGCTGGCGCTTGGGCGTTTCAAGGATGGATGGCTCGCCTATGAGAATCGCAACCTGCGCCACAAGACCTTGGCCGCCCGCAAATATCCAAAACCGCTATGGTGGGGCAATCAGCAGCTCAAGGATCAGCGTCTCTACATCTATTGGGAACAAGGGCTTGGCGATACGATCCATTTTGCGCGCTATGTGCTGCTCGCCGCGGCTGCGGGTGCCAAGGTGGCTTTTTCCGTGCAAGACCCGCTGCGGCGGTTATTCAAGGGCTTTGAACCCGCTGTCACCGTGATTGGCCAGAATGAAGCACCGACAGAATTTGAATTGCACGCCCCGCTGCTGACGCTACCGCTCGCTTTCGGTACAAGGATTGAAACCATCCCCGCCTTTGAAAGTGGCTACCTCACGGCACCGCCTGAGGATGTGGCGCGCTGGCATCAGCGCCTGCCCGCCGGCCGCCGCATTGGTCTGGTCTGGAGCGGGAGCCAAACACACGCGAATGATGCCAACCGGTCCCTTGCGCTCGCAAAGATTTCACCATTGTTCCAGCCAGGCGATGTCTGGGTTTCGCTACAAAAGGAAGTCCGGGATAGGGATCGCGCCGCGCTTGAAGCCTCCGGCGTTTTGGATGTCAGCGCTGAACTTGGCGACTTCGCCGATACGGCAGCGCTGATCGCGAGCCTCGATCTGGTAATTTCGGTGGATACCTCGGTTGCGCATTTGGCGGGTGCGCTTGGCAAGCCCACCTGGGTGATGCTGCCCTTCGCCCCCGATTTCCGCTGGCTTTTGGACCGCGAGGATTCCCCTTGGTACCCCAGCATGCGCCTGTTTCGCCAAAGCCGCGCCGGTGATTGGGATGGCGTGGTGGCGCGGATTGGTGACGCGCTGCGCCCGTAATTCCGGGCGGCAGACAAGCGCGCCCAGGCGATGCAAGATGCGCGCAACAGAACGCACCAAGGGGGAACCGCCATGTCATCCGGCAGCTATGATCGCGCCAGCTTCAAGGGCCTGACTTTCCATGATGTCGTGCCGGGTTTCCTGGCCGGGCAGGATAATCCCCGCGCCTATCTGGAACGCTGCCTTGGAGTGATCGCCGCCAAGGATGGCGTGGTGCGCGCCTTTGTCGTGCTGAATGAAGCAGGGGCGCGCACTGCCGCCGATGCCTCCGCCGCGCGCTACAAGGCAGGCCGCGCGCTCTCAGCCATTGATGGCCTGCCAATCGGCATCAAGGATTTGATCGAAACCGCGGATATGCCCACGCAAATGGGCTGCGGCGCCTTCACCGGCAATTTCCCAAAGCGCGACAGCATCATGGTGCGCGCCTTGCGCGATGCGGGGGCCATCATCATCGGCAAGACGGTCACGGCGGAATTGGGCATGGCGCATCCGGGGCCAACCACCAACCCTTTTGATCCGCGCCGCACGCCAGGCGGTTCATCCTCAGGCTCCGCCGCCGCCGTGGCGGCCAATATGATCCCGGCGGCGATTGGCACGCAGGTCGGTGGGTCCATCATTCGCCCTGCCTCCTATTGCGGGAATATCGCGCTGAAGCCGACGCAAGGCGCGATCAATCGCGGCGAGAGGCAATCGCTCAGCCAATCCACCGCCGGGGTGCATGCCAATAGCTTGGCCGATATGTGGGCAGTTGCAATAGAAATCGCGCGCCGTGCCGGGGGTGATCCTGGTGCGCCGGGGCTTTTCGGCCCGGCAAGTGTGCCCGCACCCATGAAGCCCGCGCGGCTGATTGTCATGGAAACCGAAGGCTGGGCGGATTTGGATGCCGCTTCCATCGCGGCTTTTGAAGGCTTGCTCACAAAACTCCGCGCCGCGGGGGTGGAGATTTGGCGCCGCGCCGATCATCCGCTGATTGAGGGTTTTGAACGTGCGCTTTCCCAGGCGAAGGCGATCACCGCCGATATCTGCGCTTTTGAACAGCGCGCGGGCTTGCAGCATTTGGCGGAAACCGCAGCGGATCGCGTGAGCCCCCGGCTTTTCACGCGCTTGCAGCATGGCACCAAGGTTGATCTGGAAACCTATCGCGCCAGGCTATTGCAGAGAGACGAGCTGCGCCGGCGGCTGGCCTCACTCGCACCCTTGGCGGATGGGCTGATTGCGCTGTCATCGCCCGGCCCCGCGCCGGTGTGGCTGGGTGATCAGCCAGGCCAGCCGATTGCCCCGCGCCCGACCGGGGATATCAGCTTCAATGCCGGAACCTCCGCACTTGGTTGCCCGGCGGTGAATCTGCCGCTGTTGGCGGTTGAGGGCATGCCGCTTGGCGTGCAGATCATCGGCCAATGGCATGAGGATGCGCGGGCAACCGCGATGGCCGCTTGGGTGGCGGGCGTCGCCTAATCCAGCAGTACTTCCACGCCAAGCGCAACAGCGGCGCTGCGCAAGGCACGGTCCATGGAAGCCAATGGCAGGCGCCGGCGCTGTGCCAATTCCAGATAGGTTGCGTCATAGACCGAAAGCGTGAAGCGCTCGGCAAGGCGCAGCGTATCTTCCCAGGATTTATCGGCGGTTTCATCATCAAGCGTGATGGGCAGGGCGCGCAGCAGGCCCGCCAGTTCCGCGCGCTTTGCTGCATCCAGCCGGCGGCGCCGTTCCGCCACCAGCAAGCCATTCAGCGCTTCCAGCGGCCAAAGCAGCGGCGCCATGGCGCCGGTTGCCGCCACGCGGTCCAGTAGCGCCATGATGGCGGGCGTCTGTTCATCTTCAAAACACCAGGCAAGTGCCACAGAATTGTCGAGCACGAAGCTCACTTGCGGCCCGCTTCCACCAAATCCTTGATGGGGATGCCGGCAAGCTTCGCCCCTCGGCTGGCGGCGCGCAGCGCCTCGGCAGTCTGGCGTGCCTTGTCCTGATCAAAGCTCGGCAGCACTGGGACGAGCTTCGCCACAGCGACACCGCGGCGCGTGATGGTGATTTCCTGGCCACGAACCACTTGATCAACAAGGGCGCTCAGCCGGTTTTTGGCGTCGAAAAGAGGGATATTCATGCGCTGATCCACCTGGCCAGATAGCTATCTAGCCAGATGAATCGGCCTTTGTCCAGCGCATAAGCGCGCGCCTAATCCAGCAATACCCCCCGAAAGGCCGCGAGCCGCGCCGGGGTCAGCCCAAGCCCATCTTCCAGCAAGCCGCTCTCAGACCCGAAGGGCGCTACCGCCGCATCCAAAGCGGCGGTGAGTAGCGCCGGGTGGGTATCCAGGATCGCCTGCTTCGCTTCCTCTGGCGCGTCATCCGGCAGGGGGTGGTCGCGCCGCCAGAAGCGGTCGGTGGCGACATAATCGGCCAGGATATCGTCGCGCGTGACGCCAAGCGCGGTCAGAATCAGCGCTGCCCCAAGCCCGGTCCGGTCCTTCCCCGCCGAGCAATGAAACAGTAGCGGCCGGCGGTCATCCTCCAGGATCAGATCAACAAGCCGGCGATAGACCGGCAATTGCTCGGTCGCGTAATTCAGATAGGCCACGCCCAAAAGCCGCGTTGTCTCGGCCCGCGTTGCCGCGCCATTGGCCAAAAGATCCCGCAGGGATGCGCCGATGCGCGGTTCAATCGGCAGCGGCACGGCCTTTGCCCCTGGCGGCAGGCGGGAAGGGGCGGCGGCGGCTTCATGCCTGCCGCGCAAATCGCACACGGTGCTGAGCCCCGTGGCTTCCAGCGTCAGCAAATCCTGATCGGTCAGCCGGTGCAGCGCATCGGACCGGAACAGCACCCCATGGCGCAAGGCCCGGCCCTGATGGCCGCGCCAGCCCCCCAAATCGCGGAGGTTGGAGGCACCTTCAAGCGGCAGAAGCTTGGGCAGAAGCTGGGGCAAATTCTGGGTCATGGGCGATTTATGCCACAAAGCGTGGCGCGGGCCATGCGGCGGGATTGTTTCAAGCGGGGCAAAACTATTTTAGAAGGCGCACGGCATTTGCCGCCTTTGGGAATAAGACATGGGCACGGCCCTGGAAATTGTGATCATCCTGCTGCTGGTTTTGCTGAATGGCGCCTTTGCCATGTCGGAATTGGCGATTGTGTCGTCTCGCCGGTCCCGCCTTATGGCGATGCAAAAGCGCGGCGTGCGCGGCGCGGATACGGCGCTCGCTTTGGCCGAGGACCCGCAGCGTTTTCTGCCAACCGTGCAGGTGGGCATCACCATGGTTGGCATTATCGCCGGTGCCTTTGGTGGCGCGCGGCTGTCAGGCACCATCGCCGATACACTTGGGTTGCTGCCCTTTACCGTGCCCTTCGTGCAGGAAGTGTCTTTCGCGCTCGTGGTGCTGGCGATCACCTATCTGAGCCTGATCCTGGGCGAGTTGGTGCCGAAGCAATTGGCCCTGCGCGAGCCCGAGAAAATCGCCATTCTAGTCGCGCGGCCCTTGGCGCTGCTGGCGCGCCTCACCGCGCCCATGGTCTGGCTATTGGGCGCTTCTTCCGCGCTGGTGCTGCGCTTCTTTGGCCCGGTGCGCGCCTCCGATCAGGCCGTGACGGAAGAGGAAGTTAAGGCCGTGGTGGCCGAAGGTGCCCAGGCCGGCGCGCTTGAGACTGAAGAACGCCACATGATCGAACGCGTGCTGCGCCTTGGTGACAAGCCCGTGCGCGCGCTGATGACGCCGCGCAATGACATCGCCTGGCTTGACCGTAATGAGCCCTTGGAAAACCTGCCGGAGAGGCTCCGCGCCGCGCATGTCACGCGCTTCATTGTGGCGGATGGGCGGGTGGATAATGTGGTGGGCGTCGTCGCGGCCAAGGATTTGCTGGATCAGCTGCTCGCCGGCGGGCCCATGTCGCTTGATGCTGCGCTCCGCCAGCCCATGGTGCTGCCCGATACGCTGACCGCCTTGGATGCGCTGGAACGCCTGCGCGGTGATCCGCTCGGCATGGCGCTGGTGCTGGATGAATACGGGTCCTTTGAAGGCATGGTAACCGCGTCTGACCTGCTGGAGGCGATTATCGGCGAATTGGGTCCAAGCGAGCCCATGCCGGCGGAAGCGGCGGTGCTGCGCTTTGATGGGTCATTGTTGCTGGATGGCAGCATGCCTTCCGATGAATTGCGCGCGCGGCTTGACCTGCCGGAAATGCCAGGTGCGGGGACCTATCACACGGTCGCCGGGCTGATGCTGGCCCTGCTGCGCCGTGTGCCGCGGGAAGGGGACCGGATCGTCTGGGCCGGCTGGCGCTTTGAAATTGTGGATATGGATGGCAGGCGCGTGGATAAGGTGCTGGCCAGCCGGGAAGAGGCTGGTGCGGATGGCGGTGGGTGAGGATTTTTCTTGTCCGGACAGTTTCCGTACGTTATATGGAGCACTAAAGGAGCCCCGCCATGTCCCTAGCCCTTGCCGCTGCTGTCACCACCCCTGAAGGTGGTCGCATCGAATTCCGCCTGCCGGCTGAGGAAAAGGCCATGCTCGCCCGTGCGGCGGCGCTGATGAATATGGACCTGACCGCCTTCATCCTGGGCAAAATGCTGCCCGAGGCGCGCGCCGTGATCGAAAACGCCGAACGCTTGGCGCTGTCCGAACGCGATAGCCTGCGCGTGCTTGCCCTTTTGGAAAATCCGCCGGCACCCAATGAAAGGCTCCTTCGGGCTTCTAAGGTTGCTCGTAACATCACGTGAGCAGCCCCTGGCGGGAGCAGCCGCTTTCCCGCAGCCATGACCGCAAGGGTTTTGATTGCGGCGAGCCTGCGCTGAATGAATTTCTGGCGCGCTATGCAAGGCAAAGCCATGAAAGCGGCGGGGCAAAGACTTTTGTGGTGGTGGAGCCCGCCGCGCCGCAGAAAATCCTGGGGTTTTACAGCCTGAGCGTTGGCGCGCTTGCCTATGCCCGTACCCCCGCGCTGCTGACGCGCGGCCTTGGGCGTCATGAGGTGCCGGTGTTTCGCCTCGGGCGTTTGGCGGTGGCGCGGGAATGGCAAGGGCAGGGCATGGGCGGGGCGCTGCTGATTGCCGCCGGGCGGCGCTGCCTGGCCGTCGCGCAGGAAGTCGGCGGCGTTGCCTTATTGATTGACGCAAAATCGGACCGCGCCGCGCAATGGTATGAGAGCTTCGGCGCGCTCCGCCTGGAAGATGCGCCGCTATCGCTGGTGCTGCCGCTTGGCATTATCGCGCAGGTCATGGCGGGGGCGTGATCGTCTGGGCGGGGAGTTTTACCTCACACCGACCCCTTGCGCTCCACGACCAGAATACGCGCCGCGCCAATCGGGTGGGCGACATGTTCATCCCCCACATCCGCCACAAAAACATCGGTTGGCCCAAGGCGCACTGAATGTTCCTGGCCATTCAGCCGATACTTCATCTCAACCGCGCCATCGAGCACGACGAAAACCTCGGCGCCGTCATTGACGTGCCAGATATAGGGCTGGTCGGTCCAATGCAGCCGCACCGTGGCACCTTCAATTTCTGCGAAATCGCGGGCACCCCAGGCGCGGGAGGCAGTGAAACTGCGATTGTCCTGATAGATGTCGGGCATGGGCCTATCCTTGCTCCAAAGCGAAAACCCTATTGCCCCGCCGATTTCGCAATGGGTGCGATGAATTGCGGCTCTGTATCCCAAGGGAACAGGATCCAGGTATCCTGGCTTACTTCCGTAATGAACGTATCCACCATCGGCTTCCCGGCGGGCTTGGCATAGACGGTCGCGAAATGCGCCTTGGGCAGCAGGGCGCGCACCACGCGTGCCGTGGTGCCGGTATCCACCAGATCATCCAACAGCAGCCAGCCTTCGCCATCGCCAGCCGCATCGGGCATTTTCACCACGCGCGGCTCGCCCTTGGTTTCCTCATCATAGGTGAGGACTGAGACGGTTTCGATCAGCCGGCAATCCAATTCCCGCGCCACCACGGCGGCTGGGATCAGCCCGCCGCGGGTGATGGCGACCACGCCGCGCCAGGGGCCGCGTTCCAGCAACCGCCAGGCCAGTGCCTTGGCATCGCGGTGCAATTGGTCCCAGGAAACCGTGTAGTATTTCTGCGCCATCAAAACATCCTTCCGCCATTCGGCACGCGTTGATCCGGGGCCAGCAGCACCACGGCACCCGCTTCATCGGGCATGCCGAGGACCAGAACCTCACTCATGAAGCCCGCGATGCGGCGCGGGGCGAAATTCACCACCGCCGCCACCTGCCGCCCCACCAGGGCTTCGGGCGTGTAATGCACGGTCAATTGCGCTGAGGATCGCTTGACACCGATCTCTGCCCCGAAATCAATACTCAGCTTGATGGCGGGCTTGCGCGCCTCCGGAAAGGGTTCCGCGGTCAGGATGGTGCCGACCCGGATATCGATCCGGTGGAATTCATCAAGGCTGGCTGTGGGTTCCATGACGGGGCTTTAATCCAGATTCGCGGGGGGTGAAACTGCCCGGGGCTTTTCCCCGCGCGCCAGAGGGGGCATGAGGGGGGTCGTAACTGTATCTGATGGAAGCCTGACCCGATGCGTGATCTTCACCTTGCCGGCCGCAGCCCCGCCTATGGCACCCATGGCATGGCCGCAACCTCCATGCCGCAAGCCGCCTTCGCCGCGCTTGAAATCCTGCGTGCGGGCGGCAACGCCATGGATGCCGCGATTGCCGCCTGCGCCGTGCAATGCGTGATTGAGCCGGAATCGACCGGCATTGGCGGTGATTGCTTCTGCCTTTACGTGCCCGCCGGCAGCAGCACTGTCATTGCGCTGAATGGGTCCGGCCGCGCGCCGGGTGCTGCGACGCCTGAGGCCATTCGCGCCACCGGGGCGACCAAAATGGAAAATACCTCGGCGCATTCGGTGACGGTGCCTGGGGCGATTTCGGCTTGGGAATTGTTGAACCGCACGCATGGCAAGCTTGGGCTTGATCGCATTTTGCAGGCAGCGATCCATTATGCCGAAGAAGGCTTCCCCATCACGCCGCGCGTGTCAGCGGATTGGGAAGGTTCGGTCGGCAAGCTGCTGAAGCACCCGGCATCGGCGCGGCGCTTCGTGAATAATGGCGTGGCGCCGAAGCTCGGCACCCGTTTCCGCCAGCCGGAATTGGCCAAGACCTTGCGCGCCATTGCGGCGCGGGGCGCGGTGGCCTTCTATCAGGGCGAAGTGGCCGCCGATATTGTGGCGACGCTGCGCGAAGCGGGCGGTCTGCATACCGAAGAAGATTTCGCGAATGGCCAGAAGGCGGCGGAATTCGTGACGCCCATTTCCATCCCTTGGCGCGGGATGGAGGTTTATCAATGCCCGCCCAATGGGTCCGGCATGCATGCGCTGCAAATCCTGGGCACGCTCGCCAATCTGCCAACGCCGGAAGGCGGGCCGCTTTCGGCCACGCGTTTGCATCGGCATATCGAAGCCGCGCGCATGGCCTATCGGGACCGCGATGCCTTCCTGGCTGATCCTGCGCAGGTCAATGTGCCGGTCGAAAAGCTGTTGAATGCGGATTACCTGAAGCGCCTGGCGGGCCTTATTCGCGATGATGCTGCGCTGCCGGAATTGCCTGCGCCGGGTGAGAGCGACCTGAACAAGCACAAGGACACGGTCTATCTTTGCGTGGTGGATAAGGATGGCAATGCGTGTTCCTTCATCAATTCGCTGTTTGAAGGTTTTGGTTCCGGCATCCTTGCAGAAAAATCCGGTGTCATGCTGCAGAATCGCGGTTTTGGATTCCGCTTGCAGGATGGTCATCCGAATTGCATCGCGCCCAATAAGCGCCCGCTGCATACGATTATCCCTGGCATGGTGATGAAGAATGGCCGCGCCATCATGCCCTATGGGGTGATGGGTGGGCGCTATCAGCCGACCGGGCATAGCTACTTCCTGACCAATCACTTCGAATTCGGCCTGGATGTGCAGGAAGCGATTGATCTGCCGCGCCTGATGCCGCAGGACGGCAAGGTGCAGGTGGAACGCGGCTTCAGCGGTGCGGTGATTGATCAGCTGAATCGCCTTGGCCATGTCTGCGAAGGCATAGACAAGCCGCATGGCGGCGGTCAGGCGATTTTCATTGACCATGAAAAGGGCTGCCTGGTGGGTGGGTCTGACCCGCGCAAGGATGGCTGCGCGATGGGCTACTGATTAGCCGCGCAATCTCAAGAAAAAACCAAGGAAACACCCATGACCGAACCTTGTGACCTGACCGCGATTGAAGCGCGCCGCCTGATTGGGCGGCGCAAGCTCTCCCCGGTAGAATTGCTGGAAAGCTGCCTGACGCGCATTGGCGAAGTGAACCACGCGGTGAATGCCGTTGTGGCCTTGGATGAGGACCGCGCCCGCGCTGCCGCTAAGGAAGCCGAAGCGGCGGTGATGCGGGGTGATGAATTGGGCCCGCTGCATGGCTTGCCCGTGGGCATCAAGGATTTGGAGGAAACCGCAGGGCTGCGCACCACCTATGGCAGCCCGATCTTTCGCGATTTCGTGCCCGATGCGGATTGCGGCATGGTCGCCAATCTGCGCGCCAATGGCGCGATTGTCGTGGGCAAGACCAATACGCCGGAATTTGGCGCGGGGGCGAATACGCGCAACGCCGTCTATGGCGTGACGGGCAATCCCTTTGATCCGATGAAATCCGCCGCCGGGTCTTCAGGCGGTTCGGGTGTGGCGCTCGCCACCAATATGTTCCCGATCTGCTCAGGGTCTGATACCGGCGGTTCGCTCCGTAATCCAGCCGCCTTCAATGGCATTGTCGGCTATCGGCCATCACCTGGCCTGGTGCCTTCCGAAAAGCGCGCCCATGGCTGGTCCGGCCTGCCGGTGCTTGGCCCCATGGCGCGCAATGTGGCCGATGTCTGCCTGTTGCTGTCGGCCATGGCGTCTGATGATGCGCGCGATCCGCTCGCCTACACATTGCATGATGGCTATGTGCGTGAAGAGCCGAGCCTCTATTTCCCGGTGCCGCGTTATGATTTGGCCAGCCTGCGCTTGGCCTTCAGCCCGGATTTCGGCCAGGCGCCGACCGAAAAGCACATCCGCGACATCTTCGCCGACCGCGCCGGCGCCATTGCACCCATGTTTGGCGCGGCGGAAGCCGCACACCCCGATTGCACCGGCGGTGATGAGGCGTTTGAGGTGCTGCGCGCGGCGGGCTTCCTGACATCGCATCAGGAAAAATGCCGCACGCGCCCTGAGGATGTCGGGCCCAATGTGCGCGCCAATGTGGAAGAGGGGCTCCGCTATAGCCTGGATGATTACGCCCGCGCCGCGGCGGCGCAGACCAAGATGTACCGCACCTGGCAGGGGTTTTTCGCCGCGCATGATGTGCTGATCACGCCGGCGATCACGCTTTCGCCCCGGCCCTGGAAGGAACTCTACCCTGCCGAGATTGATGGCAAACCAACCCGGACCTACTTCCATTGGCTGGCGCTTGCCTATTACCCCACACTTTGTGGCCATCCGGCGATGTCCATCCCCATGGGGCTGGACCGCAACGGCATGCCCTTTGGCTTGCAGGTGGTCGGGCCGCGCGGGGGGGATCGGCTGGTGCTGGGGGTCGCGGCGGCGATTGAGGAAGCTTTTGCCAGTGATCCGCTCCGCTGCCGTCCCGTGCCGGATTTGGCCAAGCTGAAGGCGGCCAAGCCGGTGAAGGATATGCCGGGCGCGGTGGGGTGGGATTGAGGCGCGCGTTTCAATCCGCCTGTGTTGCTGAAAGACAAGGGTTTCGCCAAGCGCCATTCCGGGCGCTGGTGAGGCCACGGAGGGGGTCTGGCGCGCAGGGGAATCGCTTGAAAGGGTTACCGCTGAGTTCTGAATAGCAATGATCCCAGATAATCTGTGTTCATGGCGGCTTTTTTTCTTCTGACTTTAAGGCTGTGTTTGTCGTCTGCGCTGCGTATCATATTCATGGCCAT